>JAIYBT010000006.1 GCA_027488395.1 Methylophilaceae bacterium | reverse complement strand
CTGCAGTGATTCAAAACAATCAACGCCTACACGATACCGCCTACATCAAACGTTTATTGGCCGCGAGTCACTTAGATCAAGAGCCCTACTTATCGTTATCCATTACCAATTCAGCCAAAAAAACCATCGCAACCATGGGCAAACAGCCCCCTATCAGGTTGCCTGTTTCCCCCATGCATCAAGCGTTGACCTCATATAGCAACGAAGACATCACTATGGTCAGCGTGTTATCTGGGGAAACCAAAAAAACCCTGCTGGGGTTTGTCTATATCAGCATTGATAAACAGGCCTTGATCAATGATTACCGTGATGCATTTATTAAAAACGTGGCACTGATGACCTTGGGCCTCATGGTGTGTGCGTTGTTGGTGTATTGGGTTGGTTTGTCTATTTCTCGACCATTGAGTGAATTAACGCATACGCTTAAAAAATTACTCTGGGGTCAACAACACATTAAAAGCGATAAACACACGTTGCCTGAAATTCAGACCCTACAAACCACCCTCAATCAAATTTCACGCGAAATGCATGATGCAGAATTGGCCATGCGTGGACGCATTCAAGATGCACAGGCGCAGTTACATTATCAAGCCAGACATGACGCACTAACTGGGTTAGTCAATCGCCAAGAATTAGAACGTCGCCTTCAACAAGCACTCTCTGATGTTCGCTTACATGGCAGCCAGCATGTATTTTGTTATATGGATTTAGATCAATTTCGCGTCATTAACGACACCTGCGGACATTTGGCAGGCGATGAAATGCTACGGCAAATCAGCATGATTTTGAGTCAACGCATCCGCCAAGAAGATACATTTGCGCGGTTAGGGGGCGATGAATTTGGTTTACTGATGAGCTATTGCCATGTCGAAAAAGCCATTGAAATTGCCGCGCAATTGCGAAAAATCGTAGAAAACTTTCGCTTTATGCATGAAGGACGACTATTTCAAACCGGCATCAGTGTTGGCATTGTAGAAATTACGCCTGATTTAAAAGACATTGGTGAAATTACACGCCATGCCGATGCGGCCTGTTATGTGGCCAAAGATAATGGACGTAACCAAATCCATTTATTTCATCCCAAAGATGACGTGTTACTAAAACGCCATACCGAAATGGAATGGGTTTCACGGATTAACGAGGCCATCGAGCAAAATGAGTTTGTGTTGTACTGCCAAGGCATTTACCCATTACAACAAGACCAACCGCCGTTTTATGAAATTTTAATTCGCAAGCGTGATGACGAAGGCGGCATCATTCCCCCACATGAATTTTTACCCTCTGCTGAACGTTATCAGCTGATGACTAAAATTGATCGTTGGGTGATTAAGCATGCATTTATGGCGTTACAACCGCTCTTTAAAACAGAAGATCAACTGACACCATTTATCATCAGCATTAATTTATCAGGCATGTCGTTGGGCGATTCAACGCTACTAGACTTTATCAAACAATGTTTAGTCAGCTATCACATTCCGCCAACCCACGTTTGTTTTGAAGTGACCGAGACCTCAGCCATCATCAATATCGATAGTACGATTCGATTAATTCAAGAATTAAAACAGCTGGGTGTGCGGTTTATGTTAGATGACTTTGGCAGTGGTATGTCGTCGTTTAGCTATTTAAAACATCTGCCAGTTAACTTCCTAAAAATGGATGGCTCATATGTGAAAGACATCACACGCAATAAAGTAGATTTAGCCATGTCCAAAGCCATCCAAAGTGTGGCTGAATCCATGCAGATCGAAACCATTGCAGAATATGTTGAAGATCGAGACACCTTAGATTGTTTAATCCATATGGGTGTTGGCTTTGCACAAGGCTTTTACTTGAACCGTCCACAGCCGTTGGCCGAGGCGCTCTCTAAACATCTGTCCAAAAAACCGATCACCTCAGTGAGCGAAATAGTCCCTGCCCCGTTCACAACACCCATCACCGTCTAAGCCTAACTCTGCCTTTCATTTACCGCGCCGCAATTTAAGCGTTTAAATACAATCAACCTAAGATGTAGTTGCCATCCGCCCAGCGGGCAGATGGCTTTTCCCCACGATGTGGTTATCGACGCGATGGCGAAAGACTACCAAACTTCACGACGTCTAGCATGCTCACGCGCCCGCGCGGGTGCTGCTTTATGCCATGAGGCAGGACGATAACTTGGTTGGTAACTTGGTTGATATTGTGCCTGCCGAGGACTGATGGTGACATCGAGGTCTATCGTGGAACCTGGCGCTCGATCCATCAGCGTGCTGTACTGCCGGCCTTGGTATTCGTAGTTGACTAAATAGCCAGTGGTGATCGTTTGCCATTGATCAACCGTGACGCATTGTTCAATCGGCCGTGTAATGACCCGCTCATTGCCCGCGTAGTCTCGATTATCCACACGGTCACCCACCAACGCACCAAAGCCTGCACCGACGGCTGCCGCTGCAATCCGACCCGTCCCTTTACCAATGGTACTACCTAGCAATCCCCCAGTTACCCCGCCGACCACCGCCCCAGCATTTGATCGACTTGGCTGATCGTATACGCGCTCGCGGATATACTCAGTACGACATTCTTGTCTTGGTTGATTGACGCGTTCCACTTGGGGCGCCACAGACAATACGCGCGCTTGATCGGCATACTGGGCATCTGCCCAAACACATTGGCTAGTTGCCATACATACCACTGTTACGCCAAACACTTTTAGCATCATGCTTCTCCTCTAGTCAGTTTCCTGCATTGTGCAGTGTCTGTTTAACGTGCATTCAAACGTGAGGGATGACCAGAACATGTATCAAACATGGCTAAAAGTTGTATCTAATGGGATACAAAGCATAGATAAACGCTAGCCACTATTGGCAAGCTTGAGTAACTCTCCGCGTTGTAAAAGCTCAATTTCACCGCGGCCCATGGTGAGCCAGCCCTTTTGCTCCAAACGTTTTAACTGACGGCTCACCACCTCACGCGCAGTGCCTAATTCGTCGGCAATTTGCTGATGGGTACGATGAATGTGATTGTTGCCCATGTCTAACAACCACTTGGCTAATCGGGCATCCAAGGTTTGAAATGCCACCTCATCCAACAACACAATTAAATCACTGATTAAGGCCCCATAATTTTGCATGACATATTGACGAAACACGGGCGAATCAATCATCAATCGATTAAAAATGGCTTCTGGAATCAACACATCCTCAACAGCTTCCTCGACGATGGTGGAAGCTGGATACTGACTATTGCCTAATAGGCAGGTGGTTGTAATCACACAGGTTTCGCCAGCGCCGACTCGGTAAAGCACAATTTCCCGGCCACTGGCCGAATCTTTGTACACACGCGATTGACCTTTTAAGCGCATCACATAGGCGCCACAGTGATCACCTTGACGATACCCTATGGTGCCTACTGGCGCTTCTATGACTCTGGCATATTGCGCGAGCAATTTTTTAGAGGCCGGTTCTAATGCCGCCAACTCTGGAAAGCTGGCTAACCAATCCAACGTACTCATCTCCATTTCAGTCCCCATTTCTGTTTTTTTAACGCAGGTATGCATGCGATTGAAGCGACCTGTTTTTACTGAAAAATAGACCTGCTTTTAGCGCATTTGTTTTATATTGAATATGCCATTTTTTACGAGGTCATGCCACCTCGATTGACCTATGCGTGTGTCAGTGCGCTTTGATTAAAAAATGAGCAAGCCAGTGCATGGTCAAACTTACACCAAAGCCGTTCACTTCAGAGGCCACTGCACCAAGACCATTTTTATTGGCATATGCGGACAAATCGATATGGCACCAAGGGATCGCGTCATCGACAAACTTACCAAGAAAACGGGCAGCCAAGAGATGGTCAGCCTCGGCATCCAACGTACATTCCTTCATATCGGCAACCTCGCTCTCTAACGCTTCATCATAATCTTCAGCGTAGGGAAACTCGACCACCCGTTCACCACTGACTTCACCTGCCGCAATCCATTGTTGTGCGAATGCGGGGCGGTTTGCAATCACCCCACTCATCCGTGTACCTAACGCAGTTTGCATACTACCCGTGAGGGTTGCGTAATCAATCAGCACATCGGGCTGTTGGCGCGCCGCCAAGGTCAATGTATCGGCTAACACCATGCGTCCTTCGGCATCGGTATGGATGACTTCAATGCGCAACCCATTTAACGCGGTGACTACATCATTTTGCTTGTAGGCATTTGGGCCAATATGGTTTTGGGCGATGGCGAGCCAACAGTCGACATTAACAACTTGATTACTTAAGGTGATGGCTTGTAGCACGCCTAACGCCACCGCGCCGCCGTTCATGTCTTGATGCATGCCCAACATATATTTAGATGCTTTTAAATTATGGCCGCCCGTATCAAAGCATATGCCTTTGCCCACCAAACCCAAGGTTTTATCCGCTTGAGGATGGCGATAGCTCAGCTTCACAATTGCAGCGTCCTTATCAGTAGACCCCTGTGCCACCGCCACAAACGCGCCAGCCCCCATCTGTTTCAACGTATCAAAATCCCATACTTGAAGCGTCCAGTCATGTGTCGCTGCCAATGCATGGAGTTGGCTCATATACAAAGCAGGGGTGAGTTGATTAGGTGGGGTTAATGTTAAATTTCGACATAAAGTATTGCCGCTTACCATTGCCTCAATCCAACCTGTATCAGGTAAGCGATCATGCCCCAATACCGTCACCTGCGTTAACGCTGGCGTCGGCTGCGATTTTTTTAAAGGCGTTAGCACGTGTGCGTTGATGGCCAGTACCCATGCAATATACGCAAGCAAACGATCTTTAGAGGCATCATCACATTGCAAACACACAGCCACATGTGATGGATACTCTGCTAATAAAGGGGTCATGGCTTTGCGTAATTGTGTCTGTACGTCAAAAGGGCTGCGTTGTGTCGACACGCACACCACACTCACCAATTGGCCAGCTTGCGTTTCAAGCGTAATCGCTTTTTGTTCTAAATCCAGCCATGTGCGCTGCATACGCGAAAGCTTTTGCGCGATCAATGCGGCAAAAACGCCTATCTGGAGATGATCTACATCAGACACGATCAATACATGTTGCGCACAATTGATCGCTTTATCTGTGGTAATCGTTGCATTTAAATGCCAATCAATCATATTTACAACTCCATGTAGTCTTCTATAAAACCTAGGCTTATCGTAGCAAAAGTCTAAAGTTGAAGGGCTAAAACCGTAGTTTAACTTGACCAAAATCCCTAAAAAAGAGACACTTACGGTCAAGAAAACGATGCAAGGCGAGCACTATTTAGCCAAGCTTTGCTCGACATTACCACGATGCATTCATCCTTTTTGGTAGAACCCTTCTGGTAACCTCGCAGTGTTCTGTTTTAGATTATACGCGTAGCGTCACACAACTCGGAGAATCCTCACGCATGGCAACCCATTCGCAATCTCACTTACACGAAACTGATGCGGCAGAAACGCAAGAGTGGCTTGAAGCGCTCACCGCCGTTATCGAGAACGAAGGCGCGGAACGCGCGCACTTTTTACTCGAGGCCATGATTGACAAAGCCCGCCGCACCGGTGGCCACCTGCCATACAACGCCACTACGGCCTATCTCAATACGATTCCAACGCATCAGCAAGCAAAATTACCGGGCGACCCAGAAATGGAGCGCCGAGTGCGTGCATTGATTCGCTGGAACGCCATCATGACGGTATTGCGGGCCAATGAAAAATCACCGGGCGTTGGCGGTCACATTGCGAGCTTTCAGTCAGCAGCCACGTTATACGATGTTGGCTTTAATCACTTTTTCCGCGCACCGAATGATCAGTTTGGTGGCGATTGCGTGTATTTCCAAGGCCACTCTTCACCTGGTGTGTATGCACGTGCCTTCTTAGAGGGCCGTTTTACAGAAGAACAAATGGATAATTTCCGCCAAGAAACTGGCGGCAATGGCTTATCTAGCTACCCGCACCCTTGGCTGATGCCAGATTTTTGGCAGTTCCCTACCGTTTCAATGGGCTTGGGCCCACTCGCCGGTATTTATCAAGCGCGCTTCTTGAAATACATTCACGACCGTGGCATTGCCGACACATCAGACCGCAAAGTCTGGGTCTTCTGTGGCGACGGTGAAATGGACGAACCTGAATCACAAGGTGCAATTTCACTCGCAGCGCGTGAAGGCTTGGATAATTTAATTTTCGTGATTAACTGTAACTTGCAACGCTTGGATGGTCCCGTCCGCGGCAACGGTAAAATCATTCAAGAATTAGAATCCAACTTTAGAGGCGCGGGGTGGAACGCCATTAAAGTCGTGTGGGGCTCTTATTGGGATCCATTACTTGCCATGGATAAAGATGGCTTGCTACAAAAACGCATGGAAGAGTGCGTGGATGGCGAATACCAAAACTTCAAAGCCAAAGGCGGCGCTTATACCCGTGAGCATTTTTTTGGCAAATATCCTGAGCTCAAAGAAATGGTGGCTGCCATGTCGGATCATGATATTTGGCGCTTAAACCGCGGCGGACATGATCCTCACAAAGTATTTGCAGCCTATCACGCAGCCGTGAATCACAAAGGTCAACCCACTGTTATTTTGGCCAAAACCGTGAAAGGCTATGGCATGGGGGATGCGGGTGAAGGGCAAAACACCACTCATCAACAAAAAAGCATGGATATCGAATCACTGAAGAAATTCCGTGATCGTTTTAATTTGCAGTTAACTGACGAGCAAGTTGAAAACTTATCCTTTTACAAGCCGGCAGATGACAGCCCAGAAATGAAATACTTAGCCGAGCGTCGCGCTGCCATGGGCGGATTTGTGCCGCAGCGTCGCCGTAAAGGCAATGAGCTCACCGTGCCTGCCTTGTCTGCGTTCGACAACATGTTGGGCGCCACTGGTGAACGTGAAATTTCTACCACCATGGCGTTTGTACGGATTTTATCGACCTTAGTGCGTGACAAACAAATCGGCAAATATGTGGTGCCGATTGTGCCTGATGAAGCCCGTACATTTGGCATGGAAGGTATGTTCCGTCAATTGGGCATCTACTCCAGTAAAGGCCAACTGTACGAACCACAAGACTCTGACCAAGTCATGTATTACAAAGAATCCAAAGATGGTCAGATTTTAGAAGAAGGCATTAACGAAGCAGGCTCATTTGCCAGCTGGTTAGCGGCTGCCACCTCCTATTCGGTGACAGGCGTGCAGATGATTCCGTTTTATATTTACTATTCCATGTTTGGTTTCCAACGCATTGGTGACTTTGCGTGGGCCGCTGGTGATAGCCGGGCGCGTGGCTTCTTACTCGGCGCCACCGCAGGCCGCACCACGCTTAATGGTGAAGGCTTACAGCACGAAGATGGTCACAGCCACTTAATGTCGGCCACCATTCCCAACTGTGTTTCGTATGATCCAACCTTTGCTTATGAGCTCGCCGTGATTATTCAAGAGGGCATGCGCCGTATGGTGCAAAATCAAGAAGATGTCTACTACTACATCACCTTGATGAACGAGAATTACAGCCACCCTGCCATGCCAGCTGACAGTGCAGAAGGCATCCTCAAAGGCATGTACTGCTTGAGCAAGTCCGCTACAAAAGGCCCGAAAGTGCAATTGATGGGTTCAGGCGTGATTTTGCGTGAAGTGATTGCCGCAGCTGCATTGTTGGAACAAGACTGGGGCGTGTCTGCAGATATCTGGAGCGTTACCAGCTTTACTGAGCTACGTCGTGATGGCATTGATGCGGAGCGTTACAACTTACTGCATCCGACTGAAACGCCTAAATTAAGCTATGTGGCTCAATGTTTAGCACAGGCTGAAGGGCCAGTGATTGCTTCTACTGACTACATGCGCGCCTTTGCTGACCAAATTCGCAACTTTGTGCCCAACCGTTTTGTGGCGCTGGGCACCGATGGCTATGGTCGCTCAGACTCACGTGAAGCACTACGTAGCTTTTTTGAGGTCGATCGTTATTACGTGGTGTTGGCGGCCCTCAAAGCATTGGCCGATGAAGGTAAATTGCCTGCAAGTAAAGCCGCAGAAGCGATTCAGAAATACCACATCGATGTGAATCGTGCTAACCCCGTTACGGTGTAAGGCCAGTCGCGAATAAGGAATTAAATCATTATGACCATTAAAGAAGTATTGGTACCCGATATTGGCAACTTTGACAGCGTGGATGTCATTGAAGTCCTAGTCAGTGTCGGCGACACCGTTGCAAAAGAAGATTCGCTGATTACCGTAGAGTCAGACAAAGCGTCGATGGATATTCCCTCCTCATTAGCTGGGGTGGTGAAAGAAATTCACATTCAAGTGGGCGATAAAACCAAACAAGGTGCATTAATCCTTACCTTGGATACCGCCAATGATGTAGCCCCTGCAGAAAAACCAGCGGCGCAACCTACAGCTACCCCTGTGGTGGCCACTGTTAAAGTCGATGAAAAAACCGTTGCCATTCCTGAGCCGACCCGCCCGGTTGAAGCGCCGCCTAATGTGGTGCAACCATTGGCAACGCCCAACCCAGTGGCTGCCTCTAGTGTGTCTGTGTCAGGCAAGTTAGCCCATGCCAGCCCATCGGTCCGTAAGTTTGCTCGCGAACTGGGCGTCAATTTAAGTCTTGTGAAAGCCTCAGGACCTAAAAATCGTATTTTATTGCCAGACGTGCAAGCCTTTGTCAAAGGCGAGTTAGCCAAACCACGCACTGAAAATATGGGCGTAGGCTCAGGCTTAAGTACCTTGCCGATGCCAGTGATTGATTTTAGTCAGTTTGGAGAGATCGACACCAAACCACTTTCGCGGATTAAAAAATTATCTGGTGCTAACTTGCATCGCAACTGGGTCACCGCGCCGCATGTTACGCAATTTGATGAAGCAGACATTACCGACTTGGAAGACTTTAGAAAGTCCATGTTGGTTGAAGCTGAAAAGCGTGGCGTGAAATTGACGCTATTAGCGTTTTTAATGAAAGCGGTGGTCAATGCCCTGCGCACTTACCCTAATTTCAATGCTTCGTTATCGCCTGAAGGTGATCAACTGATCTTAAAAAACTACTACAACATTGGCTTTGCTTGCGATACACCCGATGGCTTGGTGGTCCCTGTGGTGCGGAACGTCAACCAAAAAGACGTTATGGACATTGCGCGCGATTTAGCCGACTTATCCGCCAAAGCACGTGAACGTAAATTGAAAGTAGAAGAAATGCAAGGCGGTTGCTTTACCATTTCCAGCTTAGGTGGCATTGGCGGCACCATGTTTACCCCTATCATCAACTGCCCAGAAGTCGCGATTTTAGGCGTGTCTCGCGCAGCGATGCAGCCGGTTTATAACAAAGATTCCGGCGGATTTGACCCACGCTTAATCATGCCCTTATCCTTATCTTACGACCATCGCGTAATTGACGGTGCAGATGGCGCACGCTTTACCAGTCACTTGCGTGTGATGTTGAGCGATGTACGTCGTTTATTGCTCTAGGGCTTGTCAGATACACTCGCAATATAAAAAGGGCACCTAGGTGCCCTTTTGCTTGCAACTGGTTTATGGATCAGCATATACGCGCCCTGAGGGGTAATCGATCTTCAATCATGTTCAAAAAAATCACCCGATGGAATAGAGCGCAACGATTGGGTATCGCGGGTATAAAGATAGATCCAAACCCCTGACAACACTTCACCCGCTAAGGTGTTAACACGGGTTTGAATGCGGGCATATGCATGAGGAAAGGCATGCGCTTGGCTACATTCCTCATAGTCATCCAGCGCCGCAAATACATCCACAGGCTGCAACAACGCAAACACCTCCCCCTTCACTTGGTCAGTCGTTTGCATAGAGGGTATTACGCCTGGATAGTCACCAATCGCGTACATCCGACCCTTGTAGGTGGCAGGCGTCACAGTCACGCTATGATTGGCTAAAAACGCAGCCATCGGGTGCGCATAGCCTTGCCGTAACGTGCCATACACAAATAATTTTGCCCCTGGCCTCATAACACACGCAGCATCAACGTAAACACTTGCTGCACGCAAATCGCAGACACATTGACCATCACGACCCATCCCATGAAGGTGATTCCAATATAAAAAAAGCCACCCGTAAGGGTGGCTTTAACCAAACGATTATTTGTGTTCAGAAACCCATTGGCAGGCCAATGCGCTCCAGTAAGGCAATGATTGTAACGCCAACATAGAAACCCACAATTGTGCATCTAAGTTACTAAAACCGCGTGAGTACAACATCACCAATGCACTTAAAACCAATAAGCTTAAAATGAGCAGCTCTTCCCGAATCGGATCAATCAATTGCCAGTTGGTGAGTTTGGCTTTGGTTTTGGCCGTGACCACAAACACCCCTGCTTTGTGTGTGAGTCCATTGATAATGCCACGTGCAATGGCATGCGAAAGGCCTAGACTTGCTAGAGACGCACCAAAAATATCCATCCAGCCACATTGCATGGTTTTGCGGTACAACAGCGGACCCAAAATCGCTTTAATGGCTAAAAAGCATAGTATCGGCACAATCATGACCACCACCGGCAAACTAAAGTATTTGGGAAATAGCAACATCGCCATGGTCCAGAAAATTGAACCGATGGTAAATATAAGCTGAAGCGCCTCGCCAAACCAACCAAACCAACCTGTTAAAAAGTGGTAGCGCTGACTAAAATCTAAATTGGAGGTGCCGACCAATTTTGGCATGTGATGTTTTAAAATCTGCATCGCACCAAATGCCCAACGATTGCGTTGCGATTTCAGCGCTTTAAAATTTGCCGGGGTTAAGCCACGGCCAAAGGTTTCATCAATATAGCGTAACTCTAAATCTTGCTCTAATAAGCGCAGGCCCAACTCGGTATCTTCACAGATGCACCATTCTGACCAGCCCCCAAGGTCTTGTAACGCCTGACGACGAATCAAGGTCATAGTGCCATGTTGTATCAGCGCATTTCGCTCGTGGCGATGGTGCATACCGATACGGAAAAACCCTTCAAACTCCCAATTACACATGCGATTGAAAAAGTGTTGCTCCCAATCACGGTGGGCTTGGGGCGCCTGTACCACGGCCACTTTAGGCGCCAAGAAATGAGGCACTAAATCGGAAAGCCAATCAGTGGTAACCACATAATCGGCATCGACCACACCCACTACTTGCGCATCAGGATGGGTTTTTTCCAAAGCAAAATTTAATGCCCCTGCTTTAAATCCTGGCCAAGATGGCAAATGATAAAAGTGAAAGTGTGCAGGTAAGGTCGCCATATAAGCTTCAATGGGCTTCCATTTCGCTTCATCTTTGGTGTTGTTATCCACCACGATTACTTCGTAGCGACTGTATGTTAAATGACGCAAGCTTTCGATGGTCGCAATCACCATATCAGGCGGTTCGTTATAACAGGCGAGGTGAATCGAGACAAATAACTCATCTTGGGCTGGCAAAGGCGTCATGCGTTTAAAAAAGCGTCGCCATTGTGGCTTGAACATCACCTCGCTAAACTCAATGGCGTAAATCATCAATACCAATGAAGTCAGCGCGATCGCCAAAATTAAACCAATCAACACGACAAAATCGCGGAATGAATAATAATAATCTCCTGGCAAATTCCAAGTAATGACCAGCGTGGTGATGCAGGCTTGAAATAACACCGCCATCGACGCTACGCCACCCAACCCCCAGTGTTTAAAACGCCATGCGATAAACATCAATGGCAAAAACGCCAACACCGTAGACCAGGTGGCTTTTGCTACCCAGCGGTTGTTTGGTGGGACTGCTCCTTGTAAAGAATATTTTTGATGGCGATCGGCGTTATACATGCCCCAATAAGCGCCCGCCCAACCCTCTAAGCTGACTTTCCAAGGTTGATCAAACGCTTCCATTAAGTAGTAATCCAAATCTTCAAGCGCATTACGGCCTAAAAACTCGCGAATAAACCGCGCTTGGTTCACCTCACTGGCGACAGAGGCCCCAATGGTAGGGCCACGACTGGGCCAACCCACCTCAGTAATCACGATTTTTTTTCGCGGATAAGCTGCCAACAGTTGGTTGTAACGATCGATGGTATATTGCACCGCCCTCTCCACAGGCACGCCCTCATGGTATGGCAATAAGTGGACGGCAATAAAATCAACATGCTTTACCAGTTCAGGATGTTTTAACCACACATGCCAAGGCTCAGCGGTTGATACAGGCGTTTCGGTATTGGCCCGTACTTGATCTAAATATTGAACCAGCGAAGCCACAGGCAAATCATTGCGTAGCAATGACTCGTTACCGACAATCACACGATCAATATTGTTGTAGTTTTGCAGTTTCTCCAACAAAGCGGCCACTTCACGCGCGTTTTTACCGTGATCTGCATCAATCCAAGCACCCGCAATCACCTTCATATTGCGTCTTGCCGCCAGCGGGATCACTTCGTTTAAATCTAATGAAGAATACATCCGAAGATGGTCCGTGTGTTTGTGTAACAGATCTAAGTCTTCTGCCAACTCACGGGTACTGGGGTGCTGGTTATCTAAAGGGCTTTGGTTGCCGCGGTAGCCACTATAGGCAAACCCATTGACCGTGGGTTTGACATTAATCAAGGGTAAAGCGCGATTGGCAAGCGTCCATACACTGACATGCACGGCAGAGAAGATCAGCGCAAAAAAGACGCTCGGTAATAGTTTTTTTGTCCAGAACCACATGGCTTAAATCAATACTTTCACTAAAAAATCACGTTCAGATAAAAACATATTGCAACTCTCATTACACCATCCCTCGATCTTTGGAGGTTCAAGCTTGCATATTGGCATTGCTTGCAGTGGGCATGGCAGAGCGCAACAACAGACATTGAGCCGGAATCACCAAGGTTGCCATGCCGCAACAGGCAGCCCACCACCATGCACTGGCGTTGCCTGGCTCCAACATGGCCACACCAAAGGCGAGCGTCGTTGCAAATATGGTCATGACCGCTACCAACCAAATCCCAATGCTTGCAGAGGCCTCCGAGGAGGAGGTTGCAATAGCAGACATAGATGTAGATTGCGGCTGTAATTGCACCATCACAGAAATCAAACTGATGACCAAAGGTAACCAGGTCAGTGCAATTGGAAAATTACGATAGCGACCGTCGATGCTCAAGCTCGCACTGATTAACAACAAGGCGCATGCAAACAAGGTTAACCAAGTTTGCAACCATGCTTTAGGCATTGACCAGCCCACCCATAAACGAAGATGCAGGACAATGATGCCCCAACCTAACAACACAAAGCCCCCCAAATAAAGGGTTT
Source organism: Methylophilaceae bacterium (assembly GCA_027488395.1). Taxonomy (GTDB): domain Bacteria; phylum Pseudomonadota; class Gammaproteobacteria; order Burkholderiales; family Methylophilaceae; genus Methylophilus. The sequence goes on along the minus strand of JAIYBT010000006.1, from coordinate 149,387 downwards.
CGGTCATGTTTCGTGCTGACATATAGACATCGCTGACTTGCAAAAAGCCCTGCAAACCAACCGTTGCAGCGACCAAGCTAAAAAGCATACGCTGTGCAATCGTTAATTGACGGTAGGTCGCCCAAGCCCAAGCCAGTAACGCGAGTGTCGCCGCGATGACATAGGGCAACACGCCATCTTGACGTTCAGCCACGCCACCTTGCAGCGGAAATTTACGTTGCATTGCCACATCAAACACACCCCAATAGCCACCCACAGTCCCCTCTAGACCACGTTTCCAGGGCTGGTCAACCGCTTCAATAATATTGTATTGCCACTGCCGCGCTTGGGCCGTTTGGATAAATTCACGTATATACCGCGCTTCATTCACCACACTTGGTTTGGCACCAAAGCGTTGACGACCTTGTGAAGGCCAGCCTGTTTCACCAATCAACAAAGGTTTTTTAAAGGTAAAACTGAGTTTGTCCATCACTGCGGTGGTGTGTGAAACCGCTTGCTCAATCGCCACCGGGAGATCTTCCCAATAAGGTAGGATATGCACGGTGACAAAATCAACGTCTTGTTCTAGGGCCGGATGCTTTAACCAAAACTCCCACACTTCAGCATAGGTCAAGGGCACATTGGTATGCGCTTTTGCCCATTGTAAATATTGACGTAATTGCGATTCAGGCTGTTCGCCTCTGAGCAAGACCTCATTGCCAACAATAATACTGGTGACGGTATCATTAAATTCATTCGCCTTTTGCACCGCCAACGCCAACTCTGCACGATTGTAGGCGTCCGTCCAACTGATCCACGCACCAAGTTTCACCTTCATGCCTAATTTTTGCGCTGCTTTTGGCACATAATCTAAGCCTTGCGAAACTGAATAGGTTCGCACACAGGCGGTGATTGCAGACAACGCTTTGAGATCAGCTTCGATTTGCAAGGGGTCGACAAAACTTCCAATCAGGGTGGGATTCATACCAGGTTTGTAATAAGGCGCGTATGACACACATTGCACAGGCAGGCTTTTTGCGTCGACATTAACGATTTTGTGCGGCTGTTGTAATTGCCAAACCCCCATACCTGTGGCGATCAGCACCACAAACATCCAAAAAACGGCGGGCACACGGAAGAGATAACGCGCAAATAGCATGTGAGCTAGACTTTCGGCAGTGAACTGAATGATCGCTATTTTCGCACAAATATCGAATGCACGGCCCGCTCTTTGCCAATGGATCGCCCCCTTTTGCAACGAAATAAACGCAAATGTCACTTGGTAAAAAAGGTAATTGCAATTATCATGAAATTCAATTGTATTGTTGTCATTCCAAGGCATTCCCTAGCGCGACTGACAGTAATCGCTTTCTTGTCTTGCAACTATTTCTCTAGTGATATGAATCTAAAATATTTCACCTTCATTGCGCTTTTTTTTCTTATTGAACACCCTGTGAATGCGGCGACCACATCACGTATTGCCGATTACAGTGGCGAATATTTATGTAAAGGAAACAATGTTGCAGTAGGCGATTATGAAGTCACCGTGCAACTCAAAAAAAATCGCCGTAACAGCACCACACAAGTGGCGGTATACGATTTAGTCACGCATACCGAAAATAAGCAAAGTTATACTGGGCAAGCGCTTGTCAGAGGTAAATCGTTGGCGTTAACCTTTAAGTTGTCTGATGCTAAATACGCTGAATTTTCAACCGGGCTCGGTCAATTTACCACGTTGACCAAAACCACCTATACTTTTAAAAACGATTACTATGAGCCGGATGACACGGGTGGTAATTATGGCCAAGAAACCTGCACCATGAAAAAACCGGTGCTTGCCACTACCACGGCCAAGAAAAAAGCCCCATAACGCCTACCTGCGTATCGAACTGGCCGCTAGCGCCAATCTGCCCATTTATTTGATGTTAAAATAGCACATCTATTTCGTAAGTAAGGTTTCCATGAGTCAAATCATTGAATTACGTGTACCTGATATCGGCAATTTTGACCAAGTTGATATCATTGAAATATTAGTTGCCGTGGGCGACACCATTGCCAAAGAAGACTCATTGATCACCGTAGAGTCTGACAAAGCCTCGATGGATATTCCAGCCGCATTCGGTGGCATCGTGAAAGAAATTTTAGTGGCTGTGGGCGATAAAGTCGCAAAAGACAGTTTAATCATGCGCGTCGAAGTAGCGGCTGATGCAACGGCCACGCCTGAACACCCAGTCGCCGATACAACAGCAACAGCGGCCGCCGCAGCCAATAACGCAAGTCCAACGCAGTCAGCCACGGTATCGACTGCTGCTTCACAACCACACCCAGCCAGCCCCAGTACCGCCTCTTCCAGCATCACTTCAACCAGCGATCTTAATACACAAGTCGCGGTATTAGGTTCTGGCCCTGGTGGCTATACCGCTGCTTTCCGAGCCGCAGATTTGGGCCTCAAAGTGGTACTGATTGAGCGCTACCCCACCTTAGGCGGGGTATGCTTGAATGTTGGTTGTATTCCATCAAAAGCCTTGTTGCATACCGCCAAGGTGATTACTGAGGCGGAAGAAACAGCGCATCATGGCGTGCGTTTTGGTCAAGCATCAATTGATTTGGATCAATTACGCAATTGGAAAGCCAACGAAGTGGTTGGCAAACTCACCGGTGGATTGGCACAAATGGCCAAAGCGCGTGGGGTAACCGTTGTAAATGGCGTGGGCGCCTTTACCAGCCCACATCAACTGGCTGTCACGGCCGCTGATGGTACGGTCACAACCATCGGCTTTGAGCATGCCATTATTGCAGCGGGCTCACAAGCCACTAAATTTCCAGGCGCGCCCATCGACCCACGCATTATGGATTCAACCGGCGCACTTGCGCTGGCAGATATTCCAACACGCTTATTGGTGATCGGTGGCGGCATCATAGGGTTGGAAATGGGCACCGTGTACGATGCGCTGGGTTCTAAAGTCAGTGTGGTTGAATTTATGGATGGACTGATTTCGGGCTGTGACCGTGATCTGGTGAGACCATTACAAAAACGCATGGAAAAGCGCTTTGAAAGCATTATGCTGTCCACCAAAGTGTCGCGTATTGAAGCGCACGCCGATGGTATTCATGTGGATTTTGAAGGCGCGCAAGCACCCAAAGAAACACAAATCTATGATCGCGTATTAGTGTCTATCGGCCGTCGTCCAAATGGTCATCAGATTGCCGCAGCGCAAGCAGGCGTAGCAGTAGATGAACGTGGCTTTATTGCAGTCGATAAGCAAATGCGCACCAATGTACCGCATATTTTTGCGATCGGCGATATCGTGGGTCAACCCATGCTCGCACACAAAGCAACGCATGAAGCCAAAGTAGCCGCGGAAGTCATTGCAGGACACAAGGTGGAGTTTATTGCCAACGTCATTCCATCGGTCGCTTACACTGATCCAGAGGTTGCTTGGGCAGGAATGACAGAAACGGAAGCCAAAGCCAAAGGCATTGAGATTGAAAAAGCCAGCTTCCCGTGGGCAGCCAGTGGGCGTGCGCTCTCTGTTGCGCGCACAGAGGGCTTAACCAAGCTTATTTTTGATAAAGACACCCACCGTGTCATTGGCGCTGGCATCGTCGGCGTCAACGCCGGTGAACTGCTGGCAGAAGCGGTGTTAGCGATCGAAATGGGGGCGGATGCCCATGATTTGGGACTCACTATTCATGCACATCCCACCTTATCAGAGACCGTATGCTTTGCAGCTGAAGTGAAAGAAGGCACGATCACCGATATGCTACCGCCTAAAAAACGTTAATCACATCGTAATCGCTAGATGACTTGCAAAAAATAGCCGCAGAAGCGGCTATTTTTTTGGTTATGAAACCCAAACGCACTATTCCTGTTAAGCATTATGACTGTTCAGCACAATCGACTTGTTTTAACTCTGCATCCGGAAACAACGGCTGTGTTTTTTTAAGCGATTGATATTGTAAAACACTGATTTGATTCAGTTGTAGCAGGGTTTGCCCCTCACCGCCCAATCGCCTTAATTTAACCACGGCTTGAATGCCTTTCGCTTTTAAAGACGTCATCAATTTATCCGCCAGACGCTCATCCCGAAATACACCAAACGAAATAGCAAACTTAGATTGCGGGTCTTGCACAATAAAAACGTCATCTACGCCAAGTCGTTTATAGGTTTCGGTGGTTTGTTGCGCAGCCTCTAGGTTGTCGAGCGGGGGATGATAAATCCAATAACGCGTATGTTGGCTTGCAGCAGTTTGTTGATTAATCAAGGCTTTGATATTCAATTGTTTTGCAATCTTCAATGCTTGGGTGCTGGCATTTGCATTAAAACTTCCCCACTCGTAGCAGGCCAAGTCTAAGGTTTGCTCTGCATTGAGCGGGGTAGAGGCCATGTTGACTAAGCCTTCGTTCGGGACGGTTGCGTCATTCGCTGTGGACGAACGCATTGGGAAGCTGGCCAACTCATTGGGGGATAACAGCTTCATGTGTTCTGGGTGCAACTCCGCTTGCAGTAATGCAGAAGGCGCTGTGTCGCGATGCGTTGCAATCAACACGCCAAATACGACATTCAGTAAAATTAAACACCAGAAAATCAGTTTCATTTATGCATTTCTTGGGCAACGATGGCTAAACCATGCAACACTAATTCTGGAATATACGTGATTTTTTCCGCCGCAATTGCTTGAACAACGGGCAAATGAGGTGCGGCTTTATCGATTGTATTGACTGTAACGTGCAACAGATCATGATGCATCCATGCTGCATCGCCGCCAGTCAAAACCAAATAAGGCGCGTGTGCTAGCCTGTGTGCCAATACGCGATATTGCATCTGTACTGCGCCAAGCATCGCTAGCTGACATCCACGCATCATGGCGGTTGAGGTCTGGGTGGGAAAGACTTCGCATGAGGAGGCACTAAATAATGACTCGGCAGTGCCATAGTCTGACCACGCAGGCGCCAACTGGGCAGCACCTTGTTGCAAGCTATGACGCATTAGAGCAAGCCCAGGCTGAATACTGCCCCCCAAAAAATGGGCCGTATCAGCCGTCATATCGACTTGCAAGGCGTCGATAGTGAGCGCGGTCCCCGCACTCACCACCAATGCGGATTGTCCCAATAGACGCCACACTGCCAAGCTACATAACCAGCGATCCACCCCTAATTGGCTTGGCTGCAGATAGTGATTATGCAATCCAACATAATGCGCTGGAGACTGCATCCTATGGATGCTCGCCTGCGTTTGACACTGACGCAATGCTTGGTCAAAAGAAACGCCAGCCACATTGCTGACCCATACCTGCTCAGCCTGCATCACTGCCTGCGCGAGCGCAGATGCTTGTTGGGTGCGTGCGTCTAACGCTAACCAAGCTTGGGTATCACAGTGTGATGGCTGAAAATCTGGCATGACACGTGCAGAGGTTGTTGGCAACCATGCCCATTTGATACGGGTATTCCCTGCGTCAATTAACAACTTCATGCAGCCCCCCGCAAGCTAATTTCACCTGAATGGAACGCGATCAAACCCTCAGCGGTTTCCACCAACAAACTGCCATCCGTTTGAACATCGACCGCTTTGCCAGTCTGGATATTGCCGTTATTTAAATGGATTTGTACTGCTTGTTGTTGATAAGCATGCTGGGCTAACCATGCTGCTTTAAAGGGTTCAAATCCGAATTCGCTAAACGTGTTTAAATCCACCGCAAGTTGTTGCAAACACCGCCCCAACAGATGATTAGGATCGATCAATTGGCTTAGCAATTGGTGTAAGCCAATACTTGGTTGTGCGATCTGTTGTTGCATGGTGTCATCAACCGTTAAATTTAAACCAATCCCAATCACCGCAGCACTGGGGCCTTCCATATCGCCTTGCAATTCAATCAAAATGCCGCCTAATTTATGCCATTGGCCATGTATCAACACCACAATATCATTGGGCCATTTAAGCTTTACTGCGACAAAATCCATTGCTTGCAATGCGCGGACCAATGCCAAACCGACCACTAAACTCAATCCAGTGAGTCCCGCCGCCCCGCACGAAAAGCGCCAAAGTAGCGAAAAAGTCAAACTCCCCCCCAATTTAGACAACCATTGTCGACCACGACGACCACGTCCTGCGGTTTGCATCATGGCAACCACACAAGTGCCGTGGGCGATGCCGCGCACACTTTCTTGCATCAAATAGCGATTGGTTGAATCAACTTGCGCCAATACCAATAGATGAAACCAAGCAGCATGTTCACCAATGGCCTGCATAATCTCGGTTTGATCAAGTAACTTTATTGGGTGTGGTAAGCGATACCCGCGCCCATGCACCGAAAAGATAGTGACGCCATACGTCTGCGCCTCGCGCACCGCATTAAAAATGGTGGCACGCGTCACGCCAAACTGCTGTGCCAAGGCCTCGCCAGAATGGAACTTACCATCAGACAACACCGCCAAAATGGGTAAAGCCAGTTTATTCATGCAGAAAATGTAAACAACATCATTACAAGGGGTTCACGCGCAGAGTAGGCACGCAGTGTAGCATATGCGCAAATTCACTTTTAGGCTAAAACGCCTGTATTATCCGTTTTGGCCAGCCCCGCGATGGGTGTAAAATAAACCCAATTCTGAAGAAATAAAACACACCATGTCTACTGAAAAAGCGCCCATTCTCCCAGCCTCTAATTTTATTCGTGCCATCATTGACAAAGACCTAGCAGAACACAAATTCGCGCAAAAACGCTGGGCAGGCTCGCCTGGCGATGCACGCCATCAAGCACAAGGCCCAGTCGATTTTGCTAAGATTCGTACGCGTTTCCCCCCCGAACCCAATGGCTATTTGCATATCGGCCATGCCAAATCGATTTTTCTAAACTTTGGTTTAGCGCGCGATTATGAAGGCGTTTGTCATTTACGCTTTGATGACACCAACCCCGAAAAAGAAAGCCAAGAATATGTCGATAGTATCAGCGACATGGTGGCTTGGCTGGGCTTTGGCTGGGACAACCCCACGCCAAACGGCCAACATGAGCACAACTTGTATTACGCTTCGGATTATTTTGATGTCATGTATCAAGCGGCGGAGGCATTAATCCAGCATGGCCACGCCTATGTCGATGCGCAAACCGCTGAAGAAATGCGTATCAACCGCGGCACCTTAACCGAGCCGGGCGTGGCTTCCCCTTATCGCGACCGCAGCATCGAAGAAAACCTCACGCTGTTTAGAGCAATGCGTGATGGCAAACATGCCGATGGCAGCATGGTGCTACGTGCCAAAATTGATATGGCTTCACCTAATATCAACATGCGCGACCCCGCGATTTATCGGATTCGCCGTGCGCATCACCACAATACTGGTGACAAATGGTGTATCTACCCCATGTATACCTTTGCCCACCCGATTGAAGATGCCCTAGAACAAATTACCCATTCCATTTGTACGCTAGAGTTTGAGGACCAACGTCCATTTTACGATTGGCTGATGGCACGTTTGGTCGAGGCAGGCTTGCTTGCTAACCCAGTGCCTTACCAATACGAGTTTGCGCGGCTCAACCTCACCTATGTGGTACTCTCAAAACGCAAACTGATTCAACTGGTAGAAGAAAAACACGTGACTGGTTGGGATGACCCACGTTTACCTACCTTGGCTGGCGCGCGTCGTCGTGGCTATACCCCAGCCGGCTTTAAATTATTTACAGACCGGATCGGCGTATCCAAAGCTGACTCTTGGATTGATTACAGCATTTTAGAAGACTGCATGCGCGAAGTACTTAATGATAGTGCCCCGCGCAAAATTGGCGTGCTAGACCCAGTGAAGTTAATCATCGATAACTATCCTGAAGACCAAGCCGAAGATTGCTTTGCACCTAATCATCCGCAACACCCCGAGATGGGTAAGCGTGTGGTCAAGCTCTCCAAAACCTTGTGGATCGAGCGTGAAGACTTTATGGAAACCCCTAGCAAAGGCTATTTCCGCTTGTTCCCGGGCAATACCGTACGCTTGCGCTATGGCTATGTAGTGAAATGTTTAGGCTGCGATAAAGACGACGCCGGCAACGTGATTGCCGTGCATTGTGAGTATTTGCCTGACACTAAATCAGGCACGCCGGGCGCGGATAGCATTAAAGTGAAAGGCAATATTCACTGGGTGAGTGCCGCACACGCCTATAGCGCCGACATTCGCATGTATGACAGACTGTTTGTCGCCGAACACCCCGGCAGTGGCGAACGTGACTTTTTAGACGACATTAACCCCAACTCAGTCACGACCATCACCGCGCAACTCGAACTCAGCGCGCAAACGGCACAGCCGGGGGAGCACTTTCAATTTGAGCGCCACGGTTATTTTGTGGCAGATTTAAAAGACAGCTTAGTAGACAAGCCCGTGTTTAATAGAACAGTGACTTTGAAGGATACTTGGCAGAAATAATGCGAATAAACACCTGCTTTGTACGTTATTAGCGCGAATGCAGGCATCCAATTTGACAGCGTAGCAGTTGCTATACCAATGAGGAAAATCATCATGATTGCAAGACAACTGGCGCAGGAAAACTCACCTTCGCCAGTTTGTATTTGCTAAATGATTCTAACCGGCCTGTCTTTATCAACGCAGATTTAATTGCCACGGGCTTAGCGTCTTTTGCCAAAAAAGAGAAGCCGCCCTGCATTTTTTAAACGGCAGTTGATTTGTCATGACTCAGCCTGAAACCAATTCAAACAGCTCGTGAATTGGCGTAGGTTTGCGCATTAAATAACCTTGAACATAATCAATCCCTAAACTGCGCACATGCGCAAGGATGTCTTCAGATTCGACATATTCTGCGACTGTTTTTAAACCCAAAATCCGCGCGACATCGACGAAACAACGTACCGCGGAATCGTCTAAGGGATCATCAATCATGGCTTTGATAAACTGACCATCTATTTTAAGCATATCTACTTTTAGCGTTTTCAAGTAACCAAATGATGACGCACCTGCGCCGAAATCATCCAAAGCGACTCTTACCCCTAATTGACGTACTTGTTCTGTAAATAAAGAGGCGTCAATAATATTGGTCACTGTCACAGTTTCGGTTATTTCTATACAAATACGTTCACAAATATCTCTTCCCGCCTTCATTAAGGATTCAGTAGCATGCGCATGAAATGCTCGGTCACCAATCGATTGCCCTGAAAAATTCACACAGATGGTGCTCAAAGTGGAGATATCTTGTAATGATTGCATCCAGTGAATGACATGCTCTAATACCCAGCGATCAACGCGGGAAGCTAAGTGAAAACGCTCTGCAGCTGGCAAAAATACCGCTGGGGAAATCACTTCTCCATCAGGCGCGATTAGCCGTAATAACACTTCGGCATGAATGTTAGATTCCGCCTGTAATGCATGTGCTTGGTCGACTAAAAATATACGTTGGGCATATAACTCAAATTGATTTTCATCAATCGCCAATTCGATACGGGTTGCCCATTGCATTTCACCCTGATGTGAGCGCATATTGATATCCGCATCTATCCAAGTATGCACCCGATTTCGCCCAGCTTCTTTTGCTGCATAACAGGCCGAGTCTGCCGCCTGGATAACATTTGCAATACTGGCCCATCTGCCATCGAGAATCGACAATCCTATGCTTGCGCCAATTCGGAAACGTTTTCCATCATGAATAAAGCGGTATTCGTCCATACGGTCACAAATAGTTTGGGCGACGCGTTGGGCTTGTTCAGTCGTGCATTGCTCCAAAATAACGCCAAATTCATCGCCTCCTAGCCTTGCCAAAGTATCCCGTGAACGTACAATTTCAATGAACATTTTGCTCACTTGTTTCAACAACATGTCCCCTGCACTGTGGCCGCATGCGTCGTTAACTAATTTAAACTGATCCAAATCAATAAACATCAGTGCATGCGAAGTGCCCTCTACTTTGGCCTGATTCAAAATACGCGTTAGGCGCGCTTCAAATTCTGCACGGTTGACCAAACCAGTTAATGAATCATGGTTTGCGCGGTACGTCATTTCTCTGCTCAATCGTCGTTGCTCAGTCACATCATGAAAGACCAACACAACGCCAATAATCTTGCCATTATCAGAGCGAATCGGTGAGGCAGAATCTTCAATGCCATATTCAATCCCGTCTCGCGAGATCAGCGTGGTATGGTTTGCCAGGCCCACAATTTTGCCGTGTCTTAAACATTCAGCCACAGGACTCTCTGCTACTTTGCGAGTGACTTCGTTTAAGATATTGAATACATATGCTAAAGGTTTGCCTTTGGCTTCATGAGTCAACCAACCTGTCATACGCTCTGCTACGGGATTTAGCCAGGTAACACGACCTTTGGCATCAGTGGTAATGACCGAATCGCCAATTGATTGTAACGTCACCCGCAAGGTTTCATGTTGCTTGGCAACTTCTAGCGACAATTCGCGTAGCTTAGTTACATCCCAATTGGTGCCTAACATCTGCAATGCTCTGCCATTCTGGTCTTGCGTAATTGTCGCTTTAGCACGGATGTAATGGGTACTTCCATCATGCCAAACCGCACGAAACTCGACATCAAATTGGCTAATTCCAGCGATCGCATCTTGAAATGCTTTTATTGTTTCTTCCCGATCATCGGGGTGCAACATTGAGGCCCATTTTTTGAGGGTTAAAACTTCGTCTTCGGGAAGGCCGTAAAGCAAATTAATCGTAGCATCTGAATGTAATTGATCAGTGAATACATCGTAACTCCAAATAGCAATCCCACCACTTTTCGTGGCTATGTTAACGCGATCATTAGCTACTTTAATTGCATGTTGCTGCTCAATACGTAAAGTAATATCTTGAAATGCGCCATATACGCGCACAGCTTTACCGTCAACAAACTCTGCTGAGCCTTGGGTGCGCACCCATATTTTTTTTCCATCGGCACGGATATAAGGGAGCTCTAAATCGTAGCTTTGGTTATTTTCAATCAACTGCTTAAATGCAGCCTCTACAATCATTCGGGCTTCTGGCGGATATGCATCTAACGTTTCTTCGTAGGTTGGTTTATAGCCTAGCGATACACCATGAATCAAACAACTTTGGTCTGACCAATAGACTTCATGGGTGGCTAAATCCACCTCCCAACCGCCAACGCCCGCCATACGCCCCGTACGATCCAGAAAATCTTGGCTTTTTTGTAAAGCGATTTGTTGTTGCTTACGCTCGCCTATGTCGGTATGCGTGCCATACATCCATGCAGGTTTGCAATCTTCTGTCCAAGATAATACGCGCCCCCGCGATAACAGCCATACCCAATGCCCTGCTTTATGGCGCATCCGAAACTCAGTTTCATACATCGGAGTTTCGCCATTAAAATGCTTGAGTTGATTAACGCGGGTTTGTGCAACATCATCTGGATGCACATGCTTTGCCCACAATTCAAAATTTTGCTCACCTAATTCGGCTAATGTATAACCCAGCATGGCTGCCCAAGTATCATTAAAACGACACTCTCCTGTTGCCACATTCCATTGCCAAGTGCCTGCTTTGGTCGCCTCAATTACCGAAGCTAAGTATCTTTGCTCCTCTGCCAGGGCTACTTCATTATGCTTGCGTTGGGTAATATCAGTAGATATTGAAATATAGCGCTCTACCGAGCCGTTATTACTTTTTAAAGGTGAGACAACCGTGGCAATCCAATACAAGCTGCCATCTTTTGCACGGTTACATTTTTCACCTTTCCACGGCAGACCTTGAGTGATGCAAGTCCACATGTCAGCAAAAAACGCTTTTGGGTGTATTCCCGCGTTGACAATACGGTGATGCGCGCCAATTAACTCTTCACGCGTGTATTGACTAATTTCGCAAAAAGCATCGTTTACTTCTAAAATAATGCCTTGATCATCTGTAATCGATGTAATGAACTGGGTTCGGATAGTACCGAGTAATGCCTCGGTAGCACGTTTGGCTGCATTTTCCTCTGTGACATCCACCATCACGGACATGGCACGTAGTGGCTTGCTTGCACTGTCATGTTCCACGACTGAAGATAGCAAGACATCAAATAATTCTCCGTTCTTTTTTACTTTGGTATAGGCGATGTTTTCACAAAAACCTTCTTGCATCATCCGCGGTATCACCACTTCACGTGCATATTTAGCAGATTCCTGCGTCATAAATTCAGCGGAATGTCGACCGATCACTTCATCGCGCGTATAGCCATGTTTTTCCAACCAATAATCACTTACGCTGATTAATCTACCCTCAGGATCAATCGATTGCATGATTGCAGGCGTAGATTGATAAAGCTTACGCAAACGCTCTTCACTGGTGGCTAAACGCGCCAGTGTTTTTTGGCGCTCTGTAATATCTTCTACCGAACCAACAAAGCTGCTAACCTTACCTTGATCATCGATCACGGGGCGAGATCGTGAATGCACATAGCGGATCGTTCCATCAATGAGGCGAACTCTAAACTCCATATCAAATTCAAGATGAGATCTAGATGATCGTTGCCACTCATCAAAAAAAGCCTCGCGGTCTAATGGATGTATCGTATCAGTCCAGCCGTGTCCTAAACTTTCTGCGTCACTGAGCCCAAAAATATCCTGCCAGCGTTTATTGGTATAAGTGCATAAACCTGTTGCATCAGTTGCAAATACCCCTAATGGCGATGTTTCGCTCAACGCTCTATATTTGGCCTCATTGTCCGCCAGTAACTGTCTAGTTTTGTTTTGTTCACGTATGTCATGAATGATCTTTGTTGCACCAATCAGTTTTCCAGCCCCATTGAACAGAGGCGCCAAACTCACCGCAACATCAATCAACTCACCTGCCTTACTGAGTCGTTTTGTCACATATGCAAAGCCATCAGTAAACTCAGCAATGGTTGCGATAAACTGTATGTGCTGCGCTAAGTTTTCAGGCGGGATGATGGTTGAAATGTTCTCGCCCAAGATTTCATCTTGGCTATACCCAAATAACTTTTTAGCCGCTTCGTTCCAATGGGTGACAGTGCCATCAAGCATGAGTGCAATAATGGGCTCTTTGGTGTTTCTGAAAATCGAAGCAGTGTAATTGGCGGCTTCTAGCAAGGCTTCTTCCGCGGTGAGAATTGCGCGTTCGGACGCACGTAAACGGTGGTTTTCAAGCGCGCGGGTCGCAGCGGTTGCCAGATAGCTCAAAATAACCCGTTGCTGATCAGAGAGTTGATGCGGTACAGAGTCCAACACGCAAAGCGTACCCACATTTTCGCCCGTGCTTAATCGTAAAGGCGCGCCTGCATAAAAGCGAATATTAGGATTTGCCAGTACGATTGGATTGTCAGCAAAACGTGCGTCTTGTGTCGCATCTTCCACTTCCAAAATATCCTGACCATGAATGGCATGTGCGCAAAAAGCTAACTCGCGCGGCATCTCTGTCACACCCTCTAACCCCACATTGGCTTTAAACCATTGGCGATCTTCATCGACCAAGCTAATCAGCGAAATCGGTACATCGCAAATTAAGGATGCCGCTTTGACGATTGCATCAAATTCAGCTTCAGCTGAAGTATCCAAAACTCTCAGACTTTTTAAGGCCAGCAGCCTGCCTTGTTCATTATTCGGAATTTTGGCAGCCGGCATTTTTATCTCCTTAAGATTAAATCTAAGAACTTACTAATGTTATTGACAGCTTTTATTCCATTCGAACAACTTGGTTTTTAATAGGTAAATACAGTATTTACTGCGAAAATTACATAAGACTTGCCTGTTGGAACACGATCCGTCGTTTTTTGCCACAACGCAAAATAACACCCAAAAATATGGCTTAATAAAGCACATATCTTGGTCAATCTAAAAGACAATTTCAGCAACGTTGATGGCTAACGTTAAGCATGCCGTCCAGTTCAAAATGTCATTTAGCTCAAAGTAACGACTCACTGATTTGCAAGCAACCACTTTGGATATTTAACCTATGATTAATATAATTAATAACAACTAAATTAGTTTAACACTTATTCACTACCAAATTATGGTTTTGTAAAGTATTTGTCTGACATAAAGTACTGGTAGAAAACTCATTTTTGATGAATGACCATGGATAACAGCCTATTTTCAAATCGATTAACAGGCATACCGCAACTGGATTTAGCTTGGTTGAATGGGTGTTGTCATCCCCATATTAGAGTCATTGGCAGTTTTAGCGTTGCCACGTTTTTTGCAGGTTGGATCATGGATTAACCGCGAGGCGAAATAGCGATCATAAAAAGCGCAAACAAATCGAATCAGACGCACTGTGTTAAGCAAGATTAAGAGTTTAAGTATATTTTCACCTACCCAATTCTGGCTAAAGTCGGCATCTTGTGTCTTAACAGAAAGATTTTATTGTGCGACGCTGGTAAACGACACCTGTCGATAAGACAGGGATTGAGGGTGAAATTAAACTGTGAAATTTGCCCTAAATATCACAATCATAAGCGCGTACAAGTCGTTAAAATATGGATTGGCGTTTTCAATCTGCTCAACTATACACAGACCTATCCATTTTTAAGTGGCTTTTCACGCATGGTTGTTGTTTGCATGGTTGTTGTTTGCATGGTTGTTGTTTGCATGGTTGTTGTTTGCATGGTTTAGTTAAATTCATCCCAGACTACATCGTGGAAGTTAATCAGGTTTGATAGCCTTCGACAAAATTGAATTGAAGATCCCGTACGTTTTTTTTCAAAGTTTGAGGGGTCGCCAATGTAAAGTGTGCCATTACGCTCGTTTGCTAAGAGGTAGAGGTAGGTTTGCAATATTGAGGTTGCACAATAATCAACTGACTCAACACCAACTCCATATATCGTCATACAGACATATGACGGTATAACAATGGGCATAAACATGATGCTTAACGAAGTCAGGTCAGTGATTAAGTTTTTTAATTCATCAACGCCGTAGACTTAGCCCATATTAACGTCCCTATAGGCGCCGCATCCGCAAGGCAATCAGGGTTGCTTGGTTTTTTAGCGAAGTAGTATGGGTGATAATCTCAGCGGGGAAAACGTACTGGCAGCGCTGACTTCTGTGACGATGGACTCACTATAGACTCGGTCGTCTTCAAAGATTTTTTATCATGGTGTTGGGAGTATGGCGTTGCGCTTCATCCAAGTAAAACCGCTGAGCCATATTGCTTGCCATCATCGTGATCCTAGGGTTGAGGATAGTTGGATCATGCGCAATCAAAAACACGACTTGCAGCATTTCATAAATTATCAAATTGTCATCAAAGCGCATTGAAATGCCCTTTACTGGCGCTTATCGAAGCAGCAAATTTGGAACATTTTCGCGCCCCAATCAGCCATTATCTTTTATGCGTGACTAAGCGTATCTATCTTGATGACAAGTTAAGTTGCGAGACGGCGAATGACCTGTGCCAATTGTTCGGCTTGGGTTTGCACTAAACTAGCATCTTGGCCTTCAACCATCACACGAATTTTGGACTCAGTGCCAGAAGCGCGCAGCAATACGCGGCCATGTCCTTTGAGCGCAATCTCAGCCTGCGCTACTGCCGTTTGTATGGCAGGTTGATTCAGGTCTAACCGATGTTGGGTTGCAACGTTAATCAAGACTTGAGGGTAGAGGGTCAGATCAGCGCCCAATTGCGCTAGGGGTTTGCCGCTTTCACGCAAGGCTTGCAACACTTGCAACGCCGCAATAATGGCATCGCCACTGCTATGTTTATCCAAGGTTAAAATATGGCCTGAATTTTCGCCGCCTAATTTCCAATTTTTATCTTGTAATAACTCTAATACGTAGCGGTCGCCCACATTGGCACGGCCAAACGGAATTTGGTGTTTTTGCAACGCATGCTCAAGTGCCAAATTGGTCATTAAGGTGCCTGCCACCCCGCCTTTGAGTTTACCCTTGGCATATAAGCCCATGGCAATGATGTAGAGCAATTGATCACCATCGAGCAATTGGCCATGCTGATCAACCATCATAACGCGATCCCCATCCCCATCAAAGGCAATGCCTAAGTCTGCTTGCTGCTTCACCACCTCGGCTTGCAGCGCTTGCGGGTGTGTAGAGCCCACTTGCTCATTGATGTTTAGGCCATCTGGCTTATTGCCTATCACGATGAGCTCGGCGCCCAATTCATGAAAGACCGGCGGGGCCACATGATAGGTCGCGCCATGCGCACAATCTAAGACAATTTTCAGCCCACGCAAATCTAATTGATTAGGAAAAGTACTTTTGCAAAATTCAATATAACGGCCAGGAGCGTCATCTACGCGTTTGGCTTTGCCTAGCTGATCTGATGGCATGACTTGCATCGGTTTAGCCAATTCGGCCTCAATGGCAAACTCAACCTCATCGGGTAATTTACTACCCAGTGCAGAAAAAAACTTTATGCCATTATCGTAATAAGGATTGTGCGAAGCCGAAATGACAATGCCCGCTTGCGCACGTAAAGCGCGGGTGAGATAAGCCACCGCCGGCGTTGGCATCGGGCCTGTGAGTAGTACATCCACCCCTGCTGCGGACAAGCCAGCTTCCAGCGCCGCTTCCAACATATAGCCAGAAATACGGGTATCTTTGCCAATTAAGACTGCGGGACGTTTGCCTTTAGGCAGTTGTTCATGGTTAGCCATCACGCGGCCTGCCGCATAGCCTAAACGCATGACAAACTCAGGGGTAATCACCGATTCGCCAACCCGACCACGGATACCATCGGTGCCAAAATATTGTTTTTTCATTGTTTTCCTCTTATGTCTGGCGGCAAATCACTACAGCGCCATATTTATTGTTTTTCTATGCCAAAGCAGTGACCACTTTCAGAGCTTCCACCGTGGCTTTCACATCATGCACGCGCAGTAAATGTGCGCCTTTCATGGCACTGATCACGGCAGCAGCAACACTTGCATGTAATCGCGCATCCACATCATTGCCTGTCATTTGACCGAGTACGGATTTACGAGACAAGCCCACCAATAACGGGCAACCTAGCTTAAGAAACTGTGGTAAAGCTTGAGCCAAGGCAATATTATGCTGACGCGTCTTACCAAAGCCAAACCCGGGGTCTAATAAAATGCGTTGCTGAGCAATGCCCAACGCCACACACGCGTCGCGTTGCTGCGTTAAAAATGCACTGACTTCTAAAACAACATCCTCATAGTGTGGATTTAGTTGCATGGTTTGTGGCATGCCTTGCATATGCATAATGCACACTGCCGCTTCAGTATCTGCAACCGCTTGTATTGCCTCAGGCGCTTGCATGCCACGTACATCATTGACCATACTTGCACCTGCATACAATGCTGCGCGCATCACGGCAGGTTTATAGGTATCAATGGAAATCGGAACAGGTAGTTGACGGGCTACCAAAGCTTCAATCACGGGAATAACGCGGCTGAGCTCTTCGTCTAACGGCACGGGTGGCGCATTGGGTCGTGTTGATTCACCACCAATATCAAGCACTGCAGCGCCCTCCTCAACCAAGGCAAACGCATGCGCAATTGCTTGTTCACGTTGATGAAAGCGACCACCATCGGAAAATGAATCTGGTGTGACATTTAAAACACCCATGACTTTGGGAGTGGACAGGTCCAGGGTAAACCCAGCACATTGAAGTTGTGTATTCATTGAACGGTAAAAAAATAAGGGTTGGCAAATGCCAACCCTTATTTTAACTTAAAACCTGTGAATCCCAGTTACGGGGTCATCGATTACTGTCTGTTTCATCTATTTTAGCCGTTGGCTGAGGTGCAGGCGTCACTACACTGCCTGAACCTGAACTACCGCCACCACTCACCACAGGGGCTTGTTTTGGTTTGGGCGCACGCACAGGCAAACCAGCCATGATGTCGTTGATTTGATCCGCATCAATGGTTTCCATTTCCATCAAAGCTTTGGTCATCGCTTCAACCTTGTCACGGTTATCTTCCAACAATTTACGTGCTAATGCATATTGCTCATCTAGAATACGGCGAATTTCAGCATCCACTTTTTGCTGTGTAGCTTCCGATACGGTGCGAGAAGACATGCTGCCCATCCATGAATCTTGCTCACTACCCGCATAGACCATGGTCCCTAATACATCAGACATCCCGTACTTAGTCACCATATCACGCGCCATTTTTGTAGCGCGTTCAAAGTCGTTGGATGCACCAGTTGACATTTGATGCATAAAAATTTCTTCAGCTATACGTCCACCAAACAAAATAGAAATATCTTGTAGCATTTTATCTTTGTAATTGCTAATACGGTCATGCTCAGGCAACTGCCAAGTCAAACCCAGCGCCCAGCCACGCGGCATAATGGTCACTTTATGCACAGGATCCGCTTTTGGTAACAACTTAGCCACCACTGCATGCCCTGATTCATGATAAGCCGTATTTAAACGCTCTTCTTCACGCATGACCATCGACTTACGCTCAGGCCCCATAAAGATCTTGTCTTTAGCATCCTCAAAGTCTTGCATATCGACCGTGCGTTTGTTGCGACGAGCGGCAAACAATGCAGCCTCATTGACTAAGTTAGCGATATCCGCACCACTAAAGCCTGGCGTACCACGTGCCAAAATATCTGCTTTAACATCTGGATCGATTGGCACTTTACGCATGTGCACATTCAAGATTTGCTCACGACCTTTAATATCTGGCAAACCAACCATCACCTGACGGTCAAAACGGCCTGGACGTAACAATGCTTTGTCTAATACATCGGCGCGGTTGGTTGCAGCAATCACAATCACCCCTGAGTTAGCTTCAAAACCGTCCATCTCTACTAACATTTGGTTGAGTGTTTGTTCACGTTCATCATTGCCACCGCCAGTACCTGCGCCCCGATGACGACCCACTGCATCAATTTCATCAATAAAGATAATGCACGGTGCGTTTTTCTTCGCGGTTTCAAACATATCACGCACACGCGCAGCACCGACACCGACAAACATTTCCACAAAATCAGAGCCTGAGATGCTAAAAAATGGGACTTTGGCTTCACCCGCAATCGCACGTGCAAGCAATGTTTTACCAGTACCTGGTGGGCCAACCATTAATACACCACGTGGAATACGACCACCCAATTTTTGAAATTTGGTTGGATCTTTTAAAAATTCAACCAATTCGGCCACTTCTTCTTTGGCTTCATCACAACCAGCAACATCTGCAAACGTCGTGCTGTTGTTAGATTCATCTAATTGACGGGCTTTGCTTTTACCGAAGGAGAATGGGCCACCGCCTTTGCCACCACCTTGCATTTGGCGCATAAAGAAAATCCAAACACCGATCAGTAAAATCATCGGAAACCATGAAACAAACATACTCATCAACAAGGATTCTTGCTCTTCTGGTTTTGCTTCTACGATTACTCTGTTTTTTAATAAATCAGACACTAACCAAGGATCTGCAGGTGAAAACGATTCGTAGTTTTTGCCTTCATTGGTGGTGACATGCAAATTACGGCCATCAATCTGCACTTTTGCCACACGCCCTTCTTTAACATCCTGCATAAACTGCGAATAGACGATTTGGCTGTTAGATTTACTTGCACCGCTGAATTGATTGAATACCGTCATCAACAACAAGGCTATAGCAACCCATATCGCGATATTTTTCAATAGATTATTCAAAGTCGTTCCTTAAATGGTCTGTGTGGCGCTCAATGCATACCACTTACTGTAAGTGGAGATTAAACCCAAAATTTCAAGGGAAGTTTCATTGTATACGCAAATATCTGATTCAGCGATTAAAGATGAGACAGAAAAAACGCGCAGTTTGATATTTAAAACACATGCTTATTTACGGTGTAACCCCAGCAAATAAACTTCATTGCTACGGTCACGAGATGCCTTCGGTTTTCTGGTGACGACCTTGCTAAATTGGTTACGCATTTGTTGCATGATTTCTTCAAACCCGCTTCCAATAAACACTTTGACTAGGAAATGACCGTCTGGTTTCAACCATTGTTGACAAAAGTCTAGCGCCAGCTCTGTGAGATACATTGCCCCCGCCTGATCCACATCTTTCACCCCACTCATATTGGGCGCCATATCAGCAATCACCAAATCTACTCGTTTTTGATGCAGGCTAGTTTCTAATTGTTTTAGTACAGCGGTTTCCCGAAAATCCCCACATATAAACTCAACGCCAGGAATGGGATGCATATCCAAAATATCAAGCGCAATGACTCGCCCTTGGCCTCGCAATCGTTGTGCGGCCACCTGCGACCAGCTGCCAGGCGTTGACCCTAAGTCAACGATGGTCATTCCTGGTTTGATTAATTTATCTTTATCATCAATTTCGGTGAGTTTATAAGCAGCGCGCGCGCGATAACCCTCTTTTTGCGCCATTTTTACATAAGGATCATTGAGATGCTCTTGCATCCACGCCTTACTGGTTTTGGAAGGTTTCATAGGGTGAATCTAGTCTTCATGATAAAATGAACATATTCAAGCATTTAGAATTTAAAAAAGATGACTCCAAAACAAATCACACATTTACGCGGCCTCGCACATACATTAAATCCGGTTGTCATGATTGGTAACCAAGGCCTGACTGAAGCGGTGTTCAAAGAAATTGATCTCAATTTGACTGCGCATGAGTTGATCAAGGTACAAGTGGCTGGAGATGATCGTGAATTACGTAAAACCTTATTGACAACTATCGCTGAAAAAATGCAAGCCATTGCTGTGCATCATATTGGCAAACAATTGGTGTTTTATCGCGCCAGTGACACGATTAAAGCGTCTGCAAAAATCAGCATACCATCAGTGTAGCAATTTATACGCCCTGCTAATACGAGTTACATAGAAGGGTAAACGTGCGATTGACTTTATGGGGTAAGGCTATTGGTTACCTTTCACAATTAGCCACACCCCAAGCAAACATTCCATGACATATGCAATACTGGCAACGCCATGCCAGGTTTTAAAGCGACTCGCAAATACGCTGTGCATCACATCTTGTGGTAAGGCACTGGATTTGAGCTGGGCCAACAAAGGTTGAATACCAAATTCACCGACCAATACCAGCAACCACATCGCAAACACGGTCCAAAACAAACTCAGTTTGAGCGAAGAAAACCCATATCTTACTAGCGTTTGTATGAGCAACCATGCACCGCTAAACATGCCAATCAGGCTGATCAATGTAAATAATTTGCCAGCAATTGCGCCCGCCACACTGCGATCGGTCAGTTGTTGAAACAACACATAAGCGGTAATCGCCGTCATCCACAAACCACCAACCCACAGCGTTGTCAGGATGGCAGAAAGTGTCGATGCGATGGATGTTTGCTTAGCCATGCGGTTAAAGTACGCAATCAGGCATTATTGATAAAGCACTTCAATAATTTCGTACTCTTTGATGCCACCTGGCGATTGCACCTCAGCAATATCCCCTTCGGTTTTACCAATCAAGCCACGTGCGATTGGCGAACTGACTGAAATTTTGCCGTTTTTGATGTCTGCTTCGTCTTCGCCCACTATTTGATAGACTTTTGCTTCACCTGAATCTAAATCCTCAAAGCGCACAGTGGCACCAAACACCACGCGGCCTTCTGCGTTTAAGGTTTTAGGATCAATGATTTGCAAATTAGAAAGCTTGGCTTCAAGCTCTGAAATCCGCCCCTCAATAAAGCTTTGCCTCTCTTTGGCAGATTCATATTCTGCGTTTTCAGACAGATCGCCTTGGGCGCGTGCTTCTGAAATTGCTTGAATAATGGTTGGACGATCCACGCTACGCAAACGTTGTAATTCTTCTTTAAGAAGTTCTGCGCCGCGTACTGTGACTGGAAATGCATTAACTGCCATGACTTGTTACCTTCAACAATTGTCGTATAAAAAAATAAACCACACTCCTCAGAGCGTGGCTTATTTCAAATAAATTTAAGCCTAGTGTATGTTATGACAGGCGTTTGTGCAAGTCTTGCACCGAGTACACGTCCATGTCTTTGCTTTGTGACATGCCAATACAAGCGGCGCGCGCACCTGCCAAGGTGGTGTAATAGGTGACCTTATTTTGCAAAGCACTGCGACGAATTTCATAAGAATCAGTGATGGCTTTTTTGTCTTCTGTCACATTCACAATCAAACTAATTTCATTGTTCTTGATCATGTCCACAATATGCGGGCGTCCTTCTGCCACTTTATTCACTGGCGAGACAGCCAAGCCAGACGCTGATAGCGCTCGCGCTGTGCCTTTGGTGGCAACCAAAGTAAAACCAAGCTTCACTAAATCTTGCGCAATATCAATGACCTTGACGTGATCTTCATTGCGTACACTGATAAAGGCTTTGCCTCCAGTTGGCATTTTGACGGAAGCACCCAACTGCGATTTAACAAACGCTTCGGCGAACGTGTCCCCCACGCCCATCACTTCACCGGTTGATTTCATTTCTGGTCCCAAAATGGTATCCACACCCGGAAACTTGATAAAAGGAAACACCGCTTCCTTGACCGAGTAATAAGGTGGAATGACTTCTTTGGTTACCCCTTGAGATTTTAAGGTTTGTCCTGCCATACAACGCGCTGCGATTTTAGCCAGTTGCAAGCCACAGGCTTTAGACACAAATGGTACGGTACGCGACGCCCTGGGGTTCACTTCTAACACATAGACCACTTCACCTTGCTCGGTGTTTTGTACGGCAAACTGCACATTCATCAGGCCTTTTACACCCAAGGCTTTTGCCATTTGCACGGTTTGTCTGCGTAATTCATCTTGCAAATCACTACTTAAGCTGTAAGGCGGTAACGAACAAGCAGAGTCACCCGAATGCACACCCGCTTGCTCGACGTGTTGCATGATGCCGCCAATCAATACATCCTCACCATCACTTAAAGCATCTACATCGACTTCGATTGCATCGTTTAGGAAGCGATCAAGTAGCACAGGCGATTCGTTTGATACTTTAACCGCCTCGCGCATGTAACGCTCAAGCTGGCTTTGCTCATGCACAATTTCCATGGCACGACCGCCCAACACATAAGATGGACGCACGACCAGTGGATAGCCGATTTCTTGTGCTAGGCGTATCGCCTCTTCTGGTGCGCGCGCGGTGCGGTTTGGGGGTTGCTTAAGATTTAGCGTATGCAACATTTGTTGAAAACGCTCACGGTCTTCCGCACGGTCGATTGCATCTGGGGTAGTACCAATAATCGGCACGCCCGCTTTTTCTAAATCACGTGCAAGTTTAAGTGGCGTTTGGCCACCATACTGCACAATCACGCCCACTGGTTTTTCAATATTGACGATTTCCAATACGTCTTCTAGCGTCACTGGCTCGAAATATAAACGATCCGAAGTATCGTAATCGGTCGAAACAGTTTCAGGATTGCAGTTCACCATGATGGTCTCATAGCCGTCTTCACGCATTGCAAATGCGGCATGCACACAGCAATAATCAAACTCAATGCCTTGACCAATACGGTTAGGACCACCACCCAACACCATAATTTTCTTGTGATTTGTCGGCTGTGATTCACATTCTTCTTCGTAGGTGGAATACATATAAGCGGTATTGGTCGCAAATTCAGCCGCGCAGGTATCGACACGTTTGTAGACTGGACGTACACCCAGCGCTTGTCTAAATGCGCGTACCGCGTGTTGATCAGTGTCTAGCAACTTTGCCAAGCGACGGTCTGAAAACCCTTTACGCTTGAGTCTAAATACCGTGTCTTTGCTTAGATCAGCAATATGTTTGCCAATCAGCGACTGCTCCAATTGAATGATGTCTTCAATTTGTACCAAAAACCATGGATCAATGCTGGTAATTTCAAATACCTCAGCCACTGACATGCCCAAACGGAACGCATCTGCGACATACCAGATACGCTCAGGGCCTGGCTCACCCATTTCTTTCACAATACGGTCTTTGTCTTGCGTGATACTGTCTAAGCCATCAACCCCCACTTCAAGGCCACGTAACGCTTTTTGGAAAGACTCTTGAAAACTACGGCCCATGGCCATCACTTCACCCACCGATTTCATTTGCGTAGTTAAGCGACTATCAGCTTGAGGAAACTTCTCAAAGGCAAACCGTGGCACTTTGGTCACTACGTAATCAATCGAGGGCTCGAACGAGGCCGGGGTTTGACCACCTGTAATTTCATTGCGCAATTCATCTAGCGTAAAACCAACTGCGAGTTTTGCGGCCACTTTTGCAATCGGGAAGCCTGTGGCTTTGGAGGCCAACGCAGATGAACGCGATACACGCGGGTTCATTTCAATGACGATCATGCGACCATCTTGCGGATTAATGGCAAACTGCACGTTTGAGCCACCCGTATCAACGCCAATTTCCCGCAACACTGCGAGGGATGCGTTACGCATAATTTGATATTCTTTATCACTCAACGTTTGTGCAGGGGCCACCGTTATGCTGTCACCCGTGTGCACACCCATCGGATCCAGGTTTTCAATCGAACAAATGATAATGCAGTTGTCCGCTTTATCGCGTACTACCTCCATCTCATACTCTTTCCAACCAAGTAACGATTCTTCAATCAATAACTCATTGGTGGGAGAAGCATCTAGGCCACGCTCGCAAATCGCAATAAACTCTTCACGGTTATACGCAATGCCACCGCCACTACCGCCCATGGTAAACGATGGTCGAATAATGGCTGGGTAGCCGATGCTGGCTTGTACTTGTAAGGCCTCTTCTAAACTATGCGCAATCGCAGAACGCGCAGAACCTAAGCCAATTTTGGTCATGGCTTCTTTAAATTTTTGGCGGTCTTCGGCTTTATCAATGGCTTCTTTGCTCGCGCCAATCAATTCCACATTGTATTTTTGTAAGACACCATGCTTGTCTAAATCAAGGGCGCAGTTTAAAGCTGTTTGGCCGCCCATGGTCGGCAACAAGGCGTCAGGACGCTCTTTTGCAATAATTTTTTCAACGATTTGCCACGTAATTGGCTCAATATAAGTGGCATCTGCCATTTCGGGGTCGGTCATGATGGTGGCTGGATTAGAGTTCACCAAAATCACACGATAACCTTCCTCACGCAAGGCTTTACAGGCTTGCGCACCAGAATAATCAAATTCACAGGCTTGACCGATCACAATCGGACCAGCGCCAATGATTAAGATGGATTGAATGTCAGTACGTTTACTCATATGTTTTCACCACTGTGTTGCAAAAAAGGCATGTTGTACATGCCCACTTTTTTGCCGAAGAGTTATGCGTGTTGTTTGGCACGCATGAAGTCGATAAATTGATCAAACAGCACGCTCATTTCTTGGGGACCAGGGCTCGCCTCTGGGTGACCTTGAAAACTAAATGCAGGTTGATCTGTGCGGGCAATGCCTTGCAAACTGCCATCAAATAAAGACACGTGCGTGATTTTTAGATTGGCAGGTAAAGTAGCAGGATCGGCCGCAAAGCCATGGTTTTGACTTGTGATATACACACGTTTTGTCTCTACATCCTGTACAGGATGATTCGCGCCGTGATGTCCAAACTTCATCTTGAGCGTTTTCGCACCGCTTGCAAGGGCGAGTAACTGGTGGCCCAGACAAATACCAAACGTTGGAATCCCTGCATTAACTAATGCATTGATGGCTTGGATGGCATAGGTACAAGGTTCAGGATCGCCAGGACCATTCGATAAGAAAATACCATCAGGCTGATACGCCATGGCTTGTTCAGCGGTCGCTTGCGCAGGCAACACAGTGACTTTGCAGCCACGTGCAACCAACATTCGAAGGATGTTACGTTTGACCCCGTAATCAAATGCCACTACATGAAATTGCTTGGGTGCGACTTGACTATATCCCTCCCCTAAATGCCACTCACCCTGGGTAAATTCGTAGGGCTCAGCACAGCTGACAACTTTAGCCAAATCCATTCCTGCTAAGCCTGGGAAGCCATTTGCTAACGCCAGCGCTTGCGCCTCATCCACTGTTTCGCCTGCCATAATACAACCGGCTTGCGCACCTTTTTCACGTAAAATACGTGTCAATTTGCGCGTATCAATATCAGCAATCGCAACCACTTGATTTGCTTGTAGATAATCGGATAAATTTTGTTGACTGCGGAAATTGCTTTCCAATAAAGGCAGGTCTCGAATGATTAGACCGGCAGCATAGACGTTGTCTGACTCAACATCTTCATCATTGGTCCCATAGTTACCAATATGCGGATAAGTGAGTGTAACGATTTGTTTGGTGTAGGAAGGATCTGTCAAAATTTCTTGATAGCCAGTGATTGAAGTGTTAAACACCACCTCACCCACCGTTTGCCCAGCAGCGCCAATGCTGATGCCCTTAAAAACAGTTCCATCTGCTAATACTAAAATCGCTGGAATTGTTTTCGACACCTTAAGCTCCTTAAATTTGAGACGAAGCACATTTTGTCATGCGTTCTTACCACGCAAAAATGCCTGTAGACGCTGTCAATAGATGTGCAAAACGGGAAAAGCTGGTTGGACTCTTCCCGTTTTCAGAATTGCGACATTATAGCGTAAAGGGCACATTCACTCAAGGGTGAAAGCGAGCACACCTTGAATGATCAACGCATGCTGAACAATGGCGATGGATTTACGGCCTTGCATTGACACCTAACACATCACGCATATCAAATAAGCCTGTTGCCCTTTCAGACAAATACTTAGCCGCACGCAATGCACCCAAAGCAAAGGTCGCGCGACTAGATGCTTTATGGGTCAGTTCAATCCGTTCACCAATGCCTGCCAGCACCACCGTATGATCACCCACCACATCCCCACCGCGCATGGTGGCAAAACCGATGGTACCTGCTTTACGCTCTCCCGTATCACCCTCACGCGTATACACTGCACAAGTATTTAAAGGTTTTTCGAGCCCTTTGGCAGCAGCTTCACCCAAGCGTAACGCTGTGCCTGAGGGCGCATCTACTTTATGACGATGATGCATTTCAACCACTTCGATGTCGTAGCCCTCATTAAGGATTCGGGCGGCTTGCTCAACCAGATCAATCAACAGTGTCACACCCACGCTCATATTGGGGGCAAATACAATCGCAATCTTTTGAGCAGCTTGTGCGATCAATTGCTTTTGTACTTCATTAAAACCGGTTGTTCCAATCACCATTGCAACGCCAGAAGCCACGCACTGATCAAGATAGGCTAAACTAGGCTCAGGCCTAGTAAAGTCAATCAATACGTCAGCGCCCACTAACACAGCTTGCGTATCCGCGCTGACTTTTACCCCAGTGACGCGTCCAAATTGTTCGCCAGCCTCACGCCCTATCATTGGACTTTCAGGCCGATCCAATGCACCATGCAACACAAACTGTGTATCCAAAAACACACCTTCAAGCAAAGCGTGCCCCATTCGGCCTGACACCCCTGCAATGACTACTTTTAACATAATTTGCTCTACGTCTTGATCTAATTAACGACTAAAAACCAATGGGATCCAACACACTGTCTGCTGGTGTTACGGAAGCGGCTGGCGCAGCTACCGCTTGTTGCGTCGCATCTGCACGGGTCGTTTCTTTGACAATTAACCATGCGTTGGCGATTGAATCAAAGCGCAACTGTAATGTTTTTTGCGTCTCATCGCGATAGGCCTTTGCGCTATATTTTTGATGAAAGCTGACTTTGGCAGTGGTTTCGGATTGCTCAACAACCACATCGCTTAATTCAACTGCAATCGGGCCTTGTTTAAGTGATAACCGTGATGTTCGTTGGGCTACCCAAGCTTGGCGTGAGGGCAAGCCTTCGGGTGTAAACTCGGGCGCATATGCCGCCAAATAAGCAGCAATATCTTTGCGTTGCCAAGCCTGTGCCCAAGAGGCTACAGACGCTTTTGCATCAGGTAAGCTTGCCATAGAGGCGGTGACTGGTGCAGCGACTGTCGGTAAATCTGGCATTGCTTCAACTTTGGCAGTTGGCTGGATACCTGCCGATTCAGCATTTACTCCTTCAGCAGCCGCCAATCGTGCTACAGGCGCAGTCTGCTCACGGGTAATCAACCAATGCCCGAGCGCTAGATCAAACCGCATCTGCAACGTTTTAATCAACTTATCACTGTAGTTTTTTGCTGAATACTGCTGTTCAAACTGCACGCTGGCAAGATTGCCGTCCTGCTTTATCACCACATCTTTTAGCACCAAGCGAATATCCCCTTGCTTGCCTGATAAACGTTGCCGACGCTGCGCTTCCCATACTTGCTTACTTGGCGCACCCTCAGGCACAAAATCAGCGGCATAGGCGGCTAGATAGGGTTTAATTTGTTTGCCCCGCCAAGCTTGTGCCCATGCAGAAACATCCGCCTGTATAAGCGCTTCTGGATTGGCAGCCGGCTGCATATCGGACAACGCAATTGCAGCGGACCCAGCGGCAGTGCCAGCAATCGTTCTATCAGATGCTGCGGTGGTTGTCGGTAGCGCTGGCGTATTGGCAACATCACTGGTGACGGCTGCGGAAAGAGCATCGGCAGCGCTATGATCATCACTTGCCATTGCTGAGCCTGCTAACGGTACGCTAGCGGACTGCGCAATGGTTTGGGCTTGGGTTTGGGGCAATGCCTCAACGTTGCCAAGGTCAGCGTGTGCAATCTCAGATTGAGGCAACTCAGCAGTGGCCGCGGCGGCCTTTGCGGCTTCTGCTTTCGCGAGTTCAGCTTTCAAAGCCTCTAATTTAGCCATCTCAGCTTTTGCTTTTTCACGTGCTGCAATGACCGCTTGCGGAATCACCAGCGGCGCCTCTGCTTGAGGTGCTGGTTCTATCGCTGGCTCGGGCAGCTGTTCGGCAATAAACACGGCTTCTGCCTCCGCCTTAACATCAGGCGCCACCCCTTTTTCAGTGACTGTTTGCGTAGCCGCTTCAACCATAGGCGTCACCAACTCTTCGGCATTGCCTTTGAGCATTTCGTCTGGCGTAGGTCCAGGGCCTTGATATTCACCCTCTGGAATAAATGGCACAATTTCATCATCATTTGCTGCCATCGGCACAGGCGCAATCGGTGCCATCTTGGGCTTGGATTTGGTGACCGTGGGCGCGAGCGGCGCTAGATTAGATGCTTGTATGGGAGGCCTTGTGGTTAAAAACAAGGTTGGTTTCGCGCCAGAGGCTGGGCGCGTAATCGCAGATTTTGGCGCTGGTCGCGCTAAAGCGGCTGCAGATGAGGCAGGCTCAACACTTGGGTTTTGGATTGCTGTAGGGTTTTGGATAGCTGTAGGGGTTTGGATAGCTTCAGTGCTAGTGGATACGCGTTTTACCGTCTCCGTCTTTTCCGCTTGCGTGTTCTTCGCAGAAGACGCATCCGCAGCGTTGATGGCTGTTGCCGCTGAGGCAATTGCAATGCCTGTCGCACCGGGTTGCGTAGCCACTGCAGCCTCAACCTGCGGCACAGCTGTGGTTGCACTCGTCACGGGTGCTGGGATGATTGCCGCGACTGGTGTTTCAACTTGCAAATCGGCAATGACAGCTTGTGCCGCTTGTTGATCTGCAATCACCACAGCATCTACATTAGCGGTAGGTTTATTTGCAGAATCAACTTTGGATGGTTCAAGTTGCGTTGATGTTGCTGGCATCGGTGCGGAATCAGCAGACTGCGCTGCGGGCGCGGCTGTTATCACTGCCGCAGCAAGCGTGGATTCGGCTGAAGTAGCCGCTGTTGTGTTGGTTGCTGACACAGCAGATTCAAGCGCCACGACTGGCGGCGCGTCTTTTAATGCAGTAGAAGGTGATGCTAGTGCTGGTGCTGCAGCAGTCGCATTTGCGAGGGGTGCAGGCGCGGTGGCCGCTTCCTCTTTCCAAAATTTAAGCTTTTCAGTCCAATGCGCTGATTCATCCACCACCACTTTTGGCGCCTCAGCGATCGTTTTTATCTCTGCATTGTCCGCGCTTGGTATCACATCCCCTCGCACTGCAAGCAAGCTATCTTTATCAAAATCTAAAATGACACGGCGTTTTTCAACGACCACACCTTGTTTGCGCAATTCATAAAAATAATCCCAACGATTATCTCTAAAACTATCTACAATCAAAGGCGTACCCATGATGTAACGCACTTGTGAGCGGGTCATCCCAGGGCGCAGTTGCAGTAACATTTTAGATGTCACCACATTGCCTTGCTGGATTTCCATTTTAAAAGGTTTTACTGAAGGCAACTTAGAACCGCAACCACTTTGAATGGTGGCGACCACCAATACAAAAAAGATAGAATTACGCATTGGATTCACTTTATAATCAGGCTATCAATAACAAACATTAATATACCACGTCATGACCGCATTCCAAGCGATGACAGCCATGAACATCAGATAGGATCTCCATATGCATGACCCAAAAGAACTTAAAAATGCTGGCCTAAAAGCAACATTACCACGCCTTAAAATTTTAGAGTTATTTGAAAACAGTGAGCAACGTCACCTCTCAGCGGAAGATATCTATAAAGTCATGATCACAAATGGTGAGGATGTTGGTTTAGCGACGGTATATCGGGTGTTAACCCAGTTTGAACAAGCGGGCTTACTCGTACGCCATCATTTTGAAAGCGGTAAAGCGGTGTTTGAGCTGAACGAAGGCGGTCATCACGACCATATCGTGTGCGTTCAATGCGGGCATGTTGAAGAGTTTTGCAATGAAGATATTGAAGCGTTACAACATAAAGTAGCAGAAGATCGCGGCTTTAAAATTCATGACCATTCGCTCTATATTTATGCAGACTGCACGAAAGTCAATTGCGTCAACAAAAACTAAATTTGTGGTGCATGTCTTAAAATTGACCCTATAAAAAAATCAATTTTCAGAATCATTGCTGCGCGATCAAAATCGTCCAACCACTCGCGCTGTTCACCCCACCAATGACAGTGCTTATTGAATCCAGCACAACAAATGAATTAACGACTGCTTCAAACACAACGTTTTAGTTTGACGATGTTTTTCTTATTTTTACAACAATCAAATACTGATTTTGTTAGGCACTCGCACACACGTTGACTTTAGCTCAAACCCAGCATTTGTTTCGCGTGTTGTCGTGTGACTTCTGTAATCGTTAACCCACCCAGCATACGTGCAAGCTCATCGATACGTTCACTATCGCTTAACTGCCGAATGCGACTCAATGTCACCCCCTCCTGCTCAGCTTTGCTCACCTGCAAATGTTGTTTTGCTTGAGCAGCGACTTGCGGCAAATGGGTAATCACCAATACTTGTCGATGTTGACCGAGCGATTGCAACAATTGCCCAACGACTTCGGCCACCGCGCCACCAATTCCCACATCCACTTCATCAAAAATCATACAAGGCACGGTGCCTAAGGTGGCAGTGGTGACTTGCAAAGCCAAACTAATGCGGGATAATTCACCGCCAGAGGCCACTTTGTTTAATGGACGCGGTTCGACCCCAGCGTGACCTGCCACCAAAAACTCAACCTGCTCAAGACCATATGCGCTGGCCTCAACCGGCGTTAATGCCACAGCAAACTGTCCGCCTTTCAGCGAAAGTGTTTGCATGTAGTTGGTGATGGTATCAGCCAATTGCTTGGCTGCAGCCTGCCTAGCTTCTGTTAACTGTGTCGCCAATTGATGATAAGTGTGCCATGCCGCATCCACTTGCGCGGCTAACTGACCATCATCGGCATAGGCCGCCAACTGATCCATCTGCATGCCATCTTTTGCAAGCTGCTCTGGGATGTCTTCTGGTTTAATGCGATATTTACGTACGGTCGCATGAATATGTTGTAGGCGCGCTTCGACTTCTGCCAACCGCTCGGGATCAAGCTCCGCTTTTTGTAAATAACGATTGAGTTGTCGATTGACCTCTTCTAGTTGAATCACCGCCGAATCCAAGCCTTCTGCCATAGGGCTCAACTGTGCATCAATCTCTTGCATATCGGCCAACTTGAGCTGTGCTTGCGCCAGCATGCCTAAGGCATTGACTTCGCCTTCGCCTAAGCAATGCAAGCAAGACTCCACGCCACTGAGCAAGCTCGCACCGTGACTTAAACGTGCATGCTCTTGTTGTAAATTTTGCCAATCCTCTACACTAAACGCCAGTTGATTGAGTTCTCGCGTTTTATCGCGTAACTCGGCCAGAGTATCTGCGTATTCGTTTGCATGTTGACTGACACGTATTTGTTCTTGATGCAGCTGATACCAGGCTTTAAAAGCTTGATTCACTGTTTTAGCCAACGGGGTGGCCTGCGCATAGGCATCCAAAATATCCCGTTGCATCGCGGTTTTTAACAGCGAGTGATGGGCATTTTGACTATAAATATCAATCAAACTTTCGCCCAATTCACGCAGTTGCGCGACCGTGGCGGAGACACCATTTATAAAGGCTCGACTACGCCCATCTGTGTATATCACCCGACGCAGAATTAAGGTCTCGTCAGCAGGCATTTCTTGATCGGTTAACCAGGCCTGTGCCGCAATATTGTGACGAATATCAAAATGGGTTGAAATTTCCGCTTTATCAGCACCGCGGCGAATCACGTCCCCTTCATTGCGTGCCCCTAGGGCCAACGATAAGGCATCAATTAAAATGGATTTTCCGGCACCTGTCTCACCAGTCAGCGCGGTAAAACCAAGTGCAAAGTCAAGTTCGAGTTGATCGACAATGACAAAATCACGTATTAAAAGTGTTTGTAACATGGAATGGATTCAGCGCTTTAACATAGACTCAACCCCAGTTGAGCTTATTACGTAACATATCAAAATAACAATAATCTTTGGGATGTAACAATTGTATTTCTTGATGTGCTTTGGCAATGCGGATGTGATCGCCCACCGCAAGCGCATATTGGCCTTGTCCATCAAAATTAAGTTGGGCATCATCTGCCTGCACCACGACCACTTCAATGATGCTTTCCGCAGGGACCGTTATCGGCCGATAACTCAAGGTATGTGGACTGATGGGCACAATTGAAATCGCCTCTAAATCTGGGTGCATGATCGGCCCGCCTGTCGATAAAGCGTAGGCGGTAGTGCCCGTTGGCGTGGCTAAAATTAAGCCGTCTGCGCGTTGCCTAGACACAAATTGACCGTTGACATGCACTTCTAATTCAATCAATCTGAAAGCACTTTTAATCACAACATCATTGAGTGCTACCGTATCCACCAATGTGTTCGATTGACGCGTTACCTCAGTTTGCAACAACATGCGCGTTTCAATTTGATAATCACCCGCTAAAATCTTATCAATTTCAACCAGCATGGTATTGGTTTGCAAATCGGTTAAAAACCCCAAGCGACCTAGATTGATCCCGATCAATGGTACGCGAGTGTTTCTCAATACGCGCCCGACGCTAAGCATGGTGCCATCGCCGCCCATCACAATTACCAAGTCCGCTTTTTCCCCTATACTGTTGAGGCTGGCAACATGAAAGCCTTCAAAGCCCACGTATTGCGCGGTGTGTTGTTCGATGCATACGTGCACGCCAGATTGCAACAAATGGTGAGCAAGTCGCGTCAGATCGGTTTGCATGCGCTGCAAAGCAGATTCATCCATATATTTGCCAACGATGGCAACCGAACTAAAACGAGAAAGCATGCGCGCATTAAAGCATATAACCCCTGGTGTGAGAAGCTTAAACGGCTATCCCGACATGACCAAATCAGGCAAAATTTTAAGTTGTGATTACAAGGGCAAAACAGTTTGGACAAACGCGCACAAATTTTACTAAAAACATTGGTTGAACATTACATCAGTGAAGGCCAACCGATTGGCTCACGCACCTTATTGCAACACTCGGGGCTCGATGTCAGTTCAGCCACCATTCGCAATGTCATGAGTGACCTTGAGCAGTTAGGCTTTATTGCGAGCCCGCACACTTCTGCAGGCCGCATCCCCACGCAAAAAGGCTATCGTTTGTTTGTGGATTCATTACTCACCGTCAGACCCATCGATCATAGCGCTGTCGATCAGCTCAAACTGGGCTTACGCTCACCCGATCCACAAGCGCTGATCAACAACGCTGCCGACATGTTGTCGCAACTCACGCAGTTTGCCGGCATCGTCATGGTGCCAAAACGTACGCGCCCTACGCTTAAACATTTGGAGTTTTTGCAACTAGGCGAGAAAAAAATTCTAGTCATTTTGGTCACCGAAGATGGTCAAGTGCAAAATCGCATCGTACTGACTGATAAAGCCATGAGCCCCAGTGAACTGACGCAGGCCACTAATTACGTCAATGCACATTGCAGCGGTTTAAGCCTAGATGAAGTTCAACAACGCTTGCGCGTTGAGTTGCAACAGATGCAAACCGATATCAATCGTTTAATGACTGCTGCATTGGAGGCCTCATCGCAGCAAGAACCATCGGATAAAGATGCAATGGTGATTGCTGGCGAACGCAATTTACTGCAAGTCGATGAGTTATCCACCAATGTCACAAGTCTGCGAAAATTATTTGAAATTTTTGAACACCGTACGGCACTGATGCAACTGCTTGACCAAAGCCAGCATGCGCAAGGTGTGCAAATTTTTATTGGCGGAGAGAGCGGCTATTTACCGTTAGACGAATGTAGCATGGTGACCGCGCCTTATTCAGTCGACGCGCAAGTGGTGGGCACCTTAGGCGTCATTGGCCCTACCCGCATGGCCTACGAACGCATTATTCCGATTGTCGATGTGACGGCAAAACTACTTTCGAATGCGCTTTCAGGCAATTAAGCGATGCTCGTGTTCGTATATAAATGTTTACGCACATAATAAAGGTGCTTGCACCTGCTGACTGTCAGCGGCTTCTTACAATCAAATCAGCCATTCGCGACATGCATGCTCACTTTAAAGCAGGCATGATTTACGTCATTAATTAATATTTCATTTGCAAAGGGTTTTAAAAATGCATACGAACCGCCATCCAGCACTGACATACGCTGTTATTTTGTTATTAGCATTATCATCCTCGGCCTGTGGCAGCATGAGCACCCGTGGTAAAAGTACCGCAATTGGTGCAGGCATCGGTGCAGTCACAGGGGCGGTGCTGACAGGTGGCAGTTCGGTGGGTACGGTGGGCGGTGCAGCGATCGGCGGCGTTATCGGCAATCAAATTCATAAAAAATAAGCACGCATCGTTCGATCAACTGAGTATAGCGATCGAACTTTACAGCACTTTTTTTTGGTTTTGACGTCAGAGCGCTTGTTTTCACATTAGAATAGCGCGATGGCATACTACAACTCAGAACCCCCCTACACGCATGGCACACAAGCAAAAGTCGGCGTTTTACTAGCAAATTTAGGCACCCCAGACGCCCCCACTGCAAAAGCGCTCAGGCCCTATTTGCAGCAGTTCTTGATGGATAGACGCGTGGTTGAAATACCACGCTTTATCTGGTGCTGGATTTTGCACTTTATTATTTTAGTCATCCGACCACGCAAATCGGCCGAGAAATATGCCAGCGTTTGGACAGATGCGGGCTCACCGCTGATGGTGTACGCCAAAGCACAAAAACAATTGTTCGAGGACCATTTAGCCAAGCAAGTCGCAAGCCCTTTTGCCGTGGAACTGGGCATGAGCTATGGCAATCCGAGTATGAAAAGTGCGATCGCTTCGCTTAAGGCGCAACAATGTGATCGTATTTTGGTGTTTCCTTTGTTTCCTCAGTATGCCGCCAGTAGCACTGCAGCCGTATTTGATGCCGTTTGGCGGGTGTTATTAAAAACGCGTAATGTACCTGCAGTACGCACAATCAAACATTACCACGACCACCCCTTATACATTCAAGCCTTGGCGGCGCAAGTTCGCGCCCATTGGGACACACATGGGCAGCCCGAAAAACTTGTGATGAGCTTTCACGGTGTGCCTAAATTTCACCTGATGAAAGGTGACAATTACCATTGTGAATGTCACAAGACAGGCCGATTGTTAGCAGAGGCCTTAGGCTTAGAGAAACAGCAGTATGTGGTTGCCTTCCAATCACGCTTTGGTCGGCAAGAATGGTTAAAACCGTACTTAGCTGAAACCTTAGCTGAATTAGGCGCGCAAAAACTTTCACGGATTGATGTATTTTGTCCTGGGTTTAGTAGTGACTGCCTTGAAACCTTGGAAGAAATTGCCATGGAAGGTAAACATTTATTTCAAGAAGCTGGTGGCGGTGATTATCACTACATTCCAGCACTCAACGATCACCCGCAATGGATTAGTGCAATGACCGCCATTGCCTTAGAACATTGCCAAGGTTGGTTAAGTCAAGATTGGGATGCGCATACTGCGCAAGTGCAAGCGGCTGCAAGCGCCGCGCATGCGAAAGCGTTGGGAGCAGCGCAATAAGCGTTTATAATGCGCGCTCATCCTCATTGATTAAGGACTGCGAGGCAACTCACCGAAATCAGGTCAGTTGCCCAACGCGCGCAACATTATGATCGTAATTACTGGCGGCGCAGGCATGATAGGTTCTATCATGGCTTGGCATCTGAATACCAAACTTGGTCGACAAGATTTAGTGATTGTTGATCGCATCACACATGAAGCTCAGTGGCAAAACTTAGTGCACAGACACTATGCCGAATACCTCGATAAAGATCAGCTGTTTGACTTTCTTGAGGAAAATGACGACATCACTGCCGTCATTCACATGGGTGCAATCAGTGCCACCACCGAACGGGATTTCAACAAACTCGTTGCAGACAATATTCATTATTCACAAGATTTATGGTCGTGGTGCGCTGAATATGAAGTACCCTTTTTTTACGCCAGTTCCGCTGCCACTTACGGCGCAGGCGAACGTGGGTATGACGACACAAGTATCGCCCAACTTCGACCGCTCAATGGCTATGGCTATTCAAAACACTTTTTTGATCAATGGGTGTTAGACCAAGTCAAACAGAAACAGCCAACGCCCCCGGCCTGGGCAGGCTTCAAGTTTTTTAATGTGTACGGCCCCAACGAATACCACAAAGAGCGCATGGCCAGTGTTGCATGGCATACCTTTAACCAAGTTAAAGAAACTGGCACCATGCGCTTGTTCAAAGGCACCAAAGCTGGGGTTGAAGACGGCATGCAATTGCGTGATTTTGTCTACGTAAAAGATGTCGCTAGCGTGATGGCGTTTTTTTTAGAGTCCGCATTCAGTAAAAAACCTGCTACCAATGGCATCTACAATATCGGCACCGGTGAGGCCCGTAGCTTTAAAGATTTAGCCACGCAGGTGATGACCAATATGGGTCTAGAAACAAACATCACCTACATTGATATGCCGCTTGATTTGCAAGGGAAATATCAATACTTTACCCAAGCAACCGTGCAAAAATTACGCGACGCGGGCTTTAAAGCCCCGTTCAGCTCTCTAGAAGAGGGTATTAGAGACTACGTACAACACTATCTGATGCAAGAGGATCCTTACTGCTGATGGCTTATATTGATTACCTAAAAGGCGAGCACGCGGCACATATCGCCATGTTTCAAGCGTTAGAAAGCATTTTTCCTACCATCAATGATGTCGGACTTGCTATCCGAACATGTATTGCGCAAGGCGGTAAAATTTTATTATGCGGGAATGGTGGCAGTGCGGCAGATAGCCAACATATCGCTGCTGAAATTGTCGGTCGCTTTAAAAAAGAGCGTAAAGGCTTACCCGCCATCGCACTCACCACAGATACCTCTATTTTGACCTCGGTTGGTAACGATTATGGCTACGACTATATCTTTGCCCGCCAGATTGAGGCACTGTGTCGCCCAGAAGACCTGTTGATCGGTCTCACCACCAGCGGCAACAGCGCAAACGTGGTACGTGCGATAGAAGCCGCAAATGCAATGGGTGCAACAACCGTCGGCATGACAGGTGGAACGGGTGGAAAACTCAATCAATTGTGTCAATACAATATTGTGGTGCCCTCAGCCGTGACTGCACGCATACAAGAAGCGCACATCTTTATTGGGCACTGCCTGTGTGAAATTTTAGAATCGTAAGCCAGCATGCATCCAATCTTTAGCAATACGGTGCAACAGTTTGGCGCCAAACAACAACATGCGGTGGTCATTGGCGATGTAATGTTAGACCGTTATTTGATGGGAGAAGTGAACCGCATCTCTCCAGAAGCACCTGTGCCAGTTGTCTTAATCACCCAAGAACAACAACGGCTAGGTGGTGCAGCGAATGTTGCTGCCAATTTGGCACAATTAGGTATTCAGACCAGCATGTTAGGCTTGGTGGGGCACGATGCAGAAGCCGACTGCCTGATGAATGCTATGCAAGCCTTAGGCATCGATACCGACCGCATGACGCGCACATCGAGTAGACCTACGATTGCTAAAACTCGTATTTTAGGCGGCCATCAACAAATGATGCGCCTAGATCAAGAGTTAACCCATGCGCTGACTGATGAAGAACAAACCACGTTATTACACAATATTGATGCCTGTTTAGCCAGGCAGCCGCAGTTGGTTATTTTGTCGGATTACGCAAAAGGCTTGCTTAACGAAACCCTTTGCCAATATGTCATCAACGCATGTCGTGCACTGCATATTCCTGTTTTGGTGGATCCCAAAGGCCGTGACTATCAAAAATACCGTGGTGCCACTGCACTGACTCCCAACAAAAAAGAAACTGCAGAAGCCTGCGCAACGGCGCTTCATGATCCCGCATTAATTGAAAAAGCCACGTTGCTCAAACAATCGCTGGGCATTGACTTTTTAGCGGTAACCCGTGGTGAGGAAGGCATTACCCTGATTGCCGATCAGATCAGTCATTTAAGTGCGACTGCCAAGCAAGTGTTTGATGTTTCGGGCGCTGGTGACACAGTGATTGCGACCTTGGCCGCAGGCTTGATGCATGGCCTGAGTCCACTTGACAGCTTATCCCTGGCAAACGTGGCTGCAGGTGTGGTGGTTGGCAAAGTGGGTACTGTACCGATCTGCCGCAGCGAACTCATCGAAGCGCTCAGCCAAGCACAAGGTAGCGAGCAAGCGCATAAAGTATGTGATCTCATTGCATTGCAACAAAAAGTTAGCCGCTGGAAAGCGCTTGGTGAAAAAATAGTCTTTACCAATGGCTGCTTTGATTTATTACATGCAGGTCATGTGACCTATCTAGAAGCAGCAAAAAAGCGTGGTGATAAATTGGTATTAGGCTTAAATACTGACCGCTCTGTGTCTGCACTCAAAGGCCCAACAAGGCCAGTGGTCAACGAGCTTGACCGTGCCCGCGTATTAGCCGCGCTGGCATCGGTCGATGCAGTGATTTTATTTGACGAGGATACCCCGCTTAACTTGATCCAAGCGATTCAACCACACGTCATTGCTAAAGGCAGTGACTACACAGCTGATCAAGTGGTGGGTGGCAAAGAAGTGCTTGCTTGGGGGGGAGAAATTGCATTGATTGACTTGGTTGAAGGACGCAGCACCACCAACTTAATTAAAAAAATGCACTCATGAAACAAATTTTGGTGATTGGCCCCGCATGGGTGGGTGACATGGTGTTGGCGCAAAGTGTGTTCAAACAGCTCAAAATCGATCAAGCGGATTGCCAAATTGACGTCGCTGCTCCACCGTGGACCCTGCCACTGTTAGCGCGCATGCCAGAGGTCAGAACTGCCATTGCCTTACCATTTAAGCATGGGGAACTGGCATTACGTGCGCGTTGGCAATTGGGAAGACAACTGAGCGCAACGCAGTATGACCAAGCCATTTTACTGACCAATCATTTAAAATCAGCCATTGTGCCTTGGGCCGCGAATATTCCAGTACGTACTGGCTTTAAAGGTGAAATGCGCTACGGGTTAGTCAATGATATGCGCACACTCGACAAAAGCCTGCTCAAGCAAACTGTTCAGCGTTTTTTAGCCTTAGGCCGCGCGGCGACACAACCGCTGCCAGACCCAATGCCACAGCCAGCGTTGGTCTCTTACCCTGAGCGTGCAGCATCACTGTATCAACGTCTCAACATCCCACACCACCCGCAAGCTGTGCTGGCCTTGTGTCCCGGCGCAGAATACGGTGAAGCAAAACGTTGGCCCGCACAACATTACGCTGAGGTGGCAACCTATGCACGCGCTCAAGGCTGGCAGGTGTGGCTATTTGGCTCTGCCAAAGATCAAGATGTGACTGCCCATATTCAAGCCATGACCCAACACCAATGTGTTGACTTAGCGGGTAAGACTACCCTCACCGAAGTCATCGACTTAATGGCAGTTTGTGATCAGGTGGTCAGCAATGACTCTGGTTTAATGCATATTGCGGCCGCGTTAAATAAACCATTGCTTGCGATTTATGGCTCTTCCGACCCGCAGCATACGCCGCCCATGTCACCCCAAGCGGTCATTGAATATTTAGGATTGTCTTGCAGCCCCTGCTTTCAACGTAGTTGCCCGCTCAACCATTTACATTGCCTACAGCACATCACGCCCGAGCGCGTGATATCGCACCTGGTGCTCACACATGCAAAGCATTAAAACGCGCTTATTACAACAAAGCTTGGAATTTTGGCATGTGCTTACGGTCGTGCTCGCCATCTTAATTGCAGCCCAGGTGCAATATATCCAACATGGCTGGATCAATAACGATAGCGTGCTTTACCTTGAAGCCGCCAATTTCTTTAGTCGTAGCGAGTGGCAAGCCGGCTTTGCCGTATTTCCTTGGCCTTTTTATGCCCTCTGTATTTTTGGCGTACATGCCATCACCACCCTAGACACACTCACCTCTGCACAAGTATTGAATATGCTGTTTTTTGCGTTAGCCAGCCATGGGTTTATGCAATTAATCCGCTTATCGGGCGGCAAACAAGCCGCCTTGATAGCAGGCATGCTGTTGTGGTTAAGCGCACAATATATGATTGGTGGCGTACTTGAGATGTTGATGCGTGACGAGGGCTTTTGGGCGTTTTTTGTATTAGCGGTGGCGGCCATGATACGTTTTTTGCAAACACAACAACTAAAACACGCCCTCCTCTGGCAAACTTACATCATCATCGCCACATTGTTTCGGGTAGAGGGTCTATTTTTTCTAGCGTTGTTACCATGGATTTGTTTTTGCCAACCACAACGCCAACTGCGCTATCGCCTAAGGCAGTGGTTCAGCGCAAATAGCCTAACCCTCATCGCAGTCGTCATGATTGCGGGCGTCATGATCACCCAACCGCATGTCACCAGCAAAGCACTGGGCAGACTAGATGAATTTTTAAACGTTGATCTGTTGGCTAAATTTGTTGCAATGTTTTCAACACAATCGCAACGCATGGCAAGCGAAGTGTTAGGGAGCTACCTAGATGAATTTGCCATCCCAGGGTTATTACTCACATTTCTATACGTGATCGTGATAAAAACGATCAGCACCACGGGCTGGATCACAAGTCTACTCGCATGGTATGGCCTCCGCGTGCACAAGCGCTTCATGGAGCCAACGGCTGCTTTAGTATTAAAAGCCGCTGCAGGCATTGCCCTCGTTAATGCTGCATTGATTATTGTGAAAGTATTTGTGCTGTCTGGCCGCTATCTGATGCCGCTGGCCATGATATTGATGGTGTTTGCAAGTCTATCTCTGGCACGACTGATCACCGCAGCGTCATCACCAACCCGCAAGCGTTGGCCGACCGCCATCTTGATTTGCATTGTGGTGATTTGTCTGTTGGGTAGCATCAAAAACCTAATACCCAAACAAGCCGGCTATAACTATCTGCAAGACGCCGTGGCCTGGGTGCAGCAGACCGCGCCACAATCCAACGTTTTTTACGATGATTCAAAAGTAAAATACTATGCTGGCCAACCGTTTACAGGTACTTGGGCCGACAACCAAGCTCGGCTAGTCGATGCCATTGCTGACCAAACGATTCAGCAATTTCAATATTTAGTACTGACCCCCTCGCAACAGGAACTGCCCGCATTACAAACCATACTGTTAAAGCTGCCTAACTACATTGAGGTCAACCGCTTTAAAGATGCAAAAGGTAAAAAGTTTGCCGTGATTTTTAAAAAGGTCTGATCTACTCATTTTATTCAGTAAGCATGCATCGTTTTTCTACAATGTCATGTACCTAGCAAACTCAAATCGATGCAGAATATGTTTTATCCTGCGCGAGGTGAACCACCTCAACGGGCACTAAGGATTGCATCAGAGGCATTTGCCAAAATGACGCACTGACCGCATGGTCGGAAAACTGCGTATTGAGCACATGCAGGCTATGCCCTTGATTGGGCGTATGTTGATGTATTGCACACAATTGCGCTGCCAATGCAGCGGCATCACCTAACGGGAATAACAAGCCAACCTTTTCAACGATTTCACGCCCACCGCCACAATCGCTCCCAATAATAGGCACTTGCGCGGCCATGGCCTCTAGCAACACCATGCCAAACGGCTCGTGGTCTGAGCTGAGTACAAATACATCAAATGCTTTAAAAAATTGCTTGGCATTGGCTACGTTGCCAGTCAAGATCACCTGACTCGTTATCTTCAGGCGATCGACCAAAGCATGCAGTTCATGTTCTAGTGGCCCTGCACCCATGATAACTAACAAACTCCCAGGCGGTAGCGCGGGTTTTGCCATAGCAAAGGCGCGAATGAGTGTCGCTTGGTCTTTATCATGATGTAACCTGCCGACATTGCCGATGATGAATGGGCCGTTGGGTAGGTGTAAGGCATCACGTGCCGCACTTGCCTTCAGCAACTGTGCTTGTGTTGCTGCAACATCGATACGGTTATACAGCGTTTGAATTTTTTCCGTTGGCCAGCCTTTTAGATCGCGTCTTAAATCATCACGCACCGAATCAGAGACGCCCAGCATCGACAACCGCTCGCGAAAAAAATTGACGAACAGCCGTCTGGTTAACCGCTGATAATCGTTGTAATTGTGATGCACACTGATGACAGGCAGTTGGGTGGCGAGTAATGCAACATAAGTGGGCTTGACCCGGTGTGCGATGCAAAATAAAAAGGGTGTATTGGCTGCAATACGTTTGATGTCTGCAATCATGCGCAATTTAAGACCACTTAGTTGCTCGCTGCGGTAGCCTAAAAAAATCACCCTATCGGAAGCACTTCCCGTCTCCACTTGCGCATCGTATTCACCTTGCAAATATACCGTCGTCACTTGAATAGTCGTGCCTTGAAACAAGGCGGCGT
The DNA here is from genome assembly GCA_027488395.1 of Methylophilaceae bacterium. Taxonomy (GTDB): domain Bacteria; phylum Pseudomonadota; class Gammaproteobacteria; order Burkholderiales; family Methylophilaceae; genus Methylophilus. The sequence goes on along the minus strand of JAIYBT010000006.1, from coordinate 106,513 downwards.
ATTGCCGAGCGCAATCTAAAAAGGGTAGATAGTAGGCGTGACAAATTTGCAGTACATGCATAGGAGAATTATGGCGAGAAATGGCTGATCAAGGCTGGCCAAAGCACCAGCGCGGGCAAGCTCAAAGTGCTACCCCTTGGGCTACCTTGCGGGCAAGCTTACGGTCAAGCTTGTGCGCTCGTAATTGCAAATAACTGAGCAATGCACGGTGTTGATCGAAAGCGACTGGCAGCGGTTGCTGGAAATACTGCCGCAAAAAACGTAACAAATCCCGTTTACCAAGACCAATATGCAAAGCTGAAAAGTATAAGCCCGCTAAATCTTTGCGCCGTTTGCCCGCTGGTAATTGTGGGTAGATTTCAACCCGATGCAAATCCATCAAAATCAAAGGCGCATTAGCATCACTTAACTGGGCTTGTTGTAAGGCAAAATGACAAAGGTAAAAATCACGATGTAGCATGCCACTATCATGAAAAACACGCGCTAAATTCGCCACTTTGCGGATCAACTGCCGTTTAAACTGCGGTGTGGGTGGCTTTGATTGCCATGTGTCGCAAAGCTCTTCTAGAGTGACAATATCGCCTAAATCTTGCGTGATGATAAAAGATTGTCGGGTGGCAGGCATCCAACCACGCTCACCAAACGCCAAGAGTGGTGTGGTGGCAATGCCGATTTGATTAAGCTTTTGTATGGCCAGCCATTCATTGCGGGCGCCTAACACAGGGCGCTTTAGGCTGATCAAGTTTTTAATAATCTCCAACCAGCCCACACCATAGTGTTTTTTGATAAACACCGATTGCCCACCCAGCATCAGTTGATGGGTTTGTCGATCTTTGACCTGACGGTAAACGCGGCCAGTCAACGCCATCAATCCAGCAAAATCTTGTACATCTGGCGCAAAGCCTGCGTAGCATTCAACAAAGGCGTGACGGCAGTTCATCAACAAGCTAGCCATTTAAAATTGATTTAGGATGCAATGTAGCCTTCATATTAGGGTTCATGTGTCTTGCTCCACAATCGCCTGTAAATGCCGACGTACATGAATCTGATGGATTGCACAGTAAGTTTGCCATTCGGCAAAATCCGTCCAATCGCTGACAAAAACAAAATCTAAGCCTGCGCCAGTCGCGGCTTGATGATCAAAGCGACTATCGCCAATAAATAATGCAGGAAACGTGATGGTGTGCGACGCCAGCATGCTGGCCAGATGCTCATTTTTTTTGGTTGGCCCGCCAAAAATACCAAGTTCAAAATAATGGTCTAGATTGCGCTTGGGGAAAATTTGCCGTAACTCCGCTTGATCACCCCCTGACATCAACATCCAATGCGCATTCGGCGTGGCTGCTTTGAGCGCATCCAAGCCAGTGGATATTTCACATTGCATTAAGGTGGTATCTAGGATGTCTGTAAACGTATCCATATAGGCTTGAAATAATGCCTCTGTGAACGGCTGTTGGATAATTTCAGCCATGTAATGGCGTATTTTATCGTTTCTTGGAATGCTTCCCAGCTTGAGGTGATAGTCCACAAAGGCTTGTGCTTGCGCATCGGTGCCACCCATCTGTTTTGCAGTATTGTAGTAAGCATCAATTTTAGTTTGATTGCTGTTCAGTACCACCCCATCACAATCAAGGATGAGGGTTTTATAGTGTGACAATGTTTGCATGGGATGGGTATTGTGCCAACAAAAAAGCTTGTATATTTACAAGCCTTTGTGTGATGAAATCGGCTTATTTTGCCGCGACGATGGCGGCAGCCTCTTTCGCCAATTTAGTAATGTGTGCCCAATCTTTGCGCTCAACAGCATCGCCTGGCGTGAGCCAAGTGCCGCCACAGACAACCACGTTTGGAAGCGCTAAAAATTGAGGTGCAGACTCCACACTCACACCACCCGTTGGGCAAAATTTTACATCCGCAAATGGGCCAGCAAAGCCTTTGAGCAAGTTAATGCCGCCAACCGCAACCGCTGGAAACAATTTTAAAAAATAATAATCATCGGCGTTTGCCATCATGATTTCAGAACCAGTGGATACCCCTGGCAATAAAGGCAGACCAATTTTACGTGCAAACTGACCTAATTCGCTGGTGTAGCCAGGGCTCACTGCAAATTGGCAACCAACATCTTTAGACGCTTGTGCATCTTTTAAGTTACGCACAGTGCCCGCGCCTAAAATTGCGTCTGGCACATGCTTCGCAATTTGCTCCATGGCTTGTAATGCGCATGAGGAACGTAATGTCACTTCTAACACTTTGACGCCGCCTGCGAGCAAAGCCTCTGCCATGGGTACTGCATCTTCAACTTTGTTAATGACAATCACAGGGATGACGGGGCCGTGGTTTGCTAACGCTAATGAACTCATAACACTCTCAAAAATTTAATGAAATTGACTGACGATACCCACGCAAGGGATACGCCGATGATTGCTTTATAACCAAGTGATGGCGCCTTCTTCAGCCGACAACACGTTCCTACGCATGCCACCGAACAGTTCACGACCTAAACCGTGGGCGTTGTGGTGACGTTTGGCATCGCTTAACTCTTCGGCTTCGCGTTCAGCCCATGTATCTTCATCCACCAACACATTCAACTGACCAACGGTGCCGTTGAGACGAATAATGTCGCCGTTGCGAATTTTGGCAATGGCACCGCCAGCACTGGCTTCTGGACTGAGATGAATGGCTGCAGGGATTTTGCCAGAGGCACCACTCATCCGGCCATCAGTGACAATCGCCACGCGGAAACCTTTGTTTTGCAAGACCGCTAGCGGTGGTGTCAGTTTATGTAGTTCTGGCATGCCATTGGCTTTTGGCCCTTGGAAACGCACCACTGCGATAAAATCTTTTTCTAACTCACCACGATCAAATGCTGCCAATAATTCTTCTTGCGCATCAAACACAATGGCTGGGGCTTCAATAATGTGACGGTCTTCTGGCACAGCAGAAATTTTAATCACACTGCGGCCCAAGTTGCCTTTGAGTAAGCGTAAACCGCCTGATTCATTAAAGGGATGAGACACCGTGCGCACAATGGTTTCATCTCCACTTTCCGCTGGGTAGTCTTTCCACACAATCGCGTTATTTTCTTTTACCGGTTGCTTACCATAATCACGCATGCCACCACCACTGATGGTGTAGACATCCGGATACATATAGCCGCCTTCGATCAACTCGCGAATCACAAACCCTGGACCACCCGCTTGTTGGAACTCGTTAACATCTGCTTTACCGTTGGGATAGACACTGGCTAATAATGGTGTAGACCGCGCCAAGTAATGGAAATCGGTCCAATCGATAATAATGCCTGCCGCACGTGCAACCGCGACCCAGTGGATCAAGTGATTGGTGGAACCGCCAGTGGCTAACAAGGCCACCATCGCATTCACAATCACATGCTCATCCACCAAGCGGCCAATCGGCACAAAGCGTTCTTTTTGCGTATTTTGTAACACCATTTTGACAGCCGCACGGGTAAAGTCTTCGCGCATGCCATCGTGCGGATGAATAAACGCAGCACCTGGGACGTGTAAGCCCATGGCTTCAAGCAACATTTGGTTACTGTTAGCGGTGCCATAAAAAGTGCAAGTACCCGCGCCATGATAAGCAGCTGATTCACTGGCCAGTAATTCTTCGCGACCGACTAAGCCTTGTGCATATTGCTCACGCACTTTAGATTTGGAAGTGTTATCAATGCCTGTGCTCATCGGGCCTGCTGGCACGAACACACAAGGCAAATGGCCAAAATGCAAAGCGCCAATGAGCAAGCCTGGCACAATTTTGTCACATACGCCTAACAACAATGCGGCATCGAACACATCGTGTGATAACGCGACTGCGGTACTCATGGCGATGGTATCGCGGCTAAACAAGCTCAACTCCATGCCAGGTTCACCTTGGGTGATTCCATCACACATGGCAGGCACACCACCTGCGACTTGTACGGTCGCGCCTAATTTACGAGCTTCATCACGAATGATGTCTGGGTAATTTACATAAGGCTGATGCGCTGACAGCATCTCGTTGTAAGCCGTCACAATGCCAATATGCGCAGGCTTTTCGGCATAAATTTTCAACTTATCGTTTTGTGGCAAGGCCGCGAATGCGTGGGCCACGTTCGCACAGCCTAAGCGATCTGGTCCCTTAGCACGATTCAGATATTCATCGATGCGATTTAAATAGGCCGAGCGGGTCGGACGACTACGTTCGATGATGCGCTCGGTAACTTCAATGTGCGATTGTTTCATTGGCTATTGCTCAACTATGTTTTTGAATACATGTTTTTTGACTACGTGATGGACATCCGTCGCCACTATTGCAAACTGAGATTTGCTACAGTAGCGTGACATTATATATCGGTTGCCATCGCCGCTCCCTGCCTTGATTATCGCTAAAGTCCAAGCTTGCGTCAAACCAAACGCAAGCATGCCATAAAATTTTAAAAATAAAACAGGGACTTAAGCGAAATATGGCGACTGTGATGCAACAGGCTGTTTAAGCTTTTGTGACTAAAATATCCTCAAGCATGAGGTATTCAAGATCACAACCAAAGAACATATTGAGTGCATCGGTAGGACTACAGATCATGGGTTCACCACGACGATTTAAGGACGTGTTGAGCACCACCCCATTGCCACGCAAACGTTCAAGATGTTGAATCAAAGCATAATATCGAGGGTTGGTTGCTGCGGTGACAATTTGTGCACGCGCGGTGCCATCTTCGTGTACCACTTCGGGGATACGCGCTTTCCAAGCAGGGTTAACATCAAACGTAAACGTCATGTAAGGCGCAGGATGGCTGGTTTGCAGGATGTCTTCTGCAACAGTGTCTAACATGCTGGGGCAAAATGGCCGCCAGCGCTCACGGTACTTAATTTGCGCGTTGATACGATCGGCCACACCTGGAAAGCTTGGGTCGCCTAAAATACTGCGACAACCCAACGCACGCGGACCAAACTCCATACGCCCTTGAAACCATGCCAAGGGATGACCAGCCGCCAGCAACTCCGCTGCCTGCAATGGCCCGTTATCAACTTTGGTAAACACAGGTTTGGCTGGATGTGCTTCACACGCGGCAATACATTCAGCGTTACTGTATGCAGGGCCTAAATAGGCATGCGCCATTTTTTCGATGGTTTCGCCCGCACCATGCGCAGCATAGGTGGCCGCACCCAAGCTGGTGCCATTATCGCCAGAAGCGGGCTGTACAAACAGCTCTTTTACGTGCGGCAAACTGATAATGCGTTGATTAAGCTTCACATTTAAAGCCACACCGCCCGCCATCACAATTTTGCCAGTTTCACGAATAATGTCGCCTAGGTAGTATTCAATCATTTGCAAGGCTAAATCTTCGAGTAACTTTTGCACGCTCGCGGCGTAGTGAATATAAGGATCATCAATCTCGTCACCGGCACGCTTAGGACCTAACCACTCAATCAGTTTTGGTGTGAAATAAAAACCTTTGCCGTTTTCTTTGTAGCGGCGCAAACCCACGACATTGACATAGTCGGTATTGACAATCAGCTCACCGTTTTCAAATTTGGCAAGTCGGCTTAAATCATATTTGTTGGGGTCGCCATAAGGCGCCATGCCCATGACTTTAAATTCACCATCTAACATTTCAAAACCAAGATACTCCGTAATGGCGCCATAGAGGCCCCCTAACGAGTCTGGGTCATAAAACTCTTTAATTTTGTGAATGACACCGTTTTCGCCGTAGCCAAAAAACGTCGTGGCATACTCCCCTTTGCCATCAATGCCGACAATGGCGGTTTTTTCGCTAAAGCCGCTCAAATGATATGCACTCGAAGCATGCGCAAGATGGTGCTCCACTGGCACATATCGAGCATTCACGAGCCCCATATCTTCCATTAATTTAAGCGATTTATCGCGATTGCGTCGAAAACGACGGTTGCCGTTAAAAAGCGCATCTAACGCACGGTCAGGCGCATACCAATAGCGCTTGGCATAATGCCAACGCGCGGCAGAGGTCAACGGAATTTCACCATACGGAAAGGCGACGATATCCACCTCATCCGCGCGGATACCTGCTTGTTGCAAACAAAATTTAGTCGCCTCGTAGGGCCAATGATTTTTAGCGTGCTTGTCACGAATAAACCGCTCTTCTTCAGCGGCTGCGATAATTTTGCCGTCAATCAACAACGCGGCGGAGGCATCGTGTCCTAATGCGCCAGATAACCCTAATACAATCATGCAAAGACTCTTTATTTTTTAAAAAAGAACGTTTTTAAGCAAAAACGTTATGAATGAGCAATGCCTGCCAGCTTGAGTGGACGATCGTCTTGATAGATGACATTAAATTGCTCAACCAACGCATTATACAGTGAAGCGTCTGCTTTCCAATTTTGTAGCAATCGACGAATATCCCTTGCATGCGCGCGCAGCGCAAAGTATGGGCAGCGGTGCAACTGCAAACTATCTAAATCTAACACCACAATTTCACCTGTATCGGTAATTTGTAAATTGCTCGCTTTTAAATCGCCATGTGACAATTGCAGCACATACAACTGATAGCATAACTTGACCAACTGTTTGATCGCCTCGGCATGCAAAACAACGTCTGTGGATTGTTTAAAAAACTGCATGGCATCTGGCCATGGGCTATGGGCTGCAATAAAGTAGGCTTTGCCCCGTAAACCAAATCGTCGTGTCTCTAGCAAGCACAATGGCGAAGGGGTTGCTATTCCAAAATAACGCAACAAATGCGCATTGCGCCAAGCATGTGCCGCGCGACTTGGCCGCCAAGCACGACTGACTGCATGCCAAAAACTTTTGATGTTGTAGCGTTTGATGACCAGAGGCATGCCGTTGAATGTCACATGCACCACAGTACTGGTGTTACCCGCTTTCAGGTTGACCCCCTGTTGCATCCACGCTTCTAGGTTGTCGAGATTAACATCCGTAGCCGTCAAGGCACTTGCTCGAACCAGTGCCAGCGTTTGGGATGGTGTTCGTTGCCAACGCACATCACTACATGATCGAAACACTTTATGGGCGGCAAATCGCCAAGCGTCTGTTCGATGTTGTTGTATTGCCATTTGGAGCAATCGCGCGGGCAACATATCTCCTGCCCAACCACATTGCTGATCGTAAGCTGCCAAACAGGTGCCGACAACATGTATTTGGTCCTGCACAGTAATTTTAGAGATGAGTCTGGCTAAATCACGATAAGCGCATGATTTAGAAATGGTCTGATGTTGGACGCCATCCCCATCAATCGACCATACTTTGTTTTGTTGGATAAGAAAATTATCGAGATGTAAATCTGTTTGCCTGAGTTGAGCCATGTGTTGTTGCGCCAATACACGACTTAATTGCGTCATCAGTGCTTGCTTTTGCTCCATGCATCGTCGTTGATAGGCGGATTCAGCACTTTCCGCCGCATCTATTGCTGCATAAATCAGCACTATTGCAGTGGCATCATGCGACTGCCCACGCCACAACAACGCAGGCGTTGCAATGCCTGCTTGCGCGAATAATTGCGCACCTTTCGCATCGCGTGCGGCATAGCGTGCAGCATGTTGACCAGAAAATATTTTTGCCACCACTGCCTGGGCATGCCAAGTACCGCGAACCACCCAGCGCCGATGGGGCAATACGCGCAACAGGTGCTCACAGGCCAGCATGGTGCCATCCGCGAGCGGCAAGGCAATTTGCAGCTTACCTAACTGCATGTATTGCGTCAGCACATGCATGGCTTATATAGCTACGGGGTTAAGCATGGCTAACGCACGGTCTAACACTGTATCCACCGTAATATCTGCCATACTCGGTTGAATGATTAATGCGCGATTATCCTTCTCAGGATACGGTCCAGTCAGCAAGTGATTTGTGGGGCCAAACAACCCAAGCATCGGTACGTCTGCTGCTGCCGCTACGTGAAACACCCCACAATCATGCGCAATAAACAACTGCGCGCGATCCATCATGGCACGCAAATCTGCAATGGTGGTTTTACCCACGAGATTGAGCGTATTGGGCACGGCTTTGGCAAATTGTTTGGCCAGAAACGATTCATTTTTAGTGCCTGTAATCACAATCAGCAACGACTGCACATTGGCATTGAGTGCAAGACCTAGCGCAATGTAACTCGACAAGGGCCATAGCTTTTTATCCTCTGCCCGCTTGGCATAAAAAAACTTCCAACCGTGGAGCAAGGTGGTGCCACAGCCTAAATGGATATTGACGACCGTACGCGCTTGTTGCCAAGTCGCATCTGGGGCTAAATGTGACAACGTGTTGCTCGCAACCAATTGGTAGCGCCTGTCCTCATCGGTAATGTGCGTTTCAAGGTTAAAGTGTTGCTTGAGCCACGCACTCACAAAATCAAGCAATTGATCCGCATGGTGTTGCTCACTCGAGTGCAGTACCGCCAACTCAATTGGAAATTGGATACCCACAAATTTTTTCATCGCATTTTTATTGAGCGCAATCACATGCTGATATTGACTGGCCAAACGCGTGAGCGCGCGCGCGCTGTTGGCAATATGCACCTGTTGAATATCGGGGTGATTTGCAAACACTTGCGCCGATAACGCATCTAACGCCACCACATCGATCACCGCTGTAGGCAGATGTTTGCGTAAAAAGTGTATGGCAGGTGTACAAAAAATATTGTTACCCGTGCTACTCGAAGTGACTACTAAAATTGAAGTATTCATTTAACCCTATTCATCCTGCGATTAACGCCGCTTGTTGATTTGTGATTGTATCCACCACCAGCCCAATTTTTGAGAGATGCGTCCTTGCGACTGCCCACAATAATGGGCATATATCAACGTTAACCAAGCATGTGGCCACGCTTGCAAGCGATAAAAAAACGGCACCAAATCCGTATATGGTTGCCAAAAAAGGCGATAAAAAGGTCGCGCTTTTTCTAAATCTATCAACGCGCACAGCGCTGGCTCAGCCGAATCCACCGTTGATATTGGCCAGGCAACAAACATATGTTTTGGATACATGGCGCGATGTTGCCAACCAACGGCATGCAAGCGACGCAAGGTATACCCAATCTGCTGAGCTAAATCATTCAGTTGTGATGGTGCAAGCTGTTTGGGATCTAACTGATCTAAACTGACGTAGCCATCTAAAGCTTGCGTCACAAGAATGGCTTGCTGTGCGCCTGCATGCTGACGCATGCCGAAATAAATGACTTTTGGCACCGACATCCCTAACGCTTGCAATTGCATTAAGGCCAGATACTCTACAAAAAAAGTGGGCACGCCGCGCCATGGGTGGCGCCAAGTGCGTCGTGTATGATTTTGCTGACGTTTCACATACAGTTGAACAGGCTCCTCAGCGGCTTGTTTGAGTGCATAGCGACTGACCCCACTCCAACCACCCCGCTCTTCATTGGGCGGCTCTAGCCAAGGTAATGATTGTTGCCACCAACTGTCGAAATCACTGAAGCCTGCCACGGCTAAAGATTGACTAAGGTGCGCGCCTGAGGATGGATAGGCAGAAAAATCCAAAAGTTATCCAATGAAATGAAGGTGGTAGGCCAGAATTTGTTTAAGATGTTGGGCTAAACTGAACATGTCTAGCTATGTTCACCCTATTAATTTTAACAGATTGATTTATTAGATTACTCAGATGCTTGTTTTTTTATGCAAAACCCTCAGTTGGATGCCATTGCGATGGATACATCGTATCGGCAGTGTGCTGGGTTATCTTTCCTATTGCTTTGACCAGAAAAGCAATCGCATTGCATTGGATAACATTTTGCAATCGGGCTTAACGCACCATCAGGATGCGGCCCATCAACTAGTTAAAACGAGCCGCATCGAGGCAGGCAAATCGTTATTGGAAACACTCTACATTTGGGGCAGTGACCAAACCAAGCTTTTACCTTTGGTGCGAGAGGTTCATGGTTGGCACCATGTGTTAACCGCGCAACAAGCTGGCAAAGGACTGATTTTTTTGACACCCCATTTGGGTTGCTATGAAATGGCATCAATTTTTTATGGCGCACAGCATCAGATCACGGTGTTATATCGCCCTCCAAAATTATCCTGGCTTCAACAAATCGTGACTGAAGGACGCGCTAAAGGCAATGTCAGTTTGGCACCTGCCAATGCGCAGGGGGTAAAAAAACTGCTGACCGCGTTAAAAGCGGGCCAAGCGATTGGGATATTGCCTGATCAAATTCCAAGACAGGGTGAAGGCGAATGGGCGCCGCTGTTTGGCAAACCAGCGTACACCATGGGTCTTGCCAGCAAATTGGCACAAAAGACAGGCGCGCATATCATCATGGCTTTTGCTGAACGGTGTACCAACGGTATTGGCTACAATATTCATTTACGCCCGATTGAAAGCATTGCTACGCCAACCTTACTCAACGCCGCGATTGCCAGCCAAATTGCACAATGCCCGCAGCAGTATTTATGGCAGTACAATCGCTACAAGCAAAGGCGATATGCCATGCATAAATTGCAAGGCCATCTTGACAACAACACACGCGAAAACGATTAAAACATTAGTATGCTTGTGTTTCAATGATAGGTGAGACTACCGCGTGATCCACGTTCACCAAGCCTTGGATCCAACGTCGATACACTTGATCAGCAACCGAATGCAATTGCGCGCAGGCCACTTCTACATTGGATAAAATCGCATCTGCCGACTGAACTGACGGCGTTTGCGTCGCAAGCACTAAATCAGCCTGCCATTTCTCAGTCCAAGTCCGCACCATGTCTGGCACCATTTCAATATGGCACTGAAATGCGATATGTTTACCGAGTGCGTACGCTTGGTTTTCACAATAGGGACTGCGCAATAAATGGATTGCTCCCGCTGGTAGCGTAAATGTCTCTCCATGCCAATGAAAGCTGTTAAAGCCCGTCAAGTCGCCAAACCAAAGCTGGGCCTCTGGAATAGGCAGCACCGACACCTGACCCCAGCCAATCTCTTTCACGTTGTTTTTGCATACGACCCCACCCAAGGCTTTACTCATCAACTGACCGCCCAAGCAATGACCAAGCACTGGAATATCGCGTAAAATCGCATCCCGAATCAGACTCAATACAGCAGGGATCCAAGGTAAATCATCATTGACACTCATCGGACCACCCATCAGCACGATGCCACTGTAGGCGCTGGCATCGGTTGGCACCCGTTCGCCTTTATCGATGCGCACTTCGCACCAAGGAATAGCGCGTTGCGCTAAAAATGTGCCTAAATAGCCTGCGCCCTCGCAGCAGGCATGCCGAAATACGACGACCGGTTTCATCAATGACGATCTCATCTACACGCGTTGATATTGTCCAAGCAAAATTCCGTCCAAGGTATACGCGCCAATTGCGTAGCGAATTAATCGCAGGGTCGGGAAGCCCAACTGGGCGGTCATGCGGCGTACTTGGCGGTTTTTACCTTCATGGATTTTGAGTTCTAGCCAAGTAGTTGGGATGTGCTTACGCTCGCGAATCGGCGGATCACGTTGCCACAAATGGTCAGGTTCGGACATGATACTTACCTGCGCAGGTTGCGTGACAAAATCACCTAAATCTAAACCCTGTTGCAATGGCATCAATTCTGCTTCCGTAGGAGCACCCTCAACTTGCACCCAATAAGTTTTCACTTCTTTGTGCTTAGGATGACTTAAACGATGTTGCAATGCACCGTCATCGGTTAAAATGAGTAGACCTTCAGAATCAGTATCTAAGCGTCCCGCAGCATACACATTGGGGATCGGAATATAGTCTTTGAGCGTTGCATGTTTTTCATGCGGGCTAAACTGACAAACGACGTTAAACGGTTTATTAAACAGTAACAACATGGAAAGCGCTATGTCAAAAATCAAGGTGCCAACAACTGGCAGTAAAATCACGGTGAATGCCGATAATACCTTAAATGTGCCCGACCACCCTATCATCCCGTTTATTGAAGGCGATGGCATTGGCATTGATATCACCCCGCCGATGATCAAAGTCGTGGATGAGGCCGTCAATAAAGCCTACGCAGGCAAGCGCAAAATTGCTTGGATGGAAGTCTATGCCGGAGAAAAATCGACGCAAGTGTATGCCAAAGATACTTGGCTATCAGATGAAACCATGGCGGTATTAAAAGACTATGTCGTTTCTATTAAAGGTCCGCTAACAACGCCTGTTGGCGGTGGTATACGCTCGCTCAATGTGACTTTGCGACAAGAATTAGATTTATATGTGTGTTTACGCCCCATACAGTATTTTCAAGGCGTGCCTAGCCCAGTCAAGCATCCTGAAAAAACTGATATGGTGATTTTCCGTGAAAATACTGAAGACATTTACGCTGGGATTGAGTGGGCCGCGGGCACTGAAGAAGTAAAAAAAGTCATTACCTTCTTGAGTGACATGGGGGTTAGAAAAAAAATTCGCTTCCCTGACTCTTCGGCGATTGGCATCAAACCGGTATCGGTGGATGGTAGTAAACGATTGATTCGTAAAGCAATTCAATATGCGATTGATAATAACCGCAAGTCAGTGACGATCACGCACAAAGGCAACATCATGAAATTCACCGAAGGCGGTTTTCGTGATTGGGGCTATCAATTAGCCAAAGATGAATTTGGTGCGGTCCCGATTGATGGTGGCCCTTGGTGTCAGCTACCCAATGGTATTGTGATTAAAGATTGTATTGCCGATGCCTTTTTACAAGAAATCTTACTGCACCCTGAAGATTATGATGTGGTCACTGCGCTGAATTTAAATGGCGACTACATGAGCGATGCACTGGCGGCACAGGTCGGTGGTATTGGGATTGCACCAGGCGCCAACTTAAGTGATACCGTTGCCATGTTTGAAGCGACGCATGGTACTGCACCAAAAATTGCTGGTAAAAATTTAGCAAACCCGAGCTCACTGATCCTATCTGCCGAAATGATGTTACGTCACTTAGGCTGGACAGAAGCTGCTGATTTGGTGTTATCAGGCGTGGCGAAAGCGATTGCTAGCAAGCAGGTGACTGGAGATTTTGCCAGCCAAATGGAAGGTGCGACACAAATGGGCACTGCCGAATTTGGCGATGTGATTATTCAACATATGTAAGCATGCGTACTGCTGTGAAAAACAGCGCGTACATTAAAAAACGGCACACCAGTTGGTGTGCCGTTTTACATTGGGTGCCCCTGACGATGCTTATGCTTTTTGTATGTTGCTCGCTTGCTTGCCTTTTGGACCTTCAGTCACATCAAAACTCACACGCTGACCTTCTTTTAAGCTCTTATAACCAGATTCAACAATGGCTGAAAAGTGAGCGAATAAATCATCGCCGCCATCATCTGGAGTGATAAAACCAAAGCCTTTAGAATCATTAAACCACTTAACGGTACCTGTTGCCATTTCTACTTCCTTACCTATGCTAAAGGGGAGGCGCCCCAAAAGTTTGTCTCAAGAACGCAAGTCGCAATAAACAAGCTTTGCTTTAAAACTTAAATTAAAGACGGCTACAAAAAACCTGAACGCAAACGCCTTTGACTTTTATATGTGAGCATTATTTAAAAGTCAAGCAATAATTAACATATTAAAACAAGAAATAGCCGATTTTTTTTAGAATTGGCATAAATGTCGTTGTTTCCTCAATCTTTTCACGCATTTAAGCAAGCGACTGTCCCCCTATACTCTGTGAAAACAGGTTTGTGTTCATGTTTTATCACTTTTCGTCACAAGGGCAGCATGGCAACGTTGGCAACAACCATTCAATTAGGTGGCATCGCTCGGATGTTAGTGCAACTTTCGTTGCTGAGCGAGGATGACGCACATCAATTAAATCAACTGGCCATCACGCAAAAAACCAGCTTTCTTGCGGTGACACTGGCGCAAAAGAAAATCTCCGCACAACAGATCGCAGCCGCCGCAGCGCATGCGTTTAGTTTTCCTTTTTTTGATTTAGATGCGCTTGATAGCGACACCCTCCCAGCCAAAAGCATTGACATTAAATTGATGCAATCGCATCGCGTCATGCTGTTGCAACAAAAAAACAATGTGGCGTTTATTGCCATTTCCGACCCCACCAATTTACATGCGTTGGACACCATACAATTTCAAATTGGGGCCAGCTTATTTCCGGTGGTGGTTGAGGATGACAAGCTCGGGCGCTGGATCGACAAACTGGTTGAGTCTAAAGATACCAGTATGTCCGCATTTAATAGCCATGATGACTTTGATTTAGGCATTGAAGAAGCGACTGAAGACAACGACTTAGATTCGACACAAGAGGTTGACGACGCGCCCGTAGTCAAGTTTTTACAAAAGATTTTAATGGATGCGATCCAGATGGGCGCGTCTGATTTACATTTTGAACCGTATGAAAAGTTTTACCGCATTCGCTTTCGGGTCGACGGTATCTTGCGGGATATTGTGCAACCGCCACTGGCCATCAAAGATAAATTGGCCTCTCGTATTAAAGTCATCTCAAACTTAGATATTTCCGAAAAGCGTGTTCCGCAAGACGGTCGCATGAAGCTGCTGCTCTCTAAAACACGTGCGATTGATTTCAGGGTCAGCACCTTACCATTGATTCATGGCGAAAAAATTGTGATGCGGATTTTAGATCCAACCAGCGCAACACTCGGCATCGATGCGCTAGGCTATGAACCAGAACAAAAAGACGCACTGATGAAAGCGGTACAGCGGCCCTATGGTTTAGTGTTGGTGACAGGGCCGACAGGCTCGGGCAAAACCGTGTCACTGTATACTTGCTTAAACATTTTAAATAATCCTGGGGTGAATATCTCCACCGCAGAGGACCCGGCCGAAATCGCGCTGGCGGGCATTAATCAAGTCAATGTCAATGACAAACAAGGGCTCACCTTTGCTGCAGCGCTAAAATCATTTTTACGCCAAGATCCAGACATTATTATGATCGGTGAAATCCGCGATTTAGAAACCGCCGACATGGCGATCAAAGCCGCCTCGACCGGACATATGGTGCTGTCCACCTTACACACCAATGACGCACCGACCACCTTATCTAGACTTTTAAACATGGGCGTTGCCCCGTTTAATATTGCCTCTGCCGTGTCGTTAATTACTGCACAACGGCTTGCACGTAAATTGTGTAAGCATTGTCGCGTACCCGTGAGTGTGCCAGACGAAGTGTTGTTAAAAATGGGATTTCACGCGCACGAACTCGATGGTAGTTGGCAACTCTATGGCGCCAAAGCGGGCGGATGTGAACATTGCAACGAAGGCTACAAAGGGCGTGTTGGCATTTATCAAGTCATGCCTGTCTCCGAAGCCATTGCTGAAATTATTATGAACCACGGTAATGCCATGGATATTGCCGCCCAAGCCAAGCGTGAAGGGATCAAAGATTTACGAGAATCTGGCTTGCTCAAGGTAAAACAAGGACTGACTTCACTTGAGGAAATTGAAGCAGTCACCAACGAATAATCATTAAGACTCATGACGAATGGACCATCATGGCGAGTACGAATGTAAAACAAGCCCTGTTTTTGTGGGAAGGTAAAGACCGCAAAGGCAAGCTGATCAAAGGTGAATTACGCGCCACGGGTGAGGCCATGGTGCGCAGTCATTTAAGGCGTCAGGGCTACGCTGATATCAAAATTAAAAAACAAAACGCACTGGCCATCCGCGGCAAAGTCACTGAAAAAGATGTCACCCTGTTTACCCGTCAACTCGCTACCATGATGAAAGCAGGGGTTCCCCTACTACAAGCATTTGATATTGTCGGTAAAGGGCATACCAATCCAGCGGTTGCTAAACTGCTGGTCGATATTAAAGGCGATGTGGAAACGGGCAGCAGTTTGAGCGCAGCATTTCGCAAATACCCACTACATTTCGACAACCTATATTGCAACTTGGTCGCTGCTGGCGAACAAGCAGGTATTCTCGATTCATTATTAGATCGCCTAGCCACCTATAAAGAAAAAATCTTGGGCATCAAAAGCAAGATCAAATCGGCCTTAGTGTATCCAACCTCGATTATTGTTGTGGCTTTTGTCATTACCGCGGTGATCATGATTTTTGTGGTGCCGACCTTTAAAGAGTTATTCAGTAGCTTTGGGGCTGAGTTACCAGGCCCGACCAAGGCGGTGATTGCGATCTCTGACTTTTTTGTTGATTGGTGGCTGGCCATTTTTATTGCGATGGGCGGGGCCATTTGGTTTTTCTTCTACACTTGGAAACGCTCTGCACCCATGCAGGCGGTGATGGATCGACTGATGTTGCGCCTTCCTGTATTTGGTCCCCTTGTGCGCAAAGCCACCATGGCACGTTTTGCGCGGACGCTTTCGACCATGTTCGCAGCGGGGGTGCCCTTGGTCGAGGCCCTAGATTCAGTGGCTGGTGCCACTGGCAATAAAGTGTATGCCGATGCCACCAAAAAAATTCAAAGTGATGTCAGCACTGGTAGCAGCCTGACGGTCTCGATGCAAAATACCAACGTGTTCCCGGGCATGGTGTTACAGATGACTGCGATTGGCGAAGAATCTGGCGCTTTGGACAGCATGTTGTCCAAGGTGGCGGATTTTTATGAAGCAGAAGTGGATGATGCCGTCGCCTCAATTTCTAGCCTGATGGAGCCCGTGATCATGGTGGTGTTGGGTGTATTGATCGGCGGCTTGGTGGTAGCCATGTATATGCCAATCTTTAAAATGGGTAAAATTGTCAGTGGGGGCGGTTAAACACCCACGTTGCCGATGGGAAGCGCTGCGATGAAAAAAAGGCTATCCTGAGGATAGCCTTTTTTTATTATTGCAGTTACTTAGCTTTTTTTGCCTGCAACTAAGCCTTTTTCAATTTCCGCGGCAGGCTGTGCTCCCAACATGCGCTTGCCATCTTCAAAAAACATGGTGGGCGTACTGTTGACACCATATTTGCGGGCTAACTCGCCCACTTTCTCCAAAGGCACTTCGCATTTTGCAGTGCCAGTTGGCAGACGATTATTAAAAATCCATTCGTTCCATGCTTTCACCCGGTTAGATGCACACCAAATACTTTTGGATTTATTGGCCGCATCAGGATGTAAACTTTCAATCGGGTATAAAAAGGTATAAATGGTTACATCATTGATGCTGGATAATTCCTTTTGCTCTAACCGCTTACAAAACGGACAATCGACATCCGAGAACACCACTAATTTACGACTTCCATTGCCTTTGACGACTTTGATGGCTTGATCTAGGGGTAGCGCATTAAAGTCAATTTTGGTCAGTTCATCCAAACGGTCACTGGTGATGTCTTTTTTAGTTTTTGGATCAACCAATTTGCCCTCGGCAATTAAAAAACTAAATTTATCATCGGTGTAAATAATTTGACCGCCCATAAAGACTTCATATAAGCCGCCATACGGGGTTTTTGTAACATTATCAACTTTAAACTTGGGGTAGGCAGCTTCGATGATTTTTTTCAGCGCAGCCTCGTCCGCCCATGCTTGCATTGACAAGCCAATTGCTAGAAACAGCGCAGTCCATTTAAAACGATGCATGATGGGTTCCTTTATCATCGTGAGTTTGAATGATTGTGATATGTGTCGTTAAGTGCAATGGGCGATTTAATCGCCGCTTGCAGTGCGAATCAGTAAGCGTTGAATCGCTGAGTTCTTTTCAATGGCTTGCAAACCCATCCATCCGAGATGCATCCATACCGCCTCAGGTCGTGAGAATAAAGCATGTAGGCCCCGCGTCAATGCTTGACGTTTAAAAATATTTAATTTTCGAGCGCGCGCCACATGCGCGAGAAAGCGTAATTCACCTAAGGGCCGCCGCGTGGGATGATGCTGTAATTGCGCACATAACGTCATGACGTCTTCAAACCCTAAATTTACCCCCTGCCCTGCCATTGGGTGAATTTGATGCGCCGCATCGCCGAGCAACATCACGCCCTCAACCACCTGTGATGTCGCAGATTGTTGTTTGAGTCCAAAGCTCACCACCTCACCGAGGGGTTGCAATTCGCCCAAAGCATGCCCAGTGCGTTGACCAATTTCACCCGCAAGCGCGGATGGCGTCAGCTGGGCTAACGCGTGTGCCTGTGCATGTGGTAACGCCCATACTAACGAAACCAGCTGTTCGGGCATGGGTAACAAAGCCAGTGTTTCATGGGGCCCAAACCATTGACGGGCGATGTGCTGGTGCGCTTGCGTGGCTTTAAAATTTGCCACGAGTGCTGTTTGCGCAAAATCAACCACTTGCGTGCCGATACCGCATTGCGACCGCACCCAAGATTGTCCGCCATCAGCGCCCAGTAATAATTGCGCGGAAAGTGACTGCTCGGCCAATTGTAGGGTAATGCCAAGTGGATGCTGTGTCAGCGCAGTGGGCGTACACCCATACAACACCTCGACATTTAACGCGGCCAATGTTTGCCAACACGCCTGTGTAACCACTTGGCTCTCTACAATAAACCCCAGTTGATCTTGGTCAGATTGCGTTGCTGCGAGGTGAAGATTTGGCTGCGATTGGCATTGGTTTGGCGCCCATAAATCCATGCCTGCAATGGCGGTGATGCGCTTGGGCGGCAGGTGTGCCCAAACCCCAATCTCAGTTAACCAACGCACTGTTTGATTGGTCAGCGCGTAAATGCGGCTATCCCACGCGGCATCAGTGGCTTCTAGGAGGATTGGCGCAATACGTTTGGGTTGCGCGTCGATCAGCACCACTTGACGACCAAGGCGTGCCAATGCAATGGCTGCGGTTAAACCGACCAAACCGGCGCCGACAATCGCAACCTCAGTGGTGATGTCAGCGGCCATAACTCATCTTCCTTATCAACCATTGCCGGGTATTGGGCAGTATTTCCAGCAAGCCTAAGCCTAAGCCTCTCAACGCGCCCACCGCAACCAAATCGTTCGAAAAAACATTCACCAAAAAATCCGTAAATAATAATCCGCGTTCGGTGTCTTTTGCTCGTGATTGGCGATAAGTGGTAAGCATGGTCGCACTGCCCCACGCCGCAACAGGGGTGCGCTCAAGTGACTGGGCCAAAGCCACAGCATCACGAATACCGACATTAAATCCTTGGCCTGCCACTGGGTGCATGGTCTGCGCAGCATTACCAATGATCACAGCGTGGGCAGGGAACGTTTGACTGAGTTTGCTCAACTTGAGAGGAAAACGTAACCTTGGGCCACATGCAGTAAATTGACCCACACGATCGCCAAAAGCTTGATGCAAGGCGGCTAAAAAATCCGCCTCGTCTAAGGCTGCGATGCGATCTATGTATGTGGCTTCACCTGTCCACACCAATGAGAAACGGTCACCATTGGGTAACAAAGCAATGGGCCCATGCAAAGTAAAGCGTTCGTAAGCAATATTGGCATGTGCAGATTGTGTTTGCACATGGGTGACAAGGGCATCATGCCCATACAGCTTGGTTTCTCGCACGAAGCCTGATACACGCTCTAAGCTACGGCCACCGTCAGCGACAATCGCCAATGGCGTGGTCATCTGCGTATGAAGGCCAGTGGCATCTGTGAATGCGATGGTCGCGTTCGCTGCATTAACGGTGAGGTCTTGTACCGCCGTTTGATAGTGTATGTGCAACGGTGTCGCATGCGCTAGAGCTGTAACCTCTTTCACTGCGGCATCGATTGCTTGCAATAACTGGCCATATGAAACCACATAACCGAGTGCGGGCATGCCGTAGTCTTGGGCACGCAAACGGGTACGACCCAATCCTTTTTGCTGTGAGATATGTATCGTTTCAATCGGCGTCACAGCGGATTGAATGCGTTGCCAAACCCCTAATTGTTCAAGCACTTGCTGCGTGCCTGCAGCCAGTGCCAACGCGCGGTGGTCTGGATACATCGCGCCTTGTGGTTGGGCTTCTAAGACCGTCACAGGCACACCACGCGCCTGTAAAGACAGTGCCAACACCATACCCACGGGACCACCGCCAATGATCACAGGATGCGTGCAAGCGGTGCAGGTGAGTGATGCAGAAGTTGTAGGCGGCTGTGTCATGGCTACAGGCTTGTTTGCATCAGTGCTTCAATCTCAACCACCGATTTTTTCGCGGCGGCAGTGATCACCTCACAAGCGCCATCGGTAATCACCACATCATCTTCAATGCGAATACCGATGTTCCAAAAATGTTCTGGCACATGCTCCGCAGGACGAACATAACAACCCGGCTCCACTGTTAATACCTGCCCAGGCGTCAGCATGACCCAGTCACCCTCGCTGGTTTTATACTCACCCGCATCATGCACATCCAACCCTAACCAGTGTCCAGTGCGATGCATATAAAATTGTCGATAAGCGCCTGTTTCCATCACTGCCTCGGGCGATCCAGTGCATAAGCCATAATGAATAAATCCATCTACCAATACTTTCAGAGCAGCTTCGTGCGGCGCATTCCAATGGTGTGCTGGGGTTGCGTGTTCGATGGCAGCTAACTGTGCCGCTAACACCAGTTCATATATATCTTTTTGTGCAGGACTAAACTTGCCATTGATGGGAAAAGTGCGCGTAATATCCGAGGCGTATCCGTCCAATTCACAACCAGCATCAATCAACAGCAAATCACCCTGGGTTAACGGTGCGTTATTGGCGTTATAGTGCAGTGTGCACGCGTTGGCACCACTTGCAACAATACTGGTGTAGGCGGGAGATTGCGCGCCATGTTGGTAAAACGTATGTAAAAACTCGGCTTCGATTTCATATTCCCATTGCTTGCCACGCGCCACTTGCATTGCACGGTTATGTGCATTTGCCGCAATCTGGGCGGAGCGTCTCATGGTGTTTAATTCGTAGGCGGATTTAATCACACGCATGCGATCTATCAGTTGCCGCACATCCATGATGGCTTGCGGCGGTTGTTTGCCAGCTCGGCCTTGCGACCGTAATTGATTTAGCATTCCCAGCAGGGTTTGATCCCACACCGCATCGGCGCCTAAGCTGTAATAAAGGCGGGGTTGGTTTGACAATAGTGTCAATAACACTTCATTCAGGGAATGGATGGAATAGGCTTCATCAAAGCCAAATTCGGCTTGCGCTGCGGCGGGACCATAACGGAAGCCATCCCAAATTTCGCGTTCTAGATCTTTATCACGGCAGAATAAAATTGTTTTGGGTGAAGCACCTGCGATCAATACCAATACTGATTCGGGTTCTTTAAAGCCAGTGAGGTAATAAAAGTAGCTATCAAAACGGTAGGGATAGTGACTGTCACGATTACGGATGACTTCAGGTGCGGTCGGAATCACCGCGATACCCTCAACCATGTGTGCCATCAATTGCTGACGTCGTTGGCTAAATTCTTCAACTGCTGAAAACTGTTGCGATACGCTCAAAACAACCCCTCTGTGAATGCCATATTTTAACTGATTTGGTGGGCGATTGCTGGAATGGTTCCGATGGCTCAGCACTTTATATTTGCGCTTAATCGTATCCCATCATGTCATAAAACGGCGTCTTTCTCGCCAATTGCTCAGCAGCATCAAGATGACCATCGTGTTGCCACTGTTGCAACACTTGCGTGAGCACTGGCGACACCTGCGCCTGCGTCATGCCTGCTTTAATCCTTGGGTGATACAACAACTGGATCAACAACACATCCAGACCAGTTAGCAATGCTTCAGGCGTTTTATCGTTAAAAATGGATGGGTACACACTGTCGGCATCATTGGGCAAACCGAGGGCTTGCGTCATCTCTTCAACCACACAGGACAATAATGCACGATGTTCACTGGCATGATCGACGGGAATCACCACCCAAGCATGTTGAATATGGCCTTGTCGATCTGCCTGTAAGCCAAACATACAAGCAGCATCGGCTGGCGGCTTCATTCGCGTATGCCCGCTCACACGCGCCACATCAGCGTGCCAACGTGCCTCTAAACTAAACACCCATTCAACGTTAGCTAGCGCACGGTTTGACACTACGCGCATCGGTAGACCTGTCAACGTCGATAGATGCGCCAACTGCATATTGACCAACGCCACATGTTGCGCCTGATCCGCTGTGTAATCCTCCACCCATACTTGAATGGGTTGTTGCCACTTTTTAACCTGTGCACGTTGCGGGCCGTATTCTGTTTTGAGCACCACTTGTGTAAAGGCTTGATGGATAAACGCAGGGGTTTGCCAGACCTCTCCCGCCTGAGCCGCCGCAACCACCACCCAAAAGCCAAGGCACCACTTCATCTTTAGCACAGCCTCATGCTAAAGGAGGTGTTGTTCTGAGCGGTTGCAACAACGCGGATAATCCATTGTGATCAATTTCATGCATCAGTTGTAACAAGCGACCCAACTCACCGCTGGGAAAGCCTTCACGCGCAAACCAGTTTAAATAATGCCCCGGTAAATCAGCCAATAGGCGTCCTTGGTATTTACCGTAAGGCATACGCAAACTGACCAAGGTGTGCAAATCTTTAGATTGCATTAGAATGTGTTAATCCGAGTAAATTAATGTTTAATTGATGGTTTTAGGCGGCTTTAGCCGCTTTACATCCCTACATAAATTGCAAAAGCTGCCGTAACACCACGCAATAGAAGCAATAAAACCAACAACAATCTAACATTTTGAGATTAGCCTATGCAATACCAAGTCAGCAAAGAAAAAAGTGCAGAATACCTCAGACTCGCCATCAACCACATGACGCAACAAGATACGGCATTTCATCCAGTCAGTTACGCTGTCTGGTATGAATATGCCTCTGGCGAGCATGCTAAGTTGATGGAAGAAATGGATGCGCTGATCGCAAAAGAAAAGAAATTAAACGAAAAGAACACGGCGCGCTTATTCGACAAACACATTGCTAAAATTGATGATGCAGGCGCCCAAGCCATCATTGATCGTTTTGGTCAAGTGATGACCGATATCAACCACTCTACTTCGCAAGCGGGCAAAGATACCAGCCACTTTCAGCATGCGTTGCAAACCTGGTCGGACGAAATCAAGCAATTCGATCAATCCTCTCATCATGCGTTGCAAGAGATTTTGACACACACCATGCAGATGCAAGGCTCGATCGAACACCTTCAAGATAAATTGGTCGCCAGCACCGATGAAATGACACGGTTACAAAACGAAATCAGCCGTGCACGACAAGAGGCAATATCCGATGGCTTAACCGGTTTAATCAACCGCAAAGGCTTTGATACCGCACTCGGCCAATGTTTAAGCGCATACCAGCACACGGGGGCAAAGTTACTCAAACCAGCATGTTTGTTGATTGCAGATATCGATTATTTTAAAAAAATTAACGATAGCTACGGCCATTTGTTTGGTGACAAAGTGATTAAAGCCGTGGCTCAAATCTTGCAACAAGCCAACGCAGATCAAGGCACTGCCGCCCGCTACGGTGGAGAAGAGTTTGTATTGTTGTTACCAGATACGCCGATTGAAACCGCCACCAAGATTGCAGAAGACATTCGCAAAAAAGTGGAGGGCATTTCGATTAAACATAACTTAGCGCACACGGAAGTGTCACACATCACAATTTCTTTAGGCGTAACGCCCTACCGCATTGGCGAGTCTTCAGAGGCATTTATTGCGCGGGCAGACCAAGCGTTGTATGCGTCAAAAGCAAAAGGCCGCAATCAGGTCACGGTGTATCAAGAAGAAATGGCAGCTTAAGGCTAAGCTGCCTACATGACGATTTAAAGCAAATCACGTTTTTGCTCTGGGATATCCTCATAAGGAAACTTGGCGTGGCCAAAGCGCATCACCAGCACAGAGATCGCTAAAATCAAAATGGCGGCGGCCACCGCCAACATATGCGTCTCTGTCATTTCCTTCATATCGAGCAACAAATAACGAGCAAGCGCCACAATCGCAATATAGATGGGATAGCGCATCGGCAACTTACCCGAGCCAAAATAACTATTAATCATTGAAAACACTTCAAGATATAAAAATAGCTGGAGCAAATCGCCGAGGCCAACTATACCCGCATGCCACATGCGGCTTAATTCATGGGCCAACGAAAAAAATGTGGCTAATGTCACCAGCGCAAGTCCTAGGCGCTCAATCCACATCAAAGACAAATGCGCCAACTGATCGGTTTTATTAATCACTGGTTTCATGGTTATCGTCACTCCCTGCATCACTAATGTGATCATTTAATTGTGATCATTTATTTAAATTGCGCTTACCCGCCATCTGACACGGCTAGATTGCGACTAAGTTTTTACGACAGACGCGTCAGCGCTCGATCGAGTTGTGCCAAACGTTCAGGCGTGCCGATGTCATGCCAAACCCCGCGATGATGCACACCACTCACCTGACCTTGTTGCATGGCTTGGATCAAGAGTGGCGCTAGTTTTGCGGTACTGCCAGGCACAATCTGCGCAAACAAAGTTGGATCATACATGCCAACCCCAGAAAACGTTAGGCACGGCAACAAGCTTGCATCGACAAGCCCATCCACCAAGGCAAAATCCCCTTGCGTGTGCTGCGGCGGATTATCGACCATCACCAACAATGCTTGCATCTGTGGTGGCAAGTGTAATTGAGCATAATCAATATCACTATAGGTATCCCCATTCACCACTAAAAACGGGGCATCTCCGAGTAAAGGCAGTGCTTGGGCAATGCCGCCTGCGGTTTCCAGCGCTTGAGGTTCAGGACTGTAGCGGATATGCACCCCCCAGGTTGCGCCATCGCCTAAAGCGGATACAATTTGCGCGCCCAAGTGGGCATGATTAATCACAATCTGCTTGTACCCTGCTGCCGCCAAACGCTCAAGATGCCACACAATTAAGGGCTTGCCACCTACAGTGAGCAATGGCTTGGGGGTATGGTCAGTCAGCGGTCGCATACGTTCGCCGCGACCTGCTGCTAAAATCATTGCATGCTGATTACGCATTGCCTTGCACCGGTGGCACCAGCGTGATCAATAATTTGTAAAAAGGGCGCAACTCCACATAGCGTTCACAGGCTTGTAACAAATATTGCAAGACGAGCGGCATGTTGTGCAGATAGCCGTGCTTACCATCGCGATGTGACAAGCGCGCAAAAATACCTAATACCTTGATATGACGTTGCACGCCCATCCATTCAAAATCACGATAGAACTCGCCAAAATCTGGATGAACAGGTAACTGCGCCAGTTTCGCCGATTGCCAATAGCGCACTAACCAATCCATCAGATCATCCTCTTCCCAACGGATATAGGCATCTTTAAACAGCGACGCTAAATCATAAGTAATGGCACCCACCACCGCATCCTGAAAATCCAAAATGCCAGGATTACGCGCTGCAGTCACCATGAGATTACGTGAATGAAAATCACGGTGCACCAGCACTTGTGGTTGTTGCACAATATTGCGGATCAAGCGCGCAAAGGTCTCATCCAACACCGCCTGTTGTTGCGGATTAAGCGTCAAGCCCAAATGTGTTTGCAAATACCACTCTGGAAACAATTGCAACTCACGCATTAGCAATGCCTCGTCATAGCGTGGCAACTGTTCGTTGACAGCCACCTGTTGCATGCGAATCAGCGCTTGGCATGCATCGCCATATAAACGCTTGGCATTGCCCGCTGTTAATTGCGATAAATAAGTGTCATCCCCAAGATCTGTGAGCAACAAAAATCCCTCTTGCAACGCCTGCGCCACAATCTCGGGCGCATTGAGCCCTGCCTCAAGTAGCAATTCGGCCACTTGCACAAACGGCTGACAATCTTCATGGCTGGGTGGGGCATCCATCGCGATCAATGTGCGATCAGGCAGATGGACTCTGAAATAGCGACGAAAGCTGGCGTCAGCGGAGGCCACCGTTAAATGGAAGGGCTGCGCCAATACCTGCGTCAGCCATGCCTCAAGTTGCTGTTTTCTATCCACAAAAAATCCTATTGATACAAATGGGCGAACGCGTGTGTTCGCTTACTGTTAAAATGCGTGGGTATTTTAAGTGAAAAATGACTTTTTAATTGTTTTCATGAATAATAACTACGAATAATATCTTGGTAAGGTTCGGTCTGGATAAAGCGGTTTCAACGCAAAACGGTTGTCGCTATGATTGCCGCAGACTGATATTTAAAGGCCGCTGATTTAACTTTTTCATGCTTTAACACACATTGCAAGTTCACACTTTTACTTTTCAAGAGCGCGGTTTACGCTTAATTCTCGCCATGATTGCGCTCAGCGTGTGTCATATGGCGAGTGCTGCCTCGGCGCCTAATAATACTTCACATCCAACGAATGTCTCAGCGCCTGTGACAGACGCAATCGAGATTGAAGGCGATGAATTGCAACTGCGTATGGACAGGCAATTACGTGCGACAGGCAACGCTATCATCCGCAAAAACGATCAACAAATCACAGGTGACGATGTGCGCTATGACATGCAAAATGATGAGCTGCAAGTCGATGGTCATGCCGTCATTAGCCTTGGACAAACCAAAATTCAGGGACCAACGCTGCGGATGCGCCTCAGTGAAAGCATCGGTGAAATGCGTGACGTCAAGATTGAAATTAAAAGTGCGCCACCACCGCCAAATGACCAAAAAAATAGCGCACTCCTCAACGATCAAGCCATTTTGATCAGTGATCCCAAGCGCTATCTGGAGGACAACCAAGCCTACAGCGAACAACAAACCAACATGAGCTTTGATCACCTCAGAGTGACCGCCAAGCAGGTGCTATTTGAAGGGCAAGATATCAAACGCCTCAAACAAGCAAGTTACACCTCTTGTGAAGCGAATGTCGATGATTGGTATATTAAAACCAACGATCTTACGCTCAACGATTACACCCGCGTTGCAGAAGCAAAACATGCTTATGTTGAGTTTAAAGGTGTGCCCATTTTATACACACCTTGGATGAGTTTTTCATACAACAATCAACGAAAATCAGGCTTGTTAGCGCCCTTGGTTGGCAGAACTTCACGTAGTGGGTTCGAGGTATTAACCCCTTATTACATTAATATTAGTCCTGACATGGATGCCACAATTGCGACACGTTATTTAAGTAAACGTGGCCTGCAGTTACAAGGCGAGTTTCGTTATATGGGCGAACATTATTCAGGCATCAATAATGTTGAATACTTAGACAACGACAATCTCACAGGACAACAACGCTATTACTATAAATTGACGCATGACCATCAATTTAATTCGCAATGGTCAGCTGGCTATAACATTGAAAGAGTATCGGATGATCGCTACTTTTCTGAAATGGCAACCCGTATTATTGTTACCTCACGCGTGAATTTACCGCAAAGAGCATTTATTAATTATAAAGATGATCACTTAAGCTTCAATGGATTGGTAGAAAAAACACAAAACTTAAATAACCTTTCTTATGTGTATCAGCGTTTGCCGCAACTTAACTTCAGTTATCAAAATGATTGGAATGGATTTACGACCCAAACCACAGCGCAATATACCTATTTTGATAGCCTCAACGCTGCGGGCAATGTGCCAACAGGTAGTCGGCTCACCGCTTACCCTAGCGTATCTTATCCGTTAAAAACTTCATATGGCTATCTGACCCCCAAAGTCGGCATACATGCAAGCCAATACAGCTTAAACAACAACTTACCTGTTGGTTATAATGAAGAATCTAACAATTTAAGCCGAACGCTTCCTATAGTGAGTTTGGATACGGGAATGTATTTTGATCGTCAAACCAATTTCTTCGATACGCGCTATACCAACACTTTAGAGCCCCGCATTTTTTACGTATACACTCCATATCGTGATCAAAGCAAACTCCCAGTGTTTGACACTTCACTGGCCACCTTAAACCAAGACTCATTATTCCAAGAAAACCAGTTTTTTGGTGAAGACCGTATCAACAACGCTAACCAAATCAGTGTAGCGATGACCAGTCGCTTTATTGATGCTGATAACGGCATTGAGCGGTTCAGTGCGACCCTAGGTCAACGTTTTAACTTTGAAGATACCAAAGTTGGTTTACCCAACACCAATTTAAATAATCGTCGTAATTCGGACATCATTACAGGCTTTACTGCCCGCTTATCCAGTCGCCTCAATCTAGATTCTTTTTGGCAGTACAACCCTGACCGGAGCAATTTAGAACGCAATAACATATTGCTCCGTTATAACCCTGAGCCAGGAAAATCGCTCAATGTTGGTTATCGTTATACTGCCAATGTTTTAGAACAAATAGATATGTCTGGGCAATGGCCGTTTGGCCAAGGCTGGTATGCTATTGGCCGCATGAACTATTCAATACGTGATAGCAATGCAGTGCAAACCTTGGCAGGGCTGGAATATGATGCAGGATGTTGGCAAGGGCGTGTGGTGATGCAACGCGTGCAAACTGCCACTGCAAATACCAACAACGCATTATTTTTCCAACTTGAATTGGGAGGGCTCACCTCGATTGGCGCCAATCCAATGAATATCATTAAACGGAATATTCCAAGCTATATGCGTACCGAAGAAATTCCAGGACTTTACAGAGAACAGAATTTACAATGATGAACCGTTTTATCCTCACCGCCCTATGTTGTTCCACCCTTTGCTTACAAGGCGTTGGCTTTGCCGCAAGCAAATCGAGCAATATCGAAAAATTGGACCGCATTATTGCAGTTGTCGACCAAGCGGTCATTACTGAGCGCGAGCTGATTGACCGTACCGAATTCATCAAAACCCAAATGCAAAAAAAAGGGGCTGAGTTACCGCAACAAGAGGTATTACAAAAACAAATCTTGGAACGTCTCATTGTCGATAGTTTGCAATTACAAATGGCGTCGCAAACGGGCATTAAGGTAGATGATGGTCAGCTCGACAAAACCATCGAAAGAATTGCACAACAAAATAATTTAACCCTGCCAGCGTTTAAAAAAGCGTTGGAAGAGGATGGTACGCAGTTTGCAAAATTCAGAGAAGATATCCGTAACGACATTGTGATCGCCCGCTTACGCGAGCGTGAAGTCGATAATAAAGTGAATATCTCTGAGGCTGAAGTCGACAATTATTTGACGTTACAAGAAAACCAAGGGGACTTAGATGAGTTTAATGTTTCGCAAATTTTGATTCGTCTGCCTGAAGACAGCGCTCCCGAGGACATACAAGCCGCGCGTGCCAGTACTGAGCAAGTGCTGAAAGCGCTTGAAGGCGGCATGAGTTTTGAAAAAGCCTCTGCTAATTACTCGCAAGCGCCCAATGCCCTGGACGGAGGGGTGTTGGGTTGGCGCAACGGCCAACAATTGCCAGCACAATTTTTAGACTTGATAAAAAATTTACAAGTCGGTGGGGTTAGTCGACCGATCAGAAGTGGCAATGGCATACATATTTTTAAACTCAACGAGCGACGCGCCGCTGCAAACACGCTCATTGTTGAACAAACCCATGTCCGTCATATTTTATTAAAGCCGAATGAGGTCATGTCCGACAAAGAAGCGAAACTTAAAATTGATGGCATCAAAGAACGCATCGATAACAACACGCCTTTTGCTGATATGGCGCGTCAGTATTCTGAAGATGGCAGTGCTTCTAGCGGTGGCGATTTAGGCTGGTTAAATCCGGGCGATACCGTGCCTGTGTTTGAAAAAACCATGAATGAACTGGGCATCAACGAAGTCAGCCAGCCAGTGCGCAGTCAATTTGGCTGGCATTTGATTGAAGTGCTAGAACGACGGAAACAAGACATGTCTAAAGAATCGCGCCGTTTAAAAGCCCGCCAAGAAATTCGTACGCGCAAAGCGGAAGAAGCCTACAACGACTGGATTCGTGAAATGCGTGATAAAGCCTTTGTGGAACTACGTTTAGAAGATAAGTTTTAACCGCATGACCCATCGCCTACCGCGAATCGTCGTCACTGCGGGGGAACCTGCGGGGATTGGGTTGGACATCTGCGTCAAATTGGCACACTGTGTTTTACCTGCCCAGATCACGCTGTTGGCCGACCGCGAAACATTGGCATCCCGCGCCTTACAAATGGGTATCGCAATCACGCTGCATACCGCACATCCTGATCAACCTTCACACCGTGGCAATGGTGAGTTATATATTGATCATTTTGCCAATATCGCGCCCGTCACGGCTGGACACCTAGACCCAAACAACAGCCCAGTGGTATTAAGCATGCTCGATCATGCGTTATCAGGTTGTCAATCTGGGCGATTTGATGCCATGGTGACCGCGCCCGTGCATAAAGGGGTGATCAATGATGCAGGCATCGCTTTTAGTGGCCACACTGAATACCTGGCAGAACGCTGCAATGTGCCAACGGTAGTGATGATGCTGGTGGGTGGTGGCATGCGTGTGGCATTAGTCACTACCCACTTACCCCTCATGCAAGTGAGCCCCGCCATTACCCGCGCACATTTAACGCAAGTGATCCGTATTTTGCATCAAGATTTAAAGACAAAATTTGGCATCCACAATCCGCGCATTGTGGTCGCCGGTCTTAACCCGCATGCGGGCGAAGGCGGCTATTTAGGCCGTGAAGAAATCGAAACCATTGATCCCGTGCTCGAACAACTGCGTCAACAAGGCATGCAACTCGTCGGTGCACTGCCCGCAGACACCATGTTTTCGACCAAAAACATGGCCGAAACCCATGCTTTTCTTGCGATGTATCACGATCAAGGCTTACCCGTATTGAAACATGCCAGCTTTGGCGAAGGCGTCAACGTCACCTTGGGCTTGCCGATTATTCGCACCTCGGTTGATCACGGCACCGCGCTGGATATTGCAGGAAGCGGCGCCGCTGAAGTCGGTAGTTTGTTGCATGCCATAGAATTAGCCATCGAGATGACCCAGAAAACCACTACGCCCTAATGAAACACCTGCCGAAAAAACGCTTTGGACAAAACTTTTTAATTGACCAAGCCATGATTCAAAGCTTGATTCAAGCCATACAACCGCAGCCAAACGATGTGATGGTTGAGATTGGACCAGGGTTGGGCGCAATGACCCAACCCCTACTCAAACAACTCAATCATTTACATGTGGTTGAAATCGACCGTGACATCATTACATGGATGCAAGGTTACTATCCTGCAGGTCAACTCAGCATTCACAATCAAGATGTGTTGAAATTTGATTTTCAGGTGATTGCCCCTCGTATCCGCGTGGTCGGTAATTTGCCATACAACATTTCTAGTCCCATTTTGTTTAAGCTACTAGAAAACACTGCGCAAATCATCGACATGCACTTTATGCTACAAAAAGAAGTGGTCGAGCGCATGGTGGCGGCACCCAGTACATCAGCATATGGACGATTATCTGTCATGCTGCAATACCGTTTGCAGATGGAATATTTAGTCACCGTGCCGCCAGAGTCGTTTGACCCGCCCCCAAAAGTGGAATCGGCGTTTGTACGTTGCATCCCTCACGCGCAATTGCCTTTCCCTGCCACCAATGAAGCTCTGTTTGCCAAGGTGGTGTTGGCGGCATTTGGTCAACGGCGCAAAACTCTGCGTAACACGCTCAAAGGCTTGTTAGACGATACAGGGTTTGCTGCATTAGCCATTGATTCACAACTACGTGCGGAAAATTTAAGCGTGGCACAGTTTGTGGCTATCAGCAATTTTCTAGCAGCCACGCACTAGCCTGATATAATCCAACCTTTAAAAAAAACCTAATTTGGAGCATGACATGCGTTTGATTTTGCTGGGCGCGCCCGGTGCTGGTAAAGGTACCCAAGCCACTTTCATCAAAGAGAAATTTAATATCCCACAAATATCGACTGGAGATATGTTGCGCGCAGCGGTTAAAGCAGGCACGCAACTTGGCTTGGAAGCCAAAAAATTCATGGATGCGGGAGGCTTAGTACCAGACGAGGTCATCATAGGCTTGGTCAAAGAACGCATCAAAGATGCTGATTGCGCCAACGGCTTTTTGTTTGATGGCTTTCCACGCACCATTCCACAAGCCGAAGCCATGAAACAAGCAGGGGTGGGAATCGATTACGTGGTTGAAATTGATGTGCCTGACCACGCCATTGTTGAGCGCATGAGTGGTCGTCGCAGCCACCCGGCCTCTGGACGCACTTATCACGTTACCTTTAATCCACCAAAAGTGGCTGGCAAAGACGATGTTACTGGCGAAGATTTAGTGCAACGGGATGACGACAAAGAAGAAGTCGTATTAAAACGCTTGCAGGTTTACCACGAGCAAACAGAACAATTGATTGGCTACTACTCTGACTGGGCCAACTCAGGCATTGGTGGCGCACCTAAATACGTCAAGGTCAACGGCTTGGGTGAATTAAGCACGATTAAACAAGCGATTTTTACTGCCTTGGTTTAATAAAAAATAGATTAAAAAAAGCCCGCATTTGCGGGCTTTTTAACGCATGGTGAGTTAAAAATCAAAGCGAATACCAGCAAATACTTGGCGTGGACGACCCGCCACCTTGCCATCAACACGGCTAGCGAGGAATTCTTTGTCTGCCAAATTATAACCACTTAAGAAATAGGTCAGGTGAGACCCAACAGGACGGTAATTGGCTGATACATTCAATAAGGTATAGGCTGGAATCGTCCCTGTGGTGCCCGCGGCATTTTCAATGCGCGTATTTGCGCTATCTGCAAATTGTTCACTGACATAGTCTGCACCCACCCGCACATCAAATCCTACTGGATGCTGATATCCCACACTCACTGAGGCAATGTGTTTAGGCGCATATTGCAAACGATTGCCACGATTCACGCCCTTCTCAAAGTCTGCTTTAAACACATTGGTATAAGAACCCATTAAATACAGATTGTGTGAGGAATCAAACATGGTCCCGAAATCTGCACGCCCTGCCAATTCAATGCCCGATTGTTCCGTCTCCCCTGCGTTCACAAAGCGACCAGCAGGTTGTTCAATGACAATCTCATCAAAATTGGTGTGAAACAAGGTACTTTCAATACGCAACCCTTTGACATAAGAAGATCGCATACCCAGCTCATAGTTAGTACTTTCTTCGGCTTTGGTATTTGAGAGGTTTGCGCCATCCAAGTCACGGCTCGCGCGCGGGGGTGCAAAGCCTTTGTGTACACCCGCAAACACCGTGGTATTGCTGCTGCCATTCCAAGCCACACCTAAGCCTGGTAACAATTGCGATTGATCATTGGTGCCAGCTACATTGACGGCTGCGCCACCTGCTCGGTTTATCCGAGTTTTTTGTTGAATATCTTCGTATCGTAACCCAGGCGTAATTGCAAAATCCCCTGCATAAAATGTATTTTGCATATAGTAAGATTTGGCTTCGACATCAATTCGGATATCTTCAGAAAATTGGCCACCGGCTTCGGTAATAAAGTTATCTTGTATATAACTTAAGCTTTGAGCAGCCGCTGTATTACCACGGAATTGTTGACGTTTTTGTGCTTCTTCATGGTATCTAAAACCAATCACCGCATCACTTTGTAGGCCGAATAATGTATGTTTAAAATCTAAGCGAGGCTCAATACCCCAGTATTGAAAATCCCGAGGACGATGGCGACCGCCGCACTGATCAGCATTCGATAGAGTATTATTGCCTCCTGGCAACCCACCTGGACAATTACTTAATCTCGAAAAGCCCGCATTTTCACCCGAAGCATTAATTTGCCGAAATGAGGTTCTATACACATCGACATAGTAGGCATTGGTGGTTAAACGCATATTGTCATTGATATCAAAAATATGCGTAAGCTGTGCATTTTTACGCTCAAGTTCAAAGCGATCGTTATTGCCTGTGGGTGCTTGGTATTTATCGATGGCATATTCAGCGGCGCCAAGTGCAGTTTCGGATACATGCGAATCTTCTTTGTAATAGCCGACTTTCGCAGTTAACTTTTGGCGATCAGTAAAGTTAAGTTGGCCCTTTGCAGTGTATTCTTGGATTTCGAAATCATGCTGATCGCGGATGCCATCGCCCTTTTTATGCAAAGCATCAATCATTAAGCCGCCTCGCGTATCTCCAGCGCCAATGCTGCCATATAAGCCAGTAAAGTCATTGTTGCCAATCACCGCCTGCGTTGTAGCATGCACTTTGCCGTCATTTGGCACAGGACGTGTCACGAAGTTAATCATACCGCCCACGGTTTGTGGACCATATAAAATCTGCCCAGAGCCTTTGACCACTTCAATGCGTTGAATGCGTTCCATCGGTGTTGTTAAGTGCAAAGAGGGGTCACCGTATGGACCCAATTGAAGCGGCACCCCATCTTCCATCACCAATGTTCGAGAAGTACGGCGAGGATCTAAGCCACGAACGCCGATATTTAAACCTAATCCAAAGCTGTTTTCACCGACGACATTCACACCAGGCACCGCAATAAGCGCTTCTTGAATTGAAAATGGGCGTCTTTCTTCAATGGCTTTTTGATCAATGACCACATAGGCGCCTGGTACAGCATCCAAACGATCAGGCAAGATGCCCCGTACTTCAAGTGGCTCTAACTCAACCGTGTTTTGGTTGTTTGCTGACGTATCAGCCAAGAGCTGTTGTGCATAGGCTTGCAAGGCAAGCGCAGTGGCGAGTGCAATGAGAGATTTTCGAGATTGCTGCATGGTACAACTCCAACATGAATAAACGTAATCAATGTCAGGCAAACGCCGTACCATAACTTATGTTAATTGCATAAACTTTTGTTTTAAAATGACATCTCTAGGATACTTAAAAAAATTGTTAATATTCAATAGCTTATAGAGTGGTGGATATCCACCAAATCTCACACAGTTGGTGGATATCCACCACCACCGCCAGCCGCTAGGGAGAATATTTCAATCGGGGTTAAACCCCCTTATCTATATGGCAGATTCATCTCAGGTATAATCTATTTTTTCTTTTAAGCGTCTGAAACTACATGCAAGCGCAGTATCCATTTAAAGATATCGAACAACAAGCACAACAACACTGGGAAAGCCGCCAGAGCTTTCGCGCCGATCCAGCGTCAAACAAGCCAAAATACTATTGTTTGTCGATGTTTCCATATCCCAGTGGCAAGCTGCATATGGGGCATGTACGTAATTACACCATTGGCGATGTACTCAGCCGTTATCACCACATGAAAGGCTTTAACGTATTGCAACCGATGGGTTGGGATGCGTTTGGCTTACCTGCTGAAAACGCGGCGATTCAAAACAGCGTGCCGCCAGCAAAATGGACCTATGACAACATTGCTTATATGCGTAAGCAGTTGAAATCACTCGGATTTGCGATTGATTGGTCACGTGAACTGGCGACATGCCAACCCGATTACTACCAATGGAATCAGTGGTTATTTTTGCGCATGCTGGAAAAAGGCATCGCTTACAAAAAAACCCAAGTCGTGAATTGGGATCCTGTCGATCAAACCGTACTCGCCAACGAGCAAGTGATTGATGGCCGTGGCTGGCGCACTGGCGCCTTGGTCGAAAAACGTGAGATTCCCGGCTACTACCTCAATATTACTGGTTACGCGCAACAATTACTGGATGACTTAGACCAACTGACAGGCTGGCCTGAGCGCGTAAAAACCATGCAAGCCAATTGGATTGGTAAAAGCACTGGGGTGCGCTTTGCTTTTAGTCACACGATACAACACCCGTCAGGTGCCTTGATTGACGACGGTAAACTGTGGGTATTTACCACCCGCGCTGATACGATTATGGGGGTGACTTTTTGCGCGGTAGCCGCAGAACACCCATTGGCTACCCATGCCGCAGTCAACAACCCGCAATTACAAGCTTTTATTGCGCAATGTAAACAAGGCTCAGTGATGGAAGCCGACATGGCGACCATGGAAAAAGAAGGCATGGACACAGGCCTGACCGTGACCCATCCGCTGACAGGCGAGGCGATTCCCGTTTGGGTAGGTAACTATGTGCTCATGACCTACGGTGAAGGTGCCGTCATGGCGGTGCCTGCACACGATGAACGCGACTTTGGCTTTGCAAAAAAATACCAACTCCCTATTAAACAAGTCATCAGCGTGGTTGACCACAGCTTTGATAGCCAACATTGGCAAGAATGGTATGGCGATAAACAAAAAGGGGTGTGCATACACTCTGGAAAATATAATGATTTAGGTTATTTAGCTGCGGTTGACGCAGTGGCTGCCGATTTAGCAGCCAAAGGCTTGGGTGGCAAACAAACCAATTGGCGATTGCGCGATTGGGGCGTGTCTCGCCAACGCTATTGGGGTTGCCCTATCCCAATTATTCATTGCGATGATTGTGGGGATGTGCCTGTCCCTGATGACCAATTACCAGTGCGATTACCTGAGGACTGTGTGCCCGATGGCGCGGGGAACCCGCTCAATAAACTGTCGAGCTTTATTGATTGCAGTTGTCCTCGTTGCAACAAACCAGCAAAACGTGAAA
This sequence comes from Methylophilaceae bacterium, assembly GCA_027488395.1. GTDB lineage: Bacteria > Pseudomonadota > Gammaproteobacteria > Burkholderiales > Methylophilaceae > Methylophilus. The sequence continues at coordinate 70,360 of JAIYBT010000006.1, read as the reverse complement.
CCGACACCATGGATACCTTTGTGGATTCCAGTTGGTATTACGCCCGTTATGCCTCTGGCTTTCGCAATGACGCCATGGTGGACGCGCAAACCAACCATTGGATGCCCGTCGACCAATATATTGGCGGCATCGAGCACGCGATTTTGCATTTACTTTACTCGCGCTTTTGGAGCAAAGTCATGCGCGATATTCAAATCGACGGTCAAGGCTTGGTCAACTATGACGAGCCATTTGCCAACTTGCTCACCCAAGGCATGGTGCTCAATCATATTTTTTCACGGCGCACCGCTAAAGGGGGCATAGAATATTTTGCACCAGAAGAAATCACTTTGGTACATGACCAAGCAGGGAAAATCATCGGCGCCACCCTCAACAAAGATGGCTCAGCGGTGGAGTATCAAGGCATCGGCACCATGTCTAAATCCAAACGTAACGGTGTAGATCCACAATCGCTGATTGAACAATACGGTGCAGACACTGCGCGCTTTTTTATGATGTTTGCCGCACCACCTGAACAAACACTTGAGTGGTCTGACAGCGGCGTTGAAGGCTCACACCGCTTTTTAAAACGGGTATGGCAGTTTGCAGTCGCGCTTTCAACCGTCAAACAAACGGACATGCCGAACAAGTTGAGTGGCGAGCTAGCGCATCATCGTCGTGATATTCATACCATCCTCAAACAAGCCAACGTGGATTTGGCGCGGTTGCAATTTAATACGGTGGCATCGGCTTGTATGAAAATCCTCAACACCCTGGAAAAAGTGCTTAAAGAAGCTGAAACGGAATGGCCAGCGGTGGCGTTTGAAGGCTATTCGATTTTGTTACGCGTACTGTCGCCGATTGCGCCGCACATCACCCAAGCGGTTTGGCAACAACTCCAGTTTGGTGAGGATATCCTCACTGCAAAATGGCCAGAACCAGTGACTTCTGCCTTGGTGCAAGATGAGGTGGAGTACGTGGTGCAAGTCAATGGTAAATTGCGTGGCAGTATTAGCATTCCCAAAAGCATGGCCAAAGCACAAATTGAAGCCACCGCCGTCAATCAAGACTTTGTACAAAAATTTTTAGCCGAAGGTAGTGTGAAGAAAATCATTGTGGTGCCGAATAAGTTGATCAATATCGTAGTTGCATAAGCTTGAAAGGGAATCGTATGTCTATACTCTGCAAATGGCGTGCGCTTTTAGGCTGGGTGTCGCTCGTATTAACGCTTACAAGCTGCGGATTCTATTTGCGCACCCCAGCACCCATTCCCTTCAAAACCGTTCAGTTATCCGGCACTAGCGCCATCACTACCGCCTTAAAAAAACAACTAAAAGCGCAGGGAATCAAATTAGTCACCGATTCTGCAGATGCGGATTTACGGCTTGAGTTGTTGCAAGAACAAAATGAAAAACGAATTTTATCTTTAGCGGGGACAGGGGTTGTGCGTGAATTTGAGCTGTATTATCGCGTGCAATATCGTACTAAAACCAATTTAGAGACGACATGGACACTGCCTTTGCAAATTGAAAGTCGGCGCGATTACACCTATGACGACATCAATACACTTGGCAAACAACTGGAAGAAAGACGCTTGGTTGAAAATATGCAAGTTGAAGTCATGAATGGTATTTTACGGCGCTTGTCTGCCCTCAAAAATAGCCCATAACAGATGCGCATTCAATCCGCGCAACTGGCACAACACCTGCCACCTCAGCACGCACTCTACGTGCTTGCCGGCGATGAACCGCTCTCTATCACCGAAGCCAAAGACCGCATTCGTGCCGCAGCGCGTCAGCACGGCGCACAGGAGCGCGCCAGCTTCACCGCAGAGCGCTATTTCAATTGGCAACAAATCGCACAATTTACCCAGAGTTTCTCGTTGTTTGCTGAAAAACGCTTGCTTGAAATCCATTGTCCGACTGGCAAACCAGGCGTAGAAGGTGCCAAAGCGCTGATTCAATTGGCAGGTCAAGCACTGACGGATCTCACGGTCATCATCACCTTGCCCGCGCCTGATCGTGACATGACCCAAAGTGCATGGTTTGAAGCACTGACGCAAGCGGGCGTGTTGATCCAACTGAACCAAATACCCCTCAACCAATTACCGCAATGGATTGCCGAGCGCTTGGCGATGCAACAACAACAGGCTGATGAAGCGTCCAGACAGTTTATTGCACATCAAGTCGAGGGCAATTTATTAGCCGCCTATCAAGAAATTCAAAAATTAGGCTTACTGTATCCCCCGGGGCCGCTTGCTTTTGAGGCGATTCAGCAATGTGTCCTCAATGTCGCACGGTTTGATGTGTCCCAACTGGCAGAAGCCATGCTCAGTGGCGATCAAAGTCGCACCCTACGCATTATTCAAGGCTTACGTGAGGAAGGGGAAACTGCAGTCGCTGTGATGAACCCGCTGGTATGGTTATTTCGCCCTTTACTGCAAGTGCGGATGGCGATGGCAACAGGGCAAACCGAGTCACAGGCACTCAGTCAGGCCCGGTTGTTTGGTGATCGGCAAACCTTGGTCAAACGCGCGCTGACGCGCTTACCGCAAAAACATATTGAGGCTGCGTTGCAAAAACTGGCTGAGATTGATCGGATTGCAAAGGGCATTGCGCCCGGTGATGCTTGGCTTGAATTATCGCGATTATGTACTGGCATTGCGCGAACGGCAAAAGGTAAACCGGCTGGGCAACGGGTACGCGCATAATCCGTGTTCGCTTTTAGGTTAAAATAAGCACATGAATATTCCACACTATATGCAACAGTTGGGCGAGCAAGCACGCGCAGCCTCCCGCTTAATGGCCAAAGCTGACACCGACATTAAAAATCAGGCGTTGCGCCACATTGCCAGCTTGATTCGCGCCCATGCCAATGACTTGCTGACAGCCAATCAGCAAGACCTTGCGAGCGCGAAAGCCAATGGGCTGGAAGCGGCCATGCTAGACCGCTTAAGTCTGAGTGAAAAATCGATTGCCTCTATGGCTGAAGGGCTGGAGCAAATTGCCAGCTTAGCTGACCCGATTGGTGAGATGAGCAATTTCAAATATCGGCCTTCTGGCATTCAAATTGGACAAATGCGCGTCCCCCTCGGCGTGATTGGCATTATTTATGAAGCCAGGCCCAATGTGACAGTGGATGCCGCAGGCTTATGCATTAAATCAGGCAATGCTTGTATTTTACGGGGCGGTAGTGAAGCAATCCATTGCAACCAAGCGTTGGCTCAACTGGTGCATCAAGGCTTAAGGCTGGCTGGCTTACCCGAAACAGCGGTATTGGTGGTTGAAACCACCGACCGCGCCGCAGTGGGTGAACTGATCACTATGAAACAATATGTCGATGTGATTGTGCCACGCGGTGGCAAAGGCTTGATCGAGCGCATCAGTCAAGATGCGCGTATCCCTGTAATTAAGCATTTAGATGGCAATTGCCATGTCTATGTCGACGATGATGCCGATCTGGACAAAGCGGTGCGGATCTTAGAAAACGCAAAAACGCAACGTTTGGGCACTTGCAACACTGCAGAATCCTTGCTGATTGCGCGCAGTATTGCGCCTCAGGCATTACCAAGACTAGCCGCGATGTTGACCGCGCATGGCATTGAAATTCGTGGCTGTGCGGATACCCGCGCTTTGGTACCGCAAGCCATCGCTGCCACCGAACAAGATTATTACACCGAATATTTAGATGCCATTATTTCATGCAAAGTGGTGGCCAATCTGGATGAAGCCATTACGCACATTAACCAACACTCGAGCCAACATACCGAAGCGATTGTCACTGAAAACTATACGCACGCACGCCGCTTTTTGCGTGAGGTAGACTCCAGCAGTGTCATGGTCAATGCCTCGACCCGATTTGCCGATGGGTTTGAATATGGCTTTGGCGCAGAAATTGGCATTTCCACCGATAAGTTGCATGCCCGTGGCCCCGTTGGTTTAGACGGACTGACTTCCTTAAAATTTGTGGTGTTGGGTGACGGGCATATTCGCGCCTAAACGCAACACCAAGCCCAATATTAGGCGCAATCCTAGGCGCCATATTGGCGGCTGGCCATGTTTCAGCAACCGCTGAGTAGGTGCTCACCCATGCAACCTTACCCTCTGCTTGGCTTATTTGGCGGTACGTTTAATCCCATCCATCGCGGCCATATTGCGCTCGCACACAGTGTGTTAGAGACGCTCTCGTGCGCGCAGATTCGTTTTATCCCCGCCGCCATGCCACCGCATAAAGCGCAGCCTATCATCGCTGCTACAGATCGTGCTGCTATGGTGCAACTGGCAATTCAACATCACCCGCACTTTGTGCTGGATACCCTAGAGCTCGAGCGTAGCGGCCCATCGTATACTGTTGATACGCTGCAACTGATGCGTCAACAGTTTCCCCATGCATCACTGTGTTTGATCCTTGGCCAAGATAGTTATGCCAACTTAATGCATTGGCATGCTTGGCAAGCATTGTTAGACCATGCCCATTTGTTGGTTGTGCATCGTGCACATGCTGAACCATCGCTGACGTTACATGCGGCACACATCGGCAAACAGGTGCCGATCACAGTTGCGGCCTCCGTGTTTTCTCAGCATCAACACGGATATATCAGCTATTTAACAGTCACCCCACCCGATATTTCATCCACCCTATTGCGTCAGCAATTATCACAAGCGAATCCCGCCGCAGATGCGTTTATTCCAGAGGCCGTATTGCGCTACATCCATACCCATCACCTGTATCTGCCGCCTCGCGAAGAGGCTTAAAAAGCCGAATCAACACCAAAAACCCCGCCTAAACTGTTGAATTGCAACAACAATCCACCCTTGCACCACATATACAGGTTAATCAATCTCTGCTATTGTTAAACGTATCATCACAATCAACAATCGATGTCGCAATTTTGGGGTAATGTCACCATGTCCGTGGAAAGTGCTGGAAAATATAGTTATACCATTCGTAGTGCAAACGGTGTCATCGTCAAAAATTTGCAGATTTATGGCAAATCGCGCGCAGATGCCGACGAGAAAATTGAACAAATGTATCGTCGCTGTGAAGTGTTAAGTTGTGAGCTACTGACGCAAGCAAAACCCATGAGCAGCAACTACGAAGATGTGTTGGATGCCATTGTTTCGAGCAATGCTTAATTGGCTTACAGCGTTAAATAAATAAACTTAAATTGTGCGTGTGCGCGGTTAGCGCACGTACACGCCTTGTACGGCTTTGTTTGAATGGCTGATCTACCCCCATCGTGATGGGCGCATCAAATAACATGTGTTGAAATGGCGCGCTGTCCTCTGTCATGACTTGTTCTAACGTTTGTTCCAACGCTTGGTCGAGTGGTTGTTCTACAGGTTGGTCAAGCGCTAGGTGCAACCCGCAAGCCAGTTGTATCGGGGTGTTAGGCACACAACAACATGGCAATACCTCATCGGCCGCCACATAGGCCAATGGCTCAGTCAGATACGTGACTGAGCCTTGATCCAACGTTAAGCGACACGCACCGCAATAGCCGCTACGGCATTGATACTCGATGGCGTGGCCTGTACGCTCTAACCCATCGAGTAAGCTTTCATACGGCAGTAAATAAAACCGTAAGTGCGCAGTTTGTATCGGCTGAGCCATCATAATTCAAAAGCGTGCAAATCTTCAGCCGAGATCTCAGCATCAATCTGACCAATCAAATATGAACTTAACTCGACCTCTTGCGGCGCGACTTGCACGGTGTCCGAAGCCAACCAAGTATTCATCCAGGGAATCGGATGATGTTTTACTTGTGGAAACGCTGCAGGCAAGCCCACTGCAATCATACGGCTATTGGTCATGTATTCGACGTATTGACTCAAAATATCTTGATTGAGCCCAATCATGGAGCCATCCTTGAATAAGTAAGCTGCCCATTGTTTTTCTTGTTCTGCCGCTTGTTTAAACATCGCCACACATTCTGGTTGTAATTGCGCGGCAATCTCAGCAAATTCAGGATCATCTTGACCACTGCGCAAGATATTCAACATATGTTGCGTCCCAGTTAAATGCAGGGCCTCGTCGCGTGCAATCAAGCGGATAATTTTAGCGTTGCCCTCCATTAGTTTGCGCTCGGCAAAGGCAAATGCGCAGGCAAAACTGACATAAAATCGAATCGCCTCTAAAATATTGACGCTCATCAAACAGCGGTAGAGCGTTGTTTTTAGTTGCCGCATACTGATAATGACACGCTCGCCATTGATCAGATGCTCACCCTCCCCCAGTTGCGAGTACAGCATGCTTTGTTGAATCAATGCATCGTAATAATGCGCAATGTCCGTGGCGCGCGCTCGGATGTGAGTGTTACGCACGATGTCATCAAACATGACGGCAGGTTCATGCACAATATTCCGAATAATATGCGTATAGGAGCGTGAGTGTATGGTCTCCGAAAACGCCCAAGTTTCCATCCATGTTTCCAACTCTGGCAATGAAACCAAGGGTAAAAAAGCCAAGTTGGGGCTACGCCCTTGGATCGAATCTAATAAGGTTTGATATTTGAGATTGCTGATAAAAATATGCTGTTCATGGGCCGGCAATTGTTGAAAATCGGCACGGTCTTGCGACACATCAATTTCTTCAGGCCGCCAAAAAAATGACAGTTGTTTTTCAATCAGTTTTTCAAACACTGGGTATTTTTGTTGGTCATATCGCGCAACATTCACCGGTTGCCCAAAAAACATCGGTTGCGTAAGGGCTTGGTGTTGCCCCGTTGAAAAAATGCTAAAAGCCATGGCCATTGTTCCTTCTAAAAATGTTCACACTGCATGGCGATCCACTGCAGCATGTAGATCAGTGTTGCTTGCGGGGGACTGCCATCCTCAACCGTAAGCTTTCCCTTTAAATTTTGCACGCACCACTGGCGCAGCCATCGTCTGTGGCCTCTACGCCGCCATCGGACGCACCATCGCGGGTATTGTGGTAGTACAAGGTTTTGATCCCGAGTTTGTAGGCTTGCAATAAATCTTTAAGTAATTGCTTCATCGGTACGCGACCACCCTCGAAACGTGCAGGGTCATAATTGGTATTGGCAGAAATCGATTGATCAACAAACTTCTGCATCACACCGACTAGATTTAAATAGCCGGCATTGTTCGGCATGTTCCACAACAACTCATACTGCGCACCCAACCGCTCTATCTCAGGCACCACTTGCCGCAACACCCCGTCTTTGGATTGCTTGACCGAAACCAAGCCGCGCGGTGGTTCGATGCCATTGGTCGCGTTGGCAATTTGACTAGAGGTTTCGGATGGCATAAGCGCGGTCAAGGTCGCGTTACGCAAGCCTGTATGCTGAATTTGCACCCGCAAGGCTTCCCAATCGAGGGCTAACGGCTCTGAACACAGTTGATCTAGTTCTTTTTTGTAGGTATCTATCGGCAACACGCCTTGTGCGTAGGTTGTTTGGTGAAACGCGCCACACGGACCAAGCTCCTCGGCCAAGGTGGATGAGGCTTTTAGTAAGTAATACTGAATAGCCTCGAAGGTACGATGGGTGAGTGGCAAGGCCGAGCCACTACTGTAATCACAACCATGTTTCGCTAAAAAGTAGGCGTAGTTAATCACTCCCACGCCCAAAGCGCGTCGTAAATCAGTAGCCCGTCGTGCCGCTGGCACTGGATAATGCTGATAATCCAGTAGCGCGTCCAAGGCGCGCACCACCAATTCCGCCAAGTCTTCCAACTCATCTAAGGATTGCAATGCCCCTAAATTAAACGCAGACAAAGTACATAGGGCAATTTCACCTTGCGTGTCATCAAGCGCATTGAGCGGGGTGGTGGGTAGCGCGATTTCCATGCAAAGATTGGATTGTCGTATTGGCGCCACGCTTGGATCAAACGGGCTATGTGTATTGCAATGGTCAACGTTTTGAATATAAATGCGCCCAGTGCCTGCACGTTCTTGCATCAACAGCGAAAACAATTCCACCGCTGGCATGCATTTTTTACGTAAGTCAGGCTGTGCTTCATATTGCACATACAACGCTTCAAACTGGGCCTGATCGGCAAAAAAAGCATCGTATAAGCCGGGCACCTCATGCGGAGAAAACAATGTAATCGACGCGCTATGAATCAGGCGTTGATAAAGCAAGCGATTGATTTGTACCCCGTAATCCAAATGACGTACGCGGTTTTCTTCGACACCGCGGTTATTTTTAAGCACCAATAACGACTCCACCTCTAAATGCCAGAGTGGATAAAACAAGGTTGCCGCCCCACCACGTACACCGCCTTGTGAGCAAGACTTTACCGCCGCTTGAAACAATTTATAAAAGGGTAAACACCCTGTATGTTGTGCCTCGCCACCGCGAATCGCACTGCCCAAAGCGCGTATGCGACCTGCATTAATGCCAATGCCTGCGCGTTGCGACACATAATTGACAATGGCGCTGGTGGTGGCATTGATACTGGCTAAACTGTCGTCACACTCAATCAACACGCAGGAGCTAAATTGACGGGTGGGCGTACGTACGCCGGCCATGATGGGGGTAGGCAGTGAAATTTTAAAAGTGGAAACCGCATCATAAAAACGCTTGATCAAATCGAGTCTGGTTTGGCCGGTGTACTTGGCAAACAAACACATTGCCACCAATAGATACAAAAATTGCGGACTTTCATCTACTTGTTTGGTCACGCGGTTTTGCACTAAATACTTACCTTCCAACTGCTTCACCGCCGCGTAAGAAAATAGCAAATCGCGGCCGTGATCTAGCACACCATTTAACTGCTCAAATTCCGCTGGCGTGTAATCTTGTAATAGATGCGCGTCGTATTTACCTAAGGCAGTGAGTCGTTGCACGTGTGCATAAAGGGATGGCGGCTCAAATTGGCCAAAAGCGATTTTGCGTAAATGAAAAATCGCCAATCGTGCCGCCACGTATTGATAATCGGGCGTGGCTTCCGAAATTAAATCCGCGGCAGATTTAATAATGGTTTCATGAATAACATCGGTGCGGATACCGTCATAAAATTGAATGTGTGAACTCAACTCAACTTGCGACACCGAGACATTGCTTAAGCCAAGCGTGGCCCAATCGAGCACGCGGTGAATTTTATCAAGGTTGATCGGTTCGGTGCGGCCATCCCGTTTGGTGACCTGCATGCTGGCATATTTAGACATTGATTGCTCCCAAAAATGGAAGCGAAGGTTACATGGCGTAGACACTTCTAACGCAGTGCATCACTGTGATAGAAACATCTCAACTGCAATGCACAGTTGAGCATAGAACACCCAAGCCACACATCACAACATCTGCCGAGGACACCCCGCCTCAAACGTTAAAAAAACATCACTACGGCAGGTCTCCTGGCTCTCAGGTCAATATTGTTCACACAGGCCTTCCCAAATTGCTTCAGTGGCACATGACGGGTGAACAACTCGCTGATTACAGTTGCGGGGGCAGCTTTGGCTTGGTATTTTTTGCAAATACAGGCACCAAATTCCCTTTTAAATACAGCGCCAGATCTGGCGCTGTATACCGTACGAAATCGCACTTTAAATCAATATATATGGCTTTTCAACAATAAAAACACAATATATTGCGATTGATTGTTTAAGTCATTGTTAGCAAAGCAAAAAAATTTTAGGTATTTTAGTGTTGATGCAACGAAAAAAATGGACAAGCCAATTGGCATGTCCATGCTAAAAGTGCGGATTGGAAAAGACCTGAAGCATGACGCCCAGTGCCTTAAATCCAGCGGAAACGGCGTTGGCGCTGCGCTCGCCACGCTGCATCTAGTCGGCGTTATCGGCGGGTGTGGAGGATGGTCGGCTTAGCTGATCACGCAACCGTTGAATATCGTTGGCGGCACCCCGTAGAGTAAACACAGTGCCTGCCTCTTCGGAACGTTCCTCCAGTACCTGACAAGAGTTGTAGAGGTTGCCGCGCAATTGTTGCGCCGACCAAGGCAAAAACAGCTCAGCTACTACTAAATTTTGTTGAAAAAAATCAACAATGATTTGGCGTAAAGCGGCCACTTCCGCTGGCCGTCGTGCACTCATGACGATGCAATCAGGGTATTTGCGCTTAAGCGCAGCGGTACATTCAGCTTGCGCTGCGGCATCACCCACGTCATCAATTTTATTAAACACACGAATTTTTGGCACGGTGTCTGCCTCAATTTCCGCTAACACCTGATCAGTAACATCCAGCTGACGCTCAAACCCCGCATCGCTGGCATCAATCACATGCAATAACAGCGCCGCATCCAACGCCTCATCGAGCGTCGATTTAAAGGAAGCCACCAAGCCATGTGGCAGATTTTTAATAAAACCGACGGTATCACTTACCAACACGCGTGGCACGCTTTCTGGGTGCAAGGCGCGCACCGTGGTATCCAGCGTCGCAAACAGTTTGTTTGCGACTAGCACTTCGCTGCCAGTGAGTGCGCGCATCATCGTCGATTTTCCAGCGTTGGTATAGCCCACCAGCGCCACATTAGCCAGCGTCTGCCGTTCCTGCCGCCGCGCACGTTGCGTGCGGCGCTCGCCATCCATGATCACAATCTCTTGCTGCAGCTCGGCAATGCGGTCCCGAATCTTGCGTCGATCCAGCTCGGTGTGCGATTCCCCTGCACCGCGCCCACCCGCGCCACTGCGTTGCCGCCCTTGCGGGCCTGCCAGTTTGGCCGCCTCGCGCAAGCGTGGCGCCATATAGCCCAAGCGGGCGATCTCGACCTGCGCCCGCGCCGCACGTGAGCGCGCATTACGATGAAAAATCTCCAATATCACCATGGTGCGGTCCATCACTTCGCAACCCACTTCAATTTCGAGGTTGCGCGCCTGTGACGGTGAAATATCATGATCCACCAACAGTGCCTCAATATTGAGTGCATCGACATCCAACGCTGCTTCATCCACAGCGTGGCTGCGTACATACGCGCGAATTTCCTCGCGCTTACCAATGCCTAAATAGCCCGTCATATCAAAGCCTGCGCGCTTTTGCACAAAGGTATGCACGATCGTGTAGCCCAAGGTTTTAGCCAACTCGCGAAGTTCGTTGAGAGAGGATTCAAACTCCATATCACTGACCGATGGTAGTTGTACGGCCGCCACGACGGCATGGATAACGGGGGCTTTTATTTCACTTTGCATGCAGGAAGGACGCTTTTAGAATGATAGAGGGCAGATAGTACCTGCAAATGCCGAAAGCACCACTATGGACAGCGTGATTAAATCTGCATCATCGTGCGTGATGGGTGAGTGACGTGCTCAACATCATGAAATGCTCAACGTAAAGTAATATTGTGCAGCGCATTGAATCTCCATCGTTGACTAGGTTACGTCTCAAGCATGCAAAAAGTCATGCTTTCAAGCGACATCATCCTCTGGACACCCTGACTCCTTGGAATTTGATTAAGCGTTCAATCGTCAACACAGTGTTGTCATGACTCCTGATGCGCATCGCATTTGGAAGACGCAGTCATCCATCAGCATGCCTGATAATTTGATGCCAACCCTACAATGATTTTTCCAGCCGCTCTGCCAACCATACTTTAATAATAGATTGGCGCGTAACGCCTAATCTCAAGGCTTCGCGGTCGAGTGACTCCACCATCCATGTCGGAAAATCGACGTTCACGCGTTTTTGTGCCTGCATCACGCGCGTGGCATGGGTGATATCTAGCGCAGCCGTGAGATCTATTCCTTGCTCAAACTGCTGCTCAAAAAATTTGGCTTTCATAAAGTGCTACCTCCTCTGTAAGTGAGCGTCTAACCGCAATTAGCTCGATATTAGAACCGCTATCTTGCATCAGCGCAGACCAGTGTTGATCGTTGATTAACCCGATGACCAAATACCTCGGATCATCTTCCGTGTGCACGGGAATTTTAAGTAAACGGCAATCATCCCATAGCGCCTGCGCGGCGATAAAATGAATGCCATGTTGATGCAAATTGGCCTGACTTTTGGCCTTATCAAACTCAAAAGTAATCATGGTGTAAAAGCTGTATGGATAAAGTAAATACGGTCATAAAGACTTAGATTGAAACAATGACGTGCATATGTCGTGTCGGAGGATACGACGCAACAGCACCGCCTAACCCTTAAGGAGGTGGTCACCGCTGTGGCGAATCACTCGGATAGGGGTTGGCAGAAAGATTGGCGCCAGAGCGGCGCATTGCGATGCTACAAGGCAGCATGAACGCCATCAAGATTGCGTTTAAGGCTGGGTGGAAATATAAAGGCGTTGCTGACATAGTGATCTTTTCTGAGATATTGGCAGCTTGAATCACACTATGTTGGTTCAAGCATGCTGGTTTGCTTACGGACTGAGTTAATTTATTTAACATTGTTAATGAATTGTTAAATTTTAAGCCATCGTAAAATACAAACGCCATCGCGTCAACCACTGTTTGTTAAGAAGAATTAATGCCCCCCCAGTGCTTGAAATAAGCGGACTTGATTTTGCAACGCCTGCTGTTGTAACAGCAAGCTTTGCGATTGCGCCTCCAGTACATGACGTTGCGCATCAAGCAGATCAAGATACGTCACCAAGCCTTGCGCCAGTTTGCGGTTCACCAATTGCAAACGGCTGGCTTCAAGCATACGTAAACGTTCTGTGGCAGCGAATTGTTCGGCGATCAAGCGACGCGTGTTTAAACCATCCATGACTTCTTTAAATGCAGTTTGGATGGTTTTTTCGTAATTGGTGATTTCGATGCGCTCGCGGGTTTGGGCCAAATTTAAATTGGCTTTGTTGCGACCGTCATTAAAAATCGGGATGGTCAATTGTGGGCTAAAGGTCCAGTAGTTGCTGCCATTATCCGCAAACAACCTCGACAATGCTGAATTCACCAAACCGCCATTGGTGGTCAGTTGTAGGCGTGGATAAAATGCAGCTCTTGCCGCACCAATATTTGCGTTGGCGGCTTTGAGCTGATGCTCTGCGGCAACAATATCGGGGCGGCGTGTCAGCAAACTAGAAGGCAGGCCTGGCGGCATATCGGCCAAAGTTAACGCGGACAGGGGTTTTACGGGGATTGGCGTACGCTGGGTCTGCTCACCTAATAGCAAATACAGCGTACTTTGCGTCGCAGCCAGTTGACGTTGCCACTGCACGTGTTGCGCTTGTACTTGTTCGACTTGAATCTGCGCAGCCTTCACATCCAGCGCCTGATCTACGCCCGCTTCAAAGCGACGCTGCGTCCGCGCGAGGGCTTGTTTACGTTCATCCAAGGTTTGCTGGGCGAGTGTCGATTGTTGATGTAGGGCCAAATAATTGACATATTGGGTGACAATTTCGGTGACTAATCGCGTTTGCACGGTTTGCCGATGTGCTTGTTCGGCCAAGTAAAGCTCAAGCGCAGCTTGTGACAAACTTTTCACACGTCCAAATACGTCAATTTCATATTCTGAAATGCCCACCCCCACCCGAAACAACTCGGCACGAAAGCTTTGATCGGCGCTGAACACGGTTTTGCTGCGGTCGTAGTTGAGCGTGCCTTGTAGCGTGGGTAAGCGATCGGCTTGTTGAATACCGTAGAGGGCTTTGGCTTCCTCGATACGCAGGACTGCCGTTTTTAAGTCACGGTTATGCGTGAGGCCTATCTGTATCAGCTGTTGTACATCGGTATCGGCAAAATAGGTTTGCCAAGTCATAGGGGGGGCATCGACACCTGTTTCACTAACAGATTGCGTTGGGTCAGCATCAAGGCTAGCGTAAGTTTCAGGGATAGGGGCGCTAGGACGCAAATACGCAGGCATCAGCGAGCAACCATTGATCGCTATCGCCAGCATGATGGTCAACAGTTTGGCGCTTCTAGATGGAATCATCATGGTCGTTCCCTGCAGATGTCACTGGTTTTTTGATCCACCGCCCCATCATCATAAAAAATAACGGTACAAAAAAGATCGCGAGCACGGTCGCGGTGATGATCCCGCCTAGCACGCTGGTACCAATTGCGATTTGCGCCCCTGATGCAGCGCCGCTTGAAAAGGCCAATGGGATGACACCGACACCAAACGCCAGCGAGGTCATCACAATTGGGCGCAAGCGCGCGTTGGCTGCGTATAAACTGGCTTCGCGGAGCGACATGCCTTGCAACACCTGCGCGCGGGCAAACTCCACGATCAAAATGGCGTTTTTAGCAGATAAGCCTATGGTTGCAATTAAACCAACTTTAAAATAAATATCATTGGGTAAACCGCGGAAGGTCACCGCCAGCAACGCCCCCAATACGCCCAGCGGCACGACCAACATCACTGCGAATGGGATCGCCCAGCTTTCATACAGTGCGGCCAATACCAGAAATACCATCAATATCGACAACCCAAACAGCAGGATGGCTTGACTGCCAGATTGCTTTTCTTCTAGGGATTGTCCCGCCCATTCAAAGCCGATGCCTTGTCCCAAGCCTTGCACCAACTGCTCCATTGTTTGCATGGCATCGCCACTGCTATAGCCAGGTGCAGCGCCGCCATTGATATTAAAAGAAGGAAACCCATTAAACCGTGTGCGCTGTGGTGAGCCCATCCCCCAATCCAGCGTCATGATCGAACTTAACGGTACCAAATGACCGTCGGCCACTTTTAAACGGATTTTTTGTAAGTCCTCCAAGGTTTGCCGTTGTGAGCCATCTGCTTGCACCAATACTCTACGCACTTGATTGCCATAGACAAAATCACCGAGATAGTTAGAACCGAGCAAGGTGGCCAATGTGTCGTTGATTTCATCCACGGAAACGCCCAACGCATTGGCTTTGCTGCGATGCAGTTGCATGGTCACCACAGGCGTATCATACAGACCAGCAAACAAGACATTGGCGAGCGCTGGCTGTCGATTGGCTTGCGCCAGCAGTTGGTCGCGCGCTTGTGCTAACGCCGCATTTCCCACATTGGCCTTGTCCACTAATTTCAAATCAAAGCCACCCACGCTGCCCAGCTCAGGTAACGGCGGGGCATTCATGGCATAAGTACTCACATTTGGCCGGCCAGTAAACTGTTGATTGATGCGTGCCACAATCGCCTGTACCTGTTGTTGATGGGTTGGCCGCTCCGCCCAATCTTTCAATGTAATAAACAACATGCCACTATTCGTGCTGGTCCCGTAAAAGCTAAAGCCACTGATTTCAAAAATAATATCGACGGGTTCTGTTTGTTGAATATCACGGCTCATCTGCCCAAGCACATCTGCGGTTTCTGCCAAGGTTGCCCCTTGTGGCAGCGAGACCATGACCATTAAGTTACCTTGATCTTCATCTGGTAAAAATGCACTTGGTAAGCGGATCAATAACCAGCCAACTACCGTCACAATCAACATAAACACTGCCAACCAACGCAAGGGCTTGTGGAGCACGCCACGGGTGACCTGCATGTAACGGTCCGTGATACGTTGCACACTGCGATTAAACCAAACAAAAAAGCGCGCTTTGTGACCAGTCTCATGGCGTAATAGCGTCACACACAGCGCAGGCGTCAGTGACAACGCTAAGAAGGCTGAAAAACTAATGGATACAGTCAACGCCAATGAAAATTGGCGGTAAATATTGCCGACTGCGCCACTAAACATTGCCATTGGAATAAATACCGACACCAGTACCGCGGTAATGCCGATCACAGCACCACTGATCTGCGACATGGCTTTTACCGTTGCGTCATACGCGGACAACCCCGCCTCCCCCATCAATCGCTCGACGTTTTCGACCACGACAATGGCATCATCCACCAAAATACCAATGGCCAGCACCATGCCAAACATGGTGAGCACATTGATGGAGTAGCCTAAGGCGTACATGACCGCAAATGTACCCAACAAGGCAATCGGCACCACCACGGTTGGAATCAACGTGGCGCGCAGATTTTGCATAAATAAGTACATCACGACAAACACCAGCAACATCGCTTCAATAAGGGTTTGCACCACTTTTTTGATTGAAATCGCCACAAACGCCGACGCGTCATACGACAGCTGAAACGTCACATTGGGGGGGAAATACGGCTGCATTTGCACCATGGCCGCTTTCACCCGTTGTATGGTTTCGACTGCGTTAGATCCCGGTGCTAATTTAATCGCCATGCCAGCGGCGTTTTTCCCATTGACCTTGGAACGATAGGTATAGTCGCTGCTACCCAGCTCGACACGAGCAATGTCTTTCACCAACAATGCAGCACCATCCGCCATTACACGTATCGGTACATTGGCAAAATCTTCGACTGTTTTCAGGGTGGCTTCGGTTTCTAGAGCAACACTCAGCGGCGAGCCATCAGGTACACCGCTTGCCCCCACTTGGCCAAGGGTCAGGCGTGCGTTGTAACTACGTAAGGCATTGGATAGTTCGCCGACACTGACATGAAGGCCCGCCATTTTTTGAGGATCTGGCCAGATACGCATGGCGTATTCGGGGCTAAACGACTGCACTTTGCCCACGCCTTGCACGCGTTTCAGCGTCGGCATTACCGTGGCAGCGGCTAACTCGCCTAAATCAATTTCGCTGTAACGGTGATCGTCGGAAGTCAGGGAGACGATCAACTGAAAACTGTCTGCGGATTTTTCCACGGTAATGCCACTGCGTCGCACGATTTCAGGCAAACGGACTTCGACACTTTTGAGGCGATTTTGTACATCAACGGCTGCCAAGTCTGGGTTGGTGCCCTGACGGAAGGTGACACTGATGGAGGCCATGCCCTGATTGCTGGTCGCAGACACATACATGAGGCCGGGCATGCCATTCATTTCACGCTCGATGATCGATGTCACCGTTTCTTCGACCACTTTTGCTGAAGCGCCAGGGTAAGTCGCTGCAATATTCACGACGGGCGGGGCAATATCAGGATATTGCGCAATCGGTAACTGCTTGATGGCAATCAAGCCTGCCAATGCCATCAAAATGGCAATCACCCATGCAAAGATCGGGCGATCAATAAAAAAACGGCTCATCGCAACCCTTTGTTGTGCTGATCATTCATGATGCCATGGCTTTACGGTGGCTGGCTGGGGTGGTGACTTGGTGAGCGTGAACTTGTTTAGGCATGACTTGCTTGAGATTGACTTGTTTGGGATTGACTCGCGTCCCTGCGCTTTGCGTGGCGACATTACTGATCACCACCCGCTCACCTGGCTGCAATCCACGCTCGATCACCCAATGTTGATCGATCATTCGACGCGTCTGCACCTCGCGCGACTCCAAGCTATTTTGCGGGTTCACCACCCACACTCTGGTCGAAAATTGATCGCGGATCAGCGCATCACGCGGAATCAAGATGGCATTGGGTTGCGTCGCCTGACGGATCTTGATACGGACATAAGCGCCCGGCATCAAGATCTGTTGCGCATTCTCAAAGATGGCGCGCATGACCACAGAATCAGTGTTTGGATTGACGGCCACATCTTTAAAAGACAGGGTGCCGCGACTGGGGTACACAGTGCCATCAGGCAAAATGAGGCTTAAATCAAACTGATCGCCATTCCCTTTTAATGTGCCCGCACGCAAGGCCTGACGTAATGCAAACACGTCAGAGGCGGATTGAGAAAAGTTGACATACACTGGATTGACTTGCTCAATCGTGGTTAAGGGGGTGGCTGCATCTTTTGCCACCAGCGCACCCTCTGTAATCAAGGCACGACGGGCCACCCCAGCGATTGGTGCGGTCACATGCGCATATCCAAGGTCTAAGGTTGCGCGTGCAAGCTTGGCTTTGGCTGACGCCACTTCCGCGTTGGCCAGCTGCACTTCGGCTTGCGCGGCCCGGTAATCGCGTTGACTGACCGATTGATCACTCACCAAGGCTTGATAGCGCTGCAATTTATCATTGACGTTAAACAATTGTGCTTGCGCGCGTGCTAACTCCGCCTCGGCCTCCAATGTTGCGGCTTGCAACAATTCAGGATTAATTTGAAATAACGGCGTGCCAGCTTTCACCACTTGGCCTTCTTGATATAAGCGCTTGGTGACAATGCCAGAAACGCGCGCGCGCACCTCTGCCGTGCGATAGGCTTCGATACGGCCAGGCAACTCAATCACATTAGGGACCTCCGAGAAAGCGACAGTGACGACGTCAACGCTAGGTGTTGGCACAGAGGTAGCTGTTTGCGCGGAGGTGGCTGTGGAAGTAGGCGCAGTCGTGGATTGCGAGCAACCGACCAGTACCAGCAAACTCAATAAACGCAACATCCGATCAGCATACGTTCGCAATTGCGGGGACAGAATTGGCATGCGGTCTCTTTCGCTGATCAGTAAGGTTTCATTTTAAACAGCATTTAAAAATTAATCAATCATGTCTGATTAATTAATTTGAATGTTATAATCACACTTGATTTTTCAATAAAAAATAGTCGTTTGCTTAAAGATTCGTTGCGTGGATTAGGGATACCGCCATGGCCAGAAAAACCAAAGAAGATGCGCAAAAAACCCGCGATGCCATTTTAGATGCCGCCGAGCGGGTGTTTTATGCCCAAGGCTACAGCAATACCACCATGGCAGATATTGCCGATCACGCCCACTTGTCGCGCGGTGCCGTCTATGGTCATTATCACGGTAAATTAGACGTCGCAATGGCCATGACGACTCGCGCAATTGACGCCGTCAAACCATTTACTTATGCGCCAGCCACGGCTGCTTTAGCCAATGTACAACGATATTGCCTCGATGAAATTAAAAGCTATATCGAGTCCAGCGCCATTCAACGGGTATTATTTTTTTTATACTTAGGCATTAATCATTGTCCAGAACTGATGCAAGTACGGTTGCAATGGGAAGCAAAACGCATTGCCCAGATTGATGCTTTGTTATTGCAAGCGCAGCAACAAGGTGAACTTAGCGCCGAGTGCGACCTAGCCATGCTCAGTTTGTTTTGCCAATCCACCATCGAGGGGATTTTTAGTATTTTGTATTTTGGCAATCATGACCCTGATACACGTTGGCAAATGGCGGAGCAGCTGTGCACCTACGCCCTGCAACGACTCAGCATGCCAACCTTGTCAGCAAAAGCAGTTTAACCAAGTGTCTAGTGTGGAGTCCTCCTGATGGAACACGATCTCAATTTAATTACCACCATCGCCACTGCCTTTGCTTTTGCACTGTTGTTTGGTTTGTTGGCAGAGCGATTAAAAATGCCAGCCTTGATTGGCTATTTATTGGCGGGCGTGTTGATCGGCCCTGCCACGCCGGGCTTTGTTGCGGATGTCGCCATTGCCTCACAACTGTCCGAAATTGGCGTGATGTTATTAATGTTTGGCGTTGGTTTACACTTTTCGGTGAAAGATTTACTCAGCGTCAAGGGCATTGCTCTACCGGGCGCCTTGGCGCAAATGGCAATTGCCACCCTATTGGGCATGCTGGTGGCACACGTTTGGGGCTGGTCACTTGGGGCAGGATTAATCTTTGGCTTATCTTTATCGTGTGCCAGTACTGTGGTGCTACTCAAAGCACTCACTTCACAGGGCATACTCGACAGCATGCATGGCAAAATTGCCGTCGGCTGGCTCGTGGTTGAAGACATGGTCACCGTGTTGGTGTTGGTATTAATGCCCGCCTTAGCCAGCCTGCTCGGTGGGCATGCGCCTGCATTGGCTAACGCCAGTCAACCCATTTGGCAAACCTTAGGTATCACCTTGCTAGAAATCACCGGCTTTATTGCACTGATGCTAATCGTAGGCAAACGGGCGTTGTCATGGTTGTTGTGGGTGGTGGCTGGCACAGGGTCACGCGAGTTATTTACGCTGACCGTCGTCGCCACAGCGATTGGTGTTGCTTATTTTGCCTCTGCGTTATTTCACGTCTCGTTTGCCTTGGGTGCGTTTTTTGCAGGGATGTTGATGCGTGAATCTGAATTTAGTCACCGCGCGGCCGAGGATTCACTGCCATTACGCGATGCCTTTGCGGTACTATTTTTTGTGTCAGTGGGCATGTTATTTGACCCTGCCATTTTAGTCACCCACCCCATCCAAGTGTTGGCGGTGGTCGCCATTATAGTGGTAGGAAAATCGCTGGCAGCCATCAGCATCGTGTTGTTACTGCGCTACCCGCTGAATACCGCGCTGACAGTGGCCGCCAGTTTGGCTCAGATTGGGGAGTTTTCATTTATTTTGGCAGGCTTAGGTGTCACCCTTGGCGTATTGAGCCAACTGGGGATGAGCTTGGTATTGGCAGGGGCCTTAATCTCGATTGCCTTAAATCCGTTGATTTTTGCGCTGATTAAACCCAGTTCCAAATGGATGACCCAGCACTCAGCCTACGCACGTAGCCTGTCACTACGCGCGGACCCCTTGGGCGCCTTGCCGATGAGTACCGAAGGCAAGTTTTTATCTGGACAAGCAGTATTGGTAGGCTATGGTCGCGTTGGCCAGCGCATTGCCAGCACATTAAATGCACATGGCATTCCATTTGTAGTTGCTGAACAAAACCGTGCCTTGGTTGAACAATTGAGAGCACAGGGCCAACCTGCGGTGACGGGCAATGCTACCGAGCCTAACGTGTTGATTCAGGCACACATTGCACAAGCAGCCATGCTGATTATTGCCACGCCAGACAGTATGAATATCCGCAAAATGGTCGACATCGCCAAGCAACTCAAACCTGATATCGAAGTGGTAATCCGCATTCATCACGAGGATGAATACCAACGCTTGCAATCCTTAGGCGAAACTTTGTTTTTTGGGGAAGCCGAGTTGGCAAAAGGTATGGCCAGCCATGTGTTAAGCCGCTTCCAAAAATCAAGCCATTAACCGTCTTGCTTGGCCTGCTCGCGATGAATCAGCATCAAATTACGCACATAGACAAAGGTGCCTGGAATTTGGCCAAGGATAATCACAGGCTCCACTTTGTGTAGACCATACGCCAACACAATGACGCCCCCTGCAAGGCTTAAATACCAAAAGCTTACTGGAATCACACTTTTACCATGTCGCTCACTGTGCAGCCATTGCACCACAAAACGCATCATAAACATGGCCTGCCCCAACAAGCCCACCATCAGCCACATCCACTCTACCTGACCAATGCCATGAAAGTAATGCGTCCACTGCGCCAGTAAATGCGCCAAATAGTAGCCTAATCCTTGCATCATCTTGCTTGCTCTACCACTTTAGGTTGCTTGACGCGACGTAGCAGCCACATCATGCCGATTAAATCGACGATGCCCACCGCTAATCGATCCAATGTGCCGTAATTAGAGCGGCCATGGCCGCGCGGCCGATGGTTGACTGGCACAGACAATACCTGCCCGCCACGCCGTTGAATCAGCGCAGGTAAAAAGCGATGCATATGATCAAAGTAAGGCAAATCCAAAAATGCCGCTCGCTGAAATAACTTCAAACCACAGCCTGTATCTGGCGTGGCATCGTGCAGCAACCGTGAGCGCACGGTATTCGCAATCACAGAAGAAATTCGTTTGATCCAAGGATCGCGCCTCGCATGACGACGATTGCCGCCGATCAATTCCACGCCAGGGGCAATGGCTGCGATCAGTGTTGGCAAATCAGCAGGATCATTTTGACCATCACCGTCTAACGTGGCAATCCAGTCGCCTGTCGCATGCTGAATGCCTGTGCGTAACGCTGTCGATTGCCCACAGCTGTGTACATGATGAATCACGCGTAAACGCGCATGCTGTTGCATGGCATGGGTCAGCTCTGTACTGGTGGCATCTGCGCTGCCATCATTGATAAATAACATTTCAAAAGGCACGACATCGTTCAGTGCGGCTTCGATCTCTGCAATCAAAGGCGCAATATTGCCCGCCTCATTGTGAACAGGCACCACTACACTCAGTCGTTGAATCGCATGCGTGTGATGTGCCTGGCGTATCTTCGCCATGGCATCAGGGGTGTTAGAAGGGGTTGAATGTGCGTGTTGTATCATCAGTAAAAAGCGTACCCAATAAAATCATAAATCAAGCAAAACATCATAAAAAACAGTTAAACAGCGGGCAATCTGGCTAGTTGAGTTTGGCAAGCGCGTCCAAAGCCAAATATAGCCAAACGTCCTTTGCGTTTTAAATAGGGTTGAAATGTGTTGAGGGTGCACTGCGCGACAGATTGCACCTTGGCAATATGTTCATTTTCTGCAATCACGATCATGTCTGGGTATGGCAAACTAGATCGCTGAATCACGTCTATCTTGGCAATATCGTGGTGTGCGTAATACAGCAAACGCGCATCGACCGCCTGAAAAGCCACAATCGGTAAACCTGAATGTTCCGCTGCAAACCACGCAGCAATCTTTGGCAACGCTTGCACACGATAATCAAACACCTTCGGTTCCGCCACCGTGTAAAACACTACATAGCCCACTGGCATCAGTAGCGATAGTGTGCGTAACCACTTTTGCTTTGCCACCCCCATGCGCGCAAACCAGCGACTTAACTGCACCCCCAACAGCACAGCCAACCACGGATACATCGGTAACAAATACTTGGCATGTTTATCACTAAATGCGCTAAACACCAACACAGGCACTAGCACCGCAATCAGCATCGCACGTGCAATTGCGCTGCGCTGGATGTCCAACCACCACCGCAAAGGCACCACACAACATAACAGCAGCGCCGGAAAAAAATCCAGCAGGATCCATAACAGATAATTGTAAAACGGCTCACCTGTATGCGACTGTATTTTGTTGACCAGATCTTTTTGGATTGTGGCGTGCCAGACCTCAGGGCCTAATTGCAGCGTCACTGCAAGATACCAAGACGAAGCAATGGTTAAAAACAGGATCCATGACCATGGATCTGTGAGCACCTGCCATTTACGCGCATTGGGTCGTAGATATGCATCCAAGCACAACGGCAATGTGACAAACAATAAGGCCAACGGTCCTTTGGTGAGTACCGCGAAACCGAGCAAGGCATAACTCAACCTAAGCCAATGACGCCCTTCATGATCGTATGTGTATTTAAAAGCACAAAACAATGCACTCACACAAAAAAACGCAAGCAACATTTCGATCCCCGCTTGGCGTCCGAGCATAGCGAAGCCTGCATTCGCAATTAAAATCTGTACTGAAAATAACGCGGCCCAAGGCCCAAAATGGCGTTTAGCCAAGTTAAATACCATCCAAGCAATGCCGCAGGCAGCGAGCGCTGAAGGTAGACGGGCGCTCCATTCATTACATTGCCCGAGTAGCCAAGCTAGGCTAGCAGAACACCAATACAGCATCGGCGGCTTAGTGATATAAATTTCACCATTGAGCATGGGGATTAACCATTGACCGCTCTCCAGCATATGTCGGGCGGGGATGGCGCGCCGCGCCTCGTTCAAGGTGAGCCATGGAATGAATCCCAACCCCCAAAAAAACAAACACAGCGTGAGTGCGGCCGTGAGCCATACCAACACACGATAATCGTGCGCAGTTGGCATTAAAGGGGCAACTTGGTCAGTAATGTCCTGTGGTTGATACATATTGTGGATCATGTTGCGGTATTAAAACGATGGCCATGTTCACGATACCATGCTGCCCACCGTGCGAGACCAACTTGCAGTGAAGTATTTGGTGCAAAGTCGACGGCAGCATTTAAAGCATCAATATCCGCATAGGTAGCGCTGACATCCCCCGCCTGCATGGGCCATATTTCAGTGATGGCCTTACAGCCTAACGCTTGCTCGAGTGTTTGAATAAAGAACAACAGAGATTCTGGTTGATGATTGCCAATATTAAAGATACGGTATGGCGCATGACTGCATGCAGGGTCTGGGTGATGTTGATCAAATTGCGTGTCCGGCGTTGCAATCTGATCCATTACTTTCACGGTGCCGGTCACAATATCGTCGATATAGGTAAAGTCGCGCTGCATGTTGCCATGGTTAAATAACTTGATGGGTTGTTTATCAAAGATGGCTTTGGTAAACAACCATGGCGACATATCCGGTCGTCCCCACGGTCCATACACCGTAAAAAACCGTAAGCCCGTGGTAGGTAATCCATATAAATGGCTATAAGCATGTGCCATCAACTCATTGGATTTTTTGGTGGCGGCATACAAACTGAGAGGATGGTCTGCACCCGCATGCTCTGAAAACGGCATTTGTGCATTGCTACCATATACACTCGATGAACTCGCATAGACTAAATGGGCTATCTGCGCGTGGCGGCAAGCTTCGAGCACATGACTAAATCCCACCAGATTAGATTGAATATAAGCAGCAGGATGATCAATCGAATAGCGCACGCCTGCTTGCGCCGCTAAATGCACTACCCGGTCAAATCCTTCTTGGTTGCATAAATGTTGTAACGCATTTAAATCAACAATATTGATTGGCAAAAATTTAAAACGCGAGTGAGAAGTAAGTTGTTGTAATCGCGCGTGTTTCAGCGACACAGCGTAATAAGCATTTAAATCATCGATACCTACCACGCTATCGCCACGCGCAAGCAGATATTTTGCAACATGCATGCCAATAAAGCCTGCAACCCCTGTAACCAACACCTTCAAATGATGCTCCCCAACCTTGCTTCGGACCGATAAATTCAGTCACGCTATTTTTTATTTTGATGCACAGCTAGGGTTAGCAACACATATGCCAACCTAATAAATCATTGATTTTAAATATATTAAATGAATGAATATGGCAGAAGCTACGCAAATTTTGCATACCATCTGGCTGAGGAAAGGCGTGACAATGCAAATTATGCAGATCAGCCCGTGTGTTTGTTGGTGCGGTATACCGCATAGGCACGTAGACATTGCATGCACCTGCAGCGCGGGTTTGAAGACATCAATGCATCTGTGCAGGTGCGATACACACCTTAACGCGACATATGCAGCCTAAGCGCATGCTTGTGCAAACAATCAGCGACGTGGCGTCCGCCTGATTGATGCAACACCAAGATCGCGAAAGCACCCTTGCCAAGGCGAAGATCTAGCTTTTAATTGACCACAATCGCTTGCAATACCGCGCTTAATACCCCAGGAAACTTCTGCTCAATCTCGCTTAAGCGTAAGGTATTCATGTGCTCCGTGCCTTCTATCATCGTTTCCACCAAGCCTGCCGCCCTGAGAATTTTAAAGTGATGTGATAGGCTGGATTTAGGGCGGTTTAAATCAAACTCGCCGCAAGTCATTTTGCGATCCGCTTTGGCTAGGCGAGCGACGATTTCCAACCTGGTTGGATCCGATAAGGCATACATAATGTCGGTGAGCGTGATTTGCGCAAGAGAAGGATGATGAATTTGTCGCATGCGCAAAATTTAACACAGTGCTTGATATTATTCTATTGTTCGATTATATTCGAACAATAGAATTTAATGTTCAACACTTCCCTAAGCAATCATATTGATATAAAGGACATGCCATGGCAGATTTATTTTCCAGCTACACCTTAAAAGACATCACCTTAAGAAACCGCATTGCAGTGCCGCCCATGTGCCAATACATGGCTGAAGATGGCATAGCCAATGATTTGCACCTGGCCCACTACACCAGCCTCGCTCGCGGTGGTAGCGGCTTGGTAATTGTGGAAGCCACTGGCGTTGCGCCTGAGGGCCGCATTACGCCAGGCTGCTTGGGCCTATGGAACGATGCGCAAGCTGAAAAACTCCGCGAAATTGCTTCTGCCATCAAACAAGCAGGCGCAGTCCCAGGAATTCAAATTGCACATGCTGGCCGCAAAGCCAGCGCCAATAAGCCGTGGGAAGGCGATGATCACATGGCCGCCGATGATCCGCGTGCTTGGCAACCCATCGCGCCTTCTGCCATTGCATTTGGCGGCGATTTGCCACGCGTCCCCACCGCGATGTCGATTGCCGACATCCAACGTGTACAACAAGATTTTGTCCATGCGGCGCAACGAGCCCTCGCTGCGGGCTTTGAATGGCTAGAAATCCACTTTGCACACGGCTATTTAGGCCAAAGCTTTACCTCTGCACATAGCAATCACCGTCAAGACCAATACGGCGGTACTGTTGAAAACCGGTCACGCTTTACCATTGAAACGCTGGATGCAATTCGTCAGGTCTGGCCGGAACGCTTACCCTTGACCGCGCGCTTTGGCGTCATTGAGTATGATGGCAACGATGAACAAACCCTCAGCGAATCAATCGCGCTGGTCAATACTTGGCGCACGCATGGGCTAGACATGCTAAGTGTCAGCGTCGGCTTTACCATCCCTGAAACCAATATTCCTTGGGGCCCCGCCTTTTTAGCACCCGTGGCACAGCGAGTGCGCCAACAAGCCCAGATTCCCGTCTCCTCCGCTTGGGGCTTTGGCGCCCCCACCTTGGCAGACAACGCCATTCGTCATCAGCAACTGGATATTGCCATGATTGGTCGCGCGCATTTAGAAAATCCATACTGGACTTACTTTGCCGCCAAAGCATTAGGCAAAGACCAAGCCGCTTGGGTGTTACCAGCGCCCTACGCACATTGGTTGGCGCGCTATCACAGCCCGACAGAGGACTAACGGACTCACCTGCCAATAAAAAAGCCTGCGTTTAGCAGGCTTTTTTTCAAATCGAATTACTTAATCTCCTGAAACAGACGGGATTTTATGAATACTCAAATCTGCGCCATCAAACTCTTCTTCGGCTTCAAGTCGAATCCCAGAAATTACTTTTAAGCCGCCATACACCACTACACCACCCACCAGCGCAATGACAATGCCCAAGCCTGTGCCTATCGCTTGGCTGGCCAAACTTACCCCACCTAAACCGCCCAAGCTGGTCGCGCCGAAAATGCCAGCCGCAATACCACCCCACGCGCCGCACAAGCCGTGCAATGGCCATACACCTAAAACGTCATCAATTTTTAAGCGGTTTTGGGTGAGCGTAAAGGCCCACACAAACAAGCCGCCTGCCACAGCACCCGTCGCTAAAGCGCCCAACGGATGCATGATGTCTGACCCCGCACACACCGCCACTAACCCTGCCAATGGGCCGTTATGCACAAACCCAGGGTCATTTTTGCCCAACACTAACGCCACTAACGTACCGCCCACCAAGGCCATAAGCGAATTGACCGCCACCAAGCCAGAAATGCCTTGTACCGCTTGTGCAGACATGACGTTAAAACCGAACCAACCTACCGTCAGTATCCATGCCCCCAATGCTAAAAATGGAATATTTGAAGGCGGATAGGCATGTAGTTTGCCATCTTTGGTGTAGCGGCCGTTACGCGCGCCTAATAAGATGACCGCAGGCAGTGCAATCCACCCACCCATGGCGTGAACCACCACAGAACCAGCAAAATCGTGAAAATTGGCATCGAAGCTGGTTTTTAGCCAATCTTGCACACCGTAATGGGCGTTCCAAGCAATCCCTTCAAAAAAAGGATAAACAAACCCGACCACTAAAAAGGTAGCTGCTAATTGAGGATTAAAGCGTGCGCGCTCAGCGATCCCGCCTGACACAATCGCAGGAATGGCGGCAGCAAATGTGAGTAAAAAGAAAAATTTGACCAAGCCAAAGCCATTTTTCTCGGTGAGTACTTGCGCACTGCTAAAGAAATCAATGCCGTAGGCGATGCTGTAGCCAATAAAAAAATAAGCGATGGTGGAGACACAAAAATCCACCATGATTTTGACTAAGGCATTGACTTGGTTTTTTTGACGGACGGTGCCGACCTCTAAAAAGGCAAAGCCTGCATGCATGGCCAGCACCATAATGGCACCGAGCAACACAAATAACACATCATTTGCGGAAATTAATCCTTCCATTTCGCTCTCCAAAATTATTTTCTAGGTATGTTTAGACGTTTTCATTGCAATCAATAACGCCTTTTTAAAATTCGAGATTTTAAAGCAAAACTCAAGCCAATCATAAGTAATTGATTTACATACACAAGTTTTTTCAACGGCTTAAGATATGCACTAAAAAAAAACATGCGCAAGTGCATTGCACCTTTTAAGTGCAAATGACTAGCCATAGCATCATGGTGTCAGCATTGTTCGCGTGCGCGCAATTAAACCGCTTTAGAGGATTTCATCGGTTTGAATCAGCCGTATCATATTAGCGGCGTCTGGATGCGCAGACCAAAAGTAATAGTACTCACGCACCGCATTTAAAAATAAAAACCGGGTGTGCTTAATGGTGAATAAAGGCAAGGTCGCATCGGCGGTGATGCGGTAGGCATTTTTTTCGGTCAGTGGCGCGTCACGCAAGCGCAACATCATCAGCTTGGCCATACGACTGCGTACTTCGATTTCCATATCGACTTTAAAGTCAAAGTTTTTGAGGGCTTTGACATACCCATTAAGCGGCCACAACTCTGAGGTTGAAAATTTCTCGTGTTGCAAATTGGGCCACACCGATTGCAAATCAATCACTGCAGGTTGCCAACCAATCGGATGCAATTCAAAACCCACCGTATCCGCATATTGCAACACTGCCTTCACATCTTCACGCCAAAATGGATAAAACTCACGAATAATGGCTAAAATTTCTGGCCATTGATGGGCGGCTTTATCCATCAGCACGTGATCTACCGCATCGCGATAATCAGCACTGGTGAGTGGCTTATCTTTCAACAATGGCAACAACTGTTCAAATAAGGCATGACGGGTGGCCATAATCGCCTGATCGGCGCCTTTACTATGCAGTAAATGATAGTAAGCTTGTACGGCTTGGGTTTCGCGTGAGGCACTCATGATGGCGGCACTTTTTAAAGATAAAATGGCGATTGCGTATGCAAGTCAATCAGCCTTGTTTTTAATCATCATACTATGAAACAAAGTTACAAAATCAATTGAAAGATAAGACATGGCAGAATGGGTTTTACTAGGGATTATGGCGGTATTGGTCTGGTTTTGGTTTGATAGCGTCGCCAAGCGCGAGATCGCCATCCGCATCGGTCAGCAACTGGCCGCACGCTGCCAACTGCAATTTTTAGATGAGAGTGTTGCCTGTGAGCGGCTACGCTTGGGCCGTGATAGCAATGGCCATTTACAAATTGAGCGCACCTATTACTTTGATGTATCCAATCGTGGCGTGGAGCGGATGGCGTGCCAACTGCAATTGCGTGGCAAACATTTAATCGCTTGGCATATTCCCCCTTACGCACCGCAATAAATGCATCAAGTTATCGGACGTTTTGCCCCGTCTCCCACGGGGCCACTACATGTTGGTTCACTGGTTGCTGCGGTTGCAAGTTACTGCCAAGCCAAAGCGCAAGGTGGCCAATGGCTGTTACGGATTGAGGATGTCGATCAAAGTCGTTGTCATCCTGCGTTTGCGTCATCGATGATAGAAACCTTGGCTACCTATGGCTTTGTGTGGGATGGCGAAATTGTGTATCAAAGCCAACGTCAGGCCGATTACCAATCAGCGCTTGATCGTCTGATCACTACGCAACAGGCGTATCCATGTAGTTGCTCTCGAAAAGAAATTGCCGATTCTAGCCAACGTATTGGTATCGAAGGTGCGATATATCCAGGCACGTGTTTACATAAAACACCGAATATGAGTACACCTTTGGCTTGGCGGGTGCGCACACCCAATCACGTCATCGCAATCGAAGATGCGTTGCAAGGCAAGTTGTGTCACCATCTCGCCAACGACATTGGTGACTTTGTATTAAAACGTGCTGATGGCTTATTTACTTATCAACTGGCTGTGGTGGTGGATGATGCGCGCCAACAGGTCACACAAGTGGTTCGTGGCGCTGATTTATTAAACTCAACAACGCGCCAAGTATATTTACAACAGGCGCTAGGCTATGCCAGCCCACAATATGCGCATATTCCGTTAGTCACCAATTCCTTAGGACAAAAACTCAGCAAACAAACGTTAGCGCAAGCGTTGCCACTAGATAATATTGTCGCCACATTGCAGGCCAGTTTGGCATGTTTGCAACGCACCCCACCCGTGCCGTCTCAGATCAAACGACCGGATCATCTCTTGCAATGGGCAATCGAACACTGGCAATCTTACTTTTAGCCCGGCTTGACTGACTTGGCTGTCACATCAAAAAATAGACCAGCCCAAAGTAGGCGCCGCTGGCTAGACACAACATCGAAAAAAGTTCACACAAAATATCAGCGAAATATGCACCAAATCCAAGTGATTGTATTGATAATTGTTCTCACTTAGATTACTATCCGCATCCAACAGTTATCTTCATTTCAGGATTGCGTCATGTCGTCACCCAAGATTTATGTTAAGCCCGCCTATCGTAGTGTTTGTTTAGCCTTTGGCGCTTTAGCCTTACTGCCTTTTTTGAGCACACAAGTATTGGCTGCTGGCGAAGCTGATAGCAGTCTTGAACTTTCCACAATTGAAGTCAAAGCCAAAAAAAGTAGCGATACAAAACCCATTAATGGGTACAACGCAAGCCGCTCTACCACTGCCACGCGGACTGACACCGATTTAGTCAATGTGCCACAAGCGATTACGGTGATTACCCGTGACTTTATGAACGACCAATCCATGCAAAGTATTGCCGATGCGGTACGTTATGTGCCTGGCGTACAAGCGGCACAAGGGGAAGGCAACCGCGATCAATTGGTGTTGCGCGGCAATAACACCACCAGTGATTTATTTGTAGATGGCTTGCGTGACGATATTCAAACCTATCGCGACTTGTACAACACCGATCGGATTGAAGTGCTCAAAGGGCCGAACGGCATGATTTTTGGTCGCGGCGGTGCAGGTGGCGTTGTCAATCGTGTCAGCAAAAAAGCAGGCTGGGACCCGGTGAAAGACATCAGCATGACCTATGGTAGTTTTGACCAACATCGTATCAGTGCCGATTATGGCCAAGGGTTGAACGAAGTACTAGCGTTTCGCTTAAACGCCGTGTACGAAGAAGCGAACTCATATCGTGACGGTGTGGATTTAAAACGCTACGGCATAACACCAACTTTCACCATCAAACCCAGTGATAAAACGCAAATTGAGCTCAGTGCAGAATATTTTAAAGATGAGCGCATTGCAGATCGTGGCGTGCCATCATTGCGCGGAGCGGGTAACGTTCAATTAAAAAATCGTCCGTATCAGATTGGTAATGAAGATCAGTTTTTTGGGAACGCGCGCTTAAGCCCCACCGAAAACGAAACAGTGGCCTTTAATGCCGCAATCACGCACGCATTTGATAACGGCGTACAAGTTAAAAACAGTACCCGTTTAGCGTTTTATGATAAATATTACCAAAACGTGTTTGCCAATAGCGCGGTCGACAATGCCAACCTGTTGAGTATTGCTGCTTACCGAGACGATACCAAACGCGAAAACCTCATCAATCAAACCGACGTGACATTTTCAGTCAATACCGGCGCGATTGAGCATAAGTTGCTAACCGGCTTAGAAATCAACCTGCAAGATACGGATAACAAACGGACTGCGCCCACAGGCACAACGGATGATAACGGCACATTTAGAACAGACGTCTCCGCAAACAATCCGTTTGCAACCCCAGTGAACTTTAATCGTCCTGTGCGTAATCAACAAAGTACCGTGACCGTCACTGGCATTTACTTGCAAGATCAGATTGTGTTTAATCCGCAATGGCAAGCGGTGGTCGGCGTGCGTCACGACCATGTCGATACCGATTACACTAATTTGATCACCAATACCAACCTCAATGTTTCTAATAATTTGTTATCACCTCGTGCAGGGTTAATCTTTAAACCAACAACAGATAGTTCAATTTATGCCAATTACAGCACCTCTTATGTTCCACGTGCTGGCGATCAATTAATCAGTTTAACGGTGACGAACGCAGCGCTCAGTCCCGAAAAATTCATCAATAAAGAAATTGGTGCTAAATGGGATGTCCATCCAAACTTAGCTTTAACAGCGGCCATCTTTAAGTTGGAGCGACAAAATGTGTTAGCAGCAGACCCTAGCAATACTGCAAACTCGATTTTATTGGATGGTCAAGAAACTACTGGGTTAGAAGTGAGCTTGTCTGGCAAAATCACCGATCAATGGCAAGTCATGAGTGGCGTCACCTTGCAAGAAGGTGAAATTACAGAACGCTTAGCCAACAGCAATGCCAATAACGTCATCAACAAAGGCGCGCAGCTTGCATTAACGCCAACGCGTAGTTTTTCATTGTGGAATAAATATCAAATCAATGACACGTGGGCAGTAGCACTTGGCATGGTCAGCCGTTCTGAAATGTATGCGGCAACCCCCACCGTCGGCGCCAGCACTGTGTTGCCAGGGTATACCCGCTTTGATGCTGCAATTTTTGCCAAAATCAATCCAAACTGGGATGCGCAAATCAATATTGAAAACTTAAGCAATAAAGATTACGCCTTGTATGCGCATAACAACAATAACATCACCCCAGGCGCGCCTTTAAATGCGCGCGCAACGCTGAATTATCATTTTTAAGCATTTTCCAACGCTATTTCACTTTGAATGACCAAGCAGCCTGCGTATGTTTTCATCGCAGGCTGTTTGCGTATTGGCGGCGGATTCGGTCAGCTTCGATGGTAAAATAATGCCATGAACCGAGACCAACTACATCCCTTTATTTTTGAACACTCTGCCGTGCGTGGTAACTGTGCGCATCTAGATCAAAGTTTTGCCACCGCTTTGCAACATCAGCCTATGGCGCCCGCTTTAAAAAAAGTGATTGGCGAACTCGCTGTGGCCACAACCTTACTGACCTCCACCTTAAAGTTGGATGGTAAGCTGATCTTACAATTGCAAAGCAAAGGGGCATTGCAGTTGTTAGTGGTGGAATGCACATCGACGTTGGATATCCGTGCTACGGCAAAAACCCGCGGTGAACTGATCGGTAGTCATTTACCTGATTGGATAGAAGCAGGACAATTAGTGATCACCTTAATGCCGCGTGAAGGCGAGCCTTATCAAGGCATCGTGCCATTAGAAGGCGACAGCATTGCCACCATGCTCGAAAACTATATGTTGCGTTCGCAGCAAATTGATACCCGTTTGTGGTTGTGTGCCGAGGGCGACCAAGCCGCTGGTTTGCTATTGCAAAAACTGCCACAAGTGGCCGACAGCGATGCGGATTGCTGGAATCGCGTACAACATTTGGCTGGCACCGTCACCGATCATGAACTGATGACCTTAGACACTGAGCGTTTATTGCAAACCTTGTTTGCCGAAGAGCAAGTGCGGTTGTTTGAGGGCAGAGAGATCCGTGCGTTTTGTAGCTGCTCGATGACCAACGTCACCAATATGTTGCAGATGTTGGGTTTAGCAGAAGTGCGCAGCATTTTAGATGAACAAGGCAGCGTACAAATTAATTGCGATTTTTGTAACAAGCACTATTTAGTGGATGAAGACGAGGCCATGGCGCTGTTTAAAGACGCCGATGATGTGATCATCAAACACTAACATCATTGCCAGCTATTGATCCGCCAGCCTCGCGCTGGCGTTTGCATTCAAACAAGGCCACCGCGGTGGCCGCCGCCGCATTGAGTGATTCCATCGCATGGTGCTGCGTATAGGCCATCGGTATCGTTACGCATTGATAGACCGCTTGTTGCAACGCATCTGAAATGCCGGCACCTTCATTCCCGACCGCTAACAAGACAGGCTGATTGAGTGATTGCTGATAAAGCGATTCACCATGCATGGTTAACGCCAGCGTTAACCCTTCAAAAGCATCCACCCGCGCGACAGCATCCTCTTGCTCCACCACGGGCAATATCAATTGCGCGCCTTGACCACCACGTAACGCTTTTGGCGACCAAGCATCAGTGCAACCTTTAGATAAATAAGCCACTTGTACGCCAGCAGCCAACGCAGTGCGCAACATACTGCCCAAATTGCCAGGATCTTGAATTGCTTCAATCAACAAAGCAACCTTGGGTTGTGCTGGAACGGCCAAAGTTGGGATAGGCACCATGGCCATGATGCCACTGCTGGTGGCCACTGGGGTCAGATCAGCGTACATCAAGGTGGGCAGCATTATAGTATCGACATCAACCAATTGCTGCATCAGCGCAGACGCTTCTGCACTGCTGTGCCCTTCTGGAATAATCAATAATGTCGGTTCGCCCAAGGTGTGTACATATGCTTCTATCAAATGCACGCCTTCGAGCAGGGTCAAGCCAGATTTTTTACGCTCACGGGCGTTGTCCGCCAATTTACGTAATTGTTTATAGATGGGGTTATCGCGTGAGGTAATGTGTTTAAAAGCCATAGCCTAGATTGTACGTCAAAAGCCCACCGCACAACCTCCATGCGCGTTAGGCGTTTTTGTTGGCAAGACGCATCACGTATAATAGCCCTATGATCAAAAAACTAGCGTTAGAACGCATCTTGCATAAGCAAGGCTTTGGCACCCGTAAAATGTGTCGCATTTTAATTGTGAATGGACAAGTGACCGTCAATGGCATGGTGTGTGATGACCCTGACGCAAACTTTAGCCTTGAAGACTTGCATTACACGGTGAATGGGGAGGCTTGGCAATATCAAGCCAACAGTTACTTGATGATGCATAAACCCGCACACTATGAATGTACGCATAAAACGCAATTTCACCCGACCATTTATACGCTGTTACCGCAACCGCTGGTCGAACGTGGCGTGCAATGCATCGGTAGACTCGATGAAGACACCACGGGTTTAATCATCATTACCGATGATGGCCAATTTATTCATAAAATCAGCTCGCCCAAGCACCATGTGCCTAAAGTCTATGCGGTGACTTGCAAGCATGCCGTGAGCGCAGACCAGCTGTCTGCATTGCTGGCTGGGGTGAAACTGCTAGACCAAGAAGAGACCATTGCAGCCTTAGCCGTCACGCAAATCAGTGATTACGTATTGCACATGACCCTAGCAGAAGGTAAATATCACCAAGTTAAACGCATGATTGCAGCCATCAGCAATCGGGTTGAAGCACTAAAACGGATTCAAATTGGGGCTTTGCACTTACCAGAGGACCTTGCGCCGGGGGCATGGTGCTGGCTCAGCCCAGCACAATGCGCGCTGTTAAGCACAGATCCAAGTCAATCTTAAAGTGTTAGCACTTAACAAAGATCAGCAATCCTTGTCCTTTTAAGCGCCTGTTCAGACTGCGCGCCCATTCATTAATCCGAACAGTCCAACAAAAAAGCCCAGCAATGACTGGGCTTTTATTTGTTACGCGCGCTGAAACCAGCATCGCGATTGACAGTACACACTTGGGCATGGCTCCCCTTGAGGTTGACAGCTTAGTCATCGTGATCGTGTTTACGGTGCCCTTTACCATGGCCATGTTTATGTTTACCGCGTTTTTTATCATAACGACGCTTGTCATTGCGACGACTAGGATCAGGCTCATCGATGACTTTACCAACCACCGCACCGCCTGCACCACCAACCCCTGCGCCAACCACGGCGCCTGTCGTGGTACCGCTGACTTTACGCCCGACCATGGCTCCAGTGGCACCGCCAGCAGCCCCCCCTAATATGGCGCCGGTTCTACCTGCGCGATTGGTGGTCGCTGCGCCACCCACCGCACCGCCCACTGCACCACCTACAATTTCACCCGTGCTGCCACCCAGCACACTGCCGATTGCCGTGCCCGCCGCCGCACCAACGCCACCGCCTACCGCCGTCGGTAAGTTGTCTTCCGCTTGCGCCATCATCGTGAACAAACACAACGAAATCCCTGCGATGATGTGTTGATAACCCTGCATATTTGCTGACCTTTATTGAAAAAATTGAATCCACCTACGCTAAAAGCGTTGCTTGCAATTATGACCTACGTGTCGGGTTTACCCATGCTCAACCACTAAACACACCACGTGGATTGCTACATTTTATTCGAGACAATCCACTTAGCAACGCGCAGACAACTAAGCGACCAAAAGCCACATGTAGGTTGGAGTTAAACAACGTATAATACGCCAACCTTGCAAACAACCAATCATTGCACAGGCTGTTTTACTCCTTCTTACAACGATAGATCTCCGTTTGTTTTGATTGGTGTCATCGCCTAGGGTGACAAACCTACACCGAACCACGAAATGCCCTCGTGCCTCTTTGCGCATCGCACCCGGCAACACTGAAAGTTGAACCCCGATTGACCCAAGAAACACCCCCCGCAACCCTTACGTTTGCACAATTACAATTATCTGCGCCTTTATTGCGTGCCATTGAAGACGCAGGCTACAGCACCCCCACTCCGATTCAAGCGCAAGCCATTCCTTACGTATTGCGTGGTGGCGATCTGCTCGCAGGCGCGCAAACGGGCACTGGTAAAACAGCGGGCTTTACACTTCCCATCTTGCAATTATTGTCGGAGCGTCCAATTGCGCAACCTACGCGTGGCCGCCCGCGTTGCCTAATCTTATCGCCAACCCGTGAGTTGGCAGCGCAAATCGGCGAATCGGTCACCACCTATGGCAAGCATCTGCCCATCAAAAGCATGGTGATCTTTGGTGGTGTCGGCTTAAACCCGCAAATCAGCCGCCTCAAACAACCGGTGGATATTTTAGTGGCCACACCTGGTCGCTTGCTGGACCTAGTCAATCAGAAAGCACTGGATTTATCTGGCATCGAAATCTTGGTGTTAGATGAAGCTGACCGCATGCTGGACATGGGCTTTATCCACGATATTAAAAAAGTGTTGGCGTTGCTGCCAAAACAACGGCAAAACTTGTTATTCTCGGCCACTTTTTCTGACGAGATTAAACAACTCGCAGATAAATTATTAAATAATCCAGACTTAATCGAAGTCGCCCGACGTAACACCTCAAATGCTTTAATTACCCAAAGCGTACATATGGTTGCGCAAGCGCATAAACGGGAATTGGTCAGCTTTTTGATTAAACAACAGCAGTGGCAACAAGTACTGATCTTTACCCGCACTAAACATGGCGCCAACCGATTGGCTGAAAAATTAGTCAAAGATGGCATTCCTGCGATGGCGATTCATGGCAATAAAAGCCAAAATGCGCGCACAGCAGCACTCGCACAGTTTAAAAATGGCAGCATTCCAGTCTTGGTCGCTACCGATATTGCCGCGCGTGGACTTGATATTGATCAATTGCCACAAGTGGTCAATTTTGAATTACCCAATGTGCCTGAAGATTATGTGCATCGGATTGGGCGTACAGGCCGGGCGGGCAGCACTGGCGCCGCAATTTCATTGGTCGACCGTGAAGAACTCAAATTGCTCAAAGACATTGAAAAACTGATCAAAATGGAAATCCCCAAACTCGCAGTGGAAGGCTTTGTCGCGCCAACTCAGGTCGCCGATGAACCTGCACGCGGTCCGCGCCCAACGCATGCAGGCCGCGGCAAGCCATCAGGGGGATCTCCGCGCCCTTCTGCGCCACAAGCACGCAACCAACCCGCAAAAACAGGCAACACCGCTGCCACCAGCGCTCGTCCAGCACAGCCGGCGCCGCGTGGACAAGGTGCGCTCATGAGCCCAAAGCCAGGTGCACACACCCAACCGCCGCGTGGGAAAACGCAACGAGGGCGTTAATGTATCGTTAGATGGATGCAGGCGCTTGGTCGTGCAGTGATGCATGTGAAGTGATTGCTTGTAACGATGCAGACTGCAATACTGACCGCTGTATCGTAAACACATCACTGTCTGTGCCGCCACCCCCAGATTGAAACGCGCAATAGTGGGCCAAGCACGATGATGTCGCTGCGCATAACATTGTGAAGGCCTTGGTCGCAGGCGACTTGGTCAGGACAGCCGAATAATGACAGCCGAGTGATGACAGCCAATAGCCTCGTTGCAATCCATGCAATTGCTAAGGGCCAGCTGGCATTGAACCCTACAGATGAATATGACTCTGTAGAACATATTTAAACTTGCCTCGTCATGTGTCATGGAATCGCAAGACTTAAGAACATGGGCATGACGTTGATGGCCGTAACACCATGCAGTTTTTTGAAAAACATGCAGTTTATTGAGACCCATGCAATTTATTGAGCAATATACCTGCGCCGCGTCACTGGTTTAATGTTTGGCGCGTGGCAGATTAATCTAGGAGTGTTTACCATGAAATTGATCATCATACTAAGCCTAATGTGCTGCACCAGCTGGATGAGTGGCTGCAGTCGGCCTGCCAGTGTAGAGGCCAACCAAGCAGTGATAAAACGCTTTGATCCGACCCAATACATGGGTACGTGGTATGAAATCGCTAGACTGGATAACCGCTTTGAAAAGGGTTTAGAACAAGTCACAGCCACTTATGAAATTCAAACCGATGGTACGGTAAAAGTCATTAACCGTGGCTATGATACCAAAGCGGGCAAATGGAACGAAGCCGTGGGCACTGCCAAATTTGTTGACGCAGCCAATGCAGACGGCACCCGTAGTGGAAAGTTAAAAGTCTCATTTTTTGGCCCGTTTTATGGCGATTACCATATTTTGGAGCTTGATCAGCCTTACTACAATTACGCGTTAGTCAGTAGTGGGCGCGATTACTTATGGATATTGTCGCGCACACCACAACTCGCCTATCCGATTAAACAACATTTAATGGCCAAGGCTAAAAGCCTTGGCTTTGCCACCGACCAACTGTTATTCATCAAACAAGCCAACCAAGCCCAATACGAATCTGGTCGACACGTGATGCCGCAACAACCTTAATGCCGCCTCTGTCAAAAGGCGATCATCGCTTGAAGTTATTCACCAAGCGTGGGCGTCACCCATGTCACCATGCTCAGAGGTTGCTGGGGCCATTTCTGGGGTGGCTGATCCCTGATGCGGCATGTCTGGCTGCGGTGCTGCCACAGGGGCTTCAATGACAATCGGCGCGCCATCGTTGTAGCGTAGCGCACTCAACACCGCGTAAACGCCAGCGGTTTTCATCACCAAGGCGGAAACGGTATCCGCTTGTTGTTTTGAGTCCACCGTACCAGACAACGTGACCACACCATCAGCATTCGCTTCAATCTGAATCGCCGCAGGATCGATGCCTTGCGTTTGCAAATCAGTTTTTACATTGTTCACCACGGTGTCGGTAGGTAAAAATTGATATTGCGCCTCTGGCAGCGCAAAAGCGGATGTACTGGTGGCAATCAACGTGCTGATCACAGCCACAGCTTTAAACAACGGTTGCATCTTGTGCATATAAATTCCTTTCAATGGTAAGCGATGCTAGATAAAAGGTATTACGCGACCACACATCGCGGGCCTACGCAGGCATCCACCTAGCGCGCAAGCAATACCCAACAACGGCTATATTGCTTGCGTTTAATCGCTATCACATCCAATTAGATCAAACCAACGCTAAGGTGATCGTTTGACCTTGGTTTAACATTTGATCAAAGATTAACTCTTGACCACGATGGCGTTTTTAACTGTTTTCACGCCCTCGATCCCATTAACCACTTGTTCAGCTTTGGCTTTCAAGTCTGCGTCTGCCACAAAACCACTGAGCAACACCTGCCCTTCATGCGTTTCTACACTGATCTTAAACGACTTGAGCGACTCTTCCTCCAACAATCGGGCTTTCACTTTGGTCGTAATCCAACTATCCGACATGGTGGTTTTGATGGCAGCTTGGCCGAGTTTTGTTTTTAATTCGGAAAACTCTGCATAATTTAAGCGACCGTCTTTATTTAAATCAAACGCTTTCACATCTTGTTTTTTAATGCTTTTATCAGCCTGAATTTCAGCCGCATTTAGGCTTTGGTCCGTATTTTTATCTAAAGCATTAAATTCAGTTAAAAATGGTTGATCACCATGCTGTACTTGATCAATCTCAAATGCAAAAGCATTTAAGGTAATGGTTGCGGCCAATAGGCCACCAAAAATCGTCGCTTGTTTAAATTTAGAAATTGTCATGTGCTTCTCCTTTTTAATGCGATGTTCCAACACCATGCGGTATTTGGATGATCACATCATAGGTGAGCGAAGAGGATTGGTCAGTCGGTAGACCGCTG
This sequence comes from Methylophilaceae bacterium, assembly GCA_027488395.1. Taxonomy (GTDB): domain Bacteria; phylum Pseudomonadota; class Gammaproteobacteria; order Burkholderiales; family Methylophilaceae; genus Methylophilus. The sequence goes on along the minus strand of JAIYBT010000006.1, from coordinate 30,685 downwards.
AAAGCACTGTCGGAACAAGACTACAAACCCACACCTTGTTTCATCCGCTGTGGGTTGTATGGGATTGGGCGCACTTAAAGACTCGCGTCAGGGGTGTCACTTAAATAAGGGAGTAACACGCGGACGCTCATCCCTTGATTGGGTGCACTATGAATTTCAAAATGACCGCCAATCGATTCGACCCGATTGCGCATGCCTTGCACCCCGTTGCTACTTGCGTTGAGCAATGCTATGTCACAGCCAATGCCATCGTCCACCACTTCCAGCTTGAGGGTTTTTTCGTCATGCATCAAATGGACCGAAACATGCTTAGCATGGGCGTATTTACTACAGTTATTCAGGCTTTCTTGCACCAAACGATACACAATCAAACTGACGGTCTCGTTCATCACCAATTCATGCTCTGGCATGATGATATCCATCTGCCATTGGTTACGCACACGACCTTCATCCATTAAATTTTGCAAGGAAGCGATCAAACCAAAACTTTTGATCATGGACGGATGCAAGTTTTGCACAATCTCACGTTTAAAGTTAATACCACGATCTACGTATTGATTGGTTTTTTTGAGTTTCTCGGTCGCTTGCGGCGCCAAATCTTTTAAGTGTTTAATCACCCAAGAAATATCCATTTTAATGGCCGTCAATAAAGAGCCGAGTTCATCATGTAGCTCGCGCGATAATTGGTAACGCTCACGCTCGATGTTAGTTTGTGCTTGTAATGCTTGGCCATGAAGTTTGGTGGTTAAACCACGAATATTTTGTTCATATTCGACGTTTTCGTTGGTTAAGCGCGCATGTAATTCGGCTTTTTCAGCCAGTTCTTTTAGTAATCGACGGATCACCAATACCACCAAGCCTACAAAAATCAGCGGCCCCACCATCACAAACCAACGGGTGACGCGACGCCATTGATTGCGATTGTCGGCCAAATCCTCGCGGTAGGCTTGCACTTCTTGCTCAAATTGTTGTGAGAGCGTTGCGATATTGCGGGTTTCTTGGTTATCGATGTCTAGCTTGACCACCGCCAATGCTCTTTCAAATTGGCGTTTTTTTGCAAAATCCATGCTGACACTCATTTCAGCCGCCTTTTTACTGACGCTGGTCACCAGCTGGTTCATCGTGGTTTGAATATTGGGGTGCGTGGCCAAATTGGCTTGGAGTAATAAACGATCGATGGCTTGTAAGTGCAGATTGACTTGCTGCGTAGCCTGATCATAAGGCTGAAAATACTCAGGCGCACGCGTTAACAAGTAGCCACGCTGTGCACTTTCTGCAATGCCAAGTTGGGCGCGCGTTTGCCAAGTTTCGGTGATCAATTGATCCAAAAGCGCCACCGCATCCGTTTTTTGTCGGGTGTTTACAATCAAGCGATCATTCAACACCATCATGGAGGCCGCCAGCACAAAACTCACTGCGAGCAACGCAACCGAGTTCCCACCAAAGGTATCGCTGATGGCTTCCAAGCGATCCAACAAAGTCATTAAACGTGTTCTAAATTTTTGCATATCTTTTCAACGGAGTATGGCGTGCGGTGATATTCAGTACAGGGTTAAACGCGTTTGGGCTAGGTGATGGGTCTATGGGCGTGCTTTTAGGTTTGGCATGCACATCAACACGCCTTAAATCATACACAGTTTTGGGTCGCTGGTCATGCCATCGCTGCCTGAATCTTGGTGTTTATCGGACCACCCATGTCATGAGTATCTTATCGCGCGTCCCTGGTTTTGTCGGATGAATCCCACGCAGATATCGGTAAGACGCGGATAGGTACTTTATGAGGGGTCACCTATGATGGCTACATCGCTTCATCGCCCTAAAAAGCATGACCAATGACAGGGAATGGTGTAGCGCGTGTGCATCGAATGCACGTTGACTATTGATGTGAATACAAGGAGAAGCATATGTTTAATTTTTCTAAAGAGAATATCGAGCAAACCACTGATCGTGTCGCCAAACAATCCGATACCGCAATCCATGAGATTGCAAACCAAGTCAAATCGACCGCCAATGAATTATTAGGTGCGGTGCAAGATACGGCAGATCAAGCGCAAGACAAAGCCAAAACCCTTATTCAGAGTCTCAAACACAATGTAGATCGTTTAAATAGTGACGATGGCGCAGAAGCCGTGGCCAGTGAAATCACTGAACGTGCGGGCCGTGTGACAGCACAAGTAAAACAAGAAGTCGCGCAAACCTATGAAACCATTAAATCGAAAACGGCGGATACTGTGCAACAACATCCAATCGGCACCGTTTTAGTAGCCGCTGGCGCAGGTTTACTGATAGGATATTTGTTAGGACACAAACGTCAAGATTAATCTAGGATCATTATGTGGAGCACTCTCCTGAAATTTTTAGCCGTATTGTTTTTAAATCGGCGTGTGAACGCGTTAAAAAATCAATTTGTTCACATGCGACAACACGTTGCTGACTACACAGAAGACCGTGCTCAACAATTGAAACAAGATTTTTTGGACGAAACTGAGCGAATGGCCACCAGCTTTGTTGGCATGCTGGTGGTTTTTTCAATGTTTATTTTTACTGGGTTGCTTGGGCTGATGTGGTTATTTGCCTTGTTATGGGAAAGTCCACATCGCACCTTGATTTTAGGCTTGGTGATGTTAGTGCCCGCCTTACTCGGTGTGTTTGCTTTTTTAAAAGTGAGAAGCTTGTGGCGTGCAAAACCTTTGTTTGCCGACTCATTGCAATTAATCAGCCATGATTGGCAGCTGTTTAGACAAGAAATGGCCCCAGACAGCCCCACCGCATCTGCACCAGCAACACCCACCGCCGCCCCAGCACCTACAGAAGAGCGTGCCGCATGAAAAATATACTGTTGGTCGATGATCACAGCATTGTGCGCGAAGGCTTACGTAATTTAATTGCGCTAGAAACCGACCTACAAGTCACTGCAGAAGCCAGCTCTGGCGCAGAAGCGATACGATTGGTCCGTGAACAATCCTTTGATGCCATGGTACTCGACATTTCCATGCCAGATAAAAACGGGGTGGATACCTTACATGACCTCAAACACGTTGCCCCTGAACTTCCTGTTTTGGTATTAAGTGGCTATTCAGAAGATCAATATGCCCTGAATTTAATGCGCAATGGTTGTAAAGGCTACTTATCAAAAAATGCGGACGCAGACGAAATCATTCGTGCGATTCGCACCGTGGCTTCGGGTAAACGCTATATTTCAGCGGAACTGGCAGAGTTGATGAGCAATGAGCTCAGCCGTCCCACCGAAAAACAACTGCATGAAATGCTGTCAGACCGCGAATTTCAAGTATTTGTAAAATTAGCCTCAGGACAAACGCCAACCGCCATTGCCGAAGAACTGTTTATCAGCATTAAAACGGTAAGTACCTACCGCAGCCGGATTTTAGAAAAAATGGTGATGAAATCGAATGCTGATTTAACTTACTATGCGATTAAATATGGCTTATTAAATTAGCCTACATGTAATCAAGGCCTATTCAATGAGCGCCTATCTAATGCGCGTTAACTACGGCCAACAATAAAGTAGATTTACCGAGCAACGGTGCGGTATGTCACAACATCAATGAAGACATGCAGTGAACCGCTTGAGGCAGCAGTGGGTAAAGGTGCAAAAAAGTGCGATATGTATAAATTACTTTTAGTGGAAGATTCAGCATTGATCCGCGATGTGATCGTGGACATGTTACAGGATTGTGATCAACTCGCCATTAAGGGCATTGCAACCACCAGTGATGAAGCGATTGACCTGCTCAACCACCAGCAATATGACATGATCGTGTTAGATATCGAACTGGCGCAAGGCACAGGGTTTGATGTGGTGCGCCACACCCATCAGCAACAATACCCATTTAAACCACCCCATATTGTCATGCTGACCAATCATGGCAATCATTATTACCGTAGCCTAGCCCAGCATATGGGTGTCGATTATTTTTTTGATAAATCACTGCAATTTGATGAATGTATTGAAGTGATCCAACAACATGCAAATACAACCAACTAAACCCAATAAAACCGTCGTCGGTGGCTCGCGATGATGGCGATCGAACAATGGGAATTACTCAGTTATGTCGTCACGGTGGTGGGCTTGCCGCTGGCGATTTTGACTTTTGTGCTAGAACAGCGCAAAGAGCGTGAAAATGAAGATGAAGAAGTGTATCAACTGTTGGCAGATAACTACACTGACTTTCTGAAGTTAGTCATGGCAAACCCAGACTTACAGTTGCGCTCACTGTGCGAAACGCGCGTCATGACGCCAGAACAGGAAGAGCGTAAGCAGGTGTTGTTTGAAATACTCATTTCACTGTTTGAACGCGCCTATTTACTGGCGTACGACACCGATATGCGTGGCAAACGCTTACGGCGCTGGATGTCGTGGGAAGATTACATGCGCCAGTGGTGTCAGCGAGAAGATTTTAGAGACATGCTTCCTAAACTGCTAATCGGGGAAGACCCCGATTTTGTACAACATATACAGCAGATTGCTGCTGAAATCAGCGCGCAGCCTTGATCGGCGTCAGTTTAAACCCCGCTTGTTTAAATGCTTCGAGTAATCCTGTTTTACCCGCCAAGTGCGCCGCGCCCACGGCAATAAACACTGGCCCTTGATTGGCTTTTTGAATACTGCGTTCCGCCATCACCAGGTTACGTTCGTCCAACAATTTCACGCGCATCCGTTGCCATAGGGTTTGCGGCAACATGCCGCCCGTGATTTTGTCATCTAAGTTAGCCACTTTATCAGCATCGCCAGCCAGATAGGCCGCCAACAATCGGTTAAAGTCTTTTTCTTTTTCTGCAGGCGTGCGCTTTAGCACTGCGCGTAACATCACCAGTTGATCGTCGAGAGAAAACCCATCCATCACGCCAAAATGCTCGGTAGGTGACTCTAGCCCCACCACATATTTATTCATCTCTTCTGCTTTGGTTTTAAGCAGATTGTCTTGTGCAAACGGGGTTTGTGGTTTGGGTAAATCAAATACCACCGCCAATAACCACGGTTTCATTTGCATGGCCGCACCAATGTGCATGACATGAAAATCAGTTAAATCGCGGATTTTTTCAAACTCATCATTGGTTAAATATTGTGCCAAGTTACCTTGTGGCAATAAAAACAAGCTGGGATCGTTATTTTCGGTGACTTCCATCATAAATGTGTCACTACTTTTGATGGCTTCAATCACGGCTGGGGAAAAATTGGTGACGCGGTTATCATCTGTATGCATGGTGCCAAACAAATAACTGGTCGTGCCCGTCGGTGATTGCAACTGCCAAAACAAACTTTTTTCGGCAGCCAACGCCGTCGACATCCACAACAAACCGATACATATCCAAGAGAAGCAAGCCCGCATTTGATTTCCTTTTTTTTAATAAATTTATAGCACAAAAGCTTTGAAATGACTCACAGCGGTGAATACAAGTTCAATAAGGCACCCGGTGACAATAGGGGGTTACCAGCCACCATGCTTGCACGGTTCAAGCATGGTGGCTTACTTAATCCGTCTTGGGCTGGCTGCATTTTTAGTTTGGTTAAAGCCTTTTGGTAGGGCTTTGGGGACAAAGCGACTGCCATCGGATTGCACAATTTTGGGTAAGACAGCAGGTTGATAGGCTGGAATTAAATGCTTTTTACCATTGCCAATTAAATCTGTCCGCCCCATATTTTTTAATGCTTCGCGCAACATGGGCCAGTTGGCGGGATCGTGGTAACGAATAAACGCTTTGTGTAGTTTTCGTACACCTGCCGCTTTTGGAATCGGCACCGCATCGGAGTCTGCGGTGACTTTACGCAGGGGGTTTTTACCGCTGTGGTACATGGCGGTGGCCATTGCCATGGGCGTGGGGGTAAAGGTTTGCACTTGATCTAACCTAAACTCATTTTTCTTTAACCATAAGGCAAGATTGAGCATGTCTTCATCGGTGGTGCCAGGGTGTGCCGCAATAAAATATGGAATCAAATATTGCTTTTTGCCTGCCTCAGCGCTGAATTTTTCAAACATACGTTTAAATTCATCGTAAGCGCCCATGCCAGGCTTCATCATTTTGCTGAGCACATTGTCCTCGGAATGTTCAGGCGCAATTTTTAAATAGCCGCCAACATGATGTTGCACCAGCTCTTTGACGTACTCGGGCGATTTCACCGCGAGGTCGTAGCGTAAGCCCGAGCCAATTAAAATCTTTTTCACCCCTTTAAGATTACGCGCTTTGCGATACAGCTGAATCAATGCGTCGTGATTGGTATTGAGGTTTTCACAGACATCAGGATAGACGCAAGATAACTTACGACAATTGGTTTCAATGGTCTCGGATTTACACGCCAAGCGATACATGTTGGCAGTGGGGCCGCCTAAATCTGAAATCACCCCGGTAAAGCCATCTACCTTGTCGCGGATATCCTCAATTTCACGCAAAATCGAATCTTCGGAACGGCTTTGAATAATGCGGCCTTCGTGCTCGGTAATTGAACAAAAGGTACAGCCACCAAAGCAGCCGCGCATGATATTCACCGAAAAGCGAATCATCTCCCAAGCAGGGATTTTGGCATTGCCATAGGCGGGATGGGGTTTGCGTGCATAGGGCAAATCATAGACATAGTCCATCTCTTTGGTTGTGAGTGGAATCGGCGGCGGATTGAGCCAAACTTCACGGTCTGCATGCCGTTGCACCAAGGCACGCGCATTGCCAGGATTGGCTTCTAAATGCAATACGCGTGAGGCATGGGCGTACAAGACGGGGTCATGGGCAACCTCTTCAAACGCAGGCATGCGGATGACTTGGCGATCGCGTGGCACTTTGGCCGCTTTTAATGGCAATGGCAGGCTGATCGTCGGTGCAGCGCTGGTGCTGTCCTCGGTCGCACAGCTGGCATCGGCTTTACCCATTTTCATTTCATAGGGATCGGTATGTTTATCCACCACCCCTGGCCGATCTAAGCGCGTTGAGGGGACTTCTACAAAGGCTTCTGGTACTTTTTTTAAGACAAACGCGGTGCCACGAATATCACGGATCTCGCTTAAAGGCTCTCCGCGCGCAATACGATGTGATAATTCAATGATGGCCCGTTCGGCATTGCCATACAGCAAAATATCCGCTTTAGAATCGATCAAAATTGAGCGCCGCACTTTGTCAGACCAGTAATCGTAATGCGCAATGCGGCGCAAGCTGGCCTCAATGCTACCAATCACCAGCGGCACATCCGAATAAGCTTCGCGGCAGCGTTGCGAGTAGACCAACACCGCACGGTCTGGGCGACGATTGGCGGCTGCATCAGGCGTGTAAGCATCATCCGAACGAATTTTACGGTCAGCTGTATAGCGATTGACCATGCTATCCATGTTGCCTGCGGTGATGCCAAAGTAAAGATTTGGCTTGCCTAAGATTTTAAATGGCTCGGCAGTGTGCCAATCAGGTTGGGCGATGATCCCCACGCGAAACCCTTGCGCTTCCAGTAATCGACCAATTAACGCAATCCCAAAACTCGGATGATCGACATAGGCATCCCCACTGACTAAGATGATATCGCAGCTATCCCAGCCAAGCGCATCCATCTCAGCGCGGCTCATGGGCAGCATGGGCGCAGTGCCAAAACGCTTTGCCCAATACGGGCGATAACTGAAAATAGGTTTTGCTACCAGTGAGGTGTAGGTTTCCACGCGAATGACCAACAGTGCTAAAGACTGCGCATTTTACGCGCTAATCAATTGATTTGAAAGCCAATTATCATCATCGCCAGCATCAGGTTTTGGGAACTTTCAACCAACAAGCAATGACTGTATCCGCTTTTACCGCAGGGACAACGCGCCGCCACAAGCCACTGTGGATGATTCAGCGATAAAATAACGCTATTTTGTAATTGAGAACGTCCCCATGACCATACCGCAAGAAGTCTATTATCCATTCGCGGGTGGTGATGTATTGATTTTACAAGCGCACAGCCGCTTTCCGCCCGTCAGCGCCGCATTAACAGACCCTAATGGCTTATTGGCGATTGGCGGTGACTTGACGGTAGACCGTCTGTTAGAGGCTTATCAACAAGGGATATTTCCGTGGTTTAGCGCAGATGAGCCCGTATTATGGTGGAGTCCGCACCCGCGTATGGTGTTGTTTCCACCACAATTGGTGATTCAACGCTCACTGGCAAAAATCATCAAACAAGCGCCGTTTGAAATACGTGTGAATACCGCGTTTCGGCAAGTCATCAGCGCATGTGCATCCACTCCCAGACCGGACCAAGTGGGCACTTGGATTACCCCCGAGATCATCCATGCATACCACCGTTTACACGTGATGGGCTATGCGCACAGTGTCGAGGCATGGCAAGCCGATCAATTGGTCGGCGGCTGTTATGGAGTGCGCATCGGCCGTATGTTTTATGGCGAGAGTATGTTCCATCATGTCAGCAATGCCTCAAAAGTGGCCTTTGCGGCATTGGTACAATGGTGCCAAACGCAACAAATCGGTATGATTGATTGTCAGATGAACACGCCGCTATTGGCCAGCTTTGGGGCTTACGAAATCCCTCGCGCACAGTTTATGGAACATTTGAATCGACTCATCCAAGATGACCCTGCCTAACGATATCCCGCTGCAAAAGTTACAGTTTTACGTCACCACAGGCTATGCCTGCGGATATCTGCCCAAAAAAATGGCGCAAAGCCTGATTGCTACGCCACAAACGTTGGTCGATGCCACGGTATATAGTGGCCTGATTCAACAAGGCTTTCGTCGCAGTGGCAAATTTGCCTACCGTCCGCATTGTGAGCATTGCAATGCGTGTGTATCCGTCCGCATTCCGGTGGCTACGTTTAAAAAAACACGTAGTCAACAACGTGCGTGGAAAAAACATCAATCGCTCACGGTCACGCTGGTTGAAGTTGGCTTTCACGAAGCGCATTTTGCGCTTTATCGCGCTTACCAATTACAGCGCCACAGTGATGGCCCCGATTATCTAGGTGACATCGAAGATGAGGCCAATCAATATCGGCAATTTTTGTGTCAAAGTCATGTCGATAGCGTGATGGTGGAGTTTCGCGCTGCCAACGGCGCGCTCAAAATGGTCAGTGTGATTGATTTAGTGGGAGATGGTTTATCCGCGGTGTATACCTTTTACGACACTCAAGACCATGCCAGTTACGGCACTTACAGCATTTTGTGGCAATTAAATTGGGCCGCGCATTTAGGGCTACCCTATGTGTATTTAGGCTATTGGATTGCTGAAAGTGCAAAAATGACCTACAAGCAACAATTTCAACCCCAACAAAAATTAATCGATGGCGAATGGTGCACTTAACCATTGCGTGAACGCCTTTCCCCTGAGCCTCCTGCAACACCCATGACAAGCACATATACGCCGCAATCGCTAGCCAAACAGTTTTATGCTGGCATCTATGTCAACACCGTTGATGCTGCACTGTGGCGCGCAACCTTTCATTACCTGACGCAAACGCGGTTGGCGCAAGTGCCACAAGTCCAAGCGGTGGTCTCCCTTTGGGCAGAATATGGCGGCGATCTGAGAGCGCGCATCCGCGATGATGCCCTGATTTGTAAAGTACTCAAGCAATGTTTACCTCAGGCCCACCAGTTTAATGGGGCCAACCAGCTCAATCAGGCCAACCGAGCAGTACGGTTGTATCGCGGAGAAAGTTGGTTTTTATTTGATCAAAACGCAATTGGGTTTTGTTGGACCCGATCAGAAGCGCTCGCCACGCAATATGCCAAAGGTTTAAATGCCATTGAATCGGGCGGGGTACTGCTCACCTGTCTGGCGCCGGCGGAAGCGATTTTAGGCATCACGCCCGAGAAACATCGCTTTGGTGAAGTGTTTATTTGTGACCCCTCACGATTACATCAACTGTCAACCCTCGCTCTATTTCCTAAGTTGTAAAGCGACTTAGGTGTATTGTAGGCATATTGGTTGAAAGGTTGCTACGTCACGCAATCTGCCATCCATTTCGTTAACTTTTTTTTCGTAATGCATATCAGCGCCCCCCTAACGCGCTGGCAAACCTGCGCGACTGGCTTTAAGAGGAAGAAGCGCGCGTAGAATGCCATTGCCCATAGCCGACAAATTGTGCGTGCACTGCGCGCATTTGTTCTGCACTCAATCGCTTGACCAAGCCTAGCTGCAACAAACGCCAATATTGTTCACATAATTGTTCTACTTCCACCGCAGTGGCTAACGCGCGTTGTAGATCATGACCAACGGCAATCATGCCATGTTGCGCAAGTAAACATGCCTGCCTACCCACTAGGGCTTGCACCGCCACCTCTGACAACGCTTGTGTGCCAAACAAGGCATAGGGTGCACAACGAATATCATCGCCACCGATGGCTGCGATCATGTAATGAAACGCGGGAATATCCGTGCCATGACAAGCCATGGTGGTAGCGAACATGCTGTGCGTATGGACCACTGCATTGACTTCTGGCCGGGCTTGCAAAATATCGCGGTGAAAACGCCATTCACTGCTAGGCTTTTTACCTGATTCAGCTACGCCCTCCCAATCCAAAAACACCATGCTATGCGTGGTTAACGCCTCAACCGGCACGCCTGATGGGGTGATCAATAATCCATCGTCTAAACGCACGCTAACATTACCCGAGGTGCCTTTATTGAGACCTAACTGTGCCAATTGTTGCGTCACCGCAAGTAATTGCTGGGCTGGCGATAATGACATCACGCTTCCTTCAATGGGTGTTTCAGTTGTGTTAACTGTGCTGGGGTAAACACGCCTTGCTCAGTAATCACTGCCGTCACTAAATGCGCTGGCGTGACATCAAACGCAGGGTTGAGGGCAGGACTTTGCGCGGGGATCACCCGCACCCGTGTCAGCGCTCCTTGTGCATTGATCCCTTGCATAAACGCTACTTCATCTGGGTCGCGCATTTCAATCTCAATCTCGGATATATCGGATAACTGCCAATCGATGGTTGGTGTTGGCACTGCCGCATAAAACGGAATGCCATTATGCTGCGCCGCGAGCGCTTTTAAATAGGTACCAACTTTATTACAGACATCGCCTGCGCCCGACACGCGGTCGGCACCTACGATGACCATATCCACTTGACCATGTTGCATCAAATGGCCACCCGCATTGTCACTAATCACGGTATGCGGTACGCCGTGCTGACCTAACTCCCAAGCGGTTAAACTCGCGCCTTGATTACGCGGACGGGTTTCATCCACCCAGACATGGATGGGAATCCCCGCGTCATACGCGGCATAGATCGGCGCCAGGGCGGTGCCCATGTCCACCGTCGCCAACCAGCCCGCATTACAATGGGTTAATACCTGCACGCAAGGCGCACGGGCGCCCGTACTGACTTGTGTCATCCAGACATGCTCGATCAACGGTTTACCATGCGAGCCAATCGCAGTGTTTTGCGCCACATCCTCCTCTGCCAGTTGTTGTGCCAACTGCCACGCACGCTGTAATCGCTGCGATGGCGGCAACGGCAAGAGTGCTTGTTGCATCAAGTGTGCCGCCCAAGCTAAATTGACCGCCGTGGGCCGCGTGGCAACCAGCGTAGCCACTGCTGCGTTTAAGGCTTGATCGCTGGGATCAACGCGCATGGCGAGCGTGACACCATAAGCAGCTGCGACACCAATCAGCGGTGCCCCCCTCACCTGCATGGTGCGTATTGCATGGCACATGTCTGCCACACTCGACAGGGTCAATACTTCAAACGCAAAAGGCAGTTGTGTTTGATCGATGATGCTGACGTGTTCGCCAGTTTGCCAAATCGTTCGATAATGATGTTGTTGTATGCGCATCTGATGTCAAGGCTCAATCGCCAAATTTTGTCTCATTTAATTTAAAAAACCACTTGCTATTTTTGGGATGCTTTCCTCTAAAAACACAATCCACAAAATCTGTGGATAACTTTGTGGATTACTGTGTCTTAAATCCGTAACTTACCAATTTATAAGGGTTTTTTCCTAAAGTTCATTTTTTAATCTATTTTTTTATTTAATAAAATCAACCACTTACAAACAGCTACCAACAGTGAATGACTTTTAAGCTTTTCTTAAAGTGTCACTTTAAGTCATGTGCATAAATGCGCTATTTTAGGTAAAACGGCAATAGAATTTTTGCCTGTAATTTCAATGATTTGCGTGCTTGGCATGCGACGAATTAAGGCAATTTCCTCCGCTATCTTTTTTAATTGATCTGGCGTGTTACGCACCCCATGACCCAGCCAAGCAGGTGGAATATCCGGCGCATCGGTTTCTAATACGATGTCGCTCAGTGGTAGTTGTTCCACCAAGGCTCGAATTTTTAAAGCGCGTGTGTACGTGCATGCGCCACCAAACCCACACTTAAAGCCTAAACTGGCAAACACCTGCGCTTGTTGCAAGCTGCCATTAAATGCATGAGCAATGCCGCCCACCACTCGGTGTTTACGGCAATACTTTAATACCGTATCAATGGCCCCCCGCACATGCAATAACACCGGCAATCCATAGTGCTTGGCCAGTTGTAATTGCGCTTCAAACAGTGCAATTTGTGTCGCCTCATTGGCGCGGGTGACATAAAAATCCAAGCCAATTTCGCCTATAGCAACCAATTGTGGCGCCAACGGGCCAGCCAGCACAGACTCAATCTGCGCTGCCAACTGCGCCATGGCCGACTGCGGTGCTTGGTCCACATACATGGGATGCCAGCCCAAGGCAAACCCTGTGTTGGGATGGCGGGTACACCAATCCAAGATGGGTTGCACACTGGCTTGGTTCACCGCAGGGATCACCAAGCCCCTGACCTGCTGTTGCATGGCCGATTGCCACACTGCCGCTCTATCGGCATCAAACTCGCTCACATCTAAGTGACAATGGGTGTCGATCAACATATTGGCGCGTGATTGCTAGGGTGAATCATGGGGGCGGGCCAGCACGCGGATATCAGGCCCTAGCTGCGTGATGGCATCAATGCTGAGTGGAATCGCTTGAGAGAGCTGAGTCAGCTGCGGCAAGCCAAACATGCCGCGTCCTGCGCCTAGCAGTTTGGGGGCGTAATATAAAACAAATTGATCGACCAAACCTTGCTCGACAAAAGCCCCACTGAGCCTAGCGCCAGCCTCCACCCACAGCTCGTTGCAGGGTACCGCAGTGAGCGCCCCTATTACATTGGTTAAATCCACTAAGCCAGCAGCCGTTGGCATGCAGTGCGTGCTGACGCCCAGCGCGGCTAATTGCCTGAGCGTTTGCTGTTGCTGTGGATTAGGCGACACACAGGCATGCACCACCCAGACATGGGGGTCTGCTAACACTTTGGCTGATAATGGAATACGTAACTGACTATCGAGCACCACGCGTAACGGTTGCCGAGTGGTGACCACATCGCGCACAGTGAGGGAGGCGTTATCTTGCAAAATACTGCCTATGCCCGTGATGATGGCGCAGCTTTGTGCGCGCCAATGGTGTACATCTTGCCGCGCTTGTGGACCTGTAATCCACTGGCTGATGCCATTACTCAGTGCAGTTTGGCCATCTAAACTAGCCGCCAATTTGAGCCGTACCAGCGGCTTGTGTTGCGTCATCCGCATTACAAACCCAGGGTTGAGGGCTAAAGCTGCTTGCTCGCACACCCCTACCTCCACCGCGATGCCATGTGCGCGCAGCCGAGCAATGCCTTGACCACGCACTAACGGGTTTGGGTCTTGCATGGCCACCACCACGCGGGCAATGCCAGCATGGATGAGCGCATCGGCACAGGGCGGCGTGCGCCCCACATGGCTACAAGGCTCTAACGTGACATAGGCAGTGGCGCCACGCGCGTTTGCGCCCGCAGCGCGCAGCGCATGCACTTCTGCGTGTGGCTCACCTGCTTTGAGGTGTGCGCCCTGCCCCAGCACCTGCCCAGCCTGCACAATCACGCAACCCACCCTGGGGTTGGGGGTCGTGGTGTATCGGCCTTGTTCCGCGAGCGCGAGCGCTTGCGTCATCCATTCAATATCTGTTTGCGTCTGCATATGGGCATCATACAAAAAAACCCGCACTTGCGGGTTTAAAAGGCTATCTGGTTACATTGGCGCGGCATGGGAGAAACACCCAACCTCAGATGTTATCGGTCAAGGTCTCGGATGGCGTCGTGAAAATCATCCACATCCGAAAAGCTACGGTAGACCGATGCAAAGCGAATATAAGCCACTTGATCCATTTGTTTTAACGCTTGCATCACGCTTTCGCCAAGAAAGCGCGCAGGTACTTCACGCTCGCCTAAACTTAAGATTTTTTGCACGATATGATCGAGTGCTTTATCGACATATTCGGTCGGGACTGGCCGTTTGTGCAAAGCACGCGAAAAAGACAAACGCAACTTTTCACGTTTAAATTCTTCTCGCGAGCCGTTTTGTTTCACTATCTGCGGCAAATGCAACTCAGCGGTTTCAAAAGTGGTAAAGCGTTTATCACACACCGCACAACGTCGGCGCCGCCGAATGGCATTGCCTTCATCGTTTAAGCGCGAATCGGCCACCAAGGTGTCGTCCGCGCCACAAAAAGGGCACTTCAAGTATTAAGCCCCGTACACTGGGAAACGGTCAGTCAACGCATGCACCTTAGCCTTGGTGGCCGCGATGACTTCGGCGCTTTCAGGATTGTCTAACACATCTGCAATTAAATGTGCGACTTGCTCGGCTTCGGCCTCTTTAAAGCCACGCGTCGTAATCGCTGGTGTACCAATCCGAATACCTGATGTGACAAATGGGCTTTCAGGGTCGTTTGGAATGGCGTTTTTATTTACCGTAATATGCGCGTGGCCTAAAAAGGCATCAGCCGCTTTTCCGGTTAAGCCCTTAGGACGTAAATCGACTAAAAACACGTGCGATTCGGTACGGCCAGAAATAATGCGTAAACCACGCGCAGCCAAGGTTTTTGCCATGGTATCGGCATTTTTAACCACTTGTGCTTGATAGGCTTTAAATTCGGGTTGCGCGGCTTCTAAGAAAGCCGTGGCTTTACCCGCAATTACGTGCATCAATGGGCCGCCTTGCAAGCTTGGAAACACATTAGAGTTAAGTGATTTTTCGTATTGTGCTTTGGCCATGATGATGCCGCCGCGTGGGCCACGTAACGTTTTATGCGTGGTTGACGTCACAAAGTCAGCATGCGGCACAGGGTTAGGATAGACACCGCCTGCGATCAAGCCAGAATAGTGCGCCATGTCGACCATAAAATAAGCACCGACTTTTTTAGCAATCTCCGCCATGCGTGCCCAGTCAAAACGCAAGGCATACGCTGAGGCCCCGCCTATCAATAATTTCGGCTTGGCTTCGATGGCAATGCGCTCCATCTCGTCGTAGTCGATTTCTTCTTTTTCGTTGAGGCCATAAGCCACAATATTAAACAATTTACCTGACAAATTGGCTGGTGAGCCATGGGTGAGGTGACCACCATGGCCTAAGTTCATGCCCATCACGGTATCGCCCGGTTTTAAAATCGAAAAATACACCGCTTGGTTGGCTTGTGAGCCAGAGTGCGGTTGCACATTGGCATATTCTGCGCCATACAAGGCTTTTAAACGATCAATCGCCAATTGCTCAACTTGGTCTACATACTCGCAACCACCGTAAAAACGTTTGCCTGGATAACCTTCTGCATATTTATTGGTCAGTTGTGAGCCTTGCGTTTCCATTACCGCGGGACTGGTGTAGTTTTCTGACGCAATCAGCTCAATATGTTGATGTTGACGCTCGACTTCAGCCGCAATCATTTGGGCTAACACGGGGTCTGCAACGTTTAAATGACGAGAAGTGCTAAACATGACAATGGGTTTCCAGATTGACTTAAAAATAAAGCGCGATTTTAGCATGTTGTGTCATGGCCTTGCACATTTGCACTGCATCTCGCGCCATGCTTATGCACAAGATGTGTGTAGCAAAGTATGTACAGCACAACTACACGCGCTGTTTTGGCTCAGCTTGCACTGTTTTGGTTCTCAATCTTAGGATTTATTTTGTCATCGCCGATCAAATCATACGCAAAAAATGAACATAGCATTGATTTTAAACGGTTATTTTTATTGGCACAGCTTATGCTTATGTAATCTCGTAAGCGTAATCTCCAAAATCGCTCCCTAAACCCAACTTCGGTTGGGTTCTTTTTTTGTAGTGCGCCACCGCAATCCTATCATCCAAGGTAAGGCCAGCCTCAGCTATAATCGAAAGCTTTTGTATCCCTAAAAAAGGAACTGCTATGTTGTGGACCGATAGCCAGCGCATTGCCGAAGCACTGTATGACACCCATCCAGAGATAGACCCTAAAACCATACGCTTTACTGATTTAATGCAGTGGGTATTAGCGCTGGATGGCTTTGCGGATGAGCCCAGTCGTTGTGGTGAAAAAATCTTAGAAGCCATTCAATTGGCGTGGATAGACGAAGCTGAATAATCAGCCAATGACGCTACCAGCGCACATTTTTAAGGCCTATGATATTCGCGGCATTGTCGGCGAAGCGCTCACGCCTGACACCTACTACCGCTTAGGCCGCGGCTTTGCCTCAATCGCCGCAGCAAAAGCAATCACAGAAATCTGTGTCGGCTACGATGGCCGATTATCCAGCCCAGCATTGAGCCAAGCCTTGATAGACGGCGTGTTATCGACCGGTGTCAATGTCTGTGCGCTGGGCATGGTGACCACCCCTATGTGTTATTTTGCCAGCCATTTAAATCTGCCTGGCCAGTCAGGATTGATGGTGACTGGTAGCCACAACCCCGCCCATTACAATGGTCTAAAAATGGTGATGGCAGGTGAAACATTGTCAACAGAGGCGATCATGCAACTCAAAGCATGTATCGATGCACAGGCGTTTGTGCAGGGTCATGGCACGCTGCGACACTTCGATATTTTCCCTGCTTACCAACAAGCAATTCTACGCGACATTAGTTTGGCAAGGCCGCTGCGAATCGTAGTTGATGCGGGCAACGGTGTGGCAGGCGCCTTTGCGCCAGCCATACTTGCAGCGTTAGGCTGCCAAGTTGAGCCTTTATTTTGCGATGTAGACGGACACTTTCCCAACCACCACCCAGACCCTGTCGACGAACAAAACCTACAGGCGTTAATTGCACACCTAAAGTCCAGCCAAGCAGAACTGGGGATTGCCTTTGATGGCGATGGGGATCGTTTAGGCGTGGTGACACGCGATGGCGAAGTGATCCGCAGTGACCGTCAACTGATGTTGTTTTTACCAGAGATATTGCGCGAACAAGCGGGCGCGACCGTGGTGTACGACGTCAAATCTAGCCGACATGTGGCGCAATACACCCGTGCGCTCGGTGGTAACCCTGTGATGTGGAAAACTGGCCACTCGTTGATGAAAGCCAAAATCAAAGATAGCCATGCCGCCATTGGTGGCGAGCTTTCAGGGCATTTATTTTTTAACGATACCAAAGCCGGCAAACCGCGCTGGTTTGGCTTTGATGATGGCATTTACAGTGCAGCCCGTTTGCTCGAAACCCTGTCTCAGGTAGCTGATGCCACTTCCTTGCTAAAAGCGCTGCCCAATGGCTGTAGCACGCCAGAGCTACACATTCACATGGCAGAAGGCGAAGCGCATGCCCTGATGCAAGCTTGCCAACAACACGCCCAATTTAAGCATGCAGTTGACATCATCACCATCGATGGCCTGCGGGTGGAATATGCCAACGGTTTTGGCCTCATGCGTGCCTCAAATACCACGCCTGTTTTAGTCTTGCGCTTTGAGGCCGATGATCCAGTCGCTTTGCAACGCATACAAGCCGACTTTAAAACCGCATTACTCAGCGTTCATCCACACTTGAACATTCCGTTTTAATCTCCATCGTAGAGAGATGTATACACGCCTACAACAACGCGGCTTTAGCCTAATCTACACCTTTGCCTGGCTCGCCATTACTGCATTGGTATGGTTTTGCATTGAGCGCATTCAACACCCTAATAGCTTGGAGCAACTTGGCAATACCCAATCGGTGCAACTCAAACGCGGCCCCGATGGACATTACGGTGCCGAGGCACTGATCAACGGTGAACGCGTGCGTGTGTTGGTGGATACCGGCGCCACTGGCGTTGCTATTTCACAAAGTGTGGCAGATCACCTTGGCTTAAAAAGCCAACAAGCCATCCAAACCCGCACTGCCAACGGTACCGCTGTTGCTTACCTTGTGCGCTTAAAAACGGTACAACTCGGCGGCATCATCGCGCACGATGTGGCTGCCACCATCACTCCCGGTTTAGAGGGCGATGCGTTGCTTGGGATGAGCTTTTTGGCGAGAATGGATGTCAGGCTGTATCAAGGGATGATGACCATTAAGGGTAGTGAAACCGATTAATTTTCTTAAAGAAACCAACCCACTGCAAATGATCTTGCGAATAAAAGCGATCGCTGCCAAGCATCGGGTAATTCCTCTACACACCCTTGGGTGATGCTTTTTTTATTTTTTCCAGATACCACACACTGACCGTACAGGCTGATGGTATTACAAAATACCTAGCATGGTTGATTCAACCCGGAGATACCATGTGTCATTAATTACCCAAGGCTGCGCTGAGGTCAAACATCATCATCAATGACCAAGGCGTTTGTGCCGTGCCAGTTTGTACTGGATGGAATAGCTGCACCCAACCATCACTGCTGATAGCCATATACGCCTGCCCCTGCTTGACTGCTTGCCTCGCTTCCATACTTAGGTCATCGGCAATCCGCCCCATTTTGCGCGTGTCTGGATGCGTGACATAAGCGCCGCCATTTGATATCAGGGCATATTGCCCGACGCCCAGTGGCTGATGGCTAGAAAGCTCTGATTGCAATTGCTCTAATAAAAAATCGGTGGCTAAGATACCGAAAAACTTGCCCTTGTGATTGAGCAGAATCACCAATGAGGTCATCAGGACTGTTTTATTTCCCAACCGGTACTCGTAGGGTTCCATCATGACATCGGCACCCAAGCGACGGGGCACTTCATACCAGTCGTTTAACCCTTGTTTATCGTAATCAGAGAGCGTACTGAGCGTGACCTTGCCATTTCCACGATGCCAATAAGTAATAACCCTGCCCGTACGATCATGGCCTTCGGTGTTGACATAATCGCTATCACGCCCATCAAATGCGTTGGGCTCACAACAACACGCATAAGCGAGCAAATCCGTGTCGTGTTTCAAATGTGTCGCGAGCAATACGTTCAGCACTTCACGCGCTGGCTGCTGCCCAGCTTCTTTGGTTCCTTCAATATAGTGCTTGATGCCATACATGGCGGCCGCTAACCGCGCAAAGCGCATTTCCAATTGCGAGGCTTGCGCGGCAACAATCAATTGTGCGGTTTGCTGTAAGGTATCGCGCTCTGCCTGCTCTACCCCAGCGGCTGCTTGCTTGGTCTCCACTTTGATCGACTGCACCATTCTGGTGATATCCGTAGTGGCTTTGGCAGTGCGCTCTGCCAACACCCGCACTTCACCCGCTACCACGGCAAAGCCACGACCGGCCT
Organism: Methylophilaceae bacterium; assembly: GCA_027488395.1. GTDB lineage: Bacteria > Pseudomonadota > Gammaproteobacteria > Burkholderiales > Methylophilaceae > Methylophilus. The sequence goes on along the minus strand of JAIYBT010000006.1, from coordinate 11,230 downwards.
CCCCTGCGCGTGCAGCTTCGATGGCTGCGTTCACGGCCAATAGATTGGTGTGCTTGGCGACTTGCGTGATGGTATCAGCTACAGTACTGATTTCGTTGGAGTTTGATTCAAGGTCATTGACCAATTTTTTTATCTGCTCCATGGTGCTGTTTTTGCTGGAGCGGTGTTCATGATGGATAGAGACATCCTCGGGATTTGACTTTGTTGTGACACTTTGCATAAACACGCGACCTTTAAACACGGACTATGGCAAGTTTTAGCAAAATTCACGCCAGTTTATTGGCCACGACACCACTCGTGGTTGCGTATGCACCTTTGTTGATGCCAGAGTAGGCTTTGGTTACGCGTGACAAGCAATCGACACCCATCACGACACAGCAAGCGCCACCAGCCCAGCGGCGGCGTTGCCTGCATCGATGCGCTACTGACCGAGTTCTGCGCCTTCCACAATCACTTTAAAGTTTTGCAAGGCGCGCTGATCAGCGATACGAAAGCCTGTGGCCACCATCCCCCGTTGACCAGGCGCGATACCGCCTGTAATGAGTAAGGAGCGGGTTTGATTCATCACCATGCCGCGGTCGTATTGCAACATACGCACTTGCACGCGGCCCACAGTGACGCTACTGTTGTTTTGCACTGCTGCATAGACTATTCCGCGATTATCGGAGATAGGGCCAGAGGGTAAGTAACGTGCGGGATTGCGCGGCAAATCAATACGCATGGCGCGGGCGGCTGAATCTTTACCGATCTCAGAATTGGAACTGGCGGCCAATTGGTAATGTTGCAAGGCAAGATCTGTTTGGCCTTGCCCTTCGGCAATTTGACCTAACAAAGCATAGCCAGGTGCAGTCGGTAATAGATTGTTGGCTTTTTTAAGCAGCAGCTCGGCCAGCGCTTGTTTGCCATCGTTAAACAAGGCAATGCCACTTTGTACGTAAGGCTTAAAGTAATCTGGTTGTAACTGGATAGCTTTATCGTAATAAGCCAACGCATCTTTGGTGTTTTTTTGCGTGAGCGCGGTATCCCCTAACAGCTCTTGAAAACGGGCTTCGCGTGGCTCGATACCAATCGCTTTTTGTGCGAGTTGTTTGGCGGTACTGGTATCACCTTTTTGTAACGCAACTTTGGCTTCGTCATAGGCTTTGTATGCTTCACGGGTTGCCATCAATTTGGCGGTTTGTTGCTTGTATTCTTGCTCGCCCACAAAACCGCCTGCGCCGAGTTCGACCAAGGTTTTTTGGTTTTCTTCCACCCGTGCTTGGGAAGGCGGATGACTGGCGAATAAGCCGCTGATCCAGTCTTGACGCTTGCCCTGACTTAAACGCACAAACGTTTGTTGCAAGCTGACCGCTGCAGCAGGATCATAGCCCGCTAACTTCATGTATTTCATGCCATAGGTATCGGATTCGGATTCGGCATCGCGGCCATATTTACTGGTTACCAATTGACCACCCAATTGTGCGCCGCCCACCACCAAATTGGCATAGTTAGAATCTTTGGCGGCCAAACCTACCGCAATCATGGCGCCTTGCATAAAAATACCGCGTTCCATGCTTTTGGCGCCATGACGTGCGGCGGCATGCACAATTTCATGCGCCAATACAGCGGCTAATTCAGCCTCACTGTGTAACTCATACAACAAGCCACGATTAAAAGCGATTTTGCCACCCGGCATGGCCCATGCATTGGGTACTGAATCATTCAGCACCACAAACTCATATGGCAAATCAGGCCGATCAGATACTGCAGCGAGCTTTTGTCCCACTTGTTGTACATAGCGGGTGAGCTCGCTATCGAGCACATAATCGCCGCCTTGCGATTGGCGGGCTGGGGCATAGTTTTGTTGCCCAATTTGCACTTCTTTATCTTGTGAGACAAATTGAAACTCGCGCACCTTGGTCACGGGATTCACCCCGCAAGCCACCAAGGCCAGCAATACGCCGCTGGCCGCCATTAAACGCATAGGTAAATGATATTTCATGGTGTTGATTGATTGGTTTAAGTAATCACAGTGGGTTGTTGACGGCCAGTCAGTTGCGGCAATTGCGTGATGTGATGCGACACCAAAATCAAATCAGCGAGCGCATCTTGTGCATCGCGTTGTTGCTGAGCTAAATCTTCGGTAAAGGCTTCTAAATAAATGCGAATCGTCGCCCCCTCGGTGCCCGTGCCCGATAAGCGAATCACAATGCGTGAACCACAGGCAAATAAAATGCGGATACCTTGGTTAGCACTGACTGAACCATCAACGGGGTCGGTATAGCTAAAATCATCGACCTGCGCAACGGTGTAAGCACCAAACACTTGGCTGGGTAGCGTTGCAAACTGTGCTTTCACATGCGCGATCACGGCGTTGGCAAGTGCTGTCGGAACCCCTTCGTAATCATGGCGCGAATAAACATTGCGACCGTAGGTTTGCCAATGTGCGCGTACCAAACTTTCTACGCTTTGCTGACTAGCGGCCAATACATTCAGCCAGCACAATACCGCCCATAAGCCATCTTTTTCGCGTACGTGGCTACTGCCTGTGCCAAAGCTTTCTTCGCCACATAAAGTCACGCGGCCTGCATCCATTAAGTTACCAAAAAACTTCCACCCTGTTGGGGTTTCATAGCATTCGATGCCCAATGCCTTGGCAACTCGGTCTACCGCGCCACTGGTGGGCATGGAGCGCGCAACCCCTGCCAAGCCTTGCGCATAGGCGGGAATTAATTTGGCATGCGCAGCAATCAGGGCCAAACTATCCGAAGGTGTCACAAAAAAGTGATTGCCTAAAATCATATTGCGATCACCATCGCCATCAGAGGCAGCCGCAAAGTCTGGCGCATGCTCACCATAAGCAATCTTGACTAAATCTTCGGCATAGGTGAGGTTAGGATCAGGATGACCGCCGCCAAAATTTTCTGAAACTTCGCAGTTCATTAAACTCGCCGCTGGTGCCCCTAAACGATTGACAAAAATTTCTTTGGCATACGGGCCCGTGACTGCATGCATGGCATCAAACTGCATGCGATGGCCGTCTGCCAACCAGCGTTGAATCGCTGGAAAATCAAACATACTTTGCATCAGATCAGCATAATCACGCACCGCGTCTATCACTTCGACCGTAAAGCCCTCTAGTTGCGTGGTGCCAATTACACTCAAATCAATCGCAGGTAACGCCGCAATCTTATATTGGCTGATGTGTTTGCTTAGGGCAAAAATAGCATCGGTGATTTTTTCAGGTGCGGGACCGCCGTTATCGGTATTGTATTTAATGCCAAAATCATCGTCAGGACCAGCCGGGTTGTGACTGGCGGAGAGAATAATGCCACCAAACGTGTGGTATGTTCGAATAATATGCGAAGCCGCAGGCGTCGATAAAATGCCATGTTGCCCAACGAGCACTTTGGCAAAACCATTGGCAGCCGCCATTTGAATAATGGTTTGAATTGCTTCTTTATTGAAGTAGCGCCCATCCCCACCCACGGTTAAGGTGGCGTTGGGGGGAATGTCCAAGCTATCAAAAATACTTTGCACAAAGTTGGCTAAATAATGCGCTTGCTGAAACACGCGTACTTTTTTGCGTAAGCCTGAGGTGCCTGGTTTTTGATCTAAAAATGGCTGAGTAACAACAGTTTGAATCTGCATGGCAAGCTCTTATCGGTTTCAAAAAAATAGAATGAGTTGAATATCACGACGATTAACATCGTAACGCACTGCATTGCATCCTACCGATTCCCATCCTGCTCCGCAAGCAAGCTTTTACGCAAAATCATGAGTGATTTTTAAGGACGATACACAGTCGTATTTTGCAACGTATCCGTACAATGCAACTCATACAAGCACATCAATGTTGATGGCTTAATTTTAAAGGAAATGATTATGTGGACTAAACCAGCTGCTACAGAAATGCGTTTTGGCTTTGAAGTAACCATGTACGTAATGAACAAATAATTCAAGCGTCGCTTGAATGTAAAAAACCTGCTTAACAGCAGGTTTTTTTATGTCTGTTTTAAAGCAGATTAAATCATTTACTGCGACCATAACAACTTAATAGAAACCGCCACTAAAAAAAGCGCAAAAAAGCGTTTTAATATGTTGACTGGCAACCGTTGACTGAGTGAGACGCCATATGGTGCAAAGCACATACTTAAAGGCGTAATCAACAGAATTGCAGGCAGATACCACAAGCCAATGGCATCGGGTACTTGCGCTGGCTGTTGCCAAGCATCGATGGCATATCCCACACTACTGGCCAACGCAATCGGCAACCCCAACACCGCTGAAGTACCAATCGCTTGATTGATCGGGACTGCGCGCCAATTTAAATAGGGCACCGTCAGCGTACCCCCACCAATCGATACTAAAGCGGATACCACGCCAATCAATAAAGCAACGACTCGCACTTCAGCTGGCCGTAAGTGGCTTGCTACGTGTGCTTGTCGATTAGCGACTAATTGATAAGCTGCATACAGACAAAATATAGCAAAAAACACAGCTAACACACGTGCATTGATTTGAATGGCGACGAGTGTAGTCACAAAGGATCCCAAGCACATCATTGGGGCCATCCAACGCACAAACGACCACACAATCGTGTGTTTACGATGATGTGCCCACATGCTTGCACTGGCAGTAAAGATAATACAGGCCATGGACGTTGCTAATGCCATATGGAATGCGAGCGCCGCGGGTATGCCTTTGACCTGCAATACACCATGCAAAATGGGCACGAGCACAATCCCACCTCCCACGCCCAACAACCCTGACAACAGGCCCACCATGACGCCAATCAGACAAAACACCGCGTATTGCTCAATAAAAATAGAAATATGTTGTCTCCTGAATCTGGCATGCCTTAGTTTTAATACAGACCTCTGCTGACCATGCATAGGTGTCTAGAGCGCGCAAACATTTGCAGTATAACGGATGCAAGAAAGCCGGGGGTGCTGACGCTCGGCTTTTATGCAATGACATCACGGTTAATATCGTTTCGGCTTTAAGTAAAATCATGAGTAGTTTTTAAGGGCTTCGCACAGTGCGATATTGCAACCTGTGCGTAAAATAGTTCTCATACAAGCACATCAATGTTGATGGCTTAAATTTAAAAGGAAATGATTATGTGGACTAAACCAGCTGCTACAGAAATGCGTTTTGGCTTTGAAGTAACAATGTACGTAATGAACAAATAATTCAAGCCTCGCTTGAATGTAAAAAGCCTGCTTTACAGCAGGTTTTTTTTCGTCACAACCATGGCGTGACATGATTTAAACCCAACGTAAATAAACAAAACTTTAACAGAGATCTCGAAAAAGACGTGGACAGAACAGCTTGTTTTGTTACAATAATCAAATGGATAACGTTACAGAAAAAAAAGTAGGCGGCAAGCGCCCTGGCGCTGGTCGCAAAGCGGGTAGCGGTGCTTATTTAGAAGCTACCACGGTGATGCGCGTGCCGCTCAGTCAAAAAACAGTATTGGTGGACTTTTTAGCCGCCTATGCAAAAAAACAACGTGATGGTTTGTTTAAACTCAATTTAGATGGGGTTGGCGAATTTGCGTTTCCCACAGAAACACCGATCGCGCGTAGTGTTCCGCTGTATCAATCTAAAGTACCCGCAGGCTTTCCCTCTCCAGCAGATGACCACGTCGAAAAGCGCCTTGACCCCAATGCCTACTTAATTGATCAGGCAGATAGTACATTTTTTGTGACGATTCAAGGGGAATCGATGATCGAGGCAGGCTTGATGCCAGGTGATAAAGCGGTGGTGGATAAATCCAAGTTACCAGTGGTAGGCGATATTGTGTTGGCCATGATTGATGGTGAGTTCACCATTAAAACGCTTGCAAAACAAAAGGACGGCAATCCCAAATTATTGCCTGCAAACGCATCTGGCAAATACAGTCCTATTTTGATTCAAGAACCGATGCGGTTTGAGATTTGGGGTGTGGTCACCGGCTCTTTTCGTCGGTTTCGCTAAGATGTCACCTTACACCATGACCATCCGCTAAGATGTCACCTTACACCATGACCATCCGCTAAGATGTCACCTGACACCATGACCATCAATGATGGCATGTAGACCAATATTGATCGATCACCAACAAAAAACCCGGCACTAGGATGACCGGGTTTTTTGCGAATGCAATTGGATGATTACTTGTTCATCACATACATTGTGACTTCAAAGCCAAAACGCATTTCGGTAGCAGCTGGTTTAGTCCACATATTGATCTCCTTGAGTTCGTTTTACACACATGACACCATGTCTTGTGTGAGTGACTTCATTATGCAAGGTGTCGGGCTAAAGGTATAAAGAGGCTTCATGAACTTGACTTACGTATTTTCATTAAGCCGTATTTTCATTAAGCCGTATTTTCATGAAACCATATTTTCATGAAGCAAACATCGATCAAAACTCCAGCCATGACGGGCATCAATCAACACATGATTACCTGCAATCTTCACCAAGTCATAAGCCACAACAGCACTTCATTAAAACACGTTAGCCGCTTCTTGATATCAATTTTTACGCAGTGCACACAAATACGCTTGGCCGTTAAATTAAACGTAAATACAACCCTGGCTGACACTACCCATGCTAATGCGCATGATGATCATGATGTAGTCCGGGGGCACCCACTGCTTTTGCCATCCAAGCCAAATCATCGGGGTTATGTTCCATGTCGCCAATATCGGTGTAATCAACCAGCTGGTATTGACTCAGTTGCAGGCCAGAACTGTTGACGGGGATGTCTTCGCCCTTTGCAGTGTTTGAAGGTGCTAATTGCTGAAGCTGTAACTCTACCGTGTGCTGTGGATACTCATAACGGACACGATATGGCAGTTGCAATGCAGGCATCCACATCACATCCACCTTGGTGCCTTCTTGCCATTGACCTTGATAGTGTTCAATTGCGTAGCCCATGACGGTGGTGGGTACGTCATTACGTTTGGTGAGTTGTGTTAATTCGTCGTTAGTGATCAACTGGTGCTTAAGCTCCCATGCGCGTTGATCTGTCGGTAATCCCAAAATATTCAAATCAACATCACTATATTGAATTGCACGTTTTTCATCGTGCATCACATAGGTGTAATGCAGCTTGTTTTGGGCGCGGCGTTCCCATACGCTGCTATGGTTCGACAACTGTCCGCGTGCATTCACACTGCGAATTTCAGCCGATTGTGCATCACGCAGCAACCACCAAGTAGACGCTTTTTGTTGGGTACACGGCTGCGCGCATTGGATGGTTTCAAATTTTGCAGACAGCGACTCCGCATGACTGACTAAGCTACTCAGCGCAAGGCCGATCGCCATGAGCGCCAATACATTCACTCTAAACATTTAGGTATCCTTACAAAATGACACAGGGCAGAGAGTATCTGCCCCGTGTGACAAGCTTATGATGACATTAAGTGCATTTATTTAAAGCCAAATGCATCTTTCATCACATGGTAGATATAGCTTTGCTCTTGCACACCGTGGAACAGATACGCTTTAGGACCTGCTGCATAAATGGCCACTTCTTCACCTGCGTGCGTTTCTGAACTCAATGGAATCAATGACTCTTGGTGGAAGTTTGGATCTTCAGTATCCACGGTGGTCATATCCGCCACACGGCCTGCTGCGATGGCTTCTGCGTAGACCGCATCCCCTGGTGAATTGACATGGTAGCCAGGACCGTTAGCAAAGGTCACGGTGGTGTAAGGTTTGCCATCCGCTGCAACAGCAGGTGTAGTGCGCCCTGCTTCCACCACTTTGCCTAAAATCGGGTTACCACGTTTTGGATAGCCACCAATGGTCAAGGTATGGCTATGGTCAGCCGTCACCACAATTAATGTCTCATTCATATCCACTTTAGACATTGCTTCACGTACCGCATCAGACAAAGCGACGGTATCTTTAAACGTACGATACGCATTGCCTGCGTGTGAAGCATGGTCAATCCGACCGCCTTCCACCATCAAGAAATAACCATTTTGGTTTTTTTTCAAAATATCAATCGCTTTACCCGTCATCTCTGCCAATGATGGCTCACCTGCGATGTCCGCTGGACGGTCTTGTTCGTATTCCATATGAGATGGATTGAATAAACCAATAACGCGGTTGGTCGTGGCTGGGTTAATCGCATTAAATTCGGCTTGGTTTTGTACATAAGTTGCACCAAACTTTGTGCTGAATTCTTGTGCCAAGTTACGGCCATCGGTACGGCGGCCTCTCGCGTTTTCAATATCGGTTACAGAGTTAGGCAAGAAGTAGCTACGACCACCACCAAACACCACTTCAATACCGTTACCAATGCCACCCGCGCCAAAGTTATCAACTAACTGTGCAGCGATATCTTTTACGCCATTGGCCTGTGCGGCTGCAGACATGTTTGCGTTGGCTTCCCAGTCACGGTTTGAAATATGTGCATAAGTCGCCGCTGGCGTAGCGTGTGTAATACGTGCCGTTGAAATCACGCCTGTCGATTTGCCTGCAACTTCGGCTTGCTCCAATAATGTCGTGACTTTATTGGCATTGAGCACGGCTGGATCTGCTGCATTACGTGCCACAGATTGATTCAATGAAATAATGCCATCGTTGGTTTTTACGCCAGCAATCATTGCTGTCATCGTCGGTGCAGAATCCGCCGTTTGCTGGTTAGTAGAATAGGTTTTTGATAACGCTACATATGGGAAATTTTCGAAAGATAATTTGTTACGCTCACCGTCAATGCCTTTGAGCTGACCTTCAAAAATGCGTGCGCCTGTCACGGTAGAGATTCCCATGCCATCGCCTACAAACAAAATGACGTTTTTCGCTTTACGCGCATTTGGAACCAATTTTTTGCTGTTATTAATTTCATTGGCACCATCGTTTAACCAATATTGCGCATCTTCAGCAGCCATGCCAATATTGGCTTGTGTCCCTAATACCAACATTGCGGCCAAGCTGGCTAATTTAATTTTAAATACTTGCATGTTTTATCCTTAAGCGTGTTTTAAATCACCATGCGTAACGTATAGCGCATGATGAAATGTTTAGAATGTTGTGTGTCTATCTTAGAATATGTGTTCACGTTTAGCGTGATTGGCGACGACGCGACCAACCGAGCATGCCCAAACCTGCCAACATCAAACTGATGGTATGGGCTTCTGGCACAGCGGATACACCTTGAATGCTCACGTTATCTAAACCAAGTTGTAAACTGTTTTGGTTGGCAACACTGGCAAAACGCAATACAAATGTGCCACCAGCAGAGACGGTTGAAGTAAGGTCAAAGTTAAACGCACGGTAAGGGTTTACTGCACCTACATCCGTAGCGCCACCCACATAAATGGTTTGCAAAATATCTTGCGTGTTGGTAGAAAACGGTGAGCTGTTGGCCCTTAATACATCAACACGCACATGTTGATTCGGTTGATCCGTCGCATCCACTGTGTAATCTAATCCAGCCGCATCAATTGCTTCAACATTGTGTTGGTTATTCACAAACAATTGAAACGTTAAGCTTGCAGATTGCAAAGCACTGGTCGTGAACGTTTGATATAACGCATTGCTCGCCAACCCGTAATTATCCAACAACCCGTAGGCTTGGCCCTGAAAAGCACCAACCGTCGTGTTAGCAGTGACTTCGGATTGTGTGCTTGTGCTACGAAATACACTGCCCAACACACCCTCTTCTGCCACTTGCCAACCCACGACATCATAATCATCTTGACCTGCAATTTCAAAATCACCATTTTGAATCAACTCAACCGCTTGTGCTGATACCGCCATACCAGACATACTGGTCAGCATCAGCGCATACAACCAAGGTTTTATCTTCATTCTCTCCACCCTCTCAAAAAATACATTGGATGCAAAATTATTTATTGTGAACCGAATTTTGCTTATCTATGATGGCGAGTCTCTGTGTCAGAAAAGCAACAAGTTTGTGAAGCTTACGGTATGGTCCTGACTAGTGTCATCAGGCGGTGCTTAGCTGACCAAGTAACAGGCAAAGTTATAGGACGCAAGCGCATGACAATTGGTAATATCCATCAGGTCATCCACAAATAAAAAAAGCACTGCTAAGCAGTGCTTTTTTTATTACAGCCTATGATTAAGGATTGGCAGGCATGCGGTTTTGATCAATTAGATCGCGTTTTTCTTGCAAAATATTTTCAAGCTCCACGCGTTTAAGCTGAAAAAATGGCTCGCTACGCATGGCTTTTTTATACGCTGAGGCATCGGCGTATAAATTGACCAAGCTCATGCCATAGTCACTCAATTGCGCATTCATGGTTTTGCACGATTGCAATTGTTGATGACTATCTGTGACCTTCGCCAACAATCCGGTGCGTTGGGTTTCATTGACCGCCAACAGTTGCTGGGTTTCCGCTAACGTTTGTTTCAAAGCCAGTTGCTCAGCAGTCAGCGCATCAAACTGTTGTTGCAGGTTGGCAAGTTGTGCCGTTAAGGCAGTTTTTTCAGTCGTTAATTGTTGGTTTTGTGCTTGCAAACCCGCATTACGTTTTAACTGTGAACCCAACTTGGCATCATGCGCGCGTTGACCACTTTGCACCTTGCTTAATTGCTCAGACAATTGCTTTTTTTCTTGCTCAAACTGTGCCTGCAAATTACTTTTTTCAGCCTCTAAATCTTGTTTCAGCTTTTGCATCATGATGGCGGCACGTTTGGCCGCTTTATCTGATTTTTCTGCAGCATGGGCTGGGGCAATTAAGCCACCAGTAATCAATACAATCCAAACATAATTAAGGAGTTTCATATTGCCTCATTAAAAGCGTGCGTTTAAATCAAACAGCAATACATCGACAGAGAACGGCTTACCACTCACGGTATCGGCACTCATGTAACGCGCACTGACCCAAGCATTTTTATCAATCGCATAGTTACCGAACACATACCAACCTTTGGTATCGGTGCCACCTAATCTAAAGTTGGAATCATTAAATCCATCTAATACAGCATCCGCTTCAATATATTTGTACCCTAGCGAGACTAACCATTCATTCGCTTTGATGACTTTTGTAAACGGCCCGTTAAAACTGGTATGCCCTAAATCCATGCGTACGTTGTAAGCATCGGTTTCTTCTGAATAATTGTTGCCCGTGCGTTTTAGAATTTCGCCTTTATCAAATCCAATATTTTTGACATAGTCTGCGGTGAACATCAGATGTACAGGATCAAAATACAACAAATCCACTTGTGCCAACAAATTCACCAGTTCAAACTTCGAGGCCAAGCCGTAAAGTGGGTCTGT
>JAIYBT010000005.1 GCA_027488395.1 Methylophilaceae bacterium | reverse complement strand
GCCCATCGTTGTCACAATTGATAAGCGATGCATGCTAAATGTGAACATGGTTTGCGAAGTTAAAAGTCTTGTAAATCTGGTGTATAAATGGCCCACCGCCATCTAATATGATAAAAAATTTATCAATGAAATGAAGGATTTACATGAAATCAATCATCCAATATACGCTGATGGGCTTGTGCATGGCCCATGCCTCATTCACCTCTGCGGCCGTGCTGGATTTAGGCGTTGCAGGAAAATTTAATGTATTTGTGTTTAATGACTTTACCAGCAGTTCCAGCGATGTCGAGGGCGCCGTGGCCGCGGGTGGTAACTTTTCGGCCAATGGGTATGCCGTGAATGAGCTGAACAAAGCGGTGGCTGGCAATGCGTTGGTGGTGGGTAACAATTTAAATTTTAGTAATGGCAGCGTCAAAAACGGCAATATCAATGTGGGTGGCAGCGTGACCACTTCAGGTGTTGGTTTTTCTGGTAGCTATGTCAACACCAGCCCAATTAATTTCACCAATGAAAAAACCTACCTCACCCAAGTCTCCAGCAACCTTAATCAACTGAGTAACACGGGCACGGTCGGCTACCAGTTTAGTGGTATGCAGTTAACGGCCAGTAACAGCAGTACAGCCCAAATTTTTGATATTGACGGTGCCTTGTTTAATAGCAGAAACAACACCACTTTTAGTGGGTTTTCGAGCGGTCAAACCATTATTTTAAATATCTCAGGTAACAACTTAACCTTTAACGGCGGTACTGGCACCAATTTTGGTAACAACGGCTTTAATGTGATTTATAACTTTTATCAAGCCACAGCATTAACCACTGGTTCTGGCGCGTTTGGGACCATCCTAGCGCCGTTAGCCAATATCACCGGCGGCTCTAGTGCGATTGACGGTAATGTAATTGCTAACAGCTGGAACACCAACACGCAAGTCAATGTGCGTGGCCAATTTGTACCCACCGAGATTGCTGGCTTTAGCGTGACACCCGTGCCAGAACCCTCCACCTATGCTTTGTTTTGCATGGGCTTGGCTGTGTTTGCATGGCGCGCATCCAACACTAACGCTGCACGTCGCGCGCGATAAGCGCGGCGTTTGTGACGCAATAAAAAACCCAGTGGCTACTGGGTTTTTTATTGTCGGTTTTTTGCTACAGTTTTTTTAATGTGGGGTTATTTACTGCAGGTTTTTTTACTGTAGGAATATTTATAACTGCAATACGCAAGCATTTTGAGTGATTTTGTTAATTCGGTTTTTTTGCGTTTGCATTTAACAAATCGTAAATTAACTCTAGCCGCACAATAGGACTGTCCATCTGCATCAATCGCTGCTTTTCAATCAACGATAGATCCAACAACTCCACCCAACGGTTAGATACCCAGGCCGCATCGTTGTAAGCATAGGGTTTCAAAATTGGAATATCTTGTTCGGACATCCCTTGTTGCGGTAAAGAGGTAATTAAGGCCTCAAGGCTGTCACTCACAATTTTCAAATCATCCGGAATGGCGATTTGCATATCATTGTCGATATCTTCAACCAGGCCCACCACCAAGCCGTCTGCCTGAATGTGATAGTCCATCACCTTCACGCGGCGTTGTCCACGGCAACTGATCAAGATCAGCCCGACGGTGGTGACATCCGCATCCAGAATTTCAACCACCGTGGCCACCTGCGCAAACGGCAATGGATTTGCAGTATCTTGGCGAGTCTCGGGCAAGGCTGCCACCATTGCAAACCCCGTTTGCTGCCTGAGGCAAGCTTTGATCATGTCTAAATATCTGGCCTCAAAGATCCTCAGATGCATCAGCCCTGCTGGACACACCACGACATTGAGCGGAAAAAGCGGTAATGAGTAAGATTTCATGATGGTTTAGGGTGAATGCCTGCATTTTCGTTCACATCACACGGCAGAAATCAGCGCTGTATGTTTAACACCGATACTCACCACGCAACACCCAATCAATACTACCCTTACGCTCACTGATTCAGCTAAAGTGCGCGTGCTTAGGCGTTATTCCACCAGCCCAGTTTAACGCGCCCGCAGAATATCCTCCCAACAAGTGGTGTAACTCGGGCTTTTATGTTCTTGTTTCATCTTCCATGGGCGCTTAAACCCCTCACTGGCCACTTTCAGCGTTTCTTTGCCCATTTTTCGGTTAATCAAATCCATGGCTTGCATCAGGCGCTCACTTTTCGCGTTGGGTTGCATGGTGCTAAACAAATCGGTTTGAATGGCCGAGGCGGGCACCAGCTCACCCAGCATGATGCCCGCTTTGGCATATCGATAGCCTGGCCGATAAATCTGCTTTAAGCCCCACAACGCAATACTGACCAATTTAGTGGTGTCATCAGTGGGTGTTGGTAAAGGAATGGTGATGCCATTGCTATATTGCGGATCTTGCTCTTTAAACGGGCTGGTACGAACATACACATAGATCGAACCCGCAAATGAGTGTTGTCGCCGCAACTTAACTGCCGCGCGGCTGGTATATAGTGAAATAGATTCGCCTAAGCTTTCAATATCCAGCACAGGCACGCCAAAGCTACGCGAGCTCATGATTTGCTTTTTAGGCGGCACCATCTCCTCTAGCTCAATACACACCACCCCGTTTAATTCACGGATGGTTTTCTCCATTACCACACTAAAATTTTGACGCAGTATCTCGGGATCCGCCCGCTTTAAATCCAGCACCGATTTAAACCCCATCTGATGCAGTTTGGGCGCAATTTTGCCCCCCACGCCCCAAATCTCCCCCACATCAATCTCAGCAAACAATTGGTCCAACTGCGGCTGATCCATCTGGTTAAAATTGCACACGCTATTGAATATCGGCCGCTTTTTAGCGCAGTGATTCGCCAGCTTGGCGAGCGTTTTGGTGGAGGCAATCCCCACACACACCGGCAGCCCCGTCCACTGCAAAATACGCTGACGAATCGCCTGCCCATAAGCCACTAAATCACGCCGCTGAAACCCCGTTAAATCTAAAAAACACTCATCAATCGAATACACCTCTTGATCGGGGCTAAATTGCCGCAAAATCGACATCACCCGATTACTCATGTCCGCATACAGCGCATAATTAGACGAATACGCAATAATGCCATGCTGTCGCGCGAGGTCTTTTAACTTAAACCACGGCGCCCCCATCGGCACCCCTAACGCTTTCACCTCGTTACTTCTCGCCACCGCACAACCATCGTTATTGCTCAACACCACCACAGGTTTACCAACCAGCTTAGGGTTAAACACACGCTCACAACTCACATAAAAGTTGTTTACATCAATCAAAGCAATACTGCGCATCGCCATACAAGATTCATCACATTTCAATCAGAAGATTGTATGCCAGCCGATATGATTATTGTTACTAAAATCAAATTATTTACAAAAGATTAAACTGATCAAACGCATTGTGGGCTGCTAAAAAAACACATGGGCGAGGCATGACACGCTTGCCCAGTTAAGCACGCGGCAATCTAGCATTGCCACTATATTGGGTACGTATAATTAGAGCTGCGCTAAAACAAAAATAAGCAAGAAAATAGCGGTAAGCGTAAGCGAGGGACTATTTTTATTGGTGCATTAACCAAGCGTGCCAATAAAGAATCGTAACTATATTCATTCAAAATCAAGGCTGGGTAACTGGCCTTTTTTGTTGCCCAGTTAAAGTAGTTCCCGCTTAGATAAATTCAATTTTCCAAGCCAATCCAACTTATTGGCCAACGATTGCCACCGGGATTACCGTCGTATCAGCTAGCCCCTGATAACTTGGCTATGGCTCAAGGTGTGCGACTATGGGCAGGGTTTGCGGCTGCGAGTGGGTGCGGTCAGGAAGCGAGTGCAGTCAGGTTGCCCGAAATGCTGAAAAACTGAAATCTGAAAATCTGTTGTTTGTTGGACTATCGACGTGACGGATACTTGGCATCAAACATTTTTTCTTCGAGCCAAACACTCAGAGATTCGACCTGTTCAATTGCCATGCTCAATTTCTCTTTTGAAATATGGATTGATGGAGACATGAACCAGCTACTACTATTTTCATCTTGAAGAAATTCTGCCTCTCTATCATTAATAAAAAAAGGCATTGAGTAACGCTCTCTGTCCTTATCGGAATGTGTCACTCTGATTGTAGTAATACTTTCATGATGCTGACCTCTGTTCCTTGCGAGCACTACTTGTTCAATTATATCCATATCAGCCGGGCAGTCACTCCAGTCCATACCTAACTTTTGTGTAAGACATGCTTGGTAACCAGCTATGAAACCTTTCTTTCCAGATTCATTGCTAAAACACTCTCCACATTTAAGATACAGGTCATGCTCCCAAGTCTTGAAATAAAGCTTTAACGATTCAGATAACATTAAAATACAGGTCCGCCCTGTAATCTCAATCATTTCGTTTGCTTCCATCCATTCATTTTGAAATGCTGGCTCACCATCTTCGCTGTAAGGTGGTATATAAGGCTCTTCTTCAGCTTCAATTTTACTGACGATTGTTTCAAAAGGTTTAACAGCAAGATCGTAGTATTGGCGTATTAATCTCGTGCGTTCTTTGAGGAAATACAGGATATCCATGTTTAAACACCTTTAAAAACCTCTCTGAATCTAATATACAGTTCATCCTGACTTAATGAGGGAGTAGAGTCCCTTAAGGTAGAAAAAACTTTATAGTATGGAGAATATAGTTTGCGATCTCTAGTAATGTGCCATTTCCAACCCAAACCCTTGAAAGAATTTCCAGGTAATGTTTCTACAACACTTCGTCTTAATAGCGCATCAAAAACTTCATTATTAATTGACTTAACTAATGTAGTTAAAATGTCGGCCAAATCGATAATATTATTTTTATTTAATGTAATAGGCTTTTCCAGAAGCTTTTGGTGATCATGTAGTCCAAGATTTATCGCATTTTTTGCACCTAATCTCCCAAAGCGATGTACACAACAATGCCTTAATTGACAAATAGCTTCGTAAACATCCAAAAGATCTTTGAATTTATTTCCGAGACTAATTCCAATAAACTTAGTCAGGCCCTTGGTGATATTTTCCTTGCTTGAGAAAACACTTTCTTCGAGGAGTGCCTCTGGCAATAAATCGGATTTGTGATGCAATACTGCCCCGTAAGCTAAAGGATAAGTCTCACAATATCTTCTTGAAAATGGGTCAATTGAAACAACATTTCTTATCATTGCGCGAAAATAACTCTCGACCGCTGATACATAACCTAATAACAAAAGAATTCCTTCCTCTTTCGTGATGTCTTGATTAATTGGTTTTGTTGCCCAAAGCAAATTCAACCCAGTAGTGTTTTCAAGAAACTGATCAATTGGGGAAAGATTTAATTCAAGATGCAACTGATTAAATAATAACTTGGTATCAAAACTATGATTCAAGTTTTGGATAGAAGTAATTGAGCTGTAATCTCTTGAAATAGTGTTAGTAGTCATTCTTTAAGAGAGGTAGTCATCGGCAAAACTATTTAAAACATCCACAATTCTTGCTGATCGTTTAATACCAAAACCTCGTACGGTTAATAAATCAGCTGCAGGGTCCTGTTTAGCCATAAAGTCTCGTAATGTAATCAAATTAGGAAGGTGGTTTTCAATTTGATTTATTTGCCATTTAGTCAAACTTGGGACGCTAATAATTTTAGTTTCCAAACATTTATTGAAGGTGGATGCATCAACCAACTGTCGACCGCAGTTGTGGCAAAAACGCTGACTATCTGACAATCTACGAGTATCACACGCACCGCACTTGGGAAGCGAAAGTGCCAACTCATTGAAATTAATATTAGGGACTAAACTCTTCAAACTCTTTCGAATAGGATGCTTAGTTGATTTAAACCCAATTCCTTCTAACGTTTGCCTTAAAGAGCCGCCAGTACCTTCAGAACCAATAGCTCTAATTGATAACATTAATGAAGTATGTGGTATGAAGCGCTTGTAGATTCTAGCTGGACTACCGTGCTTAATATTGCCTCCATCAAAAATCAATCCAGCTTCAACAAGAAGTTTAAACATCCTTTCAACTATGGGCGTTAATTCGTTTTCATTTGCTCCCCAAGTGAGCTGCTTTTCACGTTTTACTGCCAAAGTTTCATTAGCGGTTTTCACTGCTTTGGCGATTCCATCCAAAACATCTTCGCCTGTTTTTATAAGGCTCTCTAATTTGGGGACTTTAATACCCAGAGTTCGGAACTCCGACAATCTAGCCTCTAAATGCTCCTGAACAATTCTATTAACACCTTGCTGGGTCGTCGAATATTGCTCCCTGGAGTATTCATCCAACATTGTCAAATAAGCTCTTGGAATGCCAAAAGAAGCAAACCTCAAGATATCCTGTGCATCTTTGGGAATTTCTGAAAGGTTTTTAATTCTTTTAATTGCAATGTCTTGCATCAAAACATCGTACTTTGAGTCCTCGATTGAAATCCAAACGGGTATTGAAATGGAATCCTGACCTTGATGAAACTTAGGACTAACCTCTGTCGTCCCCGGGTATACAGATGCTTTAGGCGCAATCGTTGTTGATTTAAAAGATCTTACAATATCTAGAAACTCAATCAAAAAGTCCGGAGTTAAAGTCAAAGCAGCATCGTCTAAGAACAGAACAGTGAATTTTCTATTTGCAATTTGACAAAGCTCATCTATTGTTTTTTGAACTTTTTCAATCGATAAACTATTAGAAACCTCCAAGCTTGCATCATCTAATGGTTGGCTTCTTTCAGTTTTAGCAACAAAGCTTGTCAATGCGTCTAAGTCAAACTCATTAACGATTGTCTCAGGAACAACTAGTTCAGAATCCCACTCACTCCAACTATCGATCACGGCTAGTAATACTCTTGCTAGCACCCAAGAGTGGAATTGCTGTGTGGCATCTGCTCGAGTTGATAAAAGAGGCTCTAATCTAAAATACCGATTGAAAGTTACGTAAACTGCGAATGGCAACTTCGCTTGGTCACGACATGATAGCCAAGCATATCGCATCATGTGTGTTTTGCCTGCCCCCCGAGGACCTACTATAGTTCTCAACCCTTTATTGGTCAGCTCTTTGACTACACTTTTAAAAAGTTCGCCTCCATCAGAGGTCTCATCTTTAAGTTCATCTAAAGGAATGTAATCGGATCTTTGTTGGAGAGTTGAGTTAAATAACTCTTCATTTTCATTATTTGGATTCATCTTAATTAGAATAGTAATTCAGCTAAAGATTTAGGAGTTATAAACTTTGCTCCAACACCATGAGACAATGCCTCAAGAGCAATTTCACCATTTTTACTCTTTAGAAATGAATAAATTTCATCTCTATACTTTTCTTTAACCCTTAAGAGCAAAATACAATCAGATATTGCAACACTACCTGACTTCACCATACGAACTTTTGTACTAAGATTCCTTCCGACCCTGGCTATTAAAATATCACCAGCAATCGCTTTAACAATCTTATACGGTATTGATTGCTTACCCTCAAGATTAAATGAACTATCAATATATTTTGATTTAGAGTCGAATTCGGTTGTATGAAATACAGGAAAATTAAGTTTATCGATCTCTGATGAACTATATTGACCTCTTCTTAATACCTCTGTTACATCACCAATCGTTAATTGATGCTTTTTATTCGATCTATTATTCGAGATTAGATATGAATAATCTAAGCGTTTGGCCGCCATATCTGCATTCACAAAATGCACATCAGATAATATTCCATTGCTACAAAATTTTTGTACAGTGATGTTTTCTGAACGACAATTTTTCTTTAATACTAATATGTGTGCTTTTGCATCGGTATTTCTAAATATCTTCCGAGGAAGTTCAATAACTTTTTCAATTGAATGCTTTGAAATTAGTTCAGCGCGAAATCTCTTAAATCTTTCACCTGAAATTAATCCATCAGGTAGTATCAGTCCAAGCTTACCGCCATCTTTTAACATTCTCAAATTCTGTGCGACAAACAACATATCAGCTGGAATTTCATTAATTTTAGTTAATACATTACTCAACCCAGCATCTTCCAATATTTCAGAAAATTGCTTTTTCCAAGGTGGACGTATATACGGGGGGTTACATACGGCTATGTCAATTTGACCCCACTCCAAATCCAACTCTGCTGCAAGATTCTCATTTAGTGCATCTAAATGAAAATGTTTAAAAGCTGCACCGTACTTTTTAGGCAAAAAAGAGCTTTCAGCATTCTGGTCGATATCTACGGTTAAATAATTAGACTTTTCCCATCGTTGGGCGGCAGCATTGATTAAAGCGCCGTCTCCGGCACCTAGATCTAAAATCAATTCTGGATTTTGTGCATCCATAGAATTAACTAGTAACGATCCAACCAGAGAGTTTGTGTAATAACGCCCTAATGGATCAGTTAGCGAATTTGTTTGGCGCTCAAGCATAATTGTTTTTATAGATTTCTAGGAATTCTAAATCTTTAAATAGAGTTTTGTAAATTAGCTTCAAATTCATTTGTTTTAATTGTAAGTGCACTTGACTTAAAACAAAAGAAAGATTGAATGTAGATAAGTGAAATTCTGAAACACCGGTCGGTATTGAGAAAAGAAAAACGGCTCACATTTCTGCAAGCCGTCTTTTATATTTTGGTAGGGTGTGCGGGGATCGAACCCACGACAAACGGATTAAAAGAAAGCTTAACGCTTTCAACATCATTTAAAATCAATGACTTACAACGCTCGCGACCTTGTTTTAAAGTCTAAATTAGTTACATTTAGTCTAATTTCATCTACTTAAGTTACGTTTTAGCTACACCTCAATCATGAACAAAACAAATTCAGATATCTTTTGTGTGTAACTTAAACTTTTAAGAAGATAGCGTTATCAACGCACATTTGGCATTTAAAAATGGAAACCCCGACTCTAGGCCGGGGCGAAATTTCAAGGTCTAAACGTACAAACTCATAAGTAATCGAGTACTTATTGGATATCTGCACCAACCAATGAGTCAATTATTTACCGTTTCGATTAACTTGTCAAGCATCAACAACAGTTGCATTTGGAGGCTTATTCATCGTTTTACAATCACTCTAGAATAATTGTTTTTCAAATTTATGATGCATAATTAAGCTTAAAGTTTATGCTCAAATATAAACCCAAAGTAATGCCCCCACTGCTCACTACAATAATATATAGAAAACAATGAATTCACCAGTCAACTATCAAACAATAGTCCATGATTTAATCACTAGTCGTAGATTAAGCAGCTATAGAAATGTGTTTAATACAAAAAATGAAGAAGACCTTGTTGCTGTCTATTTATGGAATATAGATTTATGCTCCTCAATATACTCTTTACTAAACATCGCAGAAGTATCACTTAGAAACTCAATTGATAATGCATTTATACGTAAACATGGTAAATTTTGGTGGCGTCATCGCTCCTTAAAGTACTTGTCCTTTTCTCCAGGCTCTCAGCCTCCTAAAGTTATTATAAATATTCAAAAGAAATTTTCTGATGCTGCAATTTCCGTTAAAGGAGATAAAGCTCAACGATATAATTTAGTATTTGCGAGAGTTAAGCCCTTACATGAAGACATTATCGCCAAAACTGATTTTTCAGTTTGGGAAGATGTGTTGGATAGTGAATTTATGGGTGATAATTTAGTATGGCCTAGTCAACTTGGCTCAGCCTTCAAAGGCCAATGGGGAACCTCTCAAGCTAAACGATTCTTAGCAGATACTAAAGACTTAGTTAAATCCGTCAGATTATTACGCAATCGCGTTTCACATCATGAGCCAATTTGGAAGAAAAGCAACATAGCCGATGAGGCAGCTGCACTTCAATATATAAACGAAGTAATCGATAAGATACTAAAACTTATTGAACTGATTGACCCTGAAATGACTAGATTAATTGATGATAACGAGATATCGCTACATGCTAGAAATTTGGCATCACCGGACGTTCTAAATACATATCGAACAAAACATAACGATCATTAATTAGCTAAAATTACCACCTATTAAAGGAGCTAAATATGGAAATCGGAAAAAGTTACGATGTTGTATTTTCGACGGGAAGATATGAAATTGAATACGAAAATAGTGTTAAATGCATAAAAAAAACACCCAAGTCATTTCGAGTTGAAAGACTTAATGGCACTACTAGGTTAATTGGCCAGGATAGCATCATGGAACTTAAAGAAGTGTCGAAATTGTAATAGTGTTAGTCTTCGTCTTCAGCAAGCAGACCATCAAGAATTCCATCGATGTTGGATACTTCCTTTCGAACAGTCTCGAAGAGATCATATAGTGCTGAAGAGGCGTGAGGCGTTTCCCAAAGCACCCTTTCATCTTCGTCAAGGATCACTAGTACTACTTTTTCAGTCCAATAGAACTTGTCACGCTCTCCATCATAGAGTTGAGACCGAAGTTGATACAAACCGAATTGTTGGCCTTTGTATTCTGCAGCGAGATATATCGGAACTACATCATCAGTACCACGAAGAATAGAGCGAGGCGTATCCTCCACATGCCACGTCAACTTCTCAAGTGATGTGAGTTTGTTTAATTTGACGATTAGGGCGGTGATCTTATCATCTGGGATCATGATTTACTCCCACTTATTGTTCTTAGAAATTTGAGTCATGTTTGAAATACTAGATTGAATATCAGAATACAGATCCCAAATCAAGGTTGTACTAATTTGTAGTCCACGAGCAGATGACTGCGCTGCTTCTGTAAGTTTTTTATGTGTTTGTAGTAACTCTTGCTTTTCTGCATTTGGCACCAAGGCCGAAGCAGCCTTCAAGAGAGAAGCTGCCACTTTGATTTGGCTTAGAGCATCGTTATGCTGGGCGGGCCATTGTGCAAGTTGACTGTTTAGCATTGAACCTGCCTTTGTCAGCTCTCGAATAATTTCGGGAAGGCGTGCCCGTGACAAGAATGTGTTTTTGATTAATTTGATCTCGAATAGAACGTATAAAGTTATTACAAATCCGAGAAGTGATAATCCGATGTTCACGTCCTGAAGCCATTGTGGGATTACGCTGGCCATTGTCAGTCCCACCAGAATTCAAGAGCTATATGCATCTGTACCATCTTATTGTAAAAGATTCACCCAGCATTCTATTCATTGTCCAAATTGTATTTCCAACATGCCGCAATAAAAGGATCTAACTCATCCCAGTAATTATTTACTTTTGTTTTTTCTGGATGAAATCGAGCAGAGTGAATTTGACTTTGAATATTACTAAAAGAAAACAACCCTCCCTCAGTTGAAGAGTACTGGCTAACAAGATGCCGTAAACCATGTTCAATCGCACCTAATTCTT
Organism: Methylophilaceae bacterium; assembly: GCA_027488395.1. Classification (GTDB taxonomy): domain Bacteria; phylum Pseudomonadota; class Gammaproteobacteria; order Burkholderiales; family Methylophilaceae; genus Methylophilus. The sequence continues at coordinate 159,248 of JAIYBT010000005.1, read as the reverse complement.
GTAGCTTTTCTGCCACTTTTTTTGTTCGAGACGCAAGATTATCCTTTTTATCCTCATTGAGTTCCATTAGCTTGAATGTAGTCTTAACCGTTTCTTCTAAAAAGGCTCTAAGCAACAACACGCAAGAAATAGGAGTTTCCTCCGAGCTTAAATTGCCCATCTCGTAAAAAATTTCATAGGCGCTTTTAAAGCGCTCATCTACATGAGTCTTAGTTTTGCTCCAATCGATCAAAATTGATCTATCACGATGTAATGGTTCTGAAGGTCTTTTTTGCGACTTTCCACCACTAGCCTTTTTTGTAGTTTTGGATTTAGTGTCCCTTTTTTTATTCTCACTTTGCGAGTGAGACTCACTCTCTGAATCAGTCGCATCTTTTGACTCATCATCTAAGTATCTCTTTTTTATTTCTGAACGATAGGAATCAGCTACCGGTTGCAATTGGTCAATTACCGTCAGAAATAAAGTAGCATCCTCTCTCATCGCGCTCTTTGCTGTGTTCCAGGGCAAAGAACTGGAATTTTCTGCAATAAACTTCACTGAGCAAACAAAACCGTTATATTCAGAGTGCCATTTAGCTTTCCAACCATGTCGTTTTTCGGTGCTTGCTTTGACAATGACCCTATCGTTACAAATGAAATAAATTCCAAACTCATCGGTTAGCTTTCTATTTGTGCTTAAAGAGTGTTTATCCTCTTTAGGAAAGTGATAGAGCTCATGTATACCGGACTCTATGATTACCTTTACATCGTCAATTTGGAGTGTTTTATGGGTTGGTAAGAACTTCCCATCTGTCCTTAGCAATGGAAGCCTTGAGCTTAGCTTTACAGAGGGATTGTTGAAATATTCAAGATTAATTACTAACCCTTTTGTAAAGTAGATTGAATACCTATCTTTAATGCCATTCTCAGCGTTTTCTAGCCACCTGGCATTTTGAATATCCCTTTGAATTTCGTCATTGAGGTTTGTTACTGTGAAAATTGTTCGTGGCCGTCCAGAGGAAACTTTAACATCAGCTAATAATTTACCTTGAGATCCGCCAATATGTTTATTAGTAAAATTAGCCTCATAAGCTGAGGTGCCATTGTCTATGTGGAACTCATAGCTACTTCCCATTTTTAGTAGAGAGCGCTTCAGTCCTATCCCGTATTGCCCTATGCCATATTTGTGTTGAGATGGATTAAAGATAATGAAAGCATCGTTCTTAATCGTACTTTCTTCCATACCAAAGCAATTGTCATCAATGGATATTTTGTCAGATGAGATTAGTAAATTTATCTCATAGGTTACATATGAAGATGGAAGCCCAAACTGATCCTTCTCAAACTTTCCTTTTGAGAAAATAGAGTCTCTGGCCGCATCTATAGAATTATCGATTAGGTCATATATCGCATCTAAAGTTGAGACGTCTTTAGTCAGAATACCTTCCACAAAGTCTTGCGGAAACCCCATAGTAATTTCTATTTTATTTTGCATCATATGTACCATTTATTAATCATATGAATCTTTGTTATATAGCTACTGGGGCATACAAAAATTTAACTTGAAACTAGCATGCCTCTCACTTATGGTTGTACACGCTGAATTGGATTTGCCGCATCCAACTTCAATTTAACTAAGGACAATAGTGACTTTGCGACTAAAGGAGAAACACTATTACCGATCATTCTGAAACTATGCCACTTAGTTTGATGAAAGCAAAACCAATCTGGAAAACCTTGGAGCCTTGCAGCCTCTCTAACAGTTATTACTCTGGCTTCTGTTGGATGTAAGGGGCGCACGGCTTGATAGCTACCTTTGTCCGATCCAGTACCTGCTCGCAAGGTAGGGCATACTCCATCCCAAGCCAATCGTTTTGATCGACTAACTTCATCCACTTCGCCTGGGAGTGTTGCAGCATACCTATCACTAACTAATTTGGTATGAATGGTATCAAAATTGCCCGATGTTTCACCGTTAGCGAGCTTTTCTATTGCAGGTAAATATCCAAATCCTTCTGGAGCCTTTGCGCGCATCATGATTGCATATGGGGATAGTTGAGAGTTAGTGCGATATTTAGCCCAGCCAAAATTTTCTTTAGATTTATCTTGTTTTACTGGCGATGATATGTCGGATATTGCATCCTTCACATTAACTTCTGGAATATCTGTTGGAATAATTTCTTGCAGATTTATTTCGGCTATCTCGGCTGGGTTGTACCCAATTACAACAACACGCTTCCTCTTCGTTGGAACCCCAAAGGCATGAGCATCAATTATTATCGGCTCAAGAACTGTGTAAATTGGGTTTATTGTCGCTATGGCATTATCAAGTTCAGGGCGATTTCCTTCATCAAGCAATCCCTCAACATTTTCCATAATGAAAAATTTAGGTCGAATAATATTTACTGTTCTAAAAAAATGACCAAGCAGTGATCTACGCGGATCTTGAGGATCGTTTTTTCCAATACGACTGTACCCTTGGCAGGGGGGGCCACCAATAACACCATCGATAGCTTGACCAGAAAGCAGTAGTCTCCATGAGTCCTCATTCATTGTTGAGAGGTCACCTGGCAGGACTTTCGTTTTAGGGAAATTTCGTTGATAAGCTGATTGAAGATCAGGGTCAATATCAATTGCGATTTCAACATCGAACCCTGCGAGCTTTGCGCCTAGCCCAAAGCCACCACATCCTGAAAAAAGGTCTACTATCTTGTAATTTGCCATATAACGCCACTCCGCCTTCTGCGGCCTAGAATACCATGGTTTTTTTACAAAGTCGATCGAAGGCTTAGATTGTATTAAATTAAAGCAAAAGTTATTGCTTAAAGTTGTCTAAATTACAACTTAATACTAATAAACACTTAGGCTAAACTTTTAGTAGTTTTAAAAAAGGACTCGATGGAAGTTTGGGTAATACCGATAATATAATCGATAATTATCTACCATTTCACTTGATTTACTAATGTCAGAATCAAAGTAAAACTTAAGTTTTTTATGAATGGCCGATGTGCTTTTCTTTGGCAGCAACTGGTCAATGAATACTTTTTCTCTTGCCGTTAAAGCAGGAACCATAATTTTTCTATAGCTTCCCCATGTAAGAGATGCTGCTCCCCATTTTCTAATGCCTGTCTTCTCAAGAAACTCTCGTTTATCAGCTTTAGAAAGAATTATTCCGCTTAAGGTTAACATCTGATGATAGCCATCGACATAAGCGAATGAGGATAAGGGTTGAAAAAATAAATCTTCTACCCTACGTCCAGTCATAGCCTTATTTGCCGCATATTCAATCACTTTGATTAGAACTTCAGGTAACTTTGCCATCGTCATATCATCTGGCCCTGTTCCATTTGGTAGGTAGTCGCCAAGTGTATCTGTTAAGCGCTGTAACCTTGTTTGATTCTGTACTTCTACAGTTTCTCTAGGCTGGCCACGTACTGCTGTGTATTTGTATAATGAATCAGGGTTTGCATTTAATGTAAGTTTGATAATATCGTTTTTGGCTAACTTCGTAACTAGCGTTTCGAACTCCTGAATCTGAATTCTAGTTTTTCCCGCATCTGCATAATCTAACCAGACAATAGTATTCCCATTGGATTCAAACTCATCTACAAAGTCTTTGCTGTCCTTTTCTAAACATTCAATGCAGCTAAGCGGGACATTAAAACTTTGCCTTTTAAAAGCTGTACTGTCATTTTCCAAGGAAACCATTTTTTTATTGCCGAAGTAACTATGGATTAACTTAAAGTCCTCTAGAAAGGCACCACCGAAGCTTATATATTTATACAAGCCTATTGGGGTATATCTATTCAATCTAGATAGTAAATCAATAAAAAGATGTCTATCCACTGCCTTATTTTGCCGCAAGTGGTAAGCTACAGCAGCCCCACTCATGCTTTAGTCCTTGCCTTCTTTAGCACCTGCTCAAAACACTCTTCACCAACCTCTCCGGGTTTTGCATCAATATCGTCAAATAAATACTTTGCCAAGAGTTGTATTTCTTCAAATGGCCGTGTGAATTTAATTTGTTTCCTGGGGTTCTCTTGCGCAGGCGTAGCTAGTGGAATATTCAGCTTGAATTCATTTGGTCTATTTTTAACCTTAGACCATTCCTTCTCAGCATTTGGATCTATCGAGAAAATTTCTTCGAGCTTAATTGCTGTAGCACTCGCCGAAATTTCCTTTTCCCCTTCATTATCAATCTTCCATTGGTTTGTATAGTTAGTAAATTTTTTCAAACCTTCTCTCATGAAATCTTTTACGTACAGATACAGTTCAGAAGATGTATCAACGCCTCTCTTAGTTGTGGTTATCGGTAATTTCCAAGCATCGTTACTTTGAAAGTAAACAACTCCTGTGATTCCGATAAATTGGCTATGATAGTTTGGAACCCCTGCCTCTCCCCAACCCGTCAATCTGGTTTTATCATTAAAAACCACCACTCGGTCATTACACATAATTGTCCAACCAGCGTCCTCCTTGCTTCTTCTAGTTTGCTGCTCCTCATCCAACTCATCTTCTTTAAGCATCGGCGTATAAAATCCAACCGCTAGCTTAACATCTACACCATCCAAATTTGCTTGGTATAGATAAGGAGCCAATCGAGCTTGCGCGCTTTTATCCCAAAGTAAACTAACTTGTTTAACTCTAACCTCTTCATCATTTACAAAGACCTTGAATCCTTTCTCAATTATGTATGAGTAATGCTGGCTTATAAGGTCTCTGAGATTTTTTTGAAAAGGGGACGTTTCAGAAAATATTTTCTGAATGCTCTCCCTGATATGCGAAATATCAATTAAGGTGCCTGGCTCATGAAGAGGTTTTTCGAGGAGGTTTAGAGGAAGGTTCCAGTCATCATTAACCATCCATTGGGGAGAAATTGTAACTTCAAAAGATTCAGCTTTAGTATGCGAAACAACTCTGCATTGTTGTCCCATTTTAAAAATGGCTCTTTTCATACCAATACCGTACATACCTACTGTAGGTAAATCATCATCTGCAGATTTCTCAGGTCTGCCCATCATAAAAGCGTATTTTTCAGCTATCTCTAGGGGAATCCCACCACAATTGTCGATTATCTGAAATTTTCTTTCATTAAAATTGATTTTTGCCCAGAAGCCCTCATAAGGCTTCTCGCTCTGAAGGTTTTTTTTATGTGACCTTTGTATGCCATCCACGCAGTTGTCTAAAAGATCAAGAATTGCATCCTGTAATTCAATATCTCTGGTGAGCATTTCAACAAAGAACCGCTTCGTCGGGGATGCTGGTATTGGGGCATGTTTAGTTGTTGTAACCACAAATTTCTCCAAGACGGCCGTCTCTGAGCTGGAAAAGCACAGACCTGCTTTATTTAAATTTATATAAAGTATAACGTCAGTTAAATGTCTTCTGCAAAAGCATATTCGTGATTATTTATAGCCATCAATTACTTTACTCACGAATAGCCTATACGAAATAGGCACGAAGCTCCATCTTGACAAATCACATGGCAAAATAAGCTCCAGACTTCCTCCATTAGCCGCTAATTCACCATTAAGTCGATCCAGATTACTGCAATTAAGTTTGCTTTGCTAAGGTATTTCTAATTCCAATTACACTAGCACGACTAATTTTGTAGTCTCTAGAAAGTTGACTCACAGAAACGCCTTTAGATAACCTTTCAATAATCACTTTGCGATCAGTATCGCTAGTTTTCTTAGGCCTGCCTTTGGTCTTTCCCTCTTTCCACGCCTTAGATTGTCCTGCCAATGTACGTTCTCGGATTAAACCTCGCTCGAAATCAGCCACTGCTGCAAGTATTTTTAAGGTGAAAGCTCCAGCTTCTGAAGTTAAGTCCAGGTTGCCTAGCTGTAATACTATTAATCGAATTGAATTTTCTTTAAACCATTCCACCTGGTGCTGAACATCTATTGAATCACGTCCTAAACGATCCAACTTAGTGACGATCAATGTATCACCAGCTTCTAATTTTTCCTTAAGTTTACTGAATCCCTGTCTTGCATCAGCTGGAGTGGCTCCTGAAACCTTTTCCAGAATGACACGCTTAGGGTCAATTGTATAACCTGCTTGTTGTATTTCTAAATGTTGATTTTCTGGATTTTGCTCAGAGGTCGAAACACGACCATATATGAATAAACGAGACATTTAATGCCCCCAAAACTGTTGGAAAGTGGTGTCAATTTATCATGAGGTGTTATTTAAATCAAATCCCCACTTTCTAACATCTAATTTTTGATATGTTAGAAAATGACCACTTTCCAACATGGGGACTTAATGAATTTTATATGTTTTAGATTCAGACTTTTGAAAGATGTGACATTTGGCTTTTGTTGGTTTTAATGATTTATTAATTTAGCAAGGTTTGGGTCGTATTTGTATTTCGTCAACGAACCATCTTTTAATTTCTCAACAACTTCATCTATAACAAAAAGTGGCACCATAAACCATTCTCTTGGATAAATAGGATTTCCAAAACGATCGTTTATTTGGATATTTAATCTAGCAGAATCAAAAAAGCGATGTAGTAAGTTTTCTAGCTTTACTCGGTTAATGTTGAAAAGCTCATAGGTGGCAACAACTTCAACGTCAGCCATTAAAAATGTTGGATCAAGCTTAGCGTTAGCGATTCGGGTGGATACATTTCCACCAGTCACACCAATTTTATGTAATAGACTTTGGTGAGGCTTTATTTCCATATGTTCAGATTTACTTCTGAGTACATAAATTGTTCCGCTCTCAATGTCCTCATCTTGTACAACGTCATCAAACAATGGGCCAGCATTTGGATCAGTAATTCTCCGCCCAGCTTCATCCTTATAGAGTGCACGATGAAGCGATCGCAATAAGATGTTGCTTTCTGTTCCATTGTCAAAAATTATTCGTAGCCTACCGTCCCACTTGCCAAAATCATCTTTTGTAAGCTCACCTACTTCAGCAATGTATGCAATTTGACCGCCAAGAATAAAGTATTCCCCTTTATTAATACTTCCATCTTCTTTGAATCGTATTGCTTTACGAATGCCAGATTTCAAGTCAGCCTGAACTTTATGAAACAGAGGCCTGAAATCTTCAAAATCGGCGCAAGCAGATCGACTACCAATTTCCTCTGCTGCCTTTTTCTCTGCCCGTGACTTAACATGAGTCAGCTTTGTAATGTCGCCACCTCCAGATTCAGCGATCCCCAATTCTGCAAGTAAAGTATCATCATCTAAATTATCGACAGTTTGATCAGTCACATTTGGCAAATCTGATAACAATCCGAGTTTATCGATAGAAAGAAGTAATTCGCGGCATTCCGAGGATATGCGTAATCTATCCAAACGCACCGCATAAATTCGCTCGAATATATCTTTATCTTCTCCATGACTTGGCAATTTACCCTGAGCTTCAACAAATCGCTCAATTTCCTCAAATCCAGAGATGATTCTTTCTTCACGCGGAGTATGGCTAATATGTTTTTTTGATTCGACATCTATGCCAAGCTCTGCTAAAAGTGCGTCATCCTCATCGTTAAAAAGCGATTTAACCATTTGCAGCCTCAGCCTTCATTCTTGCAAGGTAAGCCACACCCTCTGCCATTTTCTTTTCCCAAGGGTCAGCAGATGTGAGCGATGGCAAGCGACCGTGCTCTTTTTTAAACAATAATGCACGCTTAGCATAATCACGCGCCTCATCAATTGTCATGCTAACTTTTTTACCTGTAATTATCGCCTGTACTTGTTTTAAGCTTTCTTCGTTCATGGCCTTGGCTAAAATGGCATACGCTTCACTAAATGGATTAATTCGGTCAATCAAATCAATATCCAAATCACGTACATCCATTGCGTACTTTCTTACACCTTGGATAAACGCTGTACTTCCAGAACGCTCATCTTCACTAATACCATTGCCCAAGTCATTTTCTTCATTCATCATTTTCTTGGCTTGCTGAGTCATATTTAATGCTGCAATCGCATGCTGACGCACAGCCTCTTGGTCTTCAGTATCTAACTCTGGGTATTTATCGCGCACAATCTTACCCATTTTCAACTGTGTAAGTTCTTCGGGCACCATTTCATCATCAAACAAGCCACGTTCAATAGCAGCTTTATCCTGAACAAATGCCGTAATTACCTCGTTTAAGTCTTCTTGGCAGATGCGCTTTGCATCCTTGCTTTTAGGCTCTATTAGCCCTTTAACCTCAATATGAAATTGTCCAGTCTCTTCATTAAAACCTACGTTATTTCCATTTGGGTTATAGCCATTTTCGCCATAGTCAAAGCCTTCCATTGGCGCTGCTTGCGGGTTTTTAGGAGTGAAATTGAATTTAGGCGTGAGTACTTGTTCCATCAACAAACTGGCTGCGATCGCCTTCAAGGTGTCATTCACGGCATCCGTTACTTTTTCCTTTGATGCATCTGGCTCAGCAATTAAATTGGTAAATTTAGAGCGTGTCTTACCTTTTGCATCGCGGGTAGCACGTCCAATAATTTGAATAATTTCAGTTAAGCTTGAGCGATAACCAATCGTCAAAGCATGCTCACACCAAATCCAGTCGAAACCTTCTTTAGCCATTCCCAGTGCAATAATCACATCCACGTGGTCGCGATTATTCTTTTGAGCAGGGTCTTTAAGTGCTGTTAACACTTTTGAGTGACGATCTGGGCCATCGTCCACCAAGTCTGCCACTTTTAAAGTACGTCCATCGGCGGTCACTACAATATCAAACCCAGTGGCTTGATCTTTGCCTTTCCATTCGCCCATTGCACCTAATATATCACTCACCTCATTAGTTTTACCGCGCAGCGTGCTTTCGCGTGAATTAACATTCGGTATATGAATAATCGTTTTAAGGTTGCTATCTAAGACATTACCAATTTCACCAATATAAGAACCTGAGTAAAAGTAATACCCAATATCAAGTGTTTTGAGATATTCATACCCATTAAGCTGTTCGTAATATGTGTAAGTCACTGTCTCAAATTTTGCTTCATCCTGTGGCGACAAAACTGCCTCAGCATCGCCTCTGAAATAAGAGCCCGTCATCGCAACAATGTGTGTTTTGTCTCTGGCAATAAAGCTACCAAGGTGTATGCCAAGCTTGTTGTCTGGGTTTGCACTTACATGGTGAAACTCATCCACCGCAAGTAAACAATCATCAAATACTTGTATACCAAATTTGTCCACCGCAAATCGAATGGTGGCATGTGTGCACACTAAGATGCGGTCATCACTCTCTAAAAATGCTTTGACTGAATTGACTTTACCGCCATCTTCACCTGGCGCATTGCACAAATTCCATTTGGGCACTACATGCCAATCCCAATAAAAGCCGTATTGCGTTAGAGGCTCATCGTTAAAGCTTGCACCGATGGATTTTTCTGGCACAACAATAATGGCTTTTTTAATGTCCTGGTTATTCAGCTTATCCAAAGCAATAAACATTAAAGCTCGGCTTTTGCCAGAAGCAGGTGGGGATTTAATCAACAAATATTGTTCACCACGTTTTTCATAAGCACGCTCTTGCATCACACGCATACCAAGTTCATTGGCTTTAGTGGAACTGCCGTTGGATGCATAGCTTACTGAGACAGATGGAATAAATTTAATATCAGTCATTTTTATTAGGCCTTTTTATTTTGGCTGGTCATTTGCGTATACAGCTCAAACAGTTTTTCTAGCCGTTCAGTGTCGTTTTTAAAGCGGCGTCCGATGTATATGCGTTCAAGCACTTCGTCGTTGCGGTCGTGGGCGCGGCGGAGGTTTTCAGGCATATTGTTGGGGTCGTACAATTCGGCAATGGTGGCGGGGAAATGCGCCTCTCTTGCCAGCAGAATATCCTCAGCGCAACGGGTGAGGTCTTGTTTGTTTTTTTCGGTGAGTTTGGGTACGGGAAAGGTGTTCCAGCCTATTTTATTACCATATGAGAAATCAGTTCTAAGTCTTGAGCAAACTGTACCAATCCATACTATGTGCATTTTTGAACCGATTAAAGCCAAGTTCCATAAACTTGCATCATATATTGCGTAGCATTTATCACCAATAACTGGCTCAGATGATATTACGTCTACAGGTAGGTACTCCCTATTTTCTGAGGACACTCTCGGTATTACAATTGCTCCTTTTCCACTTGAAGCTGATATTTGCACAAACCTGTGAGGGGTTTCCGAATATTTTCTGGTTGACTCAGCACTACTTTCCATGCGAAATTTTTTTACGTAATCCAGCAATTTTTTTATTTCAGGATTTTCTAGAGCTTCTTGTAAATCATTGTCTTCAATCCAAAGGCAAGCTCTTGGTTTTGAATGTATTAGCTCTTCGGAACCATAAAACTTCCTAACAAATTTTTGAGGTACTCCATGTTGACTTATAAGTTCGCGACCTTTTTCTAATGACATTAAAAGATTACCGCCATCTTTTGCCATATTCCCAAGATACATTACATTTAACTCGGATATTGGAGTGCTTCTTTGACTTATAACCACATTGGTATTAGCAATTAAATAAGGCCCAATCTCACTTACATGCCTTACATTACTATCTGAATATAATTTGCTAGATGCTTTGTCTTTTGCACCTAAACCAACAATTATTACTGTGACGCCAGCTTTGTCACTGGCTAAATTTGACCATGTAAATGAAGTATGTGCAAAATTAATTACCAATCCTTCTTGATAAATTAATGGCCAAAGCAAAGAAACTTGCTCGCCTTGGCATATTGAATTCGTTGTAACAAAAGCAGCCGATGCTTTAGTTTTTTTGCAGTATTGAGCGGCCTTGATTAACCAATTTGCCACATAATCCAAAGAAGCATAAGAGCCTTTATACCGCTGGCAAACAAACTCAGTATCAGACCTTTCACTGTCCCCTTTTTTATTTCTGCCCTTATAAGGTGGGTTGCCACAAATATAGGTTTCTCCACCTTCGTTTTCAAAATCAATTTCAGCTTGATCTAATGGCGTGCTGAATAAATCGTCCCCAAGCAACTTAACTCCAGTGCCAGTTGGGGGGCAGATAGTGAGCCAATCTAGCCGTAAAGCGTTGCCACTGGTAATCCAGTTTTGCGAATCTAAAGGTAGAAAGGCTTGCAGTGCTTCCTTTTGGCCAATATAGGTAACATCGCATTGATACTCGGCAATAATCAAAGCCAGCCTAGCGATTTCTGAGGAAAAGTCTCTTAGCTCTATTCCTCTAAAATTGGTGAGCGGGATTTCTGATTTGAGGTGCAATTCACCACGGCGTTTGTTAATTTCCGCCTCTATCTCCCGCATTTGTTTGTAGGCAATCACCAAAAAGTTGCCACTGCCACAGGCTGGGTCAAATACGCGGATATGTGCAATTCGTTTGCGTAGATTAAGTAACTTTCTGGGGTTGTCGCCTGCGGCTTCTAGTTCATTTCTCAAGTCATCTAAAAACAATGGATTAAGCACTTTGAGGATATTGGGCACGCTGGTGTAGTGCATGCCGAGTGCGCCGCGTTCTTCTTCATCCGCCACTGCCTGAATCATGCTTCCGAAAATATCGGGATTGATTTTGGTCCAATCCAAACTGCCCACATGCAAAAGATAGCTGCTGGCGATTTTGGTAAACTTAGGCGTTTCTGTGCTACCGCTAAAAAGGCCGCCATTTACATAAGGGAAGGTGACTGCCCATAGTCTAAAATTGCCAGCCGCACGGTCTTGCGGCTTGGTGTTCATGGCTCTAAAAATCTCGTTAATCACCCAATTAATATCCGAGGCGTCTTTAGCGCTCATTTGCTCGATGGTAGCGGTGAAAAGGTTGTTGCCGTTAAAGATGTCTGTGTCTTCTGCAAAAAAGCAGAAGATTAGCCGCGCCATAAAATGGTTCATGTCATGGCGGCGCTCGGCAGTGCTCCAATCGGGGTTGTTTTTGAGTAGCTCAACATACAGTCGATTTAAACGGCTTGTGGCGCGAATATCAAACGAGCTTTCGCGGATTTGCTTGACGGTGGAAATGCCAGCTAAGGCGAGAAAAAAACCAAAATGGTTTGGGAAATCTGCATAGGCGCAGGCAACAGTTTCACCTGTATTTAAATCTTCCGCTTCAAAATCAACGCCATCGGTAGCTAATATAAACTTGGCTTTAAACTTTTCAGTGGCCGGGCTGGAGCGAAGTTGTTGTAGGACGGCATTAGTTGCACCTTGCTTACATACAGCGATATGAATGTTGTTGCGTTGCAATAAACCATTTGGCAGATCTGATTTGTTTTCAACCCCAGCTTTTAAGCGTTTTATTACTGTTTCTTTATTACCAAATGCTTCCAAAAAAGCATAAGGGAAATTAATTTCATCATATGGCTGTTCAGCAAGCTTACTGATAGCCTCTTCAATTTCTACTGCATTCACTATTTCTTCCTAACAACCATACTTTATTTGTTGAGATTCTAAACTGATTTAGCCACATATAGCATTTGTTCATTTAGATGAGAGCTTCTTAAAAACATAATTTAAGTGCCCCTCAATTTTGCTAGCTCTTTGCTTGCAAACACCCCCGATATTTCGCCTAAGAAAATATTCGCATTTTGCGAAATCATCTCAAGCACATGCACTTCGTGAACTCCTGCAATCGTTCCTTACAGGACTGCGATTTTGGCAGATTACTTGCGATTCTTTCGCTTTCCTAATGCGTGCAATTCTCAGGCGAAACAACTCAAGAGCGATGCAAGCAGAAGTTGTAAGCCTGCAAATTTGAGGTAAGTCTTAATTCAAAAATTAGGCTCACCAATCTAAGAACGATACTTTTGAAAGAAGCAAAATGACAGTTTTTCATGCAACGCCTTACAACATTGATGCGGCAGGTTTTTATTTCGAATCGCTTTGTGAGTTTGAACAGAAATCAGAAGCCCATGTTGATCGTTTTGGATGCAAAGTTGAAGAATATGAAATTCAATTCATAGATGGCGAAGACGCTGAATTGTTTGAAGCTTGTAATATTAATCAATCAAACCTAAACACATGGTTTGATGAAATTGAGCTGCTATCAGATTTTGATAAATCTAATCTGTATTACCTCCAAGCAGTTGCAGGATATGACTTGCAACAAGCACTAGGTAAAGTTAATGATGTAGTTATAGTGCAGAGCAAGCTATTAGATGCAGCATCAGAATTATTTGATGAATGCTATTTGCATGCATTACCAGACAGCCTCAAATGCTACATGGACTACGATAAGTTTGCACGTGACTGTGAACTTAGTGGCGACATGTGCGAGTTTGAATATGGTTGTCAAACCTATACATGCACAAATGCAAATTCAATATAACTACTTTTAATAAATTAAATGCCTACTAGCCTGGAAAGGTAGCAGGCATTATTAATTAAATAAATATATCAAAAAATATTATTCAATAAATTAAAGTTATCGTTATATACGCCGTAAAACATTCATAGCGGAGCTAAGCAAGCACACACAAGGGCCCTCTGGTTCCTTATGACTTGCTAGGGGATATCCCCTAGACCCCTTTGGAGAAGCGAATGGCAGCGCCATCAACCCTTAAGCGCACCTACATTGTGAAGGTGCGGTTCAATCGATCCGAGATGGATCAATTCAATAGTCTTGCTAGCGACAATCCACTTGCTTGCTATGCTAGGCGTACACTTTTGAATCAAACGTTGCCGCCTGGCAAGAAACGCACTAGACGATTATCAGGCTTGCCGCCATCAAACTCCGCGTTTGTGCGGCAAGTAGCCTTAATCGGAAACAATTTAAATCAAATTGCCCGATCCCTAAATACCCAATTAAAAAATCATCCTGATCAAAACTTGAACACATTGTTAGTTGCTCATATGTTGCAACTTGTTTGGAAGCGTTTAAATGATCTGCAAGATATTTAAACGTGGCAAAGGTAGCGCATCAGGCATTGATTATCTGATGTCTGCGAAAGATGCTTTTGGAAAGCCGCGCAACCCCAAAGCAGAATTGATTCGCGGAGATATAGCTATTACGAAGAAACTTATTGCCTCAACAAAGTATGCGCAGAAATACACAAGCGGTGTGCTCTCATGGTCAGAAAATCCAGATTCAATGAAGCAGGAGCAGATTACTCAGGTTATTGAGAGTTTCCAAAACATGGTTTGTGCAGGGCTATCTAGCGAAAGTGTGAATTGGCTTTGGGTAAAGCATCAGGATAAAGGGCGTCTGGAGTTACATTTTGTAATCCCTAACATCGAGTTGCAGACTGGAAAGAGATTCGCTCCTTACTTTGACAGAGTTGATCGGCCCCTCTTTAGGGCATGGGAACGATTGACCAATGCCATTTATGGATTTAGTAATCCAGCAGATCCTGAGTTGAAACGTACGACGGTGATACCCCCGTTCATCACTACCGATAAAAAACAGGTTATGTCTCTTATCAACGGGCGTATAGCAATCCTTGCCAAGGTAGGGAAAATTAAATCCCGAGCTGATGTAATTAACGAATTACAAACCATAGGCTTTGAAGTGACAAGGACTGGAAAAGATTACATATCGATCAAGGATAAAGCAGAACGCAGGCTAAGGCTTCGTGGCGGTTTTTTCGAAGAAAATTTTCAGATGCCAGCAAAGGGTGAGCCCTCACCTGGCCATTTATATGACTTATACGACGTGAACGCTCTACAAGCTACGTTTGGAACGCAATTTGAAAAGCGTTCACGTTATATGAAAAGACGCTTCAACTTGTCAAGCATTGAAGTGTGCATAACTGAAAATGAGGAAACACATGCGGTATTCAAGGAGGCCTTAAATGAAGGAATTGCAGCTACTTTTACAAGCGTCGATCGAGAGCATAGAGCAAACACAACTCAACCATTACGAAGGATTGCAATTACAACTGGATCAATTGCAGATTCAATTGAGTTATTTATCACATTTGCTGGAAAGTTTATCAGAGGCTTAACTCGCATTAACAAAATAACGACAATCAATCCATTCAACCAAAATCACTAGTGAGAGTAATGAATATGACACATTTACCAAGAAAAATTAAACAAGTTATTACCCAAACTTGTATCGATGTTGAGCGCGCCTACTCGATAACAGACGTTGCAAATCTTTTAATATTAAAAGCATCCTTTAGTAGTTACGGAAATTACGAATATCCAGAGTGGCTGGAACTGATGATAAATTGGAAACGTGAGGATCCAATTTTATCTACTGAGGAAACATTTCGGAAAAAATACTGGAGAAAACATGACAACGATTTCGTTACAGATGCATTTCTCGGCTCTAGACACCTAAAACCATATTCAACTGATGAAATGTTATTAATTTGGAAAGTAACTCAAGAAGTATTTGATGGTTTTAATGATGAGGCTTTCAGGCAGGCACTTTGGGGAATAGCTGCACAAATGCTGGGAAGAGGAATATCAAAAGAAAATGGCTTGGAAGATGAATGGCATAGAAAAGTTTGTAATGAAACGAGATGGTTAGATAACAGAGACAATTACATCAATTTTAAACATATTCTTCTGCGTGAAAGCCAGTTTTGGGAACGAGCACCATTTGGCCATAGTAATCCTACAGGCTCCAAAACGAAACCAAGTCATATGAAGCAATTGTAAAGTGATCTCACCGAGATACATTTACAAGTGCACTATCTAATTTAAGATTGCAAAACTAAATAAAATCATCTTTAATTAATATTTCATTGACCGCCAAGAATGGGTTGGTGGATTAATTTATAAATATTTTTTAGAGCAGATGATGAGATTAGCAAAAGATCGTTATTCAGACCTTCCACCAGGATTCGATTTAAAGAACTATGAAGTATTTAAAGAATTATCGAGTACTCAGTGGTTTGAACAAATTTGTGCTCGTAAAAATATTTCAGATATCCTTCCCAAAGTGAAGAATGACAATGATCGTAAGTTTTTCGCTCGGTATGTTGAGTTTTCGCCTGATAAAAATAGCAATCCAATAATATACACAAACATTGATGACGATACGCGATGGAATATTGGAGATGATCTGATTGACCGCTTTATGAATAGTCACGTGGCAATAGCGTATGCAAGAAGCGTACACCAAATGACACCTAGAGAGTCGTTTTATTCAATGCGCAGCTTAGGTGAAGAAAAAATTGACTACTTGAGCAAATACCTTAGACAATTTGATGACGATTACGATAAATATCACTATTTATCAAATTGGGTAAGTTGGGACAAATGGATTGATAAGCCGTTAGATCAAGTAAAGCACACTTATGAGCAATTCGCATCCTTGATGGTCAACCTAGACCTACCTGACAAGATGTTAATTGAAGGATTCAAAGCGGAACTAAAAAGAATCAGATCTAAACAAGTTAGAAGAAAAAAAAACATCAGAAGTTTTACATTTAATAGTGATTATTTGATCGACAGAGGAGTAATTCCTTATATTGATATTAGCATTTGGGCTCAGATCAACCAAAAAAAAATGCCAACAAACAAAGTGATTGCAAATCATATTTACATTCCTGATCCTAATGGAGGAAACGATGGCGAAAGAGTAAGAAAAACCACTACAAAACTCGTAAAACAAGTTTTATCTGAAGAATTTTTGACAGGATTAGCTTCAGTTGCTGCGCAGGAGCATTCAGTTTAAGCGGAAAAAAATTAGTAACTATTTTTTCCGGATAATTTTTTATTTTTTTATTGCCTCGATCAAAAAAAACTATTTCTTATAATACGTTATCACCTAAACAACAAAACAAGGTGATTAATTGTCAACGAGATATCAAAGCAACCTCTTCTCAGTTATTAATGTTTCCACAAACACTTTTGTAAGACAAACAAAGTCAACAAATGAACTGAGCATTTCCTCTTATGAGTTTTCATATTCTTTTATTTTTGTCGCAATAGATTTCAGCCTGAAAAAAAGTAGAAATATTAATAATGTGCCAGGAGAAAATAAATGACACCATTTTTCTTCTTAAGACTTGGCAGAATTAATAATAAGTGTAATGGCGGATTACTTGGTGCAATCAAACACAATAAACGTGAGTTGCCTACGCCGATGCAAGTAAATTCAACAAAGACACACTTAAACTATGCGATTAATTCACCTCAAACTGCTGAGGATGTAGTCTCGAGAGCAGAAACTTCAATGGCTAAGGTAGGCATCTTAAAAACACGGAAAAACCAGGTTTTAGCTGTTGAGATAATTTTCAGCTTGCCCATTAGTTGGCATAACAAGAATTACAAAAAATATTTTGAAGATTGTTACATCTGGACAGATAAAACTTTTCAAGTCGAGATTTTGAGTTTTGACGTGCATCTTGATGAAAGTGCATCCCATGCGCATGCCATTTTATTACCAATAATAAATGGAAAACTTAGGGGTAGCGACTTAATTGGTGGTGTCGGTAATCTTCGTCGACTTGCCAAACTTTTTGAAACAGAAGTTGCGTCTCGTTATTACTCAAATAATGGAAGCTTCATAATATACAAACAAGCTGAGAAAAAGATAATTGCAAATATGGTTTTAAAAAAACTTAAAAAAGATGTGGTCCGAAAATCGGAAATTTGGACATGGGTTTACAGCACGATTATGAGAGAGCCAATTGAATGTGCACAACTACTAGGTCTGAAGTTTTAAACTATTTTTAAATTAATTGCACACAGCTCACATTTGAAACCAATAATAGATTTAATCTAAAAAATAAACACTATCTTGTGTATAGGGTTTATATGCATGGCATGGTTAAAAAGCTTTATTGAATGTAAATAGTTATATTTCAGTTAGAAAGAAAAGAATGCAATCAAGGACATTGAACTTAAAAGAAGCTGCTGAATATTTAAAGATTCATTATGTCACTCTAAGTGAAAAAGCATCTAGAGGCGAAATTTCTGGCGCCAAGGCTGGCAGAAGCTGGGTATTTCTTGAGATTGACCTAATTGAGTATATTCGATCAAAATACGTGATGCGAGCGTGTGTAAGTGATGCCACGAAAGGAAACACATGTCACTCTACAAACGCAAAGACTCTTCAAACTGGTGGATTAAAATCACCATACTTGGAGAAACAGTATATGGCAGCACTGGGACTAGCGACAAAATCAAAGCCCAAGAGCTCCATGACAAGTTAAAAGCAACATTATGGGAGCAAAAAAGGCTGGGCCAAAAACCTAGAAGGCTCTGGCAAGAAGCAGTTATACAATGGCTCTTAGAGACTTCAGACAAAGCTACGCATGATGAGGATAAATCTAAGCTTAAATGGTTAGATCAATTTCTCGGAGAATTACATCTAGACGAAATCAATTTAGACGTGATCCAGAAAATTAAAAATGCCAAGCTCAACGAAGCTTCGAAGAGTACAGTAAATCGCTATCTGGCGCTGATTCGATCAATTCTTATTCGAGCACGTGACGAATGGGATTGGATTGATAAGGCGCCAAAAATTCGGCTCTTTAAAGAATCTAATGACCGCGAACGAGCGCTCACGACATTTGAAGCTAAGGCTCTTTTAAAAGAATTGCCCGAGCATCAGAGAATGACTGTCTTGTTTGCCCTCGCTACCGGCCTAAGACAAAGTAACATCCTAAAATTGGAATGGAGCCAGGTTGACTTAGAAAATCGCCATGCTTTCGTCAGGGCCAGCGATGCCAAAGGTCGGAAGGGAATAGGCATACCGCTCAATGATCTCGCTTTAAAAGTGCTTAAAAGACAATCTGAGAAGCATCTTACAAGAGTGTTTACGTATAAAGGTCAGCCTATTAATAGTGCTAATACTGCCGCATGGACTAAAGCATTAAAACGTGCAGGTATTGAAGGCTTTAGGTGGCATGACTTGCGACATACATGGGCTACCTGGCAACGCAAAGCTGGAACACCTACGCATGAGTTACAGCGCCTTGGTGGATGGAAAACCGCTTCGATGGTTGAACGGTATGCGCATATTGCACCAGAAGAACTGGAATATGCAGCATCTCGATTAGATTCTTTATTATTTGGTTACGATTTAGTTACAGCACAATAAATGAAAAACGGCTTGCATCTCTGCAAGCCGCTTAGTATTTGGTAGGGTGTGCGGGGATCGAACCCACGACAAACGGATTAAAAGTCCGCTGCTCTACCAGCTGAGCTAACACCCCATTACTGCGTTGCCGCGATGCTTTGCGTCAAATTTGAAAGAACGCGATTATGGGGGATTTAGTGCGTTAGGTCAATGCTGTTTTTGCATTTTTTCGTTAAAAAAGCGAAATAATGCATACCGTTAAAAAAAGGCTACATGCCAGGGAATTTTCCGCCCATCATGCCGCCTAAGCCGCGCATCATTTTGGCCATGCCGCCTTTGCTAAACATCTTCATCATTTTTTGAGTTTCCTCAAATTGCTTGAGTAATCGGTTTACTTCTTGCACTTGCACGCCACTGCCAGCGGCGATGCGTTGTTTGCGGGTGGCTTTGATCAGCTCGGGTTTGCGGCGCTCTTCAAAGGTCATGCTATTGATAATGCCTTCGATGCGGCGCATCGATTTATCGACATCGTCGTGATTGATTTTTTGCGCCATGCCGGCCACTTGCGAGGGCATTTTGTCCATTAAGGCACCCATGCCGCCCATTTTGCGCATTTGTAGCATTTGCGCTTTAAAGTCTTCGAGATCAAATTTAGCGCCTGATTTTATTTTATCGGCGACTTTTTGCGCCTCGGCCATATCCACATTTTTGTGCGCTTGCTCAATTAAGCTGAGCACATCGCCCATGCCCAAGATACGGCCCGCCATGCGGTCTGGGTGAAACGGTTCTAGGCCATCTACTTTTTCGCTTACACCAATAAATTTAATCGGTTTACCTGTGACTTGGCGCACCGAGAGCGCGGCACCGCCACGTGCGTCACCATCGAGCTTGGTCACGATGACGCCAGTGAGCGGGAGTGCATCACCAAAGGCTTTTGCGGTATTCACTGCATCTTGCCCTTGCATGGCATCCACCACAAACAAGGTTTCGGTGGGTTTTAAAAAGGCATGCAACGCTTGGATTTCGGCCATCATGACTTCGTCAATGGCTAAGCGGCCTGCGGTGTCAAAAATCACGACATCGTAGTAGCCTTTTTTGGCGTGCTCTAGCACCTGTTGCGCGATGTTGAGCGGCGTTTGTTGGGCATTGCTATCAAAGCAATCTACCTCTAATTGTTTGGCGAGGGTTTGTAGTTGGGTAATCGCCGCTGGCCGGTAAACGTCGGCACTGGCGAGTAGCACTTTTTTCTTTTGTTCTTTGAGTAAGCGCGCTAACTTGCCTGAGGTGGTGGTTTTACCAGCCCCTTGCAAACCAGCCATTAAAATCACCACAGGTGGCACCGCCGCAAGGTTCAAGCCGACATTGGCTTGGCCCATTAAGGTGGTGAGCTCGTTGTTCACCACTTCGATCACGGCTTGGCCAGGGGTCAAGCTTTGCAGCACTTCGCGTCCATTGGCTCGCGCTTTGACCTTTGCAATAAATTCTTTCACCACGGGGAGCGCAACGTCGGCTTCTAGCAAGGCCATGCGCACTTCACGCATGGCATCTGCAATGTTTTCTTCGGTTAGGCGCGCTTGACCACGTAGCGTTTTAATGACGCCTTGCAGGCGGCCGGTAAGGTTTTCCAACAT
Organism: Methylophilaceae bacterium; assembly: GCA_027488395.1. Lineage (GTDB taxonomy): Bacteria > Pseudomonadota > Gammaproteobacteria > Burkholderiales > Methylophilaceae > Methylophilus. The sequence continues at coordinate 138,729 of JAIYBT010000005.1, read as the reverse complement.
GGCTTAGGCTCTCTTTAAAAACGGGGCATGACAAAGCCTTAGATTTTACATCAAGCTAGGCGAATACGCCGAGTTTTGCCATAATACAGCGCATGCATGACACTCTCACTCATTTGATTCCGTATCTGGTGGTTGCCTTTATTTACATTGCGGTGGCGCTGGATTTTTGGCGTTTAACCAAGTCGAGCCAACCTGTCGCTAATAAAAGTCTGCCGTTTCAATTGCACAGTGCGATGATTGCGCTTGGCATCGTGATTCACGGTTGGTTGTTGTACCGCGATGTGTTTGTGTTTGCGGTGGGTGGCGTGAATTTAGGCGTGTACTATGCGCTATCACTGATCCTCTGGTTGACCGTGCTCATCTACTGGATTGCCGATCTCAAACAAGCGTTGCATAGCTTACAAGCATTTGTGTTACCGCCTGCAGCGTTGTGTGTGCTAATGCCCGCGTTTGCGGTCAAAAACTACTACGTCGACACCCACGGCTTTACCTTATTTAGTCTACATATTTTAATCGCGTTAGTGGCTTACAGCTTATTTACGTTTGCGGCCTTACATGCTTGTTTAATGCGCATGGCGGAACGCGCCCTCCATCAAAAAAACAGTTGGTTAGGCTTGCCAGATTTTCCACCGTTGATGGTACTTGAAGAGATTTTATTTAAGGTGTTACGCGTGGGGTTTTTATTACTGACCATTACGCTATTAAGCGGCATGTTGTTCAGTGAAGAAATCTTTGGCAAGCCTTTGCAGTTTAATCATAAAACGGTGTTTTCGATTGCCTCTTGGCTGATCTACGCATGGCTGTTGTTTGGCCGTTTTCAGTTTGGTTGGCGCGGCAAAATGGCCACGCGCTGGACCTTGGTGGGCTTTGTATTATTACTGCTAGCCTATGTGGGGAGCCGCTTTGTGGCGCAGGTGATTTTAAACCGCTAACGCGCCGCAAATAGCTACCAAAAACGCACGCTAACCGTGCGTTTTTTTTATTGCCCAGTACATTCTATGCCTATCGTCTACCTGTCATGTAATGGCGCAGTTGCAGAGGATGTTGCGCAGGCAACGACCCCATTACAAGATAACACCAGATTGAATGTTGTATTAACACACTTAAAACGCGCCGCGCAAACTAATGTGCGGCCAGCCATGCGCTTCGGCATGGGCTTTGAGCGTGGGATCGGCATCGACGGCAACTGGATTGGTCACCAACTTCATCAGCGGTAAATCGTTGTGTGAATCGCTATAAAAATAGCTTTTTTCAAAATCGGCTAGGGTCTGACCACGCTCAGCCAGCCATGCGTTTAAACGGGTGACTTTACCTTGCTGAAAACTAGGCACCCCGCTAACCCCCCCCGTATATTGACCATCGACCATTTCTGGATCTGTGCCGATTAAGTGCTCGATACCATAGGCGGTCGCGATCGGTTTGGTGACAAAGCTATTAGTGGCGGTGATGACCAGACACAAATCACCATTGGCTTTGTGTGCATCGACTTTGGCTTGGGCTTGTGGCGTCATCATCGGACGGATCACGGTATCCATATAAGTTAAATGCAAATCATCTAAAAACGCTTTAGGGTGCTGTGCCAAGGGTTGTAACTGAAATTTTAAAAAAGCGTAAATATCCAACGTGCCATTTTTATAATCTTGATAAAACTGCTCGTTGCGCGCGTGATGGGTGTCTGCATCCAGCAAGCCTTGTTGAATTAAAAATAGGCTCCAGTTGTAGTCGCTGTCGCCAGCCAATAGCGTGTTATCGAGATCAAATAGCGCGAGATGTTGTGTCATGGTGTAGTTTCAAATGCGTCAATAAAGTTAAAGAGTAGAGGATGCTTTTGCAGCTGGTGGCGCCGCGGTGAGCACTAAAAACACGCCGGCCAGGATCACAGCGAGTGCAAGATATTCCATGGGGTGCACCTGCTCGTTTGCAAATTGGATACCTACCACAAACGCCACCACTGGATTGACAAAGGTATTGCTACTCGCCACCAAGGGCCGCACATGGTGTAGCAACCAATGGTAAGCGGAAAAGGTCACGATAGAGCCAAATACGATTAAAAATACGAGGGCGGCCCACGCACGCGGTAGCACAACCTGCGGCCAAGCTTCGCCCAGCAACCCACTGGCAATGAGCGCAATTATGCCACCGCACAGCATTTGACTGGCGGCGCCCATCAGGCCAGACGGCATTGCGGTATGCTTGCCCCACACCGAGCCCAACGACCAACAGGCGGCAGCAAACATCAGCATTAAGGCACTGGTCCAATCGCCTTGCAAGCTACCCCGCGTATTCAATAACACAATGCCTATCACCCCCACTGCGATGCCCAGCCACTCACGGCGACGAATCGGATGGCCCCATGCGCTGGCACACACTGCCATCCAAATCGGCACAGTCGCAATGGCTAAAGCCGCAACGCCCGACGAAACATGTAATTGCACTTGGGTGACTGTGCCATTACCTAACACAGGTAACAACAAACCCACCAGTGCTGCCCCACGCCATTGCAACAACGTGGGGGTTGGGTGGCCACGCCATCTCAACCATGCATACAACATCACCCCTGCACTGGTAAACCGCAGACCCACCATCGCCAAGGGTGGAAAGCTCTCGATGGCAAATTTAATCGCTAGGTAGGTCGAACCCCAGATGAAGTAGGTGCAAAACAGCGCTGCGATGACCAGCCAGCTGTGGGTTGAAAAACGCATGTTTGACTTTCAAAATGGCGGGGATGGCGAGCGAGCGCCTATGCGATTGGCGACCTATCACACGCGCCCATCACTCCCTGATCGCTCACCGCAGTAGTGACCTACCCTTGCGGATTGAGTTTCTCCGATTTGGCTAACAACTTATTTAAGGCATTGAAATACGCTTTGGCAGAGGCCACCACAATATCGGTATCTGCGCCTTGACCATTGACGACTCGACCACCCTTAGCCAACCGCACGGTAACTTCACCTTGCGCATCGGTGCCACTGGTGATGTTGTTCACCGAATACAAAAGCAACTCGGACTCGCTATTCACCACGTTTTCAATCGCTTTAAACGTAGCATCCACAGGCCCACCCCCATCGGCTTCGGTCAGACGCTCTTGACCGTTAATGCTTAAGGTTAAAATGGCATGTGGAATTTCGCCCGTTTGTGAGGCGACTTGCAAGTACACCAATTTAAATTGCTCGCTGATTTCTTGCACCAGTTCGTCACTGACCAACGCATGCAAATCTTCGTCAAAAATCTCTGATTTTTTATCAGCAAGCGTTTTAAAACGCGCAAATGCAGCGTTTAATGCATCTTCACTTTCGAGCTCGATCCCCAGTTCTTTCAGGCGGGTACGAAATGCATTACGCCCCGAAAGCTTGCCCAAGGTGAGCTTATTGGCGCCCCAACCCACATCTTCTGCTCGCATAATTTCATAGGTTTCGCGGTGCTTGAGTACCCCATCTTGATGGATGCCAGATTCATGCGCAAAGGCATTGGCGCCAACAATCGCTTTATTGGGTTGCACAGGGTAGCCAGTAATGGTGGACACCAATTTAGAGGCAGGCACAATTTGCGTGGTATCAATGCGGGTACGTAAATTAAAAATATCATTGCGGGTTTTAATCGCCATCACCACTTCTTCTAGGCTGGCGTTACCAGCACGTTCGCCTAGGCCGTTAATCGTGCACTCGACTTGGCGGGCGCCGTTCATCACTGCCGCCAACGAGTTGGCCACCGCCATGCCCAAATCATTGTGACAATGGGTAGACCACACCACTTGATCGGCGCCTTTTACACGGCTAATTAACGTGGCAAAACGCTCACCCCACGCTGCTGGAATACTGTAGCCAACGGTGTCAGGCACGTTAATGGTTTTGGCACCTGCTACGATCACAGCTTCAAACACTCTTACTAAAAAATCAATCTCGGAGCGCACGGCATCTTCAGCCGAAAACTCAACATCTGGCGTGTATTCCAGCGCCCATTTCACTGCTTGCACTGCACGTTCGACCACTTGGTCTTCAGTCATGCGTAGCTTGTTTTCCATGTGGATTTTACTGGTGGCAATAAAAGTATGAATCCGCCCTTTGGCTGCATGCGAAATCGCCTCGCCTGCGCGGCGCACATCGTTTTCGCTCGCGCGTGCTAGCGAGCAAACAGTCGAGTGTTTAATGACTTTTGCAATCTCGGAGATGGCATCAAAATCACCAGGGCTGGCCGCTGCAAAGCCAGCTTCAATCACATCCACACCCAACTTTTCCAATTGGCGCGCAATGCGAATTTTTTCTTCTTTGGTCATGGCGGCACCTGGGCTTTGTTCGCCATCGCGCAAGGTGGTATCAAAAATAATAATTTGGTCCATCAAACATTCCTTAATCAAGGCTTTAATTTTACTCGGTCAAGCCTGCATTGACCACTCGCAATCGTTGCAACGAGGCGCCAACAAATAAAAAACGCGTTTAAACCGATTAAACGCGTTTGAAGGACTGACGCTTGGCGCTCAGGTTGCAAGGGCATTATTTGGCAAGTTTATCGCGTATCCATAAATAATAGCCTGACAAGGCATAGACAAACACCACGCTAAAAAGCACTTCGGGTGGACTATAGGAGATCAACACAAACGCCAACATGACCGCCAAAATCGCAACAAACGGTACCGAATGGCGCAAATTGATTTCTTTACCGCTATAAAACCGCAGGTCAGACACCATAGAACCCGCTGCAAAGATGGTGATACACCATGCAATCCATTTCATTTGCAACGCACCGAAAAAGATTTCGCGGCCATCTACATTATATTCGTAGGAAACCCAGACAAAGCCTGCAATCAATGCCGCCGCCGCAGGGCTGGGCAGGCCTTGAAAAAAACGTTTATCTTGAAATGGGTCCTCTAATTTGGTGTTAAAGCGGGCCAAGCGCAAAGCGGCGCAAGCACAATAAATAAATGCGGCAATCCAGCCCAATTTATGCATGGGTTGTAGTGCCCAGACATACATAATTAAGGCAGGGGCCACGCCAAACGACACCATGTCAGACAAGCTATCGTATTCGGCACCAAATGCGCTCTGGGTATTGGTCATGCGCGCCACTCGGCCATCTAAGCCATCCATCACCATCGCAATAAAAATGGCAATAGCAGCTTGTTCAAAATGTAAGTTCATGGCTTGCACAATGGCATAAAACCCCGCAAACAACGCTGCCGAGGTAAATAAGTTTGGAAGCAAATAAATGCCACGCTGACGCAAACTGGTATGCGCCTCTTCACGTCGGTTTGGACGGTTTTTTAAATCCACCATGAATTCATTTCAAATAAACATCAACAGGGGTGCATTGTTGCGGTCAACGCTAAAAATTGCAAGTGCAAAACGGACCTGGCTATAACGCAAAAGGTTTACCAGTGACACAGCACATGCTTCTTGCAAGGCGTACCCATGCAGCCACCCAAATTGGCTGTGCTAAAATAACGGGTTATTTCATCGTAAAGTCACTGATTTTTATGCGTTTTTCACTTCAAAAAACCGATGGTCTCGCCCGCCGTGGCGTTGTAGCTTTGCCGCATGGTGAAGTACAAACGCCTGCCTTTATGCCCGTGGGCACCTATGGCACGGTCAAGGCCATGTCGCCGCTAGAACTGGCAGAAATTCAAGCACACATTGTATTAGGCAACACTTTTCACCTATGGCTACGGCCAGGCTTAGAGGTGATTGCAGCGCATGGTGGTTTGCATGATTTTATGGGTTGGCAACAACCTATCCTGACCGACTCTGGCGGCTTTCAGGTATGGAGCTTAGGCGATTTACGTAAAATTTCCGAGGCAGGCGTGAAGTTTCAATCGCCGATTAATGGTGATCGTTGTTTTTTAAGTCCTGAAGAATCGATGCGGATTCAACGCGTGCTTAATAGCGATATTGTGATGATTTTTGATGAATGCACGCCTTACCCCGCCAGCCATCATGATGCCCGCGTATCGATGGAATTATCACTGCGCTGGGCGCAACGCAGTCGGGATGCATTTGACGTCTATCAATCACGCACCATGCAAGAAACGTTGCAGATGCCCGCCATCACCCAAGCGGATAGCGCATTGCATGAGGAAGCAAACGCCATTCGCCAACGCCAGCACACCCCTTCAACCGATGCTACGTCCAGTGGCAATGCCTTATTTGGCATTATTCAAGGTGGCATGTATGAAGATTTACGCGATATTTCGCGTCAAGGCTTGGAAGCGATTGGCTTTGATGGCTATGCCATTGGTGGCCTATCGGTGGGTGAGCCAAAAGAAGATATGTTACGCATTTTGGCGCACACGGCCCCGCAAATGCCTGTCGACAAACCAAGGTATTTAATGGGCGTCGGCACGCCAGAAGATTTAGTGGAAGCCGTTAGTTATGGCGTGGATATGTTCGATTGCGTGATGCCGACGCGTAATGCGCGCAATGGCTGGCTGTTTACCCAATATGGCGATGTCAAAATCAAAAATGCCAGTTATAAAGACGATGTGCGTCCATTAGATGCTGACTGCGGCTGCTATACCTGTCAACACTTTAGCCGTGCCTATTTGCATCATTTGCATCGCGTAGGGGAAATATTAGGTGCGCGCTTAAACACCATCCACAACTTACATTATTACCAAGTGTTGATGCAGGGCATGCGCGCCGCCATCGAAGCCGGCCAGTTTGAGGCGTTTAAAACCGAATTTACGCGTAAACGCGGCCAACTCACTCACGATACCAAAGCCAATACTGTCAAACCAAATTGAGTAAAGCCGCTAATGGCCTGGAAATGGCGTAGAGCAATGCGGCGAAGGCGATTAAGCGCTCAATTGACAAGCGCATGCGGTGACATCGTTACATGGATCATGTCTAGACTGGTGTGATTGCATGCATTGACAAGGCCTGTGTTAGAATCGCGAGTTGTTTTTTTGAGCTACAGTGAAAGAGAAATAAAATGATGTGGATTAGTCCTGCTTACGCCGCCAGTGCACCTGCCAATGACATCATGAGCTTTTTGCCCATGGTTGTGATTTTTGTATTGTTTTATTTTATGTTGATTCGGCCACAAATGAAGCAAGCCAAACAACATAAACTGATGTTGGAAACCCTGAAAGCCGGCGATGAAGTCGCGACCACGGGCGGCATTGTGGGCAAAGTCACCAAAGTGAGCGATCAATTTGTCAGCGTCGAAATTGCCAGCAATACGGTCATTAATGTGCAAAAACATACCGTACAAACTTTGTTGCCCCCTGGCACCCTAAAGTCTATTTAATTTTTCGACACCCCGTCTGATCTTTTTTTAAGAGTCCCTTATGAACCGTTACCCATTGTGGAAATACGTGCTGATTGGCAGCGTGATTGTGATAGGTTTGCTCTACACCCTGCCTAACTTTTTTGGGGAATCGCCCGCCATTCAAGTCAGCCCAGCAAAATCTTCACTCAAGGTGGATCAAGGTCTACTCAAAAAAGTAGAACAGACCTTAACCGTTGCCAAGATCCCGTTTGATGGCCTGTTTTTAGATGCCAATGGTGTCAAAGTGCGGGTGGCCAACACGGATGTTCAGTTGCAAGCCAAAGACAGCATTGTGGCCGCGTTGGGCAAGGACTATACCGTCGCCCTAAATTTACTCCCACAAACCCCCGCTTGGTTGCAAAGCATTGGCGCCAAGCCCATGTATCTCGGCTTAGATTTACGTGGTGGCGTGCATTTCTTGTTACAAGTAGACATGAAAGCAGCGTTAGATAAAGCGGCGGAAGGCACAGTGGGTGATTTTCGTGCCGCCATGCGCAAAGAAAAAATTAATTATTTTGGGATTGAGCGCCAAGGCCAATTGGTATTGATTAAATTTGAATCTGAAGCCGAAGCCACCAAAGCACGTAATTTACTCACCAAAGACTATGCCGATTTAACTTATAAATTATCGGGCAGCGGGCAAGATTGGACGCTCAACACCAGCATGGGCGTGTTGGCACAAAAACGTATTCAAGAGTTTGCCTTGAAACAAAACTTGCAAACCTTGCATAACCGTATTAACGAGTTAGGCGTTGCTGAGCCCATCGTGCAACAACAGGGTTTAGACCGCATTGTGGTGCAATTACCTGGGGTTCAAGATACTGCCAAAGCCAAAGAGATTTTAGGCCGTACTGCCACCCTAGAAATTCGCATGGTGGACGAAGAAAAAGCGGACATGGCCACCATGCAAAAAGCGCAATCGGGTCAAGTACCGTTTGGTGATGAGCTGTTTTTTGACCGCGAAGGTCGCCCCATCTTAGTTAAAAAGAGTGTGGTCTTGACCGGTGACCGCATTACCGATGCAGGGCCAGGCGTCAATGGTCAAAACGGTACCTCCGTGGTCAACGTCACCTTGGATGGCCGTGGTGCTGGCATTTTTAAAAATGTGACCCGCGAAAATGTGGGCAAGCGCATGGCGATTTTATTGATTGAAAAAGGCAACACCGAAATTGTTACTGCACCTGTAATCAATGAAGAAATCGGTGGCGGCCGTGTACAAATTTCCGGCATGGCCAACGCGCAAGAAGCAACCGACATTTCCCTACTATTACGAGCAGGAGCCTTGGCTGCGCCAATGGAAATCATTGAAGAACGTACAGTAGGCCCCAGCATGGGGGAAGAAAATATCAAACGTGGCGTACATTCCACCTTGTGGGGCTTTGCTGCAATTGCTGTGATGATGATGATTTACTACCTTGCATTTGGCGGAGTCTCAGTGCTGGCCTTGGGCGTCAATTTATTGCTGTTGGTAGCATTGCTCTCCATGCTGCAAGCCACGCTCACCTTGCCAGGCTTAGCGGCGATCGCCTTAGCCTTGGGCATGGCGATTGATGCCAACGTGTTGATTAACGAACGTATTCGCGAAGAATTGCGTAATGGTAACACCCCGCAAGCGAGCATCCATGCAGGCTACGACCGCGCATTTGATACCATTTTAGATTCAAACGTCACCACGCTGATTGCAGGTTTGGCCCTGTTTATGTTTGGTACTGGCCCCATTAAAGGCTTTGCCGTGGTCCACGTATTAGGCATTTTGACCTCGATGTTTAGTGCGGTATTGGTGTCTCGCGCCTTGGTGAATGTAGTGTATGGCTACCGTCGCAAAATTGAACGCTTACGCATTGGTTAATCGCATCTGAACGGTCTTAAAGAAAGCTGACTATGGAATTATTTAGAATTAAAAAAGATATCCCGTTCATGAGTTATGGACGGTTAACTACATCGATCTCACTGGTGACTTTTTTGCTCGCCATTGTGTTTTTAGTCTCGCGCGGCTTAAACTATGGCGTAGATTTTACTGGCGGCACTGTGATGGAAGTGCATTATCCGCATCGCGCCAACATCGAACACATTCGTAACGCAGTGGATAATATTGGCCTAAAAGATGTCACGGTACAAAACTTTGGCTCTAGCCAAGATGTATTGATTCGTTTGCCAGTCAAAAAAGAGCTCTCGATTGCCCAGCTTTCGGAAAAAATTGCAGCTGCATTGAAGGCAGACGATGCCAGCGCCGAAGTCCGTCGTGTTGAATCTGTGGGATCACAAGTGGGGGAAGAACTCTACGAAAATGGCGGATTAGCCCTATTGCTGGTGTGTGCGGGCATTATGGCCTATTTGGCAGTGCGGTTTGAGTGGCGGTTTGCCGTGGCCGCCATCATCGCCAACATGCATGATGTGATTATTATTTTGGGCTTTTTTGCGTTTTTTCAGTGGGAATTTAACTTAACCGTACTGGCTGCCATCTTGGCGGTGCTGGGTTACTCCGTCAACGAATCGGTGGTGGTGTTTGATCGCGTCCGTGAAAACTTTAAAAAAATGCGTAAAGCCAATGCCGTGCAAGTGATTGATAACGCGATTACCCGCACCATGTCACGCACCATCATTACCCACTTGATGACGCAAACCATGGTGTGCTCGATGCTATTTTTTGGCGGCGAAACCCTGCACAACTTTTCTTTGGCGTTGACCATTGGCATTTTGTTTGGCATCTACTCATCGGTATTAGTCGCATGTCCAATTGCCATGTGGCTGGGTGTGAGCCGCGCTAATTTAATTGGCGATACTGAGAAAAAGACTAAAGAAGACGAAGCCGCGCTCGCCCCATAACCTATCTATTGAACGCTAAGACCGTTGGCTGATACCTGCCACGGTCGTCAAAAATGTCAGTTTGATTTTTAGCCACGAGTGGTTACACTAGTGGCTTATTATTTTGTACGTTAATCCCCCTTGGACAATATCCCCATCAGCTGGCAGCTCATCGCGCTTGCTGTTTTGTTATTAGTATCAGGCTTTTTCTCGATTGCCGAGACCAGCTTGATGTCGGTCAATCGATATCGTTTACGTCATTTAGTCAACGCTGGCCATCGCGGCGCAAAATTAGCCAGCGAACTGCTCTCGCAAACTGACAAATTGCTGGGCGTGATTCTGTTGTGTAATAACTTTGCCAATGCCTCATCGGCCACCTTGGTTGCGCTGATCACCGTTGAATTATTTGGTGAAGGCGAATGGGTGCTGATGATAGGCACGCTGGCAGTAACCTTTGCCATTTTGGTATTTAGTGAAATCTCACCCAAAGTCATCGCAGCTGCTTACCCAGAAAAACTAGCATTATTTAGTAGTTATATTCTTTATCCACTGTTGCGTGTGCTGTATCCGGTGGTGTGGTTCGTCAATTTATTTGTTTCGGGCATTCTTAAACTGCTGCGCATTAAGGTCAGCTTTCAAGACCAAGCACATGCGGTGACCACCGAAGAATTACGCAGCATTGTCAGTGATGCGGCGCCGTTTATTCCCCTGCAAAATCGAACCATTTTGCTCAACTTGTTGGATTTAGAGGACATCACAGTCGACGATGTGATGACCGCGCACACCATGGTGGAGTTTGTCGATTTTGATCAACCGATCGAACACATCATGCAAAAACTAACAGCGAGCCATCACTCGCGCTTACCCGTGCGGCACGGCGACCATGAAGACATCATTGGGGTTTTGCATGTGCGTAAAGTGTTACATTTGCTCAGCCATTTACATGCGGGAGAAGTGCCTGAAAAATCAGCGTTAGAAGCGGTGATGAATCAAGCGTATTACATTCCCGCAGGCACACCGCTGTACACGCAATTACAGCAATTTCAAAAACATCAAGAACGAATTGCCCTGATCGTTGACGAATATGGTGAGTTTAAGGGCTTATTAACCCTTGAAGATATTTTAGAAGAAGTGGTCGGCGAATTTACTACGCAATCGCCTAGCCGAGTGGGCGCCTATCATCAAGACGAGGATGGCGGTTGGTTAGTGGATGGTTCAAGCGCATTACGTGATTTAAACCGAAAACTACAATTAGCATTACCAACGGATGGGCCGCGCACATTAAACGGGCTGATTGTAGAGTATTTTGAAGATATTCCAGAACCCAACACCAGCTTTAAAATTGGGGAGCACCGCCTTGAAATCTTACAATCACAAGACCGCATCGTAAAACGCGTAAAGATATTTGTTTAAGGTGAGCGTTTATTCTGCCTTAGGCTCTTGAATTTTTTCATACAAGGCGCAAAATAGATTTAAAGACAGGTGTATCAAACGATGGCACAACCCAAGCACAAAGGCGATTTAGCGGTAAAACCGCAAATTGCCAAGCCTCAACCTCCAGCGCTATACAAAGTATTGTTGTTAAATGACGATTACACCCCGATGGAGTTTGTGGTGTCAGTGATAGAGCGTTTTTTTAATAAATCACGCGAACAAGCAACACAAATCATGCTCAAAGTGCATACTGAGGGTGTGGGCGTATGTGGTGTTTTTCCACAAGAAATTGCAGAAACAAAAATGCATCACGTATTAGAGGCCGCGCGCGAAGCGCAACATCCTTTGCAATGCACCATTGAAGCGGCCTAACGCCGCTTATATGTAACCAACGTATTCACGGTTGTTTGCGTTAAATAGGATAAATATCGATGCTATCGTCACAGTGTTTTTCGATTCAAGCCTGACTGTCGAGTGATAGCATCTAAGTCAGGATACGTTGTTCAAACATACATGCGCAGTCAAAGCATGCAAGTAGTTCCAGTCTTTTTGTGCCAGTATTGCCATCCAGCGTACCGTCGCATCTAAGCCGTTTTTGTTGTGTAATAAGGAAAGTCATTATGATTGCTCAAGAACTTGAAGTTAGCCTACATATGGCTTTTATGGACGCGCGTCAGAAGCGTCACGAATTAATCACAGTTGAGCATCTATTACTCGCCATGTTGGATAACCCAACAGCCGCAGAGGTATTGCGTGCTTGCGGTGCTAAATTTGACGTACTGCGCAATGAACTGACGCAATATATTGAAGAACACACCCCCACTGTTGGCGGCACTGAAGAAGTCGATACACAACCTACGCTGGGTTTTCAACGCGTGATTCAACGTGCCATGTTACATGTGCAATCCTCAGGCAAAAAAGAAGTCACGGGTGCCAATGTATTGGTGGCAATCTATGGTGAGAAAGACTCACATGCCGTCTTTTTCTTGCACCAACAAGGGATTACCCGCTTAGATGTGGTGAATTTCATCTCGCATGGCGTGGCTAAAATTCAAGAAAACGAATCCAAGTCCAGCAATAATGAGCAAGAAAGTGACAGCGAGAGTGCAACCACCGGCGCATTAGAAAGCTTTACGCTGAATCTGAACAACCAAGTGATTGCAGGCAAAATTGATCCTTTAATTGGTCGCGGTCTTGAACTCGAGCGCGTGATTCAAACCTTGTGCCGTCGTCGTAAAAACAACCCTTTATTGGTAGGCGAAGCAGGTGTAGGTAAAACTGCGATTGCCGAGGGCCTTGCATCACGCATCGTGAATAAAGAGATTCCAGAAGTATTAGCCGATGCCACTGTGTACTCCCTGGACATGGGAGCTTTACTGGCAGGCACTAAATACCGTGGTGATTTTGAACAACGCCTCAAAGCAGTGATGAAACAGTTAGCTGAAAAACCTGATGCAGTGTTGTTTATTGACGAAATCCATACCTTAATTGGCGCAGGCTCCGCCAGTGGCGGAACGCTAGATGCAAGCAATTTACTGAAGCCAGCCTTATCTAATGGCTCGCTCAAATGCATCGGCGCGACCACTTATCAAGAATACCGTGGTATTTTTGAAAAAGACCATGCACTGTCACGCCGTTTCCAAAAAATTGATGTGCAAGAACCCAGCGTGGCTGAAACCATTGAAATTTTAAAAGGCTTAAAAACCAAGTTTGAAGAACACCACAGTGTGAAATACAGCGCCAGTGCGCTGACCGTGGCCGCAGAACTCTCTGCTAAATACATTAATGACCGTCATTTGCCAGACAAAGCAATTGACGTGATTGACGAAGCTGGCGCCGCGCAGCGTATTTTGCCTAAGAGCAAGCAGAAAAAAGTGATAGGCAACAAAGAGATTGAAGAAATCATAGCCAAAATTGCACGTATTCCGCCCAAAAACATATCAAGCGACGACCGCAATGCGCTGAAAACCTTAGAACGTGATTTGAAAGCAGTAGTGTTTGGTCAAGATCCAGCGATTGAGGTATTGGCCTCGGCCGTGAAGATGGCCCGTAGTGGCTTAGGTGCGAATGGCAAACCGATTGGCAGCTTTTTGTTTGCTGGCCCGACTGGGGTGGGCAAAACCGAAGTGGCTAAACAGCTTGCTTATATCTTAGGTATTGAGTTGTTACGCTTTGACATGTCTGAATATATGGAACGCCATGCGGTCTCTCGCTTAATTGGTGCGCCTCCAGGCTATGTTGGCTTTGATCAAGGTGGCTTACTGACCGAAGCGGTGACTAAACAACCTTATTGCGTATTGTTGTTAGACGAAATTGAAAAAGCGCATCCTGATATTTTCAATATCTTGTTACAAGTGATGGACCATGGCACGTTGACAGACAATAATGGCCGCAAAGCGGATTTCCGCAATGTCACCATCATCATGACCACCAACGCCGGAGCTGAAAACCTATCTAAAGCCAGTATTGGCTTTACCAATAGCAAAGACAGCACCGACGAAGCGGCCGATCTTAAACGATTGTTTAGCCCAGAGTTTCGTAACCGCCTAGATGCAACCGTGTCGTTTGGTGCGCTCACCCAAGACATTATTCTGCGCGTAGTCGATAAATTCTTAATGCAGCTTGAAGATCAACTGCATGAGAAAAAAGTCGATGTCACCTTTAGCGATGCACTGAAAGCATTCTTGGGTAAAAAAGGCTTTGACCCATTGATGGGCGCAAGACCCATGGCGCGCTTGATTCAAGACACGATTCGTAAAGCCTTGGCCGATGAATTACTGTTTGGCAGATTGAGTGATGGTGGTAGCGTACATATTGATATCGATGACAAGGAAAATATTAAACTGATTTTTAAAGAAGAAATCCTCTCAGTGTAAGAATATTCCGACTACCGCCCTGTAAATGCATCTGTTACTATGCATTTACAGGGCACTTTTTTGGTGCATACTTTATATATGCGCGATTAAATACCAAAGATCAATCAATTATTTAATTGCAATTTCAGTCACTTATCGCCACATCATGACTGGTACATAAATTGCTATGGATGGTAGTCGTATCTTATCGTTGGATTGCGCCTACTAGCATTCACTGAATCATGCAAAAAATTTTATTGTTAATACATTTATTAGGCTTATGTGTTGCGCTTCAAGCCGTTGCCATTGAAGCCCCGTTTACCCCATCCGTAACGGTTTCTGTGCTGACAAATGTGCATGCTATGACGGCTACGCCATCAGCGGATGATGTGCTTACACTTCCCGAATCTTCATCACATGCTGCATTTGATGTGCTCGAACTGTCTGAGTTAGACGAAGATTTTTTACTCCTGCACGCGCAACAATGGCTGTCCCCGCCTCATCAGCCTCCTCATAGCAGTCATTTCATCACTCGTAGCCCTACCCCAGTCATTGATAGTCTAGACCGGCCGCCACAAGGCATTCATTTCCTTTTGATTTAATGTGTATGGCGAATGCCATGCGCCTGCACTTGATGTAACCATGCGGTTGAGACTTTGCTCAATCGCAGATAAAGGATGATTATGTTTTGGAAAATACGCTTCTCAAAAGCGCAGTTTGCCAGCTTGTTGTTTGTGACGGCCACCACCTGTTGGGCAGATGCACAAACCTTCACATTGCAAACCCTCATTGACAAAGGCATGACTGAAAACCCGCAAGTCGCCGTCAGTCAAGCACAAACCGAGGCAGCCCTTGCTGGCATTACCAGCGCAAAATCCTATGCCAACCCGGATATTGAAGTCATGGCGGGACCTGCGCGCTATCGCAATCCGCCGATTGATACGCGTCATAATGTCGGCATTACCTTATCGCAACCACTAGAGTTTCCTGGCACGCGCGCTGCACGTCGGCAATTTGCTGAACAAGAATTTAATTATGCGGAACGGGGCATTCAAACCACCCGCTTTGAACTACGCAATCAAATTAAATATGCCTATCTCAACGTGTTGCTGCGTCAACAAGTGGTGCAGATGCTACAAGCCAACTTAGAGTTACTGAAACAGATTCAATCTAAAGTGAAACGTAAGGTCGAGGTCGGTGAAGCGCCGCGCTATGAGTTGATTAAAGCCGACACCGAATTGCTTGCAGCTGAACGCGACTACGCCAGCGCTGAAACGCGTATCGAAGAAGCCAAAGCCATGTTACGCGGCATGGTCGGTAATTTACCTGATCAATTTGAAGTAGATAAACAATTGCCTGCCTTAGCCACACTGCCAAATTTATTGGCATTACGTCAAGAAGCTGAAAATAACCCGTATTTACAACAACTGACCATTGCCAAACAAAGCGCTGAAGCCAAATTAAAATTAGAGGAATCGTTGCGCTTCCCTGGGGTGACGCTTAAATCTGACTTTACACAAGACCCTGATTTGAACACCTTTCGCGTGGGGATGGTGGTGCCATTGCCTTTATGGAACAAACGCGAAGGCCAAATTGCGCAAGCCGCAGCGGGCGTCCAAGAAGCCAGTGCCACCATCCAATTACAACAGCAATTGTTGCGTAGAGAGATTGAAGGGGCGTATCAGCGTTCGGTCATTGCCAGCAATCAGGTCAAGGTGTTTGAAACCAGCTTACTGCAACAATCTGAAGCGACCTTAAGCCGTGCAGAAGCGGCCTATAAGTTTGGTGAGCGCGGCATTTTAGAATATCTCGATGCGCAACGCGTCAATCGGGATGTCAAGCGTGACTATCTGATTGCCAAATTTGATTATTTTTTTAGTGTCTTGCAAATCGAACGCTTTATCGGTTCTGATTTGGTTCAACCTTAAGGGGAGTTAGATGTCTCGCATGTTGTTATCCACCCTTGTCAGCACATTGTTATTGAGCTTGCTCGCTGGCTGTTCAGGCAAACCTGCCCCCGCTGAAGCCGAAGTTAAAACGCAAATTGACCCCAACTTAGTCATGCTGTCTAAAGAGTTACAATCCAGCATTAAAATTGGCGCAGTCAGTGAAATGCCGCTGGTAGATACGCTCAGAATACCCGGCCGCATTCAAGTCGATGAACAGTTTGAGTCACGTGCAGGCGCGCCAGTTACCGGCCGTATCAGCAGCATCGACGTCAAACTGGGCGATCATGTCAAAGCAGGCCAAACCCTAGCCACCATCAAAAGCACCGAGCTGGCCCAATATCAATTGAGCTACATCAAGGCCACGCAACAAATGCAGTTACAAACCAAGGCAGTTGAGCGGGCTAAGCAATTGTTGGAGGCAGATGTGATCAGCACCGCCGAACTACAACGGCGTGAGAGTGAATTAAGCGGCGCCAACGCCGAACTGAACGCCGCACGCGATCAATTAATGGTGCTCGGCATGTCGGCAGGCGATATCAGTAAATTAGGCTTACGGAATAGTGGCATGTCATTTAGCCAAATTCATTCCAAAATTAGCGGCACGGTGATTGAGCGTAAAGCGCGCTTGGGTCAAGTGGTGGCGCCCGCCGAAGAGCTGTTTGTGGTGGCCGATTTATCGCGTGTATGGGCGGTGGCAGAGATTCCCGAACAACAGATCAGCCATGTCGCGAAAGGCCAAACGCTCGATATCGAAGTCCCTGCCCTTGATGACACGCAAATTAAGGGGACATTATCGTTTGTCGGTGATACGGTCAACCCAGAAACGCGCACTGTTACTGCACGTGCCAACATTAGTAATGATCAAAAACTACTTAAACCAGACATGCTGATCAGTATTTTATTGTCGGCCAAACCTGAAATGGTGACTGCCATTCCTGCCACCGCAGTGATCCGTGAAAACAATGCCGATTTTGTATTTGTACAAACCCCGACGCCGCAACAATATCGTCTGATGCCCGTGGTGTTAGGTCGCAGCTTTCAAGGTCAGGTCGAGGTGAAAGATGGCTTATCCCCCGGCGATCAAGTGGTGCTAGATGGCGCATTTCATGTCAACAACGAGCGTAAACGCAAAGAGATGGAGTAAGGCATGATTGAATCCATGATCCGGAGTGCGCTGAAACAGCGCCTCATCGTGCTGGTCATTGCGGTTGCCTTGGTGATTGCTGGGCTATTTGCCGTCAAAAAACTGTCCGTAGATGCGTTTCCAGATGTCACCAACGTGCAAGTGCAAATTGCGACCCAAGCAACAGGCAAATCGCCAGAGGAAGTCGAGCGGTTTATTACCGTCCCGCTTGAAATCGCCATGACTGGTTTGCCCGGCCTGACTGAGATGCGCTCGTTAAATAAAAATGCGCTGTCTTTGATCACGCTGGTATTTACCGATGACACCAATGTCTATTTTGCCCGCCAGTTGGTGATGGAACGCTTAATGGAGGTGATGGAACGCATGCCCGTTGGCGTGACGCCCATCTTAGGCCCAGTGTCTACCGGCTTAGGCGAAGTCTATCAATACACGTTGGATAAGACCAATGATGGCAAATCGACCCTGAGCCAAGCGGATTTAACCGAACGTCGTGCAATTCAAGATTGGGTGGTTAGACCCCTGTTACGCGGCATTCCAGGCGTAGCTGAGATCAACTCGCAAGGCGGCTACGTCAAACAATATCAAGTGTTGGTCAATCCAGATCGCATGACTCACTTTGGCATCAAACTGAATGATGTCTATGAAGCCCTTGCCCGCAACAACGCCAACAGTGGCGGCGGTGTTTTACCGCACTTTGCCGAACAATATTTGATTCGTGGCGTAGGCTTGGTCAAAGATCTTGATGACATCAAAAACATGGTGCTCAAAGAAGCCAACGGCATTCCTGTGTACATTCGCGATGTGGCGGATGTCACCATCGGCCATGAAGTGCGGGTGGGTGTGGTACTCAAAAACGGTGACACTGAATCGGTTGGTGGCATTGTAATGATGATGCGCGGCGGCAACGCTAAAGAGTTGGTGAGCCGGATTAAAGCACGGGTGGCGGAAATCAACAGCAAAGGCATGTTGCCGCATGGCTTACAAATTGTGCCTTACTATGACCGCAGTGAACTGGTAGATGCCGCATTACATACAGTGACCAAAGTACTGATTGAAGGCATTATTCTAGTCATTGTCATTCTATTTTTGTTCCTAGGCGATGTCCGTTCCAGCTTGATTGTGGTGGGGACCTTGATTTTGACCCCGCTCATCACGTTTATGGTGATGAACCACTACGGCATTTCTGCCAATCTGATGTCGCTCGGCGGCTTAGCCATCGCGATAGGTCTGATGGTGGATGGCTCGGTGGTGGTAGTTGAAAATGCCTTTCACCATTTAGGGCATCGTACTGGTGAAAGCAAAATTAGAGTGGTATTAGAAGCCGCGACAGAAGTCGCCACCCCAGTGCTGTTTGGCGTTGGCATCATCATTTTAGTGTTTTTACCGCTGATGACCTTGCAAGGCATGGAAGGCAAAATGTTTGCGCCATTGGCGTATACCATCGCAATTGCGTTGTTTGTGTCATTGGTGCTCTCGCTCACGATGACCCCTGCATTGTGTTCCTACGTGCTAAAAGGCGGTAGTGGTGAAGACACGCGTCTGATTCAAGCCATCAAAAAACCTTATCTGAAAGCGCTCAATTGGGTCATCTTTAACGAGAAGAAAACCATCGGATTTTCAGCGTTATTATTTGTCGGTACGATTGCACTGTTTCCGTTTTTGGGCACTTCGTTTATTCCAGAAATGAAAGAGGGCTCGATTGTGCCGGGGATTAACCGTGTGCCAAATATTTCGCTGGAAGAATCCATCAAAATGGAAAACACCGCGATGAAACTGATCATGGAAAAAGTGCCTGGCATTAAATCAGCAGTTTCAGGCTTGGGCCGTGGGGAGAGCCCCGCAGATGCGCAAGCACAAAACGAATCGACACCGATTATCAGTTTAAAACCGCGCGATCAATGGCCCAAAGGCTGGACGCAAGACGATATCGCTGAAAAGATGCGTAGTGTATTAGCGCAATATATTCCTGGGGTGCAAATCATCATGGCGCAACCGATCTCAGATCGGGTGGATGAGTTGCTGACAGGTGTCCGTGCTGATGTTGCGGTTAAAATTTTTGGAGAAGATTTAGATACCTTAAAACAAAAAGCCGACGAGATCGCCAAAATTGCGGGCACTGTTCCAGGCGCGACCGAAATTAAAGTGGAAAAAGTCTCAGGGCAGCAATATTTAAACATCATCATTGATCGTCAAGCCATTGCGCGCCACGGTATTAATGCCGCGGATGTACACGACGTCATTGAAACTGCAATTGGTGGCAAAATTGCGACTGAAATTTACGAAGGTCAGCGTCGTTTTTCGGCCGCAGTGCGTTACCCAGAGTCGTTCCGCAATAATGAAGAAGCCATCCGCAGCATTATGCTGACATCGCCCAATGGCTCACGCGTGGCATTGGCTGATTTAGCGACGATTGAAGTCAAAGATGGTCCAGCCCAAATCAGCCGTGAACTGGCCAAACGCCGGATTGTGGTCGGGGTCAATGTCAAAGACCGTGATTTAGGCGGCTTTGTAGCAGAATTGCAACAAGTCTTAGACAGTCGCTTGCAGTTGCCAGAGGGCTTCTATTTAGAATATGGCGGTCAGTTTCAAAACATGGAACGTGCCATGGGCCATCTGATGATTATTATTCCAGCCACCATTGCAGCCATTTTCTTTTTATTGTTTTTGCTGTTCCAATCCATTCGCTTTGCAACCATGATTATTCTGGTGTTGCCGTTTGCCTCAATTGGCGGGGTGGTCGCATTGTTTGTGACTGGAGAATACTTGTCCGTGCCTGCCTCTGTTGGCTTTATTGCGCTGTGGGGCATTGCGGTATTAAATGCGGTGGTCTTGGTGTCGTATATCCGTACCTTACGGGATGAAGGCTTGTCTCAAATTGAGGCCATTCGCAAAGGGTGTGCCCAGCGCTTTCGACCAGTCATGATGACCGCAACGGTGGCCATGCTTGGCTTGGTGCCGTTCTTATTTGCGACAGGCCCCGGCTCTGAAGTACAGCGGCCATTGGCCATTGTTGTGATTGGTGGCCTCATTACCTCCACTTTGCTCACGCTGATTGTCGTTCCAACCTTATATCGTAAGTTTGAAGAGCGTCGGATTGAGGCATAATGTATTGAAAGTGCGCATGGATGCGCACTTTTTTTAAAAAATAGGTAGACGAAGGAAACGCGAATGAAAGAAATTAAAGCGGTGATTCAACCCAATCGGTTACCGAAAATTCGCTCCGCCTTGCGTAACATCAAAGGCTTTCCCGGCATGACGGTGAGTAAAGTCGAAGGCTGTGGACATCATCTACAAAAACCCAGCTTAGGGGTGCGTGAAGAACTTACCGATTACAGCCCCAAAGTACTGCTCATTTTGGTGGTACCCGATGACATGGTGGAAGGCATCTTACAATTGATTGTAGAGGTCAGCCATACTGGCAACATCGGCGATGGCATTGTATGGGTGAATCCTGTCGAGCGCATGATTCGATTATCTGAACAAATTCATGTACTTGAAGGCTAACAGCAGCGCAACACTGTGTTGATTGTTGCGCTGTGTTGAACGGTGATCCTAGCGTCAAACGTTTACTACAGCATCCGCCAATCCAAACCCTCGGTTTGTGCGGCAATGCCTATCCAATCCATCTCACAACGTAGCGCCGCACTGAGCGCTTGTTTTGCCAAGATGGGCGTATTGTTTTTTTCACTCAAATGCGCCGCCACCACGTGCTTGAGTTTCGAACAATCCAATTGCGCCAGCAATTTGGCACTGGTTTGATTGTCCAGGTGTCCTAACCACCCGCCCACCCGTTTTTTTAACGATTGTGCATATGGCCCTGTGCGCAATAACTCAAGATCATGGTTACACTCAAGCAATAAAGCATCACAGGCATTGAGCATCTGCACAATATGTGGCGTCAAACTACCCACATCAGTCAACACCCCTAATTTACGCGCACCATCACTGAACACAAATTGCGCGGGTTCTCTTGCATCGTGCGGCACAGGAAACGGTAACACTTGCATATCACCCACATGAAACGGCGTATGCGCATCTACTTCATGCAAGGTCACACTTTGCGTGGGTAAATATCTGGCCGACATCGTTAATGTGCCGTGCGTCAACCACACTGGCAATTGATAACGTGCCGCCAATTTAAATGCACCGCGGGCGTGATCGTCATGCTCGTGGGTAACCACAATGCCAGACAATGCTTCAGGATGCAGACCCAGCCGTGCAAGTCGCGCCTCGGTCTCTTTCAAACTAAAACCGCAGTCAAGTAAAAGCCGGGTTGCCCCGGCCTCGACTAACGTTGCATTGCCTGCACTGCCACTGCCCAGCGAGGCAAACCGCATACCTGCCATGATTATTTTAATTGATCATAAAGTAGAGATACGATGCGGTTCGCAGTCGATGTGGTGTTGCGTTTGTTTTCTTGAGTTAACACATACACATCAGACGTATCATCGGCATTTTCTAACACTTGAATCCGATATTGTTTGCTGGCTTTATCCGCATCGCCCGTACCTTTCCAAAACTTGGTAGGGTCAGTGGACGGTTGCACTACAGCACTCGCCTCTTCGGTTTTGTTGTCATCTTCATCGCGCCAAAACTTAAGCTTATCGAGCAAGCTCTTTTTATTTTTCACAGGATCTTCAGCATCTGTATCGGCATAACGCACATAGAAAATGCCATCCGCACGATTTTTATCTTCGGTGACAAAGCCAATGCGGTCTAGCGCTAACCCAACACGACGCCATGCACGATCAAATGGCTCATTTAATTTTAATGTCACGCTGAGATCTTTTTCTTTGATTACATCTGCGCGTTTATCCACTGCCGCCTTCGACACTACTTGTGTGGCTTTTTCATCATCCAAGCCCAATTTGACCATTAAGCGTCGCAACAACTCTGCATCTAAGTCCGCATCAAATTCTTGCACCACGGGCGTTTTTTGATTGGCATCTAACCGATAACCTGTATCAATCTTACCCAATTGGGTCACGACTTCATTTTTACCATTGTCAGGTGCACCAGCTACCGTGCGGTGTGTCATGTAGATTTCAGTGGTGTTTTCTTGTTCACCGCGCTCTAAGCGTGTGCGAAATTTGCGACGGTCCGCGAAGCCAGAGAGTTTATCCATCCAAGCATCAAACCGTTCACCATAACCACGGGTGTCTTCTTTGGGCTTAATGGCATCGGCTTGCACCCATTCCGTCTCCATCACGCCAGTATCTGGATTTTCAACCCGCACCGCAAAACCCTGATCTAACCAAAATTCACGAATCACAGGCCACACTTTTTCAGCGGGCGCATTGACCACTAACCAACGTTGGCTTCCCGCTTTGACCATGCGCACATTTTTTACATCTGCCAATACTGGTTGTGGTCCGTTTTGTTCGACAGTATCTTGATTTTGACTGTAAGCAGAGTAACTGGTCGCGCCGGGTACATTGTAGGTCGTGCTGGTACGTGCTGTGGTTAAATCGGGTGGTACTTCCAACGGCTTGGCCCGACCAGCGCCCTTGTAATCAGAGGTGTTGTTGATAAACGGAATCGAATCGCAACCCGTGACCACAGTCAAGAGCAACACACAGAGTCCGTGACGAATGAAAGAGTGACCCATCATGACATCCTTATTAAAAAACGAGGTCGGCTTGACGCATGGCAGCGCGTAAGGTTTCGTGATATTGATTAGATAAATTGACTAAAGGTAGACGGATACCAGTGCCTATCATCTGCATTTGCTGCAATACCCATTTGACGGGAATAGGATTGGCCTCTACAAATAGCGTTTGATGTAGGGCAAACAATTTAGCATTGGCCTGACGCGCTGTGTGCACATCGCCTTGTAAAGCAGCTTGACACATCACGTGCATCAGCGCTGGGGCGACGTTAGCGGTCACAGATATGACGCCTTTACCGCCCATGAGCATTAAAGATAACGCTGTAGCATCATCACCACTATAAACCGCAAAATCAGCAGGTGCCTTTAACAACAGCGCTGTACCGCGCTCAAGACCACCGGTGGCATCTTTAATCCCCACGATATTTGGAATTTCGGCCAACCGTAATACCGTATCATTGCTTAAATCACAGCCTGTTCTGCCAGGGACATTGTATAAAATTTGGGGGATATCCACCGCTTCTGCAACGGCTTTAAAATGTTGGTACAACCCCGCTTGGTTTGGTTTGTTGTAATAGGGCGTGACGAGCAAACAAGCATCCGCACCCAGTGATTTAGCTTTTGCGGTAAGCGCAATGGCTTCAGCAGTGGCGTTCGCGCCAGTACCCGCAATCACAGGCACACGCTTAGCCACATAATCCACCGTGGTTTTAATTAACGTGCAATGCTCTTCAACATCGACTGTCGGCGATTCGCCAGTCGTGCCGACAATGACAATGCCATCGGTGCCAGCCGCAATATGAAAATCAATCAGCTTTTTTAATGCCTCGAGATCTAAACGGCCATCTTCAAACATGGGGGTGACAATCGCCACCAAACTGCCCGTGAACATACTTCTACCAGTGATTGGTTGTAAAGGGCGTATTTTAACCGATTCTGTCAGTGAACGCCAAAATAGACAGGGTTGGCGTGTGACTAATGCGATGAAATTGATCTCGGCTTGCGTAATCTCATAAAAAAATAGTACCGGCATGGACACTTAAGACGCATCCTTATGTCTCAGGCCTGTGTACGCGCTAAAAGCCTGTCACATTGCGTTATAATACGTGTCTATTTTTTTGCAGTTTTGCTCGATGGTTGGAACCTAGCGACAGATGACAAACAACTATATTTTGATTTTGATAAGTACCGTTTTAGTCAACAATATTGTGTTGGTTAAAATCTTGGGCTTGTGCCCATTTATGGGGGTCTCTAAAAAACTTGAAGCCTCCATCGGCATGGCCGCGGCAACCGCATTTGTGCTCACTTTAGGCTCAATGACCAGCTGGGCGATCAATCATTATTTGCTAGAACCCAACAATGTAATTTACTTACGTACATTGTCCTTCATTGTGGTGATTGCGGGCGTGGTGCAGTTGACCGAAATGGTCATGGAAAAAAGCTTTCCCATGCTCTACCAAATGCTTGGCATTTATTTACCGTTAATCACCACCAATTGCGCGGTGCTTGGCGTGCCTTTACTCAATGCGCAAGCCAGCCATAATTTTGTTGAATCAGGCTTGTATGGCCTTGGCGGTGCCATTGGTTTTTCATTGGTATTGATTTTATTTGCTTCTATGCGTGAGCGTTTAGATGCGGCGGACGTACCCACGCCGTTTAAAGGTTCAGGCATTGCCATGATCACGGCGGCACTGATGAGTTTAGGGTTTATGGGCTTTGCAGGCCTGGATCGCTTTTAAGTATGTGGATCGCGTTATCCATCATGCTGGGCTTGGCAGTCGCACTTGGATTGTTGCTGGGCTACGCCGCCCTTAAATTCAAAGTCGACGGTGATCCTTTAATTGCAAAAATTGATGCGATATTACCGCAAACCCAATGCGGTCAATGTGGATTCCCAGGTTGCAAACCTTACGCCACTGCAATTGCACATGGTGAAGCTGATATCAATCAATGCCCACCCGGCGGCGATGCTGGTGTTCGGGCGTTATCTGACTTACTCGGGGTGGAGTACAAGCCGCTCAACGCTGAGCACGGCACCCCCAAGCCCAAATCAGTGGCGGTGATTGATGAAAATACCTGCATTGGTTGTACCTTATGTATACAAGCTTGCCCAGTAGATGCCATTCTTGGGGCGGCCAAACATATGCACACTATTATCAGTAGTGAATGTACAGGGTGTGAATTATGTCTAGCCCCTTGCCCTGTAGACTGCATTAGCATGAAACCCATTGCGCAAACGCCTGAAAACTGGAAATGGAAATATCCCACCATTCCAATTTTTGCGGCGCCTGCACAGCCAACCCACGTGCACTCTGAGGCACATTAAGTTATGAACGCTTTTATTAAATTTGGTCATGCACTGACGGACGTTTTTAAATTTCATGGTGGCGTACACCCCCCTGAGAATAAAACGCAATCGACACAGCTGCCAATCAGCCCTTTACCCATGCCTGCCATGTTGACATTGCCTTTGCGTCAACATGTGGGTCAATTGCCCAAATTACTGGTCACAGTCGGTGATCATGTCAGTAAAGGTCAATTACTTGCCGAGCCAGAAGGCACGGTATCTGCGGCAATTCATGCGCCCACTTCAGGCACGATTGTAGCGATTGAACCAGCGGTGATCCCACACCCATCGGGCTTACCAGATATGTGTATTCGCTTACAACCTGATGGCAAGGATATATGGATTGCACATCAAGGCGTGGATTGGTCAACGCAGCCTGCAGACGCACTGATCAACATGCTGCGAACTTCTGGCATTGTCGGCATGGGGGGTGCAACCTTTCCGACCCAAATTAAACTCAACACCCCAGGCCAAACCAACATTCATACACTCGTGATTAATGCAGCAGAGTGTGAGCCCTATATTACCTGCGATGACATGCTGATGCGCGAACGTGCGTCAGGCATCGTAGAAGGCATTCGTATTGCGCAGTATTTGATGCGCGCTGAAACCGTTGTCATCGGTATTGAAGACAACAAGCCAGAAGCCATCGCAGCCTTACAACAAGCAGTGATCGGCACAGACATCATGGTCAAAGTGGTGCCTACTCTCTACCCGAGTGGGGATGCCAGACGCTTGGTGTATTTATTACTTGGCAAAGAAATCGCGCATGACAAACGCGCAACCCAAGAAGGCATTCAGGTGTTCAACGTAGCAACCATGTTGGCATTACATCGATTTTTTGATCATGGCGAACCCGCCATTAATCGCATTGTGTCGATGACAGGCAATGTCTCACAACCGCGTAACTTTGAAGTGTTGTTTGGCACATCCATTGCAGATTTGGCCGCGGCGGCTGGCGGTGCCAAGCCAGATACAAGCCACTTTATTATGGGCGGCCCCATGATGGGGTTTGATTTACCCAACGCACTGGTGCCAATTACCAAAGCGTCTAATTGCATCATTGCTGCGGCGCCCGCCATGTTTCCACCTGCACCCGAAGCGATGCCCTGCATTCGTTGTGCACGTTGCGCGGACGCCTGCCCAGTCACACTGCAGCCTCAAGAACTGTACTGGTTTGCAAAGTCAGATAACTTTGACAAAGCCCGCGATTATCAATTATTTGATTGCATTGAGTGCGGTGCGTGTAGCTACGTGTGCCCCAGCCATATTCCGCTAGTGCAGTATTATCGCTACGCCAAGAGCGAGATCATTGCGATTGATAAAGCGAAAGAAGCGGCGGATTTGGCGCGCGAACGCAATGAGGCCCGTATTGCAAGAATCGAACGCGAAAAGCAAGAACGCGCACAAAAGCATGCCGAACGTGCGCAAGCGCAGCAACAACAGAGCGCTGCAACCGGCGCTCAAGCACCAAACCCCGAATTAGATGCGGCCAAGAAAGCGGCCATCGCAGCCGCCATGGCACGCGCTAAGGCCCAAAAAGAACAACTGGCTAATGATGGTACAACTGACACTGCGCATGCACCTTTGAGCGAACGTGTACAACAAAAAATGGCCGAGGTAGACACCAGACGTGCGGCGATGGAACGCACTAAAGCTGAAAGCGTGACAGCCGCCCCAACCGTAGGCAAAGACGATGACGCTGAAAAGCAAGCGAAGATTGCTGCTGCCATTGCTAAAGCCAAGGCCGCCAAAGCAGCCCAATTGCAATCCAGCAAGACAACGCAGGTCCGTGAAGCGCAAAACGCTGTGGATGAAGGTGCCGATAAACAAGCTCACATTGCCGCAGCGATTGCTAGAGCTAAAGCAGCTAAACAGGCGGCAGACGCGTTAAAAGCCGCACCAATTACTGAAATACAGGCATCTGATCAAGCCCACACTGCCACTACAGACACCGCCACGGACGCGCCTGTGCTGACATCGTCTGCGGACTCAGATAAACAAGCCAAGATTGCTGCGGCCATTGCGCGGGCAAAAGCAGCCAAAGCGGCAGCGCAGTCACAGCGCACTGATCAGGGAGCAAGCTAATTGTGACTGACTCATCATTGCTGTTAATCCATCTTACTCCTGCCGAAAGCGAACTGTGAACCGTTCCCCGTATATTTCTGCCGCGCCATCCGTGCGCGTCATTATGTTGAAAGTATTGTTGGCGCTCGTGCCTGCCATCATTACCTATGTATATTGGTTTGGTGCAGGGGTTTTGATCACCTTAGCCTTGGCAACGATTAGTGCGTGCATCGCCGAAGCCATCATGCTCAAACTCAGACGTCGCCCAATGGCGCCTTTTTTATCTGACATGAGTGCGGTGACCACCGCATGGTTGCTAGCACTGGCGATTCCACCGCTAGCGCCATGGTGGTTGATTGTAGTGGGTACCGTATTTGCCATCGTGTTTTCCAAGCAACTATATGGGGGCCTTGGCTACAATCCATTTAATCCAGCCATGGTCGGCTATGCGGTGTTGCTCATTTCGTTTCCTGTACTGATGACGAAATGGCCAAGTAGTTTAAGCATGGCACAACATGCCCTAACGTTTGGCGAGCAATGGCAGTTGATTTTTTCTGGCAGTTTGCCAACAGGGGTCAATCTGGATGCGGTGACCTCCGCAACCCCACTGGATTACCTCAAAACCCAACTGCGATTGGGCCATGCCATGCCAACGATTCAGCAAGCACCGGTGTTTGGCAATTTAGCTGGCGTGGGAAGTCAATCGGTGGCAGTGGCTTATTTGTTGGGTGGCTTGTATTTATTGCAACAGCGGATCATTAGCTGGCACTTACCTGGCGCTTTTTTAGCGGTAATGGCGATATGGTCTGGCCTGTTTTGGCTGGCTGACGCGAACCAGTATGCATCGCCTGTGTTTCATGTGTTTGCGGGTGCGAGTATGTTGGGCGCTTTTTTTATCATTACCGATCCTGTCAGCGGCCCAACCACACCGGTTGGCAAACTCTGGTTTGCGGGCGGTGTTGCAAGTTTCACGTATTTTATTCGTGTGTTTGGTGGCTTTCCAGATGGTGTGGCGTTTGCAGTCTTAATCATGAATATTTGCGTGCCATTGATTGACGCATATACCCAGCCACGTGTATTTGGCCATACTAAGTAAAACAGTCTCTTCATTATGCATGCGATTTTAAAACACGCCCGCAACACTGCTCTCACGCTGATGGGGTTTGCGGCTTTATTTACCTTATTGTTAAGCGTGGTCTATCACAATACCCTCACGCCTATCGCTGAAAGTGAAGCGCAAGCGCGCATGGCATTATTTCAACAAATTGTACCTGCACAATTGTTTGATAACGCCTTACTCGCTGATACGCAAGTGTTGCCCGTAGATCCATTACTGGGCAATCAACAACCGATTGTCGCCAATATTGCGCGCATTCAGGGACAGGCGAGTGCCGTCATTTTTGAGGTGGTCGCCCATGATGGTTACAGTGGCGATATTAAGTTGTTACTGGCGATTCAAGCCGATGGTCAGTTGGCAGGTGTGCGCGTATTAGCACACAAAGAAACACCAGGCTTGGGCGATTATATTGATATTGCCAAAGATCGCTGGATTACGCTGTTTGATGGCTTATCGCTGCAAAAGATACCAGCCACTTTATGGAAGGTTAAAAAAGATGGTGGTGATTTTGACTATCGCGCTGGCGCCACGGTCACCCCTAGAGCCGTCGTTGGCGCAGTGGCACGCGCCCTCGATTATGTCGCGCAACATCACAATACGTTGTTTGGCGCCAAGCCAAGCTAATCATTGGAACTCACTATGCAACAATTTCAAGAAATCAGCCTGAATGCGCTCTGGAAACAAAACCCAGGCGTGGTGCAATTGTTGGGACTCTGCCCCACGCTCGCGGTGACGACCAGCGCCATCAATGGTTTAAGTTTGGGCTTAGCCACCGCCATTGTGATGGGCTGTGCGAACGGCGCGGTCTCGCCGGTGAGGCGTCTCGTTCCCGATGAAATACGTGTACCAGTGTTTATTTTGGTGATTGCCGCGCTAGTCACCATGATTGATCTGACCATCCACGGCTTTGCCGAACCTCTACACAAAGTATTGGGAATTTTTATTCCACTGATTGTGGTGAACTGCATTGTGTTGGCAAGGGTAGAGTCATTTGCGGCAAAACAATCTCCAACGCCCGCCATCTGGGATGGCTTGATGATGGGCTTGGGCTTGACCATTGTGCTGACTTTATTAGGCGGCATGCGGGAGCTGGTGGGTAAAGGTACCTTGCTGTCTGGCATCGACCTCGCACTCGGCGAGCGCTTTGCCCCTTATGTCTTGCATGTACTGCCAGATTACCAAGGCTTTCTACTGGCCATTTTGCCACCAGGCGCGTTTATCGGTTTGGGTTGCTTGATTGCGTTACGCAATTGGATCTCTGCAAAAAATACGTCATCCGTCAAACCAGCAAGTACTGCCGCAGCCAAGCCTGCACATTAATCATTAGCACCCTTTACTTGTCATGAACGCGCAAAAAAGATTAGCGATTTTTGAACGATTGTCACAAGCGATTCCCAATCCAACCACCGAGCTCGAACACCAAACGACGTTTGAGTTATTGATTGCGGTGATTTTATCCGCGCAAGCCACCGATAAAGGCGTCAACATTGCTACCCGCAAATTATTTGCCGTGGCCAATACGCCACAAGCCATTTATAACTTAGGCGTCAAAGGACTAGAAGCGTATATCAATACCATTGGGTTGTATCACGCCAAAGCCAATAACGTTATCAAGTGTTGTGAGCAATTACTTACATTGCATCAAGGTGAAGTCCCAAACAATAGAGAAGCTTTACAAGCATTGGCAGGCGTTGGTCGCAAAACTGCAAATGTAATTTTAAATACGGCGTTTGGGCAACCCACCATCGCGGTCGATACCCATTTATTTCGGGTTGGTAATCGGACAAAATTAGCCACAGGCAAACATGTAGACGAGGTGGAACAACGCTATTTACGCACCACGCCAAAACATTTTTTGAAAGATGCGCACCACTTATTAATTTTACATGGTCGCTATACCTGCACTGCGCGATCACCAAAATGTGGCGAATGTTGTATTGTGGATTTATGTGAATTTCCTGACAAACAACGCACGCCAATTGCGCCCCCTACTTAGGTTTCTCTATGGCACTATTTAATCCATCACGCGATGAAGTGAGGCATTTTTTCTTTGATGCTTATGCTAAGTTTCAACAACAGCAGGTGCTCACTGCATTAGAAAAAATGGCAGTGAATATTATTCATATGCACCCAGAATACCAACCAATCCTCGCTGCGGCCGAGCGCTACTTACACCAAGCGTATTTCCCGGAAATGGGAGAAACGAACCCATTTTTGCATATGAGTTTACACTTATCGATCCAAGAACAAGTCAGCATTAATCAGCCCATCGGCATCACCCAAGCCTATGGAAAATTGTGTACCGCCTATCAAGAGGAACACACAGCGCAACATGCCTTGTTAGAGTGTTTAGCAGAAACAATTTGGTTAGCGCAAAAAAATCAAACAGGCTTAGATGCCGCACATTACTTGCAATTGATTGAAACGCGCGCTGGAACACCACATGCAGAACAATAACCCTCGATACCGCTTGCTGCCTCAAGGTGTTGGTCATGATCAACTACAAACATAGTGTGTTCGTACTATTTGCACAAGGTTTGCGCATATTGCAGTGTACGCCTTGATACCAGATATGCTTCAATATCACCTATGAACAATCATGGGCATGAATGGTTAACCGAACACGGCGATTATTTATATCGCTTTGCCCTGTCACGGTTGCGTGATCCGCATCTCGCCGAGGATGTCGTTCAAGAAACCATGTTAGCCGCCATTAAAAATCCTAGCTTTGAAGCGCAGTCAAGTGCGCGTACTTGGCTTACTGGTATTTTGAAACATAAAATCATTGATGTGATGCGTCGGCATATGCGGGAAATTCCTGCCTCTGAATTGATGGTTGAAGCCGATGCGTCGATGGATGATTTCTTCGATGAATCAGGCCACTGGGCGGAGCAACCTTTAGCCTGGGATATTCCACATCAAGCATTGGAACAAAAGCAATTTTTACAAATCTTGCAACAATGTTTATCGCGGCTACCCACGGCATTGGCAACTATTTTTAGCATGCGTGACATTGACGAAATGGAAAACGAAGAAATTTGTAAGGCACTGAACATCACTACGACCAATGCTTGGGTGATGTTGTATCGTGCCCGTATGGGCTTAAGAAAATGTATCGAGTTAAATTGGTAAACCAATCAAAACACCTATGTTAAGTTGCAAACAATCCAGTCAATTAGTTTCAAAATCACTCGATCGCCCGCTCACCTGGCGTGAGCGATTTGCGGTGCGTTTGCATTTATTAATCTGCGTCTATTGCCGCAGGTATGCCTCGCAACTACGTTGGATACGCAAGCAATTGGCTGCGTTACAAAAAGACACGCTGGCACAGACCGACGTTACCTTATCCATTGAAGCCAAAGAACGCATTGCACGTCAAATGGCATCCATCAAACCAGACAGTCAACCCTAAGTCGCGAACAGTCCGCACAATCGCATCTAACATTGCGCATCACGCAACATCATTGCGTGAATGCCATCACTGCAGTCATGCATATCCTGCAAGCCCTTACATTCCTATGTTTAAGGGGTGAATTTAATTCTGTGTTTGATGGAATTGAATGCTGTACAGCAGCAAAGGTATGGGGGGGTGATACGGGAGACAGACCAAGCAAAACGCAGCGTTGGGTATTATCTTATTTTTGCATTGCTTGGGTCATCGTCCACTGCCGCCCTTAAGCATATGCTTTAAGCGACGACAGTGGGCTAAGATTTAATCAAAAGCGGCTGATTCGCGTTCCGATGCTTGCGTCACAATGGCCGCTTTTGCGATGTTGTCTAGATCCCACCAGCCTTGAATTTCTTCAATGGTGCGAAAACAGCCTTGGCAAAATCCGGTGACATCATCAATGGTACAAACACCGATGCAAGGCGAAGCGACTTCTTGTTCACTCATGTTGGTTTCCTTCATGGAAGTTAGGCAGCATTTGGGCCCTAAGCCAATGCGCCATGACAATTTTTAAAGCGTTTGCCTGAGCCACAGGGGCAAGGATCGTTACGGCCTACACGCACGCCCTCTGGCAATGCTGGCTGTTCGGTTGCCGCCGCTGGATTGCTTAAAGCACTGTCATAATCGGTATGTTGAAATTGCACATTACCTACATCTGAAGTACGCAGTGCCGCTTCGGCGCGACGCTCTTCCTCTTCCAGCTCTTCACGTGAGCGCACTTGCACTTGCATGGTAATTTTAGTGACTTCACTTTTTACCGTGTTCAACAAGGATTCAAACAATTCAAAGGCTTCTCGTTTGTACTCTTGTTTGGGGTTTTTTTGCGCATACGAACGCAAATGTATGCCTTGTCGTAAGTGATCCAACGCCGCCAAATGTTCACGCCAATGGTTATCTAAGCTTTGCAACATGACCGCACGCTCAAAATTGCGCATATTGTCATCGCCCGCCATCGCCTCTTTACCTGCATAGGTTTCGTTGGCCGCAGTTAAAATACGCTCACGCAAAGTTTCCTCGTGCAAATCGGGATTTTCCTCTAACCATGCGCCAACAGGCAATTGCATATTGAGCTCAGTCTGCAAGGCTTGCTCTAGCCCTGCCGTATCCCATTGCTCTTCGACACTGCCTGGCGGGATATAGGCTTTGAACGTGCTATTGACCACATCCTCACGCATGGCACGGATGGTATTGCCAACGTCTACCGATTCAAGCAACTCATTACGCTGCTCATAAATGACTTTACGTTGGTCATTAGACACATCATCGTATTCAAGCAATTGTTTACGAATATCAAAGTTGCGGCCTTCTACCTTGCGTTGTGCATTTTCAATGGCACGCGTCACCATCGCATGCTCAATCGCTTCGCCCTCGGGCATATTCAAACGTGTCATGATGGCAGCAACGCGCTCGCCCGAGAAAATCCTTAATAATTGATCTTCAAGTGATAGATAAAAACGGCTAGAACCCGGGTCACCTTGACGACCGGAACGACCGCGCAGTTGATTGTCCACGCGACGCGACTCATGGCGCTCAGTACCAATAATATGTAAACCACCTGCCGCCAACACTGCATCGTGGCGTTGTTGCCACTCCGCTTTTAACTGGGCAATGTTGCTGGCTTTATCGGCATCACTTAATTGGCTATCGCTATTGACCGTATGAATGTCGCTTTCGGGGTTACCACCCAGCACAATGTCTGTTCCGCGGCCTGCCATATTCGTTGCAATCGTAATCACGCCCGGGCGACCTGCTTCCGCCACGATGGTCGCCTCACGCTCATGTTGTTTGGCATTTAGCACTTGGTGCTCAAGCTTGGCTTCAGTGAGCAAGCGTGAGATCAATTCTGAGTTTTCAATGGAGGTGGTACCTACTAATACGGGCTGACCTTTGGCCTGACATTGTTTAATGTCCTCAATCACCGCCTTGTATTTTTCCATGCCAGTGCGGTAGACCTTGTCCATGGCATCGAGACGTTGCACAAGTCTATGGGTAGGAATCACGACCGTTTCAAGGCCGTAAATCTGGTTAAATTCGTAGGCCTCAGTATCCGCAGTCCCCGTCATCCCGCTTAACTTTTCATACATACGGAAATAGTTTTGGAAGGTAATCGAAGCCAGTGTTTGGTTTTCTTTTTGCACCGTCACGCCTTCTTTGGCTTCTACTGCTTGGTGCAAGCCATCTGACCAGCGACGCCCAGGCATCATCCGCCCCGAAAACTCATCAACAATGACGATTTCACCCTGACGGACGACATAATGTTGATCGCGATGATATAAATTCTGCGCGCGCAACGAGGCATACAAGTGATGTACCAGAGTAATATTGGCGGGCTCATATAGACTAGAGCCCGCTGGCAATAAACCACTTTGCTCTAATAATTGTTCTGCGTGCTCGTGGCCAGACTCGCTCATGTTGACATTTTGTGCTTTTTCATCCACCCAAAAATCGCCAGCGCCTTCTTCTTCGGTTTGACGTACGAGTTGTTTGGCCACTTGATTAATCGCGCCATATAAATCGACACTATGCTCAGCTTGCCCAGAAATAATCAGAGGGGTACGCGCTTCATCAATTAAAATCGAGTCCACTTCATCGACTAAAGCATAGTGTAACGGTCGTTGTACCCGCTCATCTTTACTGAACACCATATTGTCGCGCAGGTAATCAAAACCAAATTCATTGTTGGTGCCGTAGGTAATGTCTGCGGCATACGCTTGCTGTTTCGCATCGTGCGGCATTTGCGATAAATTAATGCCCACCGTCAAGCCAAGAAACGTATACAGCTTGCCCATCCATTCGGCATCACGTTTAGCCAAGTAATCGTTGACCGTGACCACATGGACGCCTTTACCTGTGATGGCATTGAGGTAGGTCGGCAGCGTTGCCACCAACGTTTTACCCTCGCCCGTGCGCATTTCGGCGATTTTGCCTGCATTCAGGACCATGCCACCGATCAACTGTACGTCAAAATGACGCATCCCCAACGCGCGCTGACTACCCTCTCGTACCACGGCAAACGCCTCTGGTAACAACTTTTCTAGTGATTCGCCTTGCTGATGGCGCAGTTTAAATTCCTCTGTTTTTGCACGCAACGCTTCATCCGTCAAAGCCTGTATGGATGGCTCAAGTGCATTGATTTGCTTAACAGTTTGTTGATATTGCTTGACCAGCCGATCGTTACGGCTACCAAAAAATTTTCTAAACAACGAGGCTAACATGAGTCACACCGATTTCCGCGTGCGCGGTATTAAAAGAAATAAAGCGAGATTGTATAAGATATCCGACGCAAATGTCTCGAATATTACATTGCTAACAATGATTTAAGGCTAACTTGTATTTTTCAAGTATTCACGTGGATCTAGGGAATGTCCGTTCAAACGAATCTCATAATGCAAATGCGGACCAGTAGAGCGGCCAGTGCTCCCCACCAACGCAATTTTTTGGCCTTTGACCACCCGTTCGCCAGCATTCACCAACATGCGTGAACAATGTGCATAACGTGTCTCTAGCCCAGAACCATGCTCGACT
Organism: Methylophilaceae bacterium; assembly: GCA_027488395.1. GTDB lineage: Bacteria > Pseudomonadota > Gammaproteobacteria > Burkholderiales > Methylophilaceae > Methylophilus. Next base: position 103,170 of record JAIYBT010000005.1, on the reverse strand, counting down.
TTAATTAAATAACCATAATCAGGGGTCGCCACCGCTTGGGTTACGATGCCATCTGCTGCGGCTAAAATCGTGGTGCCGACTTCTGCAGGAAAATCCAAGCCCTCATGGAATGCACGATGACCACTCACAGGATCAATCCGCCATCCAAAGCTGGAGGAGCTAAATGCAACTTCAACCGGACTACTGTTAGGCAACATGTCGCGTAATACGGTTTTGAGTAATAAATTGGCTTCGATTTTGCCTTGGTATTCATCGCGAGCGTCTAATTCTGCGGACATGTTTTCGAGGGTAGCTTGCAATTCTGGTTCGCTCAGTGGCCGATCTTTGATTTGCGGACCGCCTTGACCATTTGGATTGGCTTGGCTGTTTGAATTGGTTTGACCGTTTGGTTGAGTCAGCGGCGTGCGCTGGTTAATCGGCGCATTGCTTGGTTTAATGCCCGCAATTTTGGACAGGCGCTGATTTTGCGCATCAAGGCGCATAATGCGGGCTTGTAATTCGCCGATTTGTTTTGCGTAAGCATCAATATGGTGTTGGGTCGATAGCATCGCGCCACGCAAATGGGGCGGCAGCATGGCTTTGACGCCTTGCGCTTTAATCGCTTGTTGTGGCGTAATAAATAGTAACGTCAAAATCACTGGTACGAGGATTAAGGCAAACGCTAAGGCTAAGGTTTCAAACACCGTGAGTGTTTTTGGCTTGGCCATTTTTTCTGAAACAATAATGATATTTATCATGGTGTATCCGTAGTTATCACCGAAAACATGGATGCATCGTCATGCTGGTGTAAAATAAAGCGGCTCAACCGTGGTCGCTCTATGTTTAAAATTAATCACATTTTTCGCAATCATCAAGCGCTCAAGCCGCTACTGCTAGAGGCGGATAGTCGTGAGCGATTGCAGCAGCTGTGGCAGTTAACGGCCCCCGAGTATCAACACTTGAGCCAAGTGTTGGCGTTGGAACACGGTCAACTCATTCTTCACGTATCGTCTGGTGCGGTGGCCAGTAGAATCAAATTACTAGAAGCTACTTTGGTCACAAAACTGCATGATTTCAACCGAAAAACAAGCAAAATCAAAGGCTTAAACCTTAACGCAATTAAGGTCAAAGTGCAAGTAAAATCCCAGCCCAAAGCCAAACAAAAACGCATTCAAGCACCTTCGTCACACGCTTTATCAGCGCTCGCCAACTGTGCGGACACCATCGAAAACGACGCACTCAAACAAGCATTACAACGCTTTATTCGTCACCAACGTTAGGCCTGATTAGGCCGCGGTTGCCCGCCACCCAAGCCACCTTGTAGATGCCCTTTTATAGTGCAATAATGCACCAATCTGTTACATTTTATTCACAATGTTGACAGGTGTTCCAGGGGGAGAGTATCACAACACTTATTTGAAGCATCTTCAAGAACAGGAGAAGTCATGTCAGTCGCACTAATGTTAGCCATCTGTGCAGCGGTTTTGGCAGTACTGTACGGTGTAGTCATGAGCAAATGGATTTCTGGGTTACCCGCGGGCAATGCACGCATGCAAGAAATTGCAGGGGCTATTCAACAAGGGGCTGCGGCCTATCTTTCTCGACAATATAAAACCATTGCCTTGGTCGGTATCGTCATCATGGTCTTGATCGGATTATTTTTAAACATCAACACCGCCATAGGCTTTGTGTTGGGCGCGGTGCTGTCAGGCGCTTGTGGCTTTATTGGCATGCATGTGTCTGTCAAAGCCAATGTGCGTACCGCGCAAGCGGCCACCCATGGCATCGGTGCGGCACTCGATGTTGCTTTTAAGGGCGGCGCTGTCACTGGCATGCTTGTTGTAGGCTTAGGGCTGTTAGGGGTCACGGTGTTTTATCTGTACTTAGGCGCGGAGAAAGCCACCGACTTAAACCCATTGATCGGCTTTGCCTTTGGCTCTTCCTTAATTTCGATTTTTGCGCGTCTGGGTGGCGGCATTTTTACCAAGGGCGCGGATGTCGGCGCAGACTTAGTGGGTAAAGTCGAGGCAGGCATCCCAGAAGACGATCCGCGTAACCCAGCGGTGATTGCTGACAATGTAGGGGATAACGTAGGCGATTGCGCGGGCATGGCGGCAGATTTATTTGAAACCTATGCAGTGACCCTGATCGCCACCATGGTGCTTGGCAGCTTAATGGTGACCGAAGCGGGCACTAGCGGCATTACCTATCCCTTATTGTTAGGCGCGGTGTCCATCATCGCCTCTATCATCGGCTGTTTTTTTGTAAAAGCCTCGCCTGGCATGAAAAATGTTATGCCCGCGTTATACAAAGGCTTGGCGGTAGCGGGGGGCTTATCACTGATTGCATTTTATTTTGTGACGCAATACGTGTTTCCGCAAGGCTACACCCATGATGCAGTGACGGTTAGCTCGTTGGCTTTATTTGGTGCTTGTGCTGTGGGCCTTGGCTTAACGGCTGCCTTAGTATGGATCACCGAATATTACACTGGCACCGACTATGCGCCTGTGCAACACGTTGCACAGGCCTCCACCACAGGCCATGCCACGAATATCATTGCCGGTATCGGCATCTCGATGAAATCGACTGCCTTACCCGTGCTTTCGGTGTGCTTGGCTATTTATCTCGCCTTTTATTTGGCGGGCTTATATGGCGTTGCCATTGCTGCCATGGCCATGCTGAGCATGGCGGGCATCGTGGTGGCTTTAGATGCTTACGGCCCCATCACTGATAACGCGGGTGGTATTGCGGAAATGGCCGAACTACCAAGTAGCGTGCGCGAAGTGACCGATCCTCTCGATGCCGTGGGCAATACGACCAAAGCGGTCACCAAAGGTTACGCCATTGGTTCAGCAGGCTTGGCCTCATTGGTATTGTTTGCCGATTACACGCACAAACTAGAAAGCGCTGGCATCACCGCTAACTTTGACTTAAGTGACCCTAGAGTGATCATAGGCCTATTTATTGGTGGCTTAATTCCTTATCTATTTGCGGCGATGGCAATGGAAGCGGTCGGCCGCGCCGCGGGCAGCGTAGTAGAGGAAGTGCGGCGTCAATTTAGAGACATCAAAGGCATCATGGAAGGCACAGCCAAACCTGAATACGGCAAAGCAGTGGATATGCTCACCACCGCCGCCATTAAAGAAATGATGTTACCTTCGTTATTGCCCGTAGCCGCGCCCATTTTGGTGGGCTTGATATTGGGCCCGATTGCGTTAGGTGGCTTGCTGATGGGCACCATTGTGACTGGCTTATTTGTGGCCATTTCTATGTGTACAGGCGGAGGCGCATGGGACAACGCCAAAAAATACATTGAAGACGGTCATCATGGTGGCAAGGGTTCAGAGACGCACAAAGCGGCGGTGACGGGCGATACCGTGGGCGACCCTTACAAAGACACGGCCGGCCCAGCGGTGAATCCTTTGATTAAAATCATTAACATTGTGGCATTGTTAATCGTGCCGCTGTTGCATTAACAAAGCATCTGCCAATAAAAAAGTCGGCTTGCGCCGACTTTTTTTATACTGGACCACTATCATTTCAAAAAGCGGGTTTTACTTCCGCTTGATCGTAACGTTTTACGCCATCTAAAATTTCAGCATGTGCTTCTTCTACGCCGACCCAGCCTTCGATTTTCACCCATTTACCTTTGTCTAAATCTTTGTAGTGCTCAAAGAAATGCGCAATCATGTCTAAGCGCCAAGGCGATAAATCCTGCAGTGATTTTTGATAGGCATACAAGCCACAGACTTTCTCTACCGGTACGGCCAACACTTTGGCATCACCCCCCGCTTCATCCGTCATTTTGAGCATGCCCAACGGACGGCAACGCACCACCACACCAGGTAACAAGGGAACTGGCGTAATCACTAACACATCCACCGGGTCACCATCATCGCCTAACGTATGTGGGATATATCCATAGTTACAAGGATACTGCATGGATGTTCCCATGAAGCGATCCACAAACAATGCGCCGCTTTCTTTATCGACTTCGTACTTCACCGGATCCCCATTGGCTGGGATTTCGATGATTACGTTAAAATCGTTGGGTAAATCTCTACCACTTGGGACTAAATTTAATGACATGTGTACTCATCCATCTCAACAAAAATCGCCATTATAGGCGAAGTTTGTGCGCATCAGATGACAGTGCATGGCTTTACCAACATTTTATTTATCGCTTGTGCTAGCGACTTGCAAGCGGCAAGCCTCACGCACGTCGACTGGTGTCAGTTTGAGCGCGCCATACAACAACAATGGAATAATCACTAACTCATCCAACTGGCCGATCACAGGGATAAAATCTGGAATTAAATCAAAAGGCATTACTAAGTAACCGATCGCCAACCAAAGCAGGGCCTTGGCCAGGGTTGGGGTACGCGGATGCGCTTGCAACGCACGGTAGAACTGTAACTCTTGTTTTACGCGCTTAGCCAGCGCCGCCAATTGTGCACGAAACCCCATATTAGCTGCCCAGCAATGGACGACCAGTTAATTTGGAAAATGCTTCCATGTATTTTTCTGAGGTACGTTGCGCCACTTCTGCAGGTAATGCAGGGCCAGGTGCGGTTTTGTTCCAGTCACAGGTTTCCAGCCAATCGCGCACATATTGTTTGTCATAACTGGGCGGATTGGCGCCAACCTGGTATTGATCAGCTGGCCAGAAACGGGATGAATCTGGCGTCAACACCTCATCCATCACGTGCAATACGCCTGCCTCATCCAAACCAAACTCAAATTTGGTATCCGCAATAATGATGCCTTTTGTCAGCGAATATTCCGCTGCTTTGGTGTACAGCGCGATTGCTGCTTGCGCGACTTGCGCGGTCATCGCTTCACCGATCAATGCTTCGACTTCGGCAATGCTGATATTTTCATCATGCTCACCCACCGCGGCTTTGCTCGATGGCGTAAATAAAGGGTGTGGTAGTTTTTGTGCCAATTGCAAGCCTGCTGGCAAGGGAATCTCGCACACGGTACCTTTGGCTTGATACTCTTTCCAGCCACTGCCCACCAAATAACCGCGCACAATCGCTTCAATCGGCAACGCTTTTAACTTTTTGACCACGACCGCACGGCCCGTCACTTGCGCCACCTCGTCTGGGGCCACCACGCTTTCCGGCGCAATGCCAGTCAAGTGATTTGGTACCACCTCAGCCAAATGTGCAAACCAAAAGTTGGCCATTTGCGTCAACATGGCGCCCTTATGAGCAATGCCAGTTGGCAAAATCACATCAAAGGCGCTCAGACGATCCGTGCTCACCAGCAACATGGTGTGCGCATCAACTTCGTAAATATCACGCACTTTGCCTTGATGGATTTTTTTTAAACTTTGAATACGGGTTTCAAGCAAGGGCGTGGTCATGGCATCACACAATCAGAAAAAACCGTATTATAAAGTGCAACACGCGAAGGCGACAGTATTATGCATCAGCTCCGCTGCCGATTGGCAGCGGCCGCATCAAACCGCTTCAGCAATGTCTTCTTCGGTGGTGGGCAGTGCAGACATTGACAATTTGGCATAGCCTACATAACGCGATAACCGCAATAAATTGCAGGTATAGCCATACTCGTTATCGTACCAACCAATGACTTTCACAAAGGTGGGGTCGAGCATGATGCCTGCGGTGGCATCAAACACACTGGCTGCGGGATAGCCTCTAAAATCACTCGAAACCACGGCTTCATCCGTGTATCCGAGCACATCTTTCAAATCGCGATCTGCCGCATACTTCATGGCGGCGCAAATATCTTCATAGCTGGTTTTTGATTGCAATTCCACTGTTAAATCCACGACAGAAACGTCGGCAGAAGGAATACGCATGGCCATGCCCGTGAGCTTTTTATTGAGGGTGGGAATCACTTTACCCACGGCTTTGGCCGCACCAGTGCTGGATGGAATGATATTTTCAAACACCCCACGACCACCTCGCCAATCCTTATTCGAGGTGCCATCGACTGTTTTTTGCGTCGCAGTTGCCGCATGAATGGTCGTCATCAGTCCCCGTTTCACGCCAAAATGATCGTTTAATACTTTGACAATGGGCGCCAAGCCGTTGGTGGTGCAAGAGGCGGCTGACACAATTTCCTCACCTTGATAGTGATAGTGATTGACGCCATACACAAACATAGGCGTGTCATCTTTGCCCGGAGCGGATTGCACCACAATCCGTGCGCCACCCGCAATGTGCGCAGCGCAACTGTCTTGCGTTAAAAAGACGCCAGTACATTCCACTACCACATCCACCCCAACTGCAGCCCAATCAATGTCGGCTGGATTGTGGTGCGCAGTGAGCCGTATGGCTTTACCATCAATCACCAGCGCATCGCCCTCTAAGTGTGCATCATTGGCCAGTCTACCGTGCACGGAATCGTATTTAAGCATATACAACATATGCGCTGGCTCTTCGATGCCATTGATAGCCACCACTTCTAAATCTTTGAATTCGGCTTGATTTAATGCGGCGCGTAGTACCATGCGCCCAATGCGACCAAAACCGTTAATGCCCAAACGAATACTCATGCGTGTACTCCTGTGACGTGATGACAATTGAAATAAGCAAATATAGTGCTAGCACCAGTAACTCCATTGCTTGATGGGCAAACTTGTTCGCTTAGAGTGACCAACAAAGGGCACGCAAGTTTGCACCCGTGCAAAAATGTCCCAAACCACATGACTATGGCGAACAAGCGATCACTGCATGACAAAATAAAACAGCCGCAATCGCGGCTGTTTTCAGGCGGGCATCCAAAGGGGCTTACGCACTGGCGCGGCTTTCTAATATAGCGACAGCTGGCAACGTTTTACCTTCTAAAAACTCCAGGAAGGCACCGCCTGCTGTCGAGATATAAGACACTTTGTCGTACATATCGTATTTTTGAATGGCGGCAATGGTGTCACCACCGCCAGCCAAGGTAAAGGCTTTGGTGTTGGCAATGGCATGGGCAATGGTTTTGGTGCCTTCACCAAATTGGTCAAATTCAAACACGCCGACGGGTCCGTTCCACACCACCGTCCCTGCTTGCATAATAATCTCCACCAAGGCGGCCGCAGAATCAGCACCAATATCAAAAATCATGTCATCGTCCACGACTTCAGTCGCCGCTTTTTTGGTGGCTTCGGCATCCGCCGCAAACTGTTTTGCCACCACCACATCGGTGGCAATCGGCACCGAGGCGCCCCGCTCGGCCATTTTTTTAATCAAGGCTTGTGCCGTCGGCACCAAGTCGTTTTCGCATAACGATTTGCCCACTTCAAAACCAGCAGCTTTTAAAAAGGTATTGGCAATGCCACCGCCCACCACCAGTTGGTCTACTTTGTCAGATAAGCTTTCTAACACCGATAATTTGGTAGACACTTTGGAGCCGCCCACAATCGCCACTAGCGGTCTTGCCGGGGCGAGCAAGGCTTGGGTTAAGGCTTCTAACTCTTCGGTGAGCAAGATGCCCGCACAGGCGACTGGCGCAAATTTAGCGACACCGTGGGTGGAAGCTTCAGCGCGATGCGCCGTACCAAATGCATCCATGACAAAAATATCGCACAACGCAGCATAGGCCTGCGCGGTGCTATCGAGATTTTTTTTCTCGCCGACATTAAAGCGGCAATTTTCCAGCATCACCAACTCGCCCTCGGCAACGTCAAGCGGTGCGCCCACCCAATCTTTGATCAGTTTTACCGGTTGACCCAACTTTTGGCTGACTACCTCAGCCACTGGCTTTAGGGAGTTTTCTTCTGAATACACCCCTTCTTCTGGGCGGCCTAAATGCGACGTGACCATCACTTTGGCACCCGCTTTCAGCGCAAATTGTATGGTCGGCATACTGGCCGTGATACGGGCATCAGAGCTTACTTGACCGTTGGCGACAGGCACATTTAAATCTGCCCGTATCAATACGCGTTTACCGCGCAAATCAAGATCGGTCATTTTGATAAATTTCATAACGGCATCCCCAGAACATGCATGAAAAAGAAAGTGTGCTGATTAAGCTAAAGTTTGCTTAAGATAAAGTTTACTTAAGCTAAAATTGACTCACCTTATCTTCTGATAATAAAACAAATAGGGCGCCAGTGGCGCCCTATTTCATGTGGATTATTGCGTGATATGTTGCACCAAACGTAATAAATTACAGGTGTAGCCATATTCGTTATCGTACCAACCAATCACTTTAACAAAGGTACTGTCTAGCATAATGCCTGCATCGGCATCAAATACACTGGCGGCGGCACTGCTTCTAAAGTCAGTGGATACAACTTTTTCATCGGTATATTCAAGCACGTTTTTAAGCGGTCCGTCGGCTGCTTGTTGCATGGCGGCACATAGGGCTTCATAAGTGGTTTCTTGTTCCAATTCAACAGTGAGATCAACCACAGACACATCCGCAGATGGCACACGCATGGCCATCCCAGTGAGTTTTTTATTGAGATCAGGAATGACAATGCCCACCGCTTTGGCAGCGCCCGTGCTTGAGGGAATAATATTTTCAAACACGCTACGACCACCACGCCAATCTTTTTTGGATGTGCCATCGACCGTAAGTTGCGAGGCAGTCACCGCATGGATAGTGGTCATTAAACCACGCTTCACGCCAAAACTATCGTGCAACACTTTGGCCAAGGGGGCTAGACCGTTGGTGGTGCATGAAGCAGCAGACACAATGGCTTGACCTGCATAGGTTTCATGGTTTACGCCATACACATACATCGGCGTATCGTCTTTACCGGGGGCAGATTGCACCACTTTTTTTGCACCATTGTTGATGTGCGGCTGACAGCTTTCAATGGTTAAAAAAGCACCCGTAGATTCTACAATGACTTCAGCGCCGCTTTTACGCCAGTCGATGCGTTGAGGATCACGCTCAGCGGATAGATGGATGGTGTTTCCATTCACCACTAAATGACCGTTTTCAGCTTTTACGTCGGCCCGAAAGCGGCCATGCACGGAATCGTATTTCAGCATATACATCATGTAGTCAATGTCATAAGAACAATTGATTGCAACTATTTCAATGTCACTAAACTCAGATTGTTCAATGGCAGCCCTTAATGCCATCCGACCGATGCGACCAAACCCGTTAATGCCAACTTTTACCGCCATAGCGCTCCCCATCCGACCTATTTTATGCAAAAAATGGTGTATTTTAACCTAAACCGTATCGCCTGTAATCGTTGGCACAGCGCACGGAACACCTAGCGCATCGTTTAAGAACGCAAATCTTTTAGAGTTAACCAAGGAGATCCCAATGCAATCACAAGAAAAAACCATACTGGCAGGCGGCTGCTTTTGGGGCATGCAAGATTTAATCCGCCGTATCCCCGGGGTCATCCACTCGCGGGTAGGCTATAGCGGGGGCGAAGTGGCGCATGCGACCTATCGTAACCACGGCCGCCATGCTGAGGCGATTGAAATCACCTTTGATCCTAACGTGTTGTCATTCAGACAATTGCTGGTGTTTTTCTTTCAGATTCACGATCCCACCACCTTAGATCAGCAAGGCAATGACCGTGGGCCATCATACCGCTCGGCGATTTATTATCTGTCTGAGGCACAAAAGCAAACCGCACTACAGCTCATCAGTGAAATGGATGCCACCCAAATTTGGCCTGGCAAAGTGGTAACCGAAGTCACCGCGGCCAGCGATTTTTGGGAGGCCGAAGCAGAGCATCAAGATTATTTAATTCGCTACCCGAATGGCTATACGTGCCACCGTTTACGCCCAGATTGGATATTGCCGCAAGATCAGCGCGTCTCATGATTACGCACTGTACCCCTCGTTGTTGAAGCGCTCAGCACACGCAGCGGGGGATAGGGCGGGGTTTATTGTTGACCAATGACGTTTATTTTTCAACGAAAGCTTTTTCAATCACATAATCGCCCAACTCTCCGATGCGCGGCGACACCTTAAATCCGCGTTTATCCAATAACGCTTCAGTATCTTTTAGCATCTGCGGGCTGCCACAAATCATCACCCTATCTTGCGCAGGATGGAGCGGTGGTAAGCCAATATCGGTAAATAATTGTCCATTCTCAATCAAATCTGTTAAGCGGCCTTGATGCTTAAATGGCTCACGGGTGACCGTTGGGTAATAAATCAATTTCTGCTTAACCTCCTCACCAAAAAATTCATTGGCAGGCAATGTCTGCGCGATTGTTTCTGCGTACGCCAACTCACTGACTGTTCGAACACCATGCACCAACACCACTTTCTCAAAGCGGTCATACACTTCAATGTCTTGAATTAGACTCATAAACGGCGCTAAGCCTGTACCAGTCGATAACAAATATAAATGTTTACCTGGTTTTAAATCGTGAATCACCAAGGTGCCGGTTGGTTTCCGGCTCACCAGCAGATCATCACCCACCTTTAAATGTTGCAAGCGCGAGGTAAGTGGTCCATTGGGAACTTTAATACTAAAAAACTCTAAATGCTCATCATAATTGGGGCTGGCAATGCTGTAGGCACGGGTAAGTGGCACGCCATCCACTTCGAGCCCAATCATCACAAACTGACCATTTTCAAAACGTAGTCCTGGGTCACGCGTGGTTTTAAAACTAAACAAACTGTCGTTCCAGTGGAGCACACTGAGGACTTTTTCTACGGAATACTTACTCATGTGCGTACCTCATTAATTGATATTGGCTTGTGACAAAGCAGCGGTGAGCGCTGGAATCACACTAAACAAATCACCCACTAAGCCGTAGTCGGCCATCTGAAAAATCGGCGCCTCAGGGTCTTGGTTAATGGCTACGATCACTTGGCTATCTTTCATGCCATAGGTATGTTGAATCGCACCTGAAATACCCACTGCAATGTAAAGCGCAGGCGCGACCACCACCCCGGTCTGTCCGACTTGTAGATCATTAGGGGCATAGCCTGCATCCACCGCTGCGCGTGAAGCACCGATCGCAGCTTGTAATTGGTTTGCCAGCGGTGCTAACACGGCTTCGAACCGCTCGGCACTGCCCAAGGCTCGCCCGCCAGACACTACCACCTTGGCTGATGCTAAAGGTGGACGTGGACTTTGATTCAAGGTTTGACTGATCCAGCGCACCGGTACAGGGCTACCCGTTACAGTCAAGCGTTCAATGACTGCAGACGTTTGTGAAAGGCTGGCTAGCTTAAACTTGCTGGCATGCACAGTGAGCACTTGTTGCTCATCTTGGCTTTGCACTGTGCTCAATAAGTTACCCGCATAAACACTGCGCTGATAAGTGCGAGGGACGATGATGTGCAACACATCTGACACCATGCCAACATCGAGCAGCGCCGCCACCCGTGGTAAAAAGTTTTTACTCCAGCTCGAGTGCGCGGCTAACAAAACTTCATACGCGTTGGCCATTTGCAACACGATATGACTGATCTGCTCAGCAGAGGGGTGTTGCAACGTAACCGCATCGACTTGCAACACGCGTTGCACGCCGTTGATCATTGCCGCCTCACGCGCCACTTGTGTAATCCCCGCTCCAATCACCAACACGCTCACATGCTGACCAAACTGTTGCGCCGCGGTAATAGACCGATACACGGAAGCCGCCAACTGTGTGCCGTCATGCTCGGCCATGACCAATGTTTGACCTGAACTCATGCGAATATCCCTTCATGTTTGATTAACTGACTGACCAAGGCATCGACACTATCCACCATGATGCCCGCCGCACGTGGTGGTGGTTCTTCAACGCGAAGCTGGATTAAACGCTGGCGGGTATCGAGGTCAAGTGAGGCCAAGGGCACAGTGTTAATCTGCTTTTTTCGCGCCAACATTAATTGCGGTAATTTTACAAAGCGTGGTTCATTTAAGCGTAAATCAGCGGTGATCACAGCAGGCAAATGAATGGCAATGGTTTCTGTACCGCCATCAATTTCCCGCACCACGGTCGCTTCAAGGCCGTTGATTTCAATATGGGAGGCATAGGTGGCTTGTGGATAATTTAACAACGCTGCCAGCATTTGTCCGGTTTGGCCAGCGTCGTCATCTATCGCTTGTTTGCCCAACAACACCAATTGCGGCTGCATTGTGTCGACCAATTGTTTCAGCACTTTTGCCACACCAAGCGATTGCAGGACTTCGTCCGTTTCGATCAAGAGGGCATCATCGGCGCCCATCGCCAAGGCATGCCGTAAACTGTCTTGATGGCTATTAGGGCCAATGGTGACCACGGTGATATGACTCACCACGCCCTGCTCTTTTAACTGCAACGCAGCTTCAATGGCGTTTTCGTCAAACGGATTCACTGACATTTTTACCCCCGCAATATCCACAGCGGAACCATCAGGTTTAGCCCGTACTTTAATGTTGTAATCCACCACGCGTTTAATCGCGACCAAGACGTTCATCGTGCGCTCCTTTATCATTGCTAGGCATTCTACACAGCGCTATAATATTTACTAAGCAGATTGTTTAAATGTTATATATCTATAAAATAAATATATAACCCACAATCCATAGCGGGCGCTTGCATTGCTCTGCTTCACCCGATGAAAACCACCAGTGAGTCCGTCACCATGCGCTATACCCTAAGGCAGTTAGAAATCTTTGTTGCGATCAGTCAAACTGAGAGTATTTCGCGCGCCTGCGAACAACTTGCACTGTCACAATCGGCCACCAGTACGGCTTTGATGGAGCTGGAAAAGCAATGCCAAACCCCCTTGTTTGATCGGGTGGGTAAATCCCTGCGCATGAATGAATTAGGCAAACAGTTACGACCCAAAGCATTGGTATTGTTGGATCAAGCCAAAGAAATCGAACTGTTATTACAGGGCAATCACCGCGTTGGCTATTTAAATATTGGCGCAACCCTCACCATCGGCAATTATTTAGCCACGCTGTTGGTTGCGCGTTTTTTGCGGATGCATCCGACGAGTCAAGTGGATTTAAAGGTAGATAACACCGTTAATATTGTGCAACGTATCGCCCAACATACCTTAGATTTAGGGTTAATCGAGGGCGAATGCCACCATCCAGACATCCATGTGACCCCCTGGATTGCGGATGAGTTGGTTGCATTTGCCGCGCCTAATCACCCTCTGGCAAAACAAGCACAGATTTCTCGCAGTGCGTTATTAAGCCAACCTTGGATTTTGCGAGAACTTGGCTCTGGCACGCGTGAAACCTTTAATCGCGGTGTAGGTGCGGATTATTCAAGATTAAATATTCAACTCACGCTGGAACATACCGAGGCAATCAAACGCGCGGTAGAGGCAGGCCTTGGCATTGGTTGTTTATCTCGCCTAGCCCTCAAAGAGGCGTTTGCGCGTGGCAGTTTGGTAGCGCTTGAGTGCGATGAACTCAGCTTTAAACGCCAGTTTTATTTTGTTTGGCGCAAACAAAAATACCAAACCACGAGCATGCGTTTATTTTTAGCGCTTTGTCACCAGTTAACCACAGGTGTGGCTCGCAGTGATTTAATTGATCTACGCCCCCTCATGGAGACGATTTAAATGGATACAACCGCAGTGGAACAAGAGGTCATGCACTACGATGTAGTGATTGTAGGGGCAGGACCAGCCGGGTTAGCGGCAGCGATTCGCATCAAACAAATGGCCGAAAAACAAGGCAAAACAATCAGCGTATGTGTCCTTGAAAAAGGCGCAGATGTTGGCAATCATATTGTGTCTGGCGCAGTGTTTGACCCAAGCGCATTAGACGAATTAATCCCAGACTGGGCCGCACGCCAAGCCCCATTACGCACCGCGGTGAAAGAAGACCATGTAGCCTGGTTAACGCAGCAACAAGCGTGGCGTATCCCCACATGGCTCATCCCACCCATGATGCACAATCAAGGCAATTTCATCATCAGCTTGGGTGAGCTATGCCGTTGGTTGCAAAGCCAAGCCGAGGCGCTTGGTGTTGAAATTTATGCTGGTTTTTCTGCACAACAGCTGTGCTACGAAGGCGACAAGGTCGCGGGTGTCATCACAGGTGACATGGGTCTCAACGCCAAAGGTGAAGCCACAGCCAATTTCAGCGCAGGCATTGAAATACGTGCGCTCTATACGTTGATTGCGGAAGGTGCGCGAGGCTCACTCACCCAACAACTTGCAACACAGTATGCCCTGTGGGCAGAGGCCAGCCCTGCCAAATATGGCATTGGTTTTAAAGAAACCTGGCGCGTTCCCAAAGCTCAACATGCCGCGGGACGGGTACAGCATTTTTTAGGTTGGCCACTGACATCGGACACAGGCGGTGGCGGCTTTATTTATCATCATGGTGAAGACTTACTCTCAGTAGGATATGTGGTGCACTTGGATTATCAAAATCCATATTTATCGCCCTATGACGAATTTCAACGTTTTAAAACGCACCCAAGCGTGCATCCTTTGCTAGCACAAGGTGAGCGTTTAAGTTATGGTGCGCGCGCGATTGCTGAGGGCGGCGTACAAGCGTTACCAAAGCTAATTTTCCCAGGGGGCGCCCTGATTGGTTGCAGCGCGGGCATGGTCAATCTACCCAAAATTAAAGGCAGCCATAATGCCATTCGGTCGGGCATATTGGCCGCCGATGCGGTATGTTGGGCATTGGCGCAGGAGGTGCCTCCTTTGCTCACGGCCTATGCCGAGCAGTTTAAAACGTCTGCAGTATGGCGCGAGTTAGACGCTGCGCGCAATGTGAAACCATATTTAGCGTGCTTTGGTAGCGTATGGGGCAGCTTGCTGGGAGGCATCGAGATGTGGTTGCAGCATTGGCATATCCGATTGCCTTGGACCTTGCCCCATCGTGCGCCAGATCACGCCTGCTTAAAGCCGGCAGCATCGCAATCGCAGATTGCGTACCCAACAGCTGACGGTATCGTGTCTTTTGATAAGTTGAGTTCAGTGGCATTGGCAAATATTGGGCATACACACAACCAGCCAAATCATTTATTACTCACTGACCCGGCTATCGCTATCTCGGTGAATTGGCAGATCTATGCATCCCCAGAACAACGCTATTGTCCTGCTGGGGTATATGAAATTGTCGACCAAGCCACACAACCCCGCTTACAAATCAACGCGCAAAACTGCATCCATTGCAAAACTTGTGACATTAAAGACCCGCAACAAAATATCACTTGGGTGCCACCCGAAGGTGGTAGTGGTCCCAATTACGTGAATCAATAAGCGTGATGTCAACTACCAAGGCTACGCCGTAGGCACCGCAACAAAATCAAGACGCGTTTAAACTTTTGCTCACCACCTCAAACACATCGTTCGATAGATTAGGGGTGGCTAATACCGCTTCCAGCGTCGCTTTCATCTGTGCTTGTAGCGCAGGGGTGTAGCGCTTCCACTCACGCAGCGGGGTCACCATGCGCGCGGACATTTGTGGGTTAATGGCGTTAAGCGCAATAATCGCGTCGCGCAAAAATGCATAGCCTTGGCCGCTGGGGTCGTGGAATTTAACCGGGTTATTGATCGCAAACGCGGTATACAGCGCGCGCACGCGGTTTGGGTTTTTGAGATTAAAGTCTGGGTGCTCGCGCAAGCGGGCAATGTCTTCAAAAATCTGTGCGCGTTTTGACAGCGCCTGTAACGAAAACCACTTATCAATCACCAACGGGTAGTCTTTAAACCGTTGATAAAAATCAGCAAACACCGCGTCGCGCTCGGGCTGTGTGCTGTCAGTGAGGCTGGCTAAAGCGGTCACGCGGTCTGTCATATTATCAGCGGCGTCATAATGCGCTTTGGCACGCGTAGCGCAACCAGTGCCGTTGGTCACGGTGAGTATCTCTAGCACCGCCTCTTGTAATGCGCGGCGACCCATGGCTTGCGGACTAATATCAAAGCTGCCTGATTTACCATTAGCGGCATAGACTGCCTCTAATGCCGCTTTGTGCGCGCGCTTCAGTTGGGTGAGTAAATGGGTGCGTGCTTGGTCAATCGCCGCCGGGTCAATCACGGGCAAATACTGCCCAATCACGCCAATCAGCGGTAAGCTCAAGGCACGGGCTAGCAAGGCTTTGTCTGATGCGGGGTTCAGACCTTGTTGAATCAATACCCCCATATCGGCAATAAATTGCGAAATATCGGCGTTGGCATCCTGCATCACCCGCGCAATCGTGCGTAGCGCGAGGGTTTGCCCAGCCTCCCATTTGTTAAAGCCATCGGTGTCGTGTACTTGCAATAACCGCAACGCGTCATCGCTTAAATCGGTGACTAATTTCACCGGTGCCGAAAAGCCACGCAAGATTGAAGGCACTGGCGGCGCGCTGATACCAGCGAAAGTGAATGATTGCTCACGTTCTGTCATTTCTAACACTTGTGTGGGGACAATTTCTTGACCCGCGGCGTCTAACAGACCCACGGCTATCGGAATCAACAACGGCTGTTTATCGGTTTGCCCCGGCGTATCAGGCTGCAATTGTTTAAAGTGTAAGGTATAAGTGTGGCTGGCCGCATCATAGTGCTGGCTGGCCTCTAGCGTAGGCGTGCCCGCTTGTTTATACCATCTAAAAAACTGCGTCATGTCACGGCCAGAGGCCTCTGCCATGCATTGCACAAAATCATCACAGGTGACGGCTTGACCATCATAGCGATCAAAATAGACATCGGTGGCTTGACGGAAAGTCTCCGCGCCCAACAAGGTGTGCTGCATACGAATCAGCTCAGCGCCTTTGTCATAGATGGTTTTGGTATAAAAGTTACTAATCTCAATAAACTGGTCGGGCTGTACGCTGTGCGCGAGGGGGCTACCATCTTCGGCAAATTGCAGGCGACGCAAGGTGTTTACATCATCAATCCGCAATACCGCGCGCGAGTTCATATCTGCACTAAACGCTTGATCACGAAACACGGTAAAGCCTTCTTTAAGCGAAAGCTGAAACCAATCACGGCAAGTCACACGGTTACCCGTCCAGTTATGAAAATACTCGTGCGCAATCACGCCCTCTACACTCATAAAATCATTATCTGTTGCGGTGTCTTGATGCGCTAACACCAAAGCGGTGTTAAACACATTGAGTGAGGTGTTCTCCATGGCGCCCATATTAAAGTCGCTCACGGCCACAATATTAAATAACTCTAATTGATACTCACGGCCATACACTTCCTCATCCCAGCGCATGGATTTTTTTAACGAGGTCATGGCGTGGCTACATTGGCGCTCATCGCCTGCACGCACATAAATATGCAAATCCACCTTGCGCCCTGTTATGGTGGTAAAGGTATCGGCCACCCGCACCAAATCACCCGCCACCAGCGCAAACAAATAACATGGCTTGGGGAACGGGTCATGCCACACGCGGTAATGGCGACCGTGGTCGAGGGTGCCCTCCTCTTGCAAGTTACCATTCGACAACATCACCGGATACGCCTTGGCGTCGCCTTCAATGCGCACGGTAAAGACACTCAATACATCGGGCCGGTCTTGGTAGTAAGTAATGCGCCGAAAACCCTCAGCCTCGCACTGTGTGCAATAGGTGCCTTGCGATTGATACAAGCCCTCAAGCGCGGTATTGGCCTCAGGGTGAATTTCACTCACAATGGTTAAGGTAAACGCCTCGCCTGGGTTAGTAATGATCATCTGTCCATCGGTGAGCGTATACCCGTCAAAAGGCTCACCATCTTTACGCACAGCAATCAGCGTTTGCTCTTCACCATCTAGCACCAAATCAGCCGATACCCCCTTGGGGTTTTTTACATAACGCACCGTGGCAGTCACCGTGGTTTTACCGGGCATTAAATGAACATTTAAATCCACCTGCTCGGCCAAATAAGGCGCTGGCGTGTAGTCTTTAAGATAAATGGTTTTTGGTGCAACAGCGTTTTCGGTGCGCATGAGGGGTACCTAAGGTTTTCAGATTGAGTGAGGATTATATTTGAGAGTTTGCGTGTTTGAATTGGTTTAATTTAGCGAGCTACGGTTTTCCATGAAATCGTCGCCAAATAGACTGGGCTTCAACCACTTTAAAAGACGATGATCAGGCTCCAATTTATCGCTTTTCAAAATCAATTGGACTCAATTGGTTGAGATGGTTGTGACACCGTTGTCGATTGTAAAACACTTCGATACATTCAAATATCTAGGCTTTCATCTCTTGATGCACATGAGATCATCAGGGTCTGGTCCTGCAAAAAACATCTCAATCATAGTGATAGCGGCATTCATCATCAGTGTCAGGTTTAGAAAAGTAGCCTGCGCGATGCAGACTACTCAAAAACGCAATACTTAACGTTCTTAAAACCGCTTAGGCTTTGGCAACGCTGCTTTGGCTTCGGCCAAGCGCATTTGCTTTTTAGCTTCATCATCACGTACAGCATCTATCACGCGCACCACACTTTTTAAATCGACTGGCTTGTTGTCTTGTTGGAATTTGCCTGTAAGCACAGTTTGAGGCGTAAGGGCGCCTTTGGCGTAGAGCGCCCAGATTTCTTTGCCATATTGGGTATTGAGCAGTTCAGACGCAAACTGGCCAAAAAAGTCAGCTAAATTACCCACATCGCGCTCAAGCATGCTTTTGGCTTGATTGTTACCGGCGGCGTCAACGGCTTGCGGTAAGTCGATAATGATTGGGCCTTGGCTACTCAGCAGGATATTAAATTCAGATAAATCGCCATGCACAATGCCCGCGCAGAGCATGCGGACGACTTCTTGAATCAGTGCTTGGTGATGCTGGCGCGCTTCATCGGCGGTGAACACCACGTCGTTGAGCCGTGGCGCGGCATTGCCTTCGTCGTCGGTGATTAAATCCATGATTAACACCCCCTCATAAAATTGGTAAGGGGTGGGCACGCTCACACCTGCCGCGGCTAGGCGATAGAGGGCATCGACCTCTGCACTTTGCCAGGCAGCTTCTTGCGCTTGTTTACCATAGTTGGAGCCTTTGGCCATGGCGCGCGCTTGGCGGCTATTTTTGACTTTGCGACCTTCGGTGTAATCGACAGATTGGCGAAAACTGCGTTGATTGGCTTCTTTATAGACTTTTGCGCAGCGGATCTCTTCGCCACAGCGCACCACGTATACGGTGGCTTCTTTGCCACTCATTAATTGGCGCATGACTGCATCTATCACGCCATCTTCAATCAGCGGTTCTAATCTTTTGGGTGTTTTCATGGTGAGGACTAACGATGATTTGGCTTAGGCTAAAATTAATTGCCCAATCGCTAAACCTTTTATGCAGTCTTCTACAAGATTTAAGAGGAAGTTGGTTAGGCCAGTTGGTCATTGTTGGTAGGGTTTGTGTCGCCCCACAGCGCTGCTCATACTGCGCTCATGCGTGTATATACGGATGATTATGGTCTACGTTTCCTCCAGCCATAAGTATCGCCTGAGGGCAGTTTGCCGTTTTCAACACTATCTACGCCTAAGCCACCCACAATGGTCTGCTCGTTGATGGCGGTTGCAATCAGGCTCACGCTAGGGGTTTTGCGTAGGGCTTGGGTAAATTTGAGTGATGCCACCACATCATCAAAATCCTGATAGTGAATCTGCTCATGTTCGGTCCAGTACACGCGATTGATCATACTGTGGTTTCATTGTTGTTTTATCACGTATACAGACCATCACCAGCGCACGAGGTGCGCGCTGAGGGTTGATAATCCTCAAAAAACCACCTCAACTTGAGGTGGTGCGTGTGTTGGCATAGCTGATTGTTGAGCACCCATCAAAGCCCATTCACGTTGGGCGGTTGAATCATAGCCCTGCTTGAGCGCCACAATCACAAAGCAAACGTTGCTTACATATCGGGCAATGTAGTGCCGTAGTAGGCATGTATATTTTGCGCCCATCCGCGGTCGGACATATTTGGCCAGTGGTCTTTATCAAACCCTGGCGCATTTTCGAGGCGTTCTTTGCTCACATCGAGCGTAAAACGTTTGTGTTCGGTATCCAACGTTAAGGCATGCCAAGGCACGGCAAACAACTTTTCACCCATGCCTAAAATGCCACCGTAAGACAACACCGCGTAACTGATGCGGCCAGCTGGTACATCGAGCATGATTTCTTTAATATCGCCTAAATCTTCGTCCTGACGATTAAACACGTCATTGCCCATCAGGGTATCTGCACCCATCAGCCTTGGGCCAGGACCGTTGTGATGGGAGGCGCTATGGTTAAATTGCTGTTCTTGGCTGTTAGTGGTCATGTTGATTTCCTTGAAGTTATAAAGTGATCAGTGGCATTTATTTGGGTTGAATCGCATCTTTAATCGTATGCTGTACATCACTGAGGTGCTCTTTAGCGTCACCGTAAGCTTCTTGCAACACACCCTTGGCCTGCGTCACTTTGCCTTTCTCTTCAAGCGCGGGCTTGTCCATCCATTTGCCAGTGACCGCTTGTATATTGCCCGTGATTTTTTTGGCTTTTCCGTTCAGTTGATCTTTGTTCATATCGGCTCCTAAGTGCTGTATACGTTGATTAAAGAGGAAGATTCCTCATCACAACATCTAGATTAAGCGCGGTTTAAAGCCTAGTCAGTGCGATTAAACACATAGGCTTGATACTGAGCGGTCAGATACATCGCAGGGTGGGTATCACCACATGGCTTACGTTTTATAGCGAACAGACTGAGGCTATCGCACCCCGTATGGTAAGCGTACAAAGCCATTATGGTACTTTGAAAAAATCTGCTTTAAGGAACCCTCATGAAAACCTCACGCGCCCTACTCCGCCACGCAGTCTTAGCTGCTTGTTTATTGATTGGCAGTCATGCCATCGCACAATCGCTGTCCTCTACCAATATGAAAATCAGTAAAGGCCATATCAAATCGGCCTATCAAGCCGATGCCAAAGCGTGCACTTCGCAAGCAGGTAATGCCAAAGATATTTGCATGGCAGAAGCCAAAGGCAAGCAAGCCATTGCCTTGGCCGAGTTAAACCATCAACAAAAATCGACCTTAAAAACCCAATATAAGGTCAGCATGGCAAAAGGCGAAGCGGCCTATGATGTCGCAATACAGCAATGTGATGATGTCTCTGGCAACCCCAAAGATGTGTGCGTAAAAGAAGCCAAAGCGGCTTGGGTGACGGCTAAATCAGAAGCAAAAGTGCTGTTAAAAACCTCGGCCAGCAATGTCGAGGCCAATCAAAAATCCATGGATGCAAAAGCCGAGGCCAGACAAGATAATCAAGAAATCCGTGCAGATGCTTCCAAAGACGAACGTGCTGCCGCACTTAAAGTAGCCGAAGAAAAGTGTGATGCGTTGGCCAGCACGGCCAAAGACAATTGTTTAAAAACAGCCAATACCAAATACGGTAAATACTGATTAAACAATCCATGATGGTCAAAGGCCATCCTCGATGAATCCCAAATTATTAAGGAGTATGCATATGTTGTATTACACAGTGTTGTTTTTTGTGATTGCTTTAGTGGCTGCCCTGTTTGGCTTTACCAGCTTGGCTGTCAGCGCTGCAGGGATTGCAAAAATATTGTTTTTTATCTTTATTGTGTTGGCCATTGCCAGTTATTTATTTGGCGTACGACGTCCGCGCTAGGCCGTCGTTCAATCAGTTGAAGATTAACGCACATAAAAAAACCGCCTCAAAAGAGGCGGTTTTTATTCGGTCAATCTGACTTAAATTACAGTACAGATTTCACTGTGTTGACTACATTTTCAACCGTGAAACCGAAGTGCTTCATCAATGCGCCGCCAGGAGCAGACTCACCGAAGGTGTCGATACCGACCACAGCACCTTCTAAGCCCACATACTTACGCCAGAAATCTGGGTGCGCCGCTTCAACCGCCACACGTTTTACGCCTGGGGTTAATACGCTGTCTTTGTAAGCTTGGTCTTGACGGTCAAATACGTTGGTAGATGGCATAGACACTACGCGTACTTTGGTGCCAGCTGCGTTTAATTCAGCGGCTGCTTTAATCGCCAAATCTAACTCAGAGCCGTTAGCAATGATGATGACTTGTGCACCAGCCACGTCAGAGAACACATAGCCACCTTTACGAATGGCCGCTAATTGCGACGCTTCGTGCTTGATGCCTGCCAAGTTTTGACGGCTTAATACCAAGCTGGTTGGGCCTTGTGTACGCTCAACGGCGGCCACCCATGCTACGGTGGTTTCAGTGGCTGAACCTGGACGCCATACATCCATACGTGGGATGTAACGCAAGCCTGAGGTGTTTTCGACAGGTTGGTGGGTTGGGCCATCTTCGCCTTGACCGATAGAGTCATGGGTCAACACATACACCACGCGTTGATGCATCAACGCTGACATACGCATGCCGTTTTTCATGTAGTCAGAGAACATGTGGAAAGTACCGCCAAATGGCAATAAACCACCGTGTAGGGCCATACCGTTCATGATGGCGGCCATACCAAATTCACGCACACCGTAAGAGATGTAGTTACCTGGTTTTTTCGCATCGACATGGGTAAAGCTACCGCATGAAGTTAAGTTAGAACCAGTTAAGTCAGCTGAACCACCTAAGAACTCAGGCAACAAGGGGGCTAATGCACCAATCGCGTTTTGTGACGCTTTACGTGAGGCATTGCCTTCAGCTTTTTCGTTGACGGCAGCAATGATTTTGTCTGTTTCAGCTTGCCAGTTCGCTGGCAACTCACCTGCCATACGGCGTTTGAATTCAGCCGCTTCTGCAGGGTAAGCCGCCGCATAAGCTGCAAACTTAGCATCCCAAGCCGCTTCGCGTGCGGCACCTTTGGCTTTTTGATCCCAACCTGCATACACATCTGCAGGAATCACAAATGGCTCGTGCGCCCAACCGATTTCAGCACGGGTCGCGGCGACTTCGGCATCACCCAAGGCAGAACCGTGGCAATCGTGTGAACCTGATTTGTTAGGTGAACCTTTACCAATGATGGTTTTACAGCAAATCAATGACGGTTTGTCTGTGACTGATTTTGCTTCGTCCACCGCTTTTTGAATCGCTGCTTGGTCGTGACCATCGACTGAAACCACGTGCCAGCCATAGGCTTTAAAGCGACCTGCGGTGTCATCGGTGTACCAACCTTCAATGTGACCATCGATAGAAATACCGTTGTCATCCCAGAAAGCGATTAACTTGCCTAAGCCCCACGTACCTGCCAATGCGCAAGCTTCGTGTGAAACGCCTTCCATCATACAGCCGTCGCCTAAAAACACGTAAGTGTAGTGGTCAACGATGTCGTGGCCTGGCTTGTTAAATTGGCTAGCTAATAATTTTTCTGCCATGGCGAAACCCACGCCGTTGGCAATGCCTTGGCCTAATGGGCCGGTCGTGGTTTCAACGCCTGGGGCATAGCTAAATTCTGGGTGGCCTGCACATTTCGAATGCAATTGACGGAAGGTTTTGATGTCTTCAATAGACACATCGTAGCCGGTCAAATGCAACAATGAATAAATCAGCATAGAGCCGTGGCCGTTTGACAATACAAAGCGATCGCGGTTAGCCCATTGTGGGTTGGTTGGGTTGTGGCTTAAGTTGTGGTTCCACACTACTTCAGCAATTTCAGCCATACCCATCGGCGCGCCTGGGTGACCTGAGTTTGCTTTTTGTACAGCGTCCATGCTCAATGCACGGATGGCGTTGCACAAGTCGACACGAGTTGCCATTGTTTTCTCCCTAGTTTAAATGAGGAACGGTCTTACACCAGCTGGCTGCAAAACCTGAATTGAAATCTGTCATAAAGAACGGACATTTCCGCCTTTTACGGAAAGGCTAGATTATTCCCTAGAACCCGTTTTTCATCAAGCACTAAACAGGCAATCCGCTATTGCTAGATAGCCAATCCTAACAAATTCACCTAACATGCAGGACAACCCCATAACCCTAAGGAAACTCCATCATGAGTGACGAAAAGATTATCATGCGCGTCGGCGAGGCATTGGTCGCAGGCGGCCCACCTGGCACCGCAGCCGAACCAGAAGTAGCGATTGGTGAAATGAATGGCCCAATGGGCACTGCTTTTGCCAATTTACTCGGTGACCAAGTCAAAGGCCATACCCGTGTCTTGGCCATCATGAATACCGATATCATGGTGCGTCCTGCCACGCTGATGGTGAGCAAAGTGACAGTCAAAGATACACGCTATACCAATATTTTAATGGGCACCGTGCAGGGTGCGATTGCCAATGGCGTGTTGGATGCAGTGCGCAGTGGTGATATTCCGAAAGCCAAAGCCAACGATTTAGGGATTATTATCTCGGTATGGCTCAGCCCAGCGATTTTGGAGCAAGAAAAGATCGACCATAAAGCCTTGTTTGATATTCACCGCGAGGCCACTTTTAAAGCGATTCAAAAGGCCATGCGCCATGAGCCGAGCATTGATTGGTTGCTTGAGCACCAAGAAGAGATCGTACATAAGTATTATCAGATGGGTCTGGACGGCAAAATCTAAGACAGATACAAGTCTCCATCATAAAAAAGAGGATGCCGCGGCATCCTCTTTTACTATGTGACAGGCTTATTTTTTGAGCGCTGCAATGACCGCCTCAATGGCCTGGCAATTACCGCGCGCATCGTCAAACGTCAGCAAAGGTTCTTTGCCATTTAACACACAATCACTAAAGTGCTCGATCTCTAAATTAAAGTGATTAGCCTTTGGTAACAACAGGGTTTCTGACTTGCCGCCAGCCTCCCAACTAATGGTTGGCACATCGCCTGGGTATGCCCACATATTGTGACATTTGATCCAACCTTTATCGCCAATGATTTCGTATTCCGCTTTACGACCGCGCTCAAAGCTCACATCAAAATGACCATAGCGCGCACGTCCTTGGGCGTCTGATCCGAAATCAAGCACACCACTGGCCACCACATCCGCGCCATGCTGATTTAACTTACCATATGCCAATACCGTGTGAGGCTCGGCAGGCACACCGTTTTGAGCAAAACACCAGCGCAAGGCGTGAATGGCATAAGGCCCAATATCCCACATCGCGCCGCCGCCATTGGCCATGTCACGCGTAATGCGATACATGCGTGCAGGCGCCATTAAAAATGAAAAGCTGGCGCGGCAAGACAACACATCGCCAATCAAGCCAGAAGCAATCAATTCTGCCACTTTGGCATGCTGCGGATGAAAGCGGTACATAAAACCTTCCATCACCTTGACACCTTTGGCGTTTGCAGCGGCTTCAATCGCGTCAATGTCGGCTAGCTTGGTGGTCATGGGCTTTTCGATGAGCACATGCTTGCCTGCATGGATTGCTTTCAGTGCCCATTCGGCATGTTCTTCATTGGCCATCGGGCAATACACGGCATCGATATTTTGATCGTTAATGAGCGACTCTAAATCGTCATAACACATCACGCCCGTTTGACCCGGCGCGTATTTGTCTAGCGTGGCTTGCGCCGCACCCGCGCGGCGGCTCGCAATCGCCACCAACTGCGCCTGATGCGCTTCGATAATCGCCGGTAATAAGCGTTCGTTGACGCGGGCCGCGCCTAAAATGCCCCATTTTAACGTTTGATGATGCATGTATATTCCTCGTCCTTCGATATACAAGGATTATACCGAACAACAAACAGAACGCTTTATAGCTTATTGCTGTTTGACGCGGCGAAACCGTACTGCACCGACGATACCCAATAACCCAATTAGCATTAAAGCGCTGTTGGTAGGTTCAGGCACTGGCACCGCTGATTGAAAGTCACTCAACGATACACCTAGACCAATGCCGTAACGCACCCTAAAACTGCCGCCACCAAGCACGGACAAACGATCGCCATTGGCCACATTCGCAAAACTCCCTAAGACATCGGTGTCTGCATCGACCAGCGCAAATTGATCGCCCGCTTGCGCTTGAAAGCCGTCAATAAAGCGCACATGCAACAAGGTATCCACACCAATATCCAACAAGCCGCCGACATCAATCGCGTCATATTCAACACCTCGTACCAGCCCCCCTAGTTCCATGTCGAGCACGCCTGCTTGCATGCGCACATCCTGACGCACACGAAACAAGCCAGCACTTTCACCTGGCGTTAACGTGGCGTTGTTCACCACAAGTTGTTCAACCTCGCCATGGCCGCCCAGCGCACCACTGTCCACCGTGGTGAGCCCTGTATACGATTGATTGCCGTTCAACACCAAGGTACCCGCCCCAGTTTTAAGCAAGCCAAGTTGTGTGTTTAATTCACCGATACTGCCCGCCACCACCACGGTATGGCCGTTGGTATCAATAAACCCTGCGGTGTCGCCCTCTTGCCCATCGAGCAATACAATACGGCTGGCGGCCAGCGTCAATCCATCCCAAGCACGTAAACCGCCGATGGCACTGCGGGTACTCTCACCATCGAACACACGCTTGCCTAATATCAGTCGATTGGTTGTTGCGCCTAGCGACCCATCGGCAGTGATGCCCACCACCGCTGCGCCAAAGCCTTGTGGATCGCCCAAGATGACATCCCCGACAAACTGATTTTGACGACTCACTAACCTAACGTCATACTTTTCCGTCGTGCCCGGTAAGCTGCCCTCCTGAATATTCAGCCTAAGCGGTCCAGTCAATGTTCGCTCAAGCAGAATGGACTGCCCGCGCGCAGCAAAGCCAGCGCCACCCACCCCAATATCTAATGGGGTAGCATCGTTAATCACCAGCGGCGCCGACAGGCTTGCCAGCGCCACCAGCGTGCCGTTATCGAGGCTGATCTGGTTGCCAGAAGCACCGAGTGCATCCACATGCCCTAAGCTTAAGCGACTACCATGGGTGACCTGCACGCCGCCTATAAAATTGTTGGCGCCATTGAGCGTCACGCTGGCAGGCACAAAGCCAGCGCGGCCGACCACCAAACGCCCAAGGCCAGTAAGTGTGCCATTCAGCTCGCCAAACAGTGGCGCTAATCGGCCACCTTGACCCAAATCAACCGTGCTGCCAACCTGCGTGTCTAGCGATTTAGGACCAAGCACATGGCCGCCGAGTGATAGTCTAGCATCTGACGCCAAGCTTACATTGGCGCGGGTGGCGAGCGCCTCATCCGTACCCAACGCCAATGTGCCTTGTAGCACCTGCACTCGATTGTCGTTACTGTTGTTGCTATTGGCTGTGTTTAATGTCCAAGTCCCCAAGCCCGTTTTGGTCATGCCTAAGCCACTGATGGCTTGATTAAACACCACATTAAACCCATTGGTATCGACCGTCATATTGCGAAAACTGGTACTGCGTGTGGCAGCAATATCTAGATTCGCTGCAGCCACCAAGGTCCCCGCCTGCACTGCTAATGCATTACGCGGGTCAACACGGCCAATATTGAATACCCCATTTGACCCGCCCAATCGCGCATCGCTATCAATCACCACTACCGCCGCCTGACCACTGGACTGACCTGCCAGCGCCACACCACCAGTATGGGTGGCGTTGCCGGTTAAAAAGTAGCGGGCAGCCCCCGTCAAATTCAAGCGACCATCCCCAGAGAGGGTGCCATTGAGCGTATGATCACCTGCGGCATTGAGGGTGGCCGCTGTACCACTTACGGTTAACTGCCGACCCAAGGTGTAAGCATCTGGCAACACCAGCGTACCGCCAAGCAAAATCGCGCCAGCAGCATCGCCAAGGTTGCTGTCTTGGCTAAATCGGACGGTAGTTGTATCCGGAATACCAGCGCTATTGACAGTACCAGGATTCGCAATTGCTAGACCGCCGGTAAAGCGATTATTGCCAGACAAGGTAATGGTTGGGCTACCACTGGCACTGCCTACAAACAGCCCACCTGTGCCGCTGATATTGCCACTGACCAAATTGTTACTACCCCCAAACAGGACACGACCACGACCACCCATGGTCACCATGTCGCGGGTGAGGCCTAGGCCGTCCCGAAGTATCAATTCACCACCGTTGTCAAATTGCAGCACTGGACTGGCATTGCCCAGATAACTCTCGCGCCCGACACTCAAGGTGCCTTGACCACTCAGTTTGATCTGACCCATCACATTTAATGGCACCACGGTGCCAAGGTTTAACGTGCCGCCCCGAACATCAATGTCACGTTGGCCACTGAGTGCACCCGTGATGGTCAACTGTCCGCCACTGTTGGTGGCAAAATCGACCAAGATGCCACCATCCCCTGTAAGGCTTGCAATGGTTGCAGCGCCGCCCAATCCCGTTGCAGTCAGCGTTCCTGCACCCGTCACCGCGCCCACACTGATGCTGCCGCCGTCTGGGCGCACCGTCAGATTGCCGGCGCCATTGATTGCGTTGATATTGAGCTG
This sequence comes from Methylophilaceae bacterium, assembly GCA_027488395.1. GTDB lineage: Bacteria > Pseudomonadota > Gammaproteobacteria > Burkholderiales > Methylophilaceae > Methylophilus. The sequence continues at coordinate 75,116 of JAIYBT010000005.1, read as the reverse complement.
GTTATTCGCGCCATCTGTCACTAAGTTCAGGGCATGGCCAGCACGGTCTACGGCACCATTCACATTAAAACGTACAGGTCGGCTTGCCGTCCCGCTCAAGGCAGTGATGTCGGCATGATCGATGAGCGTAATCGGACCGTTCACATTACCACCAGCAAACTGCCCAAGTGGCGTGCGCACAAACCCAGCACTGCTACTCAACACACCACCCAACGCAATCGGATTATTAAGTGTGGTTGAAACATTACTATGTATGATTTGCAGTTCGCCGCCATGTGCCACTTGAAGACTGCTTGAGCCAGCCAGCGCGCCGCCCGCGATGCCCAGTGTTGCGCCAGCCGCCACGCGGGTAGCGCCACTAAAGCGATTATTACCACTGATCACTGTGGTCCCACTGATGAGTTGAAGCCCGCCATTACCACTGATGGCACCTTGTAAAAAGAGCTGACTGGTAAGGGAGGAACCGCCTGCAATTTGCAAGTCGTCATCCACAATCAATGCGTTACTGACCACAGCATGCCCACTACTGGTGAGCATGGTTAAGTAAGTCCCCGCGCCCTGAAAACGAATGGCGTTTCCACTGAGGCGCGGCGAGGCGGCAGTGGGCCCCAAGGTGAGTCCATGCAGCGTAAAATCACCCACAACATCGTTTACGCTGGAAGGTGCGCCAGCGGCATCAAACATCAGTTCAGTATCACTGGCGCTGACAGGTGGACTATCCTCAAGCCAATTCCCCGGGTTAGACCAGTTGGCATTCGTGTTGCCAGACCAGGTCCAAGTGGCGCCATACACGGGTTGCGCTAGGGTAAAGGCGGCCAATAGCGCGACTTTGAGCGGATGCAATGCACAAGAGACAGGAAGGGTAGGTAAATTCAACATAACGACTGCCTTTCAATCACGATACAAAATGCTTGGAATTGAACAGCAATTTACCCTGATTAGCCACAATTAGACACCCCGCAAACAGGGGGGATGACTCGCTCGCTTGATGTTCGAGGTGGCTGTGGGCGCGCGATGAAATGGGATGAATCTAGATTAAGCCCATTTTTTGGGCACTGATGGCGGCTTCTGCCCGCGACGAGACATTCAGTTTGCGATAAATTTCTTTAACATAACTGGCAATGGTATTGCGTTTTAAGCCTAACATATTGGCAGTTTCGGCCATGGTCATGCCCTTGGCGATGATGGATAACACTTCCTTTTCACGCTCAGTCAGTAGCGCTTGTTTAGGCACACTATATGGCACATGGAAATGATTGAGCAACTTGCGGGCGATGGCGGGTGATAACGGCGGCTGGCCGGTAATAATGCCATTGAGCGCTTGTACAATACTTGCTTGCGGTTGGTCTTTAAGTAAATAACCGTGCGCACCGGCACGTAGCGCTGGAAAAATATGGTGATCATCATCGTAAATGCTGGCCACCACGCAGATGGTGTGCGGTGAGTGGCGATTAAACCACTCAATCAGGGTAATCCCACTGCCGTCTGGTAAGTTAAGATCAATCAGTGCAATGTCAACCGCTGCACTGTGAGCAAGCTGTGCTAATCCCCCTGCAATGGTGTTGGCAGAAAAAATGGTAATTCCAGGAAAACTACTGTGTAATACTTCTGATAACCACAGTTGTGATTCTGGGGTATCTTCAAGAATAAAAGCAGTATTCATACGTTTTGCATCACAGGCAAGTAATAATAAAGTGACTATATACGAATTTAAAACGATTACCTCCCCCGCAAACAGGGGGGGAGCGCCTCGAGGCCATCTATTGGCATGGGGGGTTTTGGCAGCATGTGCAGGCCTTGGGCTAAGCTTTTCAACACTGGCCGCTGACACCATCCCGCTTTCCAGTCTGTTTGGGCTCGATACCATGGCACCCGAAAGTGGCTGGGGAGTTCGCTTTGAACAACGCACCAATCATTATGATGCGCGTTATGACAATCAAGGTCAGCGCGTGGGTTTGGGCAATGCGTTTGATGGCATTGATTTAAATCGCCAGGTGTTTTCTAGCCTGGCTTTACTCGGCAGCAATGCCACCTTGGGTACTTCCCGCTTTCACACCGAAACCACCAACCATATCAGCACCTTAACCCTAGGCTACGGCATCCACGCCAACTTGACCTTTGGCATGATTATTCCGTACGTGGTGACGGAAACCCAAGCCACCTTGAATGTCTCTGACGGCAATGTTGGGTTTAATCCTGCATTTAATCCTAGCCAAGCCGTTTCTGCGGGCAATTTTCCGTTTGCACCCGCGGGTACGGGCATCCCTCCGCTGACCAGTGCCGGGATTCAACAAATCTTGAGTAACCCCGCGTTTGGCTATGGCTACAAACCGATCAAACACCAGCGTAGCGAAGGCCTAAGTGACCCGACGCTAGGCGTATTGTGGCGCGCGATCCGCACACCACAAGAGAGTTTAATTATTGGGCTAGGCGTGCGGCCTGGGATTGCAAAAAAAGATGATCCTGACAATTTGTTAGATATGCCTGCAGGGGATGGCAGCACCGATATTCGGTCGCGCTTAGAATATTTTCTTGATCTAGGACATGCGTTTGATCTGCGCTTACTGGCCGATTACAACTGGCAAACCGCTGATCGCGCCACCATGCGTATTCCTGAGGCGGGGCAACCGTTAGCGCTCGCCAGTAGCAAACAACGTCTTAGTCGTGACTTGGGCGATTTTTATGAAGCCGATATCGAGCTTGGATTTCGTCAACAAAATTGGCGTTTGGCCGCCACTTATCACCGCTACGAAAAACAATCGGACCGTTATCGCTCAAGCCTAGGCAGCGATACCGCCCCGATCGAACGCGACACTTACACCCGCGCCGATCAATACCGCCTCAGCGCTACTTGGAGTGGCATTCAGGCATGGCAACAAGGCAGATTGCCGCTCCCCATCATTGTTAAAATTGAAATGCAAGACACCACAGCAGGCCGCAATTTTGTCGATGTGCGGGATTTGTATGTGCAAGTCACCACCTTATTTAGGTAATGTCTTTGAAGCATATTCACAGCAGCAATCACATCGTTTGGCAAATTGCCGTATGGCTAATGCTGAATGTCGTCGCCATCCATGTGTGGGCGGCTCCAGCCAGTGTATCCCCGTCCACGATAACGCTCCCCCAAGGGCAGTTTGTGGCATCAACAGCGGCCAGCCCACCGACAGCACAAGCAGATTGGCAACCGATTCAACTGCCCGACATTTGGAAAATCAACCACCCACGTGCAGACGGTATCGGCTGGTATCGCCTGCAATTTGATTATCCTGCCTTACAGCCGAAAGCCGTCTACGGGGTATACCTTTCACGGCTGAGTCTCAACGCAGAAGCGTATTTAAATGGCCAAGCCATTGGTTCTGGTGGTTCGTTTATTGAGCCGGTGGCAAGACACTGGAACCGCCCACTATTATTTGCGATCCCGCCTAGCCTGCTCAAAAAAACCAACAACACGCTATGGGTGCGGGTGATTGCGCCACCGCACTCACAAGCCATGCTGTCACCGCCGCAAATCGATGTGTTGCAACAGTTACAACCTCGTTTTGATGAAGCCGTGTTTGTGCGCATCACCTTGAACCAGACTGCCAGCCTCTTGATCATCGGCATCGGCTTACTCATGCTAAGCCTTTGGTGGCGCCGAAAACAGGATACTGCCTATGGCTTGTTTGGCTTGGCTGCGTTTGTTTGGGCAATTCAATCGCTCAATTTTTATATCATCCATGCCCCGCTAAAGACACCGCTGTGGGAAATATTTGTAAACGCCAGCTTTCAAGCAATCGCCAGCTTGTGGCTGATATCTTTGCTCGACTTTGTCGGCATTCGCATTCAACGCTTTAAGCGACTATTGTGGGGCATGCTGCTGCTGTCGCCAATCACCTTACTCGCAGTCCCCGATGCTTACTTCACCTTCATGACCGATTGTTGGCACCTGATGACCATGGTGTTCGTGCTCTACGGGCTAGGCTTACTGGCAAGGGCGGGCTTTATTGCCCGTAATCAAGATGCGCGCATTTTGCTCATGACCTTAAGCGTTATTTTGTTGTTTGCGTTTCATGATTGGCTGATCCACACCAATCTGCCCATGATTAACCAATGGGTGAGCGGTGATGAATATTTAATGCAGTTCTCAGCACCGGTATTATTTTTAATTGTGGGGCTGATGATGACTTCCCGCTATGTCGGTGCGCTTAACAGTTACGAGCAACTCAACCGAGAACTCGAGCAGCGTGTGATTTCCAAACATCGAGAACTTGATCAAAACTTTGCGCAACTGCAAACCATGCTCAAAGAACAAGCCACGCTTGAAGAACGCGAGCGCATTTATCAAGATCTGCATGATGATCTCGGCGCCAAGCTACTTACCTTGGTCTATCGTGCACAAAATCCGAATAATGCTGAGCTGGCACGATCCGCATTGCAAGATTTGCGCGATGTAGTATCGCGTGCAGGCACTGAAAGCGTACCCCTCACCTATGCCATGGCGGATTACCGCGTAGAGTGTGAAAAACGGTTGAGTGATGTACACATACGATTGCAGTGGGACAACCAAGTTGATGATGATCACTTACACCTCACCCAGCCGCAAGCACTCAATTTAGGCCGAATTATCCGCGAAGCCATATCGAACGTGATTCGACATGCGCAGGCAAGCGAAGTCGTGGTCAAGATGCGCGCAACGCAACAGCATCTATCGCTTGTGATTGCAGACAATGGCATCGGCTTACCCGCTGGCTATGACCAGTCCAAAGGCCGTGGTTTGATCAATATCCAAAAACGCACCTCCCTACTGGGTGGTGAAATCCATATTCGTGCAAACCAACCCTCAGGCTTATGGCTACACATGGTGATCCCTTGCGCAGCGTTTCAACAAACTGCTTAATACCCAACTCACAATTGTTAATTAGGTTTACTCACCAAGCATGATGCTTCATCCCCCCTGTTTAGGGGGGTCACATTGCTTTCAAATACCCATACACTAAAGAATGAGTTATATCGTAACGCGCGTTACTTTCTAACAACATTCCTTTTAAGTTGGCGTTCTAGGAAAACACTGATGAAACTTACTCCCTGCCTTGCATTATTGTTAGTCACCACGTTACTCAATCATCAATGGAGTCATGCAGACCAAAAGCCGCCTGCACAGCAAAAAAGCAAAAGCACTGCAGGTAACCCAGCCAAACAGTTGACCACTGATCGGCGTCTACAAAAAAGTAGCAAAGATCAAAAAAACGATACGTCTACCGAGGATGCCGCGCCAACAGCGGGTGACGCGGTTCAATTACAGAGGGATTTTGTTGAAGACGCACTCAAAAACTTAAGCGTAAAACCAGACCTCGCAGGCAAAATTGCGGCAGAGGCAACGGACCCTGCAACAGAAACCGAGGCCAAGACACGTATCCATCAAATCACAGGCGCCGCTGCTGACCTAGATATCGTTTCGGCAAACCCAAAGGTGCGTGACGCGGTGGTCGATGCCATTAGTCGCAGCAAAAATCCCAAAGAAACCGCAGATAAAGAAGTTGGGCAAGCAGCGATTGATACCGTGTTCGGAAAAGCAGTCACAACACTGGTGCCCATAGACAAACTCGGCAGATCTGTATTTTCTAATTTAGCTGCGATCAGCGGGGCGCTGCAAGATTTGGGGGCCAATGAGGATAACCCGATTGTGATTGAAACCGTCAAAGAAGGCGCAAAACTTGGAGTTACAACCCCTGAAGCTGCCCGCGTTGTATTTGAAAAGGGTGCCCATAAAGTGCTTGACGAACAAGGGTTCATTTCTGCAAAACCAGGTGAAAGTCTGGGTGACCGTTTGGGCAGAGAAATTGAAGTGCAGAAAAAATTGCAAGCCGAATTGGATGCCAAAAAAGCCATAGAAGCGGCCAAAACGGCTAACAAGGCACAACTTGCAGCGGCTGCAAAAATAAATAAAGAAAAACTCGGTCGCTCCGCATTATCACAAGGCGCTGCAGGCGCTTCGGCACTAGGTAAAAGTGTTTCGGCCAAAGTACAAGCAGGTGGCAGTGGTGGCAAAGGGACAACCAGTGGCGCAGGGACCGCAAAAGAGGGCACTGGCATTGTAAAAACGCAGACCTCGGGCATTGGAGGCAGCCAAGCCAGACAAGATGCTGCCTCAGCACGTTTAGCCGCGGGCGCAGGCGGTAGAACTAATGCGGGTCAACCTGCCACGGGCAAACAACCCACCACTAATCCCAGTAACGATACAGCTACTCCTGCCACCAGCGCCCCTCTCAACGATGAACAACATGGGCCACAAGCACCTATTTTAGAGGATTCAGAATTTAATTCCCCAGCAAGCGCACAAACGCCAACCAGCCAGCAACCTGCATCAGAAAAAGTCGATACGCCAGGGCATGGGGCACAACCTGCAAACAACCCCTCATCCAGCGTCACGACCCCCGCTGATGATATTTTAATTGGCCCCAATCAAGGCCATGTAAAAGTCGGGGATGACGGCGGTGGTGTACAAAGTGCAGATGGCAACGCTAGAACCACCACCACCTATTTTGCCGATGGCACCTACGAATCTAACACCGTCTCAGTGACTCGAGACAATAGCGGCAACATTACCAGCACGACGGAGACCAAAACTGCAGGCACTTGGGCCAGTGATGGCGCCGGCAACAAACAAAAAACCAGCACGACCACATCTACCTCAACGACACGCGCTGGTTCGGGCTCAACCAACAACAATAACAATAACAACAATAATGGCAACAACAACCAATCTAGCAATGATAAAGATGGTGATGGTAAGGACGATGATGATGACAACAATGACGACGATGATGACAACAACGATGATAAAAAATCAGAAGACCCTCCTCCTGCTGAAGAAACCACGACAGATGACACCGAAGCGGCTAAAACTGAAGAAACTAAAGAAGCCAGCTCCACACCTGACCCTATGGATATTGGCGGTGGTGACCCATCGCAATTAGCGGCGCGTACTGGCGGTCGGATCGGCACTCAAGAGGCACGTCGCCAGCAACGCGGCTTAGATCTTGCCCGCTTTGGCGGTGCCGCTGGCCCAAATCCCAATGACAAAGGCGGTGCACCTAGCTTACTTACCCCTGAGGAAAAAGCCAATGCAGATCGTGCGCTGAGTATGCGTTTAGGCGCAGGGGTCACCAATCCTAACCCGCTTGGCAAAGACAGCGTTGTCGCTACTGACCGCGATTTAAAAGACATGCATTTACGGGGCAATGGCGGTGCAAAAGGACCGACAGATGCACAAGGTCCCGCAAAACCGCAAGACCCGCATAGCCCGATAGGGGGACCAACCCCCGGCCTCGCGCCTACAGGTGGCACCCGCATCAATGGCGCAAAAATGAAAGGTGCCAACATCAATGGTGCGATTAAGGTCGATGGTCAGGTGGCTAAAGAGGCAGTCAAATCCCTCAAAGCTAAATAAAAAAATTATTTAACAAAGGTTGTTATGCCCATGTTTAAGATGAACCATTTGCCACTCCTCACGTTGTTAATTTGCTTGAGTAGTTGCAGTACCACACCCACTCAGATCAGCGAGACAGGGAAACCACCAAGTCAGGTCAGCGATTACAGCTTGCAGTCAAAAAGACTCGCAGTGCTTGATGCACTTAAAAACGGACAGATAGAGCAGGCAAAAAAACTGGCTGAAGAGTTGGTGCTCACGGACCCAAAGTCTGCAAATGCGCACTTGTTGCTTGGTCTTACTTACCACACACTGGGTGATGCAGAATCTTTGAATCTTGCCAGCTCTGGCTACAATGCGTCGCGGCAATTTGCAGGGCAAGATATGTGGCCGCACTACTTGGCTGGTGTGGTGGCAATGCAACAGCAAAATGCACAACAAGCCCTTGAATCCTTTTCCACCGCGGCACTTGCTGCACCAGACAATGCTTATGTATTTGAAGGATTAGCCTCAGCAGCATACGCTAGCGGTAAATTAAATTTAGCAGAACATGCCGCTAAAAGGGCGCTACAACTGCAACCAGAATCCTCAATTGCTTGGCGCATGCTCGCGCTTGCACTCGCTGCTCAAGGTCACCAGCAACCGTTAAGTGCACTACTAAGCCATAAGCCACAACAAGTCAGCGAAGCGCAACAAGACTGGTTAAAAATAAGAACGCAAACGCTTTTACGTACCTCGCAAGTAGATGACTACCAGCAAGTCGCACAAACCGATGATGAGACACCAGAAACCAAACCAACAAGAAAACGCGCCCTCACTCCCAACCCCATAAGCACGCAACAACTCACTGTCGATGTGACGTTAATTTTGTCTGACAAGCGCAACACCAGTAGAACGGGCGTCAATTTATTAGACGGCTTGCAAGCTGTATTTGGTTACGACCGCAACCTGACCTCCACCAGATTACGTGAAACTGGGTTTTTAGAAAACAACACCTCTAACCGGACCATCACGCGCAGCATTGCGATTCCAGATGTCACTTACAATTTGAATATTTTTAACCGTGGCGACCGCTATTACGATGCCATCGCCAGACCCAGCTTGACCGCTTTTGTGGGAGAAACCTCACGCTTTTTTATTGGCGATCAGCTGAATGTGAATGTATCAGGCATCCAATCGGCACAAATCGAAAAAATCAACGTCGGTGTTTCGATGAAAATTATCCCTTCACAAATATCCGACGAGGGCGCCCGTTTTCAGCTTGAGGTAGATCGTAGTTTTTTAAGCGATACCAATGCAGGCACCTTTACACAAGCGGTGGGTACTTTTAAACAAACCGTGAGTGCGACTGCAGATATTAAATTTGGCGAAACCCTGATTTTAAGTGGGCTATCAGAATCCGTGGGTGACAATACCGAATCGAGAACGCCACTATTAGGCGATATTCCAGTGATTAAAACGCTGTTTTCCAACAAATCCACTTTAAAACGTGCGCGCTCAGCCATTATCTTAGTGACCCCCTCGCTCCCCAGCAGTTTTGCTAAAACGGTCAGCTATCTACCCGCGACAAGCAGATTAATTGAGTTATGGGACAAAGTGATTGAGCCCACGGTCGGCAGCGAAAAATTAATCCGCGATATTAGCCGCATTCAGCCTTTTAGTCGCTTTGCTTATGGCGATGCACAAGTGCGTGGGCCAGAGGATGCAACGCTGAAAAAAGCATTACTGGAGAACCTTAAACACCATGCAACTATTTAAAACGTACCATGTGAAGTTGGTGTTAATTTGTTTATTGGCTTGCAGTTGCTTGTCTGCTTCCATGCCCTTAATGGCGGATGATTCGACGCAAATCACCGCCTTGCAGAACAAAGTGAATGCACTCGAACAAGAACTGATTTTGATCAAAACCATGCTTAATCAAAACAGTAGTAACGAGGACATTGACACGCATCAAGACAGGGAAATCATGCTGTCAGCGCGGGACAAATTAACGCTAAAAGCAGGCAAATCGAGCATTGAATTGACCAAAAACGGCAGAATTACCATGAACGGTAGCGTGTTTAATGTCAAAAGTACGCAAGACAGCGAGATGCGTGGTAGCAAGATCAAAGACAATTGATCACATCACTTGCATTGTTGCTGGCTGGCAATCAAATGCGAATAAATACATCCTAGCGCCCTACCCCCTGTTCAGGGGGGTGACATCCCCTCGCATGCCATCTACTATCAGGCAATAACATCTGATAAGTCTGGCGATTGTTTACGCTCCCCATGACTTTCAACAATCATTTGAGAAGTGTATGAAAACTGTATTGGCTCACCAAGCTATATCCTCATCAATCACAAGCGCAACAGCAACGCCAAAGGCCAAGCCAAATGCGAAAGTGTGTGTAAAAAAAGTGAAGCTAAACGCCAATAAAAATACCAGCGCATCCAAACGTTTTGCACTGTCTCGACTTTCAATGGCATTGCTCACCGTGCTGGGGGCAGACCCAGCTTTGGCGACGACGATTACTTGGGTGGGGGGGTCTGGCCAATGGAACTTTCTCAGCAGTTGGGACTTGAACAGGCTACCAACCTTTGAAGATACAGTGTTGCTAGACAGCACCATCGCCATTCCAGTAGGTACTAATGCTGTAGCTAAAAATGTTGTTGGCTCAGGAACCTTATCTTTAAGTGGTGGCAGTTCATTATCTTTATACGATATCAGTAGTTCTAGCAGTATGAGTCAACTTACTTTAGGCGGCACACTGACGAACAATGGCTCACTCACCGTGAGTGGCAATACGCAGACTTTTGGCGGGGCTTTTGCAGGTACAGGTTCAACAGTCATCAATGGGAACTTATCGTTTAGAGGTGGCGCAAATCTAACGCGCGTGCAGGACACGCACACGCTTATCTTAAATGGCACCACATCCAACTCAGATTTCTCCGCCTCGCCCTTCAGTGTTAACTATCTGCAAATTGATCAAGGTGCTCGCGTAGTCAACAAAGGCACATGGTTAGATAACTCGACCAATTCAACCACCATCAGTGGCAATAGGGATGCCAATGCGGGCGGCGTATTTGAAAACCAAGGCACCTACACCAAGAGCCAAAACAGCACTACTGAAATTGGCGGGTATGGCCTAACGTTTAACAACAGTGGCACGGTGAATATTGATGCTGGCAGCTTGAAAGTTTCGGGAGGTGGCACCCATACTGGAGTATTCAATATTGCAAGTAATAGCTTGCTTAACTTTAGCAATGGGTCTTATTTACTCAACAATAGCAGTCAAAGTGTCAATAGTGTCGGTTCGTTTACGATTAAGGATGCCACAGTCACAGCGACCAATGGGTTAAATTTAGGCGGCAGCATACAATTGGATGGTGCTACGCTTAATTTAGAGGCCGATAGCAGCTTTGCGAAATTGAATATGTTTTTTGCTAACAGGTTGAATAACAATGCTTATCTTAGGGTGAGTGGCGACACGTCCATCAATGGCGCCACCATTGCGGGCATGGGGACGACAGAGCTAAATGGTCCAACTAGAATTCAAGGTGGCGCAAACACAACATTGATCGATGGTCAGACACTCATTACCAAAGGGACTACCAATGCTGGGGGTGCATTTGGTGATACCCCAACCCTGAGCATTTTTAATGGTGCTAAAGTGGTAAATCAGGGTAGTTGGCTGATGGATGGCGGCATTGCAACTAACACGATTAGTGGGGATGCAATTAGCAACAGAGGTGGTGTATTTGAAAACCAAGGCACTTTTCACAACTTTATCATTACTGAAATTGGGAAACATGGCCTTGCCTTTAACAACGCTGGTGTCGTAAATGTAAACAATGGCATATTGACCATTGTTGGCGGAGGCACAAGTACAGGTCAAATTAATGTTGGTAGAACAATTGACTTTTCAACGACAGCCTATCATTTAAATCGAAACGTTAACGTTAGCAATTTTGGGCTTCTAAGAGTGAGTAATGGCGGCACTGTGAATGCGCATGACGGACTCAGCCTAGGGGGTAGAACTGAGCTTAACAACGGCACGCTCAACCTTGGGGCGTCTAGTTTTATTGCAAACCTCAACGTAGATAGCACAAGTATCCTCAATATCAATGCAGGTGTTTTATCCACGAATTTTTTTAACGCTGTTAACCAAGGCACAATCAACATCGCCAGCGGCGCAGTGCTGGGAAGCTCCTTCAACAACGCGGGCACCATCACCGGCAACGGTGCGATAAGCGCGGCAGGTACCTTCAACAACGCAGGCACTTTGTCACCAGGTGCTTTGAATAGCATGGGTCAATTGTCTATCTTTAGTCACTTGACCCAAACCTCTGCCGGTCAAATCAACATCGATTTAGCACGCACGGCGGCGGATCTGCTGGCCATTAGCGGCACAGCCACGTTGGGCGGCACCCTCAATGTGAATGTGACTGAAGAATTAGTGCGTGGTAGAGACTATAAAGTGCTCACCTGGACTGACCGCACAGCCAACAGCGCATTCGATGCTATTCGTTTTGCGCAAGCGGCCAATTATCGTTTAGGCACCACTTATGACGTGGATGGGCTGACCATTAGCATGAAAGGCTTTAACTTTTATTGGTCGGGCCCAGAAGATGGCGGCTTGTGGAATGCGGATTCAAATTGGACTGGAGGCAATGGTGGTCGACCACAAGCGGGGGATGCCGCTTTTCTTGGCAAGGCAAATACGCGGCTAAATAACATCCAACAAATTGCTGAGATTATCGGCTCGGGCACGTTGACACTGGCCCGATATGGCGATTTAAGGTTGAGCGAACGTGCAAATTTGGGTGGATTGGTCTTGGAAGATCAATCTAATTTTCAAAACAATGGTTTAGCAGTGGTCAGTGGTGCAAGCTATTGGCAAGGGGGCACAGTGACGGGTAGTGGCACCACTCGCTTCGAGGGCGACACCACGCTGGCTGAGAGTCCCCATGCACTTATTAACGGTCATCGCATGGAGTTTGCAGGCAACACCACCCACACTGGCGGCATTATCTACACAGGGCAGGGTTCACGTTTAATTAACCTAGGTACTTGGACAGAACAAAACACTGGCTATAACTTACTTGTAAATGGCTATGGTGGTGCCAGCTCAATATTTGAAAATATAGGCACATTTAACAAGAACTCAAATTCAGCGTTTATCGTTACTGGCGGTGTTACATTTAATAATACAGGCACATTAAACGTAAATGCAGGCATGCTCGACATTCAATCAGGACTCAATAGCACCACAGGACAAATCAATATTGCAAGTGCAGGGGCGTTAAGATTATCTTCAGGCCCTGCCAATATCAAAGGCACCATTATCAATCACGGTATCTTGAAAATTGAAGGTCGAGGCGTATTAAATCCAGTTGAAAGCTTGGTCATACAAGGTGGACAGACGATCTTGAATGACTCGACGATAAACAACAACGATGTGTTGCGTATCACAGGGGCCTTCGATTGGAAACAGGGCACACTGACTGGCGTTGGCACCACCCGATTGGAAGGCAACACCGCGCTTTCTGAGAGCACCCATGCAATCATGAATGGCCACACCATCGAGTTTGTTGGCAACACCAGCCACACTGGCGGCATTATTTACACAGGGCAAGGTTCGCGTTTAATCAACCTAGGTACTTGGACAGATCAAAACACTGGAAATAACTCACTTTCAAATGGCTATGGTGGTGCAAGCTCCATATTTGAAAATACAGGCACGTTTAACAAGGCCTCAAATACAGAGTTTGTTATTGGTGGAGGCACTGTTTTTAACAACACTGGCACGTTAAACGTCAATGCAGGCACCTTGCAATTTTCAGGTGAGACAAACAATGCCACAGGGCACATCAATATCGCTAGCACTGCGGTACTTAAATTTAATTCAGGCAATGCGAACCTTAAAGGCGCCATTAACAATGCAGGTTCGCTCAAAATAGAGGGTCGAGGAACGTTTAACACCTCTGGCGATTTAGTCGTACAAGGTGGTCAAACCGTATTAAACGATTCCATCATCAACAATCACCATGTGCTTCGTTTGGCAGGCGATTTTTACTGGTCACAAGGCACAATCACTGGCGCAGGCACAACGCGCTTTGAGGGCAACACCACACTCGCCGAGAGTACACACGCAGTGATGAATGGCCATACCATCCAGTTTGCAGGCAACACCACCCACACAGGCGGTACGATTTATACGGGTAGTGGCGCTCAACTGGTCAATTTGGGGAATTGGGTAGATCAAACCACCAGTAATGTAGATATCTCAAATGGCTATGGCGGCACGATCTCACGTTTTGATAACCAAGGCACATTGACCAAAACAACCAGCAGCATGACTACATTTGGCGACGGTTTAACCTTAAACAATACGGGAAACATTCAAGTCAATGCTGGCACGTTGCGCTTGTTGAGTGGCTTTAATAATCAGGGTCATCTCAACGTCGCTAATGGGGCCGAGCTGAGCGGTCAAGCACCCGTGTTTAGCAATGCAGGCATACTGACTGGCGGCGGCACCATTCGCGCGAACTTTCATCTTACCAACACTGGTACGCTGGCGGCTGGCGGCATCCAAGAGGCTGGGCAATTATCGCTAATTGGCAATTTGGTACAATCGACTACAGGACAATTTCTGGTCGATTTAGGCGGCACGCAGGCGGGTGAGTTTGATTTATTTAGCATATCAGGCAATGCTTTATTGGGCGGCACACTGGCAATCAACTTATTAGATGGCGTCAATTTTAAAGTGGGTGACAGCTTTACCGTGATGACTTGGAATCAGCGACTCAACAATAGCCAATTTGCCAATTTAGACTTTACTCAAGCCAATGGCTATCTGTTTAACGCAGAATACAATAACAACAATCTCACATTGCGTGTGGTGACGGTGCCAGTGCCAGAACCTTCCTCCACCATGCTTTTAGGGCTAGGGCTGTTAGGGTTAGTCGGATGGAGACGTCTTCCACTCATGACCACCTAACAAGCAAGCTACAATCAAGGCTGGGTAACCAGCCTTTTTTTATCCTTTCCACTTAATCGAGCAGCCAATACTCGCTATTTGATCTTTTGGTCCTTGACCCGTTTCCGCCACCAGTTTCATCGCATGGTATAAATCACGCGTGCTAGCAGGCGCCGTTTCTTTGCGGCTTTCGTCAAAACGTCCGCGGTATTGCAATTGAAAGTTTTGATTAAAGCCAAAAAAATCTGGGGTACACACCGCATCGTAAGCTTTGGCAATGGCTTGCGTTTCGTCATACAAATAGGGAAAAGGCAGGGCTAAGTCATGCGCCAGTGTGCGCATATTGTCTAGACTGTCCTCGGGATAGTCGCTGGGGTCGTTTGACATGATGGCAACCGTGTTCACACCAAGTGCTTTGAGCGCAGTGACGTCAACAATTAACCGCGGCAAAATGGCTTTGACATACGGGCAATGGTTACAGATAAACATCACCAACAAGCCTTTTTCACCCATGCTTGACTGCAAACTCACTAGGTTGCCATCCACATCGGGCAAGGCAAATGCTGGCGCTGGCCAACCAAATGTACAAATCGGGGGGCTGATACTCGCCATCACTACTCCTTTATTTTTTTGGGGACACAATGCCCTGATAGACCACAAATTTGCGTTATTATCGCCTTTATTTGCCAAGTTGTTTGCATGTCTAACCTGCGTTTTTTTAGTCCGACGCCATTGGTAGTTGGCGCGATACACCCTTTGAGCGAAAACGCCAGTGCGCACGCGATCCGTGTACTGCGTTTAAACGTGGGTGACAGCCTCACCTTATTTTGTGGCGATGGCCATGATTATGGCTGCACCCTCACCAGCGTTGAAAAAAAATCCGCGCATGTCACCGTCGTCAATCGCACCGCCATCCACAATGAATCCCCCCTCAACGTGCGCTTACTGCAAGGTATTTCTAGCGGCGACCGCATGGATTACACCTTGCAAAAAGCGGTGGAGCTAGGGGTGAGTGAGATTTTCCCCTTAAGCACCGAACGCAGTGTGACCAAGCTTTCTGGTGACCGCGCCGAGAAACGTATCGAGCATTGGCAAGGCGTGGTGATTGCCGCCTGCGAGCAAAGCGGGCGCGCCGTGGTGCCCAAAGTGCATGCGCCCCTCACACTGGCGCAATGGCTCGCGCAATTTGGTGACGCCTCAGCGCTTAATATGCTCCTCAACCCCGAAGGCGCAAAACGCTTAACAGATTTAAAAGCGCCACAGACGCCAGTCAATATGCTGATCGGCCCTGAAGGCGGCTTAAGCCCAAGTGAGATCACCTTGGCGATGCAACACCAATTTCAATCCATTTTGCTTGGCCCTAGAATTCTTCGTACCGAAACCGCGGCAGTCACCGCACTGGCCTGTATGCAGGCGGCATGGGGGGATTTTTAAGTGTGGTTTTATTTAGGTATATTCACCACGGTCATTGCCTTCATCATTCGATTTCATCAACAATTTACGATCAAGTCTGTGCTACAAGAAAGACCGAACCGTCTTATTCCCGTCCATGACAAATATACATTTGACTGGACGGCTGAAACAGAGAAATTCCCTGCAACGGGTCATTTAGAAATTCCTTGTGTGACTGCGTTACAGTGTTCTGTACGCGTGGAAGCTGGTTAACACCTTTTAAAATATTCATCAAACCTGGCTATCTCAACTATCCATGGCTTGAAAAAATAAGCATGTCTGATTAAATCGGAGTCTGTTTTTTAGTGCGTGCTTCCTCTAAAAAAAATTTTCATCAAACAAACGATCACGCCCCTTTTGTGAGGATTACCCTGTGTTTACAGTGATGTGTCAAATGGCGATATTAATTGCAGCAGGCATGCTTTGGCGCCGTGTTGCGCCAGACCATCTATCAGCGCTGTCGCATCGACGTGCGCTCACCGATGTGGTGTTTTTTATCTTATTACCCGCTTTGGTGCTAGATGTGTTGTGGCAAGCACCGTTTGATGTCAGCACAGCCAGTATCGCGCTCACTGCGTTTTCGCGTCTTCTTGTTAACCTCAGTGTGATGTGGGTATGTTGTTGCTTAATGGCGCTCAATCGGCCGCAACAAGGTGCGTTGTTATTGGCGGCGACGTTTCCCAACGCAATGTATTTAGGCTTGCCAGTGACCAGTGAAGTGATGGGCGAGTGGTCGCAAGCCATCACCCTCAAATATGATTTATTTGCCTGTACGCCCACTTTGCTCACAGTGGGCATTTTACTCGCGCAGCATTACGGCGGCAGTGCCGTTAAAGCGCATCCACTTTCAGCCTTAATGCGGGTGCCGCCTTTGTGGGCGTTGTTGCTCGCAGTTGTGTTGAATTTTTCCGACACACCAGAGCCAGCAATGGTGCAACATGCGCTGCATACACTGGCAGGCGGCGTGGTGCCGCTGATGCTGATTGCCTTGGGCATGAGTGTCCGTTGGGATGTGTTTAGCTGGCATCTGCTCAACACACTCCTGCCAGTCTGTGTGTTGGCATTATTGGTGGGGCCTTGGGTAGCATGGCATGTGGCACAGGTGCTGGGTTTGCCACATGAGATCGTGTCCACCGTGACCTTGCTCGCCGCCATGCCGACCATGGTATTTGGCGTGGTGATTTGTGAGCGCTATCAACTGGATAGTACGCTATATGCAGCGGCGGTGTTTACCACCACAGTGCTGAGCATGCTCAGCCTGCCTTTCTGGTTTTATGTGCTTTAATCGCCATGCTTCAGCCAATCACCATCAACTAATTCACACTACCCATTGTGTATACGTTATTTGACGAGTTGTCTGCCTGCTTTGTCAGTTTTACTATGTGACCAATGATTAAGTGTGTGTGATGTCGCAAGTTAACACCCGCAGCCATGACGCGCGCTTAGTCTGCATCGTTTGGCCGCAACAACCAGCCGATGCGTGTGGTACTCTCTCTTTGTTTCATCCTCCCCTCAAGACGGCCTCGGCCGTCATTTTTTTGCATAAAATCTTGTTGATTTAAAATGTATATTTGCAAATCAAGGAGTGATTGCGTATTATTTTGCAAAATTCACATTAAAAATACATCATGGTTGGCGATAACATTAGATATTTGCGAAAATCGCAAAAATTAACCTTGCAACAATTGGCGGCCCGTATCGGCACCGATGCCAGCAATTTATCGCGGATTGAACGGGGTGAAATTGGTATATCGGAAGCGTTATTGAGGGCGACCGCACTCGCCCTTAATACCACGCCAGGGCGCTTATATGATGGCAGTCAGCCTGCGAGCCAAACCATTGAAGCCGCGCCACCTTTGCTTTCATCGGCGAATCGGCAGGCCTTTGTGCATTGGTTTCGCTCAGCCGCGCCTTATATCCACGCCTTTGGTGGCAGTACCTTTGTGATTGCATTTGGTGGCGAGGTGGTACAAGACGCGCAATTAGGGGTGCAACAATTTGTCGCCTTATCGCATGACCTAAATTTGTTGGCCAGTTTAGAAGTACGTTTGGTATTGGTACATGGCGCGCGGCCACAAATTGAGCAACGCCTCAAACGCGATCACATCACACCACAAATGCATGCCAACGGCCTGCGTATCACTGACGATGCAGCAATGGAAGCGGTGAAAGAAGCCAACGGCGCGTTGCGGGTTGAAATTGAAGCCTTGCTTTCGATGGGCATTGCCAATTCGCCAATGGCGGGCAGCGATATTCGGGTCGCCAGTGGCAACTTTGTCACCGCCAAACCATTGGGCGTACGCGATGGCGTTGATTTACAACACACCGGCGAAGTGCGCAAAATTGATGCCGTGGGGATCCGCAAACGGCTAGACGATGGCGAAATGGTGTTGCTGTCGCCGATGGGCTACTCGCCTACTGGGGAAACCTTTAACTTAAGCTTAGAAGATGTCGCAGTCAGCACCGCAATTGCACTGGATGCTGAAAAACTGATCTTTTTAATGGATTCCGAAGGTGTGCAAAACTTGCGCGGTGAATTATTACGTGAAATGACCTCGGCCAAAGCGCGCAATCTATTACGTAACGTGCAAAACAGTGAAGAACCGATATATTACACCGAGGATGTCAATTATTACCTCCCCGCTGCCGTGCGTGCCTGCGAACACGGTGTCACCCGCACGCACTTAATTTCACGTCATATTGATGGCGCCATTATTCAAGAATTGTTTACCCGCCAAGGCATCGGCACCATGATTACCGAGCTGCCGCTGGAAACCATGCGCCAAGCGCACATCGATGATGTGGGCGGTATTTTATTGCTGATTGAGCCGCTGGAAAACGAAGGTATTTTGGTGCGTCGTGGCCGCGAACGGATCGAGATGGAAATCAATTATTTTTATGTAATGGAGCATGATAATCGCATCATCGGTTGCGCAGCTTTATACCCGTTTAACCATGAAAAAATGGTGGAATTTGCCTGCTTAGCAATTGATCCCGCCTATCGTGGTGAAGGCCGTGGCGATAAATTATTTAACTATTGCCAACTGCAAGCCAAACAAAAGGGCTTTACCCGATTGTTTTGCTTAACCACCCGCACCGAACATTGGTTTATCGAACGTGGCTTTGTTGAACAAAACGTGGATGGGCTGCCGCAGGCCAAACAGCAGTTCTATAACTATCAGCGTAACTCCAAGGTGTTTATAAAATCCTTATAGCAGACAGCCCCTTCGCTGCACTCATCGCCGCGCATTACCGTTGGTGAAACGGATGATTTTTAAACGAGGGAGCTGCTTTCTGCGTTAAAATCCAGCACAAGTTTAACTTTGCATTGGAAGCCCACCATGACCCTCGCAAGCTCTGCGCAAAAAGCGCAAACCTTGGCCGAAGCCCTGCCTTACATTAAGCGTTTTTTTGATAAAACCATTGTCATCAAATACGGCGGCAATGCCATGACCGATGAGCATCTCAAGGAATGTTTTGCCCAAGACGTGGTGTTGCTCAAACTGGTGGGCATGAACCCAGTGGTGGTGCACGGTGGCGGCCCACAAATTAATGAAATGTTAGATAAGCTCGGCAAAAAAGGGGAGTTTATCCAAGGTATGCGCGTCACCGATGCAGAAACCATGGACGTAGTGGAAATGGTGCTTGGTGGCCAAGTTAATAAAGAAATTGTCAATTTAATTAACCGTCACGGCGGCAAAGCGGTCGGCTTGACGGGTCAAGATGGTAATTTTATTCATGCCCACAAATTACTGATGGAAGACATGCATGATCCCAGCAAAACCATCGATGTAGGACAGGTGGGTGAAATTTCAGCGATAGACCCCAGCATTATCAACTTTTTAGACAGTGGTGATTTTATTCCCGTGGTGGCGCCCATCGGCGTGGGCAGTCTAGGTGAAACCTATAACATCAACGCGGATGTGGTGGCAGGCAAATTGGCTGAAATCCTCAATGCCGAAAAACTGATTTTATTGACCAATACCCCTGGCGTGTTGGATAAAAATGGCCAATTACTGACGGGCCTCACTCCAAAACAAATTGATGATTTAGTGGCAGATGGCACCTTGAGTGGCGGCATGTTACCAAAAATTGGCTCTGCCTTAGATGCTGCCCGTAGCGGGGTCAAATCGGTGCATATTATTGATGGCCGCGTCGAACACGCATTGCTGCTTGAAGTGTTAACCGACGAAGGGGTTGGCACCTTAATTAAAGCCAAATAAACTTTTGCATGACTTGCTAACTGTGGCTTGGCTGACCTTACTCTGGCTAGATCGATTGGCTAAAATAACTTTCTAGCCTTGTTGGTAAGCGTTGGCACGCAGCCATTGCAAGCATGTGAAGTGTATCTACTCTCTCGCCTAACCTGAGCCCGCAATCATGCCTTTATCAACCACGTCAGACCTCACCTTATATAGCCATCCCCAATCGCGTGGCAGCAGTGTGTTGTGGTTACTCGAGGAGCTCGAAGTGGAATATGCAGTGCAATGGCTGCCGTTTGGTGAGGCCATGCGCACACCTGCGTTTTTAGCGATTAATCCCATGGGCAAAATCCCTGCCCTCACACACCTAGGGGTGGTGGTGACAGAAACGCCTGCCATCTTGATCTATTTAGCCGACTACTTTGCCGAGCGTGGCATGATACCGCCCGCAGGCGACCCTGCGCGGGCAGCGTTTTATCGCTGGTTATTGTTTGCAGCAGGACCGCTCGAAGCCGCCACTACTGCCATTTTTTTAGGTTGGCAAGTACCCGCGCAAACACCCAAGGGAACCCCTGCCGAAGGCTTTGTCGGCTTTGGTAGCTTAACGCGTACATTGGATGTGTTGGCAGACCATTTGGCACATCATCACTTTGTGTGTGGCGCGCAAATGACCGCTGCGGATATCTATGTTGCCAGTCAATTAGCGTTAGGTATTTACTACACCCAAGCCTACCCCACACGTACCGTATTTAGTGACTATCTGGCGCGCATGCATGATCGCCCAGCCAAGCTACGGGCTGAGGCCTTGTCAGGCTAAGTTTATGGCACATCCCGTTTGGATTTTTGATTTAGACGATACTTTGCACGATGCCTCGGCGCAGATTTTTCCAGTGATGAATCAAGCGATGACGCACTATATCATGCATACCCTAGGCTTGGATGAAGCCAATGCACACGGCTTGCGCCAACATTACTGGCGGGTATATGGCGCAACACTCAAAGGCTTAATGCGCCACCATCACATTGACCCGCATCACTTTTTAGCACAAACCCATGCTTTTTTAACGGACGACATGGTGGTGCAACACAAACGCTTGCGGCAAATGATACAAGCGTTGCCGGGTCGCAAGTGCGTGTTTACCAATGCGCCACGTCAATATGCGCTTAAAGTATTATCGGTGCTCGGCATTGCCGATTGTTTTGAATGTGTATTTAGCGTGGAATCGACGCGCTTTCACGCCAAGCCGAGCGTGCGCGGTTTTCAACGCTTGTTACGCCAACTCAAGTGTCGTGCGCAAGACTGTATCATGCTCGAAGACAGTGTTTCCGCCTTAATGACCGCCAAACGCTTGGGCATGCGCACCGTATGGATTAGCCGGCGATTACACAAACCAATCTATGTAGACTATCGTTTGCCACATGTGTTGGCACTTACTCACAGCGCATTAAAAAAAGCAGCGCGGCATACGCCAGCCATCCCTGATTACAGTTAAAATAAGCTTAATTTTATCTCTCCTTGAAAGCCTAATGCCATGGCCATTGCGAATAAAGAAGTGCGCGCAAACCGCAAACAACAAATCTTAGAAACCTTGGCTGCCATGCTGCAAACGCCAAAAGGGGAAAAAATCACGACCGCCGCCTTGGCCGCCAAGTTGGAAGTATCAGAAGCCGCTTTGTATCGACACTTTGCCAATAAAGCAAAAATGTTTGAAGGCTTGATTGAGTTTATTGAACATGCATTGTTTGGCGTGATTAATAAAATCACCAGTGATGAAACCGATGGCCTCAAGCAAGTACAACTGATTGTACAAACACTACTTAAGTTTGCAGAGCGCAATCCTGGCATGTCACGGGTATTGATTGGTGACGCTTTGGTCAATGAAGACGATGCTTTGCAAACACGCATTAATCAACTGATTGATCGTTTAGAAGCCAGCCTCAAACAATCCTTACGCATTGCTGAAGCACAAGATCAGGCCTTGCATGATGCAGGTCAAACCGCCACCGTGTTAGTCAGCTATGTGGTGGGACGTTGGCATACCTTTGCAAAAAGTGGCTTTAAACGAAAACCGACCGATGGCCTCGATGGTCAATTAACGCAATTACTATCCGCTGCGCTTAAATAAGTAGCGCCTTCAGAAAGCATTTACCACCCCATGGAACCGACAGTATTTGGCATGAACGAAGCCCAACTCACCGAGTGGGGCATGACCTACGGTATCGCTGGCTTGATGTTGTTAATGGTGTTTATTGTGGGAAATTTGGCCTGGAAAGCAAAAGCGGGTAAAACAGGCACCTTTGCCATTTTTTTGGTGCTAATTTTAGGCTTGGTCGGCTTTATCGCTAAAAGTGTGATCCAGCACTATATGCATATTTAAAAGCTTGCACCCTGACGCAGGCGTACATGGATACGCTGTCTTGCCCTTAGCCACAACTACACCCACGCGCTTCCAGACAAGGTATGACACTTCAAGATAGCGCTGTCTGAATCGCCTGCGCTCTGGCCTCAAAAATGGCCTGTTTAATCTGCTCAGCTTGCGTATGTTGTTTGGCAATCGCGCCCACATTGACGGTGAGTGCTGCTGTCAGTGCGCGTTGCAGATGCTCGGCTTCCTCTAACGGACAGGTTTCAAACCCCAAGCGACCACGGCTATCACATTCACAGGCGCGCAAAAAATCCGCAAACCGCGCTGGTTGCCGGAACGCATCCAGCGCTTCCAGAAATTGTAATAAGGTGGCAGGTTTCATCTGTCGTGCGGCGTGTAATTTACCGTGGTATTGCGCCACCACCAATGCGAGCGACTTGCAATCGTTGGGGATTTTAAGTCTGGGCACGAGGGCTTGTATCATGTCGACGCTGCGTAACTCATGACCGATATGGCTGGGCAAGATATCTGCAGCAGTGGTGCCCTTGCCAAAATCATGGCAAAGCGCAGCAAAACGAATGGGTAAGCTGTAGCCTTGCTGCGCGGCATAATCAATGACCATCATCATGTGAATACCAGTATCAATTTCTGGATGGTATTTTGCAGTTTGCGGCACGCCCCACAAACGGTCTAACTCGGGCAGGATGACTTTCAATGCGCCGCATTCACGCAGCATCTCAAACATACGACTGGGTTTTGGCGCCATCAGGCCTTTGGCAATTTCTTGCCAAACACGCTCGGGCACCAATGCTTCCACTTCCCCTGCGCTGACCATGTCACGCATCAAATTGAGGGTTTCGGGGGCAAGTTGCATATCGGTAAAACGGGCTAAAAAGCGGCCTGCACGTAAGATGCGCACGGGATCTTCACTGAAGGCCGCGGTCACATGACGCAGCTGCTTGTCCTGTAAATCTTGCAGGCCATGGTAGGGGTCAATCAAGGTGCCATCTTCTGCTTCGGCAATGGCATTGATGGTAAAGTCTCGGCGGGCTAAATCTTCTGCAAGCGTGACGTCGGGCGCTGCATGCACACTAAAGCCTTTATAGCCTTTGGCTGTTTTGCGCTCGGTGCGGGCAAGAGCGTATTCATCCTGGGTGTGTGGGTGCAAAAATACTGGAAAATCTTTGCCAACCGAGCGATAGCCCTCGGCTAACATCTGCGCTGGGGTGGCGCACACCACCACATAATCGCGATCCTTGATGGGCAAGCCTAATAATCGATCACGCACGGCCCCACCGACCAGATAAATCTGCATGGATTAACGACGGGCGTTAATGGCGCGGCCTGCCGCCGCTCTAAAGTGGTCGTAAGCACCACGCGGGTTTTGTTGCACCAAATAAGCGGGAATCACTGCCGCCATATCGGTAGGCAAAATACACAGCTCATTGGCAATGGGCTGTTGACACACATTATCCACCAGCATGGATTTCACATTATCGCGCGACATCAATTGAATCGGCAGACATTCCATCACCGCCCCTTGCAGCATGGACAAGGTCTGATTCAGTCCAATAATTGGGCGATGCACACCGATGGTATCCATCACTTGCTGGATGATTTGCTTGAGCGTGAGTATATGTGGGCCACCCAATTCATACACTTTGCCATAGGTATTGGTTTGTGCAATCGCATTCACAAACGCGGTAGACACATCTTCCACCCAAATCGGTTGAAATTTGGCGTTGGGCATGGCTAACGCTAACACGGGCATCAGTTTAATTAACTTGGCAAACATATTGATAAATTGATCATGGGTGCCAAAAATCACCGAAGGCTTAAATACGGTCACTTGCAATTGTGGGGCATGACTCAGCACAGCGGCTTCACCTGCTGCTTTGCTACGCAAGTAAGCACTCGGCGCATCTGCGGCCGCTTGCAAGGCACTCATGTGTAGCAGTCTTGGAATGCCGAGGGCCACGCAGAGCGCCGCTAAGCGTTTTGGCAATTGATGGTGCATTTGATCAAAGCCATCTTTACCGGTTTGATGCAAGATCCCAATCAGGTTAATCACCACATCGCTGCCACTGACTGCATTTTTGAGCGCGGTTTCGTCATGTATATCGCACTCAGTGACGGTGACATGTGGCAATAAAATTAAATGTTTGGCTTGCTCGCGACGGCGCGTGAGCACTTGCACATGATAGCCAGCTTGATCTAATTGACTGATCAGACTACTGCCAACAAAGCCACTACCACCTAATACGGTTACTGTTTTCATGACGGGGTTCCTTACTTAAACATGTCGGTCCATGCGTTTGATATTGGCTACTCAGACGCATTCTCTGGGATACGCTCTTGGCTATATTCTACACCTGCTTTGGCTGGCACCACGCCTAAACGCTTGCGTAAACTGATCGCGGGCAATCCTAATCTTGGCGCGTACATATGCGCATTGGCCAATACTTTTTTAACATAGGTCCGTGTTTCTGCAAACGGAATGGTTTCGGCGTAAATGGCGCCCTCTAGCGGCATATTGGCCGCCCATTTCCGCGCGCGACTGGGGCCTGCGTTGTAGGCGGCGGTGGCCATCACCTCTTGTCCGTTAAAGGTATCCAAGGTGTAGCGCATATAGTAAGTGCCTAAATTTACATTGGTATCAATGTCATGCAACATGCCATCATGGTAGGTGTTCCAAGCCAGTTTTTTAGCAATCCATTTGGCGGTGGCAGGCATCACTTGCATCAAGCCGCCTGCGCCCACCGCCGATTTCGCATAATGCATAAAGCGACTTTCTTGCCGAATAATCCCATACACCCAAGCTTCATCAATCTCACGTGATCGCGAGGCTTTTTGTAAATAATCGCGGTAAGGCGTGGGATATCGCAATTCAAAATTGTGGGTACGGTTGGTTTTGTCTGCTGCTAGGACAGCCAAATCGTACCAATGTTTGCGCATGGCATACTGCGCGGCAATCAATCTGCCTGGGTCATCTAAACCTTCCAACAGATATAACCATTCGAGGCGCGCCTCATAACGCAGTTCACCTTCAAACAACGCCTCAATCCGTTTGATGGTGTTGAGTTTACTCAGCTGCTTCACCTCTTCATCGCTGGGTTGAAAACGCGCGCTGGGCTCCCCCAGCACTGGGCCAAGCTCTTCTTCGGCTAACCAACCATAAAAACTACGTTCTTGTGATAGCTTCGCCAACAGCGCATTGGCCTCTAACAGCTCCCCTTTTTGCTTGAGTGCGCGTGCCCGCCAATAACGCCAAGTGGCCTCTTCAGCCAGTGGTTTGGGCATTTGCGCAATGATACCAATGAGATTACTCCAATCTTGTTGCCTGAGGGCGCTCCGTGCATACCACTCCCACTGCTCGGTATTAAGTAGATTGTGATCAATTTTTTGAAATAATTGAAAGGCTTCTGGCAGATGTTTGCGTGCGGCTTCAAGCGCAATCGCGGCTTGCACATATTGACGCTCTTCCGCCGTTAAAACCGTCGTATATTGTTGTAGCGTTTGTTGCGCCAACATGATGTCAGCGCGGGCTTGGCGCTGAATCACATAACTGACTAATACCCGACCGTAGGCACCGCGGTCTTTAATCAGGTGTTGTTTTATCGCTAATGCAGGATTTTGCACCACATCGTCGATTTGCTTGAATAGGCTAGGATCAACCTCAGGGCTACGTTTGGCAAAGGTTTTGGCCACATTGGGTTTGTTGGCAAACATGGCCTCACGAAACAGCGTTAACAACATCGACGCATCCAGCAAATCAACTTTTTGCAAATCCTCAAGCATGCCCTGACAATCGGCAGGCAATTCTTTGCCAGCAAACAGCAAGGCTTTGCCAGCCACATAGGCTTCTGGATCATCCATAACCACGCCTGCTTGTACTTGAAAACATTGATTCGCCAGTTCGGACAAGCTGTAATACATGGGCATTTGCGCACGTACTTGTAAAAACTGCTCCCAAGATTGGGTGCGGCCCAAGCGTTTTAACCAGAGTTCACGCACGCGTTGACCCAGCAGATTTTCGTTATTTTCGTCCAAAAATGCCTGAATCTGTGGATAGCTGACTTGGTCCATGCTGAGGATCAATTGCCAGTATTGCAAATACGGCAATAACACCGAGCGACGCTGCTTGAGCAACTCAATGCCTTCTTGCAACACCGCCGTGTTTTTTGTTTGATAGGCTTGTTTGGCTTGGGTATACAACTCAATGTCGGAAGCCAATACGGACAACGCCATTGCAGTGTTTGACCACATCAGGACCCAGCACAAGGCCCCATACAACAGGTGAGAAACAACAGGCTTGAGAACAGTCTTCATGAGGCGCAAATCCCGGACGAAACGTGACGGTGATTAAATTCTCGCAAGTCGACTTAAAAAGAAAAACAGCAAAATCAACAACAGCAGCACAAAGCCGGTTTTCCAAACCAGTTTCAGCCATTGCCAATAGCGCGCTTGTTGGGTGTTCCAGCCTAGTAACGCGAGCACAATCGTGCTCAACACCAAGCCTGTAAATACAATCCTAATCCACCACATAATGTGTAAACGCCTTAAGCTGTAAAAAATGGCGTCGGTGAAAAATAGTCGCGTTGTTTGACAAAACCAACGGGGGCTAAGCTGTCATCATCAAAGGTACTAAATTCCCAAGCGGTAGGATCGGCTAACAAGGCACGCAACAATTGATTATTGAGGGCATGGCCAGATTTAAATGCTGAAAATTTACCGATGATGGGATAGCCTAAAATGTACAAATCGCCGATGGCGTCTAATACCTTATGTTTGGCAAATTCATCCTCGTAACGCAATCCACCACCGTTGAGGACTTTGTATTCGTCCAAGACGATGGCGTTATCTAGACTACCGCCTTTGGCTAAGCCATTGGCCCGTAAATACTCCACCTCGTGCATAAAGCCAAAGGTACGGGCGCGACTAATATCATCCACATAACTTTGACTGTCGTAATCGATCGTCACTGTTTTACCCGAAAACTCAAATACAGGATGGGCAAAATCTATGGTGAATTCTGCTTTAAAGCCATGATGAGGACTAAATTTTGCCCATTTGTCCGCTTCTTTGACTTCCACTTCTTTTAAGATACGTACAAACTTTTTTGGGGCTTCTAATTCTTGCAAGCCTGCGGTTTGTAGTAAAAAAATAAACGGGCCCGAACTGCCATCCATAATCGGCACTTCGGCTGCCGTCAATTCGATCAGCACATTGTCCACCCCAAGCCCTGCCAGGGCGGACATTAAATGCTCCACGGTCGCAACGCGCGCACCTGAGGACTCTAGGGCAGAGCTCAGGCGGGTGTCATTCACAGCCATGGCATTGACGTGAATGGGGGGCGTATTGGGCAAATCAATACGCTGAAATACCACCCCATGATCAGCGGGTGCTGGGTTGAGGGTTAGGGTGACTTTCTCACCGCTATGTAACCCGACGCCAGTGGCACTGATCCTGTGTTTAAGCGTGCGTTGCTTTAACATGGTTACTCTCATTTCTTATGTGGATTGACCCTATTATAAGTCAATCACGGTATCGCCACTAATCGGCTTGTTTGCGTAAAAAAGCAGGAATATCGTATTCTTCAATCCCCGAATTTTTCATCGCCTCGACCTGTGCACGACGGCTATTGCTGGTAAAAACAGCCGGCTCTTCTTCCTCAGCCACGGTATTAAAAATCGGCTGATTGGTGGTGCCGTCACGTAAGGTGGTCATGACTTTTAATTCTGGCTTGGCTTGACGTTTACCCACCGCACCATTTAACCCTGTGGCGACCATGGTGACGCGCAAGTTGTCGCCCATGGTTTCGTCCATGACGTTACCGACAATCACAGTGGCATCTTCTGCTGTAAATTCTTTGATGGTGTTCATCACATCATAATATTCACGCATTTTAAAGCTGCTGCTGGCGCTGATATTGACCAATACACCGCGCGCATTGGCAAGATTGACATCCTCTAACAGCGGACTTGCTACGGCTTGTTCGGCAGCAATACGGGCGCGGTCTGGACCACTGGCTTCGGCGGAGCCCATCATCGCCATGCCCATTTCAGACATCACGGTACGCACGTCGGCAAAGTCGACGTTGACCATGCCTGGGCAATTGATAATTTCAGCAATGCCAGACACGGCATTGTGCAACACATCATTGGCCGCGCGATAAGCATCCACCACGGTCACGTCTTCGCCCAACACTTCCATTAATTTTTCGTTGGGAATCACAATCAGAGAGTCAACGTATTGTGAAAGTTCTTCCAAGCCTTCCATCGCCACCTTGGCACGCTTACCTTCAAACGCAAACGGCTTGGTGACCACCGCCACGGTTAAAATACCCATTTCACGTGCGACTTCCGCAATGATCGGTGCGGCGCCAGTGCCCGTGCCACCGCCCATGCCTGCGGTGATAAATAGCATGTCTGCACCATCAATGGTTTCGGCAATACTGTCACGGTCTTCTAACGCCGCTTCACGACCAATCGCCGGTTTGGCGCCCGCGCCTAAGCCTTTGGTAATGTCCGAGCCAATTTGCAACACGACTTTTGCATTGCTCTTTTTCAGCGCTTGCATATCGGTGTTGGCGCAAATAAATTCAACGCCCGTCACGCTTTTGGTCATCATGTGTTCGACGGCATTACCACCGCATCCACCGACACCTATGACTTTAATGACTGCGCCATCGCTCTCTTTATCAAAAATTTCAATCATGTTTACTCTCCAAGTTTGCCTTACTTCTTGAATGCTCTACTGAGACATTCGCCCTAAAACCACCTTTGTCCGAAAACAAAAGCACCTAATATGGCTGGTCCATTAAAAATTCTCTGTTAAAAATTTCCAGTGAACCAACTTTTCATTCTTTCTAACAAGCGTCCAAACGCGTTCGATTGCAAATTACCCACCATTTGTTTTTCAATTTGGCCCTTAGCTAGCAACAACAAGCCAATGCCCGTGGCATAGCGTGGGTTATTAATCACCTCGGATAAGCCCTCCACATAACGTGGCACGCCTAAACGCACCGGCGTATGAAAGATCTCCTCGCCCAGCTCGACCATGCCGCGCATTTGTGCCGCGCCGCCCGTGATGACAATGCCAGAGGCAATCATCGACTCCATGCCACTGCGGCGTAACTCTTGTTGTACAAACTCATAAATTTCTTCGACGCGGTCTTCAATGACTTCGGTCAACGCTTGACACGATAATTGACGCGGTTCACGGCCATCTACGGCAGGCACTTCAACCACTTCGCGGGGATCGGCTAATTGGCGCAAGGCACACCCATGCTTGACTTTGATGTCCTCGGCCGATTGGGTGGGGGTACGCAGGGCGACTGCAATATCGTTGGTAATTTGGTCCCCTGCAATCGGGATCACCGCGGTATGCCTAATCGCCCCATTTTTAAACACGGCGATATCGGTGGTGCCACCGCCAATGTCCACCAAACACACACCCAACTCTTTTTCATCATCGGTGAGCACGGATTCACTGGAGGCCAACGGTTGCAAAATCAAATCGCTCACTTCTAAGCCGCAGCGCTTGATGCACTTCACAATATTTTGTGCGGCGGCCACGGCGCCCGTCACAATATGCACCCGTACTTCTAAACGGATGCCACTCATGCCCAAAGGCTCACGTACGTCCTCTTGGCCATCAATGATGAATTCTTGGGTCAAAATGTGCAGAATTTGCTGATCAGCTGGCAGCGCAATCGCACGCGCGGTTTCCACCACGCGGTCAATATCACTTTGGGCGACTTCGCTTTCTTTAATTTTGACCATGCCATGTGAATTCAAACTTTTGACGTGACTGCCTGCGATGCCTGAGTAGACGGTATTAATCTTGCAATCTGCAATCAGCTCGACCTCTTCAATCGCGCGCTGTATGGCTTGCATAGTGGAGTCGATATTGACGACAACGCCTTTTTTGAGGCCGCGTGACGCATGTTGTCCAATGCCAATCACTTTCAATGTGCCATCTGGCAGCAACTCAGCGGCAATCGCGACAATTTTGGACGTCCCAATGTCCAGCCCAACAATTAAATTTTTATCTTCTCTTACTCTACTCATGTGTTTTCCTTGTGATGTGTCATCACTTTATGTCCCGCTTCCCTGTGTTAGCCGCAGGGCAAATCCGTTGGGATAACGTAAATCGGCATAACGCCATTGGCTGTCAGCAATCAACGGTTGTTGCAAATACACTTGCACAAACTGCGCTAAGCGCGTGTTCACCGCTTCACGGCCCAGCACCATTTGTCGGCCATCGGTGGTGTTCATCTCCCACGCCCGCCGTGAGGATAAGCGTAATTGCTGAATCTTAAGTGGCGTGCCCGCCAGCAAGGCCACAAAACTACGGTAGCCTTGGGTGATCTCTTTCACGGTGTCCCCAGGGCCATAAAATATCGGCAACTGCGCATCCGATGCGGCTTGAAACAATTCGCCGTGCTGATTGACCAAGGCGATACTGCCCCAACGTCCGATCGCGCGATGCTCTTCAATGTGCACCACAATGGTGTCTGGCCACTGACGGCGCACACTGACTTTGCGCGCCCACGGCAGTTTTTCAAACGCACTGCGTGTACGTTGTAAATCCAAGGTATAAAAATTACCTTTTAAATATTTGCGCACAATCAATTGAATTTGCTCTTGATTGACATGGCTTAAATTGCCCGCGACTTGTACATGCTTGACGGGAAAAATCGGCAAGTGCAGCGTCACAAACAGGGCGGCATACAACACCAACACTGCTGCGATGGAAAACAGCAGATTTGCGAGCCAATTAAGCCAAGTTGGTTGATCCCACATTGCGCTAAGCCGTTACCCTTTCTGCATTTGAGTTTGTTGCAAAATCTGCACGACCAAGGCATCAAAATCAATGCCTGCTGCCTTGGCGGCCATGGGCACCAAGCTATGGTCGGTCATGCCAGGGCTGGTATTCACCTCTAAAAAATAATGCTGCCCTTGTGCATCCATTAAAAAGTCTACCCGCCCCCAACCTTCGCCGCCGATCACTTTAAACGCGTGCAAAGCTTGCGCTTGGATGGTTTGTTCAAGCGCAGGACTGAGGCCAGCGGGGCAGCGATATTCGGTATCGTTACGTAGGTATTTCGCCTCGTAATCGTAATATTCGTTTTTGGGCACGATGCGCACGATGGGCAAGGCGGTATCCCCTAAAATACCCACGGTGTATTCGCCACCGCCAATATATTGTTCAGCAATCACCAGCGGATCAGATTGCTTTGCCAGCGCATAGGCGGGTGCCAGATCTGCAGCGGTGTTCACCTTACTTACCCCAATACTTGAGCCTTCATTGGCGGGCTTCACAAACAAAGGCAAGCCGAGGGTGTCAATCACATCCTGCGCATGGGTGTCGTCATGCATCAACACAAAGGCAGGCGTCACCACTTGGGCAGCCGTCCACAACAGCTTGGTCCGCCATTTATCCATGCCAATGGCAGATGCCATGACGCCACTGCCCGTGTAGGGAATCCCCATATAGTCAAGCGCACCTTGAATGGTGCCATCTTCCCCGTAGCGGCCATGCAAGGCGATAAAGGCGCGATCAAAGCCCTGCAAGGCACTTAAATGTTGCTCGGCTGGGTCAAATGCATGTGCATCGATGCCTTGGCGTTGTAAGGCAGCCAATACCGCGCCACCACTTTTGAGCGAGACTGCGCGCTCACCTGAACGGCCGCCTAACAACACGGCCACTTTGCCAACCCTTTGGTTTGTTAACTGCATGCTTCACCAATCACTTTGACTTCTTGTATTAACGTAACCCCGTGTTGTTGCCACACGGTTTGCTTGATATGCGCGATCAATTGTTCAATATCGGCGGCGGTGGCATTGCCAAGATTCACAATAAAATTGGCATGTTTTTCCGATACCTGTGCACCGCCAATTTGAAACCCTTTAAGCCCAGACGCTTCAATCAAGCGCGCCGCAAAATCGCCCTCTGGGTTTCTAAATGTAGAGCCCGCACTGGGCATATTCAGCGGCTGACTGGCCAAGCGTTTTGCCAATAATTGCTTGATTTTTTCAGCTGAGGCCGCGCCATCGCCCGCAGGCACCGCAAACCAAGCCCCTAAAAACCATTCGTCAGCAACAGGCCAGGTGACATGGCGATAGCTGGGACTAAATGCTGCGCGGTCACGGATATGTACCTCGCCGGCGCGGTTAATGGTGAGCACTTGGTGTACCCATTGCCAGGTTTCACCGCCATAACACCCAGCATTCATGGCCAGTGCGCCACCGACCGTACCAGGAATACCGGCCATAAATTCCGCGCCTTCGCGCTGCTGGCTGGCAGCAAAGCGCGCTAATTTTGCGCAAGTAACGCCAGATTCGGCATAAATCAATGCCCCTTGCATCTCGAGAGTTTGCAATGCTTGATGCATGACCACCACCGTGCCACGGATGCCACCATCACGAATTAATACATTGCTGCCTAAACCGATAAACGTGATGGGCTCATCGGCTGGCACGTCCGCTAAGCATTGCTGAAGCGCCGCCAAGCTCTCGACCTTGACCAAGGTATCCGCTGGCCCGCCAACGCGCCAACTGGTGTAGCGTGCTAACGGCGCGTGATGCATCAGGGTGAGGTTGGCAGTCATACGAGACTCAAGCGCCTAGTGTTGGCCGCTACTTGCCCAATGGAGCCGGCACCCATCACCACGACCACATCATTGGGCTGTACAGTTTCGAGAATGCTTTGCGGCAGGGCATCGGTACTGTCTACAAACCGAGGTTCCAGCTTGCCATGCACGCGGATGGCGCGGATGAGACTGCGCGTATCCGCGGCGACGATCGGGGCTTCGCCGGCGGCGTAAACTTCCGTCAGTAACAAAGCATCCACCGTGGACAGCACGCGGACAAAATCTTCAAAACAATCACGGGTACGGCTATAGCGATGCGGCTGAAACGCCAAGACCAATCGGCGACCGGGAAATGCGCCACGGGTAGCGGCAATTACCGCCTGCATTTCTACCGGGTGGTGACCGTAATCATCGACCAAGGTGAAATGCCCACCTGCGGTTGCGATGTCACCATAGCGTTCAAAACGACGACCGACGCCCTTAAATTCGGCCAAGGCTTTAAAAATGGCTTGGTCTGGTACGCCAAGCTCGGTCGCAATGGCAATCGCGGCCAACGCATTTAATACAAAATGATGGCCTGGTAAATTGAGCGTTACTTGGTGGCGCTGGGTAATGCCGTTTTTACGCACCAAACTAAAATGCATCTTGCCATGGTCTGCTACGATGTGTTCTGCACGGATACTGGCTTCAGCATGGGTGCCATAGGTGGTGACTGGCCGCGTGACCCGCGGCAATATTGCCTGCACATGGGGGTCATCCAAACACAACACGGCCATGCCCCAAAACGGGATTTGTTGCAAAAACTCGACAAAGGCATTTTTTAGTTTATCAAAGCTATGCTCATAGGTATCCATGTGGTCTTGATCAATATTGGTGACCACCGCTAACACTGGCGTTAAATGCAAAAATGAGGCGTCAGATTCATCCGCCTCCACCACAATCCAATCCCCAGTCCCTAAACGCGCATTGGCGCTTGCCGCCTCCAATTTGCCGCCAATCACAAAGGTGGGGTCCATATTGGCTTCGGCCAAAATACTGGCAATTAAACTGGTGGTAGTGGTTTTACCGTGGGTGCCTGCCACCGCAATGCCCTGTTTAAAGCGCATTAATTCGGCCAACATCACCGCGCGCGGTATCACCGGAATCCGTCTAGCGCGCGCGGCCATGATTTCGGGGTTGGCTTCGTTGATTGCACTCGATACCACCACCACGTCAGCATCGACTAAATGCGCTTCGGCATGCCCTTGATAGACTGTTGCGCCAAATTGTTGCAAGCGTTGCGTCGTCGCATTACTGGCTAAATCAGAACCACTCACTTGAAAATTAAGATTGAGCAACACCTCGGCGATGCCACTCATGCCAGAGCCGCCAATCCCAATAAAATGAATATTTTTAACTTTATGTTTCATCGTTGTTTTCCATGCACAGCTAACCGCTGTATCACCTCTGCCACGCTTTGCGTCGCACTTGGGCTTGCCAAAGCGCGCGCGCGCATTGCCATCTGCAAACAGCGCTCACGCGTCAGTGCTTGTAATTGTTGTGCCAAGCTAGTGACTGTTAACTCGGCTTGTGGGATCAACCATGCGGCATCCGCATCACTTAAATAGTGCGCATTGGTGGTTTGATGATCGTCCACCGCAAACGGAAACGGCACCAGCACACTGGCCACACCGACATTGGCCAGCTCAGCCACCGTTAACGCCCCTGCGCGACAAATCACAATATCCGCCCAGCCATACACCGTGGCCATGTCTTGAATAAACGCGCGACAATCGGCGGCCACACCAGCCGCCGCATAAGCAGAAGTGAGTGCTGAGATATGCTTTTCGCCCGCTTGATGAATAATCTGCGGCCGCTGTGCTGGGTCAAACAGTGCAAACACTTGCGGCAACTGACTGTTTAACGCAGCAGCCCCTAAACTGCCTCCGACCACCAACACCCGCAACGGCCCTTCGCGCTCGGCAAAGCGCTCGCTGGGCATTGGCAATTGCGTAATCTGTTGCCGAACCGGGTTGCCAACGTGACGCCCTTTGGCGCCTAACGCGCGCGGAAATCCAGTGAGCACTTGATTGGCCAACATCGCCAATACCCGATTGGTTAAGCCCGCGACCGAATTTTGCTCATGAATCACCAAGGGGACACCTAAGCACTTTGCCATCACACCGCCTGGAAAAGCCGCAAAACCGCCCATACCCAACGCCACATCAGGGCGACAAGCCTTGAAGGCACCATAGGCTTGATACCCCGCTTTCACTAAATTGAGCGGCAAGCGTAACCAGCCCAACACGCCCTTACCACGCACGCCTTGCATACTGATGCTTAAGTGTTGATAAGGCTTATCCGCAATCAAACGGTTTTCCAACCCGCCCTGTGTGGTTAACCATACAATGCGCCAGCCTTCGGCTTGAAGCGCATCCGCCACCGCCATGGCAGGATACACATGACCACCCGTGCCACCCGCCATCACCAATAGCGTATTTTGTGGCTGACTCATACCGTTAGCCCCTTTTGCAGCCTGCGATTTTGGCTTCGGCCGCTTCGCTTAACTGGTTTTGCTAACGCAAAACCAGTGAGCCTACTCCGAAATCTTAGGCCACTTTTCAAAAAGGCAACGCTTAAAAGCATTAAGCAATTCATACCGTTAGCCCCTTTTGTAGCCTGCGATTTTCATGGTCGATGCGGAGGAGGACGGCCATGGCGATGCAGTTGGCTAAAATGCCGCTGCCACCATACGAGAGCAAGGGCAAAGTTAAGCCTTTGGTCGGCAATAGGCCCATGTTCACCCCCATATTGATAAAGCCTTGAGCACCGATCCAGACACCGATGCCTTGTGCCAGCAAGGCGGCGTAGTAGCGCTCATTGGCCACCGCTTCTTTGGCGATACTAAAGGCGCGAATCACCAACCATGCAAACAGTAATACCACCACCGTCACCCCCACAAAGCCCAGTTCTTCTGCAACCACAGCCAGTAAAAAGTCGGTATGCGCTTCAGGTAAATACAATAATTTTTCCACACTACCACCCAAACCCACGCCCCAAAACTCACCGCGCCCAAACGCGATCAAGGCATGAGACAGCTGGTAGCCCGTATCAAACGGATCATCAAATGGATTTAAAAAGCCGCGCATCCGCTCCAAGCGATAGGGCTCCATCACAATCATGGCAATCACCGCCAAGGGCACCGCGCCCAACATGGCAATAAAAATTTTCAGATGTACGCCGCCTAACCACATGATGGAAAAGGCGATGGCCGCGGTGACGGTAAATGCGCCAAAATCAGGTTCTTTTAACAACAAGAACCCAACCAAGGCCATCACCCCTACCATGGGTAAAAATCCTTTTTTAAAGTCATGCATCAAACTGGCTTTACGCACCGCATAATCAGCGGCATACATGGCAATAAATAATTTCACCAATTCTGAAGGTTGTAAGTTCATGACCAACAGTGAAATCCAACGACGGCTGCCATTCACCACCTTGCCGATACCTGGAATCAGCACCATGACCAACAACATGACGCCGCCAATAAACAAATACGGCGACATTTTTTGCCAACTGTTCATTGGGATTTGAAAGGCAACGGTGGCCGCCAGCAAGCCAATCGCGATATATATGGCCTGACGGGTGAGAAAATAGACGCTGTTATGCCCGAACATTTTGCTGGCATCGGCGTAGGCGATCGAGGCGGAATACACCATCACCATGCCAAAGGCGAGCAAACTCAACACCACCCACAGCAGTGAAAAATCATATAACGGCGCGTTATACCGCTCGCGCGACATCATGAGTGGGCCTAACATTGACCCTCCAGCGCTTTGACTGCTGCAATAAACACCTGTGCACGATGTTCATAATTTTTAAACATATCAAAGCTGGCACATGCAGGGGATAACAGCACGGCATCGCCCGCTGAGGCTAAGGTTTTGGCAATCGCCACGGCTGCTGGTAAATCGACGGCATCCACCATCGGTATATCAATGCCTTGTAACGCCTGCAGTATTTGCGGGCCATCACGACCAATCAACACCACGGCGCGCGCGTGATCGCGCACCGCAGCATGCAAGGGGGTAAAGTCCTGGCCTTTGCCATCACCGCCTGCAATCAACACCACTTTTTGCGGTTTGCCTTGTTTGAGCATACCGCTGATGGCGGCCACGGTGGCCCCGACGTTGGTGCCTTTAGAGTCATCATAAAAATCAATGCTGTCGATTTCAGCGACCCATTCGACCCGATGTGGCAGGCCTTGAAAAGATTGCACCGTGTTCAAAATAGAAATTTTGTCGATCCCGATGGTTTGACATAATGCAATCGATGCCAATACGTTGGCGATGTTATGCTTGCCACGCAACCGCAAGGCTTCGCTATCCAAATAGCGCCGCCGACCAACACACAACCAACCACCATCATCCAAGCCGTAATCATTCATGCTGGCAGAAGCATCCACCCCAAACGATACTTTTGGTAAATCGCCTGCAAGCAACATACTGGGCACATCATCGCGATTAACGACAGCCACCCGTGCAAGCAGATAAATGCGTGCTTTTGCATCCGCGTAAGCTTGCATCGAGGGATAGCGGTCTAGATGGTCTTCGCTCAGATTGAGAACGGTGGCGACATCGGCCACTAATTGCGTGGTAGTCTCCAATTGAAAACTGGACAGTTCGAGCACATACACATCGGGCGTTGGCATGAACAAGGTATCCAGTACGGGTAAGCCAATATTTCCCGCCACGATGGTGGATAAACCCGCTTGTTTACAAATCTCACCAACCAAGGTGGTCACGGTGGTTTTACCGTTGGAACCTGTAATCGCAATGACCTTGGCGTAGGGCGCACGAAACTGCGCAAACAACTCCACATCGCCAATCACGGTCACGCCGTGAGTGAGGGCTTGTTGTATGGCAGGCTCTTGCAGCGAAACGCCGGGGCTGATCACGATCATATCCATCGCACACAACAGTTCTGCGTCAAACGGGCCAATAAAATAGGGAGTATCGGTAAACGCTTGACGCAAATGCTCTAGCCCTGGCGGATGCAGGCGTGAATCAAACATGCTGACATTGGCGCCGATATGCCGGAGCCAACGCAATGCAGACAAACCAGTCTCACCGAGACCGATGACTGCAACACGTTGATGTTCAAGCTTCTTATTCATGACGATAGATTTCGATTAGCGTAATTTAAGGGTTGATAAGCCCACCAACACCAACATCATGGTGATGATCCAAAAGCGCACCACCACTTGCGTTTCTTTCCATCCTTTTTGCTCGTAGTGGTGGTGTAATGGCGCCATTAAAAAAATCCGTTTGCCCGTGCCTGTCATTCTCTTGGTGTATTTGAAATACAACACCTGCGCGGCCACAGAAAAGGTCTCAATCACGAACACACCACCCATGATAAACAGCACAATTTCCTGACGAACAATCACCGCGACGATCCCCAATGCGGCTCCCAATGCCAACGCACCGACATCACCCATAAACACCTCGGCGGGATAGGCGTTAAACCATAAAAAGCCGAGGCCTGCGCCCGCCATCGCCGCACAAAACACCATGAGCTCGCTAGCCCCTGCCACATAGGGAATCCCTAAGTATTTGGAAAACACCACATGCCCTGCCACATATGAAAACAAAGCCAGTGCACTGCCCACCATGACTGTTGGCAAAATGGCCAATCCATCTAAACCGTCCGTCAGATTCACTGCATTGCTGCTCCCCACCACCACCAAGTAAGTCAGCACAATAAAACCTACCGCGCCTAACGGTAGAGCAAGATGTTTGAAAAATGGCACGATCAAAGTGGTTTCTACGGGTGTTGATGCGGTCGCATATAAAAACCCCGCTACGCCTAAGCCAATCACACTTTGCCAAAAGTATTTTTCTTTGGCGGATAAGCCTTTGGGATTTTTGAATACCACTTTGCGGTAATCATCGACCCATCCCACCGCACCAAAGCCCAAGGTGGTGATCAGTACGACCCAGATAAAGCGGTTATGCAAATTGCCCCAAAGCAAGGTTGAAATTGCAATCGCCACTAAAATCAAAGCACCGCCCATGGTGGGTGTACCGGCTTTCACCAAATGCGTTTGTGGACCATCATCACGCACCGCTTGACCGACTTTATATTCAGTCAGCTTGCGTATCATGGCTGGGCCGACCATAAACGATATGGCCAACGCGGTCAGCGTCGCCAACACCGCTCGAAAGGTGATGTAATCAAATACATGAAATCCGCGGATATCACTGGCCAACCATTTTGCAAGTTCTAGTAACATATTTTTATTTTCCTATTCTGTTCCAGGGATGGCCGCAGTCAGCGCGTCCACCACGCGCTCCATACGCATAAAACGCGAGCCTTTGACCAAGACCACGTCTTGTGCGCCGAGATGCGGCTTAAGCGCCTGTATTAAGTCTTCTACTTGGTCAAAATGCCGTGCTGTAGCACCAAAGGCTTGTGCTGCCGCAAGACTATGTGTGCCCACCGTCCAACAGTGCTGGATGCCCGCGCGTTTTGCATACGCGCCAATACTGGCGTGCATGGCAAGCGCATCCGCGCCAAGCTCACCCATATCGCCCATCACAAACCAAGTGTTGCCGCTATACGCTTGCAATACATCAATCGCCACCTGCATGGAATCTGGATTTGCGTTGTAAGTGTCGTCAATCAATTGCGCGCCACTTGCAGCCGTTTTGGTTTGCAAACGACGGTGTACGCCTGCAAATTGACGGATGCCTTGTGCAACCGCAGTGAGGCTGGCGCCAATAGCCAAACTGGCGGCGGCGGCGGCTAAGGCGTTCATGGCGTTATGTACGCCGGGTAATGGCACTTCAAACGAAACATGCTCGCCTTGATAATGCAATTGCAACTGGCTGGTTGCGCCCTGCGCTTGCCATTCGCCACGCACATCGGCATGTTCCGCGAGGCCAAAAGTGAGCTGTTGACGGCCTTGGTTTAAGCCGCGCCAATAGGTTGCAAATGGACTATCGGCGGGGATGACGGCAACGCCATCAGGCTTGAGTCCTGCAAAAATTTCACCTTTGGCTTGTGCAATGTTTTCACGCGAACCTAACTCACCAATGTGGGCAGTCCCTGCATTAATGATCATGGCGACATCAGGTTGAGCAAGCTGTGTCAGGTAATCAATTTCACCTAGGTGATTCATGCCCATTTCAATCACGGCATAACGGTGTTCGGCGGTGAGCTTGAGCAGTGTGAGCGGCATGCCAATGTCATTGTTAAAATTGCCTGCCGTGGCCAGTACTTGCGACGCGATCCCAGTGTGTTGTTGCAAAATGGCGGCGATCATTTCTTTGGTCGTGGTTTTGCCATTGCTACCGGTCACTGCAATCAGCGGCAACCCCAATTGCGCGCGCCAACCGGCGGCTAAACGCCCCATGGCCAATCGAGTGTCTTCCACCAACAAGGTGGGGATGGGGCTTGATACAGGTTTAGAGACCATCGCCGCCACTGCACCAAGTGCTGCGACTTGATCAATAAAGTCATGGCCATCAAAGTTCGCGCCCATCAAGGCCACAAACAATTGATCTGCCGCCACGCGACGGCTATCTGTTTCCACACCACGAATCGTGACATCTTCACCGATTAAGGTAGCTTGCAATTGGGTTGCAATGTCTTGCAATCGCATCATGATTGAACGCCTTTCGCTGCAGCATAAGCCACCAATGCTGCCTGCACGCATTCAACATCACTAAACGCATAACGTACGCCCTGCACCTCTTGATAAGGCTCATGGCCTTTGCCTGCCACCAGCACCACATCTCCAATGTGCGCTTGCTGTATAGCTTGCGTAATCGCCTGTGCGCGATCTGCTTGGTAGGTATATGGCGCCGATACCCCAGCCAATATCATGTTGATAATGTGCTCTGGCGCCTCAAAGCGTGGATTATCCGTGGTGAGCATTAATTCATCGGCCAAACGACTGGCAATCGCACCCATTTCCGCGCGCTTACCTGGATCACGATCGCCCCCACAACCAAAGACGCAAGTGATGTGTCCAGCGGTTTGCGCTCGCAAGGTGGTCAGCGCTTGCGATAGGGCATCTGGGGTATGCGCATAATCGACCACCACCAACGGTGCATCACCACCACCTAACATTTGCATGCGGCCTTGCACTGGACGCAGTTGTGAAATCGCTTCCAGTGCGAGAGGCAATGGAATCGTATGCGCTAATAAGCTAGCCAACACGGCAAACGCATTGCTAATATTAAATGCACCTAACGCATGTAACGTAACCACGCCCTCACCTTGCGGGGTAACGACATCTAGTTGAAAACCTGTGGCCAAGCTGGTGATGTGTTTGGCATGGATGTCGCCAGTATGCAAGCCATAACTCAGCACTGGCCTTGATAACGTGGTCAGCTCTTGATACAGGGCAAGACCCACCGTATCGTCGACATTGACAATACTGACGCGCAAACTGGACCAATCAAACAATTTACGTTTGGCCGCCTGATAGGCTGCCATGGTGTGGTGATAATCCAGATGATCGCGTGTGAGGTTGGTAAAAATCGCCACATCAAACGCTACACCGTTGACGCGGCCTTGGTCTAACCCATGTGAAGACACTTCCATCGCAACGACTTGCGTGTGAGTGTCCCGCATCTGCGCCAGTTGTTTTTGGCAATCAATCGCGCCCAAGGTGGTATTGAGCGATGCTTGCAACTGATCGAGTGGGCCGTTGCCCAACGTCCCCATCACGGCAACTGGCTGTTGCAGGTAAGCATAGGCTTGTGCCAGCCAATGACTGACCGTGGTTTTGCCATTGGTACCCGTCACGCCAATACACCACATCGCGTGAGAAGGATGCTGATAAAAAGCGCTGGCGATGTGCCCTGCTTGCATTTGCAAGCCTGGCACCGCTGTTTGCATCACTTGCCAACGTGCTTGCCATTCAAATTGCGCAGGCTCCCACAACACCAACGCTGCACCCTGCGCGATGGCTTGCTCAATATAGTCGCGACCATCACTGTGCGGACCTGGATAAGCCAGAAACGCACTGCCCGCGCGCACTTGACGGCTATCCGCCGTCAACGCCTGTACATGGCTAGGCATCTGCACCGTACTCACATGGCCTCCTTTACATCGGCCATCGCTTCGGGCACCAAGGACTCAGGCGAAGTGAGCGGTACACTGACCCCATCTTGTGGCACCGCCAACATGCGTAAGACATCATTCATCACCGCACTAAACACGGGTGCGGCGACAGTGCCACCATAATATTCGCCATTACTGGGCTCATCGATCATCACCGCCATGATCAGACGTGGATTGGAGGCGGGCACCATCCCTACAAAAGATCCGACATATTTATCATGCTCGTAGCCGCCCGCGCCTAATTTATGCGCGGTGCCTGTTTTACCAGCCACGCGGTAGCCCGTGACTTGCGCTTTGAGCGCGGTGCCGCCTGGTTGTACCACCAACTCAAGCATGTCTTTCACCGCATTGGCAACCTTGGCAGAAAACACTTGCCGCCCCACAGGCGCCTCTGATAACTTTGTTAAGGTCACTGGCATCAGCTCACCTTCATTGGCAAACACGGTGTAAGCACGCGCCAGTTGTAACAGCGTGACACTGATGCCATGTCCATACGACATGGTGGCCTGCTCAATCGGACGCCAAGTTTTATAGTGCCGCACCCGGCCCGCAGCTTCCCCAGGAAACCCAATTTTGGTGGTTGCGCCAAACCCTAACTGTAAATAGGTATTCCATACTTGCTCTTTATTGAGATCTAACGCCATTTTGGCCGACCCAACGTTGGAGGATTTTTGAATCACTTGTGCGACGGTAAGCACTTGATTGGGATGCGCATCATGGATGGTCGCCGTGCCTATTTTTAAATAGCCTGGGGCCGTTTGAATTTTTGTTTCCGGGGTGTATGGGCCAAACTCCATGGCCGCGGCAGCGGTAATTGGCTTCATGGTCGAGCCTGGCTCAAACATATTCACGATGCTGGAATTGCGCGTTTTTCCGGTGATATGGATAGGATTATTCGGGTTATAGGTCGGCAGATTCACCATAGCCAACACTTCGCCCGTTTTAGCATCCAACACCACAGCAGCAGCGGCTTTGGCCTTTTGTTTTTCCATGGCGCGATTGAGTTCTCGATGCACAATATATTGCACAGTGCG
This sequence comes from Methylophilaceae bacterium, assembly GCA_027488395.1. Lineage (GTDB taxonomy): Bacteria > Pseudomonadota > Gammaproteobacteria > Burkholderiales > Methylophilaceae > Methylophilus. The sequence goes on along the minus strand of JAIYBT010000005.1, from coordinate 31,981 downwards.
ATCAATGCTCAGCACCAAATCCTGCCCATCATGGGGCAACTGCACCGCGACCAAATCTTCAACCACATGGCCTTTACGGTCACGCACAAAATCTCGCTTACCACTGTAGCCCGCCAACACCGCGTTTTGAAATAACTCCATACCCTCAACGCCCGTGTCATCAATGCCGGTAAAGCCCACAATATGGGCGGCCACGTCCGCCGCTGGATAAAAGCGCTTGTATTCTTTTTGACTGAATACCCCAGGGATTTTCATCGCCATGACTCGCTTTGCCACATCGGGCGCTACTCTCCGTTTGATAAACACAAATTCTTTATTTTTTTGCGCAAGCTTTTGTTGTAAGGCGTTGGGCTTCATCGCGAGCAAACTGGCCATTTGCTTTAATTGCGCCGCATTCAACTGCACATCGGTTGGGTTCGTCCACAACGACTCCACCGGCAAACTGATGGCCAATGGCTTAAAATTTCGGTCATAAATCTTGCCGCGGTGTGGCATCAGCACCACCTTGCGACGAGAAAATGCCTCACCCTTTTTAATCAAATATTCTTTATGCAGGGTTTGTAAGTAAAACCCACGTCCTAGCAAGGCCAAAAAGCCAAGCAACAGCGCAATCAGCAGGGCCCTGCGCCGCCACGCTGGCAATTTCACCAGCTTATGTTGACTTTCCTTGAGCAACATCGTTAATCAACACGCGGCGCAAGTGGCGCCTCCAGCTGTATGACTTGTGTTTGCTGCGCCAGCGGACTGTGCATCTTTAAACGCGAGGTAGCAAAAGCTTCGAGGCGCGAGTGCATGGCCCAAGTACTTTGTTCAATTTGCAACTGATCGTATTCCGTCATGTATTGCTTGGTGAGCTGCGCTTGCTGATCTAACTGAAAATATAATTTACGGGCTTTGTATTGCGCAGTGACCACCCCAAGCGCCATCAGCACCGTCAGCACAAACAACATTAAATTAATGCGTATCATTGCACTGCCGTCCTCTCGGCCACGCGCAACACTGCACTGCGTGAACGAACATTGGCCTTGATTTCAGCCGCCGTCGGCTTGATGGCTTTGCCGACAGCCAGCAACCGCGATTGCGGCAAATCTTTTGCGCGAATTGGCAAGCCAACGGGCAAATTGTCACGATCTTGCTCGGATTGAATAAAACGCTTTACCACGCGATCTTCTAAGGAGTGAAAGCTAATCACCGCCAAGCGTCCACCCGTGTTTAACAAGCGCAAACAATCAGGCAGAACTAACGATAATTCCTCAAGCTCTTGATTGACGAAAATCCGTAGAGCTTGAAACGTGCGCGTTGCAGGGTTCTGGCCCGGCTCAATCTTTGGGATGGCGCTTGCCACGACCTTGGCAAGTTGTCCTGTAGTGGTGATGGCATGCCCATCTTCGCGCTCTTTAATAATCGCCCTTGCAACCTGCTTAGCAAACCGTTCTTCACCATAATCTCGAATCACCTCTATCAACTGTTTTTCCGTCATTGTGGCAAGCCACTGCGCGGCAGTTTTGCCGCGACTTTGATCCATTCGCATGTCTAGTGGGCCATCAAACCTAAAACTAAACCCACGCTCACCTTGGTCGATTTGCGGTGATGAAATGCCTAAATCCAACAAAACGCCATCCACTGCAGCGATCCCTGCGTCGGACAATACCGCTTGCATACTAGAAAAATGGGCGTGCACGATGGTAAAACGAGGATCGGTGATGGACTGCGCATGCGCGATGGCGGCCAAATCGCGATCAAGCGCAATCAGCCGGCCTTGTTGGCCTAACTTTGATAACAACAAGCGACTATGGCCACCTCGGCCAAATGTGCCGTCTACATAAACACCATCGGCACGCACGTTGAGCGCATCGACAGCTGCATGGAGCAACACGGTAATATGTGCGGGAGACGCTGCTGACAAGGACGCTTCCGTCACAGACGCGGGCGCTAACGGCGCGCCCGTCATCATAAGGAAAAGCCCTCTAGCTCTTGCGGAATCTGCAACTGATCGGGCGCCATCAACTGCTCTAATTGGCGATCCCAAGCAGCCATGTCCCACAATTCAAAATGACTGCCTTGACCCACCATCATTACTTCTTTATCCAACTGGGCAAATTTTCGCAACACTGCATTCACCAGCAAGCGGCCTGCAGAATCTAACTGCAACACATCGGCTTGCCCCACAATCATGCGCTGGATGCCACTGGTTTGCGGATTAAAACTAGAGAGGCTGGTGAGCTTGGATTCAATCGGCTCCCAAGCGGCTTGCGGATATAGAATTAAACAACGATGTGGGTGCGCAGTCAGCACCACCTCACCCTGGCCGCCAGCAGTGAGCGCGTCACGATGCTTGGCTGGCACACTGAGCCGCCCTTTTGCATCTAAACTGAGCTGTACTGCACCGCGAAACATGATGAATGGGCCATGACTTTCTAGTTTTCATTAAAAATAGGATTAATTTCCCACAAAACAACACTAATCCACCCTTTTCGACACTATAGTTAAATTAAATCGCCATTGCAAGCGGTTTTAACCGAAAATTCTGCTTTAAAGACAATGACTTACGTTAAATTAACAATTCAATTTAAATCAAGAGATTGCAACACTTAACAAACAAAATTGTTTAATAAAAATGTATATCCCATTGAAAAATATACAAAAGATAAAATATGATTATTCTGATCTAAACATTGTCAGCAAAGGCCGCCATCTAAAGGCATGATGACGTCTGCCATGGCCGCAAAATGGACTGGATGGGAAACGGATGAGAACGCGATTTTTATTCTTGGTGATAGGTTTACTGGTACTGAGCCAATGGCGAACCTGGCTCTATTACATCGCCCCGCCGCCAGACTTCAGTCAAGGCAAGGTGCTGCTATATGCGACCGATTGGTGCCCATATTGCGAAAAAACCCGCCGCCTATTAAAAACCAAGCACATCCCGTATCAGGAGTACAACATTGAAACGTCAGACGTTGGCCGTGAACAATATCAACGACTCGATGGCCGCGGTGTGCCCGTATTATTGGTGGCTGGCGAGGTGATTCGTGGCTATCACGAACAACAGATCAAATCCACATTAGACGCTTGGCAAGCACGCCAAGCAAAGAAAAACTAAGCTGAAATCATTAAGTTTAAATACACAAATTTAAGTATATGAATTTAAAGGATAAAAATTTAAGTGTAAAAACATACGGGTAAAAACATACGTGCAAAAAAGAGTGAAGCCAACCGATAAGCCGGGTTCTGTAACGACTTCACGTCGCTGACAGTCATTCATCTAGGCGTGCAATTACTCACACGCTCAAGCTATCTACCCGCTGGCAGCGCGAACCACGCCTTATGTCGTTAAGACAAATGCCAGCCTATTTGATATTGCTGCAGATGGAGGTTACCGCGTTTCACATCCACCTTCCGAAGAAGGTTTACTCGTCTCTGTGGCCCTATTCCTCGTCTTATACTGTTGCCAGCTTTCAACGTACGGCCGTTAGCCGTCATCCCGCTCTGTGCAGCCCGGACTTTCCTCCCTCCATTGCTGGACGGCGACTGTCTGGTTGGCTTCGAGCGGGATTTTAACACGTCACAAAAAAACAGTTGTCTTAGGTTTCAACAAACCATTACACTGCGCCCACACATTTAAAATCAGAGTGTGTTGCGCCGCTTGCAAGCCATAGCGAAATGACTTTACCGTTGTGTTAAGCGATAAACGCATGTCAATGAGACGATCCCAGCACACCGCTGGGCATGGCCGGTGCAAAGGCTGCTTGCTGAGCTAAAGCCAGCTTACAATCAATACATGGGCGCAAGCCTTAGATCTGCAGGCAACGCAATCACCATTGTTAACGCTTACCCTGATGACGACACTAGAAAAACCCGGCCAATTGCACCCCTCATGGCTTGCCCAGATTGGGGATGAATTACAACAGCCCTACATGCAGGCTTTACGCGATTTTTTAAAACAAGAAAAAGCGGCGGGCAAAGTGATTTTTCCGCCTAGCCATCTGATTTTTAATGCATTTAACCACACACCGTTTGAGGCAGTGCGGGTGGTGGTGATTGGCCAAGACCCTTATCACGGCTTAGACCGCAACCTGCCACAAGCACATGGCTTGAGTTTTTCGGTGCCTGATGGCGTACGCCCGCCACCCTCGCTACAAAATATTTTTAAAGAAATCGAAGCCGATTTAGGCATCAAGATGGGTGGCAGCGGCGATTTAAGGCCTTGGGCCGCGCAAGGCGTCTTACTACTGAACGCCACCCTGACGGTCGAAAAAGACCAAGCAGGCTCACACCAACACCGTGGCTGGGAAACCTTTACCGATGCTGCGATTCGCGCCCTGAATACCAAGCGCCAAGGCTTGATATTTGTGTTGTGGGGCAGCTACGCGCAAAAAAAAGGCGCCTTTATCGACGCCTCCAAACATTTTATATTGCAATCCGTGCACCCGTCCCCGCTTTCTGCGCATCGCGGGTTTTTTGGGAATCAGCAGTTTTCTAAAATCAACGCTTATTTGGTTTCTCAAGGGCAAGCGCCAATTGATTGGCAGCTTTAACAGCACACACGTTTTAAAAGTAACTTCCAGTTTTGATCAGTTGTGCCAAACCATGGCGGATACGTGATTCAAAGCAAATACTCACATCAGCTCGCTTTTAGTCCTGTAAGCGCTGATTGACCTTGCCTAGCGATTAAGGCTTGACCACCAGCGCATTATTCACTGATTTGACGCCTTTAACCGCTTTAGCAATGGTACCAGCTCGGGCTTTTTGTTCGGCGGTATCGACAAAGCCACTTAAAATCACCATTTGGTCTTTGGTTTCAACACTGACTTTAAAGCTACTAAAGTTTTTTTCGACTAGGTATTGCGATTTAATTTTGGTAGTAATCGCGCTATCGGTAGCGGTTTGTTTGTTTTCTTTGGTGTCTACCTTAGATTTGTAGGTAGAAAACTCTTCTTGGTCCAGGCTGCCATTTTTGTTTTTGTCCGCCTGGGAAAAGCCCGCTTTTAAATCGCGATCTGCGCCGGCTTCTGTTCGGCTCAGTTTTTCATCGCCATTGGTATCCAAACCTGTGAACGCTTGCCCGTATGGGCTTTGTCCACGCATTTCTTCTAAGCTCACAGCCTGCACTTGTAGCGTGAACAACAACGCGCACAATCCAATATATAAACGTGTAACCATCTAAATCTCCTAAATCGTACATAAAATTGAGTGACTGCTTCATCACATCACTCGCTATGGAAATGTACGCATACGTCTACATACATCCCCTGATTACAGTAGTTGCCAGCTTATCGTTTGCCCAGCGCGTAACGGCACCAGCACATCATTCGCAAATGGTATCTGTTCTGGCACCTGCCACGATTGCTTACGTAAGGTGATGTGGCTGGTATTTCTCGGCAAGCCATAAAAGTCAGCACCATAAATGCTGGCAAAGCCTTCTAATTTATCGAGCGCGCCCGCTGCCTCAAACGCTTCCGCATAAAGCTCAATGGCGGCGTGCGCGGTATACATGCCCGCACAACCACAACTGGCTTCTTTGGCAGATTTTGGGTGCGGGGCACTGTCGGTGCCTAAGAAAAACTTGCCAGAATCAGAGATTGCCGCTTTTACCAGGGCTTGTCTGTGCGCTTCACGTTTTAATACAGGCAAACAGTAATGATGCGGTCGGATACCGCCATTGAACATGGCATTCCGGTTCATCAACAAATGGTGGGCGGTGATGGTGGCCGCCACCTGCTGACTGGCTTCGGCAACAAATTGCGCGGCTTCTAAGGTCGTGATGTGTTCAAACACCACTTTTAACCCTGGAAAATCTTTGAGCAAGGGTTGTAGATGACGCTCAATAAACACTTTTTCACGGTCAAAAACGTCGACGTCGCCATCGGTGACTTCACCGTGAATCAAGAGTGGCATGCCTTGTTTTTCCATTTCAGCCAGCGCATTTGCACAGCGATGAATATCCGTCACACCTGAATCACTATTGGTAGTGGCGCCAGCTGGATAGAGTTTAACCGCGTGCACCACGCCACTTTGTCGGGCACGGATAATTTCAGCAGCGGGCGTATTATCGGTTAGATACAGCGTCATCAACGGCTCAAATTGCGCGTCCGTTGGCAGGGCTTGTCGTATGCGCTGATAATAAGCCAGTGCAGCCTCTGCCGTGGTGACGGGCGGGCGCAAATTGGGCATGACAATGGCGCGCGCAAATTGTTTGGCAGTATCGGGTAATACGGCTTGTAAGGTGGCGCCATCGCGAAGATGTACGTGCCAATCATCAGGGCGAATGAGGGTCAGTGTCGTCATTGGAATTCCATTCGAGTACTTGCTAAAAGCGTTTACAAAACAGCGGAGAAGCCTGCAGTTAAAAATCCGTGGATGCTTGGGGTTGCGGATGCGCTTGGCTGGCTTTGAGGGTCAACGCAGCGTCATACAGTTCATTTTTTTTGTGGCCGGTAATGTCAGTGGCTAGTGCAACGGCTTGTTTAAGCGGCAAGGCTTGCATTAACAATGTTAATACGCGTGTGACTTCATCGCTTAAACCCGCTGTTTTTTCAATGACTAAAGGATGCAATATCAATACAAATTCGCCACGCTGCTGATTGCTGTCAGCCTCTAACCACAACACTGCAGCTGACAAGGTGCAGGTATGGATGGTCTCAAAGGTTTTGGTGAGCTCACGGGCAATCGTAATGGTGCGTGTAGCGCCGAGCACCGTTTGCAAATCGACCATGGAAGCGACGATGCGATGTGGCGCTTCGTAAAATACGAGCGTGGTGGGATATGGTTTTAATTGTTCGAGACGCTTGCGTCTGTGCGTGGCACTGGCTGGCAAAAAGCCTTCAAAATAAAAGCCTGCCTGGGCAATGCCAGCGGCCGATAAGGCAGCAATCACGGCACTTGCCCCTGGAATCGGCACCACGCTAAATCCTGCTTCGCGCACGCCTTGCACGACCATCGCTCCCGGATCGCTGACAGCGGGGGTGCCTGCATCTGTAATTAAGGCCACTGAGGCACCTGCCTTCAAGCGTTGCACCAACTGTTGCGCAGACTGTTGCTCGTTATGTTCGTGTACCGCCATCAATGGCTTAGAAATACCGTAATGTCGCAACAAGCTGACACTGTGCCGCGTATCTTCGGCGGCGATCACATCCACCGTTTTCAAAACATCCAATGCCCGCAGGCTGATATCACCTAAGTTGCCGATGGGCGTAGCCACCACATATAATGTGCCATTTGCGTTCATCTCTATATTTTAAGTCAAGCCTACAAAATCGCTAAGCGTTATTCACCAGGTAACATGCATCGCTGGACTGACCGACAAAGGAGCAGGCAAGTTGAAGCTTAATCGCAACAATAAAGGCCTGGCGGCTGAAGCAGCAGCCTTGCGGTTCTTGCAACAACAAGGACTGACATTGGTGCATCAAAACTTTAGCTGTCGCTATGGTGAAATTGATTTAATAATGCGCGAAGGCATCACCTTGGTATTTATTGAAGTCAGACTAAGAAGCAATCCATTGTTTAGTAGCGCAGGTGATAGCATTCATTATTTCAAGCAACAAAAATTGGTGCGTGCGGCGCAATTTTATTGCCAACAACAAGCGGTTGCCAGCCCTTGTCGCTTTGATGCTGTGCTCTACGCTTCGCAAGATCAATCTGTCCCCGTGTGGATTCGTAATGCAATCGACACATAAAGAGCGTAGAATTTTGTCATCTGTTGTTTGGTTATTTCAATTTTGCGTGATTTATTACGCGCCTAGAAGGATGTCACATGCATAAATCCCTATCCACCCTTGCCTGTATTTTAATCTGCACACAACTGAGTGGTTGCTTTACTGCGGTCGTGGGCGGCGCTGCGGCAGGTGGCTTGATGATTACGGATAGACGCACGTCTGGCATTTACATTGAAGATCAAAACATTGAGCTTAAAGTAGGCAAGCGGATGTACGATTACATGGAAAAAGCGGCCCATGTGAATACGACCAGCTTTAACCGCGTGGTATTACTCACTGGCGAAGTTCCCAGTGAAAGTCAACGACAACAAGCCGAAACCTTAACCCGAGAAATTTCCAATGTGCGGGAAATTCACAACGCATTGACCGTTGGCCCAGCCTCTAGTCTTAGTGATCGTGGCCAAGACGCTTTTGTGACCTCCAAGGTGAAAACCCGCTTTATTAGCGAAGGAAAATTTTCATCTAATGCTTTTAAAGTGGTGACAGAGGCGGGAACCGTGTATTTAATGGGCATCGTCACGGAACAAGAAGCCACTGAAGCAGTCGAGATAGCACGCACCACTGAAGGCGTGGCCAAAGTTGTTAAAGTATTCGAATACATCAAGTAAATTCATTTAAGTAAACACGCAGGAAACGATATGGAAACCCAAGAAATTATTATTCAAGGCATCACTCTAGCAGGCAAGCAATTTCGTCCTAGCGATTGGGTAGACCGCATGTGTAGCACCTACGCCTCGTTTGGCGTGGATAAAAAATTGCGTTACTCGCCTTACCTTAAGCCTAAGTTAGTCAACAATGTGCGTTGTTTATCGGTGGATATGAAGCTTAAAGAGGTGAATCCTGAGGGCTTTGAGCAATTGATGTTGTTTGCCAAAGAAAATCAATTAAGCGTTATTAATGCAGCGGGTGAAGCTGTCGCAATCGACTAAGGGCAATCAAGGTTTGGCTTGCGCATCGCGCAGCACTTGTTCCAACCATTGCTTGGTCAATGCACCGCGTTTGATTTTATATAACTGTCCGTTTGGTTGGTAGATATAAGTGGTAGGCAAAACGTCTGGCCGTTGAATGCGATGCGGCTGTGACTCACCTAAAATAATAGGGTAAGAAATCAACATGTCTTCGGCATATCGATTCACCGCCTCGTTGCTCTCATATTGCACAGCCACGCCCAAAACCATGATATTTTGGGCACGATGGGCGTCGTAAAAGGCCACAAGCTCCGGCATTTCCTCTAAGCAGGGTGGACACCAAGGTGCCCAAAAGTTTACTACGACCCAAGCGCCTTTGTAATTGGAAAGTTGATGGATTTTTCCAGTTTGATCATGGTAAACAAAACCATCATTCGCAGCGAACGCGTTACCACCCCCCAAGACAATCACGCTAAGGACAAGCCACCAAAGGGCGTTAAATAGATTGCGCATAAAGATTTGTTTCATCGTGACTTTTATTGGTTTCAACACAGGGACTTGTGGAATTGAATGCAGTTAAAAAACTTGATTATGAGTGAAATCTATTGCTATACTCGTCTTTAGTTTTTTTATATTTCTCTTATCTCATTATTTAGTGGCTAAATTCTGCACCTTAGAGTGATCGCCAAGTCCATACATCTTTAAACATTTCACCATTTTTTATCTTACGAGGCAACAATGAGCGACAACATTACCCATTTGAGCGATGCAAGCTTTGAACAGGAAGTATTGCAATCTACAATCCCGGTATTGGTGGATTACTGGGCTGAGTGGTGTGGTCCTTGTAAAATGATTGCACCTATTCTGGATGATATTAGTAAAGAATATGCGGGTCGCCTTAAAGTCGCCAAACTCAATATTGATGACAACCAAAATACACCCCCAAAATACGGTATTCGTGGCATTCCAACACTTATGTTATTCAAAAATGGCAATGTTGAAGCCACTAAAGTTGGAGCGCTTTCTAAATCTCAGCTAAGCGCTTTTATTGATAGCAATATTTAATTCTGCTCAACCCAGTTTCACATCTCGAAACTGGGTATTCTCCTCAACGCCCCGATCTGCGTCCATCTAGCGAGTCATTCATGCATTTATCCGACCTCAAACATCTTCCTGTGACCGAACTGGTAGAAATGGCTATCAGCAACGAAATCGAAAACGCGAGCCGCATGCGTAAACAGGATTTGATTTTTGCCATTCTCAAAAATAAGGCAAAAAAAGGCGATAGCATTTTTGGTGATGGCACACTCGAGGTGTTACCTGACGGCTTTGGTTTTTTACGCTCACCAGACACTTCTTATTTAGCTGGTCCAGATGACATTTATGTATCACCCTCGCAGATTCGTCGCTTTAACTTACACACAGGTGACACCATACAGGGTGAAATTCGCACCCCCAAAGATGGCGAGCGCTATTTTGCGCTGGTTAAGGTTGATAGCGTCAACGCCGAAGCCCCAGAAAACACAAAACATAAAATTTTATTTGAAAACTTAACACCGCTTTTTCCAACGGTGCCTCTAAAGCTAGAGCGCGATATCAAAGGCGAGGAAAACACCACCAGCCGCGTCATTGACATGATTGCGCCGATTGGTAAGGGCCAACGCGCATTATTAGTCGCCAGTCCTAAAAGTGGTAAAACCGTCATGTTGCAAAATGTGGCGCACGCAATTACAGCCAATCATCCAGACTGCATCATGATTGTATTGTTGATTGACGAACGGCCAGAAGAAGTGACTGAAATGACCCGTTCCGTACGGGGTGAAGTGGTTGCTTCCACCTTCGATGAACCTGCTACGCGTCATGTACAAGTGGCTGAGATGGTGTTGGAAAAAGCCAAACGCCTGGTTGAGCACAAAAAAGATGTGGTAATTTTACTTGATTCGATTACACGTCTTGCCCGCGCTTACAACACGGTAATTCCATCGTCAGGCAAAGTATTGACTGGCGGTGTAGATGCCAATGCGTTACAAAAACCTAAACGCTTCTTCGGCGCTGCACGTAACGTTGAAGAAGGCGGCTCGCTGACGATTATCGCTACTGCGTTGGTGGATACGGGCTCGCGCATGGATGATGTGATCTACGAAGAGTTTAAGGGCACAGGCAACATGGAAATCCACCTTGACCGTCGCATGGCCGAGAAACGGACTTACCCTGCGATTAATGTGAATAAATCGGGCACACGTCGTGAAGAGTTGCTCATCGAAAAAGACGTCCTGCAGAAAATTTGGGTGTTACGTAAACTGCTGTATCCAATGGATGATCTCGAGGCAATGGAGTTCTTGTTGGATAAAATCAAAGCGACTAAGAACAACAACGACTTTTTTGACAGCATGCGTCGCGGCTGATGATTTTTATATCCTTTTAATAAAATCATTGATAAACAACAAAAAATCGTACATAATTTGCGGTTTACTGCAACTGCTTAAAGATTAGAGAGAAAGCATGAAAGCTGATATTCACCCAAATTACCCTGAAATCAATGTCACTTGTAGCTGTGGCAATGTGTTCAAAACACGCTCAACCCATGGCAAAGACTTCCACATTGAAGTGTGCTCACAATGCCATCCTTTCTACACAGGTAAACAAAAAATTGTTGATACCGCTGGTCGTGTTGAGAAATTCCGTCAAAAATACGGCATGTAATTGGGTGTTGTTTAAGTTCCAAAAGGCAGCTTAGCTGCCTTTTTTGTTTGCTACTGCTGCTTAACCAACCTTTGTCCGCTCTAGATTGGATGACTGTCGATTCAGCAAATGTATTTTTAAGTTACTATAAGATTTTGATTTCCTCTTAGACGCTCAATTCTCAACTTGCACACTTTCGATCACCGACCCTATGCAGTTTTATATTGACCATGATTGGCAAGAAAACATGGCCGCTCCCCGACCAAAAGTCGGTGAGCGCGCTAAAACGCATTTATTGCTTTTTTTATGTGCCATCTGGCTATTTGCAGGGCTGATTGGTCATTCCCCATGGAAACCATTTGAATCAAGCGCCATGAGTGTGATTCAAGGCTTGATTGAACATCCTTTTTTATCTAGCCAAAGTTGGCTCACGGGCGCTTGGCTTGCCCCCACTTCAGCTGGCCACCCAAGTCTTGATACTCCGCCACTGTTTTATTGGGTTGCAACTGCGTTTGTACATGTCTTCGCTGGTTGGTTACCGGCACATGATGCAACTAGGTTAACCGTTGGCCTATGGATGCTAGTGACACTGACCATGATAGGCATGACGGGACGAGAGTTGTGGAACATTGGGATCGGGCGACAGACGAATTTTATCTTTATTGGCTGCATTGGCTTAGTGGTCAGCGCACATACTATTTTGCCAGCGATCGCAAGTTTATGTGGCTTATCCATCACCTTTTACGCCTACGCCCTCGTGCAACGCAAACCGCAACGCGCCATGCTGCTGTTGGCATTGGGGTTGATGATCAGCTTTCTAACCGGTGGTGTCTTGCCTGCACTAAGCATCGTTTCCACCGCGGCAGTACTCATCGCTATGTTTCCAAGCTGGCGTAGCCCCAATATTCGTCGCGCCATCACTGGCGGCCTGCTATTAGCATTGCCGCTGATCTTGGCCTGGTGCTACGCTTGTTATCGCGTAACACCAACCCTATGGCATGCTTGGTGGGACAACCAATGGATAATGAACAGCCCCACTCGGCATGTTTACTTTCTACGCACGCTCGCTTGGTTTGCATGGCCCGCGTTACCTTTTGCCATTTGGGGCATTTGGCGTTACCGGAGCAGTTTACTCACGAGCGAACGCTTTCAATTGTGTATTGTATTTTTTGTCTGTAGCTTTATATGGATAGGACTGTTTGCTGACCGCAGTGAAACCAACGCCTTACCCTTATTGCTCCCACTAACCGCGCTGGCCGCGGGTAGCATCGAAACCCTAAAACGAGGGGCCGCGGGTGCGATTAATTGGTTTGGATTGATATTATTTTGCTTATTGATTGCAATTGCTTGGCTCGGTTGGTGGGCCATGCTGAACGGCTATCCCGTGCGCTTGTATGAACGATTGCGCTTTTTATCTGGATTAAAATCCATTGAATTAAGCCTATTGAATGTTGCAATTGCGGTTGCTGCGACCATGATGTGGTTGTCGATTGTGTTTCGCAGTAAACACTCTAATCGTTCTAGCGCCACTCATTGGGCGATAGGCATGACCTGTAGCTGGGCGATTTTTATGAGTTTGTGGTTGCCAATGATTGAAGCCGCACGGACGTATCAACCCTTATTTGAAGACCTAAAGCGACACTTACCATCGCATTACTTGTGTATTACTAGCAAACAACTTGGCACCGCGCAGATTGATTTACTGCATTACCACGCAAACGTTCGCGTGCGCAATGCAACCGATGGTGAAGCCTGTGACATTATGCTGATTGCAGATGAGCCAGGAAAACGTCATGCGTTACCTGGAGACGCTTGGGTCATGATTTGGCAAGGTGAACAATCGCGGCAGAGCAAAGAATCGTATCGATTGTTTCAAAAAAACAATCCACACGGTGGACGGGTGATTGCTCAATAAATATCGATACATTTAAAAAATAAAGTAAAGCGTGCTTGATCAGGCAGAACGTGCGCGCTGATCATGGCCCATACAAATGATTAAGGTTTTAAATGTTGCGTGATGGCTGCCAACACGTTCGGATGCAAGCCAGTGTCTGGATGTTGCTGAGCATGCGCGATAATCTGATGGATCATGACAGAATTCCAAAATTTCTTTAAATGGCTCGCAATATCTAACTGTGCTTCTTGCACATTTGGGTTCGCCTCAAAAAAATCTCCAATTTGATTCGCCATTTTGACCAGTTTTTCAGTTTCCATCGTCAGTCGTTTCCTTATTTCACCTAAATCAATTGCCCGTGATAAACCACACATTGATGCGGTTTTGCAAAACCAATCAAGCTTACATGATGTTGTTGGGCTAATGTCACTGCCAGTGCGGTTGGTGCAGACAATGCGACCAAAGCGCGCCCACCCACCATTGCAATCTTTTGCACCATTTCATAGCTGGCTCGACTAGTGGTAAGCACCCATCCAGTGTGCTGCAAATGTTGGCGATACTGCGGTTGACGCGCGATGGTACCCAGTAGTTTATCTAATGCATTATGGCGACCCACATCTTCACGTACACACAACACATGACCCGCTGCATCTACCAATGCACAAGCATGACTGGCACCCGTGAGTTGTTGCAATGGTTGCTGACTGGGTAAGGCTTGCAAGGCGCAATCAATTGCCAAGCGATTGAGCGTGAGCGTTTGTGTATGCAGCGTTGGGATTGTTTTAAACACTTGTTGCAGACTTTCTGCACCACACAAGCCACAGCCGGTGCGACCCACTAAATTACGCCTTTTTTCTTTGAGCAACACAAATTGTTCGGTCGCCACATCAATATGGACTTCAATCCCTTTTAATCCATCCGCATCACTAACGGTCTTTAGCTCAATGCCGTACAGCTGATTGGGTTGCGTAATAATCCCCTCGGTCAGCGAAAAACCCAATGCAAAGTCTTCTACATCTGCAGGGGTTGCCAACATCACGACATGTGAAATTCCGTTATAAATGAATGCAACGGGGACTTCATCTGCTAAATGATCTTCAACACTTTCAATCGCCTGACCACGAACACGGGTGACAGTGGCTACGGCCGCACTGACTGGCGGATGCGTATCATCCCATTCCGCCACACGTAACGGCGCACAACCAGCGGTGACTGACATTACGAAGCCACAGTGTTTGGATCCATACCCGACAGTTCTATTTGTGTATCACTAAATGCTTGATATTGTTTTTGCCACGTGGACAGTTGATTCACTCGGGAGACTTGTACTGCAGTCACTTTATATTCCGGGCAATTGGTTGCCCAATCTGAGTTATCAGTGGTAATCACATTGGCCCCAGATTCGGGGTGATGAAATGTGGTGTACACCACACCAGCTTGCACACGCTCAGTGACCTTTGCCCGCAACACGGTTTGCCCCGCGCGACTCGTGATCCCAACCCAATCACCCTCCAATATACCCCGCTCTTCAGCATCATGCGGATGGATTTCGATTAAATCTTCTTGATGCCAAACCACATTGTCGGTACGACGTGTTTGTGCGCCCACATTGTATTGCGACAAAATACGACCTGTGGTCAAAATCAAGGGGAATTGTTGATTGACCCGCTCCGTGGTGGGAATATATTGCGTAATAAAGAACTTGCCTTTTCCGCGGACAAATTGCTCGATATGCATGGTGGGGGTCCCTGAAGGCGCCTCATCATTACAAGGCCATTGAATACTGCCCAATGCATCGAGTTTTGCAAAGCTAACGCCTTTAAACGTCGGGGTTAAGGCAGCAATTTCATCCATGATTTCGCTGGCATGCCCGTAGTGCATCGGATAGCCCAGCGCGGCTGATAACTTGGCAGTAATTTCCCAATCTTCCATCCCATTTTTGGGAGTCATGACGCGACGAACAGGCGAAATGCGACGCTCAGCATTGGTAAAGGTACCACTTTTCTCCAAGAACGAAGCGCCAGGAAAAAACACATGCGCGAATTTGGCCGTTTCGTTTAAGAACAAATCTTGCACAATCACACATTCCATGGCTTCTAACGCGTGTGTCACATGTTGAGTATCTGGGTCTGATTGCGCAATATCTTCACCCACACAATACAGCGCTTTAAATTTTCCCTCGGTCGCCAAATCCAGCATATTGGGAATACGTAAGCCGGGATCTGCACTTAACGGCACCCCCCAAGCGGCTTCAAACAGAGCACGCGTGGCGATATCTGACACATGACGATAGCCTGGAAACTCGTGTGGCATCGAGCCCATGTCACAAGACCCCTGTACATTATTTTGCCCCCTGAGCGGATTGACACCCACCCCTTCGCGCCCGACGTTGCCAGTGGCCATGGCCAGATTTGCAATCCCCATGACGGTGGTTGAACCTTGGCTATGCTCGGTAACACCCAAACCATAATAGATGGCACTGTTACCTGCTGTTGCAAATAAACGCGCAGCCTCACGGATTTTCTCCGCAGCCACCCCAAGCTCTTGACTCAAGGCTTCTGGCGAGTTTTCAGGCAAGGCGACAAAATCCCGCCACGCTACAAAGGAATCCCACTCACATCGCGCTTTTACAAAATCTTCTTTCACTAAACCTTCGCTCACAACCACATGCGCCATCGCGGTGATCAGCGCAACGTTGGTGCCAGGTCTTAAATTCAAATGATAATCCGCACGAATATGTGGTGAGTTTTCCACCAAATCAATTGCTCTAGGGTCGGCGACAATCAGCTTTGCACCCTGACGTAAACGTCGTTTCATGATGGAGCCAAACACAGGATGGCCATCTGTCGGGTTTGCGCCCATGACAAAAATCACATCCGATTGCATCACCGAATCAAACGTTTGCGTACCGGCGGATTCCCCTAGCGTTTGTTTTAAACCATAGCCGGTGGGGCTGTGACAGACGCGCGCGCAGGTATCAACGTTGTTGCTACCAAATACCGCACGCACCAATTTTTGGGTGACATAGACTTCTTCATTGGTGCAGCGGCTGGAAGTGATACCGCCTACCGCGGCTTTTCCATGCAGTGTTTGAATGCGTTGAATTTCACTCGCCGCATATGAAATTGCCTCATCCCAACTTACTTTTTGCCATGCATCATGGATCGATTTACGTATCATCGGCGTGGTGATGCGGTCAGCATGGGTCGTATAGCCCCAAGCAAAACGGCCTTTGACGCAACTGTGGCCATGGTTGGCACCACCTGATTTGCTTGGCGTCATACGCACTACTTGTTCGCCTTTCATTTCTGCGTCAAAGCTACATCCCACACCACAATAAGCACAGGTAGTGGTGACTTTGTGCTCAGGCGTACCCGCATCGATGACCGTTTTTTCCATGAGCGTGGCGGTTGGGCAGGCCTGAACGCAAGCACCACAAGACACACATTCAGAATCTAAAAACGTAGTATTGCCAGCAGACACTTTACTTTCAAAGCCACGGCCTTGAATGGTCAGGGCAAATGTACCTTGCGTTTCCTCACAGGCGCGCACACAACGCGAGCAAACAATACATTTCGAAGGGTCGAACGTGAAATAAGGGTTGGATTCATCTTTTGCTTGACCTAGATGATTTTCGCCTTCGTATCCATAACGCACTTCACGTAGGCCGACTGCACCCGCCATGTCTTGCAATTCGCAATCACCATTGGCCGCACAAGTTAGGCAATCAAGGGGATGATCTGAGATGTATAACTCCATCACGCCGCGACGCACATCGGCAAGTGTTGGCGTTTGTGTTTTTACCACCAAGCCAGGCGCGACTGGTGTGGTACATGATGCAGGGTATCCACGTCGCCCCTCGATTTCAACTAAACACAAACGACACGAACCAAATGGCTCTAGAGAATCTGTGGCACACAGCTTGGGAACGGTCACCCCACCCAGTTGCGCAGCGTGCATGATTGAAGTGCCCTCAGGCACTGTCACTGATTGACCATCGATGGTGAGCGTGACTTGCACACTGCTGTCTGATTTTGGTGTGCCATAATCTTTGTCAGGATCATAGCTTGGGACTGTATTCGACGAATAGTTTAAATCATCCATGGGTTCGCATCCTTTGCTGGCGTTACGCCGCCGCTTGTTTGTTGCTTAAGCCAAAATCTTCTGGAAAATGATTGAGTGCGCTGATGACGGGATAAGGCGTCATGCCACCCAATGCACATAGTGAGCCATGTAGCATGGTGTCGGATAAATCACGCAATATTTGAATGTGTTTAGCCGGTTGTTTCCCTGCGATCACATGGTCCATGACTTCTACACCACGGGTTGAACCAATGCGGCAAGGGGTACATTTGCCACAGCTCTCAATCGCACAAAACTCAAACGCGTAGCGCGCCATGCCGGCCATATTGACAGTATCATCAAAAGCGATGACGCCACCGTGCCCAAGGACTGCCCAAATTTGACTAAATGCCTCGTAATCCAGCGGCGTATCAAATTGGTGCTCAGGCAAATACGCGCCCAACGGACCACCGACTTGCACTGCACGAATCGGCCTGCCACTGGCAGAACCGCCAGCATAGTCGTATAACAGTTCGCGTAAAGTGACGCCAAACGCCAACTCGATCAAACCGGTACGTTTTAAATTGCCCGCCAACTGAATGGGCAACGTACCGCGTGAGCGACCCATGCCATAATCTGCGTAAAACTGGGCGCCTTTATCTAAAATGATTGGAATAGTCGCCAACGAGATGACGTTATTCACAATCGTCGGTTGGCCAAACAGACCTTCAATCGCTGGTAGCGGTGGTTTAAACCTCACCAATCCGCGCTTACCTTCTAAACTTTCAAGCAGTGAGGTTTCTTCACCACAGACATATGCGCCTGCCGCGCGACGCACCTCAAGATGAAAAGCTTTGCCAGATCCTAATATATTTTCACCTAAATAACCCGCAATCGTTGCTTTACGAATGGCTTCATTCAGGGTGGCTAGCGCATGTGGGTATTCACTACGCAAATAAATATAGCCTTGCGTAGCACCCACAGCGATGCCAGCAATGGTCATGCCTTCAATCAGCACATATGGATCATTTTCCATGATCATCCGGTCAGAATAGGTACCCGAGTCGCCTTCATCTGCATTGCATACGACATATTTTTGATCCGCGGGCGCATTCAGTACCGTGTTCCATTTAATGCCCGTCGGAAACGCCGCCCCGCCTCGCCCCCTCAAGCCAGAGTCTGTGACCACCTTCACAATGGCTTCCCCTGACAGTTGGATTGCATTTTTTAAACCTTGATAACCGTCGTGTGCGAGGTAATCATCCAGTGACACCGGGTCGGTAATGCCGACCCGTGCAAACGTCAATCGCTGTTGTTTTTTTAACCATGCGATGTCATCCGTCAACCCCTGATAGAGCGGGTGCGCCTTGGCAGAGGCTGACGATGGATTTAAAAAGTCAGCATCAAACAAACTGGTGACATCTTCCGGCGCAATCGGACCAAATGCCACGCGCCCCTCTGCGGTCGCCACCTCCACCAATGGCTCCAACCAAAATACGCCACGAGAACCATTACGCACCAATGTCAGCGATAAACCACGCTGTTGTGCTTCTGCGATGATTTTTTTTGCAGTGCGCTCAGCGCCAAGCGATAAAGCCGTTGAATCAATAGGAACATAGACTTTAACCATGACAAACCTCTTGAATGATTGCATGCACTTTGTCTGCATTCATACGACCATATACCTCATCATCGATCATGACCGCAGGTGAACAAGCACAATTGCCCAAACAGTACACTGGCAACAAGGTAATTTCGCCATCCGTGGTGGTTTGGTGATAATCCACCCCTAAATTGGCTTTTATGGTGTTCTCAAGGGCGGCTGAGCCCATGGCTTGACAAGATTCCGCTCGACAGATTTGCAATACATGTTTGCCAACGGGGTGCGTTCGAAAGTGATGGTAGAAGGTGACAACACCGTGTACCTCGGCCACAGATAACGCCAACGCATGGGCAATGTCGGGATAGGTGGTTTCAGGGACGAACCCGATGTCATCTTGAATGGCATGGAGTAAGGGCAATAACCCACCGGGAACGTGCTGGTGCGCTTTGATGTGCGCGCTGACCGTGTCCAGCTGTGCTTGTGTAAGAGCGTGATCCAAGGCAACCTCATCTATTTACAATTGAGTTACATTCTACCAAGGCAACATCATATGCTTAAATCAACCCTTGTGAAAGGTTGAAAAGCGCTTAAAATACAAAGCACCTTAAAAATCATGATTTGAATGAATCACTTGGCAATGCACCCCAGCGCTCCGACACCGCAATTGGTCGATCAATTTGGTCGGGTTGTCGACTATATTCGCTTATCCATCACCGACCGATGTGATTTTCGCTGTCAATATTGCATGGCAGAAGACATGACTTTTTTACCTCGCAATCAGGTACTAAGTTTGGAAGAATGCGCACGTCTTGTGAACATATTTGTATCTCTAGGAGTAAGCAAGGTACGCATCACTGGCGGAGAACCCTTGGTGCGTAAAAACGCATTATGGTTGTTTGAAACGATATGCCAATTGCCTGGTTTAAAAGAATGTGTGGTCACCACCAATGGCAGCCAACTCGAAAAAATGGCCAGCGACCTCAAAGCCGCGGGGGTCAAACGCATCAATATTTCTTTAGATAGTTTACACCCTGACCGTTTTCATGCCATCACGCGTACGGGATCACTCGATAAAGTCATGGCGGGCTTGCAAGCAGCCATCAAAGCAGGCTTTGACAACATCAAACTCAATACAGTATTGATGCGTGGCATCAATGACGATGAAGCCATCGATTTAGTCAATTTTGCGATTCAACATCAAATCGATATTAGCTTTATTGAAGAAATGCCACTGGGCGAAGTCAATCACGCGCGCGAGCAAAGTTGTGTCAGCAATGAAGATACTTTAGCGCTACTGAGACAACATGTTGACATGGTTGCGAGCGAGCACCGCTCTGGTGGGCCTGCACGCTACTGGCAAGTACAACATCAAGCCACACGTATCGGTTTTATTTCGCCGCACAGCCACAATTTTTGTGAAAGCTGTAACCGTGTGCGCATCACTTGCCAAGGCGAACTATATTTATGCTTGGGGCAGGAAGATAAGGTCGATTTAATGCCCTTGCTACGCCAATATCCTGACAATGACCAACCCATCATTGAAGCAATTTTGAATAGCATGCAAATCAAGCCCAAGGGTCACGACTTTGATTTGCGCCGCGCCCAACCCGCAGTGATCCGATTTATGTCGCACACGGGTGGCTAATGGAAGTGACTGCTGTCATTCTAGCGGGTGGCCGTGGCTTGCGTATGGGCGGCGTAGATAAGGGCTTGGTCAGTTATCAAGGCCAGCGTTTGATTGATCGGGCCATACAAGCCATCCAACCGCAAGTGCACTCACTGATGATCAATGCCAATCGCAACCTTGCAACCTATCAAACGTTGGGTTTTCCCGTGTTTAGCGATGCAAACGATCAATTTGATGGTCCGCTCGCGGGCATGCAAGCCGCTTTACGCCATGCAAAGACCGAATGGGTCCTCACTTTGCCCTGTGATGTGCCTCATTTGCCAAGCGATCTTTGCCAGCAACTGACTGCGGCGGTCATCGCCAATCGGGCTGATATGGCCATCGCGCAAAGCCCAAGTGGGCCACACCCTGTGTTTTGTTTAATGCATCAAAGCCTGCAAGCGAGTTTAGCGCGTTTTTTAAGCAGCGGTCAGCGCAAGGTGCGTGCATGGCAAGCCCAACAAGCATCGGTATGGGTGGATTTTGCCGACGATCACGCATTTACGAATATCAATCACCTCATGCCTGATAGCACATCGCCCAGCCCTAATGCATAGGGTATGGTTTTATCCTATGTATGTTGAATTATTTATTTAAAAGTGTCGCCCATGCAAACTCCACCAAATCTTGAAGCGTTGGTCCACAACCCAAGCTGCGTAGATGACTACGACCCCAATGCCATGTCAGTGGCCCAAGCGCGTCAGTTTATTCAACAATACTTACGGCCCATCACTGCGATCCAAACCCTGCCCCTGCGAGAAGGACTAGGGCGCGTGTTGGCCGCAGATGTAGTGTCACCGATCTCAGTGCCTATCGATCAAAACTCGGCCATGGATGGCATTGCATTACGTACCGCAGAAGCGCATCAACGCTTGACCATTGTAGGCACTGCTTTTGCAGGTAAACCCTTTACGGGGGACATCCCATACGGTTGTTGCATCAAGATCATGACGGGCGCCATTGTGCCTGACACTGTCGACACCGTGGTAATGCAAGAGCAGGTCAAATTTGATGACCATCATGCAACCCTACTGATCACACCTGTCGTTGGTAACAATATTCGAACAATAGGCGAAGATGTCCGCGCGGGGCATACCGTGTTACGCGCTGGTCACCGCATTCAACCAGCGGATTTAGGCCTACTGGCCTCTTTAGGCATTGGCACCATTGCCGTATACCAACGCTTAAAAGTGGCTTTTTTTAGCACAGGTGACGAGTTAGTCAGCGTTGGTGAACCGTTACAATCAGGACAACTGTACGACTCAAATCGTTATAGCTTATGGGGCATGTGCCAACAGTTGGGACTGGACATCAGTGATTTAGGCAATGTGGCGGACGATCCTAATCAACTAGAGCACACTTTATTAAGCGCTGCACAAGACCACGATGTGGTCATCAGCAGTGGTGGCGTTTCGGTGGGCGAAGCTGATTTTATGAAAGCCTTACTTGCCAAGCATGGGCAAGTTTTGTTCTGGAAAATTAACATGAAACCGGGTCGTCCACTCGCTTATGGCGCCATTGGCAACGCGCATTACTTTGGTTTACCAGGCAATCCAGTGTCCACCATGGTGACATTTTATCAGTTTGTACAAGCCGCCCTCAAAACGCTGGCAGGGGAGCGCGTAAGCGCCATGCCTCAATTTGATGTGGAGTGCGTATCAACCATTAAAAAAGCACGCGGACGCACCGAGTTTCAACGTGGGATATTATTTGAAGAAGCTGGGGTATGGAAAGTCAAAGTCACCGGTGGTCAAGGATCTGGCATGTTGAGCAGCATGAGTCTAGCCAATTGCTTTATTGTGTTGGACGCTGACGTTGAATCTGTTGCCGCGGGCAAC
Organism: Methylophilaceae bacterium; assembly: GCA_027488395.1. Taxonomy (GTDB): domain Bacteria; phylum Pseudomonadota; class Gammaproteobacteria; order Burkholderiales; family Methylophilaceae; genus Methylophilus. The sequence continues at coordinate 9,613 of JAIYBT010000005.1, read as the reverse complement.
TTTGTCCGCGTCGAACCCTTTCATGGGGTTTGTTAATGCGGATGATTCTTAATTGGTAGCGCGACTGAATCAAAATCGCTTATAGTATTGCCTTGCTTGGGGGATGGTTTAAAAGGTATTAGCGTGCAAGCGGTATTAGAACAATCAAAACAATTCAAATTTGCGCTGGAATGGTGTGTACTGGTTTCGATCACGATTCACCTCGCCTTGCTGTTGCTCATGCCTAAGCCGAGCGTGCAACCACCTAAGCCCAAGCCTCCAGAAATTCAAATTGCGTTAGTTAAAAAAGAACAACCCGCGCCCATGCCTGTGTTACCAACACCGCCTGAGCCACCGAAACCACCACCAGTCAAACCGCCCCCTACGCCAGTGGCGCCGCGGGTGGTGCCAATCAAACCATCACCCACACCACAACCGACAACGCCGCCCCCTGTTGTGGAAACCCCGGTAGTGGACACCCCTAAACCTGTGATTGCGGTGAAACCCAGCAACAGCGAAATCAAACCTGAACTGGTGGTGCCCACACCCGTTGCACCACCTCCGCCGCCAGAACCACCCAAGGCAAGCGGTCCAAGCGAGGGTGATATTGAAGCTGCGCGTAATGCTTTAAAAAATGGGGCAACGCGCGAACTGAAAAAAAATCAACGCTACCCCCGTATCGCACTCGACCGCGGCATTGAAGGGGTGGTTAAGTTAAAAATATCCTTGGATGGTCAAGGCAATATCACTGAGGTTGAAATTTTAGAATCAAGTGGTAATGCATCTTTAGACGAAGCTGCCGTGACCGCTGCCAAAAAAACCAGTCTCAAACCTTATTTTAATGAAATCCTCAAAGGTCGGATCGACAGCATTGTGGTCCCAGTGGGTTTTTCGTTACTTAAATCATGAAGCGTTTTGCACTAGCATCTCGCTTACCCACTTGGTTATTTAGCCCCAAAGCCAAGGCTTTGCGGGTATTGTTGTTATTACATGATCTTTCTTTTTTGGCCTTGATCCTATTTGCTGTCATCAGTGGCGCTTATGGTATTTTTATTTGGGATCAAGCGTCTAAACAGTCACAGCGCATCAATGCGTTAGTCCAAGAAATTTATCAAGTGCGTGGTGATCTTTACCGACAAATGAAAGAATTATTTGATGCCTTTTTCTTGCAAGACAGTGAGGCATTGTCTGAATATAACCACTTTACCTCCACCATTTTGACGCATTTAGGCCACCTACAAAGTATTGCAGGGGACGATGATGAACGTTTAGCCATCCAAGAAATTGAAAATAATTACCGCAACTTTGTGAACGAAGCGCCTAAGCTTTTTTACCGTTATCAGTCAAACCCAGATAGATTGGCGCAAAAGTCACTCTACAAAGACATTGAAACAGGGATTTTCAATCGCTACGAAGAAGTGACGAAACGGGCGGAACAGTTACTCTCACTCAAGCAAGCGGAAATCAAACTACGCTTGGATGATGCACGTAGGCACTCGATTGGCGTCTTACTGGTGCCAGTGTTGCTTGCATTTATTTTGCTAGTGTTTTCACGTCAAATTTTAAAAAATGCAATTGTGCGTCCAATCAATGACATTATTGATGCCACAAATGCCATCAGTACGGGCGATTTAAGCCATCAAGTTCCAGAAGCTGGCGCGCAAGAACTGGCGTTATTGTCACGTGAAATCAACAAAATGGCTGAAGATTTAGCGGCCAGTCGCGATGCCCTGGTCAAGAGTGAAAAGCAAGCTGCCTTGGGCTTACTCGTTCCCATGCTGGCGCATAATATTCGCAATCCACTGGCCAGCATTCGGGCAACCGCGCAAGTGATGGATGTGCCTGCCCTCGATAAAGAGATGCAAGAGTCGATTCAAGGCATTATTCATACTGTGGATAGACTAGAACGTTGGACGGGAGGCTTGTTATCCTATTTACATCCAATTAAACCCAGTTTAAACCCGGTACTACTCTCCACCGTGGTGGACGGGGCGATGGCCACTTTACGTCAAAAACTAAATGAAAAAGCTTCAGTGATTCATGAAAATAGTGCTGACATACGCGCACCCATTTTGACCGACGAACACTTGTTAGAGCAAATGCTGTATAACTTGTTGCTCAATGCGCTAGAAGCCTGTCCCAAAGGCGCCGCCATTACGCTGGATTGTCAGCGCCATGAGGATAGCGTGGTATTGTTAATCATCGATCAAGGCCCAGGCATGCCGTTTACCCCCAACCCCCATGCGCTCACACCAGGCCCCACCACAAAACGGTTTGGGACAGGGCTGGGCATTCCATTTGCGTTTAAAGTCTGCGAAGAATTGGGTGGAATGTTACAGTTTGAAAGTGTTCAGGGGAAAGGTACCACGGTGCGAGTCACGTTGCCGCAATAATTCTTCCTGCGTGTGGCATCAATGGTGATGCGCATGGTCTCAGCAGTGAACAATATTTAAGTGTCTCGCGTGCCGTTTTGATCAATGCTTATGCTGGTATTTCAGCGCGAATACAATATTGTTTTTTGCTTGCTTAATTTTCTATTTTTATCAACAATGTGATTAAGAGATTGCTATGCAGACTATGTTAGATTCTTCACTACCCGAGTTTAGTTTACCCGCCACATCCAACCTAATTTTTAAATCAAGCGATTTTTTAGGTCAGTTTCTGGTCCTTTATTTTTATCCGAAAGATGCAACCCCGGGCTGTACGACACAAGGGATTCAGTTTAGGGATGCCCATGCTGATTTTTTACAGGCCAATACGCACATCTTTGGCATTTCGCGCGACAGCTTAAAATCACACGAAAACTTTAAAGCCAAATATAGCTTTCCATTTGAACTACTCTCAGACAGTGAAGAGTTGGCTTGTCAGTTGTTTGATGTAATTAAAATGAAAAACATGTACGGCAAGCAAGTGCGTGGCATTGAACGCAGCACGTTTTTAATCAATCCTGAAGGCGTACTGGTGCAAGAATGGCGTGGCGTAAAAGTGGATGGTCACGCTGCGCAAGTATTGTCTTTTATACAGTCTTTACATTCATAAAGCGATCGACCTATGGCCCGTGCGTCCGAAACCAAGTTATTTGTGCTTGATACCAATGTGTTGATGCACGACCCATCTTCATTGTTTCGCTTTGAAGAGCATGATGTTTATCTGCCGATGGTGACCCTAGAAGAACTCGACAACAATAAAAAGGGCCTCACTGAAGTGGCCCGTAATGCGCGGCAAGCCAGTCGCTATCTTGAAGAAATCATGGGCAATACCAATACCGATCTGCTGGAAGCCGGTTGCCCACTTGCGATTCAAGGCAATCGGCATTTAACAGGCAAGTTGTTTTTTCAGACAGAGCATGTGCCGACTGACCTGCCTGGGCTTGCAGGCAGTAAAGCCGATAATCAAATTATTAGCGTCGTGCTTGCGTTACAAAAGCAACAACCTGCACGTAATGTCATTTTAGTCAGTAAAGACATCAACATCCGTATTAAAGCACGCGCCATGGGCGTGCCTGCAGAGGATTACTTCAACGACAAAGTGCTTGAAGACAGTGACATGCTGTACACAGGCATGCGTGAATTACCCGAAGATTTCTGGGAAACCCATAGCAAAGATATGCACTCATGGCAAGAGTCAGGACGCATGTTTTATCAAGTGACTGGACCACTGGTTAAAAGTCTATTGATTAACGAATTTGTTTTTTACGAACATGACAAACCATTTTTTGCCATGGTGCGTAAGCTCGCTGACAACGCTGCAGTATTAGAAGTGGTTCAAGACCATATGAATCCAAAACACAATATATGGGGCATTACTGCACGTAACCGAGAGCAAAATTTTGCCCTTAATTTATTGATGGACCCTGACATTGATTTTGTAACTTTACTCGGCCAAGCAGGCACTGGTAAAACCTTGCTGACTTTAGCGGCTGCACTGACGCAAACGCTAGATAAAAAGCGTTATTCTGAAATCATTATGACCCGTGTCACAGTCCCTGTTGGTGAAGATATCGGCTTTTTACCAGGGACCGAAGAAGAAAAAATGGCGCCTTGGATGGGTGCCCTTGAAGATAACCTCGATGTGCTCAACAAAACCGATGAAGATGTTGGTGAATGGGGTCGTGCTGCAACCCAAGATTTGATTCGCACCCGCATTAAAATAAAATCGCTAAACTTTATGCGTGGCCGCACTTTTTTAAATAAGTTTTTAATCATTGATGAAGCGCAAAACCTTACGCCAAAACAGATGAAAACCTTGATAACCCGAGCTGGCCCAGGTACTAAAGTCGTCTGTTTAGGCAATATTGCGCAAATTGATACGCCTTATTTGACCGAAGGCAGCTCAGGGCTGACTTACGTGGTTGACCGTTTTAAAAATTGGGGACACAACGGTCACATTACCTTGGTACGCGGTGAGCGTTCACGCTTAGCAGATTTTGCAGCCGAGGTATTGTAGACCTTTCGTCTACATTTGCTGCGATGGTTAAAGGTTTTTATACCCTGTTAATTGCCCAGTTTTTATCGGCAATTGCAGATAATGCGCTGCTGTTTGCAGCCATTGCACTGCTCGCTAAACTGAACGCACCCACTTGGCATGAGCCGCTACTACGTGAGTTTTTTGTCATCTCATATATTGTGCTCGCGCCATTTGTTGGTCCGTTTGCTGATGCTTTGCCAAAAGGCAAAGTCATGTTCATGAGTAATGGGCTTAAGTTTTTGGGCTGCATTGCAGCGTTAGTCGGCGTGCCACCTTTATATGCTTACGCAATTGTTGGCATTGGCGCGGCAGCTTATTCACCTGCTAAATATGGCATTTTGACCGAGATGCTGCCCTCTCACTTGCTGATTAAAGCGAATGCTTGGATGGAGGGCACTACGGTGTCTGCCATTATTTTAGGTCCCGTCCTCGGCGCAACTATTTCTCTTAAAGATCCATACTTAGGCATTGCATGTATTACCGTTTTGTATTTAATGGCGGCAGGATTTAATTTTTATATTCCAAAGTTGCCGATTAACCATAAAATTCCCAACCGTTCTTTGACCTTTTTACTCAAAGATTTTTGGCATGCTTTTATGACATTGTGGAAAGATCCGCTAGGTCAAGTATCACTTGCAGTCACCACATTATTTTGGGGTGCTGGAGCCACTTTGCAGTTTGTTGTGTTGAAATGGGCAGATGTACGTCTGGGATTTAACCCACAGCAAGCCACGTATCTGATCGCTATTTTAGCGGTGGGTATCGCGGTGGGCTCTGTGATCGCTTCACGTTACGTTCAATTAGAAAATGCAGTCAAAGTATTACCTGCGGGTATTTATATGGGCATACTAGTGATTAGTATGGTGATAATACATCAGCCTGTAGTTGCTGGACTTTTATTGTTTGTGATTGGCATCTTATCAGGTTATTTTTTAGTGCCATTAAATTCATTATTACAACATCGTGGACATGCTTTACTGGGTGCAGGCCATTCTATTGCAGTTCAAAACTTTAACGAAAATATCGGAATTTTGTTATTGCTCGGTGCATATACTTGGATGGTTGGTAAACAGTTTGATATTAACGTGATTGTGACTATTTTTGGTGTATTTATTATCTTAAGTATGTCGCTGATTACACTTCGTTATCGTAAGCATCTTGTGCGGTCAACGCCTGAATAACCAAATTATTTACGCATAAAAAAGGGCGCTCAATGCGCCCTTTTTTATGCCACGTTAATGCAATTTGACGTGAGGTTCTGTCCGTCTGGAGATCATACGCCCGATGGTGTGTACAATCACCGACAGCACGCCATGCAGCGCCATTAAATGCATTTTATACAATGAGCGATACATGATGCGTGCAAACAGACCATGGATATACATGCTTCCACCAGCCACTGCACCCATCAAACTGCCAACGGTTGAGTATTTTCCCAAATTCACTAACGACCCATAATCATGATAATGAAACTCTGGTAAATTTGGTTTTCCCGCTACTCGCTGTTTAACAATCTTTACCAATACGGAAGCTTGTTGATGCGCTGCTTGGGCACGTGGAGGTACCGTTGAATCTTGGCCTAACCAAGGACAAGCTGCACAATCGCCAAAGGCAAAAATATGTTCATCGCGAGTCGTTTGTAAATGTTGATTAACCACCAATTGATTGATTCGATTTGTTTCTAATCCATCAATATCTTTTAAGAAATCTGGTGCCTTGATGCCGGCAGCCCAAACGACCAGCTCAGCAGGAATAAAACGACCACTGTGCGTAGTGATGCCTTTCTGCGAAACTTCAGTAACACGCTCCCCTGTAAATACATTGACGCGTAATTTACGTAATTCAACGTCTACAGCATAGGACAGTTTAGGTGGTAAGGCAGGCAAAATACGATCACTGGCTTCAATCAATGATATTTTCACATCACGATCTGGGTCAATTTTATCTAATCCATAAGCGGTCAGTTCACGTGTGGTGTTGTGTAGTTCTGCAGCTAATTCAACGCCCGTCGCCCCTGCACCCACAATCGCAACTTCAAGCTGTCCTGGCTTTAGAGGCTCTGGCTGTGTTTGAGCGCGTAACAATGCGTTATGTAAGTTGCGATGAAATTTTTGAGCTTGAGACTGCGTATCAAGTGCAAGTGAAAAGTCACGCGCACCTTTAATTCCAAAATCGTTAGTTGTACTACCTACCGCAATAATTAAGGTATCGTACTTAAATGCTCGTCTTGCAATAATTTCATTTCCATCATCATCATAAAATGGCGCAAGATAAACCTCACGAGTGGCTCGATTAAGGCCATCCATACGACCTAATCTAAACTTAAAATGATGCCAGTGCGCTTGTGCAAGGTACTCTAACTCATGCCGATCTGGATCCATGCTACCGGCAGCAATTTCATGTAATAGCGGCTTCCAAACATGCGTGCGTGTGGCGTCTATTAAGGTAATTCTTGCTTTTTTACGTTTTCCAAAAGTATCGCCTAATTTAGTGGCAAGCTCTAACCCACCTGCGCCACCACCCACAATAATAACGTGGTGTAAATCGTTTTCATCAATCACACATAATCCTTCAATAAAAAAAGCGCGCAAGGTTGTACAACCAAGCGCGCACAACAACTATATTATAGCGTTATTCGTTGCCGGTAATCTTGGCATGACTTCTGATAAAAGCAATTACTTTTAAGATATCGTCGGGTTTTAGGCCATCGTCAGGCGCCATCAAACCAAAGCCTTTTGCACCCATCCCGCCATTGGTGCCATGCCATATCGTTTCAAACATTCCTTTGTTGGTGGCGTTTTTAGCGTAACGAAAGTTTTCACCAATAAGACCAGGACCAACTGCACCTTCGCCATGACCGCCATGACAGGCAACACATGAAAATAAATTAAATTTCTTTTTACCTTCTTTAATTGCATCAGCATTGCCTACATATGGGTTTTTACCCGTTGTTAGAAATTCTTTTGCTGCTGGTGTTTCAAACATATTTGCTGCAATTACTAACGGTTGACCATCCTGTGTAGCAACAAATTGAATTGCTTTACTATTATCTACACTTTCGCCTATACCCGTCTGTTGATTGCATCCAACAACTAACATTGCAATGAATGAAGTAAAAATAATTTTATGCATGAATTTCCCCTAGTTAAGTTTATGTGGTTTTTTTATGAGCATTATTTAATTGATAAGCCCTTATTTTTATTTATTATTCTGCCATAAAAACAAAAAACGGTCACCAAGGTGACCGTTTTTTTGACAACGCAATTATTACTCGTTACCAGTAGCTTTAATATTGCTATTGCTACGAATAAACGCAATGACTTTTAACAACTCATCAGGGGTTAAACCATCATCTGGGGCCATTAAACCAAAACCTTTAGCGCCCATTCCACCATTCGTACCAGCCCAAATCGTTTCAAACATACCTTTGTTTGTTGCATTTTTTGCATAACGGAAGTTAGCACCGATTAAACCAGGACCTACTGCACCTTCACCTTTACCGCCATGACATGCTACGCATGAGTATAAGTTGAATTTCTTTTTACCTGCTTTGATAGCATCTTCGTTACCAATGTAAGGATTTTTACCTGTAGCTAAAAATTCTTTAGCAGCTGGTGTGTCAAATTTATCAGCATCAATACCAAGCGCTGAACCATCTGTTGTCTTAGTTAAATTAACATCAGCCATTGCATTGCCAGCCATCGCCAACAAAGAGATTACCAATACTGATTTAAATGTATTGCCTAACATGTTTTCTCCTAATCCTAAACAAAATGAGCTACGTTAAGTGGGTGATTAATAATGATATAACGCATGCTCATTTAACGAACTGTGTTAGAAACGGTTGACAAAATATGATTAAATTTCTATCAATATATTTTGTTTGTTCGCTTCAAAACTAACCAATAATTTTAACGACTTTTGAATATAAAGTCATTACTAACCTTCTGTTTACAAATTATTTTTTGAATACGCTATCCCCCTCAACCACTGGCACAGTTGGAATACCATACTCTTTTAAGATTGCATCAATCTTGTCTTTGTTCCGCTCAATAGCACCATTTATCATAGCAACGCGATCTTTATCTTTCATACGCACTGCAACAGAAATATTCCAGTACTCTTTGCCTTTTAAATTCTTTTTATTGTACTCAGGAATAAAACGCATCTCCATTGGTACTTTAGATTGTTTAATGTGATAACCGGCAATTGGTCCCCACATAATTGCGACATCAATTTTGCCAGCGGCCAAATCATCAATCATAAAGCTTGTTGGTAGATTTAAATCTCGTTGCATACGATATGGACGAGCATTGGCCATAAGGTCATAATCATTTAAAGGAATTGTAGCTGGGCTTTGTCCAACCACGCCGATGATTCCTTTTTTAAGGTCAGGGGAGTCCCAGTTGGAAATGTCGTAATTGCTATCCTTGCGCCATACAAATACGTGGCCTGAGCGGTAATACGGTTTTGAGGTTCTTAAGCCATCAAAATCTGAGGTCATGCCGATGATGACATCACAACGCATTGCGTTAATTGTATTACGTAAAAAACCTTGTCGGTTGTAAGCATATTGGTAAGTTAGTTTTTTACCTAAATCATCTGCCAGTACTTTTGCAATTTTATCTTCGAAACCTTCAAGCTTTACGTTTGAGTAAGGCATATTGTCTGGATCTGAACAAACTTTAAATTCGGATTCGTCTGCGACTCTTCGGACTTCACCAATTCGACCTTCATCGGGGTTGATAGCTGGAATATCAATATCTTCAGCCATTACACAGGTTGATAACAAACCCATGCATCCTACTAATGCAATTACGCTCCACATTTTTTTCATATTTGATCCTTATTATTAAAATTGTCCAACTTTTTTTCGAGTTAAATAGTGATCAAAAGTTTCTTTTATCACTTAAAAACCACTTAGCATCTTAACGTGAACGATCAGATTAGTGTTGAAATAACATCTTTTTAATCATTTATATGTGTTTAAGCAGAGTCGCTTTTTCAATAAAAAAACACCTTGCTTTCGCAAGGTGTTTTTCATGACATAAACAGCTGTTCTTAGCTGTAATCTAAAGCTTACGCTTTCAATTACAGTGAGAATACTGTCAATGCACCACCGCCAGGAGCAGCGTTGTACTTGGTCAATTCTTTGTAACCACCAGCT
>JAIYBT010000011.1 GCA_027488395.1 Methylophilaceae bacterium | reverse complement strand
GTTATTGGCATTTGCAATCGCAGCTTCTTGGTCGGCAGCTGCTGAAGCAACCATTGGCATCGCTGCCACAACCAAGCCTAACGCTAGTTTGATTTTATTCACTTGCATATTGATCTCCATATATGTTTAACATCAATAAGTCATTTCAGCAATTAACTACTAGGATAGTTCACGTTAAATGCATCATTGGCTTACTAACTCAGTGACCAAGTAAACTTACTGTCTCACTTGATATCACCATTGACTTTGTGTGCCGCCAATTGGTTTCATTATATTAACAAAAAAATTACACAATAGTTACAATTTTGAAACAAATTTATTCATTGCTTGATCGGCACAGGCGTTTGTAAGGGTCCAGCTCAAACTACGCCCTGGTTTTGCAAGCCGTTTGCGCGTGTTTGGTAGGTTTGACTGGGCCAGTGGCATGCCTCAACGCGTTGATCATTACCTTCAATGCTAAGTTGGATGCGTTGCACGGTTTAAAAAATCGCTATACAGTTTGGTATACACCTAAATGGTTAAGGCCGTTTTTTAAAAGAGCCTCATGAAATATTGATTTGATAAAAAGGGGTTAGCAATGAATCAACCATTAAAGCAGACGACTTTTCACGGCGGTTGTCCACACGATTGTCCAGATACCTGCGCCATGATTTATACGGTGCAAGATAAGCAATTGATATCGGTGACAGGCAATCCTGAGCATCCCATGACGCGCGGTGGCTTGTGCGTCAAATTAAAAGATTACGAAAAACGCCACTATCACCCAGATCGTCTGTTATACCCCCTCAAGCGCACGGGCCCCAAAGGTAGCAAACAATTTAAACGCATTCGTTGGGACGAAGCCTTAGACGAAATCACCCAGCGCTGGCAAGCCATTATTGCTGAGGCTGGCCCCCATGCCATCATGCCTAACAGCTATTTGGGTAACCAAGGCTTGGTGCATGGCTTAAATGGCGGCGATGCATTTTTTAACCGCATGGGAGCGACCGTCTGTGAGCGCACCTTTTGTGGCGAAGGCTCTTGTACCGCATGGTTGTTAACCGTTGGCCCCACCGCTGGGCTAGACCCCGAAAGTTTTGCCCACGCTAACTATATTGTGATTTGGGCCTGTAACTCAGTCAGCACCAATTTACACCATTGGCATATTATTCATGAGGCACAAAAACGTGGTGCCAAAGTCGTGGTGGTCGATAGCTATGCCTCACGCACCGCAAAAGAGGCCGATTGGCATATCGCCCCCAAACCCGGCACCGATGGCGCGCTCGCCATGGCCATGATGCATGTGATTATTCGCGATGGATTGGTGGATCAAGACTATGTTGACCAATACACCGTAGGCTATGCCGAGTTAGCAGAACGTGCCAAAGACCGCACGCCGCAATGGGCAGAAAGCATTACTGGCATTCCTGCGGCCGTGATTGAGCAATTCGCCCGTGAATATGCCACCACTGCACCCGCTGCTATCCGCTTAGGGGTAGCGCTAGAGCGCAGTTATGGTGGCAGCCAAGCCATTCGTGCAGTGACTTGTTTGCCCGCCCTGATTGGTGCATGGCGTCATGTGGGCGGTGGGGCGTTGCAATTTCCAGTGTGGGAGCACCCGTATAAATTTGATGTCATTTCTCGCCCCGATTTAATCCCCGAGGGCACGCCAGTGGTCAACAACCTGCAATTAGGGCGTGTGTTGACAGGTGAAATTCAATTAGATACCCCAATACAATCGATGATGGTGTGGAACACCAACCCACTCACGCAAGCGCCCGAAACCGACAAAATCGCCAAAGGCTTGGCCAGAGAAGATTTATTTTTAGTGGTGGCTGAGCACTTTATGTCAGACACCGCCGCCTACGCCGACATTGTGCTGCCCGCGGCCATGGGCGCTGAGATGGAAGACATGATTTTATCGTGGGGCCATTTATACCTCACCTATAACGCCAAATGTATAGACCCACCGGGTGAAGCCTTACCCAATAATGAGATTTTTAGGCAACTAGCAAAACGCATGGGCTACAACGATGACAATTTTCAGTGGAGCGACAGCGAATGCTTGCAACACTATGTCGATTGGGCGGCACCCACCTGTGAAGGCATAGATTTAGCCTATCTGCGCGAGCACGGCTTTGCCAAACTCAAAGCCTTTGGCGACAAAGACACCCGCGCCCGCCACGCCAAAGGCGAATTTCCAACCCCCACAGGCAAATGCCACTTTTTGGTTGAAGGCGCTAAAAACTTTGTCGCAGGCCCGTTTAGACAAATGTACGAGGGCTTTCAACCAGGTGAGCCGATTGACCCCTTGCCCGATTATTTACCCGCCCGCGAAACCCCCAGCACCAACCCCGCGCTGGCAGCTAAATATCCGCTCAATATCATCTCGCCAAAAAGCCACGGCTTTTTAAACTCATGCTATGCCAACGTCACCGAGAAAATCAAAGGGCAGGGCGAGCAATTTGTGTTGATTAACCAACTCGATGCCACCGCCCGCAATATTAAAGAAGGCGATACGGTAAAAGTATTTAACGACCGCGGCGCTTTTCACGCACTGGCAAAAATCAGCAGTGATGTTAATGCAGGCATAGTGGTAGCCACTCTCGGCTATTGGCGCCAACTTAACCAAGGCACGGTTAATTGCATTAGCTCAGCGGCTTTTGGTGATATGGGGCACTCGACAACGTTTAGTGATAATTTGGTAGAAGTGGCATTGCCTTAGAAATTGGTTTGTAAGTGATAAAAAGCCTTGCACAGTTGCAAGGCTTTTTTGATTTTGGCTCCTCAATATGAAATCGAACCAAAGACCAACGAAATTAATAGAGTCAGTTTTGATTCATTTAAGTTTTCACACAACTTTATAGTGCTTTTCCAAAATAGCATTCAATCAAACCAAAACTCAAAATATTCCTCTGTCATCTCACGTTGCCAAACAATCAAGTGAGGTGGTTTTATAAATAATGTCCAAGATTCCTGAATATTTCGGAACGGCTCTGGCTCGTTTTTAAAAGGGTTGGGATTAAGTATTGCAAGGCAGTGGCCCGCTGGGTGACGGACAGACTGGTATCTGATTACCTCAATATTGGCTTGCCTTGCGTGCTCGGCTAATTGTTGGGTGGGTGAGTAATCAGTAGGGTGTGCCCAAATAGCTTGGTCTTGCAACAGGGGTGGTTGCGTTAAATCAATCGCCTGTTTGGTGTTGGCATAAAATTCAAACAGTGTGAGGGGGATGGATTTTTGCTGGTTTGCGAGCCCAACGCTATCCATCCACATTGTTAGGCGCCAATAGCCGCTCTCTGCACAGGCTGTTTGTCTATCTTCTGCCCCATAAAACACGCCTGCATCATGTTTGCCACGAAAGCGTGAGCCATGGGTGGATGGGTAATAGCGGAACGGGGTGAACAATAACCAATGTAAGCCGATGGCCGCTGTGGGGATAGGTGGTTTGGCTGCTTCTAAAATGTCTTCCAGTAGCGCTTGATCTGCAAGTGAGCCGTGAACTAGGCTCATGGTAGCTATTTTGTGCTGTGCTTCAACGGCGCGCCAGCCACTGCCCCGCCAAGGGCGCGCTTCAGATGCGAGCGCGGTGGGCGTCCAAGTATTCACAGGCACGAGCCAAACCTTCGATACGTTTAATTGCTTGCGCGGGATGTTTGCCATCAAAAGCATGGTTGGGGCTATGCAACCATGTGCGCGCCAATACATCATCACCGCCTACCATTGAAGATAACGAACGATACACACGCACCAGCATGGCTGAAAGCTCCCAAGCTTTACTGCCATCGGGGAGTTGGTATTGGCCGTTGAGTAATCGCGAAGCGGTGGATTGGCTCACGCCAATGATGTCTTTGAGGTCTGTGGTGCCTAATTCAAATCGTTTGGCGACTTCTTGCACTGCACTTGTCAGCACGCGTGAGCGATCCTGGGTAGATTGTGGTGCAACATTTAGCATGATGCATTCCTTTTATTCAAATGAATAAATTAAACTTATATTATTCTAACGAATGATATGGGGTCAGTCAATGACGAGAGGTAACGCACATTTAAACATCGCTAATGGCAATATGATTGATGGCAAAGCACGTTAATCGCTGACAATTGATGCACAATCATGAGTCAAAAGGTTACAAAAACACAGGTATTGAATCAGTGAATCTAACTGTACTTACTAGACTGCATACATTAACACTCAAAAAGGATAATTCATCAAACCCAGAAAGTTTGAAGCAATGGAAACCGATACCAATTAAGCAAATTGAGAACTCACCTGATTATGAGCGGGGGGGTGAAAATTAGGAGTTTCGGGGTTTAGGTTTACTTGGAGTACTGTCAATAACTGTACTTTAAAGTTGAATTTTTAAAATATGACTCATTAAAGATACAACGTTTGGATTAGATTCTTACACATTAAAAATCTCATTTAGACGGTTTGGAAGAAGGTACTTTTCAAACTCATAGCTATGAATAGCTCGGCCAGTTTTAGAGGGTTTAGCAGTTGGGTCAACGTACATGTATAAATGGTGGCGACCATTTGAGGTTTGTTGTGCATTTGCACCGACTTCAGACTGCGAAAATAGCCATATACATTGAGTAAATAAGTCCACAAAAGCAACATATTCAGCGGGACTATTTTCTGGAACCCACCAATCAAGTGCATTTTTCCCTTTGCCACCGCTGGCCTTCGGTTGGAGGTTTGTTTTAACTTGAATTGTTAATGGTTTTTCATTTTTTGGTGAATATGCAACCAAATCAATCCCAGAATCAGTAGTGAGTTGTGCAGATTCGATGCCACGCAACAAAAGCTGGTACTGAACCAGAAATTCACCACACTTTCCGATTTGTGACATTTTCATTTTGTACAAGTGTTCATTTAGCATTTAACGTTAGAATTAAGGGGCAACTTTAGGCTTACCGCTTGAAAGATGGGGTAGTGTGAATTTTCAATTTACTGATCAGTAAGCGCATAGAAAATATGCCAAATTGGGTTGATTCTTGTTTCAGTATTGTTTAAGCATTCTTGCCGCTGAACTGACTGTATTGGGTCATCTGCTTTGTATTCCGAACACATTCCAACAACACTTGCGTAGTGATAGTTTTCGAGACGAATTACAGCGCGCGCCAGAACTAACACACAAATAATTAAAACGACAATAGCGATATTTTTAATCATAAGCAGAAAACCCTAAAGTTTGATGGGTGAGTTTTCATCGTTTTTATCACCTTTAGTTATTTTTTGCCACATTCGGAATTTACTATGGTGATTTTCCTCGTCAATCACCCTTCTCCGACTGTCAAATAAATCTGAAGTATATTTTGAACGGTCTTGAAACTCCAGTGGTTGGACAGAAGGTATATTTGCGCACCAAATAACAAAAAAGGGCCAAGGAACAGAATAAAAACAACTTTGGAAAAATAAAAAATTAAGAGCAAAAGTTCATCCGATTTCCAAATTCGCCATACGAGACAGCAAGCTACAATTCACGACAGAAAAATAGATACTTCTAATTCACTCATTAAAACACTCTAACGTTTTAAGTAAAAGACTGGCGATAATTGTGGCTCGCCCCACGTTATCAATAATTGTTTATTCAAGGCGCATTTTTGCGAGTCCTGCTTGACTGATGGGATAGTGGTATTCATTTGCTAATGTTGAATAGGTGAAAATGAGCCAACTGTAATATTAGTTACGCCCATACTACTGAGTACGGCTAACAGTTCATCAAGTGATTGAGTTGGCGCAGAGCCAAAATCAACCATAAAATACCAAAAACTATTGTTAGAACTGGGGTAAGTGACACTATGAATTGCTCCACTGAGACCATTTTTATCAACTGGATTTTTATCTTCTAGATCCATCCATTTAGTCGTCCAATCAGTCAATAGTTGAATATTTTTAGGGGTGTATGTAGAACGAAACTCGACTCTGTTCCAAATAAATGGATATAAATCAACATTCATTGAGTTCATTGTAAAAGATGAACGTTTGAAATTTTTTGCTGGGTGTTCTTGCTCATAGCGTGTTGCTTCTACTACATTATTAAGATTAGATAACATGTCAACCCTAACTTGAGCATAAGGGTCTGGCCAAGGCATTTGGTTAGGTCTAACTAGAAGCTCCAAAATGCTTTTACCTTCTTTATCAGATGAGAATTTTTTGTACGAATCAAGGTAGCCACTAATATAAAAATCACGTTCGGCTTGGGCAATATCATCTAGCGCATTTTTGGGAAAATTATTATTTTCCAATTTTCTTTCACATCCCATAAGTCCAATTATTATTAGTAGGACAATTAAAATCCTCATACTTACTTTGTCCCCTAACGTTTGAATTCAGCGGCTGCCGTAGGCAGTCCGCTGGAATGAGGGGTTAGGCCGCTCTGCGCTCAAGAGCCCGCCCCTTCAAATATGAAAGGCTCCGTTGGCGACATGGACCAAGCGACGATCTTCCTGCCCATCTCGTTCAACGACGCCGCCTCGGTTGGAGCGGCGAATCGAATAGACGAGGAAGCGAGTGAGTCTCCTCGTGATTCCGCCTTGAACTCAACTGCGCAATGACCCACACCATCGGAGACGAATGCACGAAGGAGTAGGTGCGCGGCGTAGCTTGGATCGGTAGAACCTAGTTCGAACTTGACCTCATGAGAGGTTGAGTTGGGAAAATCTATGAGCGCTTGACCGAATTGCGAGAACTGTTCCGGATAGCAGTACGCCTCACCCCACGACTGGCGCCCGTTGCCTGCCAATGACACGCGCACCTGCATGAGTTTGTCGTCGTCTGACCAAAGTGGCGTGATGTGCAGTTGCATCTGGAGCGGCCTAACAATTATTAAGCGGACAGGTGCGTCCGCTTAATAATTTTCTAAAAATTGATTCTGACATGTTGTTTTACTTTTTAAATCTTATAGTTAAGTATTACTCTGTCCGTATAATAATTAACAGCAAGTGCGGACGCAAATTTATTTTCCTTTAGTAAAATTTAGTCTTTTTCAACCTCAATAAAGGAGCTATTTTTATGGGGTCAACATCCAGCTAACCAACCGCGCTTGAAGGATCGTGTTCGCACCGTCTGCCGCAGAAGACATTTTAGTCCACGTACTGAAGAGGCTTATGTCCATTGGATTCGCAGATTTATCTTTTTTCATCAAAAACGTCATTTCAATCTCATAAGAGCTTTAGAAGTCGCAGCTTGTCATGACCATGTTTAAGTTGGACTGCACTATATGTGTCGAAGAATTTTAAATGATTAGATATGGTTTTGCGGCTACTATGCGGCTACTAGAAAAACAAAAAAGGCCATACTTTTCAGTAAGGCCTTGATTTATTTGGCTCCTCAACCTGGGCTCGAACCAGGGACCTACGGATTAACAGTCCGGCGCTCTACCGACTGAGCTATTGAGGAATCGGTACGTCGTTTGAAGGCGCTATAATACTGAGAGGTAGGCACTCGGTCAACCACTTTTTAATAAATATTTCATTATTTTGGAAACCGCCATGAGAACAATAAAATTTTGGGTTTGCTTACTTGTTATCCTGCTTGGATTATGGGCTTTGCCGTATTTCATACCGCTACAACCCTACATTGCCGAGGCTGAAAAACAAGCGTCTGCAGCAATTGGAGCGCCAGTGGTGATCACGCAGGCGAATTTGGCGTTGTTGCCAAGTCTGCGTTTAAACGTAGCGCAATTAAGCATTGGTGAACCTCAAGCGGTGGTGATTAAACAACTCACGATTAAGCCGCATTTAATGACTTTGTTTGCCGCGCCCAGAGAGGTGGATATCGAGGCTGAGGCGGTTACGCTTACCTCGGCAGCGATCACGGCCTATCCGCTAGTGATGCAGCAATTGCAAAGTAATACGCAAGTGGGCCAAGCACCAGTTTGGGTGGATAAGGTCACGATTAACCAACTCGATGTGCGCGATGTGGCTGGGTTGCCTACATTTAAGATGGAGGCGCGCTTGGTTGAAAACCATTTAAATCAACTCAACTTGGTTGACCAACAAAATACGCTCACGCTTGCACTGACGCCGCAGGGCGAGTTGCAACAGCTCAATGTGGATTTAAACAATTTTGTGTGGGCAAAGTATCCTAACATTACCGTGCAGCAGGGCCATATTGCAGGCGTGTTGAGTGGCGAAAAACTGACTATTAATACCTTAGAGCTGGGTTTGCTGGGCGGGCAGGTGACAGGGCGTGGTGCTTTGTTATGGCAACCCAAAACATTGTTGGATGGCCAGTTTCAGTTTCAACAATTGGCGATGGAGCAGCTTGTTCGCGATGTTACTGGTAAACCGCCTCGTATGTATTTATCGGGCAAATTATCTGGGCAAGGCGTTGTTCACGGTGCGGCGCGGGACATTGGTGATTTAAGCGAACACGTGGGCGTGCAAGGTGAGGCCAATATTACGCGTGGGGTGTTACACGGTATCGATTTGAGCCAAGTGACGAAAATGTTGTTAAAACAAGATACGCAAGCAGGCGATACGCAATTTGATACCTTAAAAACGGATTTTAAAAAGCAGGGAGCGCGTATTGATTTTAAACAGTTGGTAATGCAATCAGGCTTGTTGCATGCAACAGGGCAGGTGGCATTGATCAACGATACGTTGGATGGTGAAGTGACGGTGGCCGTTAAACATACTGCAGGCGCGTTAGAAGTACCACTGGATATTTCTGGGCCGATGACTGACCCCACCGTGTTACCTACAAAAGCGGCTATGGTTGGCGCCGCGGTAGGCACTGCCATCTTGCCTGGCGTGGGCACTGGCTTGGGGCTAAAAGCGGGTAGCCAATTAAAACAATGGTTTGGTGGTAAATAATCAGGGTTTGCCTCAATGAGCCTATTGTTGATAAACGTTGCTCATCATGAATGATGAACAGGATTCCTTATGAGGATTTCGAATCTTGATTGTTAGTGTTGATTGTTAGTGTTGATTGTTAGCGAGGCAAGAAAAAGCCTGTTTCTTTTGGAAACAGGCTTTTTCACGGATAGCAGTAGTGGTTAGCACTGCAGGGCGTGTTCAATGCGATCTAAGGCTTGTTGCAAATTTGCCATGCTGGTAGCAAACGAGATTCTAAAATAGCCTTCGGCACCAAACGCAGAGCCTGGCACCACAGCGACGTTATGTGATTCAAGTAAGTATTCAGCCAGTGCCATATCGGTGCTGGCGTTGATTTTACCTGCTTTATATAAGGCGTTAATCGCTCCTCGCGCATCTGGAAATGCATAAAACGCGCCACCCGCCATCAAGCAGCTCAATCCTGGCATGGCATTAAAGCGGTTTACCACATAGGTATGACGCTCTTTAAACGCGGCCACCATGGGTTGAATGCATGCTTGCGAACCGCTCAATGCCGCTTCAGCCGCGTATTGCGAAATCGAAGTCGGATTGCTGGTCGATTGGCTTTGCAAAATTTCCATGGCTTTAATAATGTGGGCAGGGCCAGCGGCGTAACCAATGCGCCAACCTGTCATAGAATAGGCTTTTGATACCCCGTTTAATACAATGCAGCGATCTTTTAATGCAGGCGCTGCATTTAAAATATTATAAAAAGGTTTGCCAGTTAAATTGACATGTTCGTACATATCATCGGTGGCAACCAACACATGCGGGTGCTTAAGCAATACTTCGCCCAAGGCTTGTAATTCGGGCAAGCTATACACGGCGCCCGTTGGGTTGGAGGGCGAGTTAAACATTACAATTTTAGTACGCGGGGTGATGGCCGCTTCTAACTGTGCGGGTAATAATTTAAAACCTTGCTCGATGCCACACTCGATGACAATCGGCTTGGCCTCCGCCACCATTGCAATATCGGCATAACTCACCCAATACGGTGCAGGAATGATGACTTCGTCGCCAGCATTTAAAACCGCCAGACACAGGTTAAAAATGGTCTGCTTACCACCCACGCCCACGATGACTTCATTGAGGGCGTAATCAAAGCCGTTTTCGTTTTTAAATTTGTTGACGATGGCTTGTTTGAGCGCAGGAATGCCGCTGACGGGGGTGTATTTGGTGTAACCAGCATCAATGGCTGCTTTGGCGGCATCTTTAATATGTTGAGGCGTATCAAAGTCTGGTTCGCCTGCTGCTAAGCCAATAATGGGTCTACCTTCTGATTTGTATTTGGCCGCTTTGGCAGTGATCGCCAAGGTGGGGGATTCTTTGATGGATAAGACACGGTGGGATAACACGTTTGTGGCAGCTTGGCTCAAGATCACTTCCTTGTTAGATGCTCAGGCAAGCAATAGGCTTGCGTAAAAAATTAAAAACGCGTAATTCTACGCAAAAAAGGGCCCTAAGTGCAAAAAACCTTGCGGCAAACGGCCCGCAAGGTTTTGATTTTAATTAATAAAGGTGTGATTAACGTGTTTTACAACCGTTGGTGCAGGCAAGGTATTGTTGAAATACAGGTAACAATTGCGGGTCGATTGCATTTAGTTGAGTTTGCACTTGTTCAACGGTTTGCAAATCGCCTGTTTTTTTGGCGATTTCACCTTGTTTGAACAACGCCTCAACAAATTGTGGTGCGAGGGTTGCCGCTTTTGCAAAGGCTTTGAGTGCAGCCGCTGGGTGCAACAAATGCTCTTCGGCCAAGCCTAAACTAAACCATGCATCCGCATTGTTGGTTTCTTTATCGATCCAAGTTTGTGCGACTTTAGCCAGTGCTGGCCAATCTTGACGTGATTCTGGCACGGCTGCTTGCATGTAGAGTGGTTTTTTATCTTCATCTTCTTCCCACAAGGCTTTGCCGACGACGGGGAAGGTGGTGGATGCTGGCATTTTTTCTAGGGTACTTAGCCATTCTACTGGCAATGCAAAGTGCACACTGCCGCCGCTACCAGCCGTTTTAAAGGTGTTGATGCCCACCAAGCGACCTTCCATATCAAACAATCCACTGCCACTGGCACCCATTAAAAACTTGGCACTGCTACGAATCACATTGCCTTGATCGCTAGGGTAGAGGCCTTGGATTTCACCCAATGAAGTAATTGGCGCAGGGACACCGTTTGAGTGGCCAATCGCAGTAATGTCTTGTCCGCGTTTCAGGCTTAAGCTGTCGCCTCTCAACACGGGTTTAAACGGCATATTGTGGGTCGAGACTAAACATAGATCATGCCAAGCGTCTGCTCTGACATCGGTAATCGGATAGGTATCTTCACCGCGGGTAACCCAAGGTTGACTGGTTGCGCGTAACACGTGGCAGTTGGTAATCACCTGATTGTCGTTCACAACCACTCCAGAACCGTAAGCCATGCCACCCGTTTGGTTGTAACCACGGATGAGTACAACACCAAAATAAGCATCCATTAAGGCGGCGTTATTGTAGGCGTGGCTGATACTGCTGGTGAGCGCCAAAATGGCAATAAGTAAAATTTTCATGCATCCCCCAAATAATTCTGTTGTTGTCGTTGTCGTAATTGTTGTCATCGTGTGTTTTCCGACTCACGCCTAGCAGTAAAAGTTCAGCAGGCAAGCGCAGCACTGATGTGCCGTTTTAGGCGCGCATGAGGCAATAAAACGGTAGAATAACCCCTTAAAGCAGAAAGCAGAAACCGCCATTGTGATTGTTCAATATCCAAACAGTAAATTCGAGTTACATCAACCGTTTCCGCCCGCAGGCGATCAACCGCAAGCGATTGAAAAAATTACCCAAGGCTTGCGAGACGGTCTGAATTTCCAAACGCTATTAGGGGTGACGGGTTCAGGCAAAACGTACACCATGGCCAATGTCATCGCCCAAATCGGTAAGCCTGCAATTGTGATGGCGCCCAATAAAACCTTGGCTGCGCAGTTATATAGTGAGTTTCGTGAATTTTTCCCGAATAACGCGATTGAGTATTTCGTCAGTTATTACGATTACTATCAACCAGAAGCATACGTGCCTTCACGTGATTTATTCATTGAAAAAGATTCCAGCATCAACGATCACATTGAACAGATGCGTTTATCCGCGACCAAATCGTTGCTTGAGCGTGAAGACACCATTATTGTGGCGACGGTCTCGGCAATTTACGGTATTGGCGACCCTGGCGAATATCACGGCATGGTGTTACATATTCACCAAGGCTTAAAAATTCCACAAAAAGATATTGTGGAGCGGTTAATTAGCATGCAATACGACCGTAATGATTTTGATTTTGGCCGAGGCTGCTTCCGTGTGCGAGGCGATATCATTGATGTGTTTCCGTCTGAAAACAGCGAAACAGCGGTGCGTATTAATCTGTTTGATGACGAAATCGACACCATACAATTGTTTGATCCGCTCACCGGACAAGTGTTTAATAAAATCCACAATTTTAGGATTTTCCCGTCGAGTCATTATGTCACGGCGCGCGAAGCGACCGTGCGTGCAATGGAAACCATTAAGCAAGAGCTGCGCGAACGCGTCAGTTTTTTCTTAAGCGAAAATAAACTGGTGGAAGCGCAACGCATTGAACAACGCACACGGTTTGATTTGGAAATGCTCAATGAAATTGGCTTTTGCAAAGGCATTGAAAACTATAGCCGGCATTTGACGGGACGCCCCGCTGGCGGACCGCCGCCGACGTTAATTGATTATTTGCCGCCAGATGCATTAATGATCATTGATGAAAGCCATGTCACGGTGCCGCAAATTGGTGGTATGTATCTGGGTGATCGGTCGCGCAAAGCCAATTTGGTCGATTACGGCTGGCGCTTACCCTCGGCCATGGATAATCGCCCGCTCAAGTTTGAAGAGTTTGAGCGCATCATGCGTCAGTGCGTGTTTGTGTCGGCCACCCCATCGGAATACGAAAAAAATCACCAACAACAAGTGGTGGAAATGATTGCGCGTCCCACTGGTTTGGTCGATCCACAAATTGAAGTAAAGCCCGCCGATACGCAAGTGGATGATTTATTGGGTGAAATTAAAAAGCGGGTAGCGGTGGGTGAGCGGGTGCTGGCCACCACCTTAACGAAGCGGATGGCTGAGGATTTGACCGATTATTTAAACGAGCACGGTGTGAAAGTCCGCTATTTGCATAGCGATATTGATACCGTAGAGCGGGTTGAAATTATTCGTGATTTACGCCTGGGTGAGTTTGATGTGTTGATTGGGATTAACCTGCTGCGCGAAGGCTTGGATATTCCTGAAGTGTCTTTGGTGGCGGTGCTCGATGCCGATAAAGAAGGCTTTTTGCGCTCAGAACGTTCCTTGATTCAAACCGCTGGACGCGCTGCTCGAAACCTCAATGGGTCTGTGATTTTTTATGCAAATCGCATTACCCGCAGCATGAAATTGGCCATGGACGAGGCTGATCGTCGACGCACAATTCAACTTAAGTTTAATGCGGATAACGGTATCGTCCCTAAAGGCATCACCAAGCGCATTAAAGACATTATTGATGGTGTGTACGATAAAGACGAAGCGCAACGTGAGCGCAAAGTGGCGCAAGAACAAGCCAATTTTGCCAGCATGAGTGAAAAAGAGTTGACCAAACAGATCAAGCGGGTAGAAAAAGCCATGCATGACGCGGCGAAAAACCTTGAGTTTGAAAAAGCGGCACAACTACGGGATCAGCTTAAAAAATTAAAGTTGCAAGTGTTTGGTGCCGAGATAGAAGATATGAAGTCATGAGTTTAAACACTTGGATTGGCAGTATTGCAGCGGTGTGCACCACGGTCGCGTTTGTGCCACAAGTGTTGCACTCATGGCGCACCCGTGATTTGAGTGGTATTTCACTGCCCATGTACTGTATTTTTACGACGGGTGTTGCTTTGTGGCTAATATACGGTCTGCTCAATCAAGATTACCCCGTGCTCATTGCAAATGCCTGTACCTTAGTGTTGGCAGGCGGGGTGCTCGTGTTAAAATTGGTCACAAGCAATAAAAAAATTAAATAAATAAAAAATTAAAGTCACTTATTTGGATCGCCATGACAAAAATTACTAAAGCAGTGTTTCCCGTTGCTGGGTTAGGTACACGTTTTTTACCTGCTACCAAGGCAAGCCCTAAAGAAATGTTACCAGTGGTGGATAAACCACTGATTCAATACGCCGCAGAAGAAGCGATTGCTGCTGGCGCCACCGAACTTATTTTTATTACTGGCCGTAATAAACGCTCGATTGCCGATCACTTTGATAAGGCCTATGAGTTAGAGGCTGAACTTGAAGCCGCCAACAAGCAAAAACTGCTTGAAATTGTGCGTAAGATTTTGCCCAAAGGCGTGAGTTGCGTATTTATTCGTCAATCGCAAGCGCTAGGCTTAGGCCATGCGGTATTATGTGCAAAACCTGTGGTTGGCAATGAACCTTTCTCCGTGTTGCTGGCAGACGATTTATTGGTCGGTGATGTGTCCATTACCAAGCAAATGGTCGACATGTATCAAGCGCAACAATGTTCAATTTTGGGCATCGAAACCGTATCACCAGCAGAAACCAGTAGTTACGGCATTGTTGATGCCACGCCTATTTCGGATAGCTTACTGGAAGTGAAAGGCATGGTTGAAAAACCAAAACCTGAGGAAGCGCCATCGAATTTAGCCGTGGTTGGACGTTATGTGTTGAGTCCTAAAATTTTTGATTGCCTAGAGCATGTAAAACCCGGAAAAGGGGGCGAAATTCAGCTCACGGATGGCATCGCGGCGTTGATGGCATTTGAAAAAGTCATGGCATATCGTTATGTTGGTAAACGTTATGACTGCGGCAGTAAGCTGGGCTTTATGCAAGCCAACGTCGAGTTGGCGCTCAAACACCCTGAAATTGCAGATGAATTTAAAGCGTATTTGCAAACCTTAGCCCTGTAATGCGATTGAACCATGCAGCCAACCGCGCCTGAAGCTCAATCCGCTGATTACTGGCTGCAACATTCCGAACTGGTGTTTTCTGCAGCGCAAGTCGATGCAGCGATTGATCGCATGGTCGGTCAGATTCAAACCCTGCCAGATATCGAGTCGTCGCTAGTGATGATGTGTGTGATGCGCGGTGGTTTATATTTGTCTGGGCAATTACTGGCAAAATTAAAGCTGCCTGCCAAAATCGACTATTTACAGGCTAACCGCTACCAAGGTTTACAAGGTGCTGGCATAGGGTGGTCCAAACAACCTGAACTGGTGTTGCAGGCTCAAACCGTATTGGTTATTGATGACATTTTAGATGAGGGCATCACCTTAGCCGAAGTCGTCCGCTTTTGTCGAGAAGCAGGCGCAAAGCAGGTGTATACCGCCGTGTTGACCGAAAAAGACAATGGCTTTGACAAACCCTTGCAAGCCGATGTGGTGGGCTTGGTTGTGCCAAATCAGTATGTGTTTGGGTGCGGCATGGATGTGTATGGTTGGTGGCGTAATTTACCAGAAATCCGCGCGTTGACGGCGTGACCAGCCAGATGCTTGAAATTAAAAAACGCGTCTTTTAGGCGCGTTTTTTGTTTGGCGGAGAAGGAGGGATTCGAACCCTCGATACGTTTGCACGTATGCCTGATTTCGAGTCAGGTACATTCAACCAGCTCTGCCACTTCTCCGTAACCGCTATTTTAAGCCATCCCAGCTTGGTTTGCACTGGATCTGATGACTATGCTTTTGTTGGGCGGTTCAGCTAAGCTTGATTGATGCCATGCGTTGGTAAACGTATGGTGACCACCAAGCCTGTAAGTGGCAGTGGTTGATTCGCAAGATGCAAGTGCCCGCCGTGTTTTTCTGCAATCATACGTGCAATGGCCAACCCTAGGCCGGTACCGCCCGTGTGTCTCGAGCGCGAATCCTCCATGCGTTGAAAAGGCTCTAACATGTGCTCTAGCTCGGCTTCAGGAATGCCAGGGCCTTGATCGCTGATTGTACATGTTACCCAGTCATAAGTTTGATGTATTTGTAAACTGACTGCTTGGCCATAGTTAAAGGCGTTATCCAATACATTGGTAAGGCAACGTTTTAATAAATGTGGTGAACCCATAATGTGCACGGTTTTCTCGGGTATTTGACATGGCAAGTGATGGCCTAAGGCTAACATGTCATCGACAATCGCGTGGATTAAGGCGGTTAAATCAAGCGGGGTAGTATCCAGATGTTCACCGCTCAAACGCGCAAAATCTAGGCCTTGTTTGACCATTTCTTGGGTGGCAGTTAAATCTGCAATCAGTTGTTGTTTGAGGGTGGGATCTTTTACTTTTTCTAAGCGCAACCGTAATCGGGTGAGTGGCGTTTGTAAGTCATGGGCAATCGCGCCCAACATAAAGCTTCGCGCCTGGAGATGGCGGACAATGCTGCGTTGCATGGTATTAAATGCTTGTGCAGCTTTGCGTACTTCAATCGGCCCTTCGTGTTCTGATAAGGGAGGGTGATCAATATTTTTTGCCAGTTGCAAGGCGGCATCGCCAAGTTTACGTAAGGGTTTGGTGGCCACCAGGGCCACTAGCCAAGTGATGGCAATTAAACCGAGGGCTAACAAAGGCAGGGTGTATGGTTGACGGTGTAATAAACGCGGCGGTGGGCGATGGCCATAATGCAATTGAATCAACACCGGTGTTTGGTCATCAAGATGGGCGTACACCATCAAACAGGTTGGTTTTTCTCGCTCACGCTGAAACATTTTTCGCGCTTGTCGCGCACGTTTAAAGGCTTGCCATGGTGGTAAATCACAGGCTTGCGTAAGCGTGACAGCATCGACCAATTCTGGTACTAGCTTGCCATGCAAATCTAGCAGTGCATTGGGCAATGGCGCGATGGTTGCAGGTTTTGTGACATTGAGTTGCACACGGCTGCCCATGCGGCCAAATACATCTTGAATTTCCAACCGTTTTTCGGGCAAAGTGGCGTCTAAAATTCTTAAGACGTTTTCAATCCGATCATAGGTGAATTGTGCCTGCAGCCGATGCTCGTTTTCATTTAAGTCTCGTTGCCCCATCAAGTTGACGAGGGTGGCAGTGAGGAAAATACCCACCACCACGATCAAAAAAATGCGCAATGACATGGTGCGTAATAGCGGCATATGTGGCCAGCGCATTTAAGGCAGCCATTTGACATCGGCCGTGAGTAAATACCCTTCATTGCGTAGGGTTTTAATCATGGTCGGTTGTTTTGCATCCAGTTCCAGCTTTTGACGCAAGCGACTGATTTGTAGGTCAATCGAACGGTCAAACGGACCAGCTTCGCGGCCATGCATAGCCTCCATCAGTTGATCTCGACTCAGGATGCGATTGGCATTGAGCAACATAAAATGTAAAAACTTAAATTCGGCATTGGATAAGGCAATAGTGGTGTGGTGTTGATCTATCAAGCAACGATTGAGGATATCGAGTTGCCACTGATTAAATTGTATGTAGCGAACATGCGCTTTGTCGCCCACCTTTGTAGGATCATCCTGACGCATACGGCTGCGTCTCACCACGCTGCGTATCCGTGATAACAGTTCGAGCGGTTCGAATGGCTTGCTCACATAATCATCAGCCCCAGTCTCTAAGCCGACGATGGTATCCAACGCGCTACTACGCGCCGTCAGCATAATAATGGGTAAGTGTTGATACTGGGCGTGGTCGCGTAATTCACGACACAAATCGATACCGTTACGTTGCGGCATATTAATGTCTAAGATGATGACATCGGGTAGCTTGTTCTGCAAGGCCTGCCATAATTGGGCATGATGCGCTGCTTGCGCTGTGCGTAATCCATGGTCTGTTAAAAAATCGCATAGCAGATCGCGGATCGCATCGTCGTCATCCACCACCAGTACATCGATATCATTGGCAAGCTCAATCATTATTAGGCTCATTCATTGTGAAGCTCAGTCATTGTGAAGCTCAGTAATTGTAAAGCACAGTCATTATTCAGTTTAGTCATCGCCTAGTGTACGCATGGTTAGATGTCATGATTGCATTGTTTGAGCATGCCGCATTGTGATGCAATGACACGGATGATGGATGGCGATGTGAACAGCCATATCCAGCACGTTGGCAATACTACACCGGCCATGGCGGCCGGTGTGCATTCGCTTACACAAACGCCTGTGATATTGGCTTGCGATTACTCAGCGTAACGGCGATGGTGTGAAAACGCATACTGATCGAAAATCAGTTGTTGCGCTTCTGTCAGCTGTGCATAAAACAAACGTATGGCTTGTGATCGTTGAGTGTGTTGGGCTGCACGGGCTTGGTGCCAAGCTTCCATTTGATCTAAACGCTGTAAGGTGTTGAGCTTGTCTAACCCTTGATGCTTAGCGTGATCCTGCGGATCGCTTGCTTTGATTTGGCTTTGAAATGCCAGCCATGCGGTTTCTTGCGCGGGCGATAGTGTTAATTTGTCGTGCAAGACCGCTTGATGCTGTTCAGCATGCGCTCGGTGTTTTTGTTGCCAGTTTGCTCGGTATGCATGGCCCTGATCACAGCCTGGTTGCGGGCCAGCAACGGCCATAGGGGTACTGAACTGTGCGACCAACACCAATAAACCGGTTACATATATATTTGAAAAACGCATCTTGCTTCCTTTCAATCACCATTGCAACATTGCAATGGTGACATTTAACCAGCCCAATGTATCGGTGGTTTGTCTGGCGGCGTTGCTTTTGTATCAGTATGTATCGTGCTGGCTTGGTGTAAAGCGGTCCGAGGCGTTTAACCCCTTTATGCAATGCCTTGACTGGCCAAATAATCCTCATAATTGCCAGTAAAGTCGACAATGCCATCGGCTTTAATTTCAATAATGCGGGTAGCAATTGAGCTGACAAACTCACGGTCATGGCTGACAAAAA
This sequence comes from Methylophilaceae bacterium, assembly GCA_027488395.1. Taxonomy (GTDB): domain Bacteria; phylum Pseudomonadota; class Gammaproteobacteria; order Burkholderiales; family Methylophilaceae; genus Methylophilus. Next base: position 33,254 of record JAIYBT010000011.1, on the reverse strand, counting down.
ACAGGGTGCCTTTGTATTTATCTAAGGCGGTATTGAGCGCTTCAATCGATTCCATGTCCATGTGGTTGGTAGGTTCATCCATCAATAGCACATTGGTTTTGGCGAGCATCAGTTTGCCATAGAGCATGCGGCCTTTTTCACCCCCAGACAAGACTTTGACGGATTTTTTGGTCGCTTCGGTCGGAAACAATAAACGACCTAACATGCTGCGTACGGTATTATCATCGTCACCTTGTTGGCGTTGCGCTGTCATCCATTCAAATAAATCTTCACCCGCTTCAAATTCATATTCATGGTCTTGTGCAAAATAGCCCAGTTTTGCTTTTTCGGCCCATTTCACCTCACCATATTGCGGTGTTAAATCGCCCGCCAAACAACGTAAAAAGGTGGTTTTACCAATCCCGTTTTCACCAATAATAGCTACTTTTTCACCGGCTTCAAATATCATTTCAATCTGTTTAAACAAGGGCTTATCAAAGCCATGCGTCAGTTTTTTTAACTCCACTGCATTGCGGTGTAGTTTTTCGCGGTCATCAAACTCAAAGCGAATAAACGGATATTGGCGGCTCGAAGGTTTAAATTCTTCTACTTTGATTTTATCGATCTGTTTAGCGCGGCTGGTCGCTTGCTTGGCTTTAGAAGCGTTGGCAGAAAAGCGACGCACAAAGTCTTGTAAATCAGCAATTTGTTGTTTGGCTTTGGCGTTATCTTTGGCTTGTTGATTGCGGGCAGCAATACTGGCTTCCATGTAATCATCGTAATTACCCGGGTAGGAGGTAATTTTGCCGTAGTCCATGTCACACGTGTGGGTACACACCTGATTTAAAAAGTGACGGTCATGCGAAATAATCACCATGGTGCAATCACGGTTGTTCACTACATCTTCTAACCAGCGAATGGTATTAATATCCAAGTTGTTGGTTGGTTCATCGAGCAGCAATACATCTGGGTTTGCAAATAATGCTTGGACTAGCAACACGCGTAGCTTCCAGCCCGGAGCGACTGCACTCATCGGGCCCGTATGTTGTTCAATGGGAATGCCAACGCCGAGCAATAACTCACCTGCGCGCGCTTCCGCGGTATAGCCATCATATTCAGCAAACTCCCCTTCTAGTTCCGCTGCGCGCATGTAGTCTTCTTCGGTGGCTTCTAAGTTGGCATAGATGGCGTCACGCTCTTGCATGGCTTTCCACATTTTTTCATGGCCCATCATCACCACATCTAATACACGTTGCTCTTCATAAGCAAACTGATCTTGTTTTAGAAAGGCCATACGCTCGTTGGGATCGAGGCTGACGTTGCCAGCGGTTGGCTCAAGCACCCCCGCTAAAATTTTCATAAAGGTTGATTTGCCGCAGCCGTTTGCGCCAATCAAGCCATAACGATTGCCATCACCAAATTTGACGGAGACATTTTCAAATAATGGCTTTGAGCCAAACTGCATGGTGATATTGTTTGCAACGAGCATATTTTTCCTAAACGAGATGGACAACGCACCCAACCATATTCGCCTCCGTCAACCGCAGCATGAGGCGCGGTAGTGCGTTGGCGTTTGGCGGAAGTCACTTAGATTGGGGGAATTACTTAAAAGTATTATAAATCACGACTTCATCAAAGGCGAGTTGACCACCTCTTGGTTTGGCGGGCTCTAGCGCCTTGCCTGCTACAACAAACATGACGGGTACGTGATCGGCTGGCAAATGAATCAATGCTGAAACGGCGTCAAAATCAAAGCCATCCATCGCGCAGGTATCATAGCCTAGGTCTTTTGCAGCTAACATCAGGGTCATGGCTGCCATGCCGCCTGATCGCATGCCTTCATCACGTTCTGCTTGAGCGTGGTTGCTATAGTAGTTATGAATGGCGTTTACTAAATAATCGCTGACGGGCTGCGGCGCGTTGACCCAATAACGTGCAGTGTCTTTTTGCCATGCTTTTAAATCAACCGTGATAATGACTAATAACGATGCGTCTGTGACTTGCGCTTGATTCCAGCTGACTGCACGAATTTGCTGGCGCAGTGCGGGGTCCGTCACCACCACAAAACGCCAATGTTGAATATTAAACGCAGTCGGTGAAAGCATGGTGAGCGACAGCAACTGCTCGATTTCCGCTTGGGTCATGCGATGGTTTGGATCATAGGCTTTTACTGAGCGGCGTTGGGTAATGGCGTCTTGTACATTCATCTAAATCATACTTTCTGGTAAAAAATATTTAAAATTTCGAGGGTCAGCGTGCCTGCAGGCCGCGTCCATTCCACTGTTTCGCCGATTTTTCGTCCCAACAGTGCCCGCGCAATCGGGGAGACATAACTGACTTTGCCGTTGCCTGCATTGGCTTCATCTTCACCGACAATGTGAAAGATGTGTTGTTCATGTTCGCTATCCACCACGGTGACCACCGCACCAAACAGTACCGTATGATTGGCTTGCCCTTTGGGATCAACCAGAATGACATGGGCTAATCGCGTTGCATAATAACGTAAATCGCGGTCTAAACTGGCAAGGACTTGTGCGGCTTGCGTATCCTCTTTGCGCGTAAGCCAATCAAGACGCTGCGCCTCAGCCATATGATAAGCATACTCCAGTTGGGCCAGTCCTTCGGGCGTGACATAGTTAGGATGACTGCTGATGGGACGCTCGGTAAGCGCGGTGCCGCTATGTTCTAAATCATCTTCTTTAATAAAGCCGCGGCTCATGCCAGGTGCTTATTCCCACTCAATGGTGGCGGGGGGTTTACCCGAGATGTCATAGACCACTCGATTGATGCCACGCACTTCGTTGATAATGCGATTGGAGACTTTGCCCAGTAAGCTGTAAGGTAATTCAGCCCAGTGTGCCGTCATAAAGTCGCTGGTGACAACGGCACGCAAAGCAACCACATAATCATAAGTACGGCCATCGCCCATGACGCCGACAGATTTCACTGGTAAAAACACAGTAAACGCTTGGCTGGTCAGGTCATACCAAGATTTTCCCGAGCTTGGGTCGATGGTGTTGCGCAATTCTTCAATAAATATGGCATCCGCGCGTTGTAGCAGCAACGCATATTCTTGCTTCACTTCACCCAAAATGCGGACACCCAAGCCTGGGCCTGGGAAGGGATGGCGATAGACCATTTCACGCGGTAAACCTAGGGCCACGCCTAATTCGCGTACTTCGTCTTTAAATAAATCACGAAGCGGCTCTAACAGTTTTAAGCCGAGCTGTTCGGGTAAACCGCCGACATTGTGGTGACTTTTAATGGTGACGGCTTTTTTTGATTTCGCGCCACCTGATTCAATGACGTCTGGGTAAATGGTGCCTTGTGCTAAAAAGGTGGCCCCTTTATGGCCCGCGCCACTGGCTTTGAGTTTGGCCGCTTCGGCTTTAAATACTTCGACAAACTCAGCGCCGATGATTTTACGTTTGGCTTCGGGATCACTGACTCCCGCGAGTTTGCTCATAAATTGTTCGGTGGCATCGACACGTATCACCTTGGCATGCAAACGACCTGCAAACATGTCCATCACCATGTCGCCTTCGTTGAGGCGCAATAAACCGTGATCGACAAATACGCAGGTCAATTGATCGCCAATCGCACGGTGAATCAAAGCCGCAGCCACGCTAGAATCCACGCCGCCAGACAAGCCTAAAATGACTTCTTCGTCGCCTACTTGCGCTTTTATTTTAGCGACAGCTTCACTGATATAGTCTCCCATGATCCAGTCTGGGCGGGCTTGGCAAATGTCGAGCACAAAGCGCTCTAACATGGCTTGGCCTTGTTTGGTGTGGGTGACTTCAGGGTGAAATTGCACAGCATAAAATTTGCGGGCTTCGTCTGCCATCGCGGCAATCGGCGTGGTGTCATTGCTAGCGATGACTTTAAACCCTTGGGGTAATTCAGTGACTTTATCGCCATGACTCATCCAAACATCGATGAGGCCGTGGCCTTCAGCATTGGTAGCATCTTGAATATCACGAAACAAGGCTGAGTGGCCGCGGGCGCGCACTTGAGCATAGCCAAACTCGCGTTTGGTGCCTGCCTCGACCTTACCACCCAATTGTTGTGCCATGGTTTGCATCCCATAGCAAATGCCGAGCACCGGCACCCCCATCTCGAACACCGCTTGCGGCGCTTTGTCTGTTTCTGCTTCATACACGCTGGCATGGCTACCGCTTAAAATGATGCCGTCAGCGCCAAAGTCTTTCACGAACGCATCCGATACATCACATGGATGAATTTCGCAGTAGACATGCGCTTCGCGCACGCGACGTGCAATTAGTTGCGTGACTTGCGAGCCAAAATCAAGGATAAGAATTTTAGAATGAGACATGGTATGCGCCACTTAAGAGCACAGAGGACACATCGATTTGAGCGTTAACGCTCTTTGACCGATGTGTCCTCTGTGGCAGTTGTAATAATTAAAATTGCGATTAATCAATGCGGTAATTGGGGGCTTCTTTGGTGATCTGTACATCGTGCACATGGCTTTCGCGCATGCCAGCACTGGTAATTTGTACAAACTGTGCTTGGTTACGCATTTCTTCAATGGTTTTGCAACCGACGTAGCCCATTGAGGCGCGTAAGCCCCCCATCAATTGGTGTACCACGGCCACGACACTGCCTTTATACGGTACGCGGCCTTCGATGCCTTCGGGGACTAATTTATCGGCATTGGCCGTATTATCTTGGAAATAGCGATCAGACGAGCCTTTTTGCATGGCACCAATCGAACCCATTCCACGATAGGATTTGTATGACCGACCTTGATAAAGCTCGACCTCACCTGGCGCTTCTTCAGTACCTGCAAACATGCCGCCTAACATCACGTTGTGCGCACCTGCTGCAATCGCTTTGGAAATGTCACCTGAAAAACGAATACCGCCATCGGCAATAAACGGTACGCCAGATTTTTCTAGCGCTTTAGCCACATTACTAATGGCAGTGATTTGCGGTACACCCACGCCAGCCACAATACGCGTGGTGCAAATGGAGCCAGGGCCAATGCCCACTTTTACACAATCGGCGCCATGATCAACCAAGGCAAGCGCAGCTTCTGCAGTTGCAATATTGCCGCCAATCACTTGTAATTGCGGGTATTTTGTTTTAGCCCATTGCACGCGGTCCAACACGCCTTGTGAGTGACCATGGGCGGTATCCACCACAATGGCATCCACGCCGGCTTCTACCAGGGCATCAATACGTTCATCAGTACCATCACCCACACCCACTGCGGCGCCTACACGCAAGCGACCTTTGCCGTCTTTACAAGCCAGCGGATGGTCTGAGGATTTTTGAATATCTTTAACGGTGATTAAGCCTTTGAGTTCGTATTGATCGCCAATCACCAATAAACGCTCTAAGCGGTGTTTATGTAATAAGCCCATGATTTCTTCACGGCTGGCACCCTCACGCACGGTCACCAGACGTGCTTGCGGTGTCATGATGTTGCTCACGGCTTGATCTAAATTAGTTTCAAAACGTAAGTCACGGTTAGTCACAATACCGACCACTTTGCCGTCGTGCAGCACTGGCAAGCCAGAAATTTTATGCTGTTTAGTCAAATCAATGACTTCACGTACGGTCATTGCAGGGTCGATAGTGACTGGGTCAATCACCACGCCAGATTCAAAACGCTTGACGCGAGAAACACGTGAGGCTTGCATTTCAATCGACATGTTTTTATGAATAATGCCCATGCCACCGAGTTGGGCAAGTGCGATGGCCATGCGTGCTTCCGTCACGGTATCCATGGCGGCTGACAATAATGGGATGTTGAGCGTGATGCTTTTGGTCAGTTTGGTGCTGAGGTCAACCTCGCGCGGCATGACGTTAGAATGGGCTGGAACGAGTAAAACGTCATCAAAGGTCAGGGCTTGTTGCAACAAACGCATGTGAATTCCTTATTTCCAAAACGAAATTATACCGATTTCGAGCTTGCTTTTCAAAAGCTTTGCGTATCCGCGGTCAATCAAAAGCGGGTTTGGCATAGTTTATGCATCGTTTTAGCGCATGAAAAAGCGTATGCCCAATTTTGTCTATCCTGAAGCTCATCTGACTACGCGCATTGTAGCGGCATGGTGGTTAGGGGGGTGTCTCATGCTAAGCTGGCCTGTACAGGCTGAAATTTACAAATGGCGGGATGCTAAAGGAGTAATGAATTATTCAGATATGCCGCCACCCAATCAGCAGCATTCTGTTGAGAAAATCAAATCACAAACGCTGGATGCCAATGCGCCATTGACGCGCGCGGATGCCTATAAACCTGCGGATACCCCCCCAAGCAAACCCCGTGTCGATGAGAAAGTGACACCATCTGACAACAATTCAAACGCGCAAAACGAACAATTGGCAGCCACAAAAGCCATGGAAGAGCGATTAAAAGCCAAAAACTGTTTGGCGGCACGGAGCAATTATCGAAACTACGCTATTGGCGGTCGCATGCAGCAAGTTAACGAAAATGGCGAAAAAGAATTTTTAAGCGAAGCGCAAATTCAAGAAGGCCTCAATCAAGCGCAACGTGAAATCGACGAAAACTGTCCGCTCGAATAAGCCTCGATTGAAGGGAGCCTTCGATTAAAAGGTTGCTGCAATCCATGCACAGCGTGCGTTACTCTTCAGCATCGCCACCTCCTTTTTTAGTCACTTTACCTTCAGCAGCACGTTGACGCCGCACTTCTTTGGCATCTGCAATCAATGCACGATAAATTTCAACGCGATCCAGCGCGCGCAAGGCGGTATCTGGCTTGACCACTTTGCCAAAAATACCAATTTGCGTCTTGCTTAACTCGATGTCTGGAAATGTTTTCAAAATCCCTGACTGCTCCACTGCTTGTATGGCAGTGGTGCCGGGCATGACTTTCAATGGCACTATTAACTGCTGTTGGGGGAGGGCGTAGGCAACCTCTACGGTAAAACTATCTTTATTAAGCGTTGGCATTTTGCTTCTCTTGTTGCATCTTTTTGCTAGGTTGGGCGTTGTGATAGCTGTGCTTTTGCAATGGCATCCGCTTGCTTGACAAAGCTATCCACAAAGGTGTTTGCGATATGGCTAAATACAGGTGAAATGATGCGCTCGATCAAACCATTGGCAAAAACATACTCTAATTTAAACTCGATTTTGCAGGCATCATCGCGCAAGGCAATAAAATGCCAATGTCCCGTTAATTGTTTGAACGGACCATCGACCAAACTGATGTTCATATGATGAGGGTATTGCTTTTGATTTCGGGTCGTAAAATGTTGTTGTATGCCATGATAACGAATATGGATGGTGGCATGCGTCACATCGTCGGTGCGCTCGACAATGTCACTGCCGCCACACCAGGGTAAAAAGGTTGCATAATCTTCCACTGCGTCGACCAACTTAAACATGGTTTCGCAGGAATGCATGACTAACACGGATTTTTCAACTTGCGCCATAGCGAACGAATTTCAAGGGATAGAGGTAGATAGGTTAAAATGCTATTTTAAGTGATTTAGAATAGCATGCCAGCGTTATGACCATTGCGCAAAACAAAAAAGCTTTTTTCGACTACTTCATCGAAGAAAAATATGAAGCAGGCATTGTGCTTGAGGGCTGGGAAGTTAAAGCCATTCGGGATAACCGTATCAATCTCAAAGAAGCCTACGTCGTCATCATGCGTGGTGAATTGTATTTGATCGGGTGCCACGTCACGCCATTGGGTGCGGCTTCTACCCACATTCGCCCTGACGCGATTCGTACCCGAAAGCTGTTATTGCACAACGAAGAAATTGCCAAATTAATCGGCAAAGTGGAGCGCGCTGGTTATACCATCGTGCCGCTGGACATGCATTTCACCCGTGGTCGTGTCAAAATTCAAATTGGTCTCGCCAAAGGTAAAAAGCAGCACGACAAACGTGATACTGAAAAAGAGCGCGATTGGAAACGTGAGCAAAATGCCTTAATGAAAAATAAACTTAAACGTTAAAAAGATTGTTTTTTTAATCACTCACACGTTTTTAAGTGCAGCTCGCTGTCACGTTATGCAACCTGTGCACGTTTGTATTACATTTACATAAACTGTGTTTTTCGATTACTTTTGGTTTCAATACTTAGCTTGGGTTTTAACGCTTAGCCTTTGACCATTGATTTACCACAAACACAATTACGTCATAACGTGTGGTTGGTTTTTAAGCGGATTGAGCCTGTTGATAAATGGCGTTTAGCACCCGTGGCAACATTCCTGGCAAATCGTCCGCAATCAGTCCCACGCCAAATTGAAACGCGGCTTCGCCGTGTAACCAACAAGCCGCAGCACACGCGAGGTGGGTCGGCATTTTTTGTGCTAACAAGCTAGTAATCATGCCAGCCAGTACGTCGCCCGCGCCCGCCGTGGCCAGTGTGGGTGGTGCATGCGCGCTCACAATCACTTGATCATTTGGGCTGGCAATAATGGTTTGAGCGCCTTTCAATACCACCGTGCATTGGCTGATTTTTGCAGCCTGACACACCTGTGCGATACGTTCGGTGACATCGTTCGAAGGGCTTTCTTGGAACAGTTGTGTAAATTCACCTGCATGTGGGGTCAACACGATTTGTTGGGACTGAAATTGGGCTAGCTGGTTGGCTTGTCCTTTGACGCTGGTGAGCGCATCTGCATCAATTACCACAAGCTTTTTTTGCTTGAGCATGTCAAGCGTGATGTGACGGGTCTCCTCACTGACGCCAGCACCTGGGCCCACTAAATAGGCGTTCACCCTGGTATCTGCAATGAGTGCGCTGAGTGTAGTCAGCTGTTGATAAGGTTTGACCATCACACTCAGGCAATGATTGGCATAACTACTCACTGCGTGTTCAGGCACTGCAATAGCGGTGATGCCAGCACCCATGCGTGCAGCAGCCAATGCAGCCAGTTTAGCTGCACCCGTCATCGGGTAACCGCCGAGCATCAACACATATCCGCGTTGATATTTATGACTGTCAGCGGGTAAGCGTGGCATGGCTTTTAGCCAGAGTGCGGGGCTGTTGATAATGGGGCGTTGCATGGCTTTGATTGTAGGCGTAAGCCCCAAAATTTGCGAGGATAAAACACGATATGTTGGCAGATTTCTGTGTCGCTTCATTGTGGGAGAGGGGGGTTTGCGGTAAAATATTTTCCCGTCTGCAATAATCTCAAAGTACCCATCCATGACCAAATATGTTTTCGTAACCGGCGGTGTAGTTTCTTCTCTTGGAAAGGGTATCGCAGCGGCTAGTCTTGGCGCTATTCTTGAATCGCGTGGCATTAAAGTGACCATGCTCAAACTCGATCCTTACATCAACGTTGACCCAGGCACCATGTCACCCTTTCAACATGGTGAGGTGTTTGTCACCGATGATGGTGCAGAAACCGATCTAGACCTGGGCCATTATGAGCGCTTTATCAGTAGCAAAATGGCCAAACGCAACAACTTTACCACGGGCCAAATTTACGAGACTGTCATCAAAAAAGAACGTCGCGGCGAGTACCTTGGCAAAACGGTACAGGTGATTCCGCACATTACAGATGAAATCAAAGCGCACATTAAGCGTGGAGCGGAAGGCGCGGATGTTGCCATTGTCGAAGTGGGCGGCACAGTGGGGGATATTGAGTCGTTGCCATTTTTAGAGGCGATTCGCCAGATGGGTTTTGAAGAGGGAAAACACAATACATGCTATGTGCATTTGACCTTATTGCCTTGGATTCCCACTGCAGGCGAGTTGAAAACCAAACCTACACAGCACTCGGTTAAAGAGTTACGTGAGATTGGCATACAGCCGGATATTTTGTTATGCCGCGCTGAGCGTGACATTCCTGAAGATGAAAAACGCAAAATTGCCCTGTTTACCAATGTGGCGTTTGAAGCGGTCATCAGTGCTTTAGACAGTGACTCTATTTATAAAATACCTGGCATGCTACATGCACAAATGCTAGATGAAATCGTATGTCATAAGCTGAATATTTTGGCGAAAGCCGCGGATTTATCGGCCTGGCAAAAAATTACCCATGCGCAAGCCAATCCTAAAGCAATGGTGGATATTGCCTTTGTTGGCAAATACGTCGATTTGACTGAATCTTATAAGTCACTGACTGAGGCCTTGATTCATGCGGGTATTCATACTGAATCGAAAGTCAACATTCATTATATCGACAGTGAAGACATCGAAAAAATGGGCACGGATGCATTAAAGGGCATGGACGCAATATTGATTCCAGGTGGCTTTGGTGTACGTGGTACTGAAGGAAAAATTGCCGCTATTCGCTACGCGCGTGAACACAAAGTACCCTACCTTGGCATCTGCCTAGGCATGCAATTAGCCGTGATTGAATATGCACGCAATGTAGCAGGGTTGGCCGATGCAAACAGCACCGAATTTAATCCGCAGGCGGCGCATAAATTAATTGGCTTAATTGATGAATGGCAAGATGCCTCTGGTGCGATTGAAAAGCGCGACGAACATTCAGATCTTGGCGGCACCATGCGGCTGGGTGCCCAAAGTTGCCCGATTGTGCCCGACACGCTCGCAGCGAGTATCTATGGTAGCGAAGTCAATGAACGTCATCGTCATCGCTATGAAGTCAACAACCACTATGTGGATCAGCTACAAGCGGCTGGTCTGGTCATCGCTGCCAGAACGCCTCGCGAGGCACTATGTGAAATGATCGAACTTCCGCAAGCGGACCATCCATGGTTTGTGGCTTGCCAATTTCACCCAGAGTTTACGTCCAATCCACGCCATGGCCACCCTTTGTTTAAGGCCTATGTTCAAGCGGCGTTGGCTCAAAAAGCCAGCAAACAATAAAGGATGCATGCATGAAGTTATGTGGGTTTGATGTTGGGATCGAGCATCCCTTATTTTTAATTGCGGGTCCTTGCGTGATTGAATCTCAGCAAATGGCCATCGATACAGCGGGTCAACTCAAAGAGATCGCTACCCGTGTTGGTGTGCCTTTTATTTACAAATCGTCCTATGACAAAGCCAACCGCAGTTCCACTAAAACCTTTCGTGGTTTTGGCATGGAGCAAGGGTTGAAGATATTAGACGAGGTGCGTGCGCAAATCGGCGCACCTATTTTGACGGATGTGCACACAGAAGATCAGGTCAAGCATGTGGCTGCAGTGGTCGATGTGTTACAAACGCCCGCTTTTTTATGTCGCCAAACCGATTTTATTGTGGCATGTGCGCAATCTGGCAAGCCAGTGAATATTAAAAAAGGCCAATTTTTAGCGCCAGGTGATATGAAACAAGTGGTTAATAAAGCCAAAGAAGCTAACGGCGGTGCTGACACGATTATGGTGTGTGAGCGCGGTGCTTCGTTTGGTTACAACACATTAATTTCTGACATGCGCGGATTAGCCATTATGCGCGAGACTGCATGTCCAGTGGTGTTTGATGCGACGCATTCTGTGCAACAACCTGGCGGGCAAGGTGAGAAAAGCGGCGGTCAGCGCGAGTTTGTGCCTGTACTCGCCCGTGCAGCTGTGGCAAGCGGCATTGCGGGTGTGTTTATGGAAACTCATCCAGATCCAAGCATGGCCTTGTCCGATGGTCCAAACGCATGGCCATTGCATAAAATGGAAGATTTATTACACGTGTTAGTTGATTTAGATAGATTGGTCAAAAAAGCGGGTTTTGCAGAACATTCGCTTTAATTTGACTGGTAAAACGCAGTGAACAATATTTTCATTAAGGAAAAATAAATGAGCGCAATCGTAGATATTATCGCCCGCGAAATTATGGATTCTCGTGGTAACCCAACCGTTGAAGTCGACGTGTTGTTAGAGAGTGGGGCGATGGGCCGTGCAGCTGTGCCTTCAGGCGCCTCCACTGGCACCAAAGAAGCAGTGGAGTTGCGTGATGGCGATAAGCAGCGCTATTTAGGCAAGGGCGTGTTAAACGCGGTTGAAAACGTCAATACAGAAATCACCGAGGCGGTGATTGGCTTAGACGCAGAAGAACAAAGTTTTATTGATAAAACGCTGATTGAGCTCGATGGCACTGAGAATAAAGACCGGTTAGGTGCGAATGCGATACTTGGCGTCTCCATGGCATGTGCGCGCGCATCGGCTGAGGAAAGTGGCTTGCCTTTGTACCGCTACTTAGGTGGCTCTGCCATGATGCAATTGCCAACACCGATGATGAACATTATCAATGGTGGCGCGCATGCGGATAACTCGGTGGATATTCAGGAGTTTATGATTGTGCCTGCTGGCTTGCCTACCTTTCGCGAGGCTTTGCGTGCAGGGGCGGAGATTTTTCATGCCTTGAAAAAAACCTTGCATGCCAAAGGCTTAGCCACCACAGTAGGCGATGAGGGCGGTTTTGCACCTAATTTACCTTCGAATGAATCTGCCTTGCAGTTGATCATGGAATCTATCCACGCGGCGGGCTATGAGCCTGGCAAAGATATTTATCTTGGCTTGGATTGCGCCAGTACTGAATTTTACAAGGATGGTAAATACCATTTAGAGTCTGAAGGCGCAGCGCTGACTTCGCAACAGTTCTCAGATTATCTTGCGACCTTGGCTGACAAATACCCGATCATCACCATTGAAGATGGCATGAGCGAATTTGACTGGGAAGGTTGGGACATTTTAACCAAGCGTTTAGGCCACTCAACCCAACTGGTGGGCGATGATTTGTTTGTGACCAATCCTAAAATTTTGCGGGAAGGCATTAAAAAAGGGGTGGCAAACTCGGTATTAATTAAAGTCAATCAAATTGGTACGCTCACTGAGACGTTCCAAACCATTGAGATGGCCAAGCGTGCCAACTATACCGCCGTGGTTTCTCATCGTTCAGGCGAAACAGAGGACACCACCATCGCCGATATTTCAGTGGCGACCAATGCCTTGCAAATCAAAACAGGATCGCTGTGCCGTTCTGAGCGTGTGGCCAAGTACAATCAGTTGTTACGGATTGAAGAAGAGTTGGGGGATGCGACCAGTTATGCGGGTTTATCCGCTTTTTATCAATTGTTTAAATAATTTGCTTGAGGGTAAGCAACAGTGCGCAAGCTGACCATCGTATTGTTGGTATTGATTGCACTGTTGCAATATCCACTGTGGGTGGGTAAAGGCAGCTGGTCCAAGGTTTGGCAATATTCGCAGCAAGTAGAAGCGCTCGAAAAAAAGAACGAATACTACCGTCAACGTAACGAGACCTTGCGTGCTGAAGTCAGTGATTTGAAGCAAGGGCAATCTGCGATTGAAGAACGTGCGCGCAGTGAGTTAGGCATGATTAAACAACACGAGTTATTTTACCAAGTCATGCAGCATCCGGCACAGCCCAGTCAAACGCCTGCTAACCCAAGTACACAGGTGGGGCAGCATTAGCGGTTGTTGCAACAAACGGTGTGCAACAAAAACGGCACACAAGGTGAAACGGCACTCAAGGTGCCGTTTTTTTTCGCATGCTGTGTCGTGTATCGCGACCTTAGTTGGATGCGTTCGCGCGCTTCAAGCCTCGTTAGGTTTCAATGACATAAGGCATGTCACACCACGATAATGCAACGCCTTGCCAATAAATCTCGCCTGCTTGTTTGGCTTCATGTCGACATTGCACCAATACCCAATAGTTACCTTGGTCGCCCGTGGTCGCAACACGTACAATTTGCCCTGCTTCTTGTTGCTGTTGATCCAATACTTGATCACCGATCTTTGGCTGTGACTGTTGAGCCGCAGGGGGCAGTTGCAGCTGTGCGAGCCAAGTTCGCCGCTTTACTTTTCCTAGATAATGGGTACGGGCTACGATTTCCTGACCGGTGTAACAGCCTTTTTTAAAGTTGATGGCTTGCAACAGATCTAAATTAAGCATTTGTGGCACAAATTGTTCTTGGGTCGCAGCGTACACTTGCGGCGTGGCTGCCTGTATCTCAAGGATTTCCCAATGGTTGGGTGTGCTGTAGCAATATTGAGGATGCAATGATGGGCAATGAAGGATGGCATCGGCGACGGGCAATAGCATGCGTGCACGTTGTGTGTTGCCAACGGAGGGGAGCCGGATCAGTTGCCCGCCCAGTAAGGCTTGTGGCGCATGTGTTGCGCTCGGCCAAGTGGTGGTCAGTGACGCTTGCGTGGTGGTTAAACCGAGACTCACCCATGCATCACTCACGTCTTCAATCCGTACTTTGCTTCTTAACACAAACATGGTTAAGCGTTTAACGATGCTGGGCACAATTTCGCGTGGGCATTGTAGATAGATTACGTCATTTTGAGTAAACGCGTAAAACAAAGCGAGTAGTCGGCCTTTAGCAGTGCAATATCCTGTGTATTGAGCTGCTTGGCTAATGTGTTTAATATCATTTGTCAGCTGGCCTTGTAAAAAATCCAAGGCATCTGCGCCGCTGACGGCAATCAAGCCATCTTCAGAAAGTGCACTTATACGCGCATCGCTGTTTTGTGTGGACAAGTCATTAAAATCGTTGGCATGTTCGGAGAGGTCGATTCCTTGATCGATTAAAAATTGTTGCCAGTTGTTGTTTGCCATGAAGCACCTTAATAAACGCTAGAACGTTGATGATAACACTGGGATGAAAAAACCGATTTTAGCCAATGCGATTGAAATTTCACTGTATCCCTCATGGATATTATGGGGATGGCTAGTGCTGTTTTCAATCTTGGTGTTAGTTGCGATTTGGATATCGCTGACTTGGGGTTGGGCGTTGAGTTTGACCATGCTTTACGCGATGTATGTCTGTGTCTGGAGTATCCTTACTGTTGGCGCATGTGTCATCCGACAGTTGACTGTGACGATTTACGGGGATGTCCTAATCACCGATAAAACAAATAAACAGTGGCGCGTTACCATCAAAGCCAGCAGTGTGGTGCAGGGATGGCTGATGGTGTTGCATTTCGAAGATGTACAGCCTGTGTCGCTTGATGAAACACTACTTTTAGCCAATAACAAGCAGGCATGGCAGACGCGACTGCGTTCCCATGCACTCTTGATTTTACCTGACCAAGCCTCTGCGGCCGCATTGAGTGATTTGCGGCGTTGGCTAAAATGGGGCGTTACGTTTAAGCGTTATTGAAAGTGGTTGTCATGCGCGATGGTTTCAGCTTTGGAAAAAAACTTGGCTCTCACATCGTTACGATAGAGTTTTAAGTTTTGTTTGATCTGACGCCAAGGATGACGACTGGCAAACGTACCAAGTACGCACAGGCCTGCCAATACTGCAAAAATCCAATCGAGCGCTAACGGCGCGATATCGCGTCGCGCAGGTTTTTGCGCTTTCATCGCTTGCAATACCGCGTATGTGCTAGTGCCTTTCACATAAGTTGCCCCCACTTCTTCAGCAACACTTTGCATATACTCACCAGCCAATTTAGATACATAGCGGTCTTGTTCACCAGTCGCCACGTTATCATCGCGCACGCCTAGGGTACTTTCAGAAATTTGCGCAATCCCCGGTTGCATGGCAAAACTCTCGTTTGACCAATACCCAATGACTTGATTGTCTTCACTTAATTTAGGAATATTGCTCCCTTCGTCTGAGCCAATCCCCACTAACAACCAATCATCACCACCTTGAAATTCCGCCAAACTTTTGGTGTTGAATGCATGTAACTTGGGCGCCTCTTCACCATCGGTAAAGTAAATGACCTGAGCGGGTTCATTTAAACCACGCACAACTTTGGCCGTGACATACAAGCTTTCACGTAATCGACTATTGCCTGACCAAGCCATACGCCAATCCAAGTGTTCAATCGTGTCTTGAATCGAGGCGAAGTTTTTACAAACTTCAATGGGTGAATACATCGCCGCCACCGCATTCCCTGCAAACAAGCCAATGCTGACTTTGGTGCCGCAAGGTAGGGAGGACACCACTTCATGCATCATGCGTTGCATGTAAGCCATCCGCGTGACTTTTTTGCCATTGATTTGCATGTCCTGCGCGTTCATGCTTTGAGAGATATCCGCCACTAAAAAGTAGCTATAAATATTATGTTTAAATGGAATGGTAGGGCGCAAAATGGCTGCAACTAAGCACAGCATGGCAAGGCTGAGGAGCACAGTATCGCGATGCTTAATAAAACGTTTGATCCAAATATTCATGATGAGCAATCAAATTGATAAAGAGGTTGCAATCAAAAGATCCTATTGCGATTACGGCAAACCGTTGGGAATATTGCCCATAATCAAGCCAGGATTATCAGATTCACCGACGCCTGGCGTTGGTTTTTCTGGCAATAAACTCATGACACGGTCGTAATTGCGACGGGTGCCCCAATTGCTGTTGTCAGCTTTCAGCGCATTTTTATACGAGGTCATGGCTTGAGTAAGTAAATATTCCACTTCGTCGCGCGTGCTGTTATCGTTACCGCCCGTGACTTGGATGGCTTTCAAAAAGAACATATTGCCTATGTTATGTAACACAGCGGAGCGTTGTAGCGCGGGTGTGCCATCAATCAGCTTCGTGAATAGTAAGGTGGCTTCTTTGTAGCGTTCGTTCTTGGCTAACCAATAGGCCACTGCATATTTGGCTTCAAAGCTTTGGCGTTCGGTTTGAGGTGCTTTGCCGGTGCTGACGGCTTGGTTGAAAGCGCGAATTTGTTGCGTTTGTTGCCAACTCAACACCATGGTCACGGTTGATATCACGGCCAAGATAACCAAGCCGATGGTCATTTTTTTTACGCTGAGCGCCATGTGCTAATCTCCAAATATTTTACGCCAAGTAAAAAGCCCACCATACACACTGCAATCCAGTAGCAGGTGTTGGTGTAGTCTTTACCAGGAATTTTTTCTAAATACTTAATTGGTTTTTTTTCTTTGCTATTGATATCTGCAATGGCAGCTTCCAAAGATTTTGGGTCGGAAGCCTCGTATGCACTGAAGGGTGTGCGTAAAGTTTGAAAGTATTGATACAACAACACTTCGGAAGGCACGTGACCATCGTAACCACTGGCGGTGTATTTAGGGTCAAAAATAGTGGTGCCGCCAGGTTTGCGCAATACAATCCAATACAGGCCGATGTTGTAACGCTGCAACCAATCTCTTAACTTTTGCTGCACCATGTCACTGACGCGGCCAGCGCCATCTGAAATTAAAATAATCACGCGCGAACCTGAGTCGGGTACCTTTTTAAACAACTCGACCGCACTGGTTAAACCACCGCCGATATTGGTTTGAAACAATGAGTTGCCTGCCGTGGCTTGCACCGCAGACATCACTGCTTCTTTATTTTCAGTCAGCGGTAACACATACATGGCAGAGTTACTAAATGTAATCACACCGATCATGTCATTTTTACGACCATTCAGAAAGCCGGTAATAATGCGGGCGGCTGCCACCGATTTGGTTTCACCTATATGTCCATCTTGGTCGCCGACAAACGGATCATCCATACTCGCACTGCGATCGAGTACCAAGCCAATTTGCGCTCCGATACCCACGCGTTCGACCTGTTGCTCGAGCGAATGCGGCCGCGCTAGGCCTAATAGAATAAACAAAATGCTCAATGTGGCTAACACTTTAAGCAAGACACCCACGGTACTTGATAGCGGGTCAGGGGGTAATATACTCACCCAAGAATATTGTTTGCTGTGCGAGCGGTTCAGTAACAAAGGCAGTAATGTCAGCGGCAACGCCCACAAAAGCCACGGATAGGTAAATGCCATTATGCATGTACCTCAGGCTTAAGGCCGCGTTCACAATCGCGCATATGCCGACAAAAGCGCTTTAACCATTGTTTTGCAGGCATGCCGAGTTGCGGATCAACCTTAGGGTCAAAAAATACTTGGCGAGATAATTGAAAAAACCGTTCAATTTCGGGGCGCGCCACTGCATATGCTGGGTGCTGCTGCAAAAACTGATCGACACCGTTACCAAATACACTTTTACCCGCTACTTGATGCATGGCTTGATGAAGCGCGGTAATCGCTTGTTGAATGCCCGCTTCGTTGTCAGCCACTTTTGAAATGTTGCGATAGGCTTTGGCAAATACGCCTCCCATACGTGGCAGCCAAGTATAGGCGCCAAAAATATAGATTAAGCCAATAAGACTGAACACTAATCCTGCTGCAGCGATGTTAAAAGAGCGTTCAGAGGAGGCGGTACTCAAAGTAAATGGCTTAATCAGTGGGCTCATTTCATTTTTAAGGTTGACTTCACCCAATACCGATAATGGCGATGTTCTAAAATTAAAAGATGGCATGCGGTATTGACGAATTTCTTTTTTGTCCAAATGGCGTAATTTAACAATTTCACCACGCAAGATGGCTGGTTTAGCAGTCCGACCCGTTTTAAAGACTTGATAGACCAGATGCAAGGTATGTTCAGCTTGATCGCGATGGTTTTGATGTTCAACATTGATCGCAACCAACTCGATTCCAGACACTTCACCACGGTAGCGATGTTCATAGCCCACAATCGGTAATGATTCTAGGATCAGCTCATAGGGTTTTTTTACCGTCAATACAAGGGTGCGCTCAAGTTTGTCACCCGCCACATAACCAGCATCACGGGTTGGATTGATCTCTTTCACACTGACATAGCGGTCGTCCACACGCGGTAACTCGCCCTCTGCAAAAGCGGGTATAAACAAAAGCATCGTTACCACAGCGATCAAAAAACAACGCAATTTATCTAACAATTTCATCAAACTTATCCTTCAGGCAACCACGTATTGGTGAAAGTAATCCGTTAACAAGTCCGCATCAAACGTGTTTTCAACAAAAAAAGGCTGCATATCAAACTTCATAAATAAATCCGTAATGGCTTGTCTGCGCGCCTCAAAGGTATCCAAGATACGTTGACGATAAGCCGCACGTAAAAACAATGTGCGACGTTCGCCGGTTTCTGGATCGTTGATGCTTGTAATGCCAAATTCGGGCAGCGTTTTATATTCAGCGCTGTTCCACAAAATAACAGGCACAATTTGATGTCTTAACATCAATAGCAGCGCATCTTCTAATTGCGTCAGCGGCATATGAAAATCAGACACCAAAAAAATCAGCGATCGTTCCCGCGGTAACAAGCTGGCACTGCTTAACAACGCAGCGGTACCCACTTCACTTGGTAGATGATCTTCAAGTCGATCCGCTAATTCGAACATGGTATGCGGCCGAGAAGATAATGTGGCCACCCAATCATCTTTTAACGCATCGTCAAATCCAATAAATCCCACTGGATCTGCATTGCGGGTGGCCGATTGTGCCACCGCACGGGTAATTTCTGCCGCCGTGGTCAGCTTGCTGTGGGGCGTGCCATATTGCATTGAACCTGACAAATCACACATGACAAACACTGGCGTCGCACTTTTTTGATTAAAGATGCGGACATACACCTGTTCCATCGGGTCACGTATGGTTTGCCGAATATCAATTCGTCGCGGATCGGGGTATGACAATAGCGTGGTGTGCCCACGAAACTCCATGCCCATACCGCGCTGATTGCTTTTGTGACGACCAGGGCGACGAGAGCGCGAGCGCCAGCTAATGTGATAGCTGAATTCCTTAATGTATTTCATGGTTGCAGTGAACGGTGAGTCAATTAGGGGGCTGCAACTGCGTTTACAATGCCAGACAGCATTTCCCGCGCAATTTCCGTCCGTCGCATTTCGTACACTGGGCTAAATACTAAACGGTGTGCGATGGTTTCATGGAAAACAGCATGGATATCTTCAGGAATCACCGCTTCACGTTCATGCAACCAAGCGTTGACTCGGGCCGCACGTAACAACATACCCATGCCGCGTGGGCTGGCGCCCGATAAAACTAAGCGTTTCATATCGACATTTGAAACCTTGACCCCATAGGCCACTGGATCTTTTGTGGCTAACCATAAATTGAGCGCGTATTGGCGCAGCGCTGGGCTGGCGGTCACGCTGTCTTGAATCACTTTAGCAAAACCATTGAGTTCATCAAATTTTAGGACATCTGATTCAACGTTGGTAATCAGTTGATCTACATCATGAAAACGCGTGTCAAAAATCAATGATTCCATAATGTCGTGCGCTGGCGGTACTACGATCGGGATTTCCATCATAAAACGGTCACGTGCTGCCGATGGAATATCAAATGTTTCTTCTTTTTCTACTTGGTTGCGGTCTGCAAACACCAGCATGTGTGGAAAATGGTGCTCTTTATTGAACGCGGTCAAGGTGCGTTCAGCCATCACTCGCAGCATCAATGAGTGTACTTGTGGACGTGCACGGTTAATTTCGTTAAAAAAGAAAATGGATAAATCTTGTCCTGACATTAATAATGGACCAGGACTGACATGCGGTTTGCCATCTTCCCCTAAATAAGTGTGATAAACCAAATCATTTGGCATTAAATCAATCGTGCCTTCAATACGTTGATAGCCACCACCAATGCCGCGGGTAAAAGCGCGTAACAGCGTGGTTTTACCAACACCAACATCGCCCTCGAGTAACACGTGACCGCGAGCAAACACAGCGATTGTGATTAATCGCACGGGGTTTTCTTGGCCCACGACGACTTTGTTAACTTCGGATTCAAGCTTCAATGCTTGTGTACGCCAATCGGCTAGTTGTTGTTCACGCATTCGGTAGTTCCTGATTGAGAGGATGAAAAAATGATTGCGAATTGTAACCACATTGTTAATTGAATGTAACTATTTGCGACATTAAGTTGCGTAATTTAGGGCACGCACTGTGCAATAATTATGTCGCTTATCAGCAATCTGTTGATGAATAGTACCTTAACAATGTCATTAAGTATACAGATCTGTATAGTTCTTGCGCGACAAAAAGCTTTCACTAAATGCAATTTCCAGCGAAAATAACGTTTTATACAAAATTTAAATAAAAGTATTCATGTCTAGACCAAGTAGTTTTAGTAAAGAAGCGTTATTGGCTTGTGGCCGGGGTGAGATGTTTGGGTTGGGGAATGCGCAATTACCGCTACCGCCCATGTTAATGTTTGATCGTATCGTGCGCATCGCAGACGAAGGCGGGAAATACGGTCAAGGTGAAATTATTGCCGAGCTCGATATTCACCCTGATTTATGGTTTTTCGGCTGCCACTTTACGGGAGATCCTGTCATGCCAGGCTGTTTGGGCTTAGATGCAATGTGGCAACTGGTAGGATTTTTTCTCGGTTGGAAGGGTGGTCCTGGTCGTGGCCGTGCATTGGGGTCGGGTGAAGTCAAGTTTACCGGACAAGTATTGCCGACCGCCAAGTTGGTGCGTTATCACATCGATTTAAAGCGTGTCATTATGCGCAAATTAGTGATGGGGATTGCGGACGCGCGGATGGAAGTTGACGGCCGTGAAATTTATCAAGCAAATGATCTTCGTGTTGGTTTGTTTACCACCACAGATAATTTTTAGAAGTTAAGGGAGGCGCAATGCGTCGCGTAGTCATTACAGGATTTGGCATCGTATCAAGTCTGGGTAATAACAAAAAAGAAGTGTTAGAAAGCCTGCAATTAGGCCGTTCTGGCATCAGTTATCAGCCTGAATATGCTGAACGTGGCTTGCGTTCGCATGTGGCTGGATCAATCAAACAGCTAGACATTGAGGCGTTGATTGATCGTAAGTTGTTGAGATTTATGGCCAAAGGCCATGCTTATGCTTGGTTGGCGATGCAAGAGGCCATTGCTGATGCTGGTTTGCCAGAGTCTCTCGTGTCCAATGAGCGTACTGGTCTAATTGTCGGTGCAGGTGGTACTTCTACCGAAAGTATGCTGGAAGGCACCAATACGCTTGCAGAAAAAGGCATTCGACGTGTCGGCCCCTACATGGTCACTAAGACCATGAGTAGTGGTATTGCCGCATGCTTGGCCACCGGTGCAAAAATAAAAGGGGTGAATTACGGTATTAGTTCAGCCTGTTCTACCAGTGCACATTGTATTGGCGCTGGTGTTGAGCAAATTCAGTTAGGCAAGCAAGATATCGTGTTTGCAGGGGGGGGTGAAGAAGAGCATTGGACCATGAGCTATTTGTTTGATGCCATGGGTGCGCTTTCTAGTAAATATAACGCCACGCCCGAAAAGGCCTCCCGCACTTATGATGCAGACCGTGATGGCTTTGTCATTTCAGGCGGTGGGGGCATTGTGGTGCTTGAAGAATACGAACATGCAAAAGCCCGTGGCGCCACCATCTACGCTGAAGTCGTGGGTTACGGTGCAACTTCTGATGGGTATGACATGGTGGCACCTAGTGGTGAAGGCGCGGTTCGTTGTATGAAGCTTGCCCTGCAAGGCTTGGACATTAATCATGTTGACTACATCAACACCCATGGCACGAGTACGCCAGTTGGCGATACCAAAGAATTGGAAGCGATTCGTGCAGTGTTTGGGGATCATCATCCAGTAGCGATTGCCTCGACGAAATCTTTGTCAGGTCACGCACTTGGCGCTGCTGGGGTCAATGAGACGATTTATACTTTATTAATGATGCAACATGGTTTTATTGCAGCGTCTGCCAATATTGAAAATTTAGATCCAGCGGCTGAAGGGCTTTATATTGTCAGACAATCCATTCCATCAGCAAGGATTGAAACCGCTCTAACCAATAGTTTCGGCTTTGGTGGTACCAATGCTACGCTAACCCTGTCGACTAAATTTCTAGATTGAGTTGTAAATTGAGTTGCCTGTTCAAAAACCACACCCTCAAGGTGTGGTTTTTTTTGTGTCATGGTGTTAACAGCCGCGATTCTCGGTGCTAATCGTCATCACTGGGGTTTGATTGGTATTGGATAATTGATAGGTTAAGCGGCAATCGCTAGCGTTACGAGCGGATTCTAAGTAATAAACAGCATGCATACTATCGGACATTGCAGGTTGAATTTTAAATTTGGCGGTGTCGAGCAAGCCGTGAATACTACCTTGGCCAGCATTCGCGCCATCACGCCAACCGACTGGGTAGCCAAAATGAACATAAATGGTTTGACCAGAAATTTCGACTGTATTTATACCATTTGCGGTGTTTGGGTTACAGCCACCGTCCGTTAAACACATACTTTTTGCCATATTTGCCGTAGCACTGACATTGGCCTTAAAGCTCGCCAATGCGGCACTCCGCGCCTTTGAGTCAGTATCCGTCATTTTTGACCAAGCGGTAAAGCTTAAGACACTCAACACTAAAATGACTACGATTAATTCAACGAGCGTGTATCCTTGCACCTTAAATGATTGGCAAGAGATTGGAACACGGGCGAGTAATATGTGATTCATGCCAGCATATTAGCGGAGCGCTCTTTCACTGCGTAAAGCTTTGATGAATGTTTCAACTGTTAAAAAAGGCTTACAAATGCGCCGATGGACTAGATTACTTTTAACAATAATGACAGTGATTATCTGTAGTCATTGTGCAAGTCTTGGTCAGCGTTCAGTCACTGTGTCTAGCCAACAACTGCAAAAAGCACTCAATCAAAAGTTAACGCAATCTGTGACAGTATTAAAATTTTTTCAGGTTGCATTATCCAACGCTTCTATTCGCTTAGACCCAGATCATCAAACGTTGCAAGCGGTCATGGATGCGCATATTCAAGGACCCCTCTGGCCAAAGGGGATACATACCAGGGTAGGTATTAGTGGCGTGCCGCAATATGATGTTGCTACACAATCCGTGCTACTTGCTGATGCGGTGTTGACAGGGTTGGCAGTGGAGCATGCAAGTACTGAGCTTAACGCATTCATCAATGCGCTGGCAAAACAAGCAAGCAAAACCTGGTTACAAGCGTTGGTGATACACCAAGTGAATCCTACGTCGCTGACGGTGGCTGGCACCCGTTATCAACCAACAGACATCAAGGTGTTAGCCAATGGCTTGCAGGTAACCTTGTTGCCGGCAGAGCAAGCCCATCATCAAAACACTGTGCCTTAAACTGGCTTTGATTAAAATCCCATAGGGTATGAAACAGCTTAGACGCGATTGTTAGAAACCCAGTTTAGTTTGGCTAAACGGCGTGAAAGGCCGACCTTGCTATCAATAATGCAGCCACCACATTTCTGCCTTCTGCCATCAAAATATTGTAAGTGCGACAGGCTGCTGCGGTCGTCATGCATTCCACCGCAATATGTGCTGACAAAAAAGCCTGCAGGTGTTTGGGGTGAATAAATTGATGTTTTTCACCGCTGCCAAGTAACACCACCTCTGGCTGAAGTGCCAAAATGGGTGCCAAGGCTTCAGCATCTAATGCGGACCAAGCACCATCAAACCAATCAGTGTGCAATTGGGCGCCACTCACAATTAAATTGCTTTCGTAGCGTATCTCATTGACCGAAATGCTGTGCTGATCAAAGCCCGTGATTTGATGTTGGTTTTCAAGCGTGTGTAAGTGTAATTTCATAAACAGTACCAGTCATAGCCCAAAAAATTGACCTTGTTTTTGCGTTGATGTTCCTCGGTGAAACATCAGATGTACGGCGTGTAACGGCCTTGTCTTACGTTGATGAAGCAAGGGTTTGCGGGTAGAATAAACGCTTTAAATTTAAAGCTTAACACACGCTTGTCGTGTTTGTTAACGGTGTATGCAATCAGTCAATAAATCCAATAAACTCAGCAACGTTTGTTACGACATTCGTGGTCCAGTGCTCCAACGCGCCAAGCAAATGGAAGAAGATGGTCAACGCATCATCAAGCTCAACATTGGTAATCCCATGCCATTTGGTTTTGATGCGCCTGAGGAAATCGTGCAAGATGTGATTCGTAATATGGATCACGCCTCGGGGTACACCGATTCCAAAGGGTTGTTTGCAGCGCGCAAAGCCATCATGCACTATACCCAGCAAAAAAATATTGCAGGGGTAACCATCGATGACATCATCATCGGCAATGGGGTATCAGAGCTGATTGTCATGGCCATGCAAGGTTTGCTCAATAATGGCGATCAAGTATTGGTGCCGATGCCGGATTACCCGCTATGGACAGCTGCAGTCAATTTAGCAGGGGGCTCTGCAAGACATTATGTGTGTGATGAGCAGTCTGGCTGGTTACCCGACCTCAATGATATTGAAAACAAAATCAATGCCAATACCAAGGGCATCGTCATCATTAACCCCAATAATCCGACCGGGGCGCTATATCCAACGGAAATCTTGCAGGGCATCATTGATATTGCGCGACACCATGGCTTGGTGATTTTTGCCGATGAAATCTATGACAAAGTCTTGTATGACGGCCATACACATACATCAATTGCCTCATTGGCAGATGACGTATTGTTTGTCACCTTTAACGGCTTATCCAAAAATTACCGTGCTTGTGGCTATCGTTCGGGCTGGTTGATTGTGTCTGGAGATAAAAAACCCGCCAAAGATTACATTGAGGGCCTGAATATGCTTGCCTCGATGCGCTTATGTGCCAATGTGCCTGGGCAATTAGCTATTCAAACTGCGTTGGGTGGATATCAAAGTATCAATGATTTAGTTGCCCCCACCGGGCGGTTATGTAAACAGCGTGATTTGGCCTATGACATGCTCACCGCCATGCCAGGGGTGAGTTGTGTCAAACCTGCCGCTGCAATGTATTTGTTTCCTAAACTAGATCCGCACATTTACCCGATTGAAGATGATCAACAATTCATATTAGATTTATTGTTAGAAGAAAAAGTATTGTTGGTACAAGGCTCTGGTTTTAATTGGAAAGCCCCTGATCATTTCCGCGTGGTATTTTTGCCCAATATTGATGACTTAACCGAAGCGATGACCCGCATTGGTCGCTATCTTGAGTCATATCGTAAAAAACATTCAAAATAATCGCATTGCCTCAACTAGGGTGTGCATCACATAAAGAGTCCGTTATGAAAGAATTAAGAGTCGGGTTGTTGGGTATCGGCACGGTTGGAGGCGGTACATTCACCGTTTTGCAACGCAACCAAGCTGACATCAGCCGCCGTTTAGGCACCCATATCCACATTACCCTTGTGGCTGACCGCAACCTCGCCTTAGCCAAAGAAGTTACAGGCGGGCAAGTTACCGTGACCGATGATGCGTTTGCAGTGGTCAATCATCCTGACATTGATGTGGTGGTCGAATTAATTGGTGGC
The DNA here is from genome assembly GCA_027488395.1 of Methylophilaceae bacterium. Lineage (GTDB taxonomy): Bacteria > Pseudomonadota > Gammaproteobacteria > Burkholderiales > Methylophilaceae > Methylophilus. Next base: position 7,328 of record JAIYBT010000011.1, on the reverse strand, counting down.
TACACTGTGGCTAAAGAACTGGTTTTAACTGCCATTGCCAATGGCAAACATGTGGTCACCGCCAATAAAGCCTTGCTTGCCGTGCATGGCAATGAAATCTTTCAAGCCGCGGCAAATAAGGGCGTGATCGTTGCATACGAGGCTGCGGTCGCGGGTGGTATTCCGATTATCAAAGCCTTACGCGAGGGATTGTCTGCCAACAAAATTGAATGGGTGGCTGGCATTATTAACGGGACCACCAATTTTATTTTGAGTGAAATGCGAGATAAAGGCTTGGCGTTTACAGAGGTATTGTCCGAAGCCCAACGTTTAGGGTATGCGGAAGCAGATCCTACCTTTGATGTAGAGGGCATTGATGCCGCGCACAAGCTGACCATCATGGCGAGTATTGCGTTTGGTATCCCTTTGCAATTTGATCAAGCCTACACAGAAGGCATTACTCAACTGACCACCAAAGATATTCAATATGCAGAAGAATTAGGGTATCGCGTCAAGTTACTCGGCATCACAAAACAATCGGCAGCAGGGGTGGAATTGCGGGTCCATCCAACCCTGATCCCAGAAAAACGATTGATTGCCAATGTGAATGGCGCAATGAATGCCGTGTTGGTAAAAGGCGATGCGGTTGGCCCAACCTTGTATTACGGTGCAGGGGCTGGGGCCGAGCCCACCGCCAGTTCTGTGGTGGCTGATTTAATCGATATCGCCCGTGCACAGGCAACACCGTTTGAGCAACGCGTCCCTTATCTTGGTATGCCTTTAGATCAGCAACAACCTTTGCCTATGTTGCCTATCAGCGAAATCAGTACAGCTTACTATTTACGTATGCGCGTCCTTGATAAACCTGGGGTGTTGGCGGAAGTGACCAAAATCTTAAGCGATGGCGAGATTTCGATTGATGCCATGATGCAAAAAGAACCACAAGAAGGCGAAGCCGAAGCGGATATTGTGATTTTGACCCATGTCACGCTTGAAAAAACCATGGACATTGCGATTAAAGCGATTGAAGGATTGGCCGCGATTGATGGTCAAGTGACCAAAATCCGCATGGAAGAATTAGGAAGATAGTCAATGAAGTACATCAGCACCCGAGGGCGATCGCCCGCGTTGTCATTCAGTGAAATTTTGTTGGGTGGTTTGGCGCCCGATGGTGGCCTGTATTTGCCTGAGCACTATCCGCAATTTTCGGATGATGACTTAACCGCCATGCGTGACATGGATTACCGCGATTTGGCATTTGCGATTTTATCGCGACTGATTGATGACATTCCCGCAGCTGATTTAAAAACCATCATCGACAATACTTATACCGCGCAAGTGTATGGCTTTACCCGCGCTGGGCAGCATGCAGAAGACATTACCCCAACACTTAAACTTGAGGATAATTTATACCTGCTCAGCCTTTCCAATGGCCCAACCTTGGCGTTTAAAGACATGGCCATGCAGTTGCTCGGTCATTTATTTGAATACGTACTTAACAAAACGGGCGAAACGACAAATATCCTAGGGGCGACTTCGGGCGATACTGGCAGTGCTGCGGAATACGCGATGCGGGGTAAAAAAGGGGTGCGTGTATTTATGCTATCGCCACACCAAAAAATGAGCCGTTTTCAAACCGCGCAAATGTTTAGTTTGCAAGATGACAACATTTTTAACATTGCAGTGAAAGGTGTGTTTGATGACGCGCAGGATATGGTGAAAGCCGTGTCAAACGACCATGCCTTTAAAGCAAAATATAAAATTGGCGCAGTAAACAGCATAAACTGGGGACGTATTGTCGCCCAAGTCGTCTATTATTTTAAAGGTTACTTTGCCGTCACTCAACACAACCAGCAAAAAGTCAGTTTTAGTGTGCCAAGTGGTAATTTTGGCAATGTGTGTGCCGGCCATATTGCACGCATGATGGGTCTGCCGATTGATAAACTCGTTGTAGCGACGAATGAAAATGATGTGCTAGACGAGTTTTTTAAAACCGGACAATACCGTCCACGTGGCGCCGCCAATACCTATCATACGTCTAGTCCTTCGATGGATATCAGCAAGGCCTCCAATTTTGAGCGTTTTGTTTTTGATGTGATGGGCCAAGATGGCGCAAAAGTAAGTGCGTTATGGCAACGTGTTGATCAAGGCGGATCATTTGATTTGAGCAGCTTGCTGCCAACCATTGGCGCTGAATTTGGCTTTGTATCTGGCAGTAGCAACCATGCGAGTCGCATGCAAACGATACGCCAAACAAAAGAAAAGTATGGTGTGGTGATTGATACCCATACGGCGGATGGACTAAAAGTAGCACTTGAAGTACGAGACATTGCTACGCCGATGGTGGTGCTTGAAACGGCGTTGCCTGCAAAATTTGAAGATGCCATGGTCGAAGCGTTAGGTGAAATTCCACCCAGACCTACGTCTTTAAACGGCATTGAAGCGCTACCACAAAAGTTTGCAGTGATGGATGTCAGTGTCGATGCCATTAAAGCGTTTATCGAGGCAAATACTTAAGGCGGGAGCAAGACATGCAGCAATACCACGCACTTCTTAATCATGTGCTCAATCATGGACACTCAAAAACAGATCGCACGGGCACGGGTACGTTGTCAGTATTTGGCTATCAAATGCGGTTTGATTTGGCGGAAGGCTTTCCGTTATTAACAACCAAAAAAGTCCATTTAAAGTCGATTATTCATGAGTTGCTTTGGTTTTTGCAAGGCAGCACCAATATCGCATATCTCAAACAAAACGGTGTGCGTATTTGGGATGAGTGGGCGGATGCGGAAGGAAATTTAGGGCCGGTGTATGGCTATCAATGGCGTAATTGGCCAAAGCCAGATGGCACGCACATTGATCAAATCGCGCAGGTGATCCAACAAATTAAATCCACGCCTGATTCCCGTCGTATCATCGTTTCAGCCTGGAATGTGGCGGATGTAGCGCAGATGAAATTACCGCCTTGCCATGCGTTTTTTCAGTTTTATGTGGCACCTGCATCAGCGCAAGATGCAGATCAAAGGGCTAAACTAAGCTGTCAGCTCTATCAGCGCAGCGCAGATATTTTTCTGGGCGTGCCGTTTAATATTGCCTCTTATGCATTGCTTACGATGATGATTGCACAAGTATGTGATCTGCAATTAGGTGACTTTGTCCATACATTGGGTGATGCACACATTTACAACAATCATTTAACGCAAGTGCATGAACAATTATCGCGGGAACCACGTCCGTTGCCTCGTATGCATTTAAATCCTGCAGTGAAAGATATCTTTGCTTTTCAATACGAAGATTTTTCGCTGCATGATTATGATCCACATCCAGCGATCAAAGCACCCGTGGCTGTGTAGCCAGATGGTTGTTTTGAGCCAAGTTGTTAATCATATGTAATAAATTCAACAACTTAATCTGATTTTGTTATGCTCTACTGGTTGTAAAGCCTGCTCAAATATGGTCCCTAGCTGTTATTTGAGAATGTTCGGTTTTGCAATTTTTAATTTTAAGGAGATCAATATGGACGTTCGTTCAGTAGTATTTGCAGCCGTTGTTAGCAGTGTTTTTTCGAGTGCTGTGTTTGCAGGCCATGAAACCATCAACCCTAAGTCATATGATAGTTTAGGTAAATGCGTTAAAGCGGCGCTTGCTAAGCAAGACGGAAAATTAGTTAAAGTAGAAGCTAAATCTGAAAGTAAAACCTTGGTTTACGAGTTTGATGTGCAAGCCGCAGATGGTAAATCTTATGACATAGAGTGCAATGCTAAAACCGGTAAAATCACCGAAGTTGAAGAAGAAGTGGCCGCTACAGACACACGCTTTAAAGCCATTGCTAAAGTCACAGAAGCTGATGCAAAAGCGACTGCGCTTGCCAAGCATCCAGGCACCGTCGTCGAAGTTGAATACGAAATTGAGCCAGATGGTAAAGCCTCATACGAATTTGATATTTTAGAAGCCGACAACGAAGAAGTGAAAGTTGAAGTAGATGCTGCAACTGGCAAAATTGTTGAAACGAGTTATGAAATTTATCAAATTGGCCAAGAATAAACTTGTAAATAAACCTATAGGTATCGTTATTGACTGATTGAAAAAAGGCACCGCATCCGCGGTGCCTTTTTAATTTGCATGAGATCAATATGCAGGTTAGGGAGCGTCTACCCCGTGAGTCACCATGTAGTCACTTACGGTCCTAGTGATAGCTCACTCCCTGTTATACATAGAGCATTTAGCATGCCAGCTAAAAAAATATAGGGTAAGTTGTTGTTATTAAACAAATAAACTAATTTAAATAGTTTGCATTATTTTATTGACGCTGGTTTTTTTAAACCAATATGGTTGCAAATTGAAGCTTATTAACCAGTTTTTAGCGATCGAATGAGGGGTTTAGCCATGTCTTGCTTGAGGATCGCTGCAAGCATTTTTTTGTAATCGCCACGTTTTATCAGCTCGGTTTGCGCCAACATGTTTAACAGGAGACTGTGTTGGTGGCTGGCATCTAGTGATCCCATCAATGTTTGTATCTGCGCTGGTTGTGCAGCAACATAATAGAGATTGAAGGTCTCACACCAATCTGCATACAAGCTCCCAAGATAAACACTCAAATGTGTATAGTGGGCGCTGAGAGGCGCTTGTGGCCCAGTATGAGTCACCCCCCGTTGATCGTCGATCAGTAACAATTGATAATCTGCCAGTGTATTGCTCAGTAAACGATGTGCATGTGCGCAACAAGCAGGTTCAAACAGGATGTGGGTATTACACCATATGGCCGACACCGGGTAGTTAATGCAAAATTTTTCTATTTGTTCAATCATGATTATGGGCTGATTGGGAGGAATGTGGGGGATTACCAATAGAGGTACGCCAGCCAGTTCCAGCGCCATTTTTGTTGTAGCTGGTAATGTTTGATCAACCAGTAAATGACCATGCCGAAGCTGTAGCAGCTTTACCACGCCCATTTCAATACTATTGCGGCTTGAACATATGAGATGATGTGCGCGCACCAATAAACCATGATCATGTATCAATATATTTGCCAGCATATGTTTTAAGCTGTGCAATCCTGCCAAATCAAAATCACTGGCCTTTAATTTATGCATATATAACGCTACACGTCTGATGTGCTGTAACGTTGTTTTTTGAATAAGTTGATAGATATCATCAAAACAAGGTTCAGTCGGCTTGGTATTGCTGGGTGGGTTGTGATGAATGGTAGTAATATTTGTTGAATTTAACCCCAATTTTTGCGCAACAAATGTTCCTTTTTTGGGCGCAGTATAAAGGTAGCCTAGAGCGGACAACTCCTCGTAAGCACGCGTGACTGTTTTTCGATTGATGTTGAGGCGATCAGCAATTTCACGGGTACTGGGCAGCGGGGTGCCGCCTTGCCAATGACCATGCTCGATCATGTGTCTAAAGTGTTGAATGAGTTGGTTGTGAATAGAGTTGGAACTTGTTTTATCCACCTCAAACGAAAAGTGCCATGGCCTGCGCATGGTGAAATCCTAGTCAAGTTATCAAGAATCACGAGTAATAATTCCCGTGCAAACTTGAAGTCCATACTAGGCAATGGCCTTCACTTGGAAAGCATAATACAAAAACAGTAATTTCAACGTAATTCATCGAAAAAAACTGCAACTGGACCAGGGCTAATAATAAAAACTGGATGGATAGTGATCCACATATTTATATTACAGTTACACCTGCTTAATAAGGATGTTGAAACCTATATATCCTGCTCTGGGCTCCTAGTACTAGAGATAATCTAAGCAACGTGCTTGTCTGATTCATGATTAGGCATTCAAATTGTGTATTATCTTTGGAGATATTCTATGTCAAAACTAAACCATGCATTTGGTGTAGCTGCGAGTGTTGCGCTTGCATTGCCAATGTTTGCATTCGCTGCAGCAGATCAAGAAGCGGCCATTGCAAACCCAAACAACTGGGCACACCCACGCGGTAACCATACCAATCAAGCCTACAGCAGCTTGGCACAAATCAACAAAGGCAACGTAAAGAACTTAAAAGCTGCCTGGACATTCGCAACCGGTGTTAACCGTGGTCACGAAGGTTCACCAGTGGTTGTGGGCAACATGATGTACGTCCACACAGCATTCCCAAACAACGTATACGCGTTAAATTTGGATGATAACCAAAAAATCGTTTGGTCCTATTTCCCAAAACAAGATCCATCCGTACAAGCAGTATTGTGTTGCGATAACGTTTCACGTGGCTTAGGCTACGGCGACGGCAAAATTTACTTGCAACAAAACGACGGTATGTTGGTTGCTTTAGATGCCAAAACCGGTGCAAAAGTGTGGGATGTTAAGAACACTGATCCTAAAGTGGGTGCAACAAACACTAACGCGCCTCACGTAATCAAAGACAAAGTCTTAACAGGTTGTTCAGGCGCTGAGTTTGGTGTGCGTTGCTTTATTGCTGCGTACTTTATCAAAGACGGTTCATTGGCTTGGAAAGCTTACTCAACAGGTCCAGACAGCGAAACATTACATGACGCCAACACCAACAAAGAAGTCCCTGCCTACAACGCATTGTCAGTTTACTCAGATGTCAATGGTGGCAATAAAGAGGGTGGTTCATTTAAGCGCCTCAATATTGACCAAATGAAAATTGGCGAAAAAGAATTAGGTACACGTACCTGGTTGAAACCACAAGCTGTGAAAGACGGCTGGCAACATGGTGGTGGCTCTGTATGGGGCTGGTGGCCATATGATGCTAAAACAAACTTGGTGTACTACGGTGCAGGTAACCCATCCGTATGGAACCCAGATGTACGTCCAGGCGACAACAAATGGTCTATGACCGTGACAGCACGTGATCTTGACAGCGGTGTTGCTCGTTGGGCCATGCAAATGACGCCACACGATGAGTGGGATTATGACGGTGTAAACGAAGTCATCTTGTTCGACAAAGGCGGCAAAACCTACGCATGGCACCATGACCGTAACGGTTTCTTGTATACCTGGCAAGCAGGTAACGGTGTGCTGGTCGCTGCTGAAAAAGCACACCCATTTGTAAACTGGGCGACCAATATTGATTTAAAAACTGGGGTGCCAGACAAATTAGCGTCTGCCTCTACCCACCAAGACTACAACGCTAAAGGTATTTGCCCTGCGGCTTTAGGGACTAAAGACCAACAGCCAGCGGCATACTCACCAAAAACTGGTTTGGTATACACACCATTGAACCACGTATGTATGACATACGAGCCAGTTGAGTCTAAATACGTTGCAGGTCAACCATGGGTAGGTGCTACATTGACCATGTTTGCAGGTCCAGACGGCGTAATGGGTGGTTTCGGTGCTTACGAAAAAAAAAAAAAAAAAAAAGTATGG
>JAIYBT010000012.1 GCA_027488395.1 Methylophilaceae bacterium | reverse complement strand
GCTTTGCCGTGGTAGCAGGCGAAGTACGTAACTTGGCGCAACGTTCTGCCAGCGCCGCCAAAGAAATTAAAGAACTGATTGCCGACTCGGTGAATAAAACCAGTGAAGGCACCAAGTTGGTTGAAAACGCAGGCAACACCATGCAAGAAGTGGTGACCTCAGTGCAACGGGTAGCGGATATTATCAGCGAGATATCAGCCGCTTCTAACGAGCAAACCACTGGCATTGATCAAGTCAACCAAGCGGTAACCTCGATGGATGAAACCACGCAACAAAACGCAGCCTTGGTAGAAGAGGCCGCCGCCGCGGCTGAATCCTTGGTCGATCAAGCCAATCAGTTATCGCTGGCGATCAGTCAATTTAAATTAGACACACCGCATCAAGCAACCAAGGGCCATCCATCGAGCCAAGCAAGCCAGTTTGCGAAAGCCAGCCCGAGCAAACAAGTGAGCACCACATGGCAAACAACGCCAACCTCAGCAACATCGCACACTTCGCGCTCCACTGGCCGCGCAATTGCAGCGCCTGATGGGCATACTGCCAACAGTTACGCCGTACTCAAAGTCGGTAAAACAGGCACCGAAGACTCGGATTGGGAGCGTTTTTAGGCGTTATTTGACCAATGAAAGGCGCTGCGGCGCCTTTATTATTGTGTGTATATGTAAACAAACGTTAATGAATGGCGAAATCAACTTATTTTTTTTACCAGAACTTGTTTTTTTGTTTAACCACAGCAGATGTGACCTCGTCGTGGTGCCGTTTTATAAACGTACGATTGAGCAAGCCAAGCGCACACGATCACGCTGTACTTCGTCACATGCGCCTATTGAAAACCGATGTTGACCAATATTCGCTAAAGGAAAATAGGATGAAATTCAATCTCAATCCACCAAGGTTGCAGTGGCTACAACGGGACAAACGCCACGACGAGGCGACAGCGTTGATGGGACGCTCAAACGCGATTGACAGAGTGATGGCGGTGATTGAATTTAGCCCTGATGGCGTGATTCAACATGCCAATGCTAATTTTTTAAGCGTTGTTGGTTACGATGCTGCCGCTGTGGTAGGGCAGCATCATCGCATGTTTGTAGATCCTGAGTATGCCAAGCGTGATGAATACCAAGCGTTTTGGCATACATTAGCCCGCGGTGAATTTCATCAAGGTCAGTATCAACGTTTTGGTAAGGGCCACACTCCAATTTGGCTTGAGGCGAGTTATAACCCCGTGTTTGATGCACTTGGTAACGTGATCAAAATTGTCAAGTTTGCCACCGATATCACGCAGCATAAGCAACTGGCGCTCGACCGCGAAGGACAAATCAAGGCGATTCATCGCTCACAGGGTGTCATTGAGTTTTCACTGGATGGCACGGTGATCACCGCCAATGATTTATTTTTAGCGGTGGTGGGATATACCCTTGATGAGATCAAGGGGCAACATCATCGCCTATTTGTGGATCAAGCCACGGCAGCGAGCCCAGAGTACCAAGCGTTTTGGCAAACACTCAGTCAAGGCGAATTTATTTCGGGACGGTTTAAACGCGTTAACAAACAACAAGAAACGATCTGGCTCGAAGCGACCTATAACCCTATCTTTGATACGCAGGGCAAGCCTTACAAAGTGGTGAAGTATGCCACCGACATTACGCAACTCGTCGCGATGGAGCAACGTGCAAAAACCTTATCGTTGGTCGCGGATGAGACTAATAATTCGGTGATTATTACGGATGCTCGGGGCTGCATTGAATACGTCAATAACGGTTTTACCCTCAATACCGGCTATGTGTTGGACGAAGTGATAGGCAAGCGGCCTGGCGATTTGTTACAAGGTAAACTGTCTGATCCAGACACCAAAAAGCGCATGCGCACCTATTTGGATGCCAAGCAGCCGTTCTATGAGGAAATTATCAATTACGGTAAAAACGGGCAGCCGTATTGGATTTCGCTCACCGTCAACCCAGTCTTCAATGCCAAAGGTGATGTCGAAAAGTTTGTATCGATTCAAGCCAATATCAACGAAATGAAACTCAAGCAGTTGGATTTTAAGATGCGCTCTGAGGCGGTTTCGCGCAGCACAGGTTTGATAGAATTTACAGCCGACGGTGTGATTACCATGATGAATGATAATTTTGCCAAGGTGGTCGGCTATAGCCAAGAGGAAGTGATTGGCCGCCATCACAGCATGTTTGTAACGCCGCAATATGCGGCCTCAGCTGAGTATCGAGAATTTTGGCGTAAATTAAATAATGGTTTGTTTGATTCTGCGCGTTATTTTCGTGTGGGCAAAGCCGGGCGTGAAATATGGATTCAAGCCACCTATAACCCCATTTGCGACCAAGAAGGCCGCGTGATTAAAGTGGTGAAATTTGCCACAGACATTACGGCGGAATACTTAAGTGCACGCGCGTTGGAATCTGCTGTGAAGGAAACGCAATTAGTGGTCAATGCGGCGAGCCAAGGTGCACTGTTTCATCGGATTGGCTTAGCAGACAAAACCGGTGCGATCAGTGAAGTATGTCGTGGCATCAATACCCTGATGGATAACATTACTGACATTATTCACCAGGTGCGTGCTGCGAGTGAAACCATTAACACCGCCGCGCATGAAATTTCGCTTGGTAATCAGGACTTGTCTGGGCGCACCGAGCAACAAGCCCATCATCTTGAAAAAACAGCTGGCAGCATGCAAACACTGGCATCCACCGTGAAGCAAAATGCGGATAACGCGCTTCAAGCCAACCAGATGGCAACCCTGGCGTCAGAAGTCGCCGTATATGGCGGGCAAGTCGTCGGCAATGTGGTGTCTACCATGCGCGCGATTAACGACAGTGCTAAAAAAATCGAGGACATTATTTCGGTGATTGATGGCATTGCGTTTCAAACCAATATTTTATCGTTAAATGCTGCCGTAGAAGCGGCCCGTGCCGGTGAACAAGGCCGTGGTTTTGCTGTGGTTGCGACCGAAGTGCGTAATTTGGCGCAACGCTCAGCCAGTGCCGCTCGGGAGATTAAAGATTTAATTACTGACTCGGTGAATAAAACCAGTGAAGGCAGTCAGTTGGTGGCAAATGCAGGGAATACCATGGCCGAAGTGGTGCATTCTGTGCAACGCGTGGCCGATATCATTAGCCAAATTTCTGCGGCGTCCAACGCGCAACATGCAGGTATTGATCAAGTGAACAACGCCGTGTTGGCGATGGATGCCTCCACCCAGCAAAACGCGGCGTTAGTGGATGAGGCGGCTGCGGCCGCTGCCTCCTTAGTGGATCAAGCGGATCAGCTCACCGATGTGATTCGTCGTTTTCAATTGACGGACACGGCGCAAGCAAGCACACAGCGCAGCTTAGTGGCTTAATGGTTCACCGCTTTGTGACTATCCCCTAGCGGCGTTTTCATGCATCAGCGCACCCAGATTTAAACCATTCACCTCGATGCTTTAAACCCTTAATTAAGTGGTGTTTCTAGGTTTATCGTGCACATGAAAAGTGTATTAATTATTCAATAATAGCCACTAGCCTGCCGTTAAAGATAGAAACAGTTATTCAGTGCGGGTCATTCAAAGGGGGTATGCATGTTCTCAACATATTGGAATCGGTTGACAAGCACTTTTGCCAACATGCAACTGAAGCATCAACTCGGTTTGATTGTGTTGGTATTGAGCGTGGGTATTTTGGCCACCAGTCAATTGAATAGCGTTGCACAGCAAAAAGTGGCCATTCACGGTGATCATTACGAAAATATCATTAATCACAAAGACTTGATCGCCGACGTTTTACCGCCGCCTGCCTATTTGATTGAATCGTGGTTAACCGTGCTGGAAATGACCACGCTTAATCAGCAGCCAATGCAACCGTTGATTGAAAAAAGCAAACAATTACAACAAGAGTTTGAAGTGCGTCATGACTATTGGAATCGCACGCTACCAGACTCTCCGATGAATACATTGGTGATTGGTCAGCTCTATGAAACTGGCCAGACCTTTTTTAAGGTACGCGATCAACAGTTTTTACCAGCCATTAAAAACGGTGATAAAGCCAATATACAAGCCTCTTTATTACAACTACAAACTGCGTATTTAGCGCATCGCGCCGCGGTGGATGAAGTGGTGAAGATGGCCAATGCTGGCGCGCAACAGATTGAAAGCATCACGCCTACCTTGATTCAGCGCAATCGTTGGATTAACCATGGGTTAAATTTCGCTTTAATTGTCTTTGCGATTGTGGTGAGTAGCTTATTAATTGCAGGTATTAAACGCAATTTAGGCGGTGAAACGTTTGAGGCGCTGGCTGCGGCAAAACAAATTTCAAAAGGGGATTTTGCCTTATCCGAGCTGGCGCATGCCAGCGATGGTCACTCAGTGATTGATGCGCTACACCAAGCCACCGCAACCCTAAAACATCTGAATTTTGAAATGGCGAATATCGAAGCCGAGCATCGCCATGGACATCTACAAGCGCAGATTGATCCTGCCCACTTTGAGGGTGAATACCGTGCGATGGCAGGTGATATCAACCGCATGCTACAGATGCATACTGAAATTATTCATACCACTGCCCAAGCGTTACAAGGCTTAAGTCGTGGTGATTTAAGTGCAACGCTGCCCGCCATGCCAGGGGAGTTGGCGTTGTTAAATCAGAGCTTTGATGGCTTAAACATGAATATCCGTACCTTGCTTGAGGATTTACGGGCGATGGCGATCAGCCACGCGGCAGGGGATACCGATATCCGTCTCGATCCAGACAAATTTGATGGTGAATTTGCCAATGTGGCCAGCAGTGTCAATGCCATGCTCAATGAGCATATTGAAGAAAAAGATATTGTGGTGCAGCTGATTAAAAAAGTGGGGGATGGTGACTTTACCACCAAAGCGCCTAAACAATACCCTGGTAAAAAAGCTGAAATTAATCGTCAAATTGAACGAGTGACCAGCAAGTTACAAGGCTTGGTCGACTCCGTGAAATGGGTGACCGATGAACACCACAAAGGGGAAGTCAATACGCAGTTACATGCCCATTTGTTTAAGGGCGGCTTTTGTGAGTTAGCCGAATGCGTGAATTTAATTGTGGGTAATCAAGTGTCCACCACACAAAAGGTGATGCGCACAGTGCAAGCCTTTGGAGATGGCGATTTTGATGCGCATTTAGAACGTTTCCCTGGCAATTTATCTTCGATTAATCAAACCATTGAGCAAGTCAGAAAAAACTTAAAAGCACTGAATACCGATGCTGAATTATTGGCGGAAGCGGCACGTGATGGTCGGGTAACGGTGCGCGCGGATGCCAATCAACATCCTGGCGGTTACCGCAAAATTGTGGAGGGCATGAACCAAATGCTCGACATGATCGTGGCACCGGTGTTGACCGTGAAAGCTGCGGCAGAGTCGATCAATATTGCAGCGAAAGAAATCGCGCAAGGCAATGCGGATTTAAGCCGTCGGACCGAAGATCAAGCAGCCAATTTAGAACGCACGGCTTCTAGCATGGAACAGTTGTCTTCTACCGTGAAACAAAATGCGGATAACGCAAAACAAGCCAACACCTTGGCCAGTGCAGCCAGCGAAGTGGCGGTGAAAGGCGGCGCTGTAGTGAATGCTGTGGTGAGCACCATGAGTGATATCAATGACAGCGCGCACAAAATTGAAGACATCATCTCGGTGATTGATGGCATTGCGTTTCAAACCAATATTTTGGCACTCAATGCCGCGGTGGAAGCGGCGCGGGCAGGCGAACAAGGGCGTGGCTTTGCCGTGGTGGCAGCCGAGGTGGGCAACTTAGCGCAACGCTCCTCTGCTGCCGCCAAAGAAATCAAAACCTTGATTAATAGTTCGGTGCAAAAAACAGCCGAGGGCAGCCGTCAGGTAGAAGAGGCGGGGCAAACCATGCATGAAATTGTTGATTCGGTGAAACGGGTCAGCACCATTATTAATGAAATTGCATCTGCTTCGATGGAGCAAAGTGCAGGCATCGCGTTGGTGAATGAGGCGGTGATCCGTATGGATGACGTCACCCAACAAAATACCGCCTTGGTTGAACAAGCCGCCGCTGCCGCCGAATCCTTGATGGATCATGCCACCGAGTTGGCCACGGCGGTGAGCGTATTTGTTGTAGAGAAACATCACCAGCATGACGAAACTTCGTCGGTTGGTGCGTCAGGCACTTACCGCAAGGTAAGTAATGGTTAAGGCACTCGAACAGAGCGTCTTTAAAAGCAAGCACCCACAATTGAAAATAGGAGCATTAACATGGCAGTGATTGATAGAGTATTGATTGGTGAAGGTTTAGTGATTGAGGACCGTCCAGACGGTTCAGGTTTAGATTTAAAAAATGTTGCACATATTGATTTAATTATGGGCCCACGTGGCAGCGCCGCAGAAGATGCGTTCTGTCGCACATTGACCGATCAAAAACAAGGCGTCAACGGTTTGTTAGCGATTGCAGCACCAAACTTAATGGTGAAACCAAATACAGTGATGTTTAACAAAGTCACCATCAAAGATGGACGTCAAGCCACACAAATGTTTGGCCCAGCACAACGTGGCATTGCCATGGCAGTGATGGATTGCGTAGCCGATGGCACGATTCCACTCGAAGAGGCAGATGATGTGTTTATTTGTGTCGGCGTATTTATTGATAGCAAAGCCGATATGGATGATCGTATTCAAGACTGGAACTACCGCGCAACCAAGTTAGCGATTAAAAGTGCCGTTAAGCGTGAGCCAAAAGCCGCCGATGTATTAAAACAGTACCAAGAGGCTTCACATCCATTTGCAGCCAAAACGCCAGAAGCAAGAAATCGTCGTACCGAAGACCAAGCGGCAGCACTCGCCATCAGTCAGATGAAAGAACGTAGCAAATCTACCTTAAAAGCCTAAGGTCGTTTTTTCATGTCACGCAAAGGATAGTGAAGATTGATTGCACTCAAAAAACAAGAGCTAGAGGCACGTGAGTTTACTTTTACTCGGGATGATTTTGTCCGGATAAAAGCACTGATTTACAGCCATGCAGGCATTTCACTATCCGATGCAAAAACGGATATGGTGTATAGCCGTATTGGTCGACGCTTACGGGCGCTGAATATGCAGAGTTTTAAACATTATTTAGATCGTTTAGAACAACAGCATGATGCGCAGGAGTGGCAGGCATTTACCAATGCATTAACCACCAATCTGACCTCGTTTTTTAGAGAGGAACATCACTTTCCGATTTTAGCTGAGCACTTAATCAAGCTTTCGCAACAATCCCCCAAAAAGGCGATTCGCATCTGGTGTTCTGCCGCCTCCACTGGCGAGGAGCCTTATTCAATTGCAATCACGGCTTGTGAGGCGTTTAACAATAGCAACCCACCTGTGGAAATAATTGCGACGGATATCGATACCAATGTACTCAACACGGCGGCCGCTGGAATATACCCCATCGATCGCATTAGTAAAATGAGTGACGCTCGGGTGCAACGTTTTTTTGAAAAAGGTAAGGGTAGTCATCAAGGCATGGTGCGCGTGAAGAAAAGCTTACGTGACCTCATTCGCTTTCATCAGTTAAATTTGCTCGATGGTCAATGGCCGTTCAATGATGGGTTTGATGTGATTTTTTGTCGCAATGTGATGATTTATTTTGATAAACCAACCCAATCCAAAATCATTGAAAAATTTACCGAGCTCATGCGTGATGATTGCTTATTATTTGCGGGGCATTCTGAAAACTTTTTATATGTTTCCGACCATCTGCAATTGCTGGGAAAAACCGTTTATAAACTAAAAACCAATGGTGTGGCGCGTTCCAGCCTGTTTACACATCGGAAAACATCATGAGCTTTATGCAAGAAGATATTGCAACGACGTTGTATTTTGATAGAACGTTTAATTGCGAAGCCGCGAAAATATCGCCTGGCGAATATTATTACACCGACAATGATATGTTGATTGTCACGGTATTGGGGTCGTGTGTGTCCGCCTGTATCCGCGATACCAAAACGGGCATTGGCGGTATGAATCATTTTATGTTGCCAGAAGGCGCTGGCGCGGATAAAGATAGCCCGGTCTCTGAATCCATGCGTTATGGCACGTATGCCATGGAGGTGTTGATTAACCAGCTACTCCGTAATGGCGCAAAACGTGAACATTTAGAAGCCAAAATTTTTGGTGGCGGCAATGTGTTGCGCAGCTTTACCACCAATAACGTGGGCGACCGCAATGCAGCCTTTGTAAAAAAATACCTAAAAGAAGAGGGTATTCGTGTCACTGGGGAAGATTTGCTCGATATTTATCCGCGCAAAGTCTATTACTTTCCCAAGACTGGCAAAGTCTTAGTGAAAAAACTCAAACAATTAAATAACTACACCTTGGTGAAACGCGAGCAAGATTACTCAAGCAAGCTCAAAACTAACGAGGTGGCGGGTGATATTGATCTTTTCTAACCCGTAGCGAGGGGGCCGCGATGAAAACAAAAGTACTGGTGATTGACGACTCAGCGTTGATCAGAAGCTTATTGACTGAAATTATTAACGATACCAAGGACTTAGAGGTGGTGGGCGCCGCTCCCGATCCCTTGGTTGCGCGTGAAATGATCAAGCAGTTAAATCCAGATGTACTGACATTGGATGTCGAAATGCCACGCATGGACGGGTTGGATTTTTTAGAGAAACTCATGCGTTTACGGCCCATGCCCGTGTTAATGGTATCCACCTTGACCGAGAAGGGCTCGGAAATTACGTTACGTGCCTTAGAGTTAGGTGCCACCGATTTTGTGACTAAGCCTAAGATGGGGATTACTCAGGGCATGCAAGCCTATGCAGAGGAAATCACCGATAAAATTAGGATTGCCTCCAAGGCAAAAATTTCGACCTTGCAATCGATTGCCAAGTCTGGCGCCACGCAAACCCAACAACAAGCATTGCGTAACCCATTGATTAGTAGTGAAAAACTATTGATTATTGGCGCATCTACTGGCGGTACCGAAGCGATTAAATCCTTTTTAATGCAAATGCCATCGGATTGCCCTGGGATTTTAATCACGCAACATATGCCAGCAGGCTTTACCAAATCGTTCGCTAATCGGTTAGACAGTATTTGTAAAATATCCGTTAAAGAAGCAAGTCATGGTGAGCGTGTGTTGCCAGGGCATGCGTATATTGCGCCAGGGGATCAACATTTAATGTTGGCACGTAGCGGCGCAAACTACATTGTGCGCTTAACCGACGACGAACCTGTCAATCGGCATAAACCTTCAGTGGATGTGTTGTTTGATTCAGCCGCCGAACACGCTGGTAAAAATGCAATTGGTGTCATTTTAACGGGCATGGGTAAAGATGGTGCTGCAGGCATGTTACGCATGCGTAACGCGGGTGCTTACAACTATGCGCAAAACGAAGAGAGCTGTGTGGTGTATGGCATGCCGAGAGAAGCCGTCGCCCAAGGTGGCGTGCATGAAGTGGCGCATCTGCGTGAACTGCCTAAAATGGTGATGCATTATTTGGTGAGCAATAGTGAACGCGCAATGCGGGTTTAATAGGGCTAATTAGGCCATAAAACTGGGTTTTATTGCCGCGTATTTCAAGCGCGGCTCAATTCATAATGAAGCTATCATGACGATGTTGGAGTAAGGTATGGCAGACGCAAATACAAAATTTTTGGTCGTGGATGATTTTTCGACCATGCGCAGGATTGTACGCAACCTTCTTAAAGAGTTGGGTTACAGTAACGTGGAAGAGGCCGAAGATGGGCAAAACGCCTTGAATATGTTGCGCAGTGGTGATTTTGATTTTGTGGTATCTGATTGGAATATGCCCAATATGGATGGTTTAACCATGTTGCAAAATATTCGGGCGGACGCCAAATTGTCATCGTTGCCAGTGTTGATGGTGACCGCTGAAGCCAAAAAAGAAAATATCATTGCCGCAGCCCAAGCCAAAGCCAATGGTTATATTGTGAAACCTTTTACCTCTGCAACCTTGGAGGAAAAACTCTCAAAAATCTTTGAGAAGTTAGAAAAAGGTGAGGCCTAATATGACCCAACTCAATAATTTGGCTGGCGCTGATGCCGCAGCACATGCTGGCGTAGTACAAACCTTGGGCGCAGATGCCATGCACCAAGAAGAAATGATCTCTAGAATTGGTCATCTAACGCGTGATTTGCACGACAGTTTAAGTGCATTAGGCTACGACAAAGTGTTAGAGCAGGTGGCGCAAGAAATTCCTGACGCACGAGATCGACTTAATTATGTTGCAAAAATGACGGAGCAAGCGGCTGAGCGCGTATTAAACGCCACGGATGAAGCGACGCCTTTACAAGCCGCACTGGCGGAACAAGGCAATGTATTACAAGCGCGATGGAACGATATTTTGGCACGACCTGCTTTAAAGTCAGAATACAACGTTGCAGTGCAAGAAACCTTGGCCTATTTGGCCTTAATGAATAGTCACACCAGTACCACCAAGTCGTTATTGATGGACATCATGATGGCGCAAGACTTTCAAGACTTGACTGGACAAGTGATTAAGAAAATCACCAGTTTGGCGCAAGATCTTGAAAAACAGTTAATCCAAGTGTTGGTGGATTTTTCACCCGCAGCGAAAAAAGAAGAACAAGGCTTGTTAAATGGACCACAAATTGATCCAAATAACACGGTGGATGTGGTCAGTAACCAAGAACAAGTAGATGATTTACTCGAAAGTTTAGGCTTTTAATCTTCCGTTTTTTACGGCATATCACGCGTCGCAACATTCAAACGAGCGCACAAAATCGATAGATGCTGGTGGATGCGTGTTGCATCAGCATCGGTTAATAGCCGGCCCGTACTATGGGGGGCAAATGCGCCAGTTCGTCATCCTCAAACAAACGTGCTTTGGTGATAAACGCAAAACCACTGCCGCAATCCAGTGAAAATGAGCCGCTAGAACCTGGTTGCGCATCTAGTATGGTATGCATATTTTCAGCAAATGAAAAATGGCTATCGCTCATATAAAACAAAGCCCCTTCGTTTAATTCACCTAATATCACATCCATTGCGCTCGGTTTAAGCTCATGCTTGGGCATGCATAGGGGGCCACTGCCTTCACAACAGCCACCAGACTGTAAAAATACAATTGGACCATGTTCAGCAGTGAGCTTACTGATTAATGTTTGTGCTGCCGGTGTGGCAGAAACTCTTGTCGCCATATTCATCTCCATAACATTGATAAAAAAGAGGTGACCGAAATCACCTCTTTTTTGAACCACAATTAAAACTAACTAAACAACTAGAAGAAGCCTAGTTTGTTAGGGTTGTAGCTGACCAATAAGTTTTTGGTTTGTTGGTAGTGGTCTAACATCATTTTATGGTTTTCGCGACCAACGCCAGACTCTTTGTAGCCACCAAAGGCAGCATGCGCTGGGTAGGCATGGTAGCAGTTGGTCCAGACACGGCCCGCTTTAATGCCACGTCCCATTCTGTAAGCGGTTGTGCCGTTACGGCTCCACACCCCAGCACCCAAACCAAAAATGGTGTCATTGGCAATCGACAATGCATCGGCTTCGTCTTTAAAGGTGGTGACAGCCAGCACAGGTCCAAAAATTTCTTCTTGGAACACACGCATTTTGTTATGGCCTTTGAGTAAGGTTGGTTTGACGTAATAGCCTTCAGCTAGATCCCCTGACAGTATTGTGCGTTCGCCGCCGCACAACAATTCAGCACCTTCTTGCTTACCAATATCAATGTAATTCATGATTTTGTTAAGCTGGTCTTGTGATGCTTGTGCACCAATCATGGTGTTAGGGTCTAGTGGGTTGCCTTGCTTGATCGCAGCAATTCTTGGCATGACGCGTTCAATAAACTTATCGTAGATTGACGCTTGAATTAACGCACGTGATGGACAAGTACACACTTCGCCTTGGTTAAACGCAAACAACACCAAGCCTTCAATCGCTTTATCAAAGAACGCATCGTCAGCATCCATGATATCTTCAAAGAAGATATTCGGTGATTTACCGCCCAACTCTAAAGTTGCAGGGATCAGGTTGCTGGCAGCTGCTGTAGCAATCGCACGGCCTGTTGCCGTTGAGCCGGTAAAGCCAATTTTTGCAATACGTTTGCTATTGGCTAATGGCGCACCCACTTCGCGTCCATAACCGTTGACCACGTTAATGGTACCTGGCGGCACTAAATCGGCAATTACTTCTAATAAAATGAGTAAGCTTACTGGGGTAAACTCAGCTGGTTTCATCACCACACAGTTACCTGCGGCTAATGCGGGTGCAAGTTTCCAAGCAGCCATTAAAATTGGAAAGTTCCATGGAATAATTTGACCTACTACACCCAATGGTTCATGGAAATGATATGCAACGGTGTCATGATCAATTTCGCTAATGCCACCTTCTTGCGCGCGAATAGCGCCTGCAAAATAACGGAAATGATCTACTGCAAGGGGAATGTCTGCATTTAAAGTTTCACGGATAGGTTTGCCATTATCTACCGTTTCTGCGGTGGCAATCAGTTCAAGATTTTGTTCGATGCGGTCTGCAATTTTAAGTAATACGTTAGAGCGCTCGGTCGTTGATGCGTTACCCCATTTTTCGGCCGCAGCATGTGCAGCATCCAACGCCAACTCAACATCCTCTGCACTTGAGCGCGCTGCTTTGGTGTAAGGTTTACCGGTGATGGGAGAAATGACATCAAAATATTCACCTTTAACTGGGGCCACCCATTTACCACCAATAAAGTTATCGTAATGCGCTTTATATGGGATGTTTACACCCATGGCCTTTAATAGATCCAAACTCATAATCACTCCTGTATTTTTTATAATAAAAATGTAGCTAAACTACCCGACAAACCACTTACTTGCATCTAAATTTTGGGATCAATGCATCGAAGATAAATCCCTTATTAAATAAGGCTTTTACCGTTGATTTGTGGCTTTAACATTAACCGTTAAAAAACACAAAATCAAGCATTTTTGATGCTGATTTAAATTTTTATCAGGCCTTTAGTGCTTGATGGATGATGCGTTAATTGCTTTGTTTCATAAGGTGACAAGCCCCAATGATGCGTAGACAAAGTGTTTGGCGTGAAAAATGATATGGGCTATAATCGCGCAGCCGTTGTGGAGAGATGGATGAGCGGTTTAAGTCACCACCCTGGAAAGGTGGCATAGGGGTAACCCTATCGAGGGTTCGAATCCCTCTCTCTCCGCCATCAATTAATAATCAATAATAATCAACATTGAACAAATCGAAACAAATTTTCTATTGTTTCCCGCCTGCAAGCCTTATCTAATCAAGAATCTCAAGTTTATTTTTTAATCAATAATTGGCAATTTTATTCAATATTGTTTAGTTTTAATCAATGTACATTTTAAGGTATAGTCCGAGGTATGGAGGGTATGACCTTTGCTGACGACCAAACAAGTAGACGCTTTAAAGCCTAAAGAAAAAAAATATAAAGCTTTTGATATGGAAGGGTTGTACCTTGAGGTTTTACCTTCTGGTACCAAGTCATGGCGCTACAATTACAAGCATCATTCTAAAAACCTCACCAAGACATACGGCAACTATCCCAGCCTATCACTGATAGAAGCGCGTCGATCGCACGCTGAATTTCGTGAATCGGTGGGCGTAGATGGTCCCCAAAAGGTCATCCTGTTTAAACAGCTTCGGGATGCTTGGTTTAAATTCAAACTGCCACAACTCAAAAACAAAAAACATCAACTGCGCTTGCCAGAGCAGATCACTAAATGGTGCGCACCGTTAGATGATCGGCCAATTAACGAAATCAAGAAAAAAGAGTTCGTTGCCGTGGTGCAAGCCGTACAGCAAGCAGGCAAGCTGGAAACAGGCAGGCGCATAGGCATGTATCTGCGGCAGATGTTTGACTATGCGGTGGATTGTGGCGATTTAGAAAGCCATGCGGCCAGTGGTTTAAGTCGTGTGTTGTTGATGCCCACCGTTAAAAAAATGAAGTGCATACCCATCAACGAGGCGCCTCAATTGTTTGCCGACATTCAAACCATTAAGTCAGACGTTACACGGCTTGGTTTATTGATTGCTGCCAATACTTTTGTGAGAACCAATGAAGTGCGCTTTATGCGCTGGGATGAAATCATGCTTGATAAAAGGGTATGGGTGATACCAGGTAACAAGATGAAAATGAAGAAACCGCATGTGGTACCGTTGAGTAACGAGGTATATACCTTTCTGCAATTACTCAAAGATATAAACGGTAAGCATGACTATGTGCTTGCGTCCCCGGCAGATCCAAAAAAGCCAATATCAGAAAACACATTACTAGATGGCCTGTACGCGCTTGGTTATAAAGGGCGCATGACCGTGCACGGCTTTCGCGCACTTGCATCGACTGTGCTAAACAGTGAAAGCGCATTTAAAGCTGACGTGATCGAACGCCAGCTTGCGCATAAAGAGAAAGACGGTGTACGAGCCGCATATCATCGAGCGGAATACTTGCCAGAGCGCGTGCAGCTTATGCAGTGGTATAGCGACTGGATCAAGCGGCAGACTTTAAATCTTCAACAATAATGCGCCATGTGTTACGGCCAGCCTTGCCGTTGTTCAAATCAACCGCTTTGATGATCCCTGCGCTAATTTTCTTGTAAACGGTTGTTTTTGATTTGATGCCAAACTTTTCCATGTACTGCTCTACTGTTAGTAGTTTATCGCTCACTTGGTAACCCCTTTCCGATTTCATCACCCAATGGCATCACGCCTTCTTCTGGATATTCAGACAAGTAAACAACGTACTCATAGTGACTTACGGTTTCGTCATCGTTTAAAACTCCATCTTTAGGGCATGAAGCTATTGTGTACTCGGTTTCATTTTCATCTTGGTAGTCATGCTCAACAATTGAAAACCCTGCAAATTCAGCCAGTTCTCTTATTTGCTTTCCATTTAAATTAATCACGCATCACCTCCAAGTTGTTTAATGGTTTCGAGGGCTTTTTCTGCACATCTCATAGAATCAGCTGCATAAACAAATGATCCTGCTCTTGTCTCAAAATAAGAAAATTGTTCACCTTGTTTTCCTTTTAAAGCT
Source organism: Methylophilaceae bacterium (assembly GCA_027488395.1). Lineage (GTDB taxonomy): Bacteria > Pseudomonadota > Gammaproteobacteria > Burkholderiales > Methylophilaceae > Methylophilus. Next base: position 7,391 of record JAIYBT010000012.1, on the reverse strand, counting down.
ATTTCACATGTTTTATGTAATCGTTCCAACGCCCCCACAGCCACGTCAAGCTGTGCGCGTAGGGTTGATAGTTCGTTTGCGCACAAATTTATCATCGCATCTTTGGTGTAGCCTGTGCCATCACAAGAACTACAAGCCACCGCCTCACCACCAACATCGGGGGCGGCTTCGAGCATTGCTTTGTAAATTATATTTATTGCCTTGTTAGGCAACCCCATTCCTATGCTAGAAACGTTTTTTATCATCACCTCAGTCGGCTCAATCGGTACCAATTTATGTGTCATGGCTACATCTCCATCAAAGCCAACATACGCGCTATGCGCTCTGCTAGGCTTGGGTCGTTGTTTTGGTCTGAAACCAAAACTTGAGATATTGGAAACCTTGATTTTGGATGGTAATAAGCGTTAATAAGTCCATCGTCATAAACAATTTCCACCCCATGCTTCACGCACAACTCCATAATCTTTACCCATGAGTAAGGGTTTTCCGCATCAACAATAATGTCAAATTTATAAAAAAAATCTTTGGTTAATTTGTCGTACTGCTCTCGTGTCCATTGGGTCATGGTTGTGCCTCCCTAAAAAAACAAAGCCCAAGCAACAAACATGAGAAACGCGATACAAAGCGTTACCTCTGCAATTATTTCAACAATATCGCTAGATTTCATTTATTCACCTCGATTGTGTATAGCTTCACTGCATCGGTGGAGTTTTCATATTGAGCGTCAATTTTCACGTAACTTTGCCCATCATTAAAATACTTGCCATCAAGTGCAACCAACCGCACATTCTCAGGCGTGAGGATGAGGGCATCACGGACAATCGGATAGTAGCAAGCGCATCCATCGCCTTGATTAACCATTAAACCTAAACGCTTTAGCTCATATATATCTGAGTTTTGCGCTCTGTTAGGGATGGCATCAAAAACATCCATAGCACACTGCAACGCCTTATTCTTCTCAGCAATCACCGCCAGCAACGCATTTACTTGTGCCTCGTAGCGTTGGGCGCAGGCTTGGTAGCCAGCATTAAAATTTAATTTGGCATGGTCCTCAGTTGTCACCCAATCAAAGAACTCAAGTGATTTACTCCACGCCTCAAACTCACCACGCATATCATCCCCAACCTTAGGTTGCAAAAATCCCACAAACGCTTTCATCGCATCGGCATCAAGAATAAAATGCTCAGGGCTGTGCTGATCTTCTGCGTTAAATACTCCGCCTGCGTCATCGACTAGCTGTTTAATTTGTGTCATGTTCATGGCTGTCTCCACTTGTCTTGTTCCTTCTGCTGTTTAGCTTTGCGAATATCGCGCTTTTTAGTCTTTGCCATGTATCACCTCTGCTGATTTCAATGCGCCTGTTTCAGCGTCAAATGTGAGTGTTAAATTTGCGTCTGGATGATGGTAGCCATACCCTGAAAACCTGCCTGCAACGTAATACCTCACAACATCAGGCTTAGGCTCTGGCTTGATGCGCCACTCTAAATCTGGTTCTGTAATTGGTGTGTATGGCTCAAATTCAGCATCTTGCCAAGTTCCACTGCTAGTTTTCCACTGCACCTCTTTCCCATCAGCAATCGCATGTATTACATCAGCCCATTTATGTGGTGTTGCCATGTTTAGCCTTTCGTTAATGTTTGGCGCGCCATGCAGGAGTTGAACCTGCAACCTGTCGGGTAGAAGCCGACTGCTCTATCCAATTGAGCTAATGACGCGTGGTGTGGGTGTGCAGGTTGCAAAGCCTTCTTGTTAAATTGTAGAAAATTCATGATTTTTTCTTTTTGCATTTAAATAAGCTAAACTTGCTTCATCTGCATTTGTAAACCATCCAATTGTTATTTGCTTTCCTTGATATTTAATTCTTGCCCTATATCGGTTACTTCTGGCATCAAAAGAAACACCACGTAATTTTGTTTTATTATTAGATTGAGCTTTGTATGCGTTTTGCATATTTTGGCTTCTTGTGGCTAACCTAAGATTAAATATTCTGTTGTCAGATCTCTGCATATTGATGTGGTCTATATCAAAGCCAGTGGGAATATCGCCACGCATATATATCCAGGCAAGCCTATGCGCAAGATATGTTTTTCTTTTTACTTTTATAGAAAAATATCCAGCTTTGTTTAAACATCCAACAATTTCACCATCTTTATAAAAATTGCCACTTTCAGGTACGTAAATAAACATTCTCTTTAATTCGTCTTGAGTAACCATAAATTCCCTTTAAACTTCACCCACAAGTTGATGCTGACTGTCTAATTATTACCACTATGAGGCGCCTCGATAGTAAATTAGTTGTAGGCTAGACTTTCGCGTACCGTCCGTCACAATCAGCATCAACTTGTAGATGCTGGATAACCGTCCAGCGCGGGTAGGGTTAGTCTGCGCTAAACCAAACCGTGATAAAACTAAACGGTGGCAAAACTAGGCCAGCACCATGCAAAATTTCGCATTTGTAGTCGGATTCAAAATTACATTGCGTTAGCTTGTAAGCGTTAATAAGCCACGGTGCGCAAAGCAATAAAACAATGATTAGTGCAAGTTTAAAATTCATGTTGTTTTTCCTTTGGTTAATTGAAATGCTACTTCCTAAAAATGATTCGGGTTATGCCGCTATACTTCCAACTATCTGCCCATCAATGCGACCGTTTGCTTTAATAAACTCAAGCTGATCCAATGCGTGAACATAATCAATCGCAAATATGATCACGCTGAATGTCTGACTGTCTATTTCGTTAGTCCAGGTAAGTGAGTAAGGCAACCATGTTCGTCCAGCTTCATCGGTATAAACGGCAGCATGATTACCTTTAGCCATGGTTATGCCGCCATTGCGTAAAACAGATCATTCAACCAGCCTTGCGCCTGGTGATTTGATACACCGTAATGATCCGCAACAAGTGACACGATTTGCTCACGGCTTGGTTGCTCTTTGGTGGCTGCAAACGTCTGGTTAAACGCTTGCTCTACTTGTGGGGCGAGGCTCACAGCTTCGGCTTGGCTGGGGAGGGTGACAGCTTCGGCTTTAACTGGTGTTGCCTCATTGATCGATTTGGCTTGTGCTTCTGCGCGAGCGTCTATGATGGCTTGGGCTTCTGCCAATGCTTTCAAGCGTTGCTCGGCTTCCACCCTGGCGCGTGCTTCTGCTTCGGCCTTGGCTTTAATAGCTGCTTCATGCTCGGCTTTACGCTTGTCCTCTGCATCTTTAACTGACTGGATATGCAACTTGATATAGTCCATGTCTTTTGTTGCAAGGCTGCCCACGTTAATCAAGTGCGCATAGCCTTTGCTGGCTTCTTCAATGTAAGCGGCCTTGGCTTTAATATCGTTTGCCATCGTGGTTGCTTGTGCTTTGCCTTGGGCCAGTGCGTCGTTAATGCGTGAGTGCATGGTGGCAATCGTTTTAATGCCTTTGATGGCCCCTGCAAAGTCAGGCACTTGCAATAGTTGATGCAATGTCACAGGCAAATCACCTTGTAAGTTTCCAACAAAGTTTGCATAGTCGTTTTTGGCCTGAAAAATTGCCGCAGTCTTGATGCTTTCTTTCTGGTCCTTGACTGCCTTCTCTAAGCGCAATCCAACCTTGTTGAAAGCTTCTTTGTAATTGCCAAGGATGCTGTTTACTTCATTCACGCTAACCATTTGCGCAATGATGTTGTCTTGCAATGCCTCGATGCGCTTCGCAGTTTCGCGGCAGTTTTTAGCGTTAGCTTCCGCGTCGGCAAAGTCTTGATCAGTGCTTAACTCTGTTTTGATACTTGTCAGGTATGCGTCAAACTTAGGCGTAATCTCTGCTATGTTTGATTGTGTGATTTCACCGCGCACAACTACGCTCGGCACTGGCAAAGCTTCCACGGTTTCAGCGACAACCTTTTCAACTTGTACCGGTGGCACGTAGTTAGCAAGATCAGTTTCAAACTGCGCCCAACCTGCAATTATTTTTGCGCGCAATTCAAGATCGGGGTAGTACCAGCAATGATGTTCTTTTTCAAACTCGTAATACTCAACCACTCCGCTAGAAAGCGCTGGGATAATTTTTCCATGTTCATCAAGGGTTACATAATGCTCAGTAGCATGATTAACTTTTACCCACTTACTACCCATGAAAAGGCATTTTTCAGCGCTAGATAGCATTAACTGCTGTTCCATCTGCACGCGGTACATTAGTGGCAGCTCTACTGTGTCGCTATCTTGATTGTGAAACACATCATTCAATTCAGCGTTGAGGGTTTTATGCTCAAAAATGACATCACCATCAAATGTAATACCATCAAACGATGCTGAAAACTTACCGTCAACGCCTACGGTTGGGCTTAAATCTGCTCCGATAATACGTTCAGCCAGCGGCCTCGCCAAAGCTTCAAATTTGTGGCCATCATCAAAAATCTTTTGTGTTTTTGGATCCGCTTCTTTAAAAATGCCAGTAGCGTATTCATGCAATACTTGATCGCGAGTTCTATATTTACTAACGCCCATCATTGCAGGTGCATCACTTGCATTGAAATGATTGCGACGGTGGGCATGCCACTCTGGTGAGCCTTGAATTAAATTAACTGTTTGCATTTAATGCTCCTTGTTCTGCGGCTTGCATTTCCGCTAAAAATGAATCTTGTGTTGCAGTGTTTTCAATGATTACCGGCACCCAGCTTGCAACAACTTCTTTTTGCGCGTCGGTCATACGAGCGCCTTTGCCTTCAACCCATGAAATAAAATCGTTTACTGTTTTTTTGCCACTTTCAACGGATGCTTTGTATTTACTAGTCAGTTCTTGAAAGAACGTTTCATCAATGTAAACAACTGGTGGAATGGCAGGCTCATTGCTGCCTTGTGGTGTAACGTCTTTTTCACCTTGCGCTGCCATATCCAATAATTCTTCGGCAACTGGCATGCCACGTAAAACGTCAGGGAATACATCACGCAATGCCCAGCTACGTGCGCGCATTTGCATCATGCGTTTTGGGTATTGCGTCCACGGCCCTTGCTTGCCGTACAAGCCTGCTTTTTTAGCATCGTCTACCGTAAAGTGGCGCACTTGCTCGGGCTCGCCACGACGCTTTACTCTGCATGTTGCCGTTGTATCGCTTACGTCCTCAACTACGTATTCGCATAATGGTGAAGCCTTAACCAAGGCGATTACTGAATCACCCCAAAGAGAAGGGCGGCCGTTGATCACAGCGATATTCTGCATGGCCTGCATAGGCTGTAAGCCAAGCTCTGCACCCCACTGGATAGCAACTAAGATGTTGCCCTGATTGCCTTCAAAGTCTTTTGGCACAAGCTTTGATTTGCTCAATATCTCTGCAAATTTAAAGGCTTCCTCAAGGTTTTGCGGTGCCAGTGAAAATGATGTTTGTTTAACTTCTGCGACTGCGTTGCTCATAATTGCCCTCTCTTTATCAAACGAATTGCGTATGCTTCATTTAAGCCACGCGCTAACAACTGATCTAAATTTGCTTGTTCATTGATGGTTCGATACCACTTACTTGTTACCTGCAGGTTTACCCACTTAATATTGTGCTGACGACGCAAGCGCCCAATGCTGTGTGATGTGTAGCTATACCCTTTAGCCTTCAAATGCTCTGCCGCTTCTGGATGACCCATTTCTGCGCACTCTTTGCGCAAGATTTCCAATACTTTTGGATTTGTTGGATTTCCTGCCATGATTAATATGCCAATGCTAAAACTGCGTTACCCGCGCTATAAAATTGAAAAACCTCGTATGCCGCCCAAGCGATCAATGCGCTTAAAATCAAACCGCAGACGATGCCAAGCATTTTTTCTGTCTGGTCCATGATTAGCGTCCGATCAGGTACAGGTAAAAGAAAAAAGCCAATAACGCTATGCTGGCCACCCAGCACAAGTAGTCAGCAAGGCTGTATTTGCTTTGCTTGTAGCCTTCTGTGTTTTCAATGTTGGTTTCAGACATTTGCCACTACGCCTTTCTTGCTTGGTTCAAGCTCTTTGCTATAGCCAAACACCTTGATTTCAATGCGCGCCAATATTGCGTTTTGCTTTGCGCTACCAAAGTGCAGTTTCTTTAAGCTGTTCATCACATCTAATTCAAACTGCGTGATGTTGTATTGGGATTTAACGCCACTGATTTCTTGTTCTATTTCTTCAATGCGTTCTGCGTTCGATTTGAGAATAGTCATGCTTTTGCACCTTTTGCGTTAGCAATTGCCTGCTTTGCTTTATTCACTGCAACCACATCGATCAAGCCTATGCCAGCCTCTTTAATCATTACTTCTTTAACCCGCTCATAGTCCTTGAGTAAGTGTTGAATCGCGTCTAGTAGCTCGTCGCGCTGGATAGCCATGTTTCTAGCGTAGGTTGCTAAGTTGTCTGGTGCGTTTAAGTAAACGTCATCAATGCCATCGCAAGCATTCACGCAAGCTACAATCCGCTTTGCATTTGCTTGATGCTCATTGAATGAAACATCACGATCCATAACCCTTGCTATTAATGGTGTGCCAACTGCGCCAATGCTGATCACTCCTGCAGGCTGTGGCCATTCGTTAATCGACCATGGTGTTTTAGTGTGATAACTCATGCGGCATCACCACCATCAAAAATAGGCATGACGCCAATATGAAAGCCATCAGCTTTGCGAATAATCCGCGTACCTTGTTCGTTTAACCATGATTGCATCTTGGGAGTAGGTAACGGGGTAACGCCAGCCTTGCGTATTTGAAACGCATCTGCGCCTACAATCGCGGGCTTTCCATCATCATCAAAATCCAGTGTTTTCATTTTTGCCGCCTAAACATTGCTGTGTTTTGTAGATAATACGAAAGCGTATTAAATATGTCAATACGTTTACGTATCTTTTTAAATAAATTTTTCAGGCGTAAAAAAACCGCCTCGATGGGCGGTTGAAATTTTAGAGGTGAGAAGTTTTTTTAACCTAAATCAAGCTCAAGTGTCGATCCTTGTTTTGGCGCAGCCCTGTTTAAAAGCAACAAAAAACCTTTCCAATTATTGGAGCCAGCTGCATCCATAAGAAACATTACATTTTTAATGTGATCTTTTAGTTCTGGGATCCCATATTCATCTGTAAAGAATTGATGGTGATGGTCTTTTCTTCGGCCATTTTCTGATTTAGGGTTATATTCTTGAAGTTTTTGCAATATCCCTGGTGCCATTCTGTCGTAAACAATATTGTTAGTGTCATGACCAATAAAGCCAGGTCGTTTTACAGTTGTAGGGTCGTATGGAATGCCTCGAACGTTAAACAATTTTTTGTAAAAATCATCTGGAAAAGTTTTTGCCCATTTTGCTTTTTCCTCAGTTAAATACTGATCCAATATTTTTTGAAGCGCTTGTTTATCTCTTACTTCTTGATACCCTGTAGCTTCGTCAACCAATGCAATAATACCAATCCTTGCAAGACCCCT
>JAIYBT010000004.1 GCA_027488395.1 Methylophilaceae bacterium | reverse complement strand
TGGTCGGCGTGGAGAGATTCGAACTCCCGACATCCTGCTCCCAAAGCAGGCGCGCTACCAGGCTACGCTACACGCCGAAGACGTAAATATAACCGAATTCAGATTTTCGGTCAACGACGTTATGCTAAAATAATGTCTTTTAGGGACGATACCACGTCAATGACAGCACAGATTATCGATGGCAAACTCATTGCCAATGCGCTATTAGACAAGATTAAAAGTGACATTGAACTACGACTCAGCACAGGTAAACGCGCACCTTGCTTAGCCGTTATTTTAGTCGGTGATGACGCTGCATCCGCAATTTATGTGCGGAATAAACGGATTGCTTGCGAAAAAGTAGGCATTCAATCTATTGCGCACAATCCGCCTGCAAATATCTCAGAGATCGAATTATTGTCGCTGATTCAAACGCTCAATCTTGACCCTACTATTGACGGCATTTTAGTGCAATCACCACTGCCCTCACAAATCGATGAAAATGCAGTCTTGGCTTTAATTGATCCAGCCAAAGACATTGATGGTTTTCACCCATTTAACATTGGCCGACTTGCAGTTCGTCAACCAACTTTGCGCTCATGTACCCCATTCGGAGTCATCAAAATGCTACAAGCCGCAGGGGTGTCTCTAAAAGGGCTGGATGCGGTTGTCGTGGGCGTTTCTAACCATGTTGGCAGACCGATGGGCTTGGAGCTTTTATTGGCAGGATGTACAGTGACCAGCTGCCATCGGCATACTAAAGATTTGGCAAGCCACGTGCGCCGCGCAGATCTTGTGGTGGCGGCAGCAGGCAAAGCTGGCTTAATCCAAGGTGAATGGATAAAGCCAGGCGCCATCGTGGTGGATATTGGTATTAATCGCTTAGCCTCCGGCAAAATTACGGGTGATGTTGACTTTGAAACTGCCAAGCAACGCGCAGCTTTCATTACGCCGGTGCCTGGCGGCGTTGGCCCAATAACGGTTGCAACCTTGATGGAAAACACCTTAAAAGCCTTAGAAATGCGAGAACAGATCGCCTCTCACACCTAGGCTTGCTATCAACTCACGCTTTGCATTGCCTGCAATTCGGTGTACACTCGCGCGATTATAATTTAAGCCATATACTCAATAACGCTTTTTTTGTTCGTAGCATCTAGCAGTTTCGTCTTTTGGAACCATCATGGCAGATACCTCACATAAAACTTTTATCCCTTACCAGCCAGCCAGTGGTGAGGAATACATGAACAAAAAACAACAGGATCACTTTCGTAAAATCCTGACCGACTGGAAAGCCGAGCTGAGTCATGATATCGACCGCACCGTGCACACCATGCAAGACGAGGTCACTAGCTTTGCCGACCCGAATGACCGCGCTAGCCAAGAATCCGACATGGCGTTAGAGTTACGCAACCGTGACCGTGAACGCAAACTGATCAAAAAAATTGATGAAACCTTGCGCAATATTGATAGCGGTGATTACGGTTATTGCGCAGGTTGCGGTATCGAGATTGGCCTAAAACGCCTGGAAGCGCGCCCAACCGCTACCTTATGTATTGATTGCAAAACATTGGATGAAATGCGCGAAAAACAAGTCGCGAAATAATTGCAATTTGATGTTGTCGGTTGATTAACGTAGCTTCGCTTGCGTGCTGAATAAAACGTGCAATCAGCAACATATGTGATTTAAACAGCCAAACAAAAAGCCTCGCAAATTGCGAGGCTTTTTGTTTTTACTTAGTGTTAAACGGCCAACTTAAGTGCAAATTAAACTGCGAACATCCTATGCACGCTTGGGTGCATCGCAGACGTCAAAGCTGACGCCCGCTTCTTTGAGTTACTCAGTCGCAGGCGCGTCTGGCTTAGCAGGGGCCTCTATCAAGGCTTTCATGCTTAAGCGGACTTTACCTTTGTCATCAATTTCAACCACTTTGACTTTTACAATGTCGCCTTCTTTCACAAAGTCACCGACCGCTTTCACGCGCTCATGGGCAATTTGTGAAATATGTACCAAACCATCTTTACCTGGCAATAATGAAACCACTGCACCAAAGTCTAAAATCTTAACCACTGGGCCTTCATAAATCTGACCCACTTCAACATCGGCAGTGATGGCTAAAATGCGACGTTGCGCTTCAGCACCTTCATCCGCATTGGTACAAGCAATTTTCACCGTACCGTCATCTTCAATATCAATGCTGGTATTGGTCTCTTTAGTCAGTGCTTGAATCACGGCACCACCCTTACCAATCACATCACGGATTTTGTCAGGATTAATTTTCATGCTGATAATACGCGGTGCAAATTGCGACATTTCGCTGTTCACACCTGAGACTGATTGCTTCATCAAGCCTAAAATGTGTGCACGGCCTTCTTTGGCTTGTGCCAGTGCTACTTGCATGATTTGCGCAGTAATGCCAGTGATTTTGATGTCCATCTGCAACGCAGTTACCCCTTTATCGGTCCCCGCCACTTTAAAATCCATATCGCCTAGGTGATCTTCATCGCCCAAAATGTCGGTTAACACAGCAACGCGGTTACCTTCTTTGATCAAGCCCATCGCGACACCTGCCACATGCGCGGTTAACGGTACACCCGCATCTAACAGAGATAAGCAACCACCACATACTGAGGCCATTGAGCTAGAACCATTAGATTCGGTGATTTCTGACACCACACGCATGGTGTAATCAAAATCCTCTTTCGCTGGCAATACAGCTTTTAAAGCACGCTTAGCCAAGTTTCCGTGGCCAATTTCACGCCGTTTTGGAGTCCCGACCCGGCCAGTTTCACCCGTCGCATAGGGTGGCATGTTGTAGTGCAGCATGAAACGGTCTGTATATTCACCGCCTAATGCATCAATAATTTGCTCATCACGGCCAGTGCCCAAGGTGGCAACAACCAAGGCTTGCGTTTCACCTCGGGTAAATAATGCAGATCCGTGCGTGCGTGGCAATACGCCAGTACGCATTGTGATTGGACGCACGGTACGTGTATCACGACCATCAATCCGCGGTTCACCATTTAAGATTTGGCTACGCACGGTTTTAGCTTCTAATTTAAAGAACTCATCTTTAATTTTGTTGGCCTCAAGGGTCGATGTCGCCTCAGTGATCAAAGACGACATGACGCGTGATTTAATCTCATCCAATTTGCTTGAACGTTCGCCTTTAGATTTGATTTTAAACGCTTCATTTAACTCATTTGCCGCCAATTGCGCGACTTTTTCCACCAACACTGCATCAGTTTCTGGCGGGGTCCAATCCCAGGCTTCTTTACCGGCTTCTGCCGCCATTTCATTGATGGCTTTAATCACCGCTTGCATTTGCTCGTGACCAAATACCACCGCACCCAACATCACTTCTTCTGACAACTCTTTGGCTTCAGACTCCACCATCATCACGGCTGATTCGGTGGCGCCTACCACTAAATCAAGCGCAGATTCTTTGAGCTGACTGGCGGTTGGGTTTAATACATATTCACCATTGATATAGCCAACGCGTGCCGCGCCTAATGGGCCATAAAAAGGAATCCCAGACAACGCCAAGGCAGCAGAGGCGCCAATCACGGCTGGAATATCTGAATCAATTTCAGGGTCTAGCGATAATACCGTAGCAACCACTTGCACTTCGTTATAAAACGCATCGGGAAACAATGGGCGCAATGGGCGATCGATCAAACGTGCGGTTAAGGTCTCTTTTTCTGAGGGACGACCTTCGCGTTTAAAAAAACCACCTGGGATGCGGCCTGCCGCATAGGTTTTTTCTTGATAATCGACGGTCAACGGAAAAAAGTCCTGACCCTCTTTTACTTCACGTTTTGCAGTCACCGCAACCAGTACCACGGTATCACCGTAGCTCACCATGACTGCCGCATCCGATTGACGCCCAATTTCACCGGTTTCTAAGGTAAGGGTATGTGCGCCAAACGGGATGCTTTTTTTAGTTATTTCAAACATGTATGTTCCTTTTCTCTACCATGGCTATTCACTACCCAATAGCCAATCTCAACAATAATAGGGGTGACTTCCATCAATACGCTGCATTAGGGTGAAATTAACAACAACACACTGTCAACGCACTCACAGAAGCCACCACGTTTGGTGAAAATTTAAAACAAAAAAGCCGAGGCAATCACCATGCCATCGGCTTTTCTTATTGTTAAAAGTGAATCAGTATTTGAAGCACTTTTAGCCAATTATTTACGTAGGCTCAAACGCTCAATCAATGTTTGGTAACGGCTCACATCTTTACGTTTGAGGTAATCTAACAAGCTACGACGCTGACTCACCAAAGCCAACAAACCACGACGTGAGTGATTGTCTTTTTTGTTTGATTTGAAATGTTCAGTCAAATAGGTAATGCGATTGGTCAACAAAGCCACTTGTACTTCTGGGCTTGCAGTATCGTTAGGACTACGTTGAAATTCTTTAATGATTTTTGCGGATTGTTCTGCAGTAACAGCCATCTTTATTCCTATCAGTTAGCGTCAATGTCTTGCAGCCAATCAACCTATTTGACGACCACTTGCGACATTCAATTTACATGAACCGCGCATTATAGCGACCAGCTAAAAAAAAGCAAGTGTCATTCGGCCCAACCCTGATTTAAGTTTCTGTTTTTGCGGAATTTTTTGCCATTCAAATTACGCATCCAGTGGTGCTTAAACAAAGTCCGTATAAAAGCTGTCTGCTTCAGGCACCGCGCCTCGCACGCCACACATCGCCGTGGCAAACCATGCTGCGCGCGTTAACATGGTTTGGCGTGACCAGCCCGCCAATAATCCACGCAGCAATACCGCACTATAGGCATCTCCAGCACCCACGCTGTCAATAAACGGCGTTTGTAATTGCATAGGCGGCACCCGCAGGCCATCACCATAAGCATTGAGCCAAAAACTGCCTTGATCGGCACATGTGACGTACACCTCGGTGAGCGCGAAGACACTGAGCAATTGCCGCGCTAAGCTATTGAGATCGGGAGAGTTGGGCAAACCCAATACACGAGTGACTTCAACCAACTCTTCATGATTGATTTTGAGCATATCAGCGGCCTGCAACACACAACGCAAGCTATTTGCGTCATACCAAGGCGCACGTAAATTGATGTCACAAAAAACACTGGCTGAAGTCGCTTGCATACAAACCTGCATGGCAGCTTGCATGGGGGCATGGCGCATGGCTAACGAACCAACATACACCACATCGGGGGCATAGGCCTGCATGGTCGTCAGCATCCATTGGGCGTCCATCGCGTCATATGCTTGGTGATCTAAAATTTCAAACTGATGGCCTGCTTGCGAAAAATGCACCTGTACCACGCCCGTCGGCGCATCCTGCACCGATTGCACGCCCGTGCTGGCCAAGCCCGCTGTTGTCATTTCTTGCAAAACGCGCTCGCCTAGCGCATCTTGCCCCACGGCCGTCATCAACAGTGGCGCCAATCCAAAGGCTTGACAATGTCGGGCTACATTGTAAGGGGCGCCGCCAACTTTTACTAGCTCAGGAAACACATCCCCTAACACTTCACCTAGCACTAATAATTTTTTCATGTTCCCGCCAATCTACGCCTAAATCATTGCGATTGTATGAAGCAAAACGCCCACAATGCCAAAGCCCAACAGTAATTGCAATACATTCAGCCGATACTTGATGAGTGCAAATAAAGCCAATCCGAACAACATTAGCGCAAGCAGATCCCAACCTTGCGGCTTGAGCACTTGGCTGGCCACATGCAACGCCAAATGGGCAATCACGCCAACCACGGCGGCACTGATACCCGTTAAAGGCGCAACCAAGCGTAGCTGTTTGCGACTCCGCTCTATCCAAGGTCCACCCAAAAATATCATGATAAAACTCGGCAAAAAGGTAAACCATGTCACGATCGTCGCCGCAATCAGCCCAGAGCACCAAGCGGGCATGGCCGACCCTAACGGTTGCGACCAACCAGCCACAAAGCCAATAAAGGTGACAATCATGATTAAGGGCCCAGGCGTGCTTTCGCCAAGGGCTAACCCATCGAGCATTTGTGCGGTGTTAAGCCAGTGAAATTGTTGCACACTCGCATCGAACACGTATGGCAGTACCGCATATGCGCCACCAAATGTGAGCAACGCCGCCTTGGAAAAAAACAAAGCAAGCTGCGAGTACACATGCGACCCGCCAAATTGTTGCCACAACACACCCAAACTGCCTAACCCTAATAATAAACCAATCGCTAGTATGTGCATGCTATGCCACCAAGGGTGAGCATCCACTGCGCTAGGCGTTGCATCATCAATCACACTGGCACGTGCGGGTGTACTAGCTTGCTCGGCATGTAGCGCCACCACACCAAAGCGCGTGGGTTGCCAATGATGTAGCGCGCCACTCAGCAACGCAGCGCCAGCAATCAACAAAGGAAAGGGCACCCCCAAGCCTTGCAACACTAACGCCAGCATGGCTATTGCCCACAACCAATACCGCTTCAGCACCCGCTTGGCTAAGCGATGCGCTGCCACCACAATTAATGCCAACACCAGCGGCTTAATACCGTACAAAAATCCTGCCACGGCGGGCAGACTGCCCCATAACAGATAGGCCCAGGACAAACTGATTAATAACAAAAAAGCAGGCAATACAAACAGGGTGCCTGCCACCAATCCACCCCAAGTGCCATGCAGCAACCACCCAATGTAGATTGCTAACTGTTGCGCTTCAGGCCCCGGTAGCACCATGCAATAGTTGAGCGCGTGTAAAAAACGTGCTTCGGATATCCAACGTTTTTCTACCACCAATGTTTGATGCATCAAGCCAATTTGGGCGGCTGGCCCACCAACACTGATGCAGCCTAAGTGCAACCAATACTGTAGTGCTTGCCGTCGATTGGGATATACGGGCGGTGATTCAGACGAATCAGACGTGAATGGATGCATATGGGGGGTATTGAATAAACGCGCTTTGACTAAAGGTTAGGCTTTAAAAAATTACCCTAGATGTTCGCTGATTTGCTGGCGTTTGTCAGCATACTAGGATTTTTTTTGGCATTTGTGTGCATGAATGAATATCTTTGCTATAATGCGCGTCTTGCAATTCGGGGCTTCCTCGAGTTGTGGATGGCCAGATAGCTCAGTCGGTAGAGCAGAGGATTGAAAATCCTCGTGTCGGCAGTTCGATTCTGCCTCTGGCCACCATCTTTTCTCACTTCTTTTTTCTGGCTTTGTGATGTCACTCACCCACTTAACACCGGACGAACTGCAAGCCAAACTCAATGACCCCAACACCCTGTTGATCGATATTCGTAATGATCATGAGCTCGTCTCAGGCATGCTTCCTCAAGCGATACACCTCCCTTTAAGTCAGTTTGCTAGTGCTTTTGAGCAATTACCGCAAGATAAACAGATGATTTTTTATTGCCGAAGTGGCGTAAGGTCAATCGCGGCAGGAGAATATGCAATGGCCCGCGGACAAGACAATGTTGCCCATTTAGCAGGGGGCATTCTTGCTTGGGCCAACGCAGGATTGCCGCTGGTAGCGGCTTAATTCCATACCTTTCAATCTCACCCCTTGTCAGAGGCCGTCATGAACTTTGATCAAAACGTGTTTGATGCCAGCGTGGATGCGCGCAACTTGAACTGTCCGTTACCAATTTTGCGTTGTAAAAAAGCCTTAAACGCCTTAAATCCAGCGCAAACGCTCAAAATTCAGGCCACTGACCCCGGTGCCAAAAAAGATTTCGAAACCTTTTGCAAGCAGACAGGACACACTTTGCTTGCCTTGCATGATGAAGAAGGTGTCTTTACATTTTGGATCCGCAAACGCCAACCCTAAAAAGCGGTTTATGCGGTCTGATCGCAGCTAAAATTGCTGCTGTAACGTCATGCCGATGCTGGCATCGCGCAACCCGTCAATTTGCATATAATCTTGCTTGTAAGCTGCCTGCGCACTTAATTGACGCGTTGCAGACAATGGCAATTCATAATTCAATTTTAAGTCTAGCTCGCGTCCGCTTGGCACTAGGCTAATGCGCTCTGTTTGGTAATTAGGTAACCCCTGCGCGTCAACGCCCGCTACCCTTAACCCCACATTGCCTGCGCTTAACCGCAGGGGTTGCTGCAATGTCAACGTCATTTTATCGTTTGTATGCCACAATGATTTACCCAACCACCCCACGGCAAAGCCTTGCGAATAAAGTGCACTGGTCCCCTCAAGCAAACCGTTGCCATCCAGCGCGCTCGTTTTAGCAAGGTGCAGTTGCGCCATCCATGCATGCTTAGCTGAAGCTTGATATACCGTATCAAATTCCATTGCTGAAGTGGCAGCTTGACCACGCAAACCCAGCCCATTGTCAGCCTTGGCATAAGTCCCTAAAAAGCCTGTTTGCTCTTGCAACGCATGTAAGGTGGTCGCCAACGTCCAACTCGAAGTGGGCTGATAGCTCCACCCCATACTCCATTGTTGCGCTTGTAAAGTGGCTTGGTCTTGCAAAGGATTCCGTTCTGCAGATTGACTCCAAGACCACGCCAACCGGCTGTGCGCGGTCATTGGCATGCCCATGCTTAACATGGCACCGCCTTGACTTAAATTGGATAGCCCGACGCGCCCCACATCTAACGACCAAGCAGCCGCCTCTGCATGGTTAAGTAATGCATACTGCTGCGCATATTGCGGTGCGTAACCCATGCCAGAGGCAAATAACATTCCATCGGCTTGTTTCAACAGCGCAAATCCTTGGGTTTGCGTAGCATCAGAAACAGCCGATCGCATCCCCATTAAATCGGTTGGGTTTAAGTCTACTGTTTGTTGCCAATAGGCAAACTCGTCGCCCCCTGCCAACTTCACCACCACTGGCCCTTTGCGTGCATTACTTGGCAAAGGATTTAGCGAAGCGGTGGCGGCAGGTGATTTTACCAAGCCACTCAGATTGACCGTAAAATTACGCGCAAATCCATCAAATGCAGTATAGCTGGCCAACTTGGATTGCAAGCTAGACATGGATCCTAGCACGCCGCTTGACAGTAAACTGCCTGTCAATTGGGGTACTGAATAACTTTTGCCTCCCGTACCACTGACGGTTAGAACGCCATAGGGTTCAAACGCTTTTGCAACGTTAGCAAGGCCATAACCATAGCTGGCATCGACTTTGGCTACGCCTAAATCCGTGCTGGTGGCCAGCAACAAATTGGCGGCCGTACCGTTGGTTTTTAAAATAGGCCAAGCGCTCTCCAGCAACACTAACGAACCACTGATTAAAGGCGCACTCATTGAAGTGCCTGACCAATAGGACCACGCATTGGGCCCAGCCATCACATTCGGTGCCACAATGGCCTCGCCTGGCGCCATGATCCAACGTTGCATATAGCTGGTTTTGTACCATTGGTAGCGACCAGACTGCCGCTGCCCGCAGTGTTACTAAAGCTCGATAAGCGATTGCTTGCATTGACAGACCCTACAAACAATAGCCGTTGAATCGCGGCAGGGGTCAATCCATTGGTGTTTGCGCCATTGAGGAGGGTTTGACTACTGTTTCCGCCTGCCCATACCAACATGGCGCCTTTTGCGGCGGCATAATTAATTGCAGCCACAATGTCGGCACCATTGCCATAGGTAATAGACACATTGATGACGGCCGCTCCAGCATCAGCGGCTTTTTTAATCCCATTCGCCACATCCGTGCTATACCCAGATCCCGCCGCATTCAATACTTTTTCTGCAATCAAGTTCGCATCGGGTGCTACACTGATCACATTACCAACAGAGACTTTATAGCCGCCATACTGACTATTGAATGTCGCCTTTTGGTAGCCTGCGGCAATTTCCGCCACAGCCGTACCATGTCCTTGGTCATCTTGAAATCCGTTTTTACACTTAAAACTCACCGCGGCACAACTGCTGAGCTGGCTTGAGACTTGCCCTTTTGCAAAGACACTGGCGTTGGATGCAATGCCAGTATCCACTACGCCCAACCACATACCACGCCCCCAATTGGCAGCAGACATCACTTTATCGTTTAGGCCAATTTGCGTGAGCCAAGGCGCATAGGTATCCGCATTGCCTTTGATTGGGATGATCAAGCTGTAGCAAGCACTTACCATCAGTAGCCGTTTATTGCGCATCGTATCTTCACCTATTGTATTGTTGACTAACGTATTTCACACTGTTACAACAACCACAGCAGAAAAAGATAGATCATTAAGGACAAATTTCGCCTTATCTCTGACGTTATCGACCGAGCCAGCAATAACTTTAGGGTTGACCATAAAAAAAACCCATCTTGTGGATGGGTTTTTTTAAAGGACCGATCAATTGACTAAGGATTATCTAAACTACCCATGGCTTTTGGAAAGGTGACAACACCCCATGGCATATTTTTTACCTCAACTTGTTGTTTTACTTGCGCAGTTTCCACATCGATGACAAAGATGGCATCTGATTTTCCGCAAGCAAGTAAAATTTCTTTATCGTCTGGTGTAAAACTAAAATGCCAGCAACGATTACCTGTCGGAATATCATTGAGCTTGGCATACGTTTGCGCATCAAAGACTTGCAATAATTTATCTTTATTGGAAGCAACATAAATATGCTTACCTGCTTTATCAAAACTGATCCCATAAGGTGTGGCGGCGGTATCCACCGTTTTAACCACTTTAAAAGAAGCATCTAACACAATAAATTTATTGCCATATTCGAGCGTCGCCACATAGGTTTGTCCATCAGGCGAGGCTTTAATGCCACGTGGGCGATCACCATAACTATGTGTATCTATTTTTTTAATCAGTTTACCGCTCTTGATATTGTGTACGGTGATGGTGTTGTCTGCTTCATTGGTAATGATGAGCAATTTGCCATCTTTACTAAATTCGATGCCTTCGGTTTCTGGGCCACCAATAATTTCACGTACTTTTTTTCCGCGCTTTAAATCGACAATGCCAATACGCGCAGTTTCGTTGTCGTCATCGTCATCTTTTTCTTCTTTTGCTTCTGTTCCAGGCTTGGGTGGAGGGCCGCCTTTCGAGCTTGGTTCATAAGAAACAAAAGCGTATTGACCTTTGACCCGCACAAATTCAGGGTTTTTACCAATGGTAATTTGTTTGATGACTTGTTGGGTGGCGGTATCAATCACTGAAACGCTGCCATTTTCGCGGGTGGCCACAATCAGTAACTTCCCATCTTCGCTAATGCCTAAGCCGCGTGGGCCTGCGCCTTTCACATCGATGTTGCCTGTGGCTTTCATGGTCGCCAAATCCAAGACTGTGACCCCAGCATCTTGGCTGGTCACATAGGCTTTACCTGCGTCAGCATGGGCTTGCGTACTCGCAAGCATGCCCAATGCCATCATCCAATAAAAACGACGTAACAACATGTATTTCTCCTGAAATTAAAAGGTTGCCTGTAACCGACAACGTGCGATTGACCGCGATCACAATAGCAAGTGCCATCATAACCTGAGTAAGCATGCAAAATTCATACGACGCGTTGCAAAGACAAAGCAACGTATTTTCAAACACTTAGCAGCAACTGATCATGATCCATATGGTTGATTTAAACCATTCTGGTTGTCTGCAACCATTTTAAACCTTGGGTGCATCCGCCTTAGCCTAAAAACTGTTGATAGGCTGGGTTATGCGTTTCTTCCCAATAGGGATAGCCTAGTTGCTGTAAAAAATCATTGAAAGCAAGCGCTTGGGTAGGCGGCACCTGCATACCGACCAATACGCGACCAAAGTCAGCACCATGATTACGATAATGAAACAAACTGATATTCCAGTCTTGTCCCATTGCCTCTAAAAACTTGATTAAGGCCCCTGGCTTTTCTGGAAACTCAAATCGATACACGACTTCATGCACGGCTTGCGGCGCATGACCGCCAACCAAATGACGCAAATGCAGTTTTGCCATTTCGTTATCGCTTAAATTTAAGGTTGGCAATCCCTGAGCTAAAAAGCTTTGTTGCAACTGCGCTGCCTCGGCTGGATGCTGAATGGCCACGCCTACAAAAATATGCGCACGCTTGGCATCTGCATAACGATAATTAAATTCAGTGATGTTGCGGTGACCAAGCAGTTGGCAAAATGCTTTAAATGCGCCTGGAGTTTCAGGAATGGTGACTGCAAATACCGCTTCACGGTGCTCCCCCAACTCTGCACGTTCAGCAATAAAACGTAATCGGTCAAAATTCATGTTGGCGCCAGAGGCAATCCCAACCAAGGTAAGCGCTTGCTCATGGTGTCGCTCAACATAAGCCTTGATACCAGCCACCGCCAGTGCGCCAGCCGGTTCTAAAATACTGCGAGTGTCTTCAAACACATCCTTGATGGCGGCGCATATTGCATCGTTATCCACCACCAACATTTCATCGACAAACTGCTGACATAGCGCAAACGTATGTTCCCCCACTTGCTTCACTGCGGCACCGTCAGCAAATAAGCCCACTTGAGGCAATATTACGCGCTGCCCTTGCTTTAAGGATTCGGTCATGGCTTCAGCATCCTTGGCTTCGACACCGATGACTTTAATGTCAGGTCGCACCGCTTTGACATAGGCAGCAATGCCCGCCAATAAACCGCCGCCACCCACGCAACAAAAAATAGCATCAATGGGCTGAGGATAATCGTGCAAAATTTCCATGGCAATGGTGCCTTGTCCCGCAATCACATCAGGGTCATCATAGGGATGCACAAAGGTTAAATTGAGATTGCGCTCAAGGGTTAAGGCATGCGCATAAGCATCAGAGTAGCTATCGCCAAACAATACCACCTCGGCTCCACGTGCACGAACTGCGTCGATTTTGATCTGTGGCGTGGTGGTTGGCATCACAATCACCGCCCGACAACCGAGGGACTGCGCACTCAATGCCACGCCCTGAGCGTGATTGCCCGCACTGGCACAAATCACGCCACGGCTTAACGCTTCAGGCGTTAATTGCGCCATTTTGTTATATGCGCCGCGGATTTTAAAAGAAAATACGGGTTGCATATCTTCACGCTTGAGCAAAATATGATGGCCTAAACGGGCAGATAAAATCGGCATGGTTTCCAGCGGCGTATGCTTGGCCAGGGCATAGACGTGCGATTGTTCGATTTTTTGGCGGTAGGAAGAAGTCATAAAGGCCAATCAGTTTAAAACCAAGGCGTAGCGGTGTATGATAGATGATTGTTTGTATTATAAAGAATTAATCAAGGAATCACGTAGATGGCATTGGATAAAGCACAACAAGACGCACTCAAACTCGAAGTGGCAAAAGCAGCAATCACGTATGTGAAAGACGGCATTATTGGGGTCGGCACTGGCTCTACAGCAAACTTCTTTATCGATGAACTGGCCAAGGTTAAACATAAAATCACTGGTGCCGTAGCCAGTTCTGAAGCCACCGCGCAACGCTTGCGTCAACATGGCATTGAAGTGTTCGATTTAAACAGCGTCGACAGTTTGGATATTTACGTCGATGGTGCAGATGAAATCACCGAGCATTTGCATATGCTCAAAGGCGGCGGCGGTGCATTGACCCGTGAAAAAATTGTCGCTGCTGTGGCGAAAAAGTTTATTTGTATCTGCGATGAAAGTAAGTTTGTGCCTGTGCTTGGCAAATTTCCGCTACCGGTTGAAGTATTACCAATGGCACGTAGTCAAGTTGCGCGCGCATTGGTCAAGCTCGGTGGCCAGCCGCAACTACGCGATTTCACTACGGACAACGGCAATCTTATTTTAGATGTACACGGCCTAACCATCACGGATCCGATCGCGCTGGAAGCCAGCATCAATCAAATTGTTGGGGTGGTCACCAATGGATTATTTGCCGCACGTCCAGCCAACGTTTTATTGTTGGCGACTGCAAACGGCGTAAAAACCATCCAAAAATAACTTTTTTATCATCAAGCTGTCACATTTTGTGCGTACGCTCGCCAAGCACAACAGTAAGGAAAAAATATAGCCATGCAATTTGAACATACCTCAAAACAATATGATGTTGAGTTAGAGTCAGTGCGCGCCAAAGTGCTAGAAATGGGCGGCTTGGTAGAACAACAAATCGTAAATGCGTTAGAAGCCCTCACCAATGCCGATTTAAAACTGGCAAAAGATGTGATGGAACGCGATAACCGCGTGAATTTACTTGAAGTGCAGGTAGATGAAGATTGCAGCCATATTATTGCGCGCCGTCAGCCCGCTGCGCGCGATTTACGGATGATCATGGTCATGGTAAAAACCATTACGGACTTGGAGCGTATCGGCGACGAAGCGACCAAAATCGCACGGACAGCTCAACGCATTTACGAACAAGACCGCATGTACAAACCTCGTTTTAATGAAATCAAAACGATGGTTGCATTGGTGAGAGAAATGTTACGCACCTCGTTAGATGCATTTGCACGATTAGATATCAGCCAAACGCTCGAGGTTGCCAGACAAGATGAACAAGTGGATGAACAGTTTCGTACCGCAATGCGTCAGTTAATCACGTTTATGCTTGAAGACCCACGCACCATTTCCATGTCATTAGAAGTATTATTTGTGGCCAAAGCGGTTGAGCGTATTGGTGACCATGCGAAAAACATCTCTGAATATGTGGTGTATATGGTGAAAGGCAAAGACATCCGCCACACCAGCATTGAGACCATCCGCGATACGTTGTCTTAATCCATCCGTGATGGTTTAAAAAAAAGCACTCTTTATGAGTGCTTTTTTGTCAGGTGGGTCGCTTTTACGTAGTGGGTGGCACATAGCCACTGGCAGTGTCGGCACCTTCACCAAAAAAATACTTTTCGGTTTGTTCGGCGAGATATTTTCTGGCAGAAGCATCCGCTAAACTGAGGCGATTTTCATTGACTAGCATCGTTTGCTGTTTTAGCCAGCCCGCCCAAGCCTCTTTAGAGACTTGCATGTAAATTCGTTTACCGAGCTCACCCGGGTAAGGTGGAAAATCCAACCCGTCGAGTTCCTTGCCTAATTTGATGCACTGCACTGTTCTTGCCATATTCTTCCTTTATGTACTGCAAAAACGCTATCATAGCGCATGTAAAAACCGTTGATCAATTTATCAAGAAGCCATTATGCAAAATTCACCTAACCACCACCAAGAAAGTCCCTTCAAAGGCAAAACTGGCTTAAAACGCTTGATCAATGCTTTTGGCTATTCCATGGATGGTTTTAAAGCGGCTTACCAACACGAAGATGCGTTCCGCCAAGAGGTTAGACTTGCTGTCGTGTTGATTCCCTTGGCATTTTATTTAGAAGCAGAAGCGCTACATCGTATTTTGATGGTAGGCAGTGTGTTATTCGTCATGATTGTCGAGTTACTTAACTCGGCGGTTGAGGCGGTTGTGGACCGCGTTTCGATCGAGCGTCACGCGTTAGCAAAACGTGCCAAAGATATTGGCAGTGCCGCTGTGCTCTTGGCCTTAGTCAACTTGGCAATTGTGTGGGGCTTGATTGTGTTTCGCTAAACCATGTGAACCCGTTAGCTTGGCAATAAAAAACGCCGTGCAGTTTTTGCACGGCGTTTTTTTGTTGATGATTGCTCATTAAAAATCAGCGCGCAGACCCACTAGCACTGCGCGTGCACCTGCGGGTGAAATGTCCTTTAAAAACGAAGCATGTTCACGGATTTCATCATTCAACAGGTTATTGGCCTTGGCAAATAATTCAACATTGGTTTTTACTGGCAACTTATAGGCTACCAATGCACTTAGATTGGTATAGCCGTTGGTGGTTAACTCGCCTGCAGCGAGATTGTTTTGCTTAAATGCATGCAAGACATCCATACGCACGTTCAATGCGCCCAAACGATAATCTAAACCACCGCCCAGCCGCAAAGGAGAAATACGCGGAAGATCCTCATGATTACGGGTATCCTTGGCATGTACGTAATCACCACGCAACTTGAGTGTCCATTCGTCATTTAACCCGATGCGCCCTTCCATTTCTAGCCCTTTAAATAGCGCTGGCACTGCTTGAAAATTTGCAATCGGTAAGCCACTGCCTGCGTCGACATTACCACTGTCAAACAAACCAATAAAATTATTGAAACGCGTCGCATATGCGCCGATGCTAAATTGATGTGGACCAGATTTCCAGCGTAATTGGGCATCAATACCATTTGAACGCTCTTTTTTAAGCTCGGTGTTACCCACTTCGAACTGTCCAGTTGCTACGTGTTCACCGTTGGCATATAACTCAAAATAGCTCGGTGCGCGTTCATTATGGGATAAATTGGTCGCAACACTCCATTCATGATTAATCGTCACAATGCCGCCAAGTGCAAAACTATTTGGATTAAAACGACGGTTAAACGTTTGATTAAATTGACTGGCTGGATCTTCACTGGCAGCAGCATTGACGGTGGCCTCTCCCGTTCGCGCACCGAACGTAAGTTTATGTTGATCAATCGGCAGTTCTTCATACACATAAATAGATTGTTGCTGGCTAGTCACACTCGGTACAAATGCTTCTTCACCCAACGCTTGGAATCGGGTATTTTGAAATTGATAACCGATGACACCATTGAGTCCATACACAGGGACATGCGTGGCTTCTAAGCTGCCCTCCATGCCTCGGTTTTTGAAGGTAGTGCCTACTTCGCCATCTTCAAGCTCTACGTGTTGATAATCAGTGTGTGCCATCCGCAATTTAAACTTTTGGAAGGGGCCGCGCAATTCGCGCACTTCACCTGCCATCTCCCAACGTTGTTGGTCTAGGTCAATACGTACATTGTCTTCAGCAACCACGCCATAGTTTTGATTAGCGTTTGCATAGGATAGGCCTAAATAGCCCTGGTCAAACGTCCAAGCCGCGCCCAATGCCGCCCCATTTGCGCTGGCATCACTATTTGATAATCTGCCGCGCTGATTACGTGCAGTGCCATCCGCTGCGGCCTTACGTTTTGAAACAGCAAATCCAGGAATCTCTAAATCACTGGTTTCGCGGGTATACACATCGGCATGCATGGCAAAACGACCATTACCGACATCGACGACGGCAGCCCCGTTGCGGGTACTGTCTGGACCACCAAAACGCGCTTCAGCACGCCCTGTATATCCATTTAAAGATTCTTTTGGAATACGGTGATCAATTGCATTGACGACACCGCCCACGGCACTGCCGCCATACAGCAATGCCGCTGGCCCACGGACTACGTCAATTTGCTCGATAATCAATGGATCTACGCCTACGGCATGATCAAAGCTTAAAGAAGCCGCATCCAAAATCCCAACCCCGTTTTGTAAGATACGGACCCGCTCGCCATCTAAGCCACGTATGACAGGCCGTGAGGCATTTGGGCCAAATTGGGTAGCAGTTACCCCAGGAATGCCGTTTAAGGTTTCACCGAGCGTGCCTTCACGCTTGAGACTCAGCTCACGTCCACCAATCACGGACACTGGTACGACCATGTCATCTGATGCGACGCCCAATGGGTTTCCTGTGACGGGAATGTTGTCTAAATCCATTGAGGCACTGACAGCAGTCAGTGGCAATCCGATAACAATTGCGGTGATGGCAATGCTCAATGGTCTACGTGTGAAGGCGTGCTGCATGTTTGCAGCATTTAAAAATGTGTTCATTTCTGTTTATCCAATCGCAAATAATGCTTGTCTGCCAGCGGCAACAAGCAATAAGCCCAAGTTTGGGCAATTAAAGTCTATGCGGGTTAGATAAAGAGCGGGGGTGCACGCGCGTGATAACGCGTGAGAGGGATCTCAGCGCTTTTAGGGACTGAATAATCAAACTGCGGTTTGGCTTGTTTTGGTACAGCAAATAATATGAATAAGACAACAACAATACATCCACCCATTTGCGCAAAGCTTAAACATTGCAAACAGACTTCTCCCAAATGACGCTGATCGCCTGCTGGGGACTTATCGCTAGGAAAATCAACCGTTGAATCAGACGTTGAATTGGCAGGTGGTTTGGTAGATTGGCTTACTGTGATTGGCAATAGGTTGATTGTTAGTGCTAAATCGGCATTGCTTTGCACTGCACGTGCAGGCACCTGCGCACATGCAGTGCATGGCGTAGACGCTAATACGCTTGATTGAACATCGCCTTGGATGCTCGTTGGGATATGTTGCGAGTAATGGCTGATTTCATGTGTGATCATGCCCGCTTGTGCAAGCACAAGCATGCAAATCAACCACCACTGAAACACGTATTTCCTAAACATGGATTTATTTTACCACGACTTGGTTTTTATCTGAGTTTCAGCCTAGCACTGTTGTCATGAGGTTGGGCGCACCCTGTTTAAGCGCTAGAAGGTTGCTTTTTATGCTGCCGGTATTTCAAACAGATTGACGGGTTGAATGCACCTGTTGTTTGCAGTGATTCAGGTTCTTGTCATTTCGTGTTTCATCAATGAATGCAATATTATTCGTTTGCTTTATAAGTTAACCACGCGTTTGGGCGCAATTTTGCCATCTGTTTGTTGCAAACCAACGCCTAAAAACAGATTTGTATCGCTATACACCCGTAATTCACCCTTGGGGATTTTTCCTGCGATCCATACCGGATTCCCCTGCTTAAAATAGTAGGCGGCATCCGCATTTAACATCACCGTGGGTAAATGTTGAATCGCACTATCCACAGGCAGCAATAATGCATCGCGCATATCACTGCTGGCTTGTTCAAGGGCTTCCAGCGTAATGGTGTTGCTTAAGGCATAACTGGCGGTTGCTGTGCGCCTTAATGCAATCAAATGCGCGCCCACTTGCAAAGCGCGGCCAATGTCTTCTGCCAAGGTACGAATATAGGTACCTTTGCTACAGCGCACTTCAATGGTCGCAATATTATCCGCACAATCCATCAGGGTAAGTTGATAAATATTGACTGCTCTTGGTTGGCGGTCTAGCGCGATGCCTGCACGTGCATAAGCATACAATGGTTTACCGTCTACTTTGAGTGCGGAATACATGGGCGGTACTTGTAGAATCTCACCGAGAAATTGAGGAAAAGTCGCTTCAATGGCTGCCGAATTGATATGACAATCGATGACCTCAAGCACTTCACCCTCTTGATCCCCAGTGGTGGTGGTGGTCCCAAACTTAATGGTCGCAATATAGGTTTTATGCTCATCTGTAAGGTGTTGTGCAAATTTTGTTGCTTCACCAAAACAAATCGGCAACACGCCTGTGGCTAACGGGTCGAGCGTGCCAGTATGCCCAGCTTTTTCTGCCTGATATAACCATTTAACTTTTTGCAAAGCTTGATTAGATGAAAAACCCAAGGGCTTATCTAATAGCAATACACCATGGACGGCGCGCTTGATCCGTTTGAATTGCATGCGGAGCGGATTAGGATTGTGACGGCGTATCGATCATGGCTTGATCGATTAATTTATCCATTTGCATGCCACGGTCAATGGATTCGTCATACACAAAATGCAGCTGTGGCACCGTGCGTAATAGCATGCGCTTACCAAGCTGTGTGCGCAAATAACCCGCAGCGGCTTCTAACCCTGTTTGCATGCCTTTACTTGGCTTGGCTGCGGTATAAAACACTTTTGCATGTGCCATATCACCCGCGACTTCTACTGCAGTTAAGGTAATCATTTTGACACGCGGGTCTTTGACTTCAAACATTAATAGATCGGCCAACTCACGTTGGATTTGCTCTGAGACCCGATCATTGCGTGAAAAAGATTTAGCCATTAGAGGGTACGCGCCACTTCAACCACTTCGTAAACTTCTAAGATATCTCCAACTTCGATTTCATTGTAATTTTTCAGTGACAAACCACATTCAAAATTATTTTTCACTTCTTTGACATCGTCTTTAAAGCGCTTCAAGGAATCCAGTTCACCGGTATGAATAATGACATTATTACGCAACAAACGCACTTTAGCATTGCGTTTTACCAAGCCATCTTGGACATAACAGCCTGCAATTGAACCGACTTTAGAAATTTTAAATACTTCACGAATTTCAACGGTACCAATCATTTGTTCTTTATGCTCAGGCGCCAACATACCACCTAGAGCCGCTTTTACTTCATCTACAGCTTCATAAATAATATTGTAGTAACGTAAATCAACATCTAAGTTTTCTACCAGTTTACGTGCACCTGCATCGGCACGCACATTAAAGCCAATGAGCACGGCTTTTGAGGCAGCGGCCAAGTTCACATCAGATTCACTGACCGCACCCACACCCGTGTGAATAATATTGACGCGCACTTCGTTGGTAGAAAGTTTTTGCAAACTGGTGGATAAGGCCTCATAGGAGCCTTGTACATCTGATTTGATAATCAAATTCAAGGTTTGGACTTCGCCTTCAGCCATTTGCTCGAACATGTTTTCCAGTTTAGCCGCTTGCTGTTTAGCAAGCTTCACATCACGGAACTTACCCTGACGGAACAAGGCAATTTCACGCGCTTTGCGTTCGTCATTCAATACAATCACTTCTTCACCAGCACTTGGCACATCGGACAAACCAAGCACTTCCACTGGAATCGATGGACCCGCCTCTTTAATATCCTCGCCGTTTTCATCTAGCATGGCGCGCACGCGACCAAACGCGGAGCCAGCCAATACCATATCGCCGCGTCTCAAAATACCGGACTGTACCAGCACTGTGGTGACTGGACCACGACCTTTATCTAAACGACCCTCGATTACCAAGCCCTTGGCTGGCGTATTTTTAGGCGCTTGCAGCTCAAGCACTTCGGCCTGCAATAAGATGGCTTCTAATAATTCATCGATCCCTTTACCTGTTTTGGCAGAGACTTCACGGAACATGACCTCGCCGCCAAATTCCTCAGGAATCACTTCGTGGCTGACTAGCTCACTTTTTACACGTTCTGGTTGTGCTTCTGGCTTATCGACTTTATTGATGGCCACGACAATCGGCACATTACCCGCTTTAGCGTGGTGAATGGCTTCAATGGTTTGTGGCATTACACCATCGTCAGCTGAAACCACCAAAATCACAATATCCGTCGCTTTAGCACCACGGGCACGCATGGCTGTAAAAGCCTCGTGACCGGGGGTATCTAAAAAGGTCACCATGCCACGTGGAGTTTCTACGTGATACGCGCCGATATGTTGCGTAATGCCGCCAGCTTCACCTGAAGCGACACGACTGCGACGAATATAATCAAGTAATGAGGTTTTACCGTGATCAACGTGACCCATCACAGTGACCACAGGTGGCCGTGATTCAAGTAATGCTTCAACCGTTTCGTTTTCTTCTAGGAAGGTTTCAGGATCATTGGCTGCGGCAGCTTGCGCTTTATGGCCCATTTCTTCGACTAAAATAATAGCCGTGTCTTGGTCGAGCACTTGGTTAATCGTTACCATCATGCCCATTTTCATTAGCGCTTTGATTACCTCTGCCGCTTTTACAGACATCTTATGCGCTAATTCAGCCACCGTAATGGTTTCTGGCACCATGACTTCTTTAATCATTGGCTCGGTAGGCGCAGTAAATGCATGTTGTTCATCTGCATTGGATTTGTGCTGCTTACCTTTTGGTGTGCGCCATCCTTGACTACCACCCGCAGTATCGCCACGGGTTTTCAGGCCACGTTTTTTGTTTTGACTATCATTCCAATCACGATTATCAGGTTTAGCCTTTTTGTCTTTGGCGTCAGGTTTTTCAACCACTTTATTCGCTGGCTTATGTAATGTTCCCTCAGATAGCTTGCTTGGCACCGCTTTATTCTTGGCGGCTTCAGCTTCAACAAGTCGTTTGGCTTCTTCATCAGCACGACGTTGAGTCAGTGCTAACTTACGCTTCACATCATCCGCTTGCATTTCAGCCAATATCGCTGCACGCTTGGCTTCTTTTTCACGCAATGCAATTTCTTCAGGGCTGAGCACCACGCGTTTAATCGTGGTGGACACTGGTGCCGTAGGCGTCGGAACCTCTTTAACGACTTCTACCACTGGCTCAGCCACAACTTCAATGATGGGCTCAATAACTGGCTCAACGACAGGAGTTACTTCAACCACTTCAGCCAGTTCGGGCTCAGGTATTTCAACAATGTGTGGTTCAACGAATTCTGGCGTTACAGGTTCAATCACAACGTCTTCGCTGACTGCTTCAACCGAAGTTACAAAGGTGTCTTCTGGACGTTCCAACACGCGTTTCTTACGCACTTCAACTTGAATTGTGCGCGCTTTGCCTGAACTATCTAGCTTTTTGATTTCAGTATTTTGTTTGCGCGTTAAGGTGATTTTATTTTTGGGCGCGCTTGATGCACCATGCTCTTTGCGTAGATATTCTAACAACGCAGCCTTGTCACCTTCTTCCAAAAAGTCATCCGCTGAGGCTTTACTCACCCCTGCGCTTTTCAGTTGCTCGATAAGCAGGGTCGTTGGCAGACCCAGCTCTGCGGCAAATTGTGTTACGGTTGAAAGTGCCATGTACTGCTCCAGTTAAATTCTTTATAGTAATTACGCGACGTGCATCATCTTATGCCCGGCTTCATTATTTAAACCAAGGTGCGCGCGCAGTGACAATCAATGCTTTTGCACGCTCATCGTCAATATCAGTTAATTCAATTAACTCATCAACAGCCAACTCAGCTAAATCTTCTGTGGTATGTATGCCACGCTCAGACAATTTATGAGCGGTTTCTGCATCCATACCATCCAGCGTCATTAAGTCGTTGGTATCTTCTTCAACTTGCTCTTCTTTAGCAATTGCTTCCGTGAGTAATGCCGCACGTGCACGAGACCGCAATTCGTTGATAGTGTCTTCATCAAATGCATCAATATTAGCCATTTCAGCAATTGGAACATATGCGATTTCTTCTAGCGTACTAAAGCCTTCTTGGACCAAGATGTCAGCAACTTCCTCATCAACATCCAACTTAGCAATAAATAACTGACTAATTTTGGAATATTCATCTTGATTTTTTTGCGCAGCGGCTTCTTCAGTCAGAATATTTAAATTCCAGCCTGTTAACTCCGAGGCCAAGCGTACATTTTGGCCGTTACGCCCAATAGCAATGGCTAACTGCTCCTCACTTACCACCACATCCATGCTATGCGCATCTTCATCTACCACAATAGAGGAGACCTCTGCAGGCGCTAGTGCATTGATGACAAATTGCGCTGGATCCATGCTCCACAGGACAATATCCACACGTTCACCACCTAATTCAGAGGTAACAGCCTGTACACGTGAACCACGCATTCCAACACACGTCCCCACAGGATCAATACGCTGATCATTGGTTTTCACGGCAATTTTTGAACGCAACCCTGGATCACGCGCTGCAGAACGAATTTCAAGCAAACCCTCTTCTATTTCTGGCACTTCAAGCTCAAACAAGCGCTTTAAAAAGTCAGGAGAAACGCGAGACAAAATCAATTGTGGACCACGACCGCCGCGGTCTACGCGTGATAAATACGCACGCACTCGATCACCCACACGTAGATTTTCTTTTTGAATCATCGACTCACGTGGTAATAAACATTCAATACGTCCTACCTCAATAATGGCATTGCCTTTTTCCATCCGCTTAATCACGCCAGTCACGAGGTTTTCACCACGGCCAAGAAAATCTTGGATCATTTGTTCGCGCTCAGCTTCGCGTACCTTTTGCAAAATAACCTGTTTTGCTGCTTGCGCACCAATACGACCAAATGCAATTGATTCCAGCGGAGATTCAACATAATCCCCAATTTGTTTATTTTCAGCGCGAGGATCTTCTTCGTCAAACTGGTAAGCAGAACTTTCTAGCAAGTCATACTCAACATATTGCCAGCGTCTAAATGTTTTATAGTCCCCTGATTCACGGTCAATTTCAACACGAATGTCAGCGCCATCTTCATGATTCTTTTTGGTAGCAGATGCTAACGCCAGTTCTAACGCAGTGAAAATGACCTCTTCACTGACATTTTTTTCATGGGCTAACGCATCTACCAATAATAAAATTTCACGACTCATCGAAATCTCCAACGCACCATTTCGGGTGTTACAACCTGTTAATCAAAAACCGGACTCAATCGAGCCTTGTCAATATTTTCTAATAAAAGCGCGTAACGGTGTCCGTCACATTCAACAACCGCTGTTCCATTTTCTACCGCCTGCAATACACCCAAAAATGTTTTTCGTGGCAACGTTGTCGCGGTTGCTTTTGGACCATCATCTACAATACCAACGCGTAATTTGACTTGAACGCGCTCACCAACAAAGCGCACAAAGTCTTTCTCTTTTTTTAAAACGCGATCCAATCCTGCAGAAGATACTTCCAATCGATCGTAGTCAATATCCATCTCGACTGTGAGCACATTACCCAACTGATTACTTACTAAAACACAGTCATCAATCGTGACGCTGTCTTTAATGCTACTCGGATGCAGCTTATCTATAAACACGCGCAGAAGCTTGCCACGGTTACTGGTTTCAAAATCAACCAAATCAAAACCCAATTGCGTGACCGTTTTTTCCACGACGGAATACAAATCTTGCATGGCAGTCCCTGTTAATCAATTCAAAATGCATTCGACAAAAACAAAAAATGGGCACAAAGCCCATCTCACAATTTGTAATTATACCAAAAATTCAATTGATATTAAAGCATAGCATGGCATAGAGACATGAATGCCATAGAAATAAGATGAACAAGCAATAAATTAAAATTAACTTAAGATTCAAGGGATTTTAAAAAACAAAAACCCTCGACCTAGATCGAGGGTTTTGAATGAATAGCTTGGGGATGACCTACTTTCGCATACGAAGAGTACACTATCATTGGCGCATGTTCGTTTCACGGCCCTGTTCGAG
>JAIYBT010000016.1 GCA_027488395.1 Methylophilaceae bacterium | reverse complement strand
GCGGCGGAGATCTCGCTGATAATATCCGCCACCCGTTGCACTGAGGTCACCACTTCTTGCATGGTGTTGCCTGCGTTTTCGACCAGCTTGGTGCCTTCACTGGTTTTATTCACCGAGTCGGCAATCAGTTCTTTAATTTCTTTGGCGGCACTGGCAGAACGTTGTGCCAGGTTACGTACTTCGCCTGCTACCACGGCAAAGCCACGGCCTTGTTCACCGTCACGCGCCGCTTCAACAGCAGCATTGAGCGCCAAGATATTGGTTTGAAATGCTCTGCCATCAATCACCGAGATAATGTCTTCAATCTTTTTAGCGCTATCGTTAATCGCGCTCATGGTCGCCACTACTTCATTGACCACAGCGCCGCCTTTCACCGCCACGCCAGAGGCCGCTAGCGCCAGTTGATTGGCTTGTTTGGCGTTTTCGGCGTTTTGTTTGACGGTGGAGGCCAGTTCTTCCATGCTGGCAGCGGTTTCTTCTAGGCTAGAAGCTTGTTGCTCAGTACGCGCGGATAAATCGGCGTTGCCACTGGAAATTTCATTGGCGGCGGTGGTGATGGTCTCTACCGCTTCGGAAACGGTTTTGATTGGGTCGACGATTAAATCGAGCGTGTTGTTAATGCCAGCAACAATTTTACGGAAATCACCTTTATGTTTGCTTTCATCCGCACGGATGGTGATGCGCCCTTCTTTGGCGGCCTCAGCCAGTAAATTGGTATCTGCCACTAATGCATTTACGGCATGGATGCTGGTATTGAGGTTATTAATCATCAAGCGATAATCACCAGGATATTGTTCGCCAATCGTTGCTGGAATATCGCCTTTGGCAATATGGTCCAGTGTGGTTGATGCCACATTAAGCGGTTTCACCACGGCATCTAGCGTATTGTTGAGGCCCTCAATCACTTTACGGAAATCACCATTGTGTTGATCTTGTTGTGCACGGGTCGATAAATTGCCCGCCTGGGCGGCTTGCGCCAGTAAATTGGCATCCGCCACCAAGGCGTTTACCGCATCAATACAGGTATTTAAGTTGGTGATGATCGCACTGTAATCACCCGCATATTGCTCGTTTATTTTGCTAGGAATCTGCCCTTTCGCAATTTGATCTAAATAGCTGGAAGCCACACCCAACGGTTTTACCACGGCTTCTAGGGTATGGTTCATGCCGTTCACAATGGTACGGAAATCACCTTGGTGCTGATTGGCATCGACGCGTACACTTAGCTGACCAGCAATGGCCGCATTCACTAAGGTATCCGCATCGTGAATCAGGCGTTTGATATTGCCACGGACCTGCTCAACCGCTTCGTTAACAAAAGCTTTTTTGCCCGCAAACTGCTCTAGCGGCGCATCCAAATTGCCTTCACCAAACGCTTTCACCACTTCCATCGCTTTTTGGTTCATGACAATGTGGCCGGCCACCATTTTATTGATGCCTTTGGCCATCTCGGCATAGCCACCTTTAAATCGGCTTTGATCTACAGTGCAATCAATGTCTCCTTCGTCATGTTGCTGACTGACATAATTAAGCGATTGCACCAGGCCATCCAAGGTTTTTTGCAATACACGAATCGAATAGGCAACGCTGGATTTATCGGTATCAGGCAACGTAATTTTTTGATTAAGATTGCCTTCCACAAAATGTTTGGCAATCACTGACAATTCGTTAGGCTCCATGCCCAACTGCTTCAATAGATTGCGTTTCATCAACATGCCAAAAAACACCACACCTGCCGCCACCAACAAGGCAAGTACCAGCGCGATGATATTGGCTTGTTGTTTAATGTCGGCCGCCTTGCTGGCGCTGGTTTTTGATAACACATTATTAAAATGTCGATGGTTGCTAAACGCTTTTTGTACACCCTCAATCACCGCTTGATTGGCGAGTAAGGCATCGCGGGCTTCCATTTTTTTGTTGGATAACGATAGGGTGAGCACCTGACTGCCTAAGCCGTCATAAGCGGTAATCGCTGCATAATCTTTTTTGAGCAAGGCTTGATCTTCGGCATCACTGATAAAGTTGTCATACTTTTTCAAGGCGGCCATCATGCTGCCGTGAGTGGCTGCCACTTGCTTTTCGATCAATTGCATTTTGGCGTTATCGGTATTGAGCATATGCTGCCAAATCAAACTGTTTAACTGTTCAAATTCGGCAATACTCTCATCCAGTATTTCAATGCTCGGTGCTGCCTTTTCATTGCCTACATTGGCGTAGCTATACACACGCTCAGTTTGAAAATAACCGATGCCTGCCAATAAAAATAGCCCAATTGCGGCGATTGCGATCAATAAATACATGCGTTTTGCAATGCTCATGTTGTTTCTCCGTACATCCTGTGGTGATTTGACCGATATTCGGCCTACTGCTCATTTTGTATCAATGCAGTCAACGATAAAGGCGATATAAAGCCTTGAAAGGGGCTTCTTTTCGCATTCAAGTTTGCAATGGCATTGCCGATAACGCCGAAAAAAAACCCTTCTGTGTAGAAGGGTTTTTTATGCAACGTTTAAATTACTTCTTGTCTTTTGAAGCATCTGCTACATCGGTTTTCTTTTTCTGCGCATTGGCAACCGCAACGGCATCGCCTTTCATGTGCGCAGCGGTGGCTTCTGGACTGCCTTCTTCAAAACAGACACGACCCATCATGGAAACTGTACAAACTTCTGCAGCCATCAATGGGCTAGAAACCAAGGTAAAACCAATAGTTGTCACTAAAATTGCAACGATTTTTTGCATGTAAAACTCCGAGTTGATTCATTGAATGTCAGGTGTACTGTGAACTTATACATGTCCACTTAAACTGTTTAACGGCGTTTTTTCTGCAAGCTTGAGAGGCTTTAATTACTTTTACAAATGCAACAGAGATGTGACAAAAAATCCGAGCACCCTAAGAATCTGGATGCTCGGATTTTGGATAAATTATCTATCTTTCATCCACCACTATAAATAACCAGCGGTGGCTGCTGCCCAAATTACACAGCCTTCTTCAAACGTTTCGAGTAATGCGATGAATTTAGTTTTCATGCGGTCCTCCTTGGGTGTAGAAAAAGGGTTAGATTAAAATTCTTCCCAACTGCCATCATCAGTGCCTGTTTTTGCCACTTTTTGTGGTGCAGGGTTGTGATGTGCCGTGAGGGCTGGTTTTGCTTTGGTGGCTGGTTTGGCGGCAGGACGCGAGGCATACGCAGCAGGTTTAGTTGCTGGCCGTGATGTGGCCGCTGGCGCACGCTGGCCGCCTTGCAAGGTATATTTGCTGACCGCATCCATCAAGTTTGAAGCTTGTTCAACCAAGGATTCGGCAGCGGCAGCGGCTTCCTCCACCAAGGCGGCGTTTTGTTGCGTCACTTCATCCATGTCGGTAATCGCATCATTGACTTGATCGATACCCGCGCTCTGCTCGGCAGAGGCCGCGGTAATTTCACTCATGATATCGGTCACGCGTTGCACAGAGGTCACAATTTCTTGCATGGTGGCACCGGCACTCTCAACCAGTTTGGTGCCCTCTGCCGTTTTGGTGACGGAGTCGGTAATCAACTCTTTAATTTCTTTAGCAGCACCGGCTGAGCGTTGCGCTAAATTACGCACTTCGCCTGCCACCACCGCAAAGCCGCGACCTTGCTCACCGGCACGCGCGGCTTCCACCGCAGCGTTCAACGCCAAGATATTGGTTTGGAACGCAATACCATCAATCACGGTGATGATTTCTTCAATCTTTTTCGCGCTTTCGTTGATCGCGCTCATGGTAGACACCACATTGCCCACCACTTCACCACCGCGCTGTGCCACCAACGAGGCGGCTTCAGACATTTGATTGGCTTGACGCGCGTTGTCCGCGTTTTGGCGCACAGTAGACGACAATTGCTCCATGCTAGACGCGGTTTCTTCTAGGTTAGACGCTTGTTGCTCGGTACGGCTAGACAAATCATTGTTGCCACTGGAGATTTCGTTGGCCGCGGTATTGATGGTTTCGCCTGCTTCACGTACTTGCAACAGAATATCGTTCATGCCTTCGAGTAATTGATTAATCGCATCAAAGGTCGCAGCAGCAGATTTTTTAACGTTTGTGGTATCAAGTCGACGTGTCACATCGCCATTGACGGCAGCTTCCACCGTCTCACGTATTTCGTTTTCAATCCGTTTTTCTTCAGTCAGGTCTACCCATTCCAACACACTGCCTAAACGCTCGCCTGCTTCGTCATACAACGGATTGGCGGTCAGCCTGAAAAACATGGCCCCAAAACTGAGTTCAGTCGAGTGTTTGCCAGTGAGCGAGGCCAACAAGTTGCGTTGATGGCTAGGGCTCTTATGAAACTGATCAAAACTTTGACCGATGAGTTTATCTGGATCAAATTGCGGAAATTGTTTGCGGAATGTTTCTGCAGAATGTTTCATCAACTCCAATGTGGCTGGGTTCATGTAGGTGATGATGCCATCATTGTTTGCCACCATTAAGTTATTGCTGGAGGACTCCAGCGTGTACTTAATCATTTGTGCTTCAACGGCTTTCTTTTTATTCTCAAGGTCTGCGCGCACCGATTGTGTGATGTCGATTGCAAACTTAACGATGCGCTGCACTTTACCGTCGATCCCAATAATTGGGTTATAACTGGCTTGTAACCAAACCTCAGTGCCAGCTTTTGTTATGCGTGGGAACACGCCACTTTCAAACTCACCACGGCCTAATTTTTCCCAAAACTGGGTGTATTCTTTAGAGTTTTTATATTGCTCGGACACCAACAGTGAGTGGTATTTGCCCACCAACTCTTGCTCGCTGTAGCCCATCACTGTACTAAAGTTTTTATTGATGGCGATCACTTTGCCTTGTGTATCAAACTCAATCATCGCTTGGGCACGGCTAATCGCTTCCATACGGCCTTCAAGGTCCAGCTTTTGTTTGAGCTCTGTGGTGATGTCAAACGAATACATCATCACTTTGAACACTTGTTGCTCGGCATTGGTCACGGGCACAAAAGTGGTTTTAAACCAAAAGCGCTCACCTGTTTTGGATAAACGACATACGTTTTCTGTAAATGGGCTCACCGACTCTAACATGCGTTTAATGGCGGTTTTACAGCTGGTCGTTTGATCAGGGCACACAATGCTTAATTGATCACGGCCGATGATTTCTTCTTTGGTATAGCCTAAGGCTGCTAAAAACTCATCGTTAGAGTGCACAAACTTGCCATCCACCGACAGCTCGGCCACGCCTAATGCGTTATTCAGCGCGCTTTCTTCTTGTTGCGCTGTGATCAGTTTGGTTTTTTCGGTGGTGATATCAGTTAAATAAGCCACCACTTTACGCAATGTTTTTTGTGGGCCATCACAGACGGGGGCATAGTAGCCTTGAAACCATTTGATGCCACTTTGCTTATCCATCAATTTAAACGCACCCGATTGGGTGTTGCCTTGCTCCAGCGCTTGCCAAAATTGTTGATAGTCTGTGGAAGTCGCCTCTGCGCGCGAAATTAACGCGCGATGGCCTTGACCCACCATTTCTTTGTCAGTGTAGCTGAGGGCACGCGTCAGGTTCTCATTCATGGCTAAAATGCCGCCTTTGGCATCCAGCTCTAACACGCAACGTGCTTTGTTGATCTCTTGTTTTAATACGCGAAATTCTGTGACTTCGTTGATGATATCCCGTTGTTGCTTGCCACCAATTAAATTGGTCATGAATGTGAAAGCCATTTGGTGCTCCCTTAAATAATCTAAAAATTTAAACCATTACAATCTGTTAATGTACGGTGTTATCCAGCAATTGCATTTCGTCGCTGGTCATCAGTTTTTCAATGTCGACTAAAATCAACATTTCTTCTTCAACCGTGGCTAAGCCCACGATGTATTTGGTATCAATGCGGGTGACTAAGGCAGGTACTTCGCGTAAGTGCTCTTCTTGCAATTCGCGCACATCGGACACGCCATCTACCACGATGCCGACAATGCGGCCCCCTAAATTCAGAATGATGACAACGGTAAATTCGTTGTACTCGACATTGCCTAAATTAAATTTAATGCGTAAATCGACGATTGGCACAATCTTGCCGCGCAAATTCACCACGCCTTTAATAAAGCTGGGCATATTGGCAATTTGTGTCACCGCATCGTAACCACGGATCTCTTGGACTTTTAAGATCTCGATGCCGTATTGTTCTTTGCCCAATACAAAGGTTAAGTATTCACCCGCTGCACTTTTCAAACTGCTGTTGTTGCCCGCTAGGCCGTTGTTTGTATCTGCTGTCATGTTCATTGCAGCGACTCCTTAAGCATTGGTATAAGGTTGTGTGGAAAAATTTTGATTGGCAAACGTTTGTGCGCCAGTCACGTAATTGGTGGTTTGACCCATTTGAATAATGGCAGGCACGTCTAAAATCAACGCGACTGAACCATCGCCCATAATGGTGGCGCCCGACACGCCTGGAATCCGTTTAAAGTTGGTTTCTAGGCTCTTAATCACCACTTGTTGTTGGCCGACCAAACGGTCTACAAACAAGGCGGATTTTCTGCCGTCAGCTTCTAAAATCAACAACACACCATCGGTTGGGTTTGTCACATGGGTGGGATGATTAAACAGCGCATGCAACGCAATAATCGGTAGGTATTCGCCACGCACATGCACCATCAAGCCTTCACCAGTGACGGTTTTTAAATCCTCGGCGCGTGGTTGCAAGGTTTCCATGATGAGGTTGAGCGGCACCACGTACACACTCTTGCCGAGTGAGACCGACATCCCATCCAAAATGGCGAGAGTTAATGGTAGTGAAATCGAAATGGTGGTGCCATAACCGAGAGCTGAGCGAATATCAATATTGCCGCCCATCGCACTGATATTACGTTTCACCACATCCATGCCAACGCCGCGTCCTGACACATCGGTCACTACTTCCGCGGTTGAAAAGCCAGGTGCAAAAATCAGGTTATACACTTCTGCGTCCGACATACTTTCACTGACACTCATGCCGCTGGAGGCTGCTTTGGCTAAGATTTTGTCGCGATTTAAACCACCGCCATCGTCTGTCACTTCAATCACAATACTGCCGCCTTTGTGCGAGGCAGATAAGGTCAAGGTGCCTGCTTCGGCTTTGCCCATGGCACGGCGTTGCTCAGGTTTTTCAATGCCGTGATCCACACTGTTACGCACCAAATGGGTCAATGGATCAACAATCCGCTCAATCAAGCTCTTATCGAGTTCGGTGGCGGCGCCAATGGTGACAAACTCAACTTTTTTGCCAAGTTTGGTTGCTAAATCGCGCACCATGCGTGGGAAGCGTGAGAACACAAAATCCATCGGCATCATGCGAATCGACATCACGGATTCTTGCAAATCACGGGTGTTACGCGTGAGCTGCGTCACACTATTGATTAAGGATTCGTGTTCAACTGGGTCAAGCGCGTTCATGCGTTGTTCGATCATGGCTTGGGTAATCACCAATTCACCCACCAAGTTAATCAGTTGGTCGACCTTTTCAACACCGACACGAATCGAGCTGCTTTCAGTGCTTTGCACAGCCGCTTTTTCGGGTTCTTTTTTAGCGGAGGTTTCTTTAACCGCAGGCTTTTGCGCAGCCACGACTGGCGTAGTAGACGCTTCAACCGCAACCGCTGCTGGTGCTGCACTGACAGGCGTTTCGTCGCCGATCATTTGTGCTTTAGGGGCATCTGGATGCGGTTTAAACGGTGCAAAAAAGCCGTAGCCCTCTTCCGTTTGTTCTTGGCCATCACGACCAAAAATGCCGTAGCCGACCTCTTCTACAATATCAACAGCGGCTTTGCCCTCCTTTGTAGGGGTAGGATTAGGTGTAGCGTTTTCGGCAATGGCCGCAGCAGGGGTGGCTGCCGCAATAATAGGATCGTCATCAAAAAAACCATAGCCTAAATCTTCAGCAGGGGCAGCGGCAGCGGTCACAGGGCTTGCTGCTGCTGGCTGGGTTTCAGTAGGCTTCGCTTCAGTCGATGGGGTTTCAGTTGCGGCCGAAGTGCCTGCTTCTGACACCACCAATAAATCGGTATCGACAATAAATGAGCAAATAGACACGATGTCGTCAGCGCTGGAGTCTGATTTAATCATCAAGGCATGACTTTGATCTTGACGTTGATACACCACGACTTCACCGAGCAAGGCCAATTCATCTTTTAAATTGGTTAAATCGCGCTCGGTAACGGTGGGTAACTTGACATCATATAAGCGGATACCGCTACTTTTTTCAGCATCGGTGAGGCTCATGGCAGGCTTTTGTTCTGCAACTTGCAATACTTCTGGCTCAGGTGCAGATTGCGCGAGCAATGGATCGACAGGGATTTCGACGCCACGCCCTTCTGACAAGGCTTTTAACATCATGGAAACATCACCGACTTGTTCGGCATTCACTGTTGCACCATGACGGTGTCCATCAAGTTGCATTTTAATGACATCTTTGGCGGCTAAAAACGCATCGACATGCTCTGTGGTCAACGCCATTTCTTGCTTACGTAATTTGTCGAGCAAGTTTTCCAGCACATGGGTAATTTCCGCCATGTCCATAAAACCAAAGGTCGCAGCCCCACCTTTAATCGAATGGGCCGCCCTAAAAATCGCGTTTAATTGCTCAATGTCTGGCGCTTGAACATCAATTTCCAGCAATAAGTGTTCTGCTTCAGCGAGTAGCTCTTCTGCCTCGTCAAAGAACACTTCATAAAACTGGCTCATATCCACTGTCATGTTTTTCTCCCGTGATGGTGTGTTGGCTTAGCGAGCGCTAGGCCCCAATCACTTTTTGTACCACTTCAATCAAGCGTTTTGGATCAAACGGTTTCACTAACCAGCCATTGGCGCCGGCGGCTTTCCCTTTTGCCTTCATTTCATCAGAAGATTCTGTGGTCAGCATCAAAATTGGCACTTTTTGATAAGACGCCAAGTTGCGTAAGTTACCAATCAGCGTCAAGCCATCCATAATGGGCATGTTTTGGTCAGTCAACACCAAATCGACGGTTTTCTCTTTCGCCTTATTGAGGCCATCTTGACCGTCAACAGCTTGAATCACGTCATAGCCTGCTGCTTTTAAACTAAAAGCCACCATTTGGCGTAATGAGCCAGAGTCATCTACGGTTAAAATTGTTTTCGTCATGTTGAGTCGCCTTATCCAATTGTTCTGTAAAAACTTACTGCTTTAAAATAAATCGATGTCGCCAGTGGCCAAGTCTTGTTGATTGACCGCTTTGCGCAAATGCCCACTTAAATGTTGGCTACCTTGGTGAAACTGTTGATTCAATTGCATGATGAAGCGCTTAATTTCTTCATATTCATCTTCGGCAAGCATGGGTGCTTGGTGGCTAGAAAGCTCTTGCAACAAGGCTTTTAAGCCATTGACCCGATTCACCGTACGTTGCAGTAACTGATTGGTCATGTCTTGAAATTGCATGCCAGTAATCACGCGATCCACTTCATGCCCAATGCGCGTTTGATAGGCCGCAAAGCGTGCTTCTTCTTCTGCCTGCAACCTACCCGCTTGCTGCAATTGTTTGAGTTCTGCTTGCTGTGCACTTAACTCTTGATGCACCTGCATAAAACTTGCACTCAATTTTTCAATCGCTTCATTTAAAAGAAACATGGTTTGCTGTAGATCAGTTTCGATTTCGAGCAAATGCCAATCCCCATGCTTGGAAACCGCAGCGAGTAAAGCTCTTAATTCTTCTATGGGCAATGTGTTCATATGGATCCTATGTTGCCTGATTCAGTCTTGATTCAATTGCATAATAAAACGATAAAACAACTGTTATTTCTTGGTCGTCGTCTGTGCGCTTGGCAACGCAGCGCTCGGTGCTTTTGGGGTCTCCGCTAAGGCATCGACTTTACTTTTATCCTGTTCACTAACGGTGATTTGTTCGTTGTCTTTGAGGATGTTCTCCTCTGTTTCTTTGTTCATGATGACCAGATTGATCCGTCGATTAATCGGATTAAATGGATTTTCTTGGTCGAACATAATGGCAGAGCCTAAGCCCACCACCCGCATCAATTTCGTTTCATCCATGCCGCCCGCAATCAATTCACGGCGAGAGGCGTTGGCACGATCGGCCGATAATTCCCAGTTGCTATAACCTTGATCACCACTGGCATACGGCGTGGCATCGGTATGGCCAGATAAACTGATTTTGTTCTCCACACCATTGAGCGTTTTACCAATCTCACGCAAGATTTGTTTGGCATACGGCTGCAACTCAGCACGCGCACTTTCAAACATGGGCCGGTTTTGTTCGTCCACGATCTGGATGCGTAAGCCTTCGCTAGTAATATCAATTTTGAGTTGCGACTTAAATTGTTTGAGGGTGGGGTTTTCTTCGATAGATTGCTCAATTTTTTGTTTGAGGGATTCGAGCTTGGCTTTTTCTGCCTGTTTGAGCGCTTCTTTGACATCTTCGATTTTGACCGTTTTAAGTTTGCCAGGCTCGCCATCCACTGGTTTTACTTGCCCTTGTTTTTGGGTCACATCTTTGCCGCCGGTGTTTTTTAGAGCTGAATCACTTTGTCCAACAGAAGGCCCCATCAACACCATATGTAGTGGCGTTTGAAAATATTCAGCAATGCCCTCTTTTTGCGCTTTGGAGGTTGAACCTAACAACCACATCAGCAAAAAGAACGCCATCATCGCGGTGACAAAGTCTGCGTAGGCAATTTTCCAAGCGCCGCCATGGTGACCGCCACCGCTCTTTTTGATTTTTTTAACAATAATCGGGGCAATATGTTCTTCTGCCATGACGCTCTCCGCTATGTGGCCTGTCGCGTTTTATTTAGATTTGGCTTGTTTGACGTGCTCTTCCAGCTCGCTAAAGCCTGGACGCTCGGTGGAATACAATACTTTGCGACCAAATTCGACCGCAATCGGTGGCGCATAGCCATTTAAACTGGCCAGTAACACCACCTTGACCGTTTGAAAGCTCTTGCTGGATTCCTCGAGTTTTTGTTCGAGCAACCCAGATAAGGGGCCGACAAAGCCATAAGCCAACAGAATCCCAAGAAACGTTCCCACCAGGGCATGTGCAATCAAAATACCGAGTTCAGCGGGCGGTAAGGCCACGTTTTCCATGGTGTGCACCACCCCCATCACCGCCGCCACAATGCCAAACGCTGGCAAACCATCGCCTAACTTGGCAATACAATGGGCGGGCACATGGCCTTCCATGTGATGGGTTTCCAACTCGTTATCCATCAGGTTTTCGACTTGAAAGGCATCCATATTGCCGGACACCATTAAGCGTAAATAATCGGTAATAAATTCAACCAAGTGGTGATCGTGCAAAATCGTGGGATATTTGCCAAAAATAGCACTCGATTCGGGGTCTTCCACGTCTTTTTCGATCGACATCAGACCGTCTTTGCGGATTTTAGTCAGAATCTCAAACAGTAACGCCAACAAATCCAAGTAGAGCTGTTTGTTATATTTGGAGCCTTTAAATAAGGTGGGCAAGGCACCGACGGTGGCTTTGATCGCTTTAAGATCGTTACCGACAATAAAAGCACCAAAGGCGCCGCCAAAAATCATCATGACTTCTAACGGTTGCCATAATGCACCGAGGTGACCGCCAGCCAACGCATAGCCACCAAACACCATCCCGCACACCACTACATAGCCAATTAAGACAAACATGTCTTGCTCCAAAAATTTGCAACGATTTAAAAATAGTTTAACAAGTGTTTAGGCGATTCAATTGCACAAACAAACAGGGTTTATATCGCTTATTACTGGCTGTTTTTTTACGCGCATCGGTGGCGTACATGCATGCAGTGTGATCACTACTCACGATTTAAAAATGGTACACAAACAACGCGGGGGCGCCCTCCGCTGGCGATAGCGTGTGGCTGGGCGTTACGCCGGGAATAGGAAACTCAGAGGATATCAACACACTGCCAGCGCGCATTTGAGTGCTGGCTTGCTGCCAGACAGCGGCCATCACTGCGGGAGATAAATACGCAAAAATGACATCAAACGTCGCAAAATCTAATGCGGCATAATCGCCATAATGAAATTTGACTGGACGGCGTCCACACCAAGCTCTCACTGCACTCAAGGCCCAAGGTAAAGGCGCGATTTCAATGCCTGCAACATGGTCTTGTGGCCGTTGTCGAGCAAGATAAAAGCCAACATCCCCAATGCCACTGCCAATATCCAGTACCTGCACCCCACGCGCACCCGCATAATGATTGAGATAGTGATGGATAGCCGACCATGTAGCAGGAAAAGAGGGGTAAAACGGGACGCGGGTTTGATGCACAGACCAATAGATACTGAGGGTGATTAAAAACCCCGCTAGGTAAACCACATCAGGAATGACCACCTGCTGACAGGCCACTACTGCCAGCGGAAATAACACGTGTATCCAACGCCACCACATGGGCATGCGGCAGTAAGCAGCCAATACCGTAACGAGCACCAAATGCCCCACCAACCCTAGGATAAAGGGGGATACTTGCACCCCCAACATTGAAGAACATATGTGCAATACTTCAAAGACAAATATGCTGTTGATCACGCTTGGCAACGCCAGCGTTATCAACAGCATACTCATACATTGGATCAGTAACGCCTGGGCCCACAACGCGTTTGGTAAACGCAACAA
Source organism: Methylophilaceae bacterium (assembly GCA_027488395.1). GTDB lineage: Bacteria > Pseudomonadota > Gammaproteobacteria > Burkholderiales > Methylophilaceae > Methylophilus. The sequence goes on along the minus strand of JAIYBT010000016.1, from coordinate 34,927 downwards.
ACGTTTGTTGATGATGGGCGCAACGACCATGGCGACATCCTTGACAAAAAATGGATTACTCAATGCCCATTTCTTAGGCGAGCGTAGCCATTAAGCGGTCATGGAAACCAATTTATAATTTAATTGCTCTTTGGCTTTTTTGGTTTTACCCGCACGTGATGGCACATGGCATAAATTACATACATAGTTTTGGTTTAAATCGTAAGTATTGACGACATATTGACCACTACAGCAATCACATTTTTTAACGGTGAGCATTTTGCTTTCAACAAAACGCACGAGTGTCCAAGCACGGGTTAAAGACAACACCGGCTCTTCTTGCGGCTGACCTTCTGGGCTTTGCACTTGTTGCATGTAAATGGTGTAAGCCTTGATAATCGCCTGAATGCCGTCGACGCCAGCATGGTCTACCATAAAGCGGTAAATATTATAAAAAATAGAGGAGTGAATATTCGGTTGCCAAGTCAAGAACCAATCGGTAGAAAAAGGCAGCATTCCTTTTGGGGGTGAAACACCTTTCATCTCTTTATAAAGCTTGATTAAACGCTCGCGTGATAAGGTGGTTTGCGATTCCAGCAATTGCAAACGTGCGCCTAATTTAATCATTTGCATTGCCAGTTGAATTTGTTCTGCTTCGTTTACGACACTTTTCTTTTGCATGATGGCCCCTAATGCGATAACGGTATTGAAATAGATGCTTTAAAACGTTACAACGCAGCTGCAGCCGCTTGTGCAGACATCAACACAGCGGTATGTAAATGTGCTTGTGTGGCGTCTTTGGTGTGGTTGGTCAGCATGCTTAAAATTTCGCTGTCATCAAAGCGTAAGCGGGTGAGCAACATGTGGGTATTACATAATTTGAGCAGTTGCAAGTTGGTGAGGCTCTCCAACAAATTTGCAATTTCAACATTGATGCCTAAACGGAAAATCGCAGAGGCTTTGTCAGCACGAATCAACTGTTGTGCCAACATCAGATAATTAAGGTTTGCGTCTTTAATTTCTGCAAGTAATTCGTTTTGTGTGACTGACATGATGTTTCTCCATTTATTCGCGGTCAATTTGAGTACGCAGTTGCGTTAGGCGTACTTTGCGCGCAATCAGGGGGAGCAACAATTGGGGTTTGTCGGTTTCTTTTGTAAGACGAACGAATAGGCATATGTAGGCGTTTGTCTTACAAACGCCTACATATGCCTACACTGGCTAATAGAAATCAATAGCTTATAAAATAATCCTAAAGCAACGCTTTAAATTTTTTTCGCTATCATGCCTAAGCTGTTCATAAAGTAATTCATTAAATAATTAAAGTTTTCTCGTTTTATTTCGTTAATCAAAGCCGTCTGCTGTTGCAAAGGCGTTTTTGATCTCCGCCCAAACCACTTCATCTTGAATGAAGGTGTTACAGGTGGGGTTGCGTTCTCACATTGGGTGTTCAACTCTTTAACGTCGCGCTTGAAAAAAACTTTAAGGTTTTTTATAAAAAAATATCAAAAAATTTATAAGTCATTGATTTGAAGCGATTTATAAATTTTACATTTACATATATTCACAATATTAATGTATTGCGCCATGGTTAAACGCCAATTCTCCCCTCTATTCCTCACATAAAAATGCAATGCACTCGCCAATAATGTGAAGCGTTGGCTGAGCAATGGGTGTTCGCCACAAGCGAGTGAATGAATCGTCATGGCTGAAGAGAGTGATTTAGAAAAGACCGAAGACGCGTCCCCCAAGCGATTGGAGAAAGCACGCGAGGAAGGCGATGTGCCGCGCTCACGCGAGCTCGCCGCCTGTGCCGTCTTGTTCACCAGCGGTATGGCAATGATGATGTTAAGTCAGCCCATCGCCCAAGGGTTAAAAAGTGCACTTAAGCAAGGGTTGCAACTTGACCGTGCGCTGGCTTATGAACCCGCTTTATTATTGGTACACACGGTACGTATCATCGAACAATTGTGTTGGGTGTTTTTACCGCTTGCCGTGGTCATGATGGCGATCGCCATCGCCTCCCCCATTTTAGTCGGTGGCTGGGTCATGTCTGACAAAGCCTTGGCGCCTCAATTTAATCGTCTCAATCCACTGAAAGGATTGGGCAATATGATCTCTAAAAATTCATTGGTTGAACTTTTAAAATCAATCGCCAAAACGCTATTGGTTGCTGCGGTCGCCTACTCCATCGTGAAACAACAATTACAACCGATGCTCGCTTTAACTGCCATGCCGATTGATGTGGGTATTCATTCGATTAGCCTCACCATGCAATCAGGCTTTATATCGATCGTTTCTGCGTTGGTGCTGATTGCGGTGCTAGATGTGCCTTATCAACTCTATCAATATGCGCAAAAACATAAGATGACCAAACAAGAGTTGAAAGATGAATCGAAAGAATCGGATGGCAACCCCGAAATGAAAGGCCGTATCCGCCAGCAACAACGTGAGATGGCACGTCGCCGCATGATGGCCAATATTCCACAAGCCGATGTGGTGATCACCAACCCTACCCACTATGCGGTTGCGATTCGTTATAAAGAGGGTGAAACCGGCGCGCCCATCGTGGTGGCCAAAGGGGTGGATTTGATTGCCCAAAACATAAAAGAAATTGCAAAAGCGCATCAAGTCATGACATTAGAGTCACCTAAGCTCGCCCGTGCCCTATATGCGCATGGCGAACTGGATCGTGAAATTCCGCAGGCGTTGTACGCAGCGGTTGCCGAAATTTTGGCTTATGTGTTTCAGCTACGGGTATTCAACGCGCATGGCGGGGTAAAACCAGCACAACCCACCCAAGTACCTGTGCCAGATGCACTGGATCCACATGCCCTACTGGCTACGGCGCCTACCGCCAGTGACATTTAACCAGCAAGACAAACGGATTGAAGGAAACCACAATGAATCAATGGCAACAGACAATGAGCAAAATGGATGGTCGCGCAGTCGCGGCGCCGCTCATTATTGTCTTGCTATTGGCGATGATGATATTGCCGTTACCGGCAATTTTATTAGATGTGTTGTTTACTTTTAATATCGCACTATCGATTTTAGTGTTGATGATCGGCCTACAAACCACCAAGCCCCTTGATTTTATTGCGTTTCCCACCGTATTGCTGATGACCACCATGCTACGTTTGTCCTTGAATGTGGCGTCTACCCGCGTTGTGTTAACGGAAGGCCACACGGGTCCGGCGGCGGCTGGCAAAGTGATTGAAGCCTTTGGTCACTTTTTAATTGGCGGTAATTATGCTGTCGGTATTGTGGTATTTGTGATTCTCACCATTATTAACTTTACGGTGATTACCAAAGGTGCTGGCCGGATTGCCGAAGTGGGCGCACGGTTTACCTTGGATGCGATGCCAGGCAAACAAATGGCGATTGACGCCGATTTAAATGCCGGCCTCATTGGCGAGGATGAAGCGCGTAGCCGTCGTAAAGAAGTTGGCCAAGAATCTGAGTTTTATGGCGCGATGGACGGTGCAAGTAAATACGTGCGCGGCGATGCGATTGCAGGCATTTTGGTCATTGTGATCAATATTGTGGGTGGTTTGATTGTCGGCATGATGCAACACGGTTTGAGTTTTGATGACGCGGTAAAAAACTATACCTTGCTCGCCATTGGCGATGGCTTGGTTGCACAAATTCCTTCATTGATTATCTCAACCGCAGCGGGTGTGGTGGTGTCACGCGTGGCGAACCATGAAGATATCGGTGGGCAGCTGATCAGTCAATTATTCGAAAACCCCAAAGTCATGAACTTCACCGCGGCCATTGTCGGCGGCATTGGCTTGATTCCTGGCATGCCCCATTTGGCTTTTATCGCGCTAGGCGGTTTGTTGGCGGCGTTAGCCTATTCGGTGCAGCAAAAACAAGACAAAGCCAAACAACAAGCAGCCACGGCGCCCGCACCTGATGACACGCTTGCCCCCGCCGTCGAAGCTGAAGAAGCAACCTGGGATGATGTGTTGCCTGTCGATACGATTGGTTTGGAAGTGGGATATCGCTTGATTCCGTTGGTGGATAAAGCGCAAGGCGGTGAATTGTTAAAACGCATCAAAGGCATTCGTAAAAAATTTGCGCAAGAAATTGGCTTTTTAGCGCCCACCGTCCACATCCGTGACAACTTGACCTTAAAACCCAATGCCTATCGCATCACCATGAAAGGGGTAGAAATGGCCATGGGTGAATCCAATTTTAGTCAAATGCTGGCGATTGATCCTGGTGCGGTGAGCGGTGAATTAGAAGGCGCCAAAACCACGGACCCTGCGTTTGGCTTACCTGCGGTATGGATCGATGCAGAGCGCAAAGAGTATGCGCAAAGTTTAGGTTATACCGTGGTAGATGCGGGCACGGTGATTGCTACCCATCTAAATCACATTATTTCACTCAACGCAGGTGAGTTATTGGGCCGCCAAGACGTACAACAACTGCTCGATCACTTAGGCAAGGATGTCAGCAAACTGATCGAAGAGGTGGTGCCGAAAATGTTTAGCTTGTCGACGCTGCAAAAAGTATTACAAAACTTACTCAATGAAGGCGTGCATATTCGTGACATGCGTAGCATCTTAGAAACCTTGGCAGACCACGCCCAATACACACAAGATGCCAATGATTTGACAAGTGTGGTGCGGGTGAAACTGGGCCGTGCGATCGTGCAAGATTTGTTTCCTGAAGGCAATGAGATTACGGCCATGACCTTGGATGGTCAATTAGAGCGCCTGCTATTACAAGCCATGCAAAATGGCCAGCAAGCAGGCAGTGTGATTGAGCCTAGCATTGCGGAAAAACTATCACAACAAACCGAATATGCGGCCAAACAACAAGAGCAAATGGGCCTGACACCCGTGTTGTTGGTGGCGGCACCATTACGCAATGCCTTATCAAAATTTTTAAGAAGATCTGTGCCTCACCTACGTGTGCTTTCACACGATGAAGTACCAGACAATAAATCCATCCGTGTCACCAACCTTATTGGAGCGCAATCATGAATATCAAACGTTTTTTTGGCAAAAATGCCCGTGAGGCGCTGGCGCAAGTCAAGCAAGCACTTGGTGAAGATGCCATCATTATTGCAAACCGCAGTGTCAACGGCGGCACGGAAATCATGGCCATGCTGGAATCGGATGTGGCGGTAACACCGACCGCCAAAACTGTGGAAACCGCAGACCATGCGCGCTCGCTGCTTGATTTTGTGGCGAATAAAGAACAGCCCAAAAAGGTGCAAGCCGCCCCTGTTCAGGCGCAGGTAGAGGTAGACATGCCGCCGACCGCCGTTAAAGCAGAACACGATGAGACCATCGTGAATTTACTCAAACTGCATAGCGAAGAACAAGCTCAGGCTTATCAATTGACCACCAAAACGGTCGAAGAAAAAATGCAAGATATCATGCATGAGATGCGCCATATGCGCCAACACTTTGAATCGCAAATGAGCGCCATGACATGGCAACATCATCTGCAAAATAATCCTGCCAAATCAAAAGTATTAAGTACGCTGTTATCAGCCAGCTTCAGTGCTGCACTGTCGCGCCAAATTGCAGAAAAATTACCCGCGCATATTGATGTGAATAAAGCGGCCGATTGGGCCAAAGATATCATCGGCCGCAATTTACTGACCTTAGATGACGACCATGACATGCTAGAGCGTGGCGGCATCTTTGCATTAGTGGGCCCCACAGGCGTTGGTAAAACCACCACCACCGCCAAGCTGGCCGCACGCTATGCCATGCAATACGGTACACAAAATTTAGGCTTAATTACCACAGACAGTTATCGTATTGGCGGTTATGAACAGTTACGCATTTACGGCAAAATTTTAGGGGTGATGGTCCATGCGGTAAAAGATGAGCAAGACCTTAAAATTGCGTTAAAAGAACTCAAAAACAAACATATGATTTTGGTGGATACCGTGGGGGTTAGCCAGCGCGATCAAGCGGTGGCTGAACAACTGGCCATGCTAAATCAAACAGATACCCCTATCCAAAAACTGCTGTGTTTAAACGCCACGTCCACGGGTGAAACCTTAACCGACGTCATGCGCAGTTATCAGCAGCATGCCATCAGCGGTTGTATTGTCACAAAATTGGATGAAGCGCCAGCCATAGGTAACGTGTTAGACGTATTGATTCGTGAGCGGATGCGTTTGTGTTACACCACCAGTGGTCAACGGGTGCCAGAAGACATCGAAGTGGCTGATAAACGTGCGCTGGTCAATCGCGTACTGACGCTGTCTAAAGCCAGTTGGCCGTTTCAGTATTTGGATGAAGAGTTACCCTTGGTGATTGGCAATATGCAGTCTGGCCAATTGACAGGAGCGCGTCATGTTTAAACAACAAGATCAAGCAGAAGGTCTGCGTCGCATGATGTCGATGACACCACCGCACATGTTGAGTGTGATTTCGGTGGATGCTGCCCAAGACGCCGTCAGCCTGTTCAACATGGCAGCCAGCATACAAAAAGCCGACCAACGCTTGTTGTTGGTGCAGCATCAAGCCTTCACCAGCTACACCGCGCCTTGGCCCAGCTTGAGCGCCGTGGCACGTGGTGAATCTACCCGTAACTTGGTCACGCGAACGCACCCACTGGGCTTTGACTGTGTGCATTTAATTGAAAATAAGCCCTTATCACAGGCTTTATCCTCACATTTAAACCCAGCACTGGAGTCTATAGTACAAGACATTGCCGCCTCATACGACACTGTCATGATAGAAACACAGCTCACCGATGACCATGCCCTACCCTTACCATTTATGGCAACGCAGGCCTGTGTGATTCAAATGGGACAACGACCAGAATCCATCAAAGCAGCTTACAGTTGCATTAAACATTTGTGTGCCCGTTATGGCGAACGGCCATTTGGTATTTTGGTTAACCGCGCAACCGAGCTACAAGCACAACAAGCGTTCATGCGCTTACAACAAGTCTGTTTGCAGTTTTTAGGCATCAACTTGCAATTTGTAGGTGCGATTCCCGAGGACGAAGCCTTACAACAATCGCACGCCTTAGGCAGAAGTGTGATGGAGGCGTTTCCCACAGCACAAGCAGCGATTGCCTTAAAAACGGTCGCCAGTCGCCTCGCACACTCGACGCAACGCACCTTGATTGCCGCTTAACCGACAAGAGGAAAACATGTATACCGCAAAAGGCAAAACGTTAAATACCGAGCAAATGCTAAAACAGCATGCCAGCTTGGTGAAAAAAATGGCCTATCAACTGAAATCGAAGTTGCCCTCTTGCGTGGAGCTAGACGACTTGATTCAAGCTGGCATGATCGGTCTCATGGACGCGATACAACGCTATGAAGACACCCACGGCGCGCAATTTGAAACCTATGCTTCGCAACGGGTACGTGGTGCCATGCTCGACGAATTACGTGGCGCAGATTGGCTACCGCGCGGCATTCGCAAAAATATGCGCGATATTGAGGCTGCCGTACAGAAACTTGAACAGCGCTTGGGACGACCGCCTACCGAAGCTGAGATTGCCAAGCACATGAATGTCAGTCTGGATGATTATTTTGATGTGCTTAGCGATTGTCAGGGCCATCAACTGATTTACTACGAAGATTTTCAAGATGAGGATGGCAGTGAGCATTTTCTTGATCGGTTTGTGGACGATGACAGCAGTGATCCAATGCGGTCATTATTAGAAAGTGATTTTCGTGATGCGTTAATGGCGTGTATCGACCGTTTACCTGAACGCGAGAAAATCCTGATGGGGCTGTATTACGAACAAGAACTCAATTTAAAAGAAATTGGCGCCATCATGAACGTGTCAGAGTCGCGCGTTTGTCAATTACATAGTCAAGCCGTTGCACGGCTTCGTGCCTCCTTGCGCGAAAGAGCCTGGACTGGAGTGGCTTAATGGATTGGGGCAGTATTGCGGGGTTAGGCATTGCCCTCGTCGCACTCTTGTTGGGTCAAACCTTAGAAGGTGGACATCTATCTTCGCTGATGCAACCCGCAGCCTTTGTGGTGGTGTTTTTTGGCACGCTGGGTGCCGTATTATTACAAAGCGAATTTCATCACTTTAAGCAAGCCTTAGCGCAGTTACGCTGGGTATTTATTCGCCCCGTTGATGACCGCATTAAACTCGCGCAACGCGTCAATGCATGGAGCATTCAAGCCCGTAAAGACGGCGTACTCTCGCTAGAAACCGTGTTACACCGTGAACAAGAGCCGTTTGTACGCAAAGGGCTACAACTATTAATGGATGGCACCCCTGCCGACCGCATCCGTGAAGTGTGTGCGATTGATATGTATTATTTCGAAACCCAGCAGCGCAATCTTGTCAAAATTTGGTCAGCGGCGGGTGGTTACGCGCCAACGGTAGGGATTTTGGGCGCGGTGTTGGGCTTGATTCATGTGATGGAAAATTTGTCTGATCCAGCCAAAATCGGTAGTGGCATTGCCGTAGCGTTTGTCGCCACCATGTACGGTGTGGCGCTGGCCAATTTATTGTTTTTACCGATTGCCAATAAACTCAAACACCATATTCAAATTGAAATGTCGCGCCGCGAGATGTTGCTCAACGCATGGGTGTCGATTGCGCGTGGTGATCATCCCAAAATCGTCAATGAACGCTTAGACGCCTATTTAAAATTTAAACAATAATGCGTCGCCATTATTCAATCACGCCATCATGTACCGCCGCAAAGAATTTGAAAAAGAAGACGAAGATCACCAAGAACGGTGGTTATTGTCTTATGCCGATTTAATCACCTTGCTGTTTGCCTTTTTCGTGGTGATGTATGCCACATCAACCATTAACTTAAATAAATACCGCGATGTCTCCAAAGCCGTGGTGACTGCGTTTCAAGGGGATCAAGACGCCAAAGCTGCGGCAGGGTTAGCCACTAAACCTGCCAACCCGACAACGGTTGTCCCGCCACTGCCGTTAGCCCACGTCTATGCACAAAAAAAATTACGCGATCAAGAAAAGCTGCATGCCCTTGCACAATCCCTGGCCAATGCGCTCGGCCCCTACATTGAACAACAAACGGTGTATGTGCTAGAAAACAAGCAAGGTATTCATGTCGATATCAGTGCCATGCAATTGTTTAATGCGCAACATACATTGACTACTGACGGCCAAGCTTTACTCGCGCTCATGCTCAAAGCATTAAAATTGCATGTGCGTCCTATGATGATTGAAGGTCACGCGGCCATCGCTAACGCGCCACAATATGCGCAATCATGGCAAATCACCGCGCAACAATCGGCGCAAGTAGTGCAGTATCTTGTATTTTTAGGACTGCCTGCCAAACAACTACGGGCAGTAGCACTGGCCGATACCCAACCCAAATCAATCGGTGACTCGGCATTATCCAATATGCTTAATCAGCGCATCAGCTTGGTCATTCCTTTGTTAGAAAGTGAAGCGCAGCAAGCGCAGGATGACAGCACAGAAGTGAGTTTACTACCGATGACAGCAGAGCGTTTAATGGCCACCACGCAAGCTGAATCCGCGTCAATGGCCGCTCATCAAGCGCCGACTACCCTGCCCTTGTCTCAGACCGACCGCCAGACCAACCTTAAGTAATGCGGTTTAATTAGCGTGTGCATGCGACACTCGATATCACCATGCTGTTTGAAGGCTTGATTACTTGTCATGTCATACATGTAGACGACATAGCCAAACATAATCAACTGCGTTATTCAATGTAGGGTGGCGATATCGCATGATCAAGCAACTTGTGCCGCCACGCGCGGTTACTGACGTTGCTTAGCAATCCAGGTCGGTAAAGGCAAATAGCGCAAAGCCATCAGCAGCACGAACACACCAATATAGAGGCTAGGCTCAGTGATGTCTTTTTTTACCAACCAGAAAAAGTGTAGCAAGGCGAGCACCGCCAATATATAGACAGACCGATGCAACATCTTCCAGCGCTGCTTTAAGCGACGAATCGCGTACTGATTGGAGGTGAGGGCCAGCGGCACACTGATCACCCACGCTAAAAACCCGACAATCACATAAGGGTGTTTCAGCACATCTTGGCTAATATCGCCCCAATCAAAACTATAGTCCAGCCACAGATACGTCAAGATATGCAAGCATGCCAATCCGAACATCCAAAGTCCAAGCAGGCGTCTGAGCGCCATCAACCATGCAGACGACAGCCATTGGCGTAATGGCGTAACACTTAAACTCAATAACAAAAACACCAGCGCCCATAGGCCCGTTGAACGCTCGATAAACTCTACTGGATTAGCACCTAACTGATCCATGATCGCTAACCAAACCAAGCGCAGCACCAAACCAACACCTAGGCTCCAGATCAACCATTTTGCAGCTTTAATCCGCGTAGCGACTGGCAACGACGTCAAGCTGGTCATGATCAAAAGTACTTTTTCAAATCCATGCCACGATATAACGGCGCGACTTCATCGTAACCATTAAACATTTTGGTTTTAATCCGTCCCGCAAATAAACCATTGCCAATGCGTTTTTCTGAACTTTGGGTCCAGCGCGGGTGATCTACCAATGGGTTTACATTGGCATAAAAGCCATATTCACGAGGGCCGGTTTTCACCCAAGTGGTTAATGGCATCTGTTCCACAAAACGGATAGTGGTGATGGCTTTGGCGCCTTTGAAGCCGTATTTCCATGGCACCACCAACCGCACAGGGGCGCCATTTTGGTTGGGCAGTACTTTGCCATACAAACCCACTGCCAATAACGTCAATGGGTGCATGGCTTCATCCATGCGCAGACCCTCGGTATAGGGCCAATCTAAAATAGGCAACCGTGTACCAGGCATGGTTTTTTGATCCGCGATAGATACAAATTCGACAAACTTGGCGTTGCCAGTAGGCTCGGCAACATCAATCAAGGCTTTGAGTGGGAGTCCCACCCAAGGAATCACCATCGACCACCCTTCCACACAACGCATGCGGTAAATACGCTCTTCTAGGGGGGCGAGTTTCATCAATTGTTCTATGCTGATGGTTTTGGCTTGTTTGACTTCACCTTCAATTTTGATCGACCAAGGGGCGGCTTTAAAAAAGCCTGCATCGCGCGCTGGTTCGGATTTATCGGTACCAAATTCGTAATAATTGTTGTAGGTGGTGACATCCTCATACGGGGTGAGTTTTTCATCTAAACCGTATTTGGTTTTTTGATGATTCAGCGTTGCCAAGGTGGCGGCTTGACTATGGGTTGCCACTGGCAACAAAAGCCCTGCCGAAGCCACCCCAGCCGCCTTTAAAAACTGACGACGATGTAGATAAACAGATTCTGGCGTAATTTCTGAGGGCAAAATTTGGCTAGGGTTACGGCGGTTATTGTCCAAAATCATGCGTGATCCTTGAGATTTAAAATGGCGGTGACAAAGCTTTGTCGGGTATGACCCACAAACCTTACAACTAATTCATCATGGTTATCAGGGCGTTGTCTAACCGCGTGGTGTAGCGGCGTTGCGTCGCTACGTCGTCTTGCGACAAAGTGGCTACGGCTTGGCTTTGCTCAGCGCTGCATTCAGCTCCGGGTCGTTCAGCGTGTTGGCAATTTTTTCTGCTTGCTGAAACCACACAGTCGCCTGACTGAGATCGCCTTGCGCGCGTTTGATGTTGGATAAGGCAATCGCAGACAAGCCTTCGTAAAAGGCGCCACCATTTTCTTGTGCGTATTCAAGCAAGCGTGTCACTGTTTTTTCAGCACCGATATAATCTTTTTGTGCTAAAAAATACTCGCCTAATGTCAGGCTCGCGTTGGCATACTGGTCTGGGGTACCAGCTTTTTTTTGCATGAGCACGGCTTTGAGTTGAAACTCCACTGCTTTATCGAGTTGCGTTAGGGCAAAATAAGCGCTGGCCACATGTGCGTAACTGTCTGCGCGCTCATTATCGTTCATGGCCAGCTTTTCCCCAGCTTGAAACGCCTCTAGGGCTTTTGCGTATTGGCTTAACTCAAACCAAGCTTCACCGATCAAGTGATGGTTGATCATCACATAGCGCTTGATATTGTCTTGTTGGCTCAGCTGTTGTGCGGTTTGGTATTGGCTGATGGCCGCCTCCGCTTGTTGTTGTTCGCGTAATACATTGCCCAACAACATATGTGCAGAAATGCGCTCAACGCCCACCGGGTTGAGTTTCAGCGCGCGTTCATAGCTTTGCGTGGCCGCGGCCAGTTGTGCCAAGCCTGCTTGCGCGCGGCCTTTGCATAACCAGGCGCTGGGCGATTGCGATGCCAACTCCGCTTGTTTGATGGCCTCGGCGTACTGCCCGCGAGACAAAGCGGTCTGACAAGCTTCAACGGCAGTCGGCGCGGCAAATGCGGTCTGTTGCATACCAACAATGCTTAATAAAGACATGCCCATTAAGCAAGCGATGAGGCCAAGGTAAGTGGGTGTGGGGGTAGCTATCGGTGTACGCATATCGATTGTTTTAAAATAAAGCGGGTTGTTGTGGGGGCTCGCGAAGAAGAGTTGCCTCGGCCGAGGCTTCGGTGGCGAAGGCTGTCAGCGCAGATGCTTCTATGACTGCTTCGGCAGCATTCGGTTGCAACAACGCCAACAAACCAGCTTCATCCAATATATTGACATTGAGTTGCATGGCTTTTTCGAGTTTACTGCCTGCCTCTGCACCCGCCACCACATAATGGGTTTTAGCTGACACGCTGCCACTGACTTTGCCACCTGCTACTTCTATCATGGCTTTGGCCGCATCACGGCTTAAATTGGGAAGTGTGCCAGTGAGGACAAAGGTTTTGCCAGTTACACGCCCTGTCTGATTGGCTGGCATGTCCGGCCAATACACGCCAGCTTCGCGCATATTGGCAATCAACGCTTGATGCTGCTGGCTGCTAAAAAACGCCTGTACTGCTTGGGCCACCACAGGGCCAACATCGTTGACTGCCAATAGCTGATCAATATCGGCTGCCATCAATGCCTCTAGCGTCACAAAATGCTGGGCTAAATCTTTCGCCGTGGCCTCCCCGACATTACGAATGCCCAAGGCATAAATAAAGCGCGGCAAGGTAGTGCGTTTACTGTGCGCAATGGCATCTAACACATTTTGCGCAGACTTTTGCGCCATACGCGCGAGGCCCGCTAAGGGGGCAAGCGTTAACCGATAAATATCATCCAGATGATGCACCAAACCTGCATCCACCAATTGATCGACCAATTTTTCCCCCAAGCCTTCAATATCCATGGCGCGCCGTGAAGCAAAATGGGTAATGGCTTGTTTGCGCTGCGCAGGGCAAATTAAACCGCCACTACAGCGCGCAACCGCTTCATCTGCCTCACGCACAATGGCAGAACCACACTCTGGACACGCTGTGGGCATGTAAAAAGTGCGTACATCTAGCGGCCGTGCCTCGCGCTTGACGGATACAATTTCAGGAATCACATCGCCCGCCCGTCGCACCACCACAGTGTCACCAATATGCACATCTTTGCGTCTTAATTCGTCTTCGTTATGCAACGTGGCATTGGTGACCGTCACACCGCCAACAAACACTGGTTTTAGTCTCGCCACAGGGGTAATCGCGCCCGTACGCCCAACTTGTACGGTAATCGCTTCCACCAGCGTGGTCGCTTCCTCGGCTGGAAATTTATGCGCTACCGCCCAACGGGGCGCACGCGAGACAAAGCCTAACTGCGCTTGTAACTGAAAATCGTTGACCTTATACACCACCCCATCAATTTCAAACGGCAATTGCTGGCGGCGGGCGGCCACGCTTTGGTAATAGTCCATTAATCCTGATAAGCCGTGTTTCACCGTGCATAAATCACTCACGGGAAAGCGTAAGCTGGCAAGATATTGCATGGCGTCGGCATGCGAGCTAAAGGCCGGCACGCCTTCATTGGCACCAATACCATAAGCAAAAAAATGTAGCGGTCGGGTGGCCGTAATGGCAGGGTCCAGTTGACGTAAGCTGCCGGCGGCGGCATTGCGCGGGTTAGCAAATAATTTGGCTTGATTGGCCGCTTGTTGACGGTTTAATGCCTCAAAATCGGCTTTTAGCATTAATACTTCACCGCGCACTTCCAGCAGCTTAGGCGGTGACGCGATTGATAATTTGGTTGGAATAGCGCGGATCGTTTTCAGATTATGGGTGACATTTTCCCCCGTATAGCCATCGCCACGCGTTGCGCCTTGCACAAAAGTGCCGTTTTCATAAGTCAGGGTAATCGCCAATCCGTCAAATTTAGGTTCTACCGCATACACCACTTCAGGCAGGCCTAACCCTTCACGCACCCGCTTATCAAAAGCGCTTAATTCGTCATCGGTCAGCGCATTATTTAAAGACAACATGGCTTGGCGGTGCGTCACACTGTCAAATGCGTTAAGCGCTTGACCACCCACGCGTTGGCTGGGTGAGTCTGCGGTAATCAACTGCGGAAAATCCGCTTCTAAAGCAATCAGCGCCCGATAGGTTTGATCATATTCAGCATCGCTGACCAACGGCGCATCCAAGCCATAGTAGTGATAATCGTATTCAGCAATTTTTGTTTTAAGCGTATCGAGGGATCGCTTGGCGTCTTCTATGGCAAGCATAGGTTCAATTATGAAAATAAACGGCGCGCATGTTGACTGCCAGGGGCGATGCCTTGCGCCTGCATCGTGGCCGAAATTGAAATTAATTGTTGACGAATTTTCTCTAATTGCGGTGCCGCAATCGGCTTACGATTCACATCTTGCATTTTAGCATTCAGGCTCGTGGCAAATTGTCTCGCCAATTGCACCATTTGTTCAAACACATCTAAATTATCTGGGGTGGTGGGAATATCAAGCTGAAAAGTCATGCCGGTCATCACCGCAGATTTAAGCATGTCTGCAGAAAACGGTTTGCCCTCTAAATTACGAATGGTAAACGCGACCAGTCCATCCGCATTTATCTGTTCAAATCGTCCTTGCTCCGATAACTGTAAGCCATTAGCTTCAGCCAATCCGCGTAATTTGGTGGCGTGAAACATGCCGTGGGTCGCCATCAAATGAAACTCCACTGCTTTATCCACTTCAATACTAAACGCGTCAATTTGATGCGCGAGTTTGAGCGGGGTATCACTTAACCAATCAACCTCGCCCCCTAATTGCATGCCCAGCGCCAACAACATTTGTCGAAAACGTTCGATGGTTGCCGCATCGACTGGGCCACCACGGTCTGCAAGTTGGATGGCACAGGCAATCCGCGTCACCGCTGGAGATTGGTCAGGATTCACACTGAATATATTTTGCCAAGTGGATGACTGCTCAGATTGAATCCAGCAAGCGGTGTACTGACTAAACTCGCTCAGTTGCGTTTGAATCTCGGCAATCTGCGTAAAAGGGGCCGATTGCGCCAGCGATATCACACCCACCCAATCCATGGCTAGATGCAAAAAGCTTGGTAAATGATATTGGGGTATCGGCGTCGGTTCTTCCGAAAGGGTCGAGGCTGACAACGCTGCCATGGGTTGCTGGAACGCGAGGCCATCACTAGCCAATGTTGTTTGTGCATGGGTAATAGCAGAAGCTTGCGATAACGCCTCCGTCGTGGCTGGCACCGTGGTATCGTCAACATCAAACGAGAGTGAGGGTGCCGGCGTCAATGTTGGCGCGGCAGTTGCATCCATGGTCGAGGCAGATGCGGTATTTGAAAATGCTGATGGCGTTGGTTCGGCATCAGTGGCCAGCATGGCTGAACGATCCAATTCAGTTGGCTCGGTCGGCATGCGTATTGATTGAGCAGGCGGTTGTGATGCGTTTGTTTCTGCGGATTCTGCAGATGGATTAAAAAAGCTTGGCTCTATTTTGCTGGCGCCACGGACACGTGGTTCCGACATCCAGCCTTCAGTATCTTCATTCGGTTTTGCACGCGTACTATTTGATACGCCTTGACCAATAGTAGCTTGATTCAACACATCTTCGCGACTGATGTCAAAATGTTGCTCAACGACTTTTTGGTATTTGCGTTCTTGCCACCAGTTGTACACCATCACCGAAACAACAATCCCAATACCCAACAACACGAGAATAAGCCATAAATCTGACATGTGAAAAAATCCCTGTAAAACGCTGACATATCATACAACAATTCTGGTCAACCGCCCTATCAAGCATCGTGCTTGATCAGTCACCGCTCAAGCGCAGAGATTGCCTCACAGTTGTTCGCTGGATAATGATAGCGACACGTCTAGATACCCAGGTAGACAATATTTTTTATGTTGAATATTGAGATTAAGCGGCATGCATGCGGATTGCTTCGTCAATATCCACATCGACGATGCGTGACACCCCAGATTCTTGCATGGTCACGCCGATCAGTTGCTGTGACATTTCCATCGTGATTTTATTGTGTGAAACAAATAAGAACTGCGTTTTTTCGGACATGACTTTGACCAATTGGGTAAAGCGTTCTGTATTGCTGTCATCTAGCGGTGCATCAACTTCATCCATCAAGCAAAATGGTGCAGGGTTCAACCGAAATAAAGCAAACACCAACGCCATGGCCGTCAGTGCTTTTTCACCGCCCGATAATAATTGAATGGTGGTATTTTTTTTTCCAGGTGGTTGCGCAAATACTTGTACCCCTGTGTCGAGTATTTCATCACCCAACAGTTCTAAACGCGCATTTCCACCGTTAAATAAGGTTTGAAACAGTTCTCCAAAATGGCGATTGGCCTCTTCAAAGGTGGCTTTTAACTTGCCCCGGGTTTCACGATCAATTTTTTGGATTGCTGTTTCTAAGGTCTCACTTGCTGTCAGCAAGTCTTTCAACTGGCTGTCTAAATAGCCCTTGCGCTCGGTTTCACTGGCCAACTCAGCAATGGCAGCCATATTGACTGGGCCTAACTGTTGAATTTGCTGCTGCAACTGTTGCGTTTTCTTCGCCAAACTGTCAGCAGTTGTTTCTGTAGTTAACCCTTGTTTTAACAACGCTTCATCGAGACCCGTTGCTTCGAGGGCATCACGACACTGGTCCACTTGCAACAAACAAGCCTGCGCTGCTAAACGACGTTGCTCTAGTGTATCGCGTAATGGGTGTAATTGTTGTTCGGCCTGCATACGCAACCGCTCTTGTTGTTGCAGTGCGCTATCTTGTTCACTGACATGTTCACGCGCAGCTGCCAACGCTTGTTCGGCTTGCTGTTGGGCGTCGAGCGCGCTGACTAAATGGGCCTTCAGTGTCTCCATGGCGCTGACCGTTAACGTCTGCGTCACCTCTGCTAACCGATGATGTAGTTGTGTTGCCTCGTCTTGCGTCTGCGTGATTTTTTGTTGTAGCTCATGCAAGCCATGTTGCAACATATTGCGTTGAAATGTCTGCGCTTGATGGTTTTTTTCAGCGGCTTGCAGCGTATCACGCGTCTGAAAATAGGCCTGTTCGGCTTGAATTTTTTGTGTACTCGCTGTTTGTGCCGCCAATCGAAGTGCGGGAAGGGTGTCATCTAGTGCAGATACCGTCAAAGATACTTGTACAAGATCTGCTTCAAATTGCGTGACTTTCTGCACCGCTTGCGCTTGCTCTTGCATCAAACTGGCCTGACGCTTTAGCGCATTGTCATGGGCTTGTTGAATATGTGCGATCGCCAGTTGCAAACCATGCGCTTGCTGCCCGAGTTGTTTAATCTCTTGATGGCATTGCTGTTGGGTCGCACGAATCGTTTGCAAGCTTGATTCTAGCGCGTGCACACGTTGTTGTGCAGCAACCACCAACGCTTGTTGGTTGGGCACGTGCAACGCTAAGTGCGCAATCTGCTGCTGTCGCTCGAGTACGCCTTGTAACGCATGTTGTTGCCCGTGATAGGTCACACTGTCGCGATGGTAGACATCCCCTTTTGGCGTTAATAAGCTTTGTCCAGGCATCAAGGCAGACTGATGGGATTGCAGTTGCGACATTTCCTCAATTAAATAAACGCCCGCTAGCCAATGCTGCAATGCATGTGCTAATTCAGGTGGTTGGCAAATCACTTGACTGCATAAACTAGGTAACCCCCGCCAAGGTGTGGAAAGCTCCGTTGGTATCGGCGATGGGCAAATCACGGAAACTGCAGCATCAGGATGGGTTGCTATACTTGGTAACGATTGCGCTGCAATGAATGCATTCAGTTTAAGTCCCAAATATGCTTCGAGTGCAGATTGCCATTTGGCATCAATTTCAATCGATTGCCACAAGCGTTTTGCTTGCGTTAAGCCCGTTTGCTGCAGCCATTGTTGCAGGTTCTGATCCGAGGAGACCTGACGTTGTAATTTTTGCAGCGATTGCAGCTCAGCCTCTGCTTGATGCACTCCGCGCTGGGCCTCTTGTAATTGACCCCGCTCGGTTTGTAATGTCGCCTGCAAGTGCTGCTCTTCTTCACGGGCCACCAACAGCGCCTGCTCTGCGGCAACCAACGCTTGTTGCAACTGAGACCATTGGGCTTGTTGATCCGCTAAATCAGCCATATCTGGTAATGCCCATTGCTCAAGACTTTGCTTGAGTTGCAATACGCGTTGCGATGCCTCGTTTAATTGACGTTCAGTAAATTGCATCTGGTTACGCTCGAGCTGACTACGTTGCTGCTGTTGTTGCACAGCGTGCTCTGCTTGTTGTAACAACGCTTGGCTAGATTGCCATGCCGCTGACTGCGCTGGTAATTGATGTTGCAAGCGCTCAACCTCAGTTAACGCAGTGGTGACCAATTGTTCAGCAGCGACACATGCTTGCTGGTTTTCTACTTGTTTTGCGGTGAGCGTGGCTTCAAGCTGGGTATTTTTTTCAAGCTGTGCTGCGATTTGTTGTTGTTGTTGTATTAAGCGCGCACGTGCTTCTTCAGATTGTTGAACTTGCAATGACAGATTGGAGACCTGCGCATGGCATTCATAATACTGAGCCTGCGCAGCATGTAATTGGCTCGCTGATGCTTGTTGGGATTGACGGGTGAGCTCCAATTGCAAGGCTAGCTGACTGACTATAGCTGTCTGCGCCTCTAATGCATTGATTGCCAGCGACACTTGCTGGTGTGCTGCCTCATGCGCAAGCACGGCATCTCGCTTGCGTAACCACCACCATTGCGCCTCGGCGATTTTAAGTGATTGTTCATAGTTTAGAAAACGCTGCGTCGTATCAGCTTGGGCTTCTAACTTGAGGATGTGCTTATTCATTTCTCGCGAAATATCTTCTACCCGCGATAAATTGTCCCGCGTGTCACGTAAACGCAATTCGGTCTCACGTCTGCGTTCTTTATATTTACTGATACCAGCAGCTTCTTCTAAAAAAACACGTAACTCTTCAGGCTTCGCTTCCACAATCCGAGAAATGGTATTTTGTCCAATGATGGCATAGGCGCGCCCACCTAAACCGGTACCCAAAAACAAATCCGCTACATCACGACGACGCACTGCCGTATTGTTAATATAATAAGTAGAGCCTTTTTCGCGCTCTATGACGCGCTTTACCGAAATTTCAGCATATTGATTCCATTCGCCACCTGCACCACCCATACTATTGTCAAAAATCAATTCAACACTGGCGCGTGAAATGGCTTTGCGTTGTGCAGATCCATTAAAAATAACCGCATCCATGGCATCTGCGCGCATTTCTTTTGCGGATGATTCCCCGAGTACCCAACGTACCGATTCCATTACATTGGATTTACCGCAACCATTAGGGCCAACCACGCCAACGCGTTGACCATGTAGATGTATGGTCGTCGGATCCACAAAAGACTTGAACCCTGCAAGTTTAAGATGTGTCAGACGCAAGCTGTATCTGCCCTAAGTTAAGAATGAATAAATACTTAGGCGTTATAATATCTATTTTTTTGAGAAACATCACAGACATGAGCGAACATTTACTCGGTGGCAAACCAACCGCACAACCGACCAAACTACTTGAAACGTTTGAAAATCCCAATCCCTCACGCGATTTTCATATTCACATGGAAATTCCTGAATTTACTTGCTTGTGCCCAAAAACAGGCCAACCTGATTTTGCGATCATCTATTTAGATTACATTCCTAATCAATGGTGTGTGGAACTGAAAAGCCTAAAACTTTACACTTGGAGTTTTCGCGATGAAGGCTGTTTTCACGAAGCAGTTACCAACCGTATTTTGGATGACTTAGTAGCAGCGACGTCACCTAAATTTATGCGAGTCACTGCAAAGTTTTATGTGCGTGGTGGCATTTTCACCAATGTCGTTGCCGAACACAGAGCAGCAGATTGGCAACCTAAACCGTATGTTGAACTCACGCAGTTTCCATCGCAAAGCAATGTGCGTGGCTAATCGGTCAACCGTAGGACAATTTAAAGCGTTTGACCAAAAAAGCGTTGACAAGGACAGACGCCATCATTAATATGGCGCCTTCTTTGAAATGCAACGCAAATCAAAGTATGCAACACCAGAGATATTTGGGGGTATAGCTCAGCTGGGAGAGCGCTTGCATGGCATGCAAGAGGTCAGCGGTTCGATCCCGCTTATCTCCACCAAGTACTTGAAAGTATTGATGATTTTTAATAATTATTGATATTAATGTATCAAGTTGTGGTATAATTATGTTGTTGTATTTTCTTAGGTCCCCATCGTCTAGAGGCCTAGGACACCTCCCTTTCACGGAGGCGACCGGGGTTCGAATCCCCGTGGGGACGCCAAAAATTTTGGCTCAATGTTATGCTTTAAACATCGCTTCATTGAGTTATGTAGCAATAAAAAAACCCTTCAATGAAGGGTTTTTTTTCGTCTATGTCATATTGGCTATGGTTTTAAAAACGGCTTCACTTTTCCCATTAGCTCTTCGCCCTCTGGGTTGGTCATGCTATTAAACACATAAATTTTTTGCGCGCCAGGCAAAATCAGATATTTATAAAAATTCCATTGCGGCGATTGCCCAGTTTGTTTAATCAATTGTTGATAGAGCGGATTTGCCTGATTGCCTGTCACACTGGATTTTTCCATCATTGGAAATTTTACCGAGTAAGTCAATTTACAAAAATCGCCAATTTGCTTGTTGTTACCTGGCTCTTGCCTAAAATCGTTTGATGGAAAGCCAACTACCAACAATCCTTTATCTTTGTATTGTGTATACAGCTTCTCTAAAGATTCAAATTGAGGTGTAAACCCACATTTACTCGCCGTGTTCACGACCAAAATTGGTTTGTCTTGGTACTGACAAAAATCGACAGTTTGTCCTTGCAAGGTTTTAAATTGATGTTGATAAAAAGGTGAACACTCCGCTTGAGCCATTGTGACGCATCCCATTAAAGTCAAAGCAGTCAGTACTTGACGCATGTTATATCTCCATAGTGTCGTTGGTTATAATTTCTTTTAGTGACAATAGCTTAGCGAATTTGTTCAGAACGATAATCATATTTAAAAATTAAATGTTTCACTAATCAAGCTCACAAAAGCGGAGTTAAGGTAGCACCGAACAGTCAATTGGCATAGTCTATGCTAGGGTTTTAAATACCAGATCTTGATTCATTTTTAAGTATCTAGACGTGAAAGAGAGTATCCAATGTTACAAAAACCGCAAGTGAAGGACAATTTTAAACGCATAGATCAAATGCTGGAGGACTTTGCCGGTGATGAGGTCGATGAATTTGATGTGGGCTATGGTTTTGAAAAAAACCATAAACATTATTCAGCCGAAGAAGATGCGTTGCTCGATATTGACGATTTATATTGAAGCGATTGTTGTGAATACACAGGCTAACGCAAAGCTTTACCTGCCAGCCTGATATAATAAGCGTATGGAAATTACTACACGTTTAGAATTTGACGCTGGTCATCGCATCCCTGATCATAAAAGCCAATGCCGTAACTTACATGGGCACCGCTACGCCATTGAAATCACCTTATCTGGCGACATTATTCAAACTGCAAGTGTGTCAGAAAACGGCATGGTGATGGATTTTGCCGATGTTAAAAGAATTGCTAGAGAAACCGTGGTCGATCCTTGGGATCACGCATTTATTGTGTATGAAAATGACCATGTCATCCGCGATTTTTTAAATAGCTTACCCAACCATAAAACGGTGATTTTTCCGTCAGTTCCCACCGCTGAAAATATGGCGGCTCAAGCCTTTAAACTACTCAAAAACCAATACCAAGATACCTTTGGTAATCAGTTAAAACTTGTACGTGTGCGTTTGTACGAAACGCCAAATAGTTGGACCGATGCTTTTGATGCCTAAAGCGCACAGGCTACGCCCGCACGATGTGTGCATCCAGTGATTGCTCGTAAAACAGCGCTTCTAGCGCTTGATGCCAAGGTATTAACTCAATCCCAAACTGTTGCACCAGCTTTTCAGTCGATAATGTTGAGTTTTTTGGCCGTTTGGCAGGGGTTGGATAAGCGTCTGAAGGAATGGGATTGAGTTGCTGAAGGCGTAAATCGGGCCATTGACGTGAACTACGATGTTGCAAATATTGTTGCTTGATTTCATTCGCAAAACCATACCAACTGGTTGCCCCTTGATTCACCAGATGATATATCCCTGATTGATCAGCGTCTTGCTGATGCCATCGCATCACCAGTTGCGCCACCGCCGTGGCAATGGTGTCAGAAGAGGTGGGCGCACCATATTGGTCATCCACCACATTCAGCACCTCACGTGTGGCAAACAAACGTAGCATGGTCTTGAGAAAGTTGCTGCCATCCGCACTGTATACCCAACTGGTGCGTAAAATAAGATGTGGCAAACCCACGGCTTGAACGGCCTGCTCACCAGCCAACTTTGTGCGTCCATATTGACTCAGCGGATGCACTGCGTCTGATTCAAGGTAGGCTCCTTCTTTTTGTCCGTCATACACATAATCGGTTGAAAAGTGCACCATTCCTGCGCCGATGCGTGCCGCTTCTTCAGCTAAACATTGCGGTGCAATCGCATTCACTGCATGCGCCAACGCGGGTTCTGTTTCTGCTTGATCGACTGCTGTATAGGCCGCTGGATGAATAATCAATTGCGGTTGAATACTGCGCACACATTGTTGAATCTGATCAGGTTGGCTTAAATCCAGTTTCGCACGATCCACTGCGATGACGGTATGCGCAGCAAGCGACTTTTGTAAAGCGCGACCTACTTGTCCATTTACCCCGGTCAGAAGAATCTTCATGTAACGATGCGCCGCATCAATCAAATTTAATCGCCGCAGACCAAGCATCACCTGATTGATCTTTGGTGGAGAGAGTAGGCGCGGATACTAGCGGCCAATCAATGGCTACCGTAGGATCATCCCATTTGAGGCAATGCTCATAGGTTGGAGCATAGTAATCCGTGGTTTTATACAAAAAGTCAGCATATGTCGATAGCACTAAAAAGCCATGCGCAAAACCAGGCGGCACCCATAACTGTCGATGATTGTCCGCACTTAAATGCACGCCCGCCCACTGTCCGAAACTCGGCGCACTGCGACGTAAATCAACCACCACATCAAACACTTCACCTGACACCACCCTGACTAACTTACCTTGCGTATGCTGGGTTTGATAATGCAAGCCCCGCAACACCCCTTGCGCCGAGCGTGAGTGATTGTCTTGAACAAAATCAACATTCAAGCCAGTGGCATTGGCAAATTGTTTGGCATTAAAACTTTCAAGAAAAAAGCCACGCGTGTCACCGACAACCTTTGGCTCAAGGATAAGTACATCTGGAATATCAGTTGCAATCACCTGCATTAAAATACCTGATCTTTCAAAATCTGTTTGAGGTATTGCCCATAGCTATTTTTAGCATATTTGTTCGCAAGCAAATCGAGCTGATCCGCAGAGATAAATTGTTGTCGATAAGCAATTTCTTCCAAACAAGCAATTTTCAGCCCTTGACGTTTTTCAATGGTTTGAATAAACCCGCTCGCTTCCAATAAAGATTCATGGGTGCCTGTATCCAGCCAAGCCATGCCACGCCCCATTACCTCGACATTCAGCGCGTTTGACGCCAAATAATGTTTATTGACATCCGTGATTTCAAGTTCGCCTCGTGCTGAGGGTTTTAGCTGTTTTGCGATCTCCACCACTTGATGGTCATAAAAGTACAAGCCCGTGACTGCATAACGTGACTTTGGCAACGTTGGTTTTTCTTCCAAACTCACCGCTTTACCCTGTGCATCAAACTCAACCACACCATAGCGTTCTGGATCTAACACTGGATAGGCAAATACTGTGGCCCCTTCGGTCCGGTTCGCTGCTTGTGTCGCAAGCTGTCCTAACTCATGCCCATAGAAAATATTGTCACCCAATACCAAGGCACAATCCTCGCCAGCAATAAATGACTCGCCTAAAATAAAGGCTTGTGCTAACCCATCTGGAGATGGTTGCACTTGATAGTCAATTTGCATGCCCCACTGTGTGCCATCACCCAACAGTTCTTTAAAGCGCGGGGTATCCATCGGCGTCGAGATGATGAGCACCTCTCTTATCCCTGCTAACATTAAAGCGGACAGCGGATAATAAATCATAGGTTTATCATACACAGGCAATAACTGTTTAGAGACGACCTGCGTTACTGGGTACAAACGGGTGCCAGACCCCCCCGCCAATACAATGCCTTTTCTCGCCATTACACTGCTCCTGCTTGACGTGCGCTATAGTTTTTTTGCAACCAATGTTGATATTCACCACTGGTCACATTGTCCACCCAATCCGCATGGTTTAAATACCAGTGCACCGTTTTACGAATGCCAGATTCAAAGGTTTCAGTGGGCGTCCAACCCAGTTCGCCAGCAATTTTAGACGCATCGATGGCATAGCGTTGATCATGACCCGGCCGATCTTTTACGAAGGTAATTTGATCGCGATAACTGCCGACCGCTTTGGGTTTGGCTTCATCTAGAATGTCACACAAGGTATGCACAACTTCTAAATTGGTTTTTTCGTTACATCCACCAATGTTGTAGGTTTCGCCGACGTTTCCTCGGGCTAATACGGCACGAATCGCATGGCAGTGATCTTCCACATAGAGCCAATCACGCACATGACTGCCGTTACCGTAAATAGGAAGTGCTTTGCCCGCTAAGGCGTTATGAATCACTAGCGGTATTAATTTTTCAGGGAAATGATACGGCCCATAATTATTGGAGCAATTGGTCGTCAGTGTCGGTAGACCATAGGTATGAAAGTAAGCCCGTACCAAATGATCAGAAGCCGCTTTCGATGCTGAATATGGGCTATTGGGCTGATAAGGATGCGTTTCTGTAAATGCTGGCGCATCTGCAGATAAGGTGCCATACACTTCATCCGTGGATACATGTAAAAATCTAAATGCTGCTTGTGCCGCATCGGGTAATGCTTGCCAATAAGCACGCACTTCCTCAAGTAAATTAAAGGTACCTACCACATTGGTTTGGACAAATGCATCAGGCCCATAAATAGAGCGATCAACATGGCTTTCAGCGGCAAAATTTAGCACTGCTGTAGGTTGATGAACGCGGAGTAATTCGCGTACTGCCTCACGATCACCAATGTCTGCTTGGATGAACACATGCTGCGGATGCGAAGCAATTTGGGCCAAATTTTCCATATTGCCTGCATAGGTTAATTTATCTAACGTGATGACTTTGCCTAAGCCCAACGCCACCCATGTATTGACAAAATTACTGCCAATAAACCCTGCACCTCCAGTCACTACAATGGTTTGGTTCATGATCATTGTTTTATACCTATATTTTTATTTAACTCAATTTTTTATTAAATTAAGTGTAGCATGCTGTAAAACGAGAGATTGCCTTGAACAGAGCGATTACCAGACCACTCCTCCGCTTTTCATGAGGCCTGTCAGGTATTGCTGATGCAAATCGAGTTCTTCTGCATTTGCAACTTGTAACTTGAGTGGCAATGTAGCGAGGGCTTGGGTATTAGAAACTTGCACTTGCGGCGTTTGCGCCAGTTCCATCAATAAACTTTCTTGGCCACGCGTCATCGCGATGTAGACCTCAGCCAATAACTCGGCATCCAACAAAGCGCCATGCAAGGTACGTTTAGAATTATCAATGCCAAAATGCCGACACAACGCATCCAGATTATTACGTTGTCCTGGACGAGACGCTTTTGCCATTTTAAGCGTATCCACCACGCCAGCCACGTACTGATCCAGCATGGGTCGCTCACAGCGCGTGAACTCCATGTTTAAAAAACCAATATCAAAGGGCGCATTGTGGATAATCAGCTCTGCGCCTTGAATAAATTCAATCAATGGGTCAGCCACTTGTGCAAACAAGGGCTTATCTTGCAAAAACTCAAAAGAAATGCCATGGACTTCTTGTGCACCAGGATCAATCTCACGTTCTGGATTGACATAAACATGAAAATGCCGCTGTGTTGGGCGGCGATTGAAAATTTCCACCGCAGCAATTTCAATAATCCGATGCCCCTGATCGGGATACAGGCCCGTGGTTTCAGTATCTAGAAAAATTTGTCTCATCATATGCTCATTGCGTTAAACGTTGGGATTAAACACCCTAGATCAGGCCAGTGATTAAGGATTAAACACACATTCGATTGGTGGAATCTCAATCCGTACACGTTGCTTATTTGGTGAGATTCATGGCAGTTAATTGACGATCTACACCTTGATTAGCCAGCATGTCGGCCTTTTCATTACCCGCGTTACCCGCATGTCCTTTAACCCAAATCCATGTCACCGAATGCGGGATAACCAGTTGATCCAACTGTTGCCACAAATCTGCGTTTTTCACAGGCTTTTTATCCGCGGTACGCCACTGCTTGGCTTTCCAACCATGAATCCACTCACTCATGCCTTTTTGCACATAACTGGAATCCGTGTAAATATTGATCTGAGATGGATTTTTAATACTCATTAAGCCTTGGATGACCGCCATCAGTTCCATGCGATTGTTAGTGGTGTGAGGCTCCCCGCCACATAACGATTTTTCGTGTGACCCAGATGTTAGCCACACGCCCCACCCGCCTACGCCAGGATTGCCTTTACATGCACCGTCTGCGTACATTTCAATAGATACCAAGTTTTTCATGCGCGCATTTTACTGCTTTTGACTTGGCGTTTGGGCTTTTCTTACGGGCAGCGCTTGCGTCAATGCTGTTTTTTTCCAATCTGGTCTGAGTAAACGCACATTCATCACGCGTTTTTTTGCCACGATGTAATAAATACCGCCTGTGATGCCGCAGCTACCGGCGCCAATCCGCTCTAAAAAGGATTGTCGTTGTAACCAATGTGTATCGTTCACTGGCAAGGCATGCATACAATAACCGCTTTGCTGAATCTCAAAGCCCAACACCCCTAACCAATCACGAATGCGCCATGCCGTAAATTGTCGCGTAATTGGGCCTAGGCCATGGCAGTTAACAAAACGCGCCGAAACCCCCAATACACTCACAGGCGTCATGCCAGTTAATACCAAAACGCCATCGGCCACTAACACGCGATACACCTCGCGTAAGGTTTGCTGTGGATGCCCGCACTGTTCTAACGTATGTGGTAAACACACTAGATCAATACTATGTTCAGTAAATGGTAAAAATTCACTCTCCGCCTGCAAGGTGGCATGTCCTCCTGCCGGCAAACATGAAACATAATGCTTATGAGGCATCCGACTATCCGCAATTAAATTCACCGTGGGCCAACCATATTGCACTGCATGAAACCCAAACACATCACTGACAACTTGTGAATATATCCGCGTTTCCTGCGCGACAATATAATTGCCCAAGTCGGTATTTTGAGGGGGATTGACACAAAGATTTGACACTGTGAGACTCCAAAAAACCATGTTGACTAAATACCGATGTCACTCAGCGGCTGACCCCAGCGTGTCACTATACATCTCGTGGCTTATCAATTAATCCTGCCTTCACACGACGCGCTTGACAAACCAGGTGCTTTATTTCAATGATGCAGGATGCATTCGACAAATACAAGCTTGCGTATTACGCCAATCCCTGCCTTTACCGATAATTATATTTGGGTAATTGTGCTGGATGGATTGGCTTGGGTGGTGGATCCAGGCGATGCAACGGTGGTTGAACAGTATTTGCATCAACATCAGTTATCGCTAGCAGGCATCCTATTGACGCATCATCATGCTGACCACACAGGCGGCGCGCTGGCTTTACAAACCCACTGGCGCTGTAATGTGTTTGCGCCTGACAGTTCACATCCCGCTTATCAAACCCTTGATTGTCATCGGGTGGTTGAAGGCGAAACGCTCACCCTGCAAACACACACACTGACAGCCCAGGTGATCGCGCTGCCAGGTCACACTTTAGATCACATTGCGTTTTACCTAAATGCGCAACATTTATTTTGTGGCGATGTATTATTTGGTGGTGGTTGTGGTCGTTTATTTGAAGGGACACCGGCGCAAATGTTTGCGTCACTCGCACGGATTAAACAATTGCCTGTCGACACCTTAATCTACCCAGCACATGAATACACAGCACACAATCTTGCCTTTGCAAGCATGGTAGAGCCTGACAATCAAGCTTTACAAATGCGTATCGTTGATACCCAACAACGCAGAACCGCCCAACAAGCCACGTTACCCACCATCCTTGCGTTGGAATTAGCCACTAACCCTTTTTTAAGATGCGAAACCCTGATGCATACCCCCCAACATTTGTCGGATACGTCACTTGCGGTTTTTACCAGCCTCCGTCAAGCGCGCAATCAGTTTTAATCCTTCAGTATCAGCACCACAGCCACCTTGAAAATGGTTAAGGTGTCAAGCCTCAATCACCCGTTAAAAAGGTTGTCTCGACTTTAAATTGCCGTAGAATAACGTCCATTCAGCATGGTGGTTACCCTGACTTAAGGCTACCGACCAAGGCAAATCCATGAAACGACGATCAGTGCGAGATCGAAACAATCGACGATAAAAAACCTGGTCATGACAATTCAACGAATACAAATATCTATGTTTAAGTGGTTGATTATATGCATGTTGGGCTATTTGCTTGCGCCAATAGGCTTGGCTGCAGCGCCAGTTGAAGAAGCCACCTTATCGGTGGACAATGGCAGCTTTGATGAGAGTTATGGCAGCGAAGAAAGCACCCCTTATGTCTCTGAGTTTCAATTAGATGACAGCTTAAGTTTGCAAGAAAGCCTGTGGGATAGAGTCCGTGATGGCTTCAGCATGCCTGACATCGATTCCGCCTATACCAACAAACATGAACAATGGTACGCATCTCGTCCTGACTATGTGTCTCGCATGTTGGATCGCAGCAAAAAATACTTATTTCATATTGTCGAGGAAGTGGAAAAACGCGGCATGCCGACCGAAATTGCATTGCTGCCCATGATTGAGAGTGGCTTTAACCCCACGGCATTGTCTACCAGTAAAGCATCTGGTATTTGGCAATTTATTCCATCTACAGGCAAAGATTTTGGCCTGAAACAAAATTACTGGAAAGATTCGCGCAAAGATGTCACGGCCGCAACGCAAGCGGCCCTTAACTATCTTCAACGCTTATACACTATGTTTGGTGCTTGGGATTTAGCCTTGGCCGCCTACAACGCGGGGGAAGGCACCGTATCACGCGCGATTGAGCGTAATCGAAAATTAGGACTGCCAACAGATTACCAACATCTTGCCTTGCCAGACGAAACCAAAAACTACGTACCCAAGCTACAGGCGATTAAAAATATTATTTTTAAACCCGAACAGTTTGGTCTCAAACTCAATGAAATTCCGAATACGCCTTATTTTACGACGGTGGAAGCACCCAACAAAATGGATGTATCTCTGGCGGCTGAACTTGCAGGCATTTCTATTGATGAATTTAATGCTTTAAACCCAAGCTTTAAACGCCCCATTTTAATTGCAGATAATAGTCGTCAAAAACTGTTGTTACCCACTTGGGCGGCGGCAAGATTCAACAATAATTTGCGTCATTATGATCAACCGTTATCAAAATGGCATAGTTACCAACCAAAACGTGGCGAACGCTTAGGCAACATTGCCAATCAGTTTGGCATCAGCATTTATGAATTAAGTGCCAGCAACAATATCAAGCCAAATAAAAATTTAATCATCCGTAAGCCTTTACTGGTGCCTGCGTTAAGCCAACCTTCGTTATCGCAACCGATTGATGTTGCTGCGATGACACAAATAACCTCTGAATCAAGCACAGAACGTGAACAAGTCAGCCCAGCAACAGTCACACATCGCGTAAAACGTGGGGAAACACTGGCATCCTTGGCGAAACGTTATCAAACTAGTGCGAAACAGATCATGCAAACCAACCATTTAAAACACAAACAGCTCAGTGCAGGGCAAACCTTGCAGATTTTGCGTTTGACATCATTACCGAATAGCCCTCGCGCACAAGCATCAAAAAAGCGCACGACGCAAAGCAAACATTCCAGCCGACCAGTACATCGTAGTCAAAAATCGACGCATAGCAAAGCCAATCCAAGCGCATCGCGTCATACCAAAAGCCGCAGACATGCGATTCGTTGAAGCTTCGTCTATGTTTCATCTGGTTTGAGCTGTTGCGCATGCTAATTTCATTCATTAACGCCTTCATCGATCGGTTAAAAGCAATCCCCGATCTGATCCCTTATCAAACAGGGGTATTGTTAGTTGTACTGCTATGTAATGGATGTGGCCAGACGCCTTCTGCTGTTGATCCAGCGCTTGACCGTC
This sequence comes from Methylophilaceae bacterium, assembly GCA_027488395.1. Taxonomy (GTDB): domain Bacteria; phylum Pseudomonadota; class Gammaproteobacteria; order Burkholderiales; family Methylophilaceae; genus Methylophilus. Next base: position 4,416 of record JAIYBT010000016.1, on the reverse strand, counting down.
CATATACTGCAGAAGACGGTGGCGCATTGCTCAGCGCAATGCCGTCTGACCCCAGTGGCTTAATTTCAATGGTGGCGGGTGAATCCGCTTCAAGTGCGATTTCGTCGCACATTTTTAATACGTTGTTACGTTACGATCAATCTTTGGATCTTACTGGTGAATTGGTGGACACATGGGAAGTTGCGCCAGATCATAAAACCATTACCTTCCACTTAAAACCCAATTTGAAGTGGGCTGACGGTAAACCGTTAACCAGTGCTGATGTGTTATTTACTTGGCAGTTGGTTGTAGATGAAAAAACACACAGCCCTTACGCCTCAGACTTTCAGTTAGTGACGCATGCGGAAACACCAGACGCAAACACCTTTATTGTGCATTATGCACAAGCCTTTTCACCCGCGCTGGATAGCTGGTCAGGCTTGCAAATACTGCCAAAACATTTATTGGCCGGGCAAGATATCCACACCACGCAATTTGCTCAAAAACCTGTTGGTAGTCATTATTATCAACTCAGCGAATGGCGGCATGGCGAGTATCTTAAAATGGATAAAAATCCACTTGCCGTGCTGGGCGCCCCGCACATCAATCAACTGATTGAGCGCATTATTCCGGATCCCGCAGCACAGTTTCTTGAATTGATGGCAGATAATATCGATAGCATGAATATGGATCCTATTACCTATGCCCGCATCATCCCCTCTCGTCCTGACTTGCAAGCAAGACTCAACCAGTACAAAGAGTTAGGTAACAGTTATACCTATTTAGGCTTTAATCTCAAACATGCCCCGTTTGATGATGTGCGCGTAAGGCAGGCCATCAACTATGCCATTGATAAACAAGAAATTATTGACGGCGTTTATCTTGGCTTGGGTATTGCGATCGCCTCCCCTTATAAGCCCGGCACCCGCTGGAGTCATCCGACCTTAACGCCATATGCTTACGACCCACAACGTGCACGGGCTTTACTCACTGCGGCGGGTTATCAAGACAGTAATGGCGATGGCATTTTAGACCGACAGGGGAAACCCCTTAGTTTTGAAATATTAACCAATCATGGCAATAAAGAGCGTGAAAAAACGGTGGTAATCATTCAACGCCGTTTAAAAGAAGTGGGGATTGAGGTGAAAGTGCGCTCCATTGAATGGGCGAGTTTAATTACACGTTTTATTAAAACTGGCGATTTTGATGCCGTGGTCATGGGTTGGGGCTTAGGGTTAGACCCAGATCAATATAATATTTGGCATTCCAGCCAACAGCAGCCAGGGCAATTTAATTTTATAGGCTACCAAAATCCAACCGTGGATCAATTACTTGAGCAAGGTAGACAAACGTTTGATCCGGTTGAGCGTATGCATATTTATCATCAATTTGCCGAAATCCTATACCAAGATAGTCCGATCGTGTATCTGTCGGCGGGGTATGGTTTAACGGCTATTCACAAACGGGTCAAAGGCATCGTCGATCCTATTCCTGCAGCTGGCGTGGGCTATGACAGTCAACAATGGTTTGTGCCTGCCCCAATCAGACGTCATCAAATGCAGGCAGAGTAATCATGTTGAACTATTTGATCAAACGGTTACTGTGGATGATCCCAATGCTGATTGGTATCAGCCTGATTTCTTTTTTTGTCATGCATTTAGCGCCTGGGGACATCACCAGTACCGAAGCTGCGTTCAACCCAAAATCCTCCGAAGAGTCGCGTCAAAAGTTGCGCGCGCTCTACCATCTTGATCAACCTGTGATGGTGCAATATGGCTTATGGTTAAAACGGATGGTCCAACTAGATTTTGGGCACTCCTTTGCCAGCCATCAAAAACCCGTGTTTTGGGCCGAAAAAAATGCAAACGGCGATATCACCAAAGGCATGATTCAAGAAGCACTACCGATTACGTTATTAATGAATGTATTGGGCTTATTCATCACCCTCATTCTGGCTGTGCCGCTCGGTATCCTTGCGTCAAAACGCTATCATCAATGGCCAGACCGTGTCATCACGCTATTTAATTTTATTGGCTTTTCAATCCCAGGCTTTTGGTTGTCGTTGCTACTCATGTACTGGATTGGGGTCATTCATCCTTGGTTTCCAATCTCTGGCTTACATAGCCTTAATTACGAGCAATTAAGTAGTTGGCAACAAGTACAAGATGTGTTGATGCATTTATTCATGCCCGTGGTTATCCCAGCACTGACCGGCTTGGCGAGCATTACGTTATTTGTGAAAAATGGCATGTTGGATGTGCTTAATTTGGATTATGTCCTTACCGCACGTGCCAAAGGCTTGAGTGATCGAGCCGTGACCTATCGTCACGCGTTGCGCAATGCCTTATTGCCCTTAATCACCATCATCGGCTTGTCTATTCCAGGGCTGATAGGCGGCTCTGTGATTGCCGAAACCATCTTCGCAATTCCTGGTATGGGAAAATTGTTTTATGACGCGGTGATGATGCGCGATTTTCCTGTGGTGATGGGTATTTTAACCATCGGTTCTGCGTTAACATTATTAGGCAATCTATGTGCAGATTTAGCCTATGCCTGGGCGGATCCACGTCTTCGTCGTGGCATTGCGACTGCGCAGTAATGGATCATCAGTATGTATAAAATTTTCAAACATCCACTTGCATGCGCGGGTCTCGTGATGATCCTGATGATGATGTTACTCGCGCTTTGCGCACCATGGTTATCACCGTATGACCCCAATGCGATTCAAGTCAAACAGATACTATTAGCGCCCTCTTCACTTCATTGGATGGGGACTGATGGCCTTGGACGCGATGTATGGAGTCGTATGCTCTATGGCAGCCGAATCTCACTGTTAGTCGGCTTGGTTGCCGTCGGCATATCTACCCTAATCGGTGTCATACTCGGTGCGATTGCGGGCTTTTATCGCGGTTGGGTGGATACGGTAATTATGCGGTTGGTCGATATCATGTTATCCATACCAAGTTTCTTTCTTATTTTAGCGGTGATCGCCTTTTTAACCCCATCCATTACCAATGTCATGATCGTGATTGGATTAACGTCATGGATGGGCGTCACGCGTTTAGTACGCGCAGAATTTTTAAGTTTGCGTCAGCGTGAATTTGTATTGGCATCAAGTGCGATGGGCGCAAGTGATGTTCGAATGATTTTCATACATTGTTTACCCAACAGTCTAACGCCAGTCCTTGTCAGTGTTGTATTAGGCATCGCTAGCGCAGTATTGCTTGAGTCAGGCTTGAGTTTTCTGGGCTTGGGCGTACAAGCGCCACAAGCGTCTTGGGGAAATATTCTGACCGATGGTAAGGAATATATACAGTTTGCTTGGTGGTTGTCGGTATTCCCTGGCCTCGCTATCTTGATTACCGTGTTAGGGTATAATCTGCTCGGCGAAGGTTTACGCGAGTTATTTGATCCACGATCAAACCACACGCGTTAACCGATTTACCTAACCTATCGAACAGGATTAAGCATGGCATTTCTTGCTGGAAAAAAAATTCTGATTGCTGGCATGCTCAGTAATCGCTCAATTGCATACGGCATCGCTGCCGCCATGAAACGAGAAGGTGCCGAACTGGCCTTTACCTATCAAGTTGAAAAACATGAAAAACGCGTGCGTGATTTAGCCGCAGACTTTGAATCCGAATTAGTATTGCCATGTGATGTAGCAGAAGATGCGCAAATTGACCAATTATTTGTGGACTTAGCCAATCATTGGGATGGCCTAGATGGTTTAGTGCATTCAGTCGCTTTTGTGCCAAAAGTAGCGTTAGATGGCGATTACCTTGACAACATCAATCGCGAATACTTTCGCATTGCGCATGACATAAGCTCATACAGCTTTTCTGCGATGGCAAAAGCCGCTTATCCCATGATGCAAGGTCGTCAAGCGAGCTTACTCACCTTGAGTTATTTAGGCGCCGAACGCACCATGCCAAATTACAATGTGATGGGCGTAGCCAAAGCAAGTTTAGAGGCCAACGTACGATATTTAGCTCAAAGCCTTGGTCCGCGTGGCATTCGTGTGAATGCGGTATCTGCAGGCCCGATCAAAACCTTGGCAGCCTCAGGCATTGCGGATTTTGACAAAATGATCGGTTTCAATGAAAAACATGCGGCATTACGTCGTAATGTCACCATCGAAGAAGTTGGCAATGCAGCGGCATTTTTATGTAGCGATTTAGCCTCTGGCATTACAGGCGAAATTACTTATGTTGATGGCGGTATGAATATCACGGCAGCGGGTCAGATTGATTAATGCAGTGACAAAAAGACCATGTACCAGTAATCCATGTACCAGTAATCCATGTACCAGTAATCCATGTACCAGTAATCCATATACCAGTAATCCATGTACCAGTAATCCATGTACCAGTAATCCATGTACCAGTAATCCATGTACCAGTAATCCATGTACCAGTAATCCATGTACCAATGATC
>JAIYBT010000018.1 GCA_027488395.1 Methylophilaceae bacterium | reverse complement strand
AACACCTGATGCAGATGCAGAGTACGCGCATGTGATTGAAATTGATCTCAACGACATCACAGAACCACTGCTTGCTTGCCCGAATGATCCTGATGATATTAAGCCATTGTCTGCGGTGGTTGGCGATCAAATTGATGAGGTCTTTATTGGCAGTTGTATGACCAATATTGGCCATTACCGCGCCGCTGGAAAAGTATTAGAAGGGGCGGGCGCCATTCCAACCCGCTTGTGGATTGCACCACCAACCCGCATGGATGAAGCCCAGCTTCGTGCCGAGGGGGTGTACGCTACCTTTGGCGTGGCTGGTGCGCGCACAGAGGTGCCTGGATGCTCGTTGTGCATGGGCAACCAAGCGCGGGTGGCAGACAAAGCCACGGTGTTTTCAACCTCCACCCGTAACTTTGATAACCGTATGGGCAAAGATGCCCGTGTGTATTTAGGGTCTGCTGAGTTAGCGGCCGTGTGTGCCAAATTAGGACGCATTCCCACCATGCAAGAATATTTAGACACGCTGGGCACCAAACTGACCGATACCGCCGCGATCTACAAATATCTCAACTTTAACCAAATGACGCAGTATGCAGGGGCGCTTGATCGGGTGAAAAAAATCATTCCTATCCAAGAAACTGCATAATCTGTACTGGCATACTCAAAGGGGCGAAAGCCCCTTTTTTACTGTGTTAGATGGTCACTTATTACCGTTAACTTCTTGAAAAGCCGAGTTGCCTTGCAACGTTTAATGACCTTGGCCTATGATGTGTGTCATTGATGGTATTGCCTGATCTTGTTAACGCATCACCAAATAACCTATTCTTTTTTTCCGTGATTGATGTCTGAACCTACATTACCCCCAGCACCGAGTGCTATTAGCCAGCCTGCCAAGGCGTTATTGATCATGCAGCATTTCAACCGCCTCAAACGCATGTTACCCGTCCTCTTTTTTGTCGGGGGCTTTGCATGGGATGCCCTTACCATTGGTCATCGTGTCATGCTGACGGATATTGCAATTTTTTCTGGCTACATTGTGCTTGCAGGTTGGATACTGCATCAATTGTCTACCCCTGCAACTTGGTGGGCACGTCTGCTGGCTTGTGTATCTGCTTGGCCGTGGCTCTCGAACAAACTAAGCCAATGGCCCATACAAGATTGGCCTTACTGGGTGTTGCAGTTTTTATTTGGCAGCTTGTTGAGTGCTTTATTTATTTTGTATTTTAAAAGCTCAAGCTATGGCATGGCTTGGATGATCACCTTGTTATTAGGGGTGTTGTTAGTCGCAAACGAATTTTTAGAAAGTGAATATCGCCGCCTCACCTTGTGTTGGAGCATGTTTGGCTTATGCACCATTTTGCTGTTTAACTTTGCGCTTCCTTATATATTGGGCAGTGTGCATGCCATCTGGTTTTATAGCAGTACCATGTTAGGCGCGACCGCCAGTTTTGTCTTGTATCGTCACGCGCCAAAACATAGCGGTAGTATTTGGCCGGTGGGCGTATTGGCGGTGCTGTTAATGGTGGCTTACCGTGCCGACATGATCCCGCCGGTGCCTTTGGTCAAACAAGCGGTGGTGGTGGGCTATGCGCTTGATAAGCAACCAGAGGGCTATTGGGTCACCTTGCAAAAAGCGCCGTGGTGGCAGTTTTGGCGGGTAGACAGTGCGCACCTGCGCATCACCGCCAATGAAAAGTTGGTGTGTTTTTCAGCGGTATTTGCGCCCAAAGGCTTGCATACCAAGCTGATTCACAATTGGCAAAAAAAAGAACGCGGAAGCTGGGTGAATTATGGCACCCCAGGGTTTGTATTGGCGGGCGGACGCGATGGCGGTTATCGTGGCTACACGACTAAAACGAATCTCAGTAGCGGTGAGTGGCGGGTCCGTATTCAAACCGAAGCCGCGCAGACCATTGCGGTGCATGCGTTTAGCGTCAGCGTGGTGGATGGGCTTGAAACACACCGCGTTCGCGTGCGCTATTGATTGAGGGTGTACGCATCATCAATGCGACACACATTAGCGGCTTACTGCCTCTAACAGGTGGGTCGCGGAGGCATCCTGCCCCAAGGTTTGCGTAAGCCACGGCATGCCCTCAGCAAGCTGCGCTGCCAATACCCAAGGCGGATTTACAATGAACATGCCACTGCCTATCATGCCAAAGCCGTCCGCATGCGGCGCCTTCACTTGAAGACCAACATGCAGATACGATGGAGCGAGCGTTTTGAGTTGCGCGATCATCCAATCAGGCTCGGTGCGCATCAACATCGGATACCAAACTAAATAGGTGCCTGTGGCGAATCGCTTGATGCTGTCTTTAAGACAATCAAACACGCGGCTGTAATCCTCTTTCAATTCATAAGGCGGATCAATCAATACCAAGCCACGTTTTGTGGGCGGTGGTAAACAGACCTTGATGCCATCAAAGCCGTCTTTAAATCCGACCTGAATATGTCGTCCACGGCTTGCAAAGTGTTGTGCCAATAACGCATGGTCCGCGGGGTGCAGCTCAAACAAGCGTAATTTATCGCTGTCTCTTAAAAAGTAGTTCGCAATGGCTGGTGAGCCTGGATACAACGGGATGTTTGCCTGCGTTTGGCAGGCATCGACTGCCTGCAAATAGTCCGAAAATATCGCTGGGATCGCTTGCTGTGCTTGTAATCGTGCAATGCCGGCTTGATATTCTGCCGTTTTATTGGCCATGGCCTGATTCAAGGCATACACGCCCGCACCCGCATGCGTATCCATCACCCAATACGCTTTGTCCTTTTGATTAAAATAGTCTAGAACGAGGCTGTAGACCCAGTGTTTAAGGACATCGGCATGGTTGCCAGCATGAAATGCGTGTCGGTAACTTAACATAAGCTGTTGAATAAGATTTTGTGTATTATAAGATACATCGTTGGATATCATGGTCAGATATCATGGTTAGATATGAGGTAAACATGGTGATACAAAACATGCTTAGGCATCCACGTTGTTGGTGCGGCATTTTAAGTGCGCTGTTTTTTTTAGCTGCACCCGCTTTGGCTAACGCGACAGAAAGTGTAGAGGCCATCTATCCTGCCAACGAATCTGCCTCGCGCATGAGTTTAGACGAATTTAAAGCCATACAGCTTTTGTTAATTGAGCAGCAATTTACATTGCTCGATAGCAATCAAGATGGCTTTTTAGATGCAAACGAACGTAGCGAAGGCCTGTTGCGAATTCAGCGTCAATTACAAACTGCGCCAAGTGGACCATAATCAATCCGCACTTTTTATCGTTTAGGGTTATCGAATTTCATATGAATCATCCCCCGCCAAACTCTAACCAACTGCCCCCTTGTTGCCAAGGACACGCCACACAGCATGCTGATCCAGAAAAAAATCCATTCTTAGTGCCCTTGATTTGGATCAGTGTATTTACCGTGGTTGAATTTGCTGGTGGCATGTATACCCACTCACTGGCCTTGCTAAGCGATGCTTGGCACATGCTCTCGGATGTGTTGGCGATTGCACTGGCGATGTGGGCAGCGCACCAAGCCCGTCATGGCCAGCAAGGCAAACGGATGGAATTATGGGTGTCATTATTTAATGCTGTTTTGATGCTGGTAGTGACCGCGTGGATTATTTGGGAAGCCATCACAAGGCTGTCAGCCCCGCAGGCGGTGTATGGCGGTGTGGTGACGATGGTTGCGCTGGTGGGGCTGGGGGTGAATGTGGTGGTGGCTAAAAAAATGCACCAACATCACCATCATGGCGCAGAGGATAACCTGAATCATCGCGCTGCATTTTTACACGTCATTGGCGATTTATTAGGCTCGGTGGTGGCAGTGATCGCGGGGGTGGTGATTTATTTGACCGGCTGGATGGCGATAGACCCGATATTATCGATATTGATTTCATTACTCTTATTGGTCGTCACAGCTAACTTGTTACGCGATATTCAGCGCGGGTTTGCAGGACATGCACATGCGCATGACCATCACTGATCAACCTATTCACAATCACACACGCAACCCCCATCATTCTATTTAAGGAGCGCCATCCCATGCCATACGTCAATATCAAACTCGCAGGTACGGTTAGCAAAGAGCAAAAAGCCGCCATCGCCAAAGAAATTACCGAAACATTGGTCAAGCACGCACACAAACCCGCCAATTACACCTATGTGGTATTTGAAGAAATCCCCCATGAAGATTGGGCGATTGGTGGGGAGTTGTTAGGGTAGGTATCTGCTGCAGTCGTTTGTTTTTAACCCACGTCTTTTTACTACCAGCGTCTGTTTTCTAATTAGCACGCCAGTGCCACGTAAAGGCGCTGGCATCTAATGCTAAAATACGCCCATGTTTGACCCCAAGCCTATCCTTAAAAATCTACCTAATCTCCCCGGTGTCTATCGCATGCTCAATGCGGAAAATACGGTGATTTATGTCGGTAAAGCCAAAGATTTAAAAAAACGCGTTTCCAGTTACTTCAATAAAAATCTTCCGAGTCCGCGTACCAAGATGATGGTGTCGCAAATCGTTGGCATTGAAACCACAGTGACGCGCTCTGAGGCTGAGGCATTGCTGCTTGAGAACAATCTCATCAAGAGCATGATGCCACGCTACAACGTATTGTTTCGTGATGATAAGTCGTATCCTTATATTGCGTTAACGGCAGATGCTTATCCTCGTTTGGCTTTTCATCGCGGCACGCAACGCAAAGGGGCGCAATATTTTGGCCCGTTTCCTAACTCGCCCGCAGTGCGCGAGAGCATACAGTTACTTCAAAAAGTATTTAAGTTGAGGACGTGTGAAAACACGGTGTTTGCCAATCGCTCTCGGCCTTGTTTGCAATATCAAATTGCCCGCTGTACCGCGCCCTGTGTCGAGTTGATCAGTCAAGAAGCGTATGCGCATGATGTTAAACATGCTGCCATGTTTTTGCTCGGTAAAACCAATGAGGTGATTGACGCCATTGGTGACAGCATGAATGCGGCAGCTGAAGCGATGGAATACGAGTTGGCGGCGGTGATGCGAGACCGTATGCAAGCTTTGCGCCAAGTGCAAGCCAAGCAATTTGTCAGTGACTTTAGTGTGAGTGATGCCGATGTGATTGCCTGTGCCTTTATCCAAGGGCAGCACTGCATTAATTTAGTGATGATACGGGGTGGACGTCATTTGGGTGATAAGAGTTTTTTCCCAAAAAACAGCCAAGATGCAGACAGTATTGAAACGCTAGAAGCCTTTATTGCGCAGCATTATGTTGCGCAAAATACGCCCCCATTATTGGTATGTGGCGCAGACATTGATACCGAATCCATCGAAACGGTGCTCAGTGAACAAGCTGAGCGCAAAATCCGCGTGCTGATCAATGCCATTGGCGATAAAAAAGTATGGCTCAAGATGGCGCAAACCAATGCAGAACTCGCATTGCAACAACGGATGGCCACCAGTGCAAATCAGCATGCGCGTTTGTTGGCTTTGCGTGAAGCGCTTCATCTGCAAGAATCGGTCGAGCGGATTGAGTGTTTTGATATTAGTCACACCATGGGTGAAGCTACGGTGGGTAGTTGCGTAGTGTTTGATCACGGCGATATGCAAAATAGTGAATACCGACGCTATAACATCACTGGCATTACGCCAGGCGACGATTACGCGGCCATGCGCGATGTGCTGACTCGTCGCTATAAAAAAGTTGCAGCAGGTGAGGGCGTTAGGCCAGATTTAGTGTTTATTGATGGTGGCAAAGGCCAGCTGGGTGTGGCGATTGAAGTCATGCAAGAAGTCGGGCTCGACGATATTTTATTGGTAGGCATCGCCAAAGGTGAAGAGCGCAAACCGGGGCTAGAAACCATGATTTTTTCCGACACAGGCGAAATGCTTAACTTGCCCACTGACAATATCGGCTTGCATTTATTGCAACAAATCCGCGATGAAGCGCATCGGTTTGCCATCACTGGCCACCGTGCAAAACGTGCAAAAGCGCGCATTACCTCCAGTTTGGAGGATATTGACGGCGTTGGCGCTAAACGGCGTAAAGCCTTGCTGACCCGCTTTGGTGGCCTAGATGGGATAAAAAGTGCTAGCATAGATGAAATCGCACAAGTTGAAGGCATCAGTCTTGCACTGGCGCAGACGATTTATGATCGTCTCCATTAACCAAAAGCCTCATGCGCGGGGGGCAACCTCATATCCACGCACAGCGCGTATCTCAATCTAAGAAAATAAAACTATGTGGACGATTCCCAATGTACTCACCTTAATGCGCATTGCGATGATTCCAGTGTTTGTTGGTATCTTTTATTTACCCGCCAATGCTGTGACATCCGAAGGCCTACCCGCGCATTGGGTGAACCTGACTGCTTCCACGGTGTTTATCTTGGCCGCACTCACCGATTGGTTGGATGGCTATTGGGCGCGTAAATATCAACAAATGTCTAAATTTGGTGCTTTTCTAGATCCCGTTGCGGATAAACTGATGGTGGCAGCGGCCCTCATCTTATTGGTAGAACTCAACCGAATCGGTGCCGTGGTAGCCTTGATTATTATTGGCCGTGAAATTGCCATCAGCGCCTTACGAGAATGGATGGCCATCCTAGGTAAAAGTGCAAACATGGCCGTGGCCATGGTTGGAAAAATCAAAACCGTCGCGCAAATGATCGCCATTATCTTACTGCTGTGGTTTGATCCGCTATGGGGGATCAATATCCAATGGATAGGCGAATGGTTGATTGTGCTTGCCGCACTCTTAACCTTGATTTCGATGGGGTATTACTTACGCGCAGCATGGCCAACCATTCGTGAAACCATCTAACAAATCAATTGCGCGCGCCTTGCTTGCATAAGCGCATTCTCACCTTGACACCCTGTCAAAAATCATTAAAATGCGTGCTTCTTTACGAAACACGTGTGAAGAAAAGTGCGGGAATAGCTCAGTTGGTAGAGCGCAACCTTGCCAAGGTTGAGGTCGCGAGTTCGAGACTCGTTTCCCGCTCCAAACATTTTTAAGGGAAAGCATTGCTTTCCCTTTTTAATCTGCAGCCATAACTGGTTGTTGAAGATGGCGCGATAGCAAAGCGGTTATGCCGCGGCCTGCAAAGCCGTTTAGGCCGGTTCGACTCCGGCTCGCGCCTCCACCACTTTCTTGCTGATGGTCGTAGTTTCAAGCTAAATCACACCACCCAGCATGATCTTACCCTTCAGTACAATCTGTATTGCTTATAGATTAGGTCTCAGGATAAGTTGAAAAGTGGTTTATTTTAAAAACTGGCAAAAAAGAACTAGCAAGCAGACAGTGCTTTTTGTATAATGCCGACTCTTTTGATTTGTGACCGCAAGGTGACAAATAGTAGTAAGTGCGCTGTACAACACTTACACAATTGCGGGAATAGCTCAGTTGGTAGAGCGCAACCTTGCCAAGGTTGAGGTCGCGAGTTCGAGACTCGTTTCCCGCTCCAAATCTACCGCCCGGATGGTGAAACTGGTAGACACAAGGGACTTAAAATCCCTCGGCTTAACGGCTGTGCCGGTTCGATTCCGGCTCCGGGCACCACATTTATTGTCTAGTTCGCTAGCAAATTCTTAAAAACCCGTTAATCTTGCGATTGACGGGTTTTTTTGCGCCCCAAAAATATCTAAAATTATCGCTAGCAAACTCAACCAAAACATTTAATGTTTACGGAATTTAAAGAATATCCTATGACCAGTGCACAACAACGCGCAGAACTACAACGCCAAATCTGGCAAATCGCAAATGATGTACGCGGCTCAGTCGATGGCTGGGATTTTAAGCAATATGTGCTCGGAACTTTGTTTTATCGCTTTATCAGTGAAAATTTTGCCGATTATATTGAGGGTGGTGATGAAAGCGTAGACTATGCCGCGCTGCCTGATAATGTTATTACCCCTGAAATAAAAGACGATGCCGTTAAAACCAAAGGCTACTTTATTTACCCAAGCCAGTTGTTTGTCAATCTTGTCGCTAACGCTAATACGAACGCAAACCTGAATACAGATTTAGCTGCCATTTTTTCAGCCATTGAGAGTTCAGCCAATGGCTACCCATCTGAATTAGACATAAAAGGCTTATTTGCCGACTTTGATACCACCAGCAACCGTTTGGGCAATACCGTGGCAGAGAAAAACCAACGTTTAACCTACGTGCTTAAAGGCGTGGCTGGTCTTAATATGGACAGTTTTGAAGATAGCAAAATTGACCTGTTTGGTGATGCTTATGAGTTCTTAATCTCCAACTACGCCGCTAACGCAGGTAAATCTGGTGGTGAGTTTTTTACCCCTCAAAATGTCTCTAAATTTATTGCGCAGTTAGCCATGCACAATCAAGATAAAGTCAATAAAATTTATGACCCTGCGGCGGGGTCTGGTTCATTGTTGTTGCAAGCTAAAAGACATTTTGACGAGCACAAAATACAAGAAGGTTTTTTTGGTCAAGAGATCAACCACACCACCTACAACCTTGCGCGTATGAACATGTTTTTGCACAACATCAATTACGATAAGTTTCATATTGCGCTGGGCAATACTCTAATCAACCCGCAGTTTGGCGATGACAAACCGTTTGATGCCATCGTTTCTAATCCACCTTATTCTGTGAATTGGATAGGCAGTGACGACCCTACGTTGATTAACGATGAACGCTTTGCCCCCGCAGGCGTGTTAGCGCCAAAATCCAAGGCAGATTTTGCCTTTGTGCTGCATGCACTCAGTTATTTATCACCCAAAGGCCGTGCGGCGATTGTGTGCTTTCCAGGCATTTTTTACCGTGGCGGTGCTGAGCAAAAAATCCGCAAATATCTGGTGGATAACAACTACGTTGAAACCATTATTTCACTCGCACCCAACTTGTTTTATGGCACCTCAATTGCCGTGACCATTCTTGTCCTATCAAAACACAAAACGGACACCAAAACTCAGTTTATCGATGCCAGTGGCTTGTTTAAAAAAGAAACCAATAACAACCTACTGACTGATGACCATATTGAAGAAATGATGCAGGTATTTGAAAGCAAGGCCGACATTGATCACTTTGCCAAATCAGTCGATTACGATGACATTGTTAAAGCTGAATACAACCTATCAGTCAGCAGTTACGTTGAAGCCAAAGATACCCGCGAAGTTGTTGATATTGCTCAGCTTAATGCAGATATAGAAACAACAGTTGCCAAAATTAACCAGTTGCGTGTTGAGATTGATGCGATTGTGGCGGAGATTAACGCATGAGTGATGTCATTTTCTATACGACCGACGATGGCGCGACCAAGATTGATTTGCGTTTGGAAAATGGCACGGTTTGGTTGTCTCAATTAGAAATAGCCGAACTTTTTCAAACGACAAAACAAAATGTCAGCAAGCACATACAGGCCATTTATGCTGAAAATGAGTTAGATGAAAAAGCAACTGTCAACCAACAGTTGACAGTTCAAAACGAAGGCACTCGAGAGGTTACACGCAACATTACACTCTATAACCTTGATGTGATATTGGCGGTTGGCTATCGTGTACGTTCGGTGCGGGGTGTGCAATTTAGGCGATACGCTTCCACTGTATTGAAAGAATATCTCGAAAAAGGGTTTGCGCTAAACGATGACCGCTTAAAAAATCTCGGCGGGGGTAGCTACTGGAAAGAGCTACTTGATCGTATTCGTGACATTCGCTCCAGTGAAAAAGTCATGTACCGCCAAGTGCTGGAACTATACGCAACAGCAACGGATTACGACCCAAATAGTGAAGACAGCATCACCTTTTTTAAAATCGTACAAAACAAACTGCACTATGCTGCTCACGGCAATACTGCCTCAGAGGTGATATATCTGCGCGTGGATAGCGACAAACCCTTTGCAGGCTTAACCAATTTTAAAGGTAACCAACCCACGCAAGCCGAAGCCATGGTTGCCAAAAACTACCTCAGTGCGCTAGAGTTACGCGTGCTCAATAACCTAGTATCGGCCTATTTTGATTTGGCAGAATTAAATGCCATTGAAGAAAGAGAGATGCGCATGGCTGACTACATTAGTGAGCTAGATAAGATACTCTCAAGCACAGGGCGAAAATTACTCCCCAATGCAGGCAGCATCGCCCACGCGCAGGCTGAAACTAAAGCCAAAGTGGAATATAAAAAATACAAAGCCAAAACACTAGAGCAAGTAGAAGAGGACTACCTAAAAACCATCAACGCTCTAGAAAACAAAGCCAAAACTGAGAGCCGTAAAAAATGAGCACAATCATGGAACTGCTTGAAAGGGGTGAAGTGATGCGACCTAATTCCGAATTTGTGCAAGTGGCACTTGCACAATTGCTGTGGGGGCGCAGATGAGTAATATTTTGGAGTTGTTGCAAGGGGTTGAGGTGGAGTTGAAGGCGTTGGGAGAAGTAGTGAAGACTCAACGCGGAAGAAGGCTTGTAAAAAGCCAATTAGAAGAGTCTGGCAATTATGCTGTTTATCAAAACTGCATGACTCCCCTTGGTTATTATCACGAAAGCAACGTCAAATCAGACACTGCTTTTATTATCAGTGCAGGTGCGGCAGGTGAAATTGGTTACAGTGATGTTGATTTTTGGGCGGCAGACGATGTTTATTTTTTCATAACTCCAAATGAAATTAAAAGTAAGTTCTTATATCATTTTTTATTAACGCAACAGACTCAGATTTCGGCTCAGGTTCGTCGGGCAAGTATTCCAAGACTATCAAAAACAGTGGTTGAAAAACTAAAAATCCCAATCCCCTGCCCAGAAAACCCACAAAAATCATTAGAAATCCAAGCCGAAATTGTCCGTATTTTGGACAATTTAACGGAGCTTACAGCGGAGCTTACAGCGGAGCTTACAGCAAGAAAAAAACAATACAACTACTACCGCGACCAGTTGTTGAGTTTTGAAGAAGGCGAAGTGGAGTGGAAGACGTTGGGGGAGGTTTGTGAAATCGGCGACGGGAATCATTCATCAAAATATCCTAGAAGTGATGAAATGGTTGATCAAGGAGTTCCGTTCATTCGCGGTACAAATATGGTTAACGGCACAATATCTGGTCAGGATATGAAGTTCATCACGCCAGAAAAACACCAAGAGTTAAGAAAGGGCCATTTAAAAGCATACGATGTACTGATAGCAAATAGGGGAGAGATTGGAAAAATTGCGCAAGTGCCAAAGCATTTCGCTGGTTCAAATCTCAACTCTCAACTTGCATGGCTTCGTGCTGACCAAGAAATAATTTTGCCTAGGTATTTGTTCTATGTACTAAATGCCACACATGTACAAAGTAGCATTTCTGGTGAAGGCGGTGCGTTACAGCAGCTTACAATTAAAAACATTAAGTTGATCCGAATTCCTATTCCACTACTCTCCGAACAAACCCGAATTGTCGCCATCATCGACAAATTCGACGCCTTAACCAACTCACTCACCGAAGGCTTGCCGCGTGAAATCGCCCTACGCCAACAGCAATACGAGTATTACCGCGATTTGTTGTTGAGCTTTCCTAAACCCGAGCAGGTGTCAGCATGACCTTAGCAGAGTTAAATCATTTACTGGAGCAATTAATCGCCACTTGGGAAAACGAGGTGGTGGAGTTTAAACAAGCTGGTGATGGTTACTCTACCGATTTAATTGGTGAATATTTTTCTGCCTTGAGTAATGAGGCAAACTTACGTGGTGTCGATCGCGCTTGGCTGGTGTTTGGTGTGAACAATCAAACCCGTGCTGTGGTGGGCAGCGATTACCGCATAGAACATGAGCGATTGCATAGCTTAAAAAACCAAATTGCGCAGGCGACTGAACCAAGCATTACTTTACGTGAGATTCATGTGCTTCAGCACCAACAAGGTCGCGTGGTTTTGTTTGAAATCCCTGCCGCTCCCCGCGGCATCCCCATTGCGTGGAAGGGGCATTATTATGCCCGTGCTGGTGAGAGTCGCACTTCGTTAGGCTTGGATAAACTTGATGAAATTCGCCAGCAGACTTTACAACAAGACTGGTCAGCACAAGTCATTGCAGGTGCATCGCTTAATGATTTGGATGATGAGGCCGTGCGTAGAGCGCGTGAGTCGTTTGCACAAAAATATGCCAACAGGTTTGCTACTGATGAGGTCATGAATTGGTCTTTAACTACGTTTTTAGACCGTGCGCGTCTCACTCAAAATGGGCAATTAACCCGCACTGCGGTTTTGTTACTTGGTAAGGCGGAATCGGCCTATTTACTTTTGCCACATCCAGCCCAGCTAACCTGGAAGCTGGAGGGGCAGGAGCGTGCCTATGAACATTTTGGGCCGCCTTTTTTACTCAGTACAACTAGGCTTTATCAGCGTATTCGTAATATTCAGCTGCGTATTTTGCCGCAAGATGAATTGATCCCGATTGAGGTTTCTAAATATAACCAGCAAACCGTACTAGAAGCTTTGCATAATTGTATTGCACACCAGGATTACATACGTAATGGCCGTGTGGTTGTGACTGAATTGCCAGATCGGTTGATTTTTCAAAATGAGGGCAGTTTCTTTGAAGGGCAACCAGATGAGTATATTGAAGGTGACAAAACGCCACGCCGTTATCGTAACCCCTTCTTAACTCAGGCGATGGCAGAGCTGAATATGATCGACACCATGGGTTATGGCATTCATTTAATTTATCGTAGCCAAGTACAACGGTATTTTCCCTTACCTGATTATGACCTAAGCCAGCCGAGTGAAGTTAAGATGACATTGTATGGTGGTGTGGTTGACCCAGCCTATAGTCGTTTATTGATTCAAAAAACAGACTTGCCATTGGTGGATATATTGGCGCTTGACCGTGTGCAGAAAAAATTTCCAATCCCAGATGAGGCCGCTGGTCGATTACGCAAAGCAGGATTAATTGAGGGACGTAAGCCAAACTTCTATGTATCTGCACTGGTTGCCAATGCTACTGCGAGTAAAGCTGATTACATTCGTACACGCGCACAGGATGATGAGTTTTATGCGAAGTTGTTAACAGACTATTTGGCTAATTTTGGGCAGGCAAATCGCGCAGAAATTAATAAATTATTAATGGGTAAACTTAGCGATGCCCTTAGCCCTGCACAAAAAGAAGACAAAATTGGTAATTTACTAACGAATTTGCGCCGCAGTGGAAAAATCGTCAATACTGGCGCGCGCAAAACCCCGAAATGGGAATTGGCTAAATAAAACAAGCAAAAATGCAGAATAAAACAAGCAAAAATGCAGAATAAAACAAGCAAAAATGCAGAATAAAAATTTATAAATTACAATTAAAACAAACACTTATTTTTTCTGCAAAAGTTATATTAAAAATATCTTTCAGAAAGAATGCAGAAAAGATTAATGGGCTCAATCAATATGACCACTTACACCACGCCTATCGCCGAATCTAATAATTTTATCGTTTTAGATAAATACACCAAAGATTGGCAGGTCAACCAATCGTATCAAAGTGAGTATGATTTAGAGCGTGAATTGATTGCTGACCTTGAAAAGCAGGGCTATGAATACCTGCGCGATTTAAATAGCGCTGAAGCTATGCTGGTCAATTTGCGGGTGCAGTTACAAACGTTGAATAATGTGCAGTTTGCAGACGCCGAGTGGCAACGTTTTGTTGCTGAATATTTGGATAAGCCCAGCGATAGTATTGTTGATAAAACCCGCAAAATTCACGATAACTACATTCATGATTTTGTGTTTGATGATGGGCATATCCATAATATTTATCTGCTAGATAAAAAAAATATTGCCCGCAATAAAGTGCAGGTGATTCGCCAGTTTGAACAAAAAGGTACACAACTTAACCGTTACGATGTGACGATACTGGTGAACGGTTTGCCCTTGGTGCAAGTGGAACTCAAAAAGCGTGGCGTGGCTATTCGCGAGGCGTTTAACCAAGTGCACCGTTATAGCAAAGAAAGCTTTAACACTGAAAACTCGCTGTTTAAGTATTTGCAGATTTTTGTCATATCCAACGGCACGGATAGTCGCTATTTTGCCAACACCACCAAGCGTGACAAAAACAGTTTTGATTTCACAATGAACTGGGCGAAGTCGGACAACTACCTCATTAAAGACCTGAAAGACTTTACTGCCACATTTTTTCAAAAAAACACGTTGCTGAATGTGTTGCTGACTTACTCTGTGTTTGATGTCAGTGATACCTTGCTGGTGATGCGCCCTTACCAGATTGCGGCCACTGAGCGCATTATGTGGAAAATCAACAGCGCATACCAAGCCAAGCAGTGGAGCAAGATAGAGGGTGGTGGCTTTATTTGGCACACCACGGGTTCTGGTAAAACACTCACCAGCTTTAAAGCTGCTCGTTTGGCAACGGAATTGCCTTTTATCGATAAAGTGTTTTTTGTGGTGGATCGAAAAGACCTCGATTATCAAACTATGAGGGAATATCAGCGTTTTTCACCTGATAGCGTGAATGGCTCTGACAGCACCGCTGGCCTCAAGCGCAACCTAGAAAAAGATGACAATAAAATCATCGTCACCACGATTCAAAAGCTCAATAACTTGATGAAGAGCGAAGGTGATTTGCCTGTTTTCAACCAGCAAGTTGTGTTTATTTTTGATGAGTGTCACCGCAGCCAGTTTGGTGAGACGCAGAAAAATCTTAGAAGGAAATTTAAGAAGTATTACCAGTTTGGGTTTACAGGCACACCGATTTTCCCCGAAAACGCATTGGGGGCAGAAACCACAGCGGATGTGTTTGGTCGTGAGTTGCATGCGTATGTGATTACCGATGCGATTCGTGATGAAAAGGTGCTCAAATTTAAGGTGGATTACAACGATGTGCGTCCACAGTTTAAGGCCATTGAGTCTGAGCAAGACGAGAAAAAGCTGACAGCCACCGAGAACAAGCAAGCGCTGCTCCACCCTGACCGTATTAAAGAGATTTCGCAGTACATCCTAAATAATTTTAGGCAAAAAACGCATCGTTTAAATGCCAATGGCAAAGGTTTTAATGCCATATTTGCCGTTAGTAGTGTAGATGCGGCAAAGCTGTATTATGAGGCGTTCAAAAATTTGCAAAAAGCCAATGCAAGACCGCTTAAAGTCGCCACTATTTTCTCGTTTGCTGCCAATGAAGCACAAGATGCCGTTGGTGATATTGCTGAGGAAGGATTTGAACCTTCTGCGCTGGACAGTAGTGCAAAGGAATTTCTGAGTGCAGCGATATCAGAATATAACGCGATGTTTAAAACCAATTTTGGCGTGGATAGCAAAGAGTTCCAAAACTATTATCGCGATTTAGCCTTGAAGGTAAAAAATCAGGAAGTAGATTTGCTGATTGTCGTGGGCATGTTTTTAACAGGCTTTGATGCGCCTACTTTGAACACATTGTTTGTCGATAAAAACTTGCGGTATCACGGTTTGATGCAAGCATTTTCACGCACTAATCGTATTTATGATGCCACTAAGACCTTTGGCAATATCGTTACTTTCCGCGATTTGGAGCAGCCGACGGTTGACGCGATCACTTTGTTTGGTGATAACAACACACGAAATGTGGTGTTGGAGAAGAGCTACAAAGAATATATGGAAGGCTTTACCGATGCTGCAACAGGTGAAGCCAGACGTGGCTATTTGGATGTGGTCACCGAGTTACAAGCGCGTTTTCCTAATCCTGACGAAATTATTAAAGAGCAAGACAAAAAAGATTTTGCCAAGTTGTTTGGCGAGTTCTTGCGCGTAGACAATATCTTGCAAAACTATGATGAATTTGCCAGCTTAAAAGATTTGCAAGGATTGGATGTGAGCGATGCGCAAGCCGTGGAGGCTTTTAAAGCCAAACACTATTTAAGTGATGATGATTTAACGGTGATGCAGGCGATTCAAGTGCCTGCTGAACGTGTTGTACAAGACTATCGCTCCACCTATAACGATATTAGAGACTGGTTGCGACGTGAAAAGGATGCCAATCAAAAGGATGCGTCAACGATAGACTGGGACGACGTTGTGTTTGAAGTGGACTTGCTGAAATCGCAAGAGATTAATCTGGATTACATCCTTGAATTAATCTTTGAACACAATAAAAAGATTAAGGACAAAGCCTCACTTGTTGAGGAAGCAAGACGTGTGATACGCGCTAGTATCGGCAATCGTGCCAAAGAAAGTTTGATTGTGGATTTTATTAATCAAACCAATTTGGATGCGCTTTTGGACAAGGCTGGCATCATAGAAGCGTTTTTCGCATTTGCAAGAGTTGAGCAGGAGCGTGAGGCTGATGCATTGATAGTCTCAGAAAATTTAAATACAGAAGCTGCCAAAAGATACATAAGCACCTCTTTAAGACGAGAGTATGCAAGTGAAAATGGCACCGAGCTTAATGCGGTTTTACCAAAAATGAGTCCACTAAACCCGCAATATCTCACTAAAAAACAAACTGTTTTCCAAAAAATATCCGCATTTGTTGAAAAATTTAAAGGGGTTGGCGGAAGTTTGTAAAATTAGATTTAATCCGGACTTACGTTAATCGCGTAAGTCCTTTTGTTTTTTAGTCTATATGTTCCAGCTATATATGTTGTCTTGGTTTGAGCATCCTCATTCAATAAGTGTCGCGCTTTAACGGTTGATTGCGATACATCTTTAAGCTACCTGCAACCATTAAAACCATCGTTGACTCGCTTGCGATGCTCACATTTGAGCATTGTGCTTGGTTTGCGGCTGCTACATGGTGTTGTTGTGCTTACGCAATAGTCAATCTGAGTGGTTTTTTGGGTGTTTTTTGCGCAATGAAATCATGCTGATTGTTTCAATAATAAGAGAAATTTTTTGGAATTTCTTTTATGAACATGCTTGCTGGACACGCGGAGGGTACTCAAGGCCGTCAACAGGCATTGCAGCAGTTGGTGCAATTGTGGCAGCAGGGTGATCAGGTTGCTTGTTTTAATCTGGCGAAATCCATCACGGTCGCCTTTCCAAATGCTGGGATTGCTTGGAAATTATTGGGTGTGTTGTACCCCGTGTTTGGTCAAGCAGAACAAGGGGTGACAGCGTTACTGACCGCGCAAAAGTGGTTGCCGAGAGACGCGGATGTGGTGTTTAACTTGGGTAACGCTTATGCCAAGGCAGGGCAGTATGTGCAAGCAATTGCGGCATATCAAAAAACCATCAAGCTGACGCCGATGTTTGTGCAAGCGTATGAAAATTTGGGCAGTGTTTATCACTTACAGCAAGATTTAACAGCGGCTCAAAAAACGCTCAGCAAAGCCATTGCTTACAATCCTAAGTCGGCGTTTGCGCATGCAGAGCTGGGGTTGGTGTTACACAAGCAAGGCAAACCCAAACAGGCGATGCAGTATTATCGGCAGGCGTTGCAGCTGCAACCTGCTGATGCGATTTCGCATTACAACTTGGCGCAGGCACTAGAAGATTTAGGCGATGATGAGCAAGCGCAATCCCATTATGAAATGGCTTTGGCGCGGCAATCTGGCTATATCGATGCTTATTTTAATTTGGGCTATTTGCACAAACGTCATAAGCGCTACGAGGCGGCCAATCAATATTTTACGAGTATTTTAAATAGCCAGCCTGACCATGAGCGGGCGTTACAAGTATTGGCAGATAGCCATTTAGAGCGCGGCGATGTACATGCGTTTGTGGATACGTATCTCAAAGCGGTGGGCGATGATAACGCGTTCGCGCCTGAAAAATTAAATGACATGGTGGCGATGTTGTTGGATAAAAACTTACCCAACGAAGCCGAAAAGTATTGCCAAATGGCGCTCGAAAAAGCGCCTGATAGTCCGTTAATTCTCAACAATATGGGCTTGATTTGTTTTTCACGCAATGATCCCAAAACTGCAGTGCATTACTTTGAAAAAGCCATTGCAGCTAAACCAGATTTTGTACAGGCGTATTCGAATGGTGCGTTGCCGCTGCTCAAAATGGGGCAGGTGAATGAGGCGATTGATTATCTCAACCGTGCCGTTGCAATCAATCCTGATTATTTTGCGGCGTATGTGAATTTGGGCATGGCCCATTCGGAGTCTGGCAATATTCCGCAAGCACTGGCATGTTTAGAAAAAGCCTTGCAGATTAAACCCGACAACATTAAACCGATACAGTCGATTTTATTTTTAAGCGCCTATCATCGTGAAAGCATCAACGCGCGCTATTTTGAGTTGTTAGCGCAATTTGGCAGCTTGACTGCATCGCAAGCTAAACCCGCGCATTGTTGGCGTATCCACCCTGCAGATCAACGCATCAAAATTGGCTTTGTGTCTGGGGATTTAAAGCATCACCCTGTAGGGTTGTTTTTGAAGCCTGTGCTGAAACAGCTCGATCAATCCAAGTTTGACGTGTTTATCTATTCCAACAGCGTGCTCGAAGATAAAATCACGCATGAATTAAAAACCTACGTCAGTCAGTGGCAGGTGATTTCGCACCTGAGCGACGAAATGTCCGCCCGCAAAATCCATGAGGATGGCGTACACATTTTGATTGATTTAAGTGGCCACACCAGCTTGAACAGATTGCCGATGTTTGCGTGGAAACCCGCACCGTTGCAAATCAGTTGGCTTGGGTATTGGGCCAGCACGGGTATGCCTGCTATTGATTATTTGATTGCAGATGCCGTGTCTGTGCCACAACAGCAGCAATCACAATTTACTGAACAAGTCGCTTATTTGCCGGATACACGGTTGTGTTTTAGCAAGCCTGCGTATGATATTCCAGTGGCTGACTTGCCAGCCTTGGCAACAGGCCATGTGACCTTGGGTTGTTATCACAAATATACCAAAGCCACCGATGAGGTGTTGGCGTTGTGGTGCGAAGTGTTGCGCCAGTTGCCCACCGCACAATTACGTTGGCAAACCACCGCGTTTGGGGACCCCAAAATGGTGGCGGCCGCCCGTGAACGCTTTGCCGCCTTTGGCATTGATGCGGCTAGATGTTCCTTTTTAGCTGCCACCAGCATCGAAGCTTATTTACATTCGCATGCCGAGGTGGATTTCATTTTGGATACGTTTCCGTTTACCGGTGGCACCACCACCTGTGATGCATTGTGGATGGGCGTGCCTACCCTGACCTTGGCGGGCGAACATCTGATCGCCCGACAAGGAGCCAGCTTGATGACGGCGGCAGGCCTGCCTGATTGGGTGGTCAACGATCAAGCGGCCTTTGTAACACAAGCCATCGCGTTTGCGGCCGACTTAGACGGATTGGCGCGGTTGCGTGCAGGCTTGCGGCCACGGTTGCAGACCAGTGCCTTGTTTAACGGGGAACGCTTTACCCAAGGGTTTAGCCAACTGCTCACCACCTTGTGGACACAACAACAAGGCCGCATGTCCCAAGAGCAATTTACTGCGCTTAAACCGCTCGCACATCAAGCGTCCTCCGCGCCATTGTGTGTGATCAGTGCCACACAACGCGATGAGGCTGCGTTTTGGCGAGATTCCGCATTGGGCCGTTCGTTACAACGGCATATGCAAAAAGATGACCGTATTCAGGCCCATATTCGCTTTGAACAAACAGGCATTGCAACAGCATTGAACCAAGCCATCGCACAGACACCAGAAGCGGCATTAATCATGTTGGCACACGACGATGTTTGGCTGGACGAACCCAATCTGTGGCAAGCGGCCTACGACGGTACGCAACACTATGATGTACTAAGTGCGGCGGGTAGCCGTAGTAGTGCACCCATGCAACCTCACTGGGCATACTTAGACCTCGCGGGCAACGAACAAGCCCCTGATCAATTACTTGGCATCTTGCAGTACGGCCAACATCCCTTTGGTAACACGCGGCATTATGGCCCTGCACAGGGCGATGCCACCTTGCTGGATGGGCAGGTATTGATCACCACCAAAGCAGTGCTAGACGCGCATGCCCTCGGATTTGATCCACGGTTTGACACGCATTGTTACGACATGGATTTTTGTCGAACAGCGGCCCAAGCCGATCTTAAATTAGGGGTATGGCCAGTCGCAGTCACGATTGCCACGCCAGCGTTGCCCAACAGCCCGGATTGGTATGCACAATTTGAAACCTATGTACGTAAATGGGAACACCCCGAAGCGTTGGTGAGTGCGCCGCTCACCGCACCGTTGCGAGACATGGTTGAAGAAGTATTTGGGCATGCGCTGGATGCGCACCAACGCGGTGACCTACGCCAAGCGGCAGCGCTCTACCAAGAAATTTTAACCATCGACAGTGGGCATGCCTTGTCAATGCATAACCAAGCCCATATTGCATGGAAAGCCGATGCCGATGCTGAAACGCTGACCACGGCCCTTGCGCAGTTTAAACAAGCCTACTTACTGGCGCCGACCACATGGCAATGTTTGAGTAGCTATGTCACGGCGCTGGCGCAAAGCGATCAAGCCACCCTTGCAAACGCGGTATTAGCCGCCGCGCCCTATGCCGATCCCGCACAGGTGGCCACATTGGCGGCGCAATTGGGATTGCAGACGCTAGCGTCTACGCTGGCCAACCCAGTGGAGGTTATGCCTGCTGAAGAAACACAACAAGCGTTACTGGCCTTATTTGACCGCGGTGAATACCAACAGCTGGTGGATACTTTGCACCCGCTGCTGCAAGCGTATCCTGATTGGTTGGATGGTTGGAAAATGCTGACAGATCACCTCATGCTGTTAAAACAGGATGCCAGAACTGCTGCGCAGCGTGCGCTTGCGCTCAATCCCGATGATGCCAGAGAGCATTGCTACTATGGCATGGTGTTAAAAACGCAAGGCGATTTCACGGGCGCAGCCAGCGCTTTTGAACAAGCGGTAACGCTAGCCCCTGACTATGCTGCGGCATGGAACAATTGGGGCTTGGTACTTAAAGATATGGGGCAACTTGAGCAATCAGTGATTAAATTTGAGCAGGCCTTACATTTACAGCCTGCCTATGCCGAGTGCTTTAGTAATGTGTTGTTTTGCTTGAGTCATGTCGATGGCATCAGTCAAGCGTCGTTATTAGCGTTACACCAGGTGTTTGCAGAACGCTACGAACAACCGCTGATGGCGGCATGGCCCACGCATCGCCCGACCAAACGCAAGCCTGCCGTGCTCAATATTGGCTTGGTATCGGCGGATTTTCGCGCACATTCCATGGCACATTTTTTGTTACCCGTGTTGCCATTATTAGCCAAACAGCCACAACTTAAGTTATTTGCCTATGCGAACCAGTCGCTCGAAGATGCGGTGACCACGCAAATGCAAGACGCTTTTGCTGTTTGGCGCAAGGTTGACCAATGGTCTGAGGATGCACTGGCAGATGGGATCCGCGCCGATGGCATTGATATTTTGATCGATCTATCTGGCCATACAGCGGGCAACCGTTTGCTGACCTTTGCACGAAAACCTGCGCCGATCCAAATCAGTTGGCTAGGCTACTTGCATAGCACTGGGTTGCGCGCCATGGATTATTACTTGGTTGATGCCCAGTCAGCCCCTGCAGGCATGCTGGATGATCAATTTAGCGAACAAGTATTACGGCTACCTGTTGAAGCCGCGTTTCAACCGTTGCCAGACGCACCAGATGTCAATGCATTGCCAGCAATAAGCAATGGCTTTATCACATTTGGCTGTTTTAACCGGCCAGGCAAAATGACCCGCAGCACCATTGCGCTGTGGGGGGCATTGTTACGGCAGTTGCCAGACAGTCGCTTGGTGTTAGGTGGCATGGGCACTGCCGAGAGCAGCCAAGGCATCTTGGCCTGGTTACAAGCAGAAGGCGTCACCGCTGATCGGGTCACGTTACTTGCGCGTACGGACATGCAGACCTATTTACAGCAATACCACATGGTCGATCTGTGTTTGGATACGGTGCCATCCAGTGGTGTCACCACCACCTTACATGCGTTATGGATGGGGGTGCCCACCTTATGTATCGCGGGCGACACCTTAAGAAGCCGTGGCGCGATGACGCACATGCTTAACATTGGCTTAACAGAATTTGTGGCAACAGATGCCGAGGATTTTGTGCGCAAAGGCTTGGCGGTGGCGCATGACAGGCTGAGTCTGTTGCGTCAGCAATTGCGAACACAGATGTTGGACAAACAAACCACGGTCAATCACGCGCTATGTGACTGTTTGGTAGACACATTTCAGCGCGTATGGTCAGCCTATGCAGATGCAGAAGCCCAATAATGGACCACACCCCATCAAGCATGGTGAAAGAGGATAAGATGAAAAAACGATTGGTATATACCGCACTCATGGGTCAATATGAGGAATTTTCAGAAACTGCGCTGGTGCTTGGCCCAGACACAGATTTGATTTGCCTCACCGATAACCCTGATTTAAAAAGTGATGTATGGCAGATGCAGCTGGTAGCGCCGCGCTTTTTAGCGGATCCGATCCGCAGTGCGCGTTACTTAAAAATCATGGGGCCTAGTCTATTTCCCAATTATGAAGCTTCGTTGTGGATAGACAACACAGTAAATATCACCCAACCGATAGACCTGTTATTTGATACTTTTTTAAATGGCGTTGATTTTTGTTTGCCGTTTCATAGCTTTAGAGAAAGTGTAGCGGCGGAGTTTAGTGCGGTGGATTATGCGGGCTATGACGATCCGCATCGCATCTATGAGCAATTGATTCATTACTCGCAATCGCGGATGGACGTGATGGATGAGAAACCGTTTTGGACTGCGATTTTACTGAGAAAGCACACGCCCCCTGTGCAAGATTTGATGAGTCGTTGGTGGGATCATGTGTTGCGATATTCCAGACGCGATCAACTTTCGCTCAATTATGTGATGCGCGAGGTTGCGTTAGAAGTCAATGCGCTCAACATCGATAACCTGCGTTCTGATTTTCATCAATGGCCAATCGCAACCAAACGCAACAGTAAAAAAACCAAAGCATCGACCGCATTGGATAGTTTCCGCATGATTCCGATTGCGCGCATCGGTAAGCTACAAAACGAGGTAGATGCATTAACCCGCCAATTGCAGCAATTACAATCGGCGCAGCAGCCTGGGGCCCACAGCAATGTGCGCCACGTCAATGAGCCGGCCATGTTTACCAATCTATTGAAATCATTGATTGCGCAAAAACCGACCAAAGTGGTGCAAGTGGGGGTGTGTGATGGGGTGATTAATGATCCGATTTACAACCTCTTGTCCCAGCATAAAGACAGAACCGAAGTGGTATTGATTGAACCACAAACCTTTTTACTGCCGATCATTGCGCAAAATTATCAGCACCATCCCGCGCATCACATCGTGAATTGCGCGATTGGCGATCACGGTGAGTTAACGCTGTATCGCCTCAAAGAGGCACTGATTGATGTATTACAACGTACTTATTTAAAAGATTCGCCTGCATATCGGGTGCCAGCGGGGTTTGTGTCTTCGAATTATGAGCATGTGGTGAAGCACGTGCAGGGCAAACTGCCGGCGGAGGTGGCGATTGAGGATGCAATTGAAGCGTTCCATGTGGCATCGAAAGATT
Organism: Methylophilaceae bacterium; assembly: GCA_027488395.1. Lineage (GTDB taxonomy): Bacteria > Pseudomonadota > Gammaproteobacteria > Burkholderiales > Methylophilaceae > Methylophilus. The sequence goes on along the minus strand of JAIYBT010000018.1, from coordinate 36,432 downwards.
TGAAAGCCGTGCTCGATGATGTGTCATGGGACGATTTTGATGTGTTGCAGGTGGATACCGAAGGCATGGATGACATTACCTTGAGCTTTTGTAACCTCGAAATATACAAACCGATTTTGGTCAATTTTGAGCATTTCCATTTGTCGGCTGATCGCTACTCGACCTTGTGCGATTACTTAGTGGCGCTGGGTTATAAAGTGTATCGCTACAGCCAGTCCGATACGTTGGCGACCATTGTGGATTTAGGCTAACGGCTGCATCGCCTGCAATGGCTGGCGGTAACTACATTGTTTAATTGTTCTAAAGTTTTTTTCCGGAGGGTCGTAAAAGGTTTCAAGTGCATGATCGAACAAAAAGAAATTGATTGAAATATTAAAGAAATTTCTGATTGCGTCGATAACTAAATTAACAACGCGAGATAGCAAAAATTAAGTGAGCAACAAGCGATCAACGTTGAAAGTAACATGACGATGTAACACTTAACTTGATATACGACTCTAAAGGAGATTTAACATGGCTTCAGTAATTAACACCAACATTTCATCATTAAACGCACAACGTAACTTAAATGCCTCACAAGCAGGCTTGAATACTTCGATTCAACGTTTGTCTTCAGGCATGCGTATCAACAGTGCTAAAGATGACGCTGCAGGCTTAGCCATTGCAACCCGTATGGATGCACAAATTCGCGGTCAAGACGTTGCAGTTCGTAACACAAACGATGCAATCTCTTTCGCACAAACTGCTGAAGGCGCTGTTGGTAAAGTGACTGATGCCTTACAACGTATGCGTGAATTAGCAGTACAGGCAGCCAACGGCTCCTACGCTTCTGGTGATCGTGCAAACTTAGATGCTGAATATCAACAATTAGCTTCTGAAATTACACGTATTACTGATAACACAAAATTTAATGGTAACTCTGTATTTGGTTCTGCAACGACTTTCCAAATCGGTGCAGGTACTAGCGATACCATTGAAATGGCCGCAGTACAAAGCAGCAACATCACCATGGGCGGTAACGTATCTGATGTCGCAGGTGCCACTGCAGCCTTGACCGCCATTGATGCCGCTTTAGATGCAGCGAACACCACCCGTGCTAACTTGGGTGCTTACCAAAACCGTTTTGAATCTGTAATTGCTAACTTGCAAGTATCTTCAGAAAACTTGTCTTCTGCGAAGTCTCGCATCATGGATGCTGACTACGCTGCTGAAACCGCGAAGTTGACACGTGCTCAGATCTTGCAACAGGCTGGTACAGCGATGTTGGCGCAAGCGAATCAGTTGCCAAATAGCGTGATGTCTCTGTTGAGAGGTTAATTCTCAATACGGATCAATCACATCCACAGGGGTTCGCCTCTGTGGATTTAGGCTAAGCAGAGGAGCAACATCATGACTCAATCATTGGATGGTGTCGGTGGCAATCGCGCTTTACCAGGGGTGTCTGCGGCAAATAGTTTGAAACTGGTGAAATATGCAGAAGCCAGTGGCGACGCAAAGCCTGCAGAAGTGCTCGATAAAGCATCGTTAACAGGGGCTGTAAAAAAATTGAATGACTATGTAGCACCCGCGTTACAGACAATACAGTTTTCGATTGATGATGAAACAGACCGTATTGTCGTCAAGGTTGTAGATACCGAGACACAAAAAGTATTGCGTCAGATTCCCAACGAGGAAGTACTGGCCATTAGTAAAACACTAGACAAGCTGCGAGGACTCGTGATTCGACAGACTGTTTAGCGATGTGATGAAAGAAATCTGGAGAATACGATGGCGACAATAACATCTAGTACTGGGGCCTCAGGATTGGCGATTGAGTCAATTGTCAGTGGCTTGATGTCGATTGAGCGGCAGCCGTTAACGACTATTCGCAACCAGATATCCGCCTATAACACCAAAGTCTCAGCCTTCGGCACGCTGAAAAGTGGCTTAAGTACTTTTCAAACCGCGTTAGATAAACTGGCGACCCCCAGCAAATTTAATGCGCAAACCGTGAATCTGTCTGATACAAGCAGTCTCACGGCCACCGCCAATGGATCTGCTAGCAAAGGAACGTATAGTCTCGCTGTTAGCCAATTGGCCAGCTCGCAAAAGCTTGCCACCAATGCGTATGCCTCGACTGCCAGTGTCATCGGTACAGGCACCTTAACGATCTCATTTGGCGCCTTTACGCCAGCCAATGCCACGGCGGGCACTGCCGCAAGCTTTGATGCCAATACCGCTAAAACTCCCATTACCGTAGAAATTACCAGTGGCAATAACTCATTAACGGGGGTGAGAGACGCGATTAACGCACAAAATGCATCTGTCTCAGCCTCCATTGTCAACGACGGTACAGGCAATCGTTTGGTCATCACGTCTAAAGATACGGGTGCTGTCAATAGTCTCAAAATTGACGTCGTGGATGCCGATGGTGATGCGACCGATGCCAGTGGCTTATCAAGTTTAGCGTTTGATCCGTTGGCCAGCGCGGGCAGTGGTCAGAATATGACGCAACTGGTGGCAGCCAATAATGCTTTAATGACGGTCGATGGGCTAGCGATTAGCAAAGCCAGTAATACCATTACCGATGTCATTGAGGGGCTTACCCTCAATTTAAAAACCATCACGGCCGCGCCAATGACGCTAGAGGTGGCCACCGATACCAATGCGATTAAAGAATCGGTCAAAAGCTTTGTTGATGCTTACAACAGCTTGACTACCAGTATGGGCAACTTGACCAGGTTTGTCGAAGGCGGCTCGTCTGCCAACGGGCCTTTACTGGGTGATGCCTCGGTCAGAACCATATCAACTAGATTACGTGCCATGATGTCGCAACAGTCCACCACCGCCACCACGTTTAAATCCCTCAATGATATTGGGATTGCGTTTGGACAAGACGGCAAACTTGCCATTAATAATGATCGTTTAGATACCGCCATGGCGACGAATTTAGCCGACATTGGTAAGTTATTTGGCCCGTCGGCGGTAGCCACGGATTCGCAGGTGAGTTATGTCAGTAGTTCGTCTTTGACCAAACCTGGTGTTTATCCCGTCAATATTACGCAGCTTGCTGGGACCGGCAGTGGCAATGTGGCCGGTACCGTCAATGGCGTTAATGCCTCGGGCGAGGGATCGGTGTTGACGGTATCTACGGAAGATAATAGCCGTGGGTTAAAGTTAAATATTGGGGGCACCACCCTCGGTAGTCGAGGCACAGTGACCTTCAGTTTAGGGTTAGCAGGGGACCTCAGTAGCCAAATTACCGAATGGTTAGAAGCCAATGGCCCTGTACAGTCTAAAACCGATGGATTACAAACCTCGATTAAAGCGCTCAATAAGAAATCTGACGCCCTCAGTGCTAAATTGCCAGCCATTGAAGCCCGCTATCGTGCGCAATACTCCAGATTAGATGCGCTCTTAGCGAGCATGCAAAGTACCAGTAGTTATCTCGCTCAACAAATAAATGCCCTTAATAATTCCGGTTAGTTGCCGTTAAACAATACATACACGACAACAACGGCTTATTAAGGAGAAAACGATGTTTGGTTCTAAAAAGTTTGGCGCACAGATTTATCAATCCGTGGGATTGGAAACCGGTGTCGTCGATGCGAGCCCAGTGAAGCTGATTGTAATGCTTTATGATGGTGCAATTACTGCATGCATCAAAGCCAAACAAGCCATGCAACAAGAGGATATTGTGCACAAAGGCGAATACATTACGCATGCTACTTCTATCATTGAAAGTGGTTTGCGTACGAGCTTAAATAAACACAAAGGCGGTCAAATTGCCCTGAGTTTGGACGAACTCTATCAATATATGATCCGCAGTTTGGTACAAGCCAGTATCCGCAAAGATACCCGCAAGTTACAGGAAATTATCGATTTGTTACATGATTTAAAAGGGGCTTGGGAGTCGATTGAGAAGCAAGCTCAAGTCGCCCCCACCGCAAACAACGCATTGGGACAACTGGTGCAGCAAAAATCCTCTGAGGTACAAATCAATCACGGTTTCCATCGTTTATCTGTCGCAGGAGCGTAGGATGTCAGAAGCATTGATCAACACCTACGAGTCTGCGTCAAAAATCATGGCGCAGATGCTGATTGCTGCCAAACAAGATGCTTGGGAAAAAGTGTCTGAGCTGGAGCAATCTTATATGATTAAAGTCGAGGTGATTCGCGCCATTGAACAAAGCCTGAAAAGCCAACATGAAGCGCTGTTACCGCCATTGCTCAAACGTAAAAAGCAATTGCTGCAACAAATTTTAGCCGATGATGGTGAGATACGCGCCTTACTGTACCCTGTCATGCATCGTATTACCGATATGATTTTTGATGCGCAAAGTGTTTCTCGGCTACCCCCGGATGCCCGATAAATGATCCCTGTTTCACAAGTCCTTGCTGCGCGCTATCAGCCGATGGCCGCCGAGGGCTTGCAAGCAATCTCATCGATTTCACCCGTAGAAGCCGCCAGCGCAGAATCGCCGTTATGGCAACGCTTAAAGCCTGGCCTGCAGTTTTCTGCCACCATTTTACAAAAGCAAGCAGCGCCAGCCTCGCCAACCTTGCCTGCGCAATTGGCGATGTTCAAAGTCAATCTCAGCCATCCAGAACTTGGCACGCAACAAGTGTGGATGCAGTTGCCAGCCATGATGCCTGAAGGCCAGCGGTTACAATTACAGGTATTACGTGGTGCCACTTCGCAATCTGCGCCAGAAGTGAAATGGCGTGCGGACAGTGCCGTCTCCACCCTGACCGCTGCACTCGGGCAGACCGATGCGCAAGCCGATGCTGCGCCAGTGCAAGCAGGCTTAACCAGCTTGCTCAATCAAGCCAGTGATGTGCGCTTAAGCCGACCAGCGCAGCAGTTACAGCAATGGCTAAGTGCCTCACCATTGCCAACAGACGCTGCTACGTTGCGGGCGCGCGAGGTGATCAGTCAACATCCTGAAAAATCCCAAGTATTGGCCCAAGAGCTCAAGCATGCGCTGGACCGTTCAGGGTTGTTTTATGAAAGCCATTTAAAAGAAGCCACGTTAGGCACGCGGCCTTGGCATCAGTTATTACAAGAGCCACAAAATCAGGCGAATTTTCAAGCCCCGAATACGGTGGCACAACAACTGCAAATATTGGAACAACAGCGCCTGACTTGGCAAGGCGAGGTATGGCCCGGCCAAACCATGACTTGGCAAGTCAGTGAACGGCCAGCCGCGCAGGCGAGCGATCACGCCACCCCCGAGATGTTGATGAGTAATTTAACCCTCACCATGCCGCAGTTAGGCGAAGTGGGCGTGCGCATCACCATGATCGATGGTCAGTTCAGTATTCGCTTGGAAGCGGACACCACCAATAGCCAACACCAACTCAAAGCAGGGCGTCAACAATTGGTCAATCAGTTATCTCAAGCCGGATTGTCGCTCGCATCGGTGCAAATATCACAAGGGGTGATCGATGCCGGTGGATAAACGCTTGACCCAAACCGCAGTGGCATTGGCATACGAAACAGGCGATCGTGCGCCGCGGGTGGTGGCGAAAGGGCAGGGCTTATTGGCTGAGCGCATGATTGCGCTGGCGAAAGAGCATGCGGTGTTCGTGCATGAATCTAAAGCGTTGATGAGTTTGCTCATGCAAGTGGAGTTGGATCAACATATTCCCCCCCAACTGTATCAAGCCATTGCAGAAATTTTGGCTTGGCTATATCAACTGGAGCAGGGACAGCAAGTTGCGATGCCAGAGACGGTGGTGGACGTTGCGCCACCCAGTAAATGAAGGTGGCTAGCGGTACGGCATACTTAGCGTTGCGCGAGTACTTAGCGTTGTGCAAGCCGTTGACGGCAGCGCATGGTTGACCGCTGGATGGGCCGCATTAAAGGATGTAGTTGTGATGTAATTAGACTTGCATATTCATTTAGACTTGCATATTCATCATGTCTTGGTAGGCACTGACCAATTTATTGCGTACTTGCACCGTGGCTTGAAACGCAATATTGGCTTTTTGACCATTAATCATGACATCGGACAGGCTGACATCATCGTTGCCCATCGCAAAATCTTTGCCCATCTTTTCTGCTTGCAGTTGCATGTTATTGACTTGATCGAGCGAGGCTTTCAAAGCATCACTAAAGCTGACTTGACTGGTGGGGCTGGCAGCGGATGCGGCTGGCAACACGGGTGCAGCGCCCACACCTTCTGGTTTTTGTGCCGCGGCACGCAGCTGTGCCAGCATGGACGTGATGCGTTGTGCATCAATACCGCCTACGCTCATGTTGGACTCCTTTGCATAATAGTGTGATTGGATGTTGCACACTTTACCATTGCAACCCAGTGCATGCTGGTCAAAATAGGTGCGTTTAATCCGTCTTATTTGCAGATTTGAATACACCGCCTGCGCGCATAATGAAGCCTATCAAAACGGGTTTAAGACAGCGACCTATGCTGCGCTTTTGCACGGTTATCCGTGGATAGTTACCCGCATGTTTAGCAGGCTTATGGATGGAGGTTTAGATGGCCGCAGATGCTATCGCACTTGAAAACAAATCGATCACTGGTGCAGCAGGCCTAGGACAGATTGGGCAAAAATTAATGCTGGTGGCAGGCATCGCTGCGATTGTGGCGGTGATGGTGGTGTTTTGGTTGTGGAGTCAAAAGCCTGATTATCGTGTGTTGTTTTCAAACTATGCCGATAAAGATGGTGGTGCCATCGTGGCTGAACTCGATAAGTTGAACATCCCTTATCAATTTGCAGAAGGCGGTGGTGCCATTTTGGTACCGGCCGAACAAGTGCATCAAGCACGGTTAAAATTGGCCGCCATGGGCTTACCCAAAGGTGGCAATATTGGCTTTGAGCTTTTAGAGAATCAAAAATTTGGCGTTTCTCAATTCGTCGAGCAAGTGAATTTTCAGCGCGGCCTAGAAGGCGAGTTAGAGCGTAGCATTCAATCGATTTCTGCCGTGCAAGCGGCGCGTATTCACTTGGCGATTCCCAAGCCCAGCGTGTTTGTGCGTGAACAACAACATCCCACCGCTTCGGTATTGCTCAACGTACATAATGGTCGTCGATTAGACGCGCAACAAGTGGGTGCGGTGGTGCATTTGGTGGCGAGCAGTGTGCCTAACTTGTCTGCAGACCATGTCACGGTGGTCGATCAAAACGGACATTTATTGTCCGACACTGCCAACAAACTCAAACAAAACGGCTTAGACCCCGAACAAATGGCCTACGTAGAAGGCATGCAATCTAGCATTGCTCGCCGTGTTGAATCGATTATCACGCCGATTGTGGGCGTGAAAAATGTGCATGCCGAAGCCAGTGCTGAAATTGATTTTTCAGTAACAGAGCAAGCCGCTGAATCTTATAAACCCAACACCAAACCAGATGCGATGGCAGTGCGTAGTGCGCAAACCCACGAATCGCAAAGTGCCTCAGGCGATAACGGTGCTGTGCCAGGCGCATTGACCAACCAGCCACCGCCTGACCCCGCAGCACCGATCACTGCACCTGAGGGCCAAGCCAATGCTGCGGCTGCGGCGGCGCCACAAAATACCCAAAAAGACAGCACCACCAATTACGAAGTGGATAAAACCGTCAGCTATATGCAACAGCCAAAAGGCGGTATTAAACGCTTGCATGTGGCTGTGGTGGTCAACCATATGCCAGTGATTGATAGCACAGGTAAAACCACCTACCGTGCGCTGAATGCGGCAGAGAAACAACAAGTCAGTGATCTTGCCATGCAAGCGATGGGCTTTAATAAAGAACGTGGCGATACCATTTCTGTGGTGAACACGCCGTTTGCAGCAGAGTTACAAGAAAAACTGGTGGAGCCGCCGTTATGGAAAGATCCCCAAATGATTGAGTATGGCAAAGATGCCTTACGTTTTATCGCAAGCCTAGTGGTGTTGATGCTGATTTATAAAAAACTCCTCAAACCGATGACGTTGAAACTCACCGGTGAAGAGAAAAAACTTGCAAACTTAGCCGCCACCCAAGCCTTACCCAATGGCGCAGCAGTCAACGCGGATGGGAGTCCGGCAGATCAAGATGCGCTGGTGACCTTAAGCGGTGACACCCCCGCAATAGCCAACCAACCACTGACTGGCATGGATCAAACCTTATTGGCGGCCAAGCAAATTGCACAGGAAAACCCACGGTTGGTGGCAAATGTACTCTCGAGTTGGACCACGCAGGAAAAGTAAATCATGAGTGATGATGGCATAACCAAAAGCGCAATTTTAATGTTGGCCTTGGGTGAGGATGAAGCCGCCGAGGTGATGAAGCACTTATCGCCCAAAGAAGTACAAAAGCTTGGCATTACCATGGCCACCATGAAGCCTGTACCGAAAGAAGAAGTTGAGGCGGTACTCGAAAAGTTTTTGATGGATTTTGCGAGTAGCAGCGATTTTGGATTGGATTCCGATAGTTACATTCGCTCGGTGTTGATCAAAGCATTTGGGGATGACAAAGCCTCAAATTTACTGAATCGGATTCCGCAATCGCAAGATGCAGCCGGCATCGAAAGCCTGAAATGGATGGATGCGTTCAGTGTGGCTGACTTTATTAAAAACGAGCATCCACAAATCATTGCGACCATTTTGTCGCATCTAGAACCCGATCAAGCGGCGGAAATATTAGGCCATTTTGTTGAGCGCTTGCGCCAAGATGTGATTTTACGCATTGCCACCCTCGATAGTGTAAAACCTGCCGCGCTGAAAGAGCTGAACGAGGGCATGCTCAAAATGCTAGCAGGTAACGAAAACCTAAAGCGTCAATCGATTGGCGGCGTCAAAACAGCTGCGGACATCATGAACTATCTCAGTGGTGAAAATGAGGCGAAATTGATGGATGGCCTCAAAAGCTATGATGACACCATGGCCCAACAAATCATGGATCAGATGTTTGTGTTTGACAACATTATGGATGTTGACGACAAAGGCATTCAAGTACTGTTACGTGAAGTGCAGTCGGATATGCTGATCGTTGCACTCAAAGGCACATCGGATGAAATGAAAGAAAAATTCTTCCGCAATATGTCTTCGCGCGCGGCCGATATGATGCGTGAAGACATGGAAAGCCGTGGCCCAGTCAAGCTATCCGATGTTGAGTCACAACAAAAACAAATTCTACAGGTGGTGCGTCGCTTGGCCGATGAAGGACAAATCATGTTGGCGGGTAAAGGCGACAGTGAGCAATATGTATAACGGCGATTGAGTCGGCGGCCTCAAGGCCAACGTCTCGCCAAGCGATCGCAATCATGCAGTCATCGCTTGGATGTATTACAGTCAAAAGGTGGTTTCAATGGCAGCATCCGCAATCAATAAAGAACAAATGTCCGCCTATCAGCGATGGGAATTGGCGAGCTTTGATATTGAAAAGCCCAGTGAAAAAGCGGTACGTGAACGTGCGCAAGCGGAAGAAAACGAACGGACCATCTCACACATTTTAAAACAGGTCCGTCAAGAGGCTTATGACGATGGCTTTAAACAGGGACACGCCGATGGCTATGCCCACGCGCAAACGCTGATCGACACTGAACGTAAGCAGTTGTTGGCGATGGCTGAGACCTTTAGCCAAGCCTTAGCCATGCAAGACATGCAAGTGGCGGAATCGGTGCTGAGTTTGGCCTTGGAAGTGGCCAAAGCGATGGTGAAAACCAAACTACAAGCAGACCCGCAAACCATTTTGCCCGTGATTTTGGATGCGATGCATTATTTGCCACAGATCAAAGCGCCTGCACGATTGGTGTTGCATCATGAAGATGCGAAAACAATCCGTGCCCATCTTGGGGACGCCTTGAAAGAACAAGGATGGCAAGTGGTAGAAGATCCGCAAATTGAACGTGGCGGTTGTTTGGTGGAAACCGCCGAAAATCAAATTGATGCGACCAACGAAATGCGTTGGAAACGAATCACGCAAGGCTTATCACGGTTTGATGATTGGCATGCGCCGAAAACAACGCTGTAATTGGGGTGGGATACATGTCTGACACAACCGATGTAACCGACCTCGAAACGCCTGCTGCAACCAATATTCCAAGCACTGCTACAAATACTGCACAGTTAGATGCAGCGGGTCCCACTGCGCAGCAAAGCTCGCCGCTTCACCATGCTGAGCTTCCCGTAGCGTCTGCAACACCACCTGTTGCGGCAACTTCGCCGGCCAATCCACACGCGCAACGTTGGCAAAGTTATCTCAAAGATTGCCAAGAGCTGATTCATCTAGTGGAGCCGTTGGAAGTGGCTGGCCGCATTATCAAAGTCACTGGGTTGGTGATGGTGGCCACTGGCATTAAATTGCCGATAGGCAGTGCGGTGTATATCCCCATGCATGATGGCGCCAAAGTCGAGGCGGAGGTGGTGGGCTTTGATGGCGAACAACTGTTGTTGATGCCACAAACTGCCGTCGATGGCGTGGTGCCTGGCGCTAAAGTCTTTAGCATGGAAGTGGCCGAGATTGTGCCTAAACCACAAATTGGGCGGCCGCCACGCCGCCGTGCACAAGACCGTGCGCGGCATTTTCCAGTCGGCATGGGGTTATTAGGACGGGTGGTGGATGCCGCGGGTGTGCCACTGGATGGGTTAGGACCGCTCGCCACTGATCTGACCGCCCCCCTCAATAGCCGCGTGATTAACCCGTTGATGCGTGCACCGATTGAAACAACATTAGATGTTGGCGTGCGAGCCATCAATGCCATGCTGACCGTGGGGCGAGGCCAACGCTTAGGCTTGTTTGCGGGTTCTGGCGTTGGTAAAAGTGTGTTGCTGGGCATGATGGCACGCTACACCACGGCAGATGTGATTGTGGTTGGCTTAATTGGCGAACGTGGGCGTGAAGTACAAGAGTTTATCGAGCAGATTTTAGGCCCTGAAGGCTTGGCCCGCGCTGTGGTGGTCGCGGCCCCCGCAGATGTATCAGCACTGATGCGCTTACAAGGCGCCAGCTATGCAACGGCCATTGCCGAGCAGTTTCGCCGAGAAGGCAAAAATGTATTGTTGATTATGGATTCATTGACCCGTTACGCCATGGCGCAACGTGAAATTGCGTTGGCAATTGGCGAGCCACCCGCCACCAAAGGCTATCCGCCATCCGTCTTTGCAAAACTGCCTGCCTTGGTAGAGCGGACGGGCAATGGTGCGCGTGGCGAAGGCTCAATTACCGCCTTTTATACGGTACTGACCGAAGGCGATGATCAGCAAGACCCGATAGCCGATGCCGCGCGTGCGATTTTAGATGGCCATATCGTGCTGAACCGTACCTTGGCCGAAAGTGGTCATTATCCAGCGATAGATATCGAACAATCGATTAGCCGCGCCATGCACAACATTACGCAACCGCAACATCAACAACAAGCGCGCTTGCTCAAGCAGTTGTATTCAAAATATTTACGTAATCAAGATTTGATTGCGGTGGGTGCCTATCAAGCAGGCGCCGATCCCTTATTGGATATTGCCATTCAAAAACAGGACCATATTCAACACTTTTTGCAACAAGAAATACATGAATGTGCAGACATGGCCGCCAGTTTGCAGCAATTGGCACAAGTCGTGAGTGCGTAATTCGTGAGTGCGTTATTGAAGTGCAGCTGACACCATATGGCGCAACATTCCACGCATACCTTACAGTTTTTGCAACAATTGGCGGCCGACGAGGTGGAGGCTGCCATGCAAACGGTGGCCATCGCCATGCAGCAGCTGGAGCAAGCGACCCAGCAACAGGAGATGCTCAAGCAATATCAGCAAGAGTACGTGCAGCAATGGCAACGGGCGACGCAACTAGGTCTTAAAGCGGATTTATACCGTAATTTTCAGGGGTTTTTCTCGCAATTGGAACAGGCCATGCTCGGGCAAAATCAGCAAGTCAATCAATTGCAGGCCGTGTTATTACAAAAACAACAATTGCTGCAAGAAAAGCAACGTAAACAAAAATCCTATGAAGTGTTGATCACGCGTGCCCATCACGCGCAACAGCTCCGCGAACGCAAGCGCGATCAAAAGCTGATGGATGAGTTTGCAAGTCGAGCAAAACGTCGCGGTATGGAGGATTGACCGCGGTTATATGAATATGAGGAGAGCGGCGTGACCATGATCAATCCAAGCGTGTTATTCAATACAGCGGCGGACAAGCCTAAAGGCGCAGCCCCGATTGAGGCATCTCAAGCGACCGTCTCCTTTGCACAAACCTTGCGCCAGCAAACGCAAATAGTCAAGCAAGCCACGGTGATGAACACCGCGAATGCTGAGCAGCATCGCCCCAAGCAACACAGTGAAGAGGCCATCTCAGCTCAGACGCAAGCAATGTCGGCGCAGGCTAACGCCGATGCGATCAAACAACCTCAACCCGAGTCGAACGCAGTCACTGCGGACAATACGGCAGTGGCCACTGCAGACAACGCTGCGGGTGTGGACAGTCAACAAGCGCTGCCAGCGTTGGAACGTAGAAAAAAAATGCTCGCACCGACTGTGGATGTCGATATGCAGGCCAACGCGATCAGCCCGTGGATGCAAACCATGATGGCGATGCGCCCTGATCAATTAGCGGTTTCCATGGCGAACAAGCCAGAGTCACTGACCGAGCCGCTGGTGAATGCCATGCTCGGTAGCGAAGCCGATGCGTTAACCAACTTGGTTGAAGCGCCCTCAAGCGATCTCATGCAGCAAGATCTTACGGATAATGACGATGCGCATGCTGCAACCACGCCATTTGCAGCAGTGTTAGAAGGTTTGGATGTGAACAGTAAGACGCTAACACGGCTTGATCAAACGCTTGGGCAAGGGGTTGAGGGGCGGAGTTTTGCTGCCAATCCACTACCAGCGGTAACTGCGGACATGGCGGCGGTGAACCCATTCGCTCAAGGCAGTACACGTGCAGGCCTTGACCCGACCGCTGAGCAGATGGTGGATACGGTGGATACGAACGCACTGAATGTGCTGACCCATCCAACGCCAGCCCCCCAGTCGCAATCTTTAAATCAGCTCATGGTTGCCAGTGCACCCATGACGAGCCAAATCACAGTCCCATTTGGTCATGAACGTTGGCAAACCGCAATGAATCAGCATGTGATGAATATGGTGGGTGCAGGCGACGAAGTGGCGAGTTTAACCTTATCACCGCCAGATTTAGGGCCGATCCAGGTTGTACTTAAAATCGATAACCAATCGGTCGATACCAGTTTTGTCACGGACAACCCTGTGGTGCGTCAAGCCTTGGAAGATGGGATGCAGGATTTACGCGAGCGGATGGCTTCACAAGGCTTGTCGCTAGGGAATACCTTTATTGGCAATGGACAGCAAGCAGAACAACACTTTTTAGCACAACCTGCGCCGACTGGGTCTGCCGCCGCGGCATCGGATGAGGTTGACTTAGCCCCCGTAAACGCCTTGACAGCGACGGTACGCGCCCCACGTGGCTTGGTGGACATCCAAGTGTGATTAGCGATGGTGGGTGGCGAGCCTGCCCAATCACAAATACTTATTGGTTGTACTTAAACACAGGTCATTGCGCGCATACTTGGATTAAACCTTAATTTCCCTCGTTTTTCAGCTTATCCGTTGACCAGCAATATCCGCATAATAACTCCATCCACACAGGTTCTGTGTACCAGTACAGTCGATATGAAAGGGAATGGCGATGGCACAACAGCCCGCAGCAACCACTGAAGCAACCGAAGCACCCAAATCCAAGAAAAAACTCATTGTGATTCTGGCCGTGGTGCTCGCTTTGTTGGCAGGCGGTGGCGCAGCCGCCTATTTTATGTTGATGAAAAAACCTGATGCCCACGCCGCCAAAGATAAAGCCAAAGCCCATGCCGAAGAGGGCGAGGTCGAGGAAGGGCATGAAGAAGGACACGACGAGGCTGCGGCTGAAGAAGAGGGCGAAGGCGAGGGGGAAGCCGAGGCGGAAGGTCATGCCGATCCTAAAACGGCATTGACGTTTGTCCCGTTTGAGACATTTACCGTGAATTTATTGCCAGATCCTGATGAAAAGTTTTTACAACTGGATTTGACCATGGAAGTGAAAGGCGCAGAGCTCGCCGAAAAAATGAAGCTACAAATGCCAGCGCTGCGTAATCGCGTGTTATTGCTATTAACCAGCAAAAAAGCTTCGGATATTTCTACGCCTGAGGGCAAGGCGCAACTGAGTGAAGAATTGTTGGAAGTGCTCAAACAACCACTGACCAAAAAAGGCAAAAAGCTCAAAATCACGCAAGTCTTGTTCACCTCCTTTGTGGTGCAATAAGCGATTTAGCGAGTCAACATGTCAGCCGATAAGTTTTTATCCCAAGATGAAATCGACGCCTTACTTAAAGGCGTCGAGGGCGAGGATGACAGTCAACAAGAGGACACCGATACAACAGGGGTCCGTAACTACAACCTTGCCACGCAAGAACGCATTGTGCGTGGCCGCATGGCCACGCTTGAAATCATCAATGAACGTTTTGCACGCTTGTTACGTGTTGAGTTGTTTAATTTTTTGCGGCGCACGGTAGAAGTTTCGGTAGGCCCAGTACGCATTACCAAATACACCGATTTTATTCGTAACTTAGTGGTGCCGACCAATTTAAACCTAGTCCATATACCGCCACTACGCGGCACAGGCATGATGGTGTTGGATCCTACGCTGGTTTTTTTAGTGGTTGACAATATGTTTGGCGGTGATGGCCGTTTTCATACCCGGGTAGAAGGTCGCGATTTTACTCAAACCGAGCAACGCATTATTCAACGCATTTTGAACATTATGTTTGAGTCCTATGAGAAATCTTGGGCGCCGGTGCATCCGATTAAATTTGAATATTTGCGTTCGGAAATGAATACGCAATTTGCCAACATCGCCACGCCGAATGAAGTGGTCGTTGCCATCACCTTCAATATTGAACTGGGGCCAAACAGCGGCGAAATGCATTTCTGCGTGCCTTATTCAATGATCGAGCCGATTAAAGACTTATTGACTTCACCCTTGCAAGGCGAAAACCTGGGGGGCGATAAACGTTGGGTCAAAATGATGACACAACAAATTCAATCGGCAGAAGTGGAGATTGTGGCTAATTTATCGACACGTAAAATGATGGTGGCAGATTTGCTCGCCCTCAATGTTGGTGATGTATTGCCGATAAACATACAAGATACGATTGAAGGCCAAGTCGACAATATTCCCGTGATGGAATGTCGCTATGGCGTATTTAATGGTCAATATGCGTTGAAAGTTGAAAAACTGATCAAAGCCAATGATAGTCAAGAACAGATGCAAGGAGAGTCATGATGGCGATGGATCCTGCAATAGAAACGAGTGAATTTGATGCAGCTGCGGAGTCTCCCATGAGTAATGATGTACAAACAATTGCTGAGGACGATTGGGGTGCCGCGCTGGCTGAGCAAAGCAAAGCAGACGCTTCAGCTTTGCAAGAGCCTGCGGCGAAAACAGCCGTCTTTAACGAATTTAGTGCCAATAATAAATTGCAAGGCACTCACAATGACATTGATTTTATTTTGGATATTCCAGTCCAGCTCACCGTGGAGCTCGGCCGTACCAAAATTTCAATTAAAAACTTGTTGCAATTGGCACAAGGTTCGGTGGTGGAGTTAGATGGTCTTGCAGGCGAACCGATGGATGTGCTGGTGAATGGTTGTTTAATTGCGCAAGGCGAAGTGGTGGTGGTCAATGACAAATTTGGTATTCGACTCACCGATATCATTACGCCTGCAGAGCGTATCCGAAAACTGAATCGTTAAACCGATGCCACGCACCCATCGTTGGTTATCAAAGGCTTGCTTGTATGTAGGCTTATCATTTGCCTCGTTCACTTGGGCGGCAGAGGCTACAACATCGGCTAGCGTCAGTGATAGTTTAGGCCGTATGGTCATGGGCACCTTGGTGGTGCTGTTGGTGATTGGCGGCTTGGCTTGGTTTGCGCGGAAGGTGCTACCCAGCCAGCACAATGCGCAAGCGGGCGTGATCAAACAAGTGGCGAGCTTGCAATTGGCGCCGCGTGAGCGCGTCGTGGTGTTAGAAGTTGGAAACAAATGGTTCCTAGTTGGTTTGCATGCAGGACACATGACGCCGTTAGGCGAAGTGTCTGCGGATAGCGTGGTCACGGATCAATCATTGGTGCCCACACCGTCCTCATTGCAAACAGCCACTACGCCCTCGCCAATAGACGCCAATGCGAGCTTTGCAAAACGGTTACAACAGGCGATGCAACACACCTTGCAACAACGTATCCATCCGCCTAAGTAATTCAGCTCGGCTCAAGCCCGCATCTAAATCAGTTATAAACTCGCCTTCAGTCGTTCATTTCCGTCAATTGCATTGCGCATGCTTCTCGTAAGATAAGGCTATTGGTGATGTTGTGGCTGACAAGCGCAGCATGGCCGCTTTATATTGGATTTCATACCATGCGCTTTTTATATCCTATTGGTTTGTTTAGCTTGGCCTGTGTCTACTGCTGCCTGCCAGCGCTGGGCTACGCAGCAGAAGGCTTGCCGATTGGAAATGCCACGCCCGCGGCAGGCGGCGGGCAAGATTACACCCTCAGCTTGCAAACGCTGATACTGCTGACCTCACTCACCTTTATTCCAGCTGCCATGCTGATGATGACGGGGTTTACCCGTATTGTGATTGTGCTGTCATTGTTACGCCAAGCCTTGGGCACACAATCGGCACCTTCTAACCAAGTATTGATTGGATTGGCGCTGTTTATTACCTTTTTTGTGATGGGGCCGGTGTTCGACAAAATCTACACCGATGCCTATCAACCCTTGTCTGAGAGCAAAATCACCATGCAACAAGCGCTGGAGCGGGGTGTGCTACCGTTAAAGGGGTTTATGCTCAAGCAGACCCGTGAAAATGATTTGGCCTTGTTTGCCAATCTGGCAAAAACACCTGCATTAAATAATCCCGAAGAAGTGCCCCTACGGATTTTGGTGCCTGCTTTTATGACCAGCGAGCTCAAAACCGCCTTTCAAATTGGCTTTGCCATTTATATCCCGTTTTTAATCATTGATATGGTGGTTGCCAGCGTATTGATGGCGATGGGGATGATGATGGTGTCGCCAGCCATTGTGTCATTGCCGTTTAAATTGATGTTATTTGTGTTAGTCGATGGCTGGCAACTGATCATCGGTTCGCTGGCGCAAAGTTTTGTCATGTAGCATGCCATCAAGGAAAAATAAATCATGAGTCCAGAACAAGTCGTATCCATTGGCAGTGAAGCCATGCAAGTCACCCTGATGGTGGCAGCCCCCATTTTAGCCACCGCGTTGCTGATCGGTTTGGTGGTCAGTATTTTTCAGGCAGCCACCCAAATCAACGAGCAAACCTTGTCGTTTATTCCAAAGTTGGTGGGCGTGATGGCCGTGATGCTGTTGGCGGGACATTGGATGTTAATGACCTTGGTCGATTATATGCATCGTGTATTTACTGCGATTCCACAGATGGTGAATTAACCATTCGCCATGTTGACGCTCCATAGCGCCGATTTACAACACTGGGTCATTCAGCTGCTGTGGCCCTTAACCCGCATCTTAGGCTGTATTGCCGTCGCCCCTTTATTTAGCCATGGCAGTGTGCCAAATCGCATTAAATTAGGCTTAGGCCTCATCATCACCTTAGCCGTGGTGCCCACCATCGAGGTGCCCACAATCGCACCGTTCTCCATGCCAGGTTTTTTATCGCTATTGGCGCAGTTGCTAATTGGCATCAGCATGGGCTTTGTCATGCGCTTATTATTCACCGCGGTAGAAATGGCGGGCTTTATGATGGGCATGAGCATGGGCTTGGGCTTTGCTAGCTTTTACGATCCACAAACCGAGGGTCAAACCATGGCGGTGGCGCAAGTGATGACCATGTTGGCGTTATTGATTTTTATGGCGTTAGATGGGCATTTAATGGTGATCACGACCCTCGCACAAAGCTTTGTCGCGATTCCGATTGTAGATGGGCAATGGCACCTCAATGCGCAATCGATTGCGCAATTAGGGAGCCACATTTTTAGTCAAGGCTTGTTATTGGCGTTGCCGGTCATTGCAAGTCTACTGCTCACCAATATGGCCTTAGGCATCTTAACCAAAGCGGCACCGCAGTTAAACATCTTTGGCATAGGGTTCCCAATCACCATTTCAGTAGGTTTAGTGATGACATGGATCAGCCTACCAACGATGGTGCAACCGATCAGTCGCTGGCTCGTGGATGCGCAGCAACTGATGTTGCAAGTCGTTCGCTAATAAGTGCTATTTTCAAACGTCGTCCGTTCAGTGGCTCAGGCATAAGAACGATTTAAACCGGTCTTATTGGCATTGTAGATAACGATGCAAACCATCTGCGGGTTTTGAATTGGTTGTAAATGCATTAAAAAAAATTAAACCATGTTAGATTAAATGTGAATATAAGGCCTTAATTCATCGGTTTTTGCTGTAAAGTGTGGTTGTTTTCTGTTTTAAGATTTGTTAAGTATTCTTTATTTTATTTTTTTAACGCTTAATCAATTAAATACAATCATGACGTTACTTCATCGTTACACCTTAATGGTTCACTGGGCCGTGCTGTGTTTCACCACGGCATTCATGCAAACCGCCAATGCAGCAGAAACGCCTAATGCGGGTACGCTGCAACAACAAATTAATCCGCAGTTGCCCGCAACACCCAGTCAGCAAAATATTGTGATTCCGCAATCGGATGAGCTGGGTGTGCAAGACAACACGCCGTTTACTGTGAAAAACATTAGCATCGATGGCAATGTCTCCATTGATACCGCGACGTTGTACGATTTGGTGAAACAGTATGAGGGGGAGACGCACACCATTACGGACATGCAACAAGCCTGCAAAAAAATCACTGAATATTATCGGGCCCAAGGCTATAGTTTTGCCCGCGCAGTGCTTCCTCTACAACAATTCACCGATGGGCGCGTGATTATTCAAATGATTGAAGCCAAATATGCTGCGATCAGTATCAATAATCAAAGCCGCATTAGCACTGATTTAATTGGGTACACCATCAGCGTCGCTGATACCAGGGAAAAATATCGAGCAACGTAGCCTAGATTGTGCTTTGTTATAACTTTACCAGCGATTAACGGTCATTTAGTGTTTGATTCATTTGGTAACCGTTGTATTCATTGTCCGCGGTTAGTGGGTTCAATCAACGTGAACAATACGCTCAACCAAGCCGATGTTTTGAGTGTGCAATATCTGACCAAATGTGAAGTCTACAACGCATACATGATGAAAGTCAGTCAAAATGTAGAAATTTAAATAAAGCTAAATAAATACAACGATGAGGTTTGTACAAAGGATTTTTGTGCTGCTTCTAAAATGGTATTTTTCTTGGCTAAATCAGACAACGCCACGGTGTAATCTAAATCTTCCAATGCAGATAATGATTTTGTATATTGCAACTCAAGATCACTGCCGTTCACATCTAAGGTATCGAGTTCATTTAATTTGCTTCCAATTTCTGCACGCACATTTAAGATCTGATCGAGTGCCTCTTGCATATTGGTGTTGGCAGTGGCTAAACCAGTGGTCAGGTTTTGTTTGGTGGTTGCATCCGTGATGGGGGTGTTGAGTAACGTGACCGCAGCCTGCAAGGTGGCAAACAGATCATTGCCGTTGGCCTGAAACACTTGATCGCCTGTAAAGGTGACCGCCATTTGTCGTTGTACATCGACTTGCAGCGCCATACGGTTGCTATCGCCTTGAAATGTGCCTGTATTTGTAAATGCAGGGTTGGCAGAATCATAGCCCGCGTATAAATATTTGCCTTGCGCGTCTTTTACGTTTGCAAGCCCCACCAAGCTATCCAACCGTGCTTGGAGATCGGTGGCAATACTTTTACGTTGCTGGTCATTGTAACTGCCGTTGCCAGCTGCCACGATAGAAGATTGCACATCCAACACCACATTGGTGATACTGGTTAAATTACTTTCATAGGTTTCGAGCGAGCCACGCGCCGATAAACGCGTATTGGTGTAGGTCTCGTTCATGTTTTTTGCATTACCAAGCTCGAGTATCCGTGCTGACCCAATTGGGTCATCCGCAGGAGAACGAACGCGTTTGCCAGATGAGATTTGCTCATTGAGCTTGCTCATCTCGTTTTGTAAATCCATCAAACGATTGGTGCCGGTTTGAAATACGGTATTGGTGCTGATTCTCATGGTTTACGCCCTCGCGTTATTGCCCTAACTGTAATAACAATTCAAACAATTGGCTGGCAATTTGCATCATCTTGCCAGCGGCTTGATACGCTTGTTGATAACGCAGTAAATTGGCGGCTTCTTCGTCTAAGTTCACGCCAGATTCTGATTGCATTGCACTGGATGCGTTTTCCATCGCGCTTGCATCGGCTTTGCTGGTAATCATCATTTCATTGGTTTTGGTGCCAACGCCACTGACCATGGTTGCAAAAGCTTGTGCATAATTTCGGTTTGCTGTGCCTGTCGATAAATTGACATTGGCACCATTTTGCAGGGCAGATAACAATAAACCATTGCGGTTATCGCTTTCACCAGAAGTGGCGCTGCTGGCAAATGCGAGTTTATTCACATCCTCAAACGCCAAACTTAAGTTGCTGGCTGAAAACCGTGTGGGTTTAATCGCGTATTCATCGCCTTCAGATGGCGTGCTGGTGTTGACGCTAATCTGAATGCCGTCGATCGTGGCGGGCATGGTCACATTGGTAAATACCGTTTTATCATTGTTGCGGGTAATATTGTATTGCCCACCCGTGTATTTCACCGTGTAATCACTACTGGTCAAGAGCCCTGCATTGACCACCGTGGCACTGGCCAATTTACTGGGATCGCTATTATTGCTGCTACTGACCGCAACCGGCGCCCCCACATTAAAAAAATCTTGACCAGCATTGCCATTTAAATCAAACCCTTGTTTATGCTGGGTGTTAAATTGGGTTGCGATTGTGGTGGCCAGCTGACCGATTTGGTTTTGTACGGTGTCTAGGGTTTCATTGCGAAATTGCAAGATGCCACCCAATGCACCACCTTGCAAAGTGTTGCTATTAATAATCTTTGGACTATCTCGGTCACCGTATGCAATTTCTAATCGATTAGGATCGGTGTCATTGGGTTTGGTGAACAAATCATAGGTTTCGTTACCCACCACTAACGGCATGCCATTGCCAACAAACACGTTATAACGCCCATCAGATTGTTGCACGACATTGGTTTTAATTTGTTTGCTTAACTCACTCACTAATAAATCACGTTGATCCATCAGATCGTTGGGTGGATTACCTGTCGAGCTTAACGCGCGATCAATCACGGTGTTCAGATCAGAAATTTGTTTGGCATAACTATTGACCGTGCTGACCGAGGCCGTAATTTGCGTATTTAAACTGTTGCGTATTTCATCTAAGCGATTATTCAGCGCGCCAAAGCGACTCACCATTGAGTTGGCTGAAGAAATTAAGGTTTGTCGGGTTGCAGGGTCACTGGGATTGGCCGTCACCGCATTCACGGCACTAAAAAACTGCGTCATCACCGGGTTTAACCCTGCTGCAGGGTCTGACAACATGCTATTGACCTCGCCGATTTGCGCATAATAGGTACTGCTTGCCGCACTGTTGGCTGAGGTGTTCAGCATTTGTTTCGCTAAGGTTGCGTTGTACACACGCTCCACCCCAGTAATATCCGTGCCTTGTCCCACAAACCCATAGCCAAAGTTTTGTGCTTGTGCGGCTGATTGCACAATCACTTGTCGATTAAAGCCTGGTGTAGAGGCGTTAGCAATATTGTGCCCCGTGGTCGCAATGCCGATTTGCGCAGCATTGAGGGCGGATTTACCAATATTTAGAATATTTGACATAGGGGCCTTTTCATCTGTACACATGCAGTACAGATTGACGTTTTACTCACATTAGCTTGCCTAACGGCATTATTTAAAGTTTCTTTAATCTTATTTAAAGGGGTGTTAGGTGCGTATTTGTGCAATTAGACTCGCTAATTTTTGTCCATAGTGCGGATCTGTGGCATAGCCAGCGCGTTGCAAAGCATGCGCATATGCGTGACCATCATGCGTATTTTGCATGGCCTGTTGATATCGGGGCTGTTGCGAAATCAGTCTTGCATAATCAAAAAACGCATCGGTATAGCTGTCATACGCACGAAAATTTTCTACCCGATTGTGCTTGATACCATTGATATATTCAGTGGTCACACTGGTTGCTACTTTGCCTTTCCAATGGGCATCCGCTTTAATCCCAAACAAGTTATGGCTGGGTTGACCGTCTGCAGTTGTAATCGCATGTTTACCCCAACCACTCTCAAGCGCCGCTTGCCCCACCATAAATTTAGCGGGTATCCCGCTCATGACGCTGGCGGCCTCGGCGTGTGGCAACATGCGTGCGATAAATTGCGTTGTTTTAGAGGCGGTTTGTGTCGCAGCCAGTGTGGCTTTTTGGGCAAAGGCTTGGCTAAATTGCGTTGGGCTCAGTGCAGGAAAAGTAACGGGTTCGGCCTCAGCAAACTGGGATTGATAGCCAGCAAGCGCTTGATAGGCTTGGATCAACTTTTGGGTTGCACTCTGTTTGTTGGAGAGTTCTGGCGCAGCGCTGGTTGGCGGATGATCGTGTTGACTGGTGGGAGGTAGCGGCCCTTCACGCTGGTCAGACATTGGATTCAACGGGCTGGGCAGTGGGTTTAAAAATGCTGCCACGCCAACGGTGCCAGGCACATTGCTTTGTAAATTGCCAGCGGACACTCTGTGATCGATTGTCACTGCGGGTGCTTGCGTTGTGGGTTGCCACTGGTTTGAGAGTGACGGATTGTTTAAAGCGGTTGCATCACTAATGGAGGTGCGTTGTGCGCTATTGGCAAGCAAGCTTTGTTGTAACCCCGTGTGAGGGGCATGCAACGGCTCAGCAGGCATCGGCGTGCCTTGACGTAATTTACTGAGTTGTTTGGTCAACACATCTGCCAGTCCCAAGCCTTTTTGGCTTAAATGGGTGCTGAGTTGTTGATCCAACATGCCCATAAACATTTTAATTTGCTCGCTATCCATCGGACCATCTTGCGGTACCGTGTCACGCATGCTTTTGAGCATCATGTTCATTAACACGGCTTCAAACTGCTTGGCTGCCGCGCGGATAGATTCGGGTGACTCGTTTTGTGCAGACCGTTTGAGGCCATTCAGCGCATTGCTGTCAATTGCCAAGCTGTGAGGATCGATGCGTGCGGCCATGTCAGTGTGCCTGTTAAATCACTTCCAGCTCGGCATTGAGAGCGCCAGCCGCTTTCATCGCTTGTAAAATCGCCAACAAATCTTGCGGCGTGGTGCCAATAGAATTGAGCGCTTTGACCACATCGGCTAGATTGGCACCATTGTTCAGTTTTAAAACTTTGCCGGGTTCTTTATTAATGTTGATTTCGGATACCGCGGTGGATACGGTTTGTCCATTGGAGAACGCACCAGGTTGGCTAATCACAGGCGAGGTATTGATCACCACAGATAAATTGCCATGGGAAACAGCACAGCTATCTAACGTGACTGCTTTATTCATCACCACTGAACCCGTGCGCGCATTCAATATAATCTTGGCTGGGGTCGCGGCAAGCGCAACATTCACGGTTTCTAAATTGGCTAAAAAAGCTACACGGCTCATGTTTTCTGGAGGCCGTACTTGAATCACTCGGCCGCTCTCTGCTTGTGCCGTTTGCGCACCAAATTTTTTATTGATGGCTTCCACCACATTATTGGCAGTCGAAAAATCGCTTTCTTTCAGTTCGAGTTTGACTACTTCCTGGCTCAGCAGCGTGTTAGGTAAAGCGCGCTCTACGGTAGCCCCTTCTGAAATACGGCCCACACTCAAATGGTTGATTTGGGTTTGACTGCCGTTGGCAGCTGCGCCTACACCACCGACCACCAAGTTGCCTTGTGCCATGGCGTAAATTTGGCCATCCGCACCTTTCAAGGGCGTCATCACCAAGGTGCCTCCGCGTAAACTTTTGGCATTGCCTAAAGAGGATACCGTGACATCCATGGTTTGACCGGGTTGGGCGAACGCGGGCAGGGTACTGGTCACCATCACCGCTGCCACATTTTTTAATTGCAAATTGGTGCCAGGGGGCAGAGTGATGCCGAGCTGGTTCATCATGCTGATAATGCTTTGTACCGTAAACGGTGTTTGCGTGGTTTGGTCGCCCGTGCCATCTAAGCCCACGACTAAGCCATAGCCTAATAACTGGTTGGCGCGCACGCCTTGGATATTGCTGATATCTTTAATGCGCTCGGCGTGTGTGGTGGTTGATAACCCAAGCAAGCAGGCACATAGCAACCAGCACAACGCATGTGAGAGGTAAGCATATTGACGTGTGATTACAATCAGCCGAGCGTGCATGATGCGCATCCTAGGGCAAAACAGTCATAAAAAAGCGGGAAAAAATAGCCACCACTTCTGCCGCATCCAACTTGGTATTGGTACGGTATTCAATCCGTGCGTCCGCGACTTTGGTGGAGGGCACCATATTGCCTAAGGTAATGGTGTCAGGGTTAATCACGCCTGAAAAACGCACATATTCAGTGCCTTTATCCATGCCGATTTGCTTTTCACCACTCACCACTAAAAAGCCATTGGGTAATACCTCCACCACGGTGGCCGTGACCGATCCCGTAAACGTGTTGCTGGCATCCGCATTGGTTGAATCTGTATAACTACCACTTGAATTTGCATTCACCGAGGCTTTAGGGAACGCTTTGCCTAACAACGCTGTAATCGAGCCTGTATTGCTTGAGTCTTTACTTTTATCGTTATCGTTGGCTTTGGTCGCGACCGTATTTTCGGTGATGGTGATGGTGACAATGTCGCCCACATAGCGCGGTCTACGGTCTTCAAATAAAGGTCGATAGCCAGCCTGATTAAAAATAGCGCCTTCACTGCGGTTTGCAACAGCAATGGCAGAGGGTTTACTGGTCGTGGGCGTGTGTACGATGCTGCTTGGGGTCACCGCACATGCGGTGAGCCACAGCGCAAATGTCGCCGCACAGGCGCGTTGGATGCCAATCTGCAACGACGAGCAACAAAAAACACACAGGGATGAGCGGATCTTGGTCATAGGCTTAATCCTTGGTTACATCTGCGATAGTTTTTGCAGCATTTGATCAGAAGTGGTGATCGCTTTACTGTTAATCTCATACGCACGTTGGGTTTGAATCATGCTGACCAATTCTTCCACCACGTTCACGTTCGAGGTTTCCACATAGCCTTGGGTTAATAAGCCCGCGCCGTTGGTGCCGGGTGTATTGGGGTTAGGGTTGCCCGAGGCGGTGGTTTCTACATACAAGTTTTCACCTTTGCTTTGCAAACCGGCCGGATTGATAAAAGTAGCCAATTGCAAGCTGCCGATTTGCGTGGTGGCCGCTGAATTAGGCGTGGTGATCGATACCACGCCATCGCGACCGATGGTCAGGCTTTGCGCATTCGCAGGCACGGTGACAGCAGGCTGCAGTGGATAGCCACTAGAGGTTACCAACTGACCTTGGTTATCAATTTGAAACGAGCCATCACGGGTATAGCCTGTGGTGCCATCGGGCAGTAAAATTTGAAAAAAGCCTTGGCCTTGAATCGCAACATCTTTATCGTTACTGGTCTGTTGCAGATTGCCTTGGGTAAAAATACGTTCTGTGGCCACAGGTTTCACCCCCGTGCCCAACTGTAAGCCACTTGGGGATTGGCTTTGTTGCGAGGTTTGCGCCCCGACTTGACGGATATTTTGATACAGCAAATCCTCAAATACGGCACGCGAGCGTTTAAAACCACTGGTGCTGACGTTGGCCAAGTTGTTTGAAATCACATCCATTTGCGTTTGTTGCGCATCCAGACCCGTTTTAGAAATCCATAATGAACGTATCATTGTTTACTCCAATTGCGTATTGACGCGGCTAATCATAAGGATGGTATGCCTGATCTTAAGCATTCATATTAAAGAGTTGGTCGGCTTTTCCTGCGTTGTTTTGAGCGTTTTCAAGCATCTTCATTTGCATCTCAAATTGTCTGGCCAAACTGATCATGTTGACCATGGTTTCCACCACGCTGACGTTACTGCTTTCTAGGGCGCCACCGACCACTCTCACGTTAGGGTCTGCGGGTACTGGACGACCATCATTGGTGACAAACACGCCATCTTCTGCGCGTTTTAAGCTGTTGGCGGGTGGGTTGGCCAGCTTGAGGGTGGCCACCACCGTGGTGGCACCCGGTGCTGTATTATTGTTCGCACTCGAAATCGTGCCGTCTTTGGCGATGCTGATGGTGACATTGGGCGGAATGCTAATCGGTCCGCCATCGCCCATCACATTTAAACCATTGGCGGTTTGCAATTGACCATTTTCGTTGATTTTTAGCGCACCATTGCGGGTATAGCCTTCCGACCCATCGGGTCGTTGCACGGCAATCCAACCATCCCCTTGCACGGCCACATCCAGCTCGCGTCCCGTTTGTTCGATGCTGCCAGATTTAAAATCCGTACCTACGGTGGCATCGACCACAAAAGCGCGCGTCGGCAAGCCTTGCCCCAATATTGGCACCGCGCGAAAACTGTCGATCTGCGCTTTAAAGCCAGTGGTGGTGGCGTTGGCTAAGTTATGTGCGGTGGTCGCTTGTTGCTCCAAGATATGCTTGGCGCCAGTCATTGCGGTATAAATCAAACGGTCCATGCTGTTTCCTTCATTGCCATCAGCTTAATCAACGATTAAAGGTGTTATCTTAAGTTGACCAAGGTTTGAAGTACCTGGTCTTGGGTTTTCACGGTTTGCGCATTGGCTTGGTAAATACGTTGCGCAGTGATCATATTGACCAGTTCAGCCGTGAGGTCCACGTTGGAATCTTCCAGTGCTGAAGACTGCAACACGCCTAAAGTGCTACTGCCAGGCGCGCCCACCAGTTCGTCCCCAGATTCAAATGACGCTTGCCACTGATTACCGCCGAGTGACTTTAAGCCATTTGGGTTTACAAAGTTTGCCAATACAACACGGCCTAACTCTTCGGATTGACCATTGGTGTAGCGGCCCAAAATAATGCCACTATCGCCAACAGTGAAACTGGCAATACGTCCAGAGGAATAGCCATCTTGGCTTAATTTATTCACACTAAAGGTGGCGCCATACTGGGTACTGTCTGAATAATCGAGTTCTAACGTGACGGCTCCAGAGCCCGTGGCTGGCGTAAATGTCACATTGCCAACCGTTGAGTTGGCTGCATCAAAGCCACCGGTATTGGTAAAACGCAGGACGGGTGTCGTGGCAGGTGTAATATTGTTACCATCGGCGGTGGTATACACATTCCAGTTATTGGCCGCGGTTTTTACAAAATAGTTTTGTATCGTATGCGAGTTGCCTAAATTGTCATACACAGTAATTGCAGTTGAGTTGGTATAGCTTTCAGGATCGAGCGGGTCAAACGGGGTCAAGGCTTGATCAATAATCGCGCTATCAGAATTTAAATTAAGCTGTCCAGTGACTTTAGTGGTCGATGACGGCTGTAGGTCGCTGGTATCAATTTGAATTTCAACCGGGGTGGAGCCGTTTAAATTAGCGGCACTATTACCCATCAAGCGCTTGCCATCACTGGTCACAATGTAGCCGTTTTTATCCAGTTGAAATTGACCATTACGCGAGTAAGTTACTGCACCATTGTTACTTAATCTAAAAAAACCACCGCCATTGATTGCGACATCCAGCGTGTTGTTGGTTGCACTAATATTGCCTTGCGTAAACTGTTGCGCGACGGTTGCCACTTTGGTGCCGATCCCAATTTGGGCGGCGCCACTGCCATTTAAGGAGGCAGCAAACACATCAGCAAATTCTGCGCGGGATTGTTTGAAACCGACGGTATTGGCGTTAGAGACGTTGTTGCCGATGACCTCCAACGATTTAGATGCTGCATTTAAACCACTTAAGCCTTGTTGAAAACTCATTTGCGTGCTCCTGAAATATTAATCTTGGTCTGTGCGCCGTTGTGTTGCGACATCGATGCGGATTTAAAAAATTTCCACCACATCGGCGGTAGATACTGTTGTGTTGTTGCTTAAATTCAATTTAACGCTGCCATTGCTGTTGGAGACACTTTCTACCTTGGCAAGACTCAGTGCGGTGCTGGAAACACTGGAGGTTGAAAGCTTGGCTTCCACTTCAAATGTGTAATCACCGCTGGGCGCCAGCTTGCCATCGTTGGTTTTGCCATCCCAGGTATAGCCACTGGTGCCAGCGGCGGTTTGGCCAAGGGTCATGCTGCGAATCGTTAATCCCGCACCGTTTTTAATATTGACGGTGACACTGTCCGCGCCATTCGGTAATTGAATGCCAAACGGGCCGCCTGTTTCGGTGTGGCTAATACGGTTACCTGGCACCAAAACGTTATGACCGATCATGCCGGTGGCTTGATAGGATTGCCCCAACTGCACGCTGCTGATTAAGCCCGCCATGGTCTCATTTAATTTATTGATCCCCGTGACTGTATTGAGCTGCGCCATTTGACTCGTCACCTGCGCGTTATCCATCGGATTGAGCGGATCTTGATTTTTCATTTGCGTAACCAACAGGGTCATAAAACGGTCTTGCGCCTCATCCACGCTGCTGCCCGCGCTCGATTTTTTATTGACCGCATCAAGCAATGCTTGAGAAGGTTGATTGGTTGTATTCACAGTTGTCATGGTGTGATCCTTATGTGTTTAATGCGGATGAAGCGGATTTATTGACCAATATTGAGCGTTTTTAACAGCATGGATTTTGCTGCGTTCATGGTTTCAACGTTGTTTTGATACGCGCGTGAGGCCGAAATCATGTTCACCATTTCTTCGGTGACATTGACGTTAGGCATGGTTACATAGCCATCTGCATTTGCCATCGGATGTTTTGGGTCATACACTTGCTTACCCGGGCTGGTGTCTTCAATGACGCGGTCGACTTTTACACTCGCGCTGTTGCTATCATTTTCAAGCATGGCTTTAAACACCACTTGCTTGGATTGATAAGGTTTGCCGTTGGAGCTCACCACACTATCAGCGTTGGCTAAATTACTGGCGACCGTATTTAACCGTTGCGATTGAGCGCTCATGGCAGAGCCAGAAATTTTAAATACATTAAACAAAGACATCGTGCGTCTCCTTGTTTGGGGTTATCCGTTATTGGCCAGTAATGGCCGAGAGCATTTTTTTAATTTGACCATTGATCATGGTCAAACTCGCTTCATAGCGAATGCCGTTGTCTACATACGCATTGCGTTCCACATCCATATCCACCGTGTTGCCATCCACCGACCCTTGAATGATTGGTCGGTATAAAGCATCGCCTAAACCTGGAATGGTGTTGGGTGCTGATAAATGCTGGGCATGGGTTTGCTGCATGGAAGTCTGATCTGTACCCACACTCTGCCCAACTTGTGCTTGCATGGCACTTTGCATGGCAGATTGAAAGTTAATATCCTTCGCCTTGTAGTGCGGGGTATCCGCGTTGGCGATGTTGGAGGCCAGAATTTCTTGACGTTGATTGCGCACGCTCAGCGCGGTTTGGTGAAATCCAAACGCTTGATCTAGTTTATTCATCATCACAGTCTTCCTTTCCTAATCCATACAGCACGTCTAAAGTTTGCTATTGCGATGCCGTAAAAGTGTTTAGATCTCAATTGCAGGGAAGCGTACACCTGGGCGTTAAAGATAGCCTTTTACGAGCTTTCACATAGTCTACGCTTGCCAGTCGCGAACTATTTCGCAATTAAACGGGCGAAACACCCTTTATTTTGCGATTGTGTAGGATGCCTGCGCAGTAAAATAAGATGCATGAAAAATGTGTGTTTAACCCGCGGTCTATGGCAAGTATTCCTGATGCTGGGGTACTTCATGGCTTGTTCTGGTTGGTCTGTGGCGCAACCCATTGGTCATGCCTTGCCAGCAGGCAACGCCTTGCAAACGCAGGTTTATCAAACGGTGTTGGATTACGTGACGCAACAAACCGCAAGTTATCCTGGCACCGTCAAAATTGACATTCAGCCATTAGATAGTCGCGTACGTTTAGCCACGTGTGCACACATGTCTGGCTTTACACTGCAGGGCAGTAAGTTATGGGGCAAAACCCATGTGGGGGTGAAATGTGAGCAAGGGGCTGGCAAACCCTGGTTGATTTATGTACAAACCGACGTACAAGTTTGGGCAAATTATGTCGTCACCGCCGTCCCTGTCAGTCAAGGCACACTGATACAACCTGATCAAGTGATGATGCAGTATGGTGATATTTCGAAGTTACCAGCTGGCATTGTGACGGATACAACGCAGCTGGAGGGTAAACAAGCGGCACTCAATTTAACCTTGGGCGCGATATTGCGGCCAGAAGTGCTCAAATCGGTGCCAGTGATTGTGCAAGGCCAAACGGTTCAAATTACCAGTGTAGGTGAAGGCTTTGCAATCACCGCCGATGGCACGGCCATGCAATCGGCAATTGCGGGTCAGCGTGTGGATGTGAAGGTGCGAAGTGGCCAAATTATTAAGGGAATTGCAACTGCAAGTGGGCGTATAGAAATGCAATTTTAATCAGATGATCCTGTCCTAGACTGTTGTAATCAGCACATCTCCAGTGCTTGCTAAACAGAAACTGACAACAAAATCGTAATAAAAGATTAAAGTTCGCTTACACTATGCCGATAAGCTTGGTAACACCGTGGCAATCTTAACGATTTGACCACCCCGACTTCGCAGATCAACAGAAACAGAGGAATGGCATGAATATTTCAGACTCCATCAAAAAATTAGGTATCGGTGTCGATAAGCCAGTGCTGGATAAAAATGGTGCTGGCAAGTCAGCCGAAAAAGCGGGTGGACAAACACCCACCACGTCGCAAGACAATGTCACGCTATCAGCGGCATCCGTACAGTTGCAATCGCTGGAAGCAGGCTTGAGCAGCAGTGAAGTATTTGACGCGAAAAAAGTTGAAGAAATCAAAGCTTCGATTGCGCGTGGCGAATTTTCAGTCGATACCGCGAAAGTGGCAGATGGTTTATTACAAACCGTTAAAGACTTGATACAACCGAAAAAAGGATAACGTTTATGACCACCGTCAATAATACGCACACGATCAGTTTTGAAACCGACGCGGCACTGGTCGCAGTATTGTGTGAGGATTTGCTGGTGGAGCAAGAAGCACTGATTGCAGCGGATTTAGTGTTGATTGAGCAGATGTTAGACAAACGTGCGCCGTTGTTACAATCGTTAGCCACTGCTGCACAACAGCGTTATGATGCCTTGGCCGCCGCAGGCTATGACGCCAGTGAAAATGGCATGGCGGCATGGTTATCTGAGCATGCAGATGAGCGCATGAATCAAGCCTGGGTGGTATTTCAAAAACAACTGGCCCAATCGAAAGAACTCAACCGTTTAAACGGTTTGCTCATTAACAAGCATGTGTTGCGTAACCAGGAAAAACTGGATGTGATCACGGGTAAATCTGCGGCACCGCAGTTTTATGGTAAAAATGGTCAAAGCCAAGGTCCCAGTCAACCACGCTCAAGTGTGAGTGCGTAAAACCGAGTCACGTTAGGCATGTGTTAAGACGGCTATTCAATTTGTCTTCATCTGTTTTAAGTCCTGATTGATCGCTTATAGCGTTGTGTGATATCGCAATGATCCTCAAGACTGGCGCTGTTCTAGCGCTTCCCAACGTTCCATTTTTTCTAATACCTCGCCCTCTAGCGTTGCCAAGCGTTCTTGTAAAATTTTGACTTGTTCTGGCGCTTGCTTATAAAGATCACCCTTAGAAAATTGTGCTTGAATCTCGGCTTGTTCTCGCTCGAGTGCTTCAATTTCACCGGGTAAGGCTTCTAATTCACGCTGTTCTTTAAAACTTAATTTTTTGCGTGATTGATTGGCGCTAGATTCAACCACCGTATTGGGTTTAGCTGCAGCTGGGACCACTGTTTTGGGCTGAGTGCTAGCTTGACTGCGGCTTTGACTATACCGTAACCAATCATCGTAGCCGCCACTAAACTCGCTCAGTTGGCCTTGACCTTCAAAGGCAATGACTTGGGTAACCGTGCTTTCTAAAAATGCCCGATCATGGCTGACTAAAAACAAGGTACCAGGATAAGCTTGCAACATGCTTTCTAATAATTCTAGGGTATCAATATCCAAATCGTTGGTCGGCTCATCAAGCACCAATACATTGGCGGGGCGCGCAAACAAACGTGCCAGTAGTAAACGGTTACGTTCACCGCCCGAGAGCGATTTTACTGGCGAGCGTGCGCGTTGTGGCGCAAATAAAAAGTCCTCCAAATAGCCAATCACATGTTTACGCTCTTGGCCAATTTGTACAAAGTCCGAGCCAGGGCTGATGGTGTCAGCCAACGTAGCCTCTTCATCTAGCTGTTCGCGCATTTGGTCAAAGTAAGCCACTTGTACGTTGGTGCCTAATTCGATCTGACCTGACGTAGGGGCCAGTTCACCTAATATGAGTTTTAACAGGGTGGATTTGCCTGCGCCATTGGGCCCGAGCAATCCGATACGGTCACCACGCATAATGCGCGTACTAAAGCGCTGAATCAGTACGCGCTCACCAAACGCCATATGCACATTTTCCAAAGCCGCAATCAGCTTGCCAGAGCGTTCGCCCGCATCCAGTTGTAAATTGACCTGGCCTTGACGGTCTCGGCGGGCTGCACGGTCTAATCTAAGTTGCTCCAAGCGCCGCACACGGCCCTCGTTGCGCGTACGACGGGCTTCAACACCTTTACGAATCCAGACTTCTTCTTGGGCTAAAAATTTATCAAACTTTGCTTGATGTTGGGCTTCCACCGCCAACAATTCCGCTTTTTTGAGCTGGTATTGGCTGTAATTGCCTGTAAATTCAGTGAGATGGCCGCGGTCCAACTCGACAATACGGGTCGCCAGTCGATCTAAAAACCGTCTATCGTGGGTAATTAACAGCACGCTGCCTTGAAAGCTTAATAGTAATTCTTCTAGCCATTCAATCGCTTGTAAGTCTAAATGGTTGGTGGGTTCGTCGAGCAATAGCACATCGGGTGCTTGCACCAATGCTTGTGCCAAGGCCACCCGTTTTCGCCAGCCGCCAGAAAGCGTTGCAATGGCAGTCTCCGCGTTCAGTCCTAGTTTTGATAACACTGTTTCAATGCGTGATTGTATGCTCCAAGCATTGGCTGTATCGAGTTGTTGCTGTAATTGTTGCATGCGCGCCAATAAGGCATCTGCATCTGTTGCATCGGCCAAACGCTGCGAAATATCGTGATATTCACGTAAGGTGTTCACTACTTGACCCAGGCCCATCGATACTGCAGTAAACACATCATGGCTTGGATCGAGCTCTGGCTCTTGCGGCACATAGGCGATATGGCGATGCGGATCACGCCAGCATTCTCCGTCGTCCAATTTAATTAAATTTGCAGCCACTTTGAGCATACTGGATTTGCCAGTACCGTTGCGCCCAATAATACCCACGCATTCACGCAGATCGAGTTGAAAATCCACATGGTCCAGTAGGGGCACGTGACCAAAGGCGAGGCTGGCCTGTTTTAAAGTGAGTAATGGCATCTTAATGCACTTGCTGTGAAAGCGAGGGGCGTGTGTTGATTGAAAGCGGCTGACCGCGCGTGTGTAATTGGGGGGCTGGACGGGTGTCGGGCAGATATTCCTCTACCCAATGTTGTAAGTCTTGCTTAATCTGGTGTTCGTCCATCTGCGGCACTTGCAATAACCAGGCATGTAACGCCATCAGCCAAGCATGATCGGCACTGCGCGCTTGTGCAATACGCAGTTTTTCATGGCTGGTTGGCAAGGTATTTTCATCATCCGCCAGCAGTTCTTCGTATAACTTTTCGCCGGGACGTAATCCAGTGAATGTAATTGCAATATCGCGCGCCTGTAACCCAGACAGCTTAATCATATCGTGTGCCAAATCAACAATTTTAACGGGTGTGCCCATGTCCAACACAAACACCTCGCCGCCTTGGCCCATGGTCGCCGCCTGTAACACCAGCTGTGCTGCTTCTGGAATCGACATAAAGTAGCGGGTAATGTCAGGATGGGTAATGGTAATGGGGCCACCTTGCGCAATTTGCTCACGAAACTTTGGAATGACGCTGCCACTGCTGCCCAACACATTGCCAAAGCGGACAGTGATAAACCGTGTCCCCTGACCTTGATGTTGTAGCCCTTGGCATATAAGTTCAGCCAAACGTTTACTCGCGCCCATGACATTGGTCGGATTCACGGCTTTATCGGTGGAGATCAGTACAAACGTCGGCACCCCCGCCTGCTGGCAAGCGTTGGCGATTTGGTAGGTGCCAAACGCGTTATTTTGCAGCGCTTCTACCACATTAAAATGTTCCATCATCGGCACATGTTTATAAGCGCCCGCGTGTAACACCACTTGTGGCTGATGGGTTTGCAAGATCCGTTGTAACCGCACTTCGTTTTTAACGTCGCCCACCAAATACACCACTTCAGCGTCACTGGGATGCTGGTTTAACCCTTGTTGTAAGGTGTACAGCGCGTATTCGGAAAGGTCTAAGCAAATCAGTTGTTGTGGGGAATAGTTTAATATTTGACGGCACAGCTCAGACCCAATAGAGCCCGCTGCCCCCGATACCATCACGACTTTTTGTGCAAACAACTGATGCAAGCCTTGGCTATCGAGGCGCACCACATCCCTGCCCAGTAAATCCTCCACATCCACTTTACGAATCTGTGACAAACTGACGTGGCCACTGATTAAGTCTGACATGGCGGGAAGCGTCAGCACTTCCATTTCTGGTACTTCGCGTGCCGCTTCTACGGCTTGGCGGCGTTTTTCATGCCGGACATTGGGCATGGCAATCATGCAATGCTGGCAACTGTATCGCTCCGCAATGCTTTGAATATCTTTAAGGCTACCTTCAACTTTGGTATGCATGATTTCGCGTCCAACCAGTTTACCGCTGGGATCAATCATCGCTACTACGCGCCAATCGGGGCTTTTACTCAGTTCTTTAATCAGATTAAACGAGGCGTCTTCTACGCCAATAATCAGCACAGGTTTGCCTTGCAACGCAATGCTGTTGAATAAGCGCCGCTCTTTCCAAGCACGATAAAAAAAACGACTGCCACCCATGCTAATCAGCAATAACATGGGATTTAAAATCAACACCGAGCGCGGAATAATCAATGAGGGGTGGATGAGCAAGGCATAGGCGGCAATAAGTAATGCCGCAACGCAGACGGCGCGCATAATACGTTTTAAGTCTGGCAAACTAGCAAACCGCCAAACCCCTTTATACAAACCAAAACTATAAAAACACACGCTGTGCAGCAAGAACACCACTGGTAGCGTGCGCCAAAAAACACCCATAAAGTCTTCTGGGATACGAAAGTTAAAGCGCAGCGCAAACGCAAAGCCCCACGCCACCACCACCAACGTCATGTCGTGCAAAAAAGCAAGTACTGATAAAAAACGTGCGGGGAGTTTATGCATAGGAATAAACCAACGATTAATGCGTGATGTTATCACGCTTGACCACCTTCACTACGGTCAGCAACAGGATACGCAAGTCCAAATAAATCGATTGATGTTGTAAATAAAAATGATCAAGCGCCACTTTTTGTGGAATCGGTATCTCATCACGCCCATTAATCTGCGCCCAACCCGTTATGCCAGGTTTAAGCGTATGTATATTGTTCTCTGTACGTAAAGCTATTAAATCGTCTTGATTAAACAATGCAGGCCTTGGGCCCACCAACGACATGTCGCCTTTTAGCACACTCCAAAGTTGCGGCAACTCATCCAAACTGGTTTTACGAATAAAACTGCCTACCGGAGTCAAATAGCGGTTTGGATTAGCTTGCTGCTGCATTAAGTGCGTGGCCAATTGTGGCGTATTTACCCGCATTGAGCGAAACTTTGGCATTTGAAATAAACGATTGTGTTGCCCAACACGCTGGCTCCAGTAAAGGGCAGGGCCTTGAGAGCTGAGCTTGACTAACAGGTAGGTGAACACAATCAGCGGCAATAGCATGCAAACAGCCATCATGGTCAATACCAGATCAAACACGCGCTTTAAAGACACCACTTTTCCAATTCAAATTAAAAAATTCACATTGCATTTTACGTGTAATTGCGTCGTGTTTGATGACGCGCTTAACATTCAGCATCCACCATACTCTGTATGCCTGCTTGAAAGCGGGTCACTGGTTGCCAACCCAACACTGTTTTTGCTTTTGTAATATCCACCTGCAAATTTCCGAGTAATCGCTCGCTATAGTTTTTTTTGCCCAATACCCTGAATAATGCGTCAAGGGATTGGCTAGGGATGGGCACCAACCAGGGTTGTTTACCAAGCGCCTGTTTAATACTAGTGATTAACGCAGTGGTTGAAACATCTTCATCATCAGAAATTAAAAAAGTTTGATTGGCCGCATTTGGATGCTGGCAGCACAGCAAAATAAAACTGCATAAATTATCTAAATTGACAAAACTGCGGAGATTTT
>JAIYBT010000015.1 GCA_027488395.1 Methylophilaceae bacterium | reverse complement strand
AGAGGCGAAAAGCAATGGCGCAATCAAAGTGATAGTCACATAGCAATCCTGACAACTTTCAACCACGCACTGTATACGGGCCCCATTTGCCGCGCCGAGTAGCGCAGGCAAAATAAGATGAAGCGAGCGTCTGTTTGAGCTCCGCGGTCGCTTGCGGGGTGTGCAAGCAACTAGGGCGAGTTACGTAAGCGCTTATTTTGAGGAGCAACGCTGGAGATAAGCGGCAGTTGGGGTGTCCTGTTCTTTGCCTTCTTTCTTATGGACAAGCATAAGAAAGAACGGTCGCCGAGAGGCGAAAAACAGCCTAGCAAGTCACCATCAAACATACCGTTTTGCAAAATGCACTAACCGATGCAACCATGCCAACAAATCGTCCACGTAGGTATATAACACCGGAATCACCACTAGGCTGAGCAACGTTGATGTAATCAGGCCACCAATCACCGTAATCGCCATCGGTGCACGAAAGCTTGGGTCGGCGCTCAGGCCTAAGGCAATCGGCAACATGCCAGCCGCCATGGCAATGGTGGTCATGATGATGGGGCGCGCGCGTTTGCGGCAGCCGTCCATAATGGCTTCAAAACGGCTGAGTTGAAACTGTTTGCGGGCCATGATGGTGTATTCCACTAATAGAATGGAGTTTTTAGTCACCACTCCCATCAGCATCAATAAGCCAATGACGCTTGGCATTGAAAAGCTGTTGTGGGTCACCAATAGCGCAAAAAACGCGCCCCCCAGAGACAGTGGCAAGGCGCCTAAAATAGTGACAGGCTGCAGAAAATCGCCAAATAACAGCACCAGCACCACATATATGCACAAAATGCCGATCAACATGGCGCTGCCAAAGTTGCTAAATAATTCATTCATGCGTTTAGCATCCCCAGCCTCGAGTTGTTTCACACTGGGTGGTAGGGTTTGCATAGCAGGCAGCGCTTGCACTTCACGCATCACTTCACCAATTTGACGTTTATTGAGCTCGATATCAAAAGTGACATTGCGCATGCGATCCATGCGATCAATTTGCTGCGGACCACTACCCATTTGAATCGTCGCCACTGTTTCTAGACTGACACTGCCGTTGCGGGCAGGCACCCGCAATTGGGCAATTTCATCTAGGCTGGTACGTATTTCTTCGCCTAGGCGCACACGAATCGGTACTTGTCGTTGCGGCAAATTAAGTTTTGGCATGGTGTTGGAGAACTCACCGGCTGTGGCAACGCGGATGACTTGCGCAATGGCTTCAACGGTCACGCCTAACTCGGCGGCTTTGGCCACATTGGGTACAATTTGCACTTCTGGGCGTTGCAAACTCGCACTTGAAGTGACGTTACCAAGGCCGCGCAAGGTGCGCAAGCCCTGCTCTACCCGTTGGCTGGCTTGCGCCAATGCCTCTGCATCATCGCTGGCTAACGTGATTTGTAGCTTTTCACCCGATTCACCAATGCCCACCGTGACGCGCGCACCTGGTAACTGTTTGAGCTGTTCACGTAGATCGGCTTCGATATCTGACTGTTTTTGATCACGCTTGGTACGGTCTACCAAACTCACCACCAAACTCCCGCGCCGTACATCTGTGCTGTTTTGTGAGGCATTGGGCCCGCCCCCGCCAGCACTGGCGGTACCCGCGGCGCTAAACACTGCGGTGACTTGTGGGTGCGCACGGACGATGGTTTCTGCTTGCGCCATGATCACGCGCGTTTGCGCCAAGGCAGTGCCGGGTTGCAACTCAATATTGACCTTGGTTTGGCTACTGTCTGAAGAGGGGACAAAGCCTTTGGGCAACAAGGGCATTAAACTCAACGAGCCGATAATAAACAATAGAAAACCCAACACGACCGTTTTGCGATGATTTAAACACCACTGCACCCAGCTTAAATAACGCTGCATGGTGTTCGAAGTAGGTGCTTCCACCGCGGCATGCGGTTTGAGCAAATAGGCCGACATCATCGGGGTGAGTAAGCGCGCCACCACCAGTGAGCCAGTAATGGCAATGGCTGCCGTAATACCAAACTGTTTAAAAAACTTGCCTGTAACACCGCCCATAAATGCCGTAGGCAGAAAAATCGCTACCAAGGTAAAAGTCGTGGCAATCACGGCAAAGCCAATTTCATCTGCGGCTTCCATCGCCGCTTGATACGGCGTTTTACCCATGCGTAAATGACGCACAATGTTTTCAATCTCGACAATGGCGTCATCTACCAAAATGCCCACCACCAATGCCAATGCGAGCAAGGTGAGTACATTGAGCGAAAAGCCAAAATATTGCATCAATGCAAAGGTTGGAATCATGGAAAGGGGCAAAGCCACCGCGGCAATCAGCGTAGCGCGCCAATCCCGTAAAAACCACCACACCACCAAAATGGCTAATAAGGCGCCCTCGTATAACAGCTGCATTGATCCAGCATAGTTATCCTCAACCGGTTTGACTGAGTTAAATGCCTCAATAATCGACACTTGTGGGTGCGCTTGGCGAAAACGATCCAAGCTTTCCCGCACGGCTTTGGCCACAGTAACTTCACTGGTACCTTTGCTGCGAGTGATTTCAAAGCGTATCACTGGCTTACCATCATAACTGGCGTAGGTCGAACGCTCAGCGTGGGTATCGAGCACTTCTGCCACTTGTGCCAAGCGAATGTGGCGGCCATCGCCAAGCGGAATATCCATCTGGCGGATTTCATCTGCACTGTGCAAAGCGCCCAAGGTCCGCACTGATTGCACGTTGTCACCAATATCGCCGCGTCCACCAGAGGCATCTTGTTGCACTCGCTTCAATTGCACCGAGACATCGCTTACATTAACGCCCAAGCCTGCCATCAAGGTCGGGTTTAAATTGACTTGGATTTCGCGATCGACGCCGCCAGTGCGCGATATTTTACCCACGCCCTTCACTGACAACATGGCCTTGCTGATTTCATTATCGACAAACCAAGATAGCTCGCCTTCATCCATATTGTTGGCCGATACCACATAGGTCAGAATCGCATTGCCCGAGGTGGTAACTTTTGAAACGGTGGGCGTGGTCACTGCAGAGGGTAGCTCCGAGCGCGCGCTATCTACGGCATTACGTACTAAGTTAAGCGCCTCTTCGCTATTGGTATCAATGGTAAATTGCACACTGATGCTGACACTGCCATCGGTGACCTTGGTGGTCATGTGCTCGATACCACCGATGGTGGCAATTTTATCTTCCAACTTACGCGCCACTTCTGTTTCTAGTTGTGGTGGCGCGGCGCCTTCGAGTGCGGCGTTGACCATAATGACGGGAAGCTCAATATCTGGGAAGTTTTGCTTACCCAAGCTGTTGAGCGCGCGCATGCCCAAAAAGCTGAGCACCACGAACAGTAAAATGGCGGGTACTGGGTTACGAATGGACCATGCGGAAAAATTCATGAAGCTGCCCCAGCTTTAGGCGCCAGCACATCCACCCTATCCCCATCATTTAAAAATGCACCGCCACTGTTGACCAAAATCGCCTCGGCCGAGATGCCCTCGGTGATTTCGATCAGGGCTGCACGCGTGCGGCCAGTGGTGACTTTGCGCTGAACGACTTGTTGTTGGCCTGTGCCTGCTGCTTTTAATACAAACACATACGCATGGCCATCACGATAAATCACGCTACTCAATGGCACGGCTAGCCCTTGTTGTTGACCAATATCTACTTTGCCTTGCACATACATGCCAGGTTTAGCGGCGCTAGCAGGAATATCCACATACACCAGCGCGTTTCTGGTATTGCTATCGACCACGGGTGAAATTAACCTGACTTTACCCGCCACAACGACTTGCGCTTGATGGGGGCCGGGTAACATCAGTTGCACTGTTTGTCCCGCATGTAAGACCGATATTTGCTCGGCGCTTACCTCGCCCCGCCATTCAATGCGGCTTTGGCGCACCAAACGAAACAATTCGGCACCCGAAGCCACCACGTTACCTAAATTTGCGCTTCTTGAAGCAATCACACCATCATCAGGCGCCAACACTTGGGTTTGCCGCACGCGGATACGTTGATTTTCGAGCTCGGCTTGCGATAACGCCAAATTGGCTTTGGCCGTTTGCTCCGCAATCATATACTCATTGATTTTTTGCGCAGATAACGCGCCACTGTCTTTAATTTCACGTGCACGGCTGGCATTGCTTTGTGCTTCGGCCAAGGCAGCTTTGTCTTTTTCGACAGTGGCCAGTTGTTTAAGCAATTCCGCTTGTACAGTTTCATCGGCAAGGGTGACCAATACTTGCCCCTTTTTGACGCGATCGCCGACATCGGCTAATACCTGTTTAATACGTAAACCGCTGATTTCTGCACTGACCAAGGCTTCTTGCCAAGCATAAATACTGCCATTTAATGTGAGCGTCATCGGCCAAGCTACGGTGTGTGCTTGCACGGCCTCCACGCTCAGCGCCGCTTTGGCGCCTTGATTTGGCATGGGTTTTTGCGCGGGTGCACGTTGTTTAAGCCACAAGCCAGCGCCCAATAAGCAGATCGCCAAGCCCGCCCACACCACTTTTTTTGAACTGATCCACGTTTGCATTGATATTTCCTACGTTTAATTGGGAATTGGGTTGATGTGCTGATTTAATAACTGTTTTATTTGCTGGCTTTTGCAGGCAAATCAGTCGGCTTGCGGGTATCTTGCCAATCGCCACCAAACGCTTTGTATAAAGCAATCCACTGCAACACCCGATTTTTTTGTTGGGTAATGACGTTGAGTTCGGCATTAATTTTTTGACGACGCGCATCTTCTAGCGACAATAAATCCAAGCCGCCCGATTTCCAGTTGAGCTCTGCCGCTTTAAAATATTGGGCAAACTGTTCGGCGCTGGCGGCTTCGGTTTGCGCACGGCGTGTGGCGCTATCTAAATTGACCAACGCCTGTTCGACTTCTTTCACCGCATTTCGCACATCTTGCTGATAGGTGGCATACAGGCTATCAAAGTTAGCCCGCGCTTCGGCTAAATTGGCGCGCAAACTACCCCCATCAAAAATCGGCAGTTTTAAACTTGGCCCATACGACCACGAATCACTGCGCGTCACCACATTATTAAACGTGGTGCGACGGTAGCCAATTGACCCCGTGAGCGTCAGGCTTGGGTAAAGCTGGGCTTTGGCCACGCCCACATTGGCACTGGCTTCGGCCAAATTACGTTCATCGATGGCTAAATCGGGGCGACGGCTAAGTAATTGCGCGGGCAAACTGCGCACATCAAAACCCGCTGGATTGGGCACGCCTTGCGCTTTGCCAAGCATGGTTCTTAGCGCGGGTTCTGGTTGGTTGGTCAGCGCAACCAATGATTTTACCAAGCCATCGCATTCAGCTTGTTGTCCATCTAAGGTCGATTCACTGGCGCGCGTTGCCGCTTCAGACAACGCCACATCAGCAGGTGCGGTAAAGCCTGCTTTGGCAGAAATACGCGTTAATCGCGCGGTTTCTGCGCGTGAATCCAAGGCTTGTTTAAGTGCGGCCACCGAAGCCAAGCAAGCGCGATAATTGACATAATTGGTGGCGACTTCTGCCGCCAAACTGATGCGGGCATCATGCCAGGCAATTTTTTTCGATTCCAGCTGCGCTTTGGCTGCTTGTTTGGCCGCTTTTACTTTGCCAAACAAATCCAGCTCCCAGCTGGCATCCAACGAAATCGCATCAATTTCAATGGTGCTGGCAGGAAACGCCCCGCCACCGCCGCCTTTACTGCGGGTGGCACTGGTAGTGCTGGAAAAATCTGGGATTCCTTGCGCGCGGGCAGATAATACATTGGCGCGCGCCACTCGAATACTGGCCAATGCCATTTCAAGCGAAGGACTATTTTGTTGCGCTTGTGCTTGCAACTGCGTGAGCACTGGATCATTAAACTGCCCCCACCACGCTTGCATTGCGCCGATCTGGCCTGCGTGCGGCAACGGGGTTTGCCAAGAGTCTGGCGTGGCAATTGTTGGCCGTAAATAGGGTTCAATGACAGAACAACTACTCAAGCTCAGGCAACATATCAGCCCCACCAAGTTAAGCTTGTGCATGGTCTGCTTTCATTCCAGTGATTCCATTCAAAAAGAGTGATACGGTAAAGTGCAAATGGGCTTCGCGATCCCAATCTGCAGGCAATCCACCAAAGA
The DNA here is from genome assembly GCA_027488395.1 of Methylophilaceae bacterium. GTDB lineage: Bacteria > Pseudomonadota > Gammaproteobacteria > Burkholderiales > Methylophilaceae > Methylophilus. Next base: position 177,144 of record JAIYBT010000015.1, on the reverse strand, counting down.
GGGCTTTCATCCGCGGGCCTGCGATTAAGAGTTCGCAGTAGGACTCAGCCGCTTGATTAAAATTCAGTATGGGGAGCTCGCCTTTATCAGCATAGGCTGATAATCGTTCGGCCAATAATTGAAATACGCGCTCTGGGCCCACCGCTTTCATTTCCCGTGCAATCTGGGGGAAATGCGCCACTTCGGTCAAACCAATTTTAAAAAACGAGAGCATTTTAGGCTCAAGCACGCGGCTTAAAATAAAGCGGCCAATATTGGTCAACATTTGATGCAGCGATTGCGCCTGCAAATGGCCTAAACTTTCCATCACCAGCACATCTTGTTCCATCATGTGCTGCATGCCCGCAATCAGCAAGGCATATTTGTCAGTATAGCGTGCGTATAAGGTCCGGGTAGACACGCCACAATACGTGGCAATGCGCGCCATGCTGGTATGCGCCACACCTTCTGTCATCAACAAGTTGAGCGATTGCTCCAGCAACCGGGCGTGACGTTCTGTGGCGGTACCGCTACGAGGGCGACCCACTTTTGTTTTGGTGCGCGCGTTGACAGGGATGGATGAAGCAATGGTCATAGAATAAAAATAAAACGTTTCATTTTTATTTTTACAATAAAACCCATAATACGCAAGCAAACGGTTGTATCTTTTTTGTTACCTGACGTTTAGGTTGCCTGACATCGTGGTACGGCAACACGCTACGCTTATCCATCATCAAACGCCCGTGCTTTGCTATACTCGCAACACTTTTTATCAAGGCATATCGCGATGGCGCTTAAATCCACCATTTATAAATTCGACGTCAATATCGCAGATATGGATCGTCACTATTACCAACAACATAGCCTCACCTTAGCCAAGCATCCCTCCGAGACCGACGAGCGCTTAATGGTGCGCTTGCTCGCTTTTGTCATGTATGCCGATGAAGCCCTGCAATTTGCTAACGGACTCAGTGACGAGGATGAACCCGATCTATGGCAAAAAGATTTAACAGGCGCGATTGAGCGCTGGATTTGTGTGGGCTTGCCTGATGAACGCGAAATCCGCAAAGCCTGTGGTCGCGCCAAGCATGTCGTGCAAGTAATTTATGGTGCGCGCACCGCCGACATGTGGTGGACACAACACAGCAAAGCCATGCAAAAACTCAACCATGTTAGCGTGATACATATCCCAGACACCGAAGCGCTCACCGCAGTAGCCGCACGCGGCTTAACCATTAGCTTTACCATTCAAGATCAACAAATGTTAGTGAGTCACGCGGGCGGCAGTTTTGAAATAACACCCATCCTCCTTAAAACATAATCTGCACAAACGCGCAAAAAAATACCCGCCAATAGGCGGGTGAAGAGAGAGGTGAGGAATCGTTTTAAATTGTATTGAAAGCGCTATTTATTCTGCGTTGCGCGGTGCCACATATGGGCGTTTACCCATAAAATTTAACTGTAACTGGTTATGTTTCATCAACGCTTTTTCAGCTTCCTCTGGCGTTTGTGTCACTAAGCCAGTGCCTTCCCAAGCCTGATCGGCGCCTTTAGCCTGCACCTTGGGTGCTTTTGAATATGGGCGCTGACCCACAAAATTGTTGTGTTGTTGCGTACGCACATTGGTTTCACCATCAGGTAAATCGCCGGCTTGTACTTGTGCAACTAAACCAACAGCCAATACTGCTAATAATAATTTGCTCATTTGTTCGCTCCTAAAATATTTTTTTATAGGGTGTTTCACTGGTTGCAGGGCCACTCTACCCCGCCAACCTTACAGAGGTCTGACTAGTACGCACGTCTTCCGAGGTTGTGCAATCTTTGTGGCTGATGCACATTTGCACCCGCCTGATTGCCATCTACCACCAGTGTTGCGCCAATCCAAGCTTGATCACTTTCCGCCTTAGCTACAACAGGTGCCACATAGGGACGTTTGCTTAAAAATTGATGTGTGGCATGTGTATTTTCAGCACCAACATTTTGTTCAGCTGCCACGACAGGGGCTGCCACGAATACACCAGCGACTAAAGCGACGACAGAAATTAAATTACGCATGTTTGCTCTCCTTTGTTTGTTGAACAGTGTGATGTAAGTTTTAAACATTTGCTTAATCACGATGGTTTGCATTATGCGCGGTGCTTGTCTACAAATCGTCTATCGATATAGGTAGGTCGGTATATACCGAATGGCATACTTTTAAAGTATGATTGATTATTGCGTGAGTTTATCAACACAAGGAAAAACATGCGCTTAAAGTACTGTGTCAGCCTCTAGTTGCTGTAACAGCTCTATCATGGCTTGTTTTGCGTTTTTGTAGAGGGTGATGCTCATAGGCAATCCAAGCATGATGACTTTGTTGGAGCAGTTGTTCGCTGGATTGGTATAAAGCATTGTTTTATGTTGAAAATATTGCGCTGGGTAACACAGTATTGCTGATTTATGTGGACTATGATTAAACGCGCTGTAGGCTAAAATTTGATGCAAGTCGCGGCGATGTTCCTCTTTGAGCGCTTCGCTGTCATGAGCCAAATGATAAAAATGTGATTTGTATTTGGCATCTATAACCACCATTAAATGCTCTTTTTGATAAATAGCATCTGGTTCGAGATATTTGAGCTCCCAGGCTGATTGCTTTTTAAACTGTCCCGGTATTTTGACGTTTTTATGCAACCTAGCGCCTGTAATGTTTGCGAGCTCTGTAAACACGTACTGCACATAGCGCTCAAAAATTTCGGCAACATCTAAGCGCCAGCCAAGACACTCGAATGCTTGGTTTTGCAAGATGATATTGGCTTGTTTTTTACAGGCTTGCAGCAATGGCTTATCGCTATTTTTTATCGTGATGCTGCGTGTGGTTTGCATAGCAATTGGCGCTAGACGTTGCGTCAAAAAATCAACTTTTTGTTGCGTTGGTCTTTTCAATGCATTGGGGAGATGGGCTTGTGTTAGCAATGATCTACATAGATCAAACACATAGTGTAACTTTGCATATTCTGCATGGTTTTCGGTCAGGCTATTGTTGCGCTGTGGGAACATAAGCGCCTTTTCAGGGTGGGCGCTTTGTTTCGCATATTTGTCCCAATTGACTTTGCCGCTAGGCGTAGATTGTTCACGTTGAATGACAGCAAATTTCTGCCAAACATCGCCAGACAAACGATGCAATAAATCGATAAATTTTATGGCTTCAAGAAATTGTGGTGGTCTGAGCGTGTGACCTGAGCTGAGAGTTAATCCATCTAAAAATTCGGGGGAAATGTCATGCCCGAGCAAGTGGAGTATTTCAAGAAATTCATCATATTGTTGTTGGTTGATGTATCTTGGTTTTACTACAAAATCGCCTATTTGTTTACCCGTATCAGAAGCTCGCAGTGGGACACAGCCGATATAGCTTGAGGCACTAAATTGAAGCGCAGCATTCAGGTCGGTGCCTGTTACCCATGCCTGTACTCCTAAAAAATCCAATGCTTTTTGGTTGTATTGCACAAATTTTTGCAGGTATTGCGCAATGATTCTTTTATCTGCGGCTTTTAGATGTTTCTTTTGAACGTCAATGCCTTTGAGCAGTGCAGAGAGCTCAGTTAAACAATCCATGACATAAAATAAATCCATGCGTTACTCAAAAAGCGGTTGTTGGATTCTGTTTAAAAAATAACTGTTAAATTCCTCTTTGGCATGTTGTAGCAGGCCTTCAAACAAATATTCTTTGATTAATGGGTAAATCTCATAACGAATGCGGTCTTGCATGGCTGCTTCGTCTGCGGCAATAAAGTACCCTTGACCCGGTTGTAAATTTATTTGTTTTCGTTGGCATACCAATTAAAGATCCTATCAATTTCGTCAAAATCCTTTTTATAAAAATGGCTGATACTCAGTGGCTTGGGTTTTAAAGTGTACCAAGCAAACCGTCTACGTAGCGCAAAATCCACCACCGCTAAACTACGATCTGAGGTATTCATGGTTGCCATCACATAAAAATTGTCTGGTAAAGCCTCGATTGAAAAATTTGGCGTGAGATCTATTTTGGTCATAGTTGCTTGCATTTGATATTCAAACAAATAAAAAGCCGGACCGAGTACGCTGGCTAAATTCGCACGATTGATTTCATCAATCAGCAAAATCACTTTTTGTGTTGGATTTTCCACCGCATATTTCACAGCTTGTACAAACACTCCATCCCGATGCACATAGCGCAGACTGTTATTCTCAACGTCGGGTTGAATACCTGAGACAAAATCTACATAGCTGGTTTCAGCATGAAATTGCGTAAAGTAAATTGACTGTGCAATTTCATGGCCAATCTTTTTAGCCAGCGTGGTTTTCCCTGTGCCGGGTGCGCCCTGCAAAACGACAAACTTTCTCGCAAGTAACAAACGTTTCACCTGCGTTTCATCTGACTCACTATCCGTCAGATTGTAATTTGATAAAGCTTGCGCTATTGCTTTGCGATGTGAATCGTTACTTGGCCAACCACGTATAAATGCGTAAGCAGCTATAAATGCTGAAATACGCTTTTGTGATTCTGGATGTAGTGGGTCATCGATAATCTGTGCCACTGGCAATACTTTTGTATATTTACCTAACGTGTTTTTTATATGTTGTAACTCAGGTCGATTAATAAATGGCTTTGGTAAATTTGTATCGATATCCGAAAAATCAGACTTGATAGACCCATTTTCATCAATAAGTTTTAAAAATAACCGTCTAAGACCAGGATAAGTAGCTAATTCATAGTCGTTCTTAAAACCTAAACTTCCAATACCTAATGTGAGTAAATAGGGCTTTTGTTCAACGTTCGGAAACATCACAATTGAAAAATCATGGAATTGGCCTGAACTCTCCTCATCAGGCGAAATTAAGCCAAAGTAAGCACCGTTATCATTTAACGATTCTGGTTTGGTGTTATTACGCAAAACAAACTCTTTTGTTGGGTCCGCCCCAAACGCCTCTGCTTTGTTTTTAAACAACTGTATGAGTTGATCAATCATTGATTTTCCTCTGTAGGTGGCTGAATCGCGTTAAAAAGCACGGGTAGCGTCACATTTAAAGCGTTGGCAATTTTTTGGATATTAAGCAAACTAATATTTCTGACACCACGCTCTACGCCGCTGATATAAGTCCTATCTAAATTTGCTTTTAGGGCAAGCTGTTCTTGGCTAAGCTGTTGCGCTAGGCGGAACTGTCTGACGCCCGCACCAAAAATAATCAGAATATTTGTTTCCATGGGTTTACTCATTTTTAAATGATGGTGCGTTCTTGTTGCTTATAAATCCACGGACTTTAAGTCACATATAGCAATAAAAAAGCCAGCAATTGAAGCTGGCTTTTTTGGGTGAGCAATTAAAACGCGCTAAGCAACTGACAAATACCGCTCAGCCGGTGTGGTATGCGACAAGTTAGGAGCTAGTGCTTTTCTTGCATGTTCTAATGCATGCCAATCTTCAATATTAGGTAAAGATGGAATGGTGATGACTTCACCTAAATCAAAGCCTGCAAGTGCTGCATCTACCAACTTTTCTGGTGTCATGACAATTTGTGCGGGCAGGTTGTTGACAGGTAAACCGCTTTTATCCCAAAACGGGGTATCAATGGCTCCGGGAAGTACGGCTTGCACGCGGATGCCTTTATCGGCGAGTTCGTGATGCATGGATTGGGTAAAGTTCACCACATAGGCTTTTGAGCCGCTGTAGGCACCGTTGAGGAGTTCGGGCGCTAACGCGACGATGGAGGCGATATTGATGATGGCGCCCTGCCCTTTGCTGATGAATTGCGGCACGATGGCGCTGGATAATCTGGTGAGCGCGATCACGTTGAGTGAAATCATGGTTTCGATATCGTTGATATTGGATTCGGCTAATTTGGTGACTGCGCCTAAGCCAGCGTTGTTCACCAATAGGTTGATGTCTTGATCGGTTTTTAACAGGGTTTCGACATTGTCCAACGCTGTCGGGTTGGTGAGATCAGCTGCGTGGACAGTGACTTCAACCGAATAGGAGGCTCTTAGTTGGCTGGCCACTGCATTTAATTTTGTTTCATCGCGTGCTGCCAGCACAAGATCATAACCACGCTTTGCTAAACGATCTGCATACACCGCGCCCATGCCTGTGGATGCGCCAGTAATTAATGCTTTGCCTTGATGTACTTTTAAACTCATGATTGCCACCTTTTTTAACAGTTAAAATGAAGATTGAAGTATATAAATACCAATCGGTATATAAATATTAATCTTGTACGACTTGCGTTGTCAACTATTATTTGTAACAATTGGTATATTAATTTTTTAGTGAATACAGCCATGACTACCGAAGTGAAAAAATCGCGCGGACGACCTAGAGTGTTTGATATGGATGAAGCGCTTGATCAAGCGTTATTTATTTTTTGGGAAAAAGGCTATGAGGGCGCCTCGGTTGCCGAGTTTACAGAAACCTTAGGCATTAATAAACCCAGCTTGTATGCGGCGTTTGGCAATAAAGAAGCGTTGTTTCAAAAAGCATTAGCCAAATATACCGCTGGCCCAGCGGCATTTGTGCAAGCGGTGGTACGCGAACCCACCGCATTTAAAGTTGCACAAGCGTTTTTATATCAGGCCGCAACGTTTTTAACCGATGCAACACACCCCAAGGGCTGCATGATTGTGCAAGCTGCATTATCCATTGGGGATCACGCTGGCACGGTGAAGCAATTGTTAATTCAGTACCGAGCGGGCTATGAGCAACTGTTAGCCACGCGTTTTGAACAAGCGTTGATAGCAGGGGATTTAGCTGAGGATGCCAACCCTCAATTACTTGCTAAGTTATTAGCCACGTTGCACCAAGGCATGTCCGTGCAAGCCACCAGTGGCGCCACGCGAGAGGAACTGCTGGCATTGGCGGATTTTGCACTCAAGCAATGGCCAACAGCAACGCTTAAAGCAACAGCCTAATGTGGTTTTAAAAAAATTTAAAATCAATCGCATTGAAAAACATGTGAGTGTGGGCATAAAAAAACCAGCGAATGTCGCTGGTTTTTTTATATGGGTATCCACTTGAACAGGTTAACGTTGTGTTAACCAGCGGGCGATGTCCATGGCGTAGTAGGTCAGAACGCCATCGGCACCTGCACGTTTAAAGCCGAGCATGGCTTCTAGCACACAGGCTTGTTCATCTATCCAACCGTTTTGTGCGGCGGCTTTGAGCATGGCGTATTCGCCACTCACATGGTAGGCAAAGGTCGGCACGCCAAACTCTTGTTTCACACGGCGCACAATATCTAAATACGGCATGCCGGGTTTCACCATCACCATGTCGGCCCCTTCTTCGATATCGAGCGCCACTTCTTTCAGGGCTTCGTCGCTATTGGCGGGGTCCATTTGGTAGTTATATTTGTTGCTTTTGCCTAAATTGGCAGACGAGCCCACCGCATCTCTAAATGGGCCATAAAACGCCGAGGCATATTTGGCTGAATAAGCCAAAATGCGAGTGTAAATAAAACCATGTTCTTCAAGTGCATCACGAATTGCGCCTATGCGGCCATCCATCATGTCTGACGGGGCAACAATATCGGCACCGGCTTCGGCGTGACATAAGGCTTGCTTTACCAATACCGCCACGGTTTCGTCATTGAGCACATAGCCTGTGTCATCAATCAAGCCATCTTGGCCGTGAGTGGTGTAAGGGTCTAGCGCAACATCGGTAATAATACCCAGCTCAGGATATGCGGCTTTTAATGCGCGAACTGCACGCGGCACCAAACCTTGTGGATTAAATGCCTCAGCCGCATCGAGGCTTTTAAAGGCTTGGGGCACCACCGGAAACAACGCCAATGCAGGAATCCCCAATGCAACACACTCGCCTGCGGTTTTGAGCAACACATCAATACTTTGACGCTGTACACCAGGCATGGAGCTGACAAGTTCTATTTGGCCCTCACCTTCGAGCACAAAGACTGGATAAATCAAATCATTCACAGTGAGCACATGCTCTCGCATCAAGCGCCGTGAAAAATCGTCTTTGCGCATACGGCGCGGGCGAATCGCTAAAAATAGTTGGGTCATCTCAACTCCTATTGGGTAAAGCATGCACGCTTGCGTGGCGCATACCTATGTGTAGTCAGCTGCTTAACTTGGCATGCGGGGCTGCATTATTTAGCAAACACGCGCGCCAGCTCCGCACCGGGGTCGTCTTGGCGCATAAACGCCTCGCCTACCAAAAAGCCATGCACATCATGGCTGCGCATCAGCGCGACATCTTCTGGGGTAAAAATACCCGACTCCGTCACCACAAAGCGGTCTTCTGGGATATCTTCGAGTAACTCTAAGGTGGTTTGTAGGCTGACTTCAAAAGTGCGTAAGTTACGGTTATTGATACCGAGTAATGGGGTTTCGAGTTGCAACGCCAAATTGAGTTCTTCTGCGTTATGCACTTCTACCAATACCGCCATGCCTAAATTGTGGGCGGTGAGTTCTAGCGTTTGTAATTGGCCTAAATCGAGGGCGGCGGCAATTAACAAAATACAATCGGCACCCATGGCGCGGGCTTCATACACTTGATAGGGATCTATCATAAAATCTTTACGCAATACAGGCAGTTTGCATGCGGCACGGGCTTGTTGCAAATAAGCGGTCGAGCCTTGAAAGTATTGGCTGTCTGTCAGCACCGATAAGCAAGCTGCGCCACCTTGTTCGTAGCTTTTGGCGATGGCCGCTGGGTCAAAATCTTCGCGTATCACGCCCTTAGACGGGCTGGCTTTTTTAATTTCGGCAATCACTGCAGGTTTACTGGCATCGACTTTTTTAACGATATTGCCAATAAAATCACGACAATCTGGTTGGCTTAAGGCTAAATCACGCATGGCCTCGAGCGATGTTTTGTTTAGGCCTGCGGCCACTTCTTCACGTTTGGTGGCTAAAATTTTATTTAAAATATCCGACATCATCCGTCTCGCTTCGCTTGTAATTTAGGTGTTAAGGCGTTTGGCAACCGCTTTATTGATAGGTTTGACCATGCGATTGAATAAAGCCGTGGTGTTGGCCTTGTGGGTCATGATGCGTCCAATGCATGATGCCGCCTTTGGGGTGATACACATATTCCCCGCGAAAACTGATTGCATCGCCCACTGCCAGCTCGGCAACACGTGGCGCTAAATCAATATTGTGGGCAAATAATAAGGTTTGTTGCGGATTGACGCGAAGCAAAAACCGTTGGTGGCGCGCGCCTTGGTTGTCATCTGGCAGCAGTTTCACTACTTGGCCGCTTCCTGATAGCCAAATATGGCTTTGTTTTTGCGCAAACGCTTGCACAACGGCTTGATTACCTGCATTTGCTTGGCCAACTTGCAATTGGCCCGATAAGGATTGCGTAGTCGGGCGATCGCCCAATGGCGCTAAGTTGACACTTTGAACGGTGCTTTTAACCGCAACAGTGGATTGCTTGGCAGATACTGCTTGGTCAGATTGCGGTGTTTGTAAACATGCCACCACGGTTAAGCTGATCAGTGCAATCACCATATGGCGATTCATTGCATGGCTTTCAAAGCATCTAAGGTTTGCATGGCCAATCCTGCGTCGATCACGTGTGCCGCTTGTTGGATACCCGCGTCTAAACTATCTGCAATGCCCGCCACATAAATCGCAGCACCTGCGTTCATTAATACAATATCGCGCGCCGCACCCGGTTGGCCCTGCAACACATTTAAAATCATCGCTTTAGATGCTTGCGCATCGGCAATTTGAATCTCAGCGAGGGAATGCACAGGTAAACCAAATTGGTTTGGATGCACGGTATATTCATGCACATGCCCATCCTTTAACTCAGCGATGTGGGTGTCGCCTGTAAAAGAAATTTCATCCATCCCATCGGCGCCATGCACCACCAGCACATGGCTGGAACCCAGCTTGTGCAACACTTGCGCCAATTTAGCGGTTAAGGCTTGATCAAATACCCCCATCACCTGTCGCTTAGCGCTTGCAGGGTTGGTGAGCGGGCCTAATAAATTAAATAAGGTACGCACACCTAACTCACGGCGCACGGGCGCTGCATGTTTCATGGCGCTATGGTGGTTGGGCGCAAACATAAAACCTATGCCTATATGGTTAACCGCCTGCGCAACTTGCGCAGGGCTTAACTGCACACTGACGCCCAAGGCTTCGAGCACATCGGCACTGCCACAAGTGGATGACACCGAGCGGCCACCGTGTTTGGCTACTTTTGCCCCTGCGGCAGCCGCCACAAAGGCCGATGCCGTCGATACATTAAAGGTTTGAATACCGTCACCGCCTGTGCCACAGGTATCCACCAAATGGGTAGTATCGGGCAATTGCACCTTGGTCGACAGTTGACGCATTACCGTTGCGGCCGCGGCAATTTCATCCACGGTTTCACCCTTCATGCGCAACGCAATTAAAAAGGCCGCAATTTGCGCAGGCGAAAGCTCACCGCCCATCACTTGTTGCATGACAACGAGCATGTCGTCGTGACTTAAATCTTGGCGAGCAAGCAATTGATTGAGCGCTGATTTAAACATAGCTTGCGTATTTAATAGGCAGTTAAAAAATTATTGAGTAAATCGTGACCATGCTCAGTCAAGATCGATTCAGGGTGAAACTGCACGCCCTCGACCGCCAAGGTTTTATGCTTAACGCCCATGATCTCACCGTCATCGGTCCATGCAGTGATTTCTAGGCAGTCAGGCAGGGTGTCGCGCTCAATCACCAATGAATGGTAACGGGTGGCGGTATACGGATTGGGTAAATCTCTAAACACCCCAGTATTGGTGTGGTGAATGAGTGAGGTTTTACCGTGCATCAAGGTTTTGGCTTTAATAATACGACCGCCAAACGCTTGGCCGATGCTTTGGTGTCCCAAACATACGCCAAGGAGTGGAATTTTGCCTGCAAAGGCATGAATGGTTGGTATCGATACCCCTGCCTCGTTTGGCGTGCAGGGACCAGGGGAGAGTACAATTTTTTCAGGTTGCATGGCTTCAATCTCAGCCAAGGTGATTTCATCGTTACGATACACCCGCACATCCTGGCCAAGCTCACCAAAATATTGCACCAAGTTATAGGTAAACGAATCGTAGTTATCGATCATTAACAGCATGTTAAGCCCCTTTCTGCGTGGTGGATGGCACTGCAATATCCAGGCCATCTTGCACCAATTGTGCGGCTCGGATCACCGCTTTGGCTTTGTTTTGGGTTTCGTCCCACTCACTTTGCGGTACCGAATCGGCGACAATGCCAGCGCCTGCTTGCACATATAACATCTGGTCTTTAATTACCGCGGTGCGAATGGCAATCGCTACATCCATATCGCCATTAAAGCCTAAATAGCCGACAGCGCCGGCGTAAATGCCACGCTTGGTGGGTTCTAATTCTTGGATAATTTCCATGGCGCGTACTTTGGGCGCACCCGAAACGGTACCGGCTGGAAAGGTCGCTTTTAACACATCAATCGCATCTAACCCCGGTTTTAGCTGACCTTCAACGTTGCTGACAATATGCATGACGTGCGAGTAGCGCTCGATCATCATGTTATCGGTCACTTTCACCGTACCGGTCAGCGCGACTCGACCGACATCATTGCGGCCTAAATCCATTAACTGTACATGCTCAGCACGTTCTTTAGGGTCAGCTAGCAACTCTTGCTCAAGCGCAATATCGTGTTCACGGTGTTTGCCGCGCGGGCGGGTGCCTGCAATCGGGCGTGAGGTGACGGTGGTGTCTTCTAAACGGACTAAAATTTCTGGTGATGCGCCCACCACATGGTGATCGCCCATATCGTAATAAAACATATAAGGCGATGGATTGACGCTGCGCAAGGCGCGGTACAGGCTGAGTGGTGGCGCATCAAACGCTTGCGATAAGCGTTGACTCAACACCACCTGCATGATGTCACCTTCTAAAATATATTGTTGCGCTTTGTGCACGGCCGCTTTAAATGCGGCTTCACCAAAGCCAGATTCAGCTTGGGTTTTTTGCGTGGGCAAGGCGACTGGCACAGACACTGGCGTGCGCAATTTGGCCAGCAACTCATGCAACCGCGCGCAAGCATCGTCATAGGCGTTTGGCTTGGCAGGATCGGCATACACAATAAAATAAAGCTTGCCAGATAAGTTATCCACCACGGCAATTTCTTCCGACACCATCAGTAAAATATCGGGCACACCCAATACATCGGGCTTAGCTGTTTGGCCTAACCGTTTTTCGATATATTGTATGGTCTCGTAACCAAAATAGCCTGCTAGGCCACCCGTAAATCGCGGCAAACCTGCATAGGGGGGTGTTTTAAAACGCGCCAAATACGCTTTTACAAAATCGAGCGGATTGATATCGCGGTGACTTTCCACCACCACATCATGTTGCAACACTTGAATGTGTTGATCACGCACTTCAATGCGTGTGGTGGCAGGTAAGCCAATGATTGAATAGCGGCCAAAGCGCTCGCCGCCTTGCACACTTTCTAATAAATAAGAATACGGACGGTTGGCCAGCTTTAAATACAGTGACAGCGGTGTATCTAAATCAGCATAGGTGTCTAATACCAGTGGTATGCGGTTATAGCCTTGACTGGCTAAATGATTAAAATCGGTTTGAGAGATCGTGTTTAACATGCGGGTGCTTTCAAATTCATCACTTGGGTGCGCAAACCATGCGCAAAAATTCGTCGTTGCTTAGGCCTAGGCCCGCCACGAAGGGCGCCAGCATAGGGCTAGCACTTCCAAATCATGATGCACATGAGACATGATCAATCACTTTTTCATTAACAATTGCCCTGCATTTGGCGTGCAGGTAACGCGACTATTTCTGGTAATTCGTGCAGTTGTGCAATCTCGGCATCCACACGTTCCAATGCCAAGGGACGGCCCTGATTATACCCATAAGGCACGGTCACAACAAAACAGCCTGCCTGATGCGCCGCTGTAATATCGGTATCCGAATCTCCGACCATCATGGCGTGGGCTGGTAACACCTGTAGCGTTTGACACACATGCAACAGCGGCAATGGATCTGGTTTCTTTTTAGCCAAACTATCGCCCGACACAACACAGGCAAAAAATTCAGCTAATCCAGTCGCTTCGAGCAAAGGTTGAGTGAATTTTTCTGGTTTGTTGGTCACACAGGCCAACTGAAAACCAGCCTGCTTGAGCGCTAACAAAGTGCTGTGTGCGCCCGCATATGGCGTGCTTTGCGTGGCATTGGCAGCGTAGCACTGCTGGTAAATCGGCTCCGCTTTCGCCAATAACAGCGGATCTGGCTCACTACGTAAACCGCCGGTTAAACAGCGCTTGATCAGCTGGTGAACGCCTTCACCGATATACATTGCAATGTCAGAGGTGGGGCGGGTTGGCAACCCCACCGCGGCTAACATTTGATTGGCGGCTTCGGCAATTTGCGGTGCGGTGTCAATCAAGGTGCCGTCTAAATCAAACATCACCAACTGCACTTGAAACCGCATCGCGTAAGTCCGAGGCTTAGACCGTGGCTAAAGCAGCACGCATGGCAGCCACCACGCTGTCATAACGGTTTGCATCGGTGTCTTTGGGTGAGCCAAAAATCGCACTGCCTGCAACAAAGGTATCTGCACCCGCTTTGGCAATGTCGGCAATGTTGTTGGCATTGACACCACCATCCACTTCAAGCCAAATTTGACGGCCAGTTTTTTCGGTATAGGCATCAATCCTTGCACGGGCTTGTTTAAGCTTATCTAAGGTGGCTGGAATAAATTTTTGACCGCCGAAGCCAGGGTTGACCGACATCAATAAAATCATATCCACTTTGTCCATTACATAATCTAGGTAGTGTAATGGCGTGGCTGGGTTAAACACCAAGCCAGATTTACAGCCATGATCACGAATCAACGCCAAGCTACGATCAATGTGATCTGAGGCTTCTGGGTGAAAGGTAATAATGTCTGCGCCCGCTTTGGCAAAGTCAGGAATAATGCGGTCTACCGGTTTGACCATCAAATGTACATCGATTAAAGCACCCACATTGTGTGACAAATCACGGATTGCATCACACACCAATGGACCGATGGTGAGGTTAGGCACATAGTGGTTATCCATCACATCAAAATGCACGATGTCAGTACCTGATTTGATCACGTCTTCAATTTCTTGACCCAATTTGGCAAAGTTTGCAGAAAGAATACTAGGGGCAATGCGGAAAGTTTTATCCATGCTGTAAGTCCGTAAATGATTGAGTTAAACCGAATGTGATCGATACGCATGAAACTGTTCACGCGATATCTTAAAAAATTAATAAAACCAATATTTTAACGCCAATTTGGTCATATTTCACAGCTTTCTTGATTGTGCTGGCTGAATATAAGAAAATGGCGGCACTTTTTCTGAAGCCGCCTATCAAAGTTCTCCATGAATCGCTTGCAAGTGCTTGATTTTTTTACCGATGAACCTGACAGGTGGGTAAAATAGCGTCATGCAACTGTTTACGATTGGTGTGAACCATACCACCGCCCCGATTGATATTCGTGAGAATGTCGCATTTAACGCCGAGTTGTTGCCACAAGCCTTGGCTGATCTCAGTCGACAACAGGTAGCCGAAGCCGCGATTTTATCGACATGTAACCGTACTGAGATCTATGTACACACCATCCGACCAGAACTGGTCGTTGAGTGGTTGGCGCAATACCACCAGTTAAACCCAGCGCAATTATTACCCTATACCTACACCCTCAGCAGTGACGAAGCCGTAAAGCATGCCTTTAGAGTCGCAAGTGGCTTGGATAGCATGGTGCTCGGCGAAGCGCAGATCTTAGGCCAATTTAAGCAGTCGGTAAAAATTGCGCAAGACACAGGCACCCTAGGCACGTTGCTGCATAAATTATTTCAGCGCACCTTTGAAGTGGCTAAAGAAGTGCGCACCAACACAGATATCGGCGGCAGCTCCATTTCAATGGCAGCGGCGGCGGTCAAACTCGCGCAACGTATTTTTGGCAATATCAATCAGCAAACGGTGTTGTTGATTGGCGCAGGTGAAATGATCGAATTGTGTGCAGATCACTTTGCCGCACAACGGCCGCAAAAAATCACGGTGGCAAACCGAACGCTCGCGCGGGGTGAGCAACTGGCAGAAAAAATCCGCGCGCAGGGTTTAAATGTTGACGCCATCTTACTCAACGATCTGCCAAACTGCTTTCACACCTTTGATATTGTGATCACCAGCACCGCAAGCCAATTACCGATTGTGGGCTTAGGCATGGTGGAACGCGCGGTTAAAAGCCGCAAACATCGGCCCATGTTTATGGTGGATTTGGCGGTGCCGCGGGACATTGAGCCAGAAGTGGCCAAGTTAGATGATGTATTTTTGTATACGGTAGATGATTTAGCACAAGTGGTGACTGAAGGGCTAGGTAATCGCCAAGAGGCGGCCATCAATGCAGAGCAAATCGTCAATGACCGTGTCGCCCACTTTATGCATTGGGTCAATACACGGCAGGCGGTTCCGACCATTAAGGCCCTGCGCGATCAGGTCGATAGCGTGCGTCAAACGGAACTCGAAAAAGCACTCAAACTGATCCAAAAAGGTGAATCCCCTGAAAAGGTGCTAGAACAAATGAGTGTGGCCCTCACCAATAAATTTTTACATGGCCCTAGCCACGCGCTGAATCATAGCCAAGGCGAGGCGCATACCCATCTTGAACACCTCGTTAAACAATTGTTTGGATTAAAAGAATAAAATAAACGCTGGTTGCATGTGTGAAAACGCGCATCAACCCATCACAAATACATGCGTAAAATTTAGGCCCGATATGAAACCAAGTATGTTGCAAAAGCTCGCTAACTTAAGCGAGCGCCTCGAAGAACTCAATCGCCTGTTAAGCAGTGAAGGCGTCACTGACAACATGGATAATTACCGCAAAATCATGCAAGAGCATACGGAAATTACGCCGATTGTTGAGCAATATCACATCTATGCCCAAACCGAGTCAGATATTAAAGAAGCGCATGCCATGCTCGCCGACCCAGAAATGAAGGCGTTTGCACAAGAAGAAATCGACGTTGGCAAAAAACGTCTCGAAGAAGTCGCGCTGCATCTACAAAAACTGCTGTTACCTAAAGACCCCAACGACGAAAAAAATATTTTCTTAGAGGTGCGCGCGGGGACAGGTGGCGATGAATCTGGTTTGTTTGCAGGCGATTTATTCCGCATGTACTCACGCTATGCCGAACGCCAAGGCTGGAAAGTCGAAGTGGTGTCGGCCAATGAAGGCGAAGTCGGCGGCTATAAAGAAATCATCGCCAAAATCATTGGCTTTGGCGCCTATTCTAAAATGAAATTTGAATCCGGCGGCCACCGCGTGCAACGCGTGCCCGATACCGAAACCCAAGGCCGTATCCACACTTCCGCCTGTACCGTGGCCATTTTGCCCGAAGTGGCCGAGGTAGGTGACGTCGAAATTAACCCCGCCGATATTCGGATTGATACTTTCCGCGCCAGTGGTGCTGGCGGTCAACATATTAACAAAACTGATTCTGCCGTGCGCATCACGCACGCCCCCACCGGTATTGTGGTGGAGTGCCAAGACGGCCGCAGCCAACACGCCAATAAAGCGCAAGCGATGATGGTATTGGCGGCACGTATTAAAGCCAAACAAGTCGACGAACAAAATAGCAAAATCGCCTCGGAGCGCCGCAATTTAATTGGCTCGGGTGACCGCAGTGAACGTATCCGCACCTACAATTATCCACAAGGCCGCATTACCGATCACCGCATTAATTTAACGCTGTATAAAATTGACGCGATTACCGAAGGTGATATGGATGAGTTAGTCAATGCGCTCGCCACGGAATATCAGGCTGATTTGTTGGCGAGTTTAGGGGATGATCAAGGCTAATGGCTTGCAGTGTCATGCATGTGATTAGCCACTTTAAATGCGTCACCTTCGCCACGCGTACTGAGTGAATCAAATGGTGCATTCAGTCATGTATACATTTAGTATTGAATGTTTCTAGCGTGTTGATGACTGCATGATTTTGTTCAAACTCCCCACCGCGCCTGCTTCGATTCAACAAGGACAGCCGCTGAAAACGGTGCTCGATGTGGAGGCAGTCACCTGTTTAGCGCACAATATTGCATTGGTATACCCCGCATTTGATCAATCAGCTTTCAGTGAATTAGCGCTGACTGACCTTGCGCCACTCGGCATCATGGACCGCGCAGCCCATATCGCGAAGGCCTTAAAAGCTACCTTACCAGCCAACTTTGCACAGGCAACTGACATTTTGCTGCACACCCTCACCCCACCCAATCAGCGCACTGAGCGCTTAGGGTTAAGTGTGTTTTTCTATCTACCGCACACGCGTTTTATTGCAGACTATGGGCGCGATGCGCAACACAATGCAGGTGAAGATCCGTTTGCGGTGGCCATGCACGCGCAATACGAACTTACCCGGCGCTTTACCGCTGAGTTTTCGATGCGACCTTTTTTGATCCATGATTTTGAACGCACGCTTAACCAGCTGAAACAATGGCTCGCCGACCCCGACCCGCACGTTCGACGTTTATGTGTCGAGGGCTGCCGTCCACGCTTACCATGGGGGGCACATATTCCACAGTTAATCAAAGACCCTACTCCAGTGCTGCCGATCTTGGAGGCGCTCAAAAATGACGCCAGCTTATATGTGCGACGCAGTGTGGCCAATCATGTTGGCGATATTGCCAAAGACCATCCAGCAGTTGCGTTTACGCTATGTGAGCGCTGGCTCACCCATGCAGATAAAGACTTGAAATGGGTGATTCGCCATGCGCTGCGACACCCAGTGAAACAAGGCAATGCAGTGGCGACCCAACTACGCCGTGCGGCAGGGAGTCAACGATGACTGTGCGTGAGTTACTCGCCGTTGCAAAGCAACAGTTTGCGCTTGCGGTTCCGATCAGTGAGGCCAGTATCGAAGCGCAAATGCTGTTGATGCAGGTGCTAACAGTAAACCGCGCGTGGTTGATTGCGCACGATAATGAAACGGTAGCACCAGACCTGATTCACCGCTATCAAGCGCTGTGTGCACGTCGTGTCGCGGGCGAGCCAATTGCACATATTTTGGGTGAGCGCGAATTTTTTGGGTTAAGGCTTAAAGTCACGCCAGACACTTTAATTCCGCGGCCAGATAGTGAGATTTTGGTCGAGGCTGCGCTGGCAAAGATAATGGCGCAGGAAAATGGGCACATGCAGCATCGCGGGCAACCCCGCCTCAATATTTTAGACCTAGGCACCGGCACCGGCGCAATTGCCTTAGCCATCGCCAAACAGGCCCCCAATACGCAGGTCACCGCAGTGGATTTTTCTAACAGCGCGTTGGCAGTGGCGCAAGAGAATGCGCGCAATCTCAATATTCAACATATTCACTTTGTACAAAGCGATTGGTTTAGCGCAGTCCACAGTGAACAATTTGATCTGATTGTCAGCAACCCGCCCTATATTGCCGCCACCGACCCACATTTACACCAAGGCGATGTGCGCTTTGAGCCGTTCACGGCGCTGGCTTCAGGGATAGATGGACTAGACGATATTCGCCGCATTGTGGCAGAGGCCAGCAAACAATTATTAGCAAATGGGTGGTTAATGATAGAGCATGGCTTTCAACAAGCACAGGCTGTGCAAACCTTAATGAATACCGCAGGTTTTAAAGCAGTCAGCACCTTGCAAGATTTAGCCAACCACGACCGCGTGACCTTGGGTCAATGGCAAGCTTGAGACTCTGTATGATTTTTGCTTAGGTTAAAGCCTATCCCTTTTATTGATGAGGCAGGTATGCAAGCGTTTAACCCTATCAAAGCGGTATTATTTGACCTCGATGGCGTGCTCCACGTCGGCAACCAAGTGCTGCCAGGTGCCATTGAAACCGTGCAGCAGCTTCGCCAAGCGGGGATTGCCATCCGTTTTGTCACCAATACCAGCACGCTCTCGTTGAGCGCCTTGCAACAAAAACTCAATGCGTTGGGCTTAAATGTGGTGCCCGAAGAAGTGATGAGCGCACCACAAGCGACCATTCACTACCTTAAACAGCAAGCCAACCCCGTTTGTAAGTTGTTGCTGGCTGATGATGTGAAGCAAGATTTTTCCTGTTTTGATCAAGCAGACACTGCCGCCAATTATGTGGTCATTGGCGATATTGGTGAGCGCTGGTCGTATGCGTTACTCAACGAGGTGTTTACCTGCTTGGTGAACGGCGCGCAATTAATTGCGATTCATAAAAACCGTTTTTGGCAAACCGAATATGGCTTGCAAATGGATATCGGCGCATTTGTGACGGGGCTGGAATATGCCAGCAATACCAAAGCCATGTTGATGGGTAAACCTTCTGCACATTTTTTTAATATGGCCATTGCAGCCATGCGTTTAAAACCACATGAAGTGCTGATGGTGGGCGACGATATTGATGCGGATATTGGCGGGGCGCAAGCGGCTGGTTTACACGGTGTACTGGTGAAAACAGGTAAATACCGTGAAACCTATACCAAGTTATCTGCCGTTAGGCCCGATGCAACCATTGACTCAGTGGCAGCGCTCCCCGCTTTGCTGGGGCTGGCGAGCCTGCAAGCAGCACAGGTGGTCAACGCACGTTAATGTGAGTGGGGTAAACGGTGTAAATACCTTATTTGCGATGTTCTACAAGGTTGCGCTTAAGATGCAGTGGCGGCTTGGGCAACAATCGCGCTTAACAATAGTATAATTAGCGCATGTCTGAAACCAACTCTGTCGGGCTTGTCAGCGCACAAGTCGCTCATTTTCATACCCCGCTCACCCTCAAAAGTGGTGCGGTGTTACCGCAATACCATCTCGCCTACGAAACATACGGCACGCTCAATGGCAGTCGCTCAAATGCGGTATTGGTTTGCCATGCCTTGTCTGGCAATCACCATGTAGCGGGGCGTTATAGCCCGCAAGACAAGCATCCAGGCTGGTGGGATAACTTAATTGGCCCGGGTAAACCGCTGGATACCAATAAGTTTTTTGTGATTGGTGTGAATAATTTAGGTGGCTGTCATGGCAGCTCTGGCCCGTCTAGCGTCAACCCACTGACAGACCGGCCCTATAGCGCAAGCTTTCCGATTGTGACCGTAGAGGACTGGGTTGAATCACAAGCGCGTTTGTTAGATTACTTAGGCATTTCGCAATTGGCGGCAGTGATTGGCGGCAGCCTAGGCGGCATGCAAGCCTTGCAATGGAACATTGCCTACCCCACCCGCGTGCGGCATGCGTTTGTGATTGCCTCGGCCCCCAACCTCACCGCGCAAAACATTGCCTTTAATGAAGTGGCCCGCCAAGCCATTATTACCGACCCCGAATTTTTTGATGGGGATTATTACAACCACGGCACCCTACCCCGCCGCGGGCTACGGATTGCCCGCATGCTGGGGCATATCACTTATTTGTCAGATGATGCCATGGGTGAAAAATTTGGCCGTAAGTTACGCCATGGTGCAGTGCGTTATGGCTTTGATGTTGAGTTTGAAATGGAATCATACTTGCGCTACCAAGGCGATAAATTTGCTGGCGAATTTGATGCCAACACCTATTTACGCATGACGCGCGCGCTCGATTATTTTGACCCAGCGGCGGCCTTTGGTGGCAGTTTAAGCGCTGCGCTCAAAACAGCAATTGCAAAATTTGTGGTGATTTCGTTTACCAGCGATTGGCGCTTTTCGCCCGCGCGTTCGCGCGAGATTGTGCAAGCCTTGCTCGATAACGCGCATCCAGTGAAATACGCCGAGGTCACCGCCGAACACGGCCACGATGCGTTTTTAATGCCCGACCCACACTACCACGCCATCATGCGCGCTTACTTGGCTCAGGTGAAAGTATGATCGAAAATATTGTAAATATTACCAGTGAACGTCCAGACTTTGCATTAATTACCAATTGGGTACGGCGCAACGCTAAGGTGCTTGACTTAGGTTGCGGCGATGGCACCTTGCTCACCCATTTGCGCGATGTGTTGCATACCACGGGTTACGGTATCGAAAAAGACGATAACAACTGGTTGGCTGCACTTAAAAACGGTGTCGATGTGATTCAAATGAACCTTGAGGAAGGGCTGTCTGGCTTTCAGAATCAATCGTTTGAAACGGTGATTTTGTCGCAAACGTTGCAAGCCATGCACAACACTGAAACCATCGTACAAGAAATGCTGCGCGTCGGTCGCGAGGCGATTGTGACCTTCCCTAATTTTGGCTATTGGCGCAATCGTATTCAAATTTCCCGCGGCAATATGCCTGTCTCAAAAAGCTTGCCCTATCAATGGTTTGACACACCCAATGTGCACTTATGTACCATCCACGATTTTGACCTCTTTTGCAAACAGCACAACATCGAAGTGATGGAACGCAAAGTCATTACCGAAGGCCAAGACATTCATTTTATGCCTAACTTGATGGGCAATTTAGCCATGTATCGGCTACGCAACGCATGATGCTCCAGTGAAAAGTCTAGCGCGCACCATTGCCATGTAATCACCTCATGCGGCATGCGGGACCAATCAAACGCTACCTCAAATTGTGTCTACACATTCATAGTTGCACATGCTCCAAACCGCTTGAAACACCCACTCATGGCTGTACAACCGGTCTAACTGCAGCGCGAAAAACGTTTACAATGCCCAGATGATGCACGCAAACATTTTATTCAATCGCCGCATGTTGATGTGTGTGGCACTCGGCTTTAGCTCTGGCTTACCACTCTATTTATTGTTTCAGTTACTGCCCGCGTGGTTACGCACTGAAGGCTTAACCCTTAAAACTATTGCGGCGTTTGCCTTTGTGCAATTGCCCTACACTTGGAAATTTATCTGGGCGCCGTTGATGGATCGTTACAGCTTAATGGCCCAACTAGGTCGCCGTCGCAGTTGGATATTAGCCATGCAATTGGCGCTGTTTGTCTGCATTGTCAGCTTGGGATTATTTCATCCTAAGCTAGATATTGGTTTGATCGCCCTGCTCTCCACCCTGATTGCCTTATTTTCAGCCAGCCAAGACATTGTAATTGACGCTTATCGTCGCGAGATTTTGCATGATGATGAGCTAGGCTTGGGTAATAGCATTCATGTCAACGCCTACCGCATTGCCGGCTTAGTCCCCGGTTCATTGGCCTTGATTTTGGCTGACCATTTGCCATGGGCACAGGTATTTTTCATCGTCGGCTTGTTTATGTTGCCAGGCATTGGCTTTACCTTATGGGCACAAGAGCCAGCCAGTCAACGCGCCCCATCAACGCTGATCGCCTCCGTCGTCGAACCCTTTAAAGAATTTATTGGGCGTAGTGGCTGGCAACATGCGGCATGGGTCTTAATGTTTATTCTGTTTTATAAATTAGGCGATAGCATGGCTACCGCGCTCGCCACCCCGTTTTATTTAGACATGGGCTTTAGCAAAACCGATATCGGTGCCATTGCCAAAGGCAGTGGCTTGCTGATGCAAATTGCTGGGGCATTTATTGGCGGCTTATGGATGCTCAAGCTTGGCATCGCCCGCGGTTTATGGGTGTTTGGCGTGATACAAGCCTTAGTGATTTTAGGCTTTGCTTGGTTGGCGCACATGGGGCCGTTCGTGGAGATTAGCGCGAGTGCGCGCAGTTTGTTAGCGGTGGTGATTGGGTTAGAGGCGTTTGGCGTCGGCTTAGGCACCGTGGCTTATGTAGCGTATATGGCGCGCGAAACCAACCCCATGTATACAGCCACGCAATTGGCGCTTTTTACCAGTTTGTCTGCCGTGCCGCGCTCCGTGTTTAATGCCCTGACAGGCACCATGGTAGAGCACTTTGGCTGGGAGCGGTTTTTCTATGTGTGTACCTTATTGGCCATCCCTGGCTTGTTGATGCTGGTCAAAGTTGCGCCATGGCCAAGCGCCAGTGCGCGCCTAAACCCTTAAGGCAAAAACTGTTCTAGCAAGCTATTTAAAAAGCGCTGCCCATGCAAAGTGGGCGCTAACACTTCGTAAGAAGTTTGCAATAAGCCATCGGCTTGCGCTTTTGCTAATTGCTGTTGGATCTGGCGCAAGGGTAAGCCTGTGCGCTGCTGAAACAAATTGGCGGGCACGCCATCGGTGAGTCTGAGTGCATTCATCATAAACTCAAACGCCAAGTCTTCACGTGCAATCTGCCATTCTTGATCTACCGCTTGCCCCTGTGGCACCGCCTCTAGATAACGTTTGGGGTGTTTATGCCGTGTTTGACGAATGATTTTGTCATGAAAACTCAGCTTAGAATGCGCCCCCGCGCCGATGCCTAAATAATCCCCAAACGTCCAATAATTGAGGTTATGCACGCATTGTTTGCCTGGCTGCGCAAAGCCTGAAGTCTCGTAATGTTGATAGCCGTGGCGGGCAAGGCACGCTTCAATGTCTTCTTGCATGGTCGCGCTGGTGTCGTCATCTGGCAATGGCGGTGGTGTACGGTGAAACGGCGTGTTGGGCTCTAAGGTTAAATGGTAAAACGATAAATGCGCGGGCTTTAAGGCGCAGGCGGTTTCGGCATCTAACAGTGCGTCTTCCAAGCTTTGCTCGGGCAAGCCATACATCACATCTAAGTTGACTTGCTCAAAGGTATTGAGCGCTAACTCTGCCGCTGCCAACGCTTGTTCGCGGTCATGAATCCGCCCCAGCGCGCGCAAATACGGCAACTGAAAACTTTGAATACCCAACGACACGCGGTTAACCCCTGCTTCGCGGTAGCCTTTAAAATGCGCAACATCCACGCTGCCCGGGTTGGCTTCTAGCGTGATTTCTGCACCGTACTCTAGCGGCGTGAGCATGCGGACATGGCTTAAAATACGGTCGATGGCATGCGCTGAAAACAAACTTGGCGTGCCGCCGCCAAAAAAGACACTGCGAATTTTGCGCCCCCACACCAAAGGGGTGGCTTGCTCTAAATCGGCAATCAAAGCGTCCACATAGGCCGATTCTGGCATTTCTAACCGCGCTTCATGCGAATTAAAATCGCAATACGGGCATTTACGCACACACCACGGAATGTGAATATACAAAGATAACGGCGGCGGATTGGTCAGGCCAGTTAAAGTCACATCGCCCTGCAAAGGGGCGGCTTTTAGGCTATTGGCGGGGTAGATAGGAATCATGGCGCTATTTTAGCGTTAAATATTGTGCTATTTGCTTGATCACTGAAGTTTAATGCGACCGCCGTGTTGGTAAACACAAGCACAACACCCATTGTCACCATAGCAGTTTTAGTCATAGGCTGAGAGCCACGCATCTGTTACAAATCATTATTCAGCCATTTCCTCAAGCACCTCTAAAAATGCATCGCCATATTTTTGTAGTTTTGCCTGCCCTATCCCGCTAATTTGCCCCAGTTCGTCTAAGGTTTGTGGCTTACGATTGTGAATTTCTAGCAAGGTGGCGTCATGAAAAATCACATAGGGGGGCACACCTTGCGCTTTGGCGAGGGCTAAGCGTTTGGCTTTGAGTGCTTGCCATAACGGGTTGTCGTTGGCACCGGCAAATGCCTCTTTTGCGCGGGCGCTACGTTCGGCTTTACTGATGTTATTGGCAGGCTCGGCATCCCGGCGTAACCACACCGCTTGCTCGCCTTTGAGCACTGGGCGCGCGGCGGCGGTGAGTTTCAGGCCACCATAGGCCGTCATGTCCGCCTCTAGCAAGCCGGTTGCAATCAATTGACGATACACGCTGCTCCACTGCGCTAGGCTAAGCCCTTTGCCAATGCCAAAGGTACTGACTTGTGCATGCTGAAAACGCTGCACTTGCGGTGTGGATTTACCCATCAGGACATCGATTAAATGCCCCACGCCAAAACGCTGGCCGGTACGGTAAACGCAAGAAAGCGCCATTTGCGCCACCTCAGTGGCTTGCCAAGTATCGACTGGATGCAAGCAGTTATCACATTGCTGACAATCCCCAGGATGACTTTCGCCAAAGTAACGCAAAATACTTTGGTGGCGGCAGCCGGTGGATTCACAATAACCGAGCAAGGCATCCAGTTTTAAACGCTCTAAGCGTTTGCGTTCCTCGGAGGCTTCACCGCTATCGAGCATTTGCCGCATCGACACCACATCGCCCATGCCATACACCATCCACGCATTGGCAGGTAACCCATCGCGCCCAGCGCGGCCGGTTTCTTGGTAATAGCCCTCCATGCTTTTGGGTAAATCAAGGTGGGCGACAAAGCGCACATTCGGTTTATCAATGCCCATGCCAAAAGCAATGGTCGCCACCATGATGATGCCTTCTTCACGCAAAAATCGCCGTTGGTGAAGCTCGCGTAACTGCGCGGGCAAACCCGCATGGTAGGGCAAGGCCGACCAGCCTTTTTCTACCAACCAAGCCGCGGTTTCTTCGACTTTGCGGCGCGATAAACAATAAATAATGCCAGCATCGCCGGCATGCTCACGGCTTAAAAAAGCCAGTAATTGTTGGCGCGCATTATTTTTAATGCCGACTAAGTAACGGATATTGGGCCTATCAAAGCTAGAGACAAATTGGGCAGCGTGTTCTAAGTGTAATTGGCTGACAATTTCGCCGCGGGTGGGCGCATCGGCGGTGGCAGTGAGCGCAATGCGTGGCACATCGGGATAACGTTGGTGCAACACCGTGAGTTGGCGGTATTCGGGCCGAAAATCGTGCCCCCATTGCGACACACAATGCGCCTCATCAATCGCAAATAAAGCTAAGCCTATCTGCTGATGCACGCTGTCTAAGAGCGCTAAAAAGCTGGCCGCCATCAAGCGCTCAGGCGCCACATATAACAACTTTAGCACCCCGCTCAAGGCTTGTTGGGTGATGCGTTGATTGTCTTCACTACTCAGGCTAGAGTTAAGATAAGCCGCCTCCACCCCTAATTGTTGCAAAGCCTCGACTTGGTCTTGCATGAGGGCAATTAATGGCGAAACCACAATGGCAAGCCCGGGTCGTGCTAAGGCAGGGATTTGATAGCATAGGGATTTGCCGCCGCCTGTGGGCATCAGCACCAGCGCATCCTGACCCGATATCACATGCTCGACAATGGCTTGTTGCTGATGCCGAAAGGCCGCATAACCAAAAATATTTTTAAGCAGTTGCTGGGCCGTGGTCATGGCGCACTCACTATTCGCACCTAAGGTGCTTTACGCCAACTTGAACGCGCCAACTTGAACGCGCCAAGTTAATCGCGGCAAGTCAACGCATAAGGGTGGCAGATTACACTTTGAAATAAGGATTCACTAACTGATCAACCAAGGCATGTAAGGCGTCGCGCATTTGTTGCTCGCTGACTTCCATCAATAAGCCATCTTCAAAGGCGTCTTGGGCCATTTGTTTCAGTTCATCAAAATTTTCGGTCATGACTTTGACTTTTTCGGTACAAGCCACCACCGATCCATCATCCCGCAGCCACTTTGGCCATTCGTTACTCATGTGCTTAATCTTTCTAGCTGTTGCAGCAATTTTGCCATGGCTTGCCCGCGATGACTGATGCGGTTTTTGATGTCTATCGCTAACTCGGCCACCGTTTTGCCCGTCATCGCATCCATAAATAAAGGGTCATAGCCAAAACCATCATTGCCGCGATATTCACCCAATATTTCACCGTGCCAGCACCCCTCTGCAATCAATGGTTGTGGATCTTGTGCGTGACGCACCAACACCAGCACCGTATAAAAATGTGCACGCCGTTGCCCAATACCACGCATGTTTTCGAGCAATAAATCATTATTGCGTTCATCTTGACTCAGCCCACTGTTGGGCGGTGTTGGCCCGGCATAGCGTGCAGACAGCACGCCAGGCGCACCGCCCAATGCCGCTACGCACAAGCCAGAGTCATCTGCCAAGGCAGGTAAGCCTGTGTGTGCACTGGCATGGCGTGCTTTTGCCAGCGCGTTTTCAATAAAGGTACAGTGCGGTTCGGGGCAAGCCGGCACATGCAGCGTGCTTTGCGCGAGGATTTCAATCTGCAGTGGCGCCAATAAATGCGCAAATTCGCGCAATTTACCCGCATTGTTTGACGCCAACACTAACTGTGAGAAAGGCAGTGCCATAGTGTGTTAAGCCAAGCTACGCAATTGTAACTGCGTGATTTCTGAAATGCCTTTGGCCGCCAAATCGAGCATGGTCAGCATGGTGTTGCGATCAAAGGCCGCACCTTCGGCCGTGCCTTGAATTTCAACAAAGCCACCACGGCCAGTCATCACCACATTCATGTCGGTGTCGCAGGCTGAATCTTCCAGGTAATCTAAATCGAGCACCGCCACGCCTTGATACACGCCGACCGATACCGCAGCCACAGAATCGGTGATGGGTGAGGCCGTGATGAGACCTTTACTTAATAAGGTATTCACCGCATCACACATGGCAACATAAGCACCGGTGATACTGGCTGTGCGGGTGCCGCCATCGGCTTGAATCACGTCACAATCAAAATGGATGGTGCGCTCACCTAGTTTTTCAAGGTCGATCACTGCGCGTAAACTACGGCCTATCAAGCGTTGAATTTCTTGAGTGCGGCCGCTTTGTTTACCCTTGGCCGCCTCACGGTCCATGCGGCTACCAGTTGAGCGGGGCAACATGCCGTATTCGGCTGTCACCCAACCTTGGCCTTTGCCTTTCAAAAAGCCGGGGACTTTTTCCTCGACACTGGCAGTGCAAATCACCTGGGTGTCGCCAAATTGCACCAGCACCGACCCTTCTGCATGTTTGGTGTAGTGGCGTGTCAGGGTAATGGGGCGGCATTGGTCTACGGCGCGCTGGCTGGGTCTTTGCATGGTTGATATCCTTTTATTTAAGTATCTGTCTGGTTTTGCCTAGGGCTTCGTGGATTTCGGCAATCGCACGTTCTATTTCAGCGTCGGTTAAATCGAGGGCGGGGGTATCCGCATTGAGCTTCACTTGATTAATCATGGTCGTGTTACCGTCAATGGGTAGATCCAAGGTCGAGATGGTAAAGCGGGCATGTTGACGATCCCCCCATTGCAGGGCAACCGTACTCATATTGTCACCCCCTTGCAAACTCGCAGCTTCGGCATCGTCCAACAAACGGTGAACCGTATCACTGACGTCTGCAGCAAGCGTATGTTGCGCCATGGTTAATTCGGGCAATGCGTTCCACACCCCGTCCGAGCAAAGCAACACGACGTCACCTTCAATCAGTGCAATCGGATCCGATAACTCCACTTCGGGCGCGTGATCACCCCCCACACAATTATAAATTTTATTGCGATGTGGGTGCGTATTGAGCTCTGTCTCGCTAATTTTGCCTTCGCGTAACAACGACTGTACTACTGAATGATCTTGTGTTTGAAAAGCAGACAAGCCGTTTCGGTAGACATAGCAACGAGAATCACCAACATGCGCACAAAATAAAAGATTATGTTGGATTAAGGTCACTACCACTGTCGTGCGTGGCGATTCATGGAGATTTTTTTGTTGCTTTACACGCTCAATGACGGTGTGCAGTTGTTGTATGTGGGTGCGCAAGAACTGTGCAGGATGACCAATCAGCGGCGTTGCCTCACGATGAAACGCTTCAATCATGCCTTTCACGACAATGTCGGCGGCCACCTCGCCATGCAAATGGCCGCCCATGCCATCCGCTAAGACCATCAAAATGGCTTGACGATTATAAGTATAGGCCAAGCGGTCTTGGTTATAAGTCCGCGGCCCCTGACGACTGCCCTGTGCAATGGAAAATTTCATAATGGTTTTGTGAGCAGTTGAAACAGTTTATCGGCCACTGTGGTTGGGGCGGCCGTGTTAGCGATATCGATGATTTTCTTTTGTAATGAAAATACACTTTGGGGGCGCTGCAAATAATCAAGCTGCATACACTCATCAATAATCGCAAGCAATTTTTCAGAATAAATATGTTTACCGAGCTGACTTGCTGGCTGCAAACTATCTTGTTGCATACGCGCATTGGCTGGTTGCGGGGATGTGCGATGTAAACAAGCGTATAAACTAGCGCCGATACTGTAAATATCACTCCAAGGCCCCAAATGCTTACGGTCATAATATTGCTCTGGCGAGGCAAACCCGGGGGTGAAGGTAGGTGCAAGCGTCGCCTCTGACAACGCTTGGCGCGCAGACCCAAAATCTAACAACACCGGTGAGCCATCCAACCGAATATAAATATTGGCAGGCTTGATGTCTAAATGCAGCACTTTGCGCAAATGCACTTCGCGCAAGCCATTGAGCAACTCTGCAAACATACGCAATAAAAACGCTTCAGGGATAGGCTGTTGCACGGCCATGATGTAATCTTGTAGCGATTTACCGCGCTCGTACTTCATCACCATGTACACGGTGCTGTGCGCTCTAAAAAAGTTTTGTACCCGCACAATGTTTTTGTGTTCAATATTGGCCAGTGCCAAGCCTTCTTCAAAAAAACACTTCATCCCATGCTTAAAGGCTGTGTCGTTTTTGCCATTGGGCGTCACTTGGCTCCCATGGCGCTCGGCCAAGCTCACGGGCATATACTCTTTAATGGCGACGGTGCGCTTTTGCGCGTCTTTAGCTAAATAGACGAAACTAAAGCCGCCCAAACTCAATAAGCGGGTAATCGTGTATTCGTGTAAGACGGTGCCAACTGGCAAAGCAAACTGCGTTTTATGGGATACCTTCACAACCTTTGGGCCACAGGGCAAGACGCGCGCACGCAATTTGTCTATTTTCGCATAACCCTAGGGCATTTGATACAATCACCCCCTTCTTAGCACGAGACCCATCATGGCAAGCACCACGCGACCGATTTTAAGTATGACTGGCTTTGCTGCCAGCGAGAGCCGTTTTGAAAGTGGCACCTTGTTGATTGAATGTCGTGCCGTCAATCATCGTTATCTCGAACTGCATGTCAAAATTGAGGATAGTTTGCGTCAATTTGAAGGCTTGGTGCGTGAGCAGTTACAAGCGCAATTGGGGCGCGGTAAAGTTGAATGCCGTTTGAGTTTAAAAACAGATCATGTGGCGAGCACTGCATTGCGTTTAAACACAGCGGTAATCACGCAAATTGCCGATGCGATTCAACAATTGTCGACTTATTTCCCAGAAGCACAGCCCGTGAATTTGGTGGATATTTATCAATTACCTGGGGTTGTGCAAGGCGAAGGCCTTGACCTCACGCAATTGGCCGATTGCTTAAACGTCGGTCTGGCACAGACCATCCAAGAACTCATCGCGGCACGGCAACGTGAAGGTGAAAAGCTCAAACAGGTAATGTTGGAAAAACTATCTCTGGTGCGCGAGCAAGTGGCTTTAGTCAAACCGCTGATGCCCGCGCTGATACATCAATATCAAGAAAAGCTGATCACAAAATTACGTGAGGCGATGCTGGCCGATGATGAGCGGGTGCGTCAGGAAATCGTCTTGTTTGCGCAACGTATCGATGTGGATGAAGAACTGGCGCGTTTGCAGTCACACATCACTGAAGTGGCACGCATCCTTGAGGCAGGTGGTAGTGTCGGTAAAAAGCTTGATTTTTTGATGCAAGAGATGAACCGAGAAGCCAACACCTTAGGCTCAAAATCGGTTGCGATTGAAACCACACAAATCTCAATGCAACTTAAAGTGCTGATTGAGCAAATGCGTGAACAAATTCAAAACCTAGAATAAGCAGGTTTTGCATGTGATGGTGTGGGCTTGTTGATTGGATAGCGCACACAAATGCTTAATTGCACCAAAACCGTGATTCTCAAACGCACCAAATAGGTGCGTTTTTTCAATGATATTTATCGATTTTTAAATAAACCGCTGATTTAAAAATAAAAAATGGCTTGGCACAGCGTTTGCTCAATATAATCTAAATTCTATTGAGTAGAGCAAAGGTCTCGCAAGATGACGCAGTCGGCCAAACAGTTTTTTGATGAGATGCAAGCCTATGGCGGCAACGTCCGTGCGATCTATCAAGCCTATCAACGTTGGTTAGCCAATGTACCCACCCAACAACTGGTGGCAAAACGCGCGGAAGCAGAAGTGTTGTTTCGCCGCGTAGGCATTACCTTTAACGTATATGGTGAGGAAGATGGCGCTGAGCGCTTGATTCCGTTTGATGTGATTCCACGCATGATTTCTGCCAGCGAATGGGCGCATCTATCCACAGGCGCGGTGCAACGCGTGCGTGCGCTCAATCTTTTTTTACATGATATTTATCATGACCAAGAAATTATCAAAGCGGGTATCGTCCCACAAAACATCTTAACCAATAGTCAATACCGTCCTGAAATGGTCGGGGTCGATGTGCCAAACAAGGTATATGCGCATGTGGCGGGTATTGATTTGGTGCGCACCAGCGAATCGCAGTTTTACGTATTAGAAGATAATCTGCGTACCCCTTCTGGCGTGTCGTATATGTTGGAAGACCGCAAAATGATGATGCGGTTATTTCCAGATTTATTCCGTCAGTACCCCATTGCACCGGTCGAGCATTATCCACAGGTGTTACTCAACAACTTACGCTCGGTAGCGCAAACTGGAATTACTGATCCAACCGTGGTGCTGATGTCACCTGGTGCGTATAACAGCGCTTATTTTGAACACGCCTTTTTAGCCCAACAAATGGGCATTGAATTAGTCGAAGGCCAAGATTTGTTTGTCCGCAATAACGCCGTCTATATGCGTACCACGCAAGGCCCTAAACGGGTCGACGTGATTTACCGCCGCATTGACGACGACTACCTAGACCCACTGGTGTTCAAGCCTGATTCCATGTTGGGCGTACCGGGTCTACTCTCCGTCTACCGCAACGGTGGCGTCACATTGGCCAACGCCGTAGGCACCGGCGTTGCCGATGACAAGGCAACGTATATTTACGTGCCGGAGATGATTAAGTTCTACCTAGGTGAAACGCCTATCCTGCAAAACGTGCCCACGTATCAACTCAGCAAAGCCGATGATTTGGCTTATGTGCTTGCACATTTAGCGGAGTTGGTGGTGAAAGAAGTACAAGGCTCTGGCGGTTATGGCATGTTAGTTGGGCCAACCGCCAGCCATCAGGAAATCGAAGAGTTTCGACTCAGAATTGTGTCTAAACCAGACAACTACATTGCGCAACCTACCCTTGCATTATCGACTTGCCCCACTTTGGTCGATCAAGGGATTGCGCCTCGCCATGTGGATCTGCGTCCATTTGTGTTATCAGGCAAATCGGTTAGCGTGGTCCCAGGTGGTTTATCACGGGTCGCTTTAAAAGAGGGCTCATTGGTGGTGAATTCATCTCAAGGTGGCGGTACCAAAGATACTTGGGTACTTGAGCGGGATGATATCGGTCAAACTGCGTCACAACATCAAGATGCCAGTCAGTTCATCAATAAAGAGGTGGTATGTTAAGCCGCACTGCAGATAATTTATATTGGATGGCACGCTATATAGAGCGTGCAGAGAATGTGGCACGGGTATTGGATGTGACCTACAACATGTCACTATTGCCCAGTGACAGCAGCAACGAGCATGATTTGTGGAATGCGGTATTAGAAATTGCGGGCATCCGACACATTTTTGACAGCACGTATCCAACCATTAATGCGACCAATGTGATTAAACATTTGGTCATGGATAGCCACAATCCTTCGAGCATCTACAGCACTTTGCGCAGTGCCCGTGAAAACGCGCGGGCCGTGCGGGTCGCCATGACGGTCGAAACTTGGGAAAACATGAACACCCTCTGGCTCGAGTTTGGCCAGTATATTAAACAAGATTTAACCCAATCTGGCTTGGGTGAGTTTTGCGAATGGGTAAAAAGCCGCTCCCATTTATTCCGAGGCGTATGTTTTGGCACCATGCTACGCGATGATGCATTTAACTTTGTACGCTTAGGAACCTTTATGGAGCGTGCTGACAATACCGCGCGCTTACTCGATGTGAAATATGAGGTATTGATACCTCAGCAAGCAGCCAACGATGGCGCCGTGGATTACTACGAATGGAGTGCAGTCCTGCGTTCGGTGTCTGCGTTTCAGGCCTACCAAAAAGTCTACAGCGATGCGATAGACCCGGTGAAAGTCTCTGAGCTATTGGTACTTAGACAAGATATGCCGCGCTCATTGCATGCTTGCTATGCAGAGATCATGCCGATTTTGCGACAAGTCGCAGGGGCACGCCAAACCGAAGCTGAACGGTTGGCTGGGCAGACGCATGCAACACTGCACTACGGCCGTATGCTGGATATTTTAAAAGACGGCTTACACACCTTTTTAGATGATTTTATTTTGGCTAACCGTCGTTTAGGCGATGAGATCCAACGTAGCTTCTTAAACGCTACGGTATAAATGACCTGATGTTGTGACAATTCCAATTATCGTTAAGCCGTTGGAATTTTTGCTAGCGTCTATGTTGCGCTAAGCATTGCTGGGTGGTTTAGTTTTTTTCATGCGCCCCGCACAGGCAAAGCAGTCAAGGCTATCAGCCTGATGTAATCTTAGGCGCTCTTGTAAATTGATTGTCTTAACAA
Source organism: Methylophilaceae bacterium (assembly GCA_027488395.1). Classification (GTDB taxonomy): domain Bacteria; phylum Pseudomonadota; class Gammaproteobacteria; order Burkholderiales; family Methylophilaceae; genus Methylophilus. The sequence goes on along the minus strand of JAIYBT010000015.1, from coordinate 143,791 downwards.
CGATTGTATCGACTGCACGCATGCGGAACCATTGCTTGATATTAAGCACAGTTCCCCTACATTCATACCCCCATAGCTAACAACACGGCAATGTATGCGTACAAAAGCGCACCATCGTCGTCGGTAAGCGCCCATGTTATGATCATGGTTTATCGAACAACGGTCACAATGTTATGACGTACTGTGTTGGCATTTTACTGGAACAAGGTTTGGTGTTGGCTTCAGATACGCGCACCAACGCTGGGGTGGATCAAGTCGCGATTGCCCCTAAAATGCATGTATTTGAAGATCATGGTGAACGCATGATTGTGCTACTAACGGCTGGCAATTTAGCCATCACGCAATCTGTGGTGAATTTGTTACGCGAACAACTCAAAAATAGTGAGCATGCGACTCACCTACTCAATGTGCAGTCAATGTTTGAGGCGGCAACAGTGGTGGGTGCTGCCATGCGTAGCGTGTTTCAGCGCGATGGTGAGGCCTTAAAGGAACATGGCATTGATTTTAATGCGAGCGTATTAGTTGCAGGACAAATTCAAGGTGAAAAGCCCCGGCTTTTTAATGTATACGCTGCTGGAAACTTTATTGAGGCCACGGCGGATACGCCTTATTTACAAATTGGTGAAACCAAATATGGCAAACCGATCATCGACCGTGTTGTGAAATATCACACTGACATGATGGATGCCGTTAAATGTGTGTTGATTTCGTTTGATTCGACCATCCGTAGCAATATATCGGTGGCCATGCCGATCGATTTAATGATTTACCCCAAAGACAGTTTGCGCGCTGCGCCGATTAAACGCTTAACCGATCAAGATCCATATTACGCGGTCATTCGCAAAGGTTGGGGCGAAGGCTTAAAATCGGTATTTTCAGCATTACCAAATCCAGATTGGGTACAACCATGAGCCTCGGTCATTTATTTGTCATTTCAGCCGCCTCTGGTGCGGGAAAAACCAGCCTGGTCCGTGCCATGTTGGATCAAGATCCATTGCTTAAATTATCGGTCTCGCATACCACGCGCGCGCCTCGGCCTGGGGAAGAAGAAGGCATTCATTACCATTTTGTATCAGAAGCGGAGTTTTTGGCTGTGCAAGCGCAAGGTGGTTTTTTAGAAAGTGCAGCAGTACATGGCGCACATTACGGCACCTCACAAACTGCGGTGCAGGCTGCGTTGAATGCCGGGCGTGACGTGATTTTAGAAATTGATTGGCAAGGTGCCGAGCAAATTCGTCGCATTTTTCCGAGCGCGACGTTGATTTTTATCTTACCCCCTTCGATGGAGGCGCTGTCCCATCGGCTCAACCAGCGCGGACAAGACAGTGAAGCCGTGATTGCAAGGCGTTTAGCCGCAGCACGCGAGGAAATGCGTCATGTGCATGCCTTTGATTATGTTACAATAAACGACATTTTTGACGTGGCATTGCAAGACTTAATGGCAATCATACGCGCGCATCGGTTAACCTTAGCGCGACAATCTGCCTGCCACGCCCCACTCATCCAATCACTCACCTAACGCTTTCGCGTTTGGGCGTGGTCTGCGATTTAATCAAAAGAGGTTTACTATGGCTCGTATTACAGTCGATGATTGTTTAGAAAATATTCCAAATCGCTTTCAACTCACTTTAGTCGCAGCCTATCGCGCGCGTCAATTAGCCAATGGCTCCGATCCCTTGGTTAGCGGTTACTCGTTAAAAGATAAACCAACCGTGATTGCGCTGCGTGAAATCGCTGCAGGCAAGATTGGCGTTGAATTGCTCAGCAAGGGGCAACCATAACCTGTTATGTCCCCCTTTCTTGGTGAACATCGCAAATCCAAATCTGCCCTGATAGAAGCGGAATTGCTGCCTGCTGATCGCGAAGATTCGCCACTCACCACGCGCATCAAGAAATACCTCACCGAAGAAGAAATCCAGCTGGTTTGGCAAGCTTATCGTTACGCGGAACGCGCGCACGATGGCCAAACCCGCAAAACGGGTGAGCCGTACATCACCCATCCGGTTGCAGTGGCTTGTATTTTGGCCAGTATGCATCTCGATTTACCCACGCTGTTGGCTGCGTTATTGCATGATGTGGTGGAAGACACCCATGTGAATAATGATGAAATCACGCAATTGTTTGGCAAACAGGTGGCTGATTTAGTCGATGGCCTCACCAAGTTAGACAAAGTCGAGCTACAAACCGCTACGCAAGCACAAGCAGAAAATTTCCGCAAAATGTTGCTCGCCATGAGCCAAGATGTGCGTGTTATTTTAGTCAAACTGGCGGATCGTTTGCATAACATGCAAACCCTTCAAGCAATGCGGCCAGAAAAGCAAAAGCGCATTGCCCGTGAAACCATGGATATTTATGCGCCGATTGCTAATCGCCTTGGCTTAAATCCAATCTACCACGAACTCGAAGATTTGAGTTTTCAATACTTATACCCCAACCGGTTTCGGGTCATTGATAAGGCAATTAAGGTTGCGCGCGGTAATCGCAAAGAAGTCATCGGTAAAATTTTGGAAGCCATCCAAAATCAACTCAAGCTGTTTCAGATTGAATACGATGTACAGGGGCGTGAAAAACACCTGCACAGTATTTATAAAAAAATGGCCGAAAAATCCATGCGTCTTTCGCAAATCAACGATATTTATGGCTTTCGAGTGATTGTAAAAGACAATGCGGCCTGCTATTTAGCTTTGGGTGCGCTACACGCGTTATACAAACCTATTCCTGGGCGGTTTAAAGATTATATTGCCATTCCCAAAGCCAACGGTTATCAATCGTTACATACCACTTTATTTGGTCCGTTTGGTACGCCCATCGAGGTGCAAATACGCAGTGAAGAAATGCATAACATTGCAGATGCTGGCGTTGCGGCGCACTGGCTGTATAAAACCAATGATGCCCATCTGACAAAACTGCAACAACAAACCCATCAATGGTTACAACGCTTGGTCGAAATTCAAACCGAAAGCGATGACAGCTATGAGTTTCTTGAGCACTTTAAGGTGGATTTATTTCCAGATGAAGTCTATGTATTTACGCCCAAAGGCAACATCATGGCCTTACCGCGTGGTTCAACGGCGGTTGATTTTGCTTATGCCGTGCATACCGATGTGGGTAACAGTTGTGTCGCAGTTAAAATTAATAATGAGCTTGCGCCGTTACGTACTGAAATGCGCAATGGCGATCATGTTGAAATTATCACTGCACCGCTCGCCAAGCCCAATCCTGCTTGGCTGAATTATGTGGTTACCGGCAAAGCACGCTCACATATTCGTCATTACCTGAAAACGGTAAAAGTGGAAGAATCAGCACAATTGGGTGAGCGTATGTTGAACGTTGCCCTGCGCGCCATGCATGTTGAACCACAAGAGGTGGCTGAAAAACAATGGCAAAAAGTAATGAACGATTATGGCGCAAAAACCAGACAAGCCATTTTGACCGATATTGGCTTGGGTAAACGCAATAGTCTGATGGTGGCGCATCAATTGCTTGCCCACCCTGCACATGAAAATGATGATAAAACCAAACCACTCGATACGATTACCATCCGTGGTTCTGAAGGCATGGCCGTCCAGTTTGCGCAGTGTTGCCGCCCAATTCCTGGCGATCCGATTTTAGGGTTTATTAATAAAGACAAAGGCTTGGTGATTCATACCCATGATTGCTTGGCCATCCGTAAATTTAAATTAGATCCTGAAAAATGGTTGGATGTGGAGTGGGATGCCGATCACAAAAAACTATTTAAAGTTAATTTACGTATTACTGTGGTCAACGAACGCGGCATGCTTGCCAAAATTGCGTCTACGATTTCTAATTCTGACTCAAATATTGATAATGTTGGGGTTGAAGACAGTGATGGTAGCCAGTATTCGAATGTTAACTTTACAGTTCAAGTGCATAACCGCGTGCACTTGGCTGAGTTAATACGCAATTTACGTAAAATTCAACAAGTGGTGCGCATTAATCGGGTTAAAGGCGTGTCTCTTGAGCAACAACGTATTCAATAACAGCCAACCATCTCACGCACATCATGCATCGTTTTAGCGAGATTAAAGGGTTTAGCCCCGCTCTGATCGCGCAACTCTCTAAATTAGGCATTTATGCGCCTGCAGGGCTTTTGTTACATTTACCGCTACGTTATTTAGATGAAACACGGGTCACGTTGATTCGTGATTTGCGGGTTGGTGAGCAATCGCAAGTTGAAGGTGTGGTTGTGCATGCTGAGGTGAGCTACAAGCCCCGTCGCGCTTTGCAAGTGCGCATCGAAGACGCCAGTGGTGTATTGGCACTGCGTTACATGCACTTTTATCCCAGCCAAATTGCAGCCATGCAAGTTGGCACGCGTTTGCGTGTTTACGGCGAGGTACGCGCTGGCTTTTTTGGCTATGAGATGGTACATCCGCAACAACGTAAAGTGCTAGAAGACACACCCGTCAGTACTAATCTTACCCCCGTGTACCCTACAACGGCTGGTTTGAGCCAAACCGCATTACGTAAAGCCGTTCAAAAATGTTTAACGCTTTGCACCTTGGAGGAAACGCTACCGACCTGGGTGTATGCCACGTTGAATCACCCTAGCTTTGCAAATAGTCTGCGCCTACTCCATCAGCCAACGCCTGACATTGCTTATTCAAGCTTAGAGGACCGTAGTCACCCCGCTTGGCAACGACTCGCCTACGATGAATTATTGGCACAACAACTGTCGATGCGCCAACACTATGCCAGACGCAAGCAATCCCATGCGCCTGCTATTGCCCCTTCCCAACGTTTAGTACCTCAACTGCTCGCCAAGTTACCTTTTCAATTGACCGCTGCGCAGCAAAAAGTGGTGCATGAAATTGCGCACGATTTGCAGCAGGCGCATCCGATGCAACGCTTATTGCAGGGCGATGTGGGCAGTGGCAAAACTGTGGTGGCTTGTATTGCCGCATTACAATTGATTGAACAAGGCTGGCAAGTTGCCATGATGGCGCCCACCGAAATCTTAGCTGAACAACATTATAAAAAATTACATGGTTGGTTAAGCCCATTGGGCATCGATGTTGCATGGCTGACTGGTAGCCAACCCAAAAAAGAACGTGAGCAGTCACTTGCCGATCTCAGCAGTGGTAAAGCCATGCTTGCAGTCGGCACCCATGCTTTGTTTCAAGATCACGTTAGCTTTAAGCAACTTGGTCTTTCGATAGTCGATGAGCAACACCGTTTTGGGGTACAGCAACGGTTATCCTTACGCAAAAAGGGCCAACACGCACAGCTGGAACCACATCAACTGATGATGTCCGCCACCCCCATTCCGCGAACACTCTCCATGAGTTATTACGCCGATTTAGATGTGTCCACGATTGATGCGTTACCGCCAGGCAGAACGCCGATTGTGACCAAACTGGTTGCCGATGATAGGCGCGAAGAAGTGTTACTACGAGTGCGGGAAGCCTGCTTACAAGGTCAGCAAGCTTATTGGGTATGCCCGCTGATTGAAGAATCAGAAGCCTTGCAACTGCAAACCGCCAACGATACCTATGCTTATCTGCAAAGTGCGTTTCCCGAGCTTAAAGTGGGCTTGGTGCATGGCCGTATGAAACCTGCAGAAAAACAAGCGGTGATGATGGGTTTTGCTACTAACCAACTGCAACTACTGGTGGCAACCACCGTGATTGAGGTAGGTGTTGATGTGCCCAATGCCAGTTTAATGGTGATTGAACACGCCGAACGTATGGGCCTAAGCCAACTGCATCAACTGCGTGGCCGCGTCGGCCGTGGCGCGGCAAAAAGCACCTGTATCTTGCTGTATAACCGTCAACAATGCACAAAACTTGGTCGTGCACGGCTAAAAGTGATTTATGAAAGCACCGATGGTTTTGCCATTGCCCAAGCCGATTTAACCATACGTGGTCCTGGTGAGTTATTAGGTACCCGCCAAAGCGGTGTACCCATGTTAAAAATTGCTGATTTAGAACGTGATGTTGAATTGCTCGATCAAGCAAAACTGGTCGCCGTGCGCTTATTAGAACAAACGCCAGAGGCAGTAGATGCGCATTGTCAGCGCTGGTTAAGCTTGGGCAGTGAATGGGTAAAGGTGTAAGGCGGTTGGTTATTCAATGTTTGTGTGATTTTAAATACGGTCAAACAAACTTTTATTGTTAGTCAATCAACGCTAATGCAAACTGTAATTCTTTGTCGCCAATCTCACGCACCAAACGTGTAACCTCTAAACCGTCTTTTAACAACACCAACGTTGGCCAACGTTTCACGTGAAACAAACGCCCTAGCCTGCGGCCTTTACCATCTTCAATCTTAATATGACGTACATTAGGATAATTTACCAATGCAGCGTTAATTTTGGAATGTGCAGCCTGGCAGTAACTGCATTCAATCGCACCAAACTCAAGCATAGTAGCGCCTTTGAGTGCGATAACATCTTCGATATTGAGTGCTTGCTGATCCATCCCATCCCATCACAAGTACAGTGGGTTAGTTAATGCTTTAAAACTTCTCAACCTAGCCTTACTATTTTGAATCATTTCAGCAACTAAAATAACCATTACAGCATTAAAAAAGAGGCTCATTTGAGCCTCTTTTTTTATACATCTAACGAACTCACACTCAAGGCATTGCTTTCAATAAACGCCCTGCGGGGTTCTACGTTATCGCCCATCAGCGTGGTAAAGATTTCATCCGCACCAATGGCATCTTCGATTTGTACTTTAAGTAAGCGGCGGACTTTCGGATCCATGGTTGTTTCCCATAATTGCTCAGGGTTCATTTCACCCAAGCCTTTATAGCGTTGGATATTAAGGTTGTGTTTAGCCTCGTTGAGTAACCAATCTAACGCTTGCTTAAAGGAACTTACACGTTGCTCTTTTTCACCACGTTTGATCACAGCGCCAGCACCGAGTAGTTGGTTGACTAGTTGTGCGGTACGACTAATTTGACGGTAATCGCCGCTGCTGACGAACTCAGCATCAATGACACAGCACTCTAGGTTGCCGTGTACGTATTTATTCACTTCAAGTCGGAAAGCGCTGGTTTCAGTATCTTGACTTACAATGACTTCAGAACCAACAGCGCCTAAGATCGGACGTAGCTTTTCTGCAAGCGCTTCAGCGGATGCCAATGAGCTTAAATCAACATCACCCACATCTTGAATGGCGCGCAGTACGCTTTCATCATAAAGGTTGGCAATCCGACGAATTACGGCTTCTGTCAGCACCATTTGTTTGGCAATGCTGTTTAATGCATCGTCTTTCAGCGTTTCGCCGCCCTCTTTAGTCAGCAACTCTGCGCCACGTAGGGCTGATTGCAATAAGTATTCGTCCAACTCATGCTCGTCTTTTAAATAACGTTCATCACGTCCTTGTTTGACTTTATATAACGGGGGTTGTGCAATGTAGATGTGGCCACGCTCAACTAATTCTGTCATTTGACGATAGAAGAATGTTAGCAGCAAAGTACGGATGTGCGCGCCATCGACGTCTGCATCGGTCATGATGATAATGCGGTGATAGCGCAGTTTATCAACACTGAAATCTGCTTTACCAATGCCGGTGCCAAGCGCCGTAATTAGGGTTGCAATTTCTTGCGACCCCAATAATTTATCAAAACGCGCTTTTTCAACGTTTAAAATTTTACCTTTGAGCGGCAAGATTGCTTGGTTTTTACGGTCTCGGCCTTGTTTTGCTGAACCGCCTGCAGAATCCCCCTCGACTAGGTAGATTTCACATAATGCAGGGTCTTTTTCTTGGCAATCAGCTAACTTGCCAGGTAATCCCATGCTATCCATCACGCCTTTGCGGCGCGTAATTTCACGCGCTTTACGTGCGGCTTCACGGGCTCGCGCGGCTTCAACAATTTTGCCGCATACGATTTTGGCATCAATTGGGTTTTCGGCTAAAAACTCAGCCAGTTTTAAACCCACTACTTCAGACACGACCGGCTGCACTTCACTCGAAACCAATTTATCTTTGGTTTGTGATGAAAACTTAGGATCTGGTACTTTGACGGACAACACGCAAGTAATGCCTTCACGCATATCGTCGCCTGTGGTATCAACTTTAGCCTTTTTAGCAAAATCGTTTTGCTCAATATATTGATTGAGTGTGCGGGTCATCGCTGTTCGTAAGCCCGTTAAGTGAGTACCGCCATCACGTTGGGGAATATTATTGGTAAAACATTGCACGGTTTCTGAGTAGCTATCGTTCCATTGCATAGCTACTTCTACGGTAATACCCTCTTTTTCACCAATCGCGTAAAACACCTTAGGGTGTAATACGGTTTTACTCCGGTTCATGTATTCGACAAAGCCTTTTACACCACCAGAAAACGCAAAGTTTTCTGATTTGCCATTTCGCTGATCGACCAGCTCAATTTTGACCCCGTTATTCAAAAACGATAATTCACGGATACGCTTAGCTAATAACTCGAAGTGATATTCAACTAATACAAAAGTATCTACAGAAGCTAAAAAATGTACCTCAGTCCCGGTTTTATCGGTAGTGCCAGTCACCGCCAACGGTGCTTGTGGCACCCCACGATGAAACTCCATCTGATGGACTTTACCTTTGCGGTAGATCTTAAGTTTCAACCAATCCGATAACGCATTTACGACAGAAACGCCCACGCCGTGCAAACCACCTGAGACTTTATAAGAGTTTTGGTCAAACTTACCACCAGCATGCAACTCTGTCATGACGATTTCAGCGGCAGAGCGTTTGGGCTCATGTTTGTCGTCATCTTTGACATCAGTTGGAATTCCACGACCATTGTCAGACACACTAATCGAATTATCGTGATGAATAATGACTTTAATATCATCACAATGCCCCGCTAGGGCTTCGTCGATCGCATTATCCAACACCTCAAATACCATATGGTGTAGGCCTGAACCATCAGAGGTATCACCAATATACATGCCTGGACGTTTACGAACTGCATCTAACCCTTCAAGGATTTTAATACTGTCTGAGTTATATTCTTGTGGCTGTGCCATAGGATTAATCTTTATTAGAGTGAGGTTTACCAGTGGGATGTTTCACGTGAAACAATTGAGTAATCATCAAATGTTGTAGCATTATATGCGCATTGGCATGACTACGTATTTATATTGTGGATCGCTATTAGCGGTGATCAAGCAACTGCTATTAGCATCGGCGAAGGCAAATTGTATTTGCTCGTCATTTAAATTATTGAGTACATCAATTAAGTAGGTGACATTAAATCCAATATCGAGCGGCATATTGTTGTAATCAATGTCTAATTCTTCTTCAGCTTCTTCTTGTTCGGTATTATTACTAATCAGCTTTAATTGTCCTTGGCTGATCACCATGCGTATGCTGCGATATTTTTCGTTAGACAGAATCGATGCACGTTGTAACGAGCTTAATATTTGTTGTCGATTCACTAAAAAGCTATTTTGGTGCCCAGTAGGAATAACACGGTTGTAATCTGGAAATTTGCCGTCAATGACTTTACTGATTAATTGTATATTGCAAAATTCGAAGCTGACTTGTCCGTTTAAAAAATCAACAACAACTGGCGCATCCGATTGATCATCTAACAACTTGGTTAATTCAAGCACGGTTTTACGTGGAATGATCACTTCATTCTTTTCAAAAGTGACATCTAAATCGGTACGGGTATAACTTAAGCGATGACCATCGGTACCAACCACATGTAATTGCGTACCATTTAATTCCAACAACAATCCATTCAAATAATAACGAATGTCTTGTTGTGCCATTGCAAACTCGACTTGCTTTAATAACCGCTTTAACTCGGCTTGACTGATAGAGAATCGCTGATTGTCGCCATTGGCTTTCGTCATTAAAGGATAATCTGCCGCAGGTAAGGTTTGTAGATTAAAACGACTTTTGCCAGCTTTTAACGTAATCCGATTATCTTGATTCACCAATTCAATCGCCGCATTTTCTGGCAGAGAACGGCAAATATCGAGTAGTTTTTTTGCGGAGATGGTCGTGCTTAGCTCCCCTTGTATATCGGTATCTATTTTCAATGAGATCTGCATTTCCAAATCAGTGGCAGTGAGATGAATTTGTTGCTGTCGAATTTGTAATAGCAAGTTAGACAGAATGGGCAATGTATGTCGTCTTTCGACAATACCAGTGACATTATTAAGTGGTTTTAATAACACATCGCGGTTGATTTTGATCTGCATGCGCTTACCTAATCAATATAGTTATTTCAATATATAAAAAGTAATAGTAATAGTAATGGTCAACTTTTTTGTGGATAACAAAAAAAAACCTTTAAAATCAATTTATTACGAAAATTTTTAGCTGTGGATAAACTGCGTTTAAATCCATGCCAATTTGTGGGTGGTATTTTAAACTGTTTTTTCGCAGTCGTTACGCACTATTTAAACACATTATAAACAGAGCTTATCCACACCTTTTGTTTCATTTGCTACATGTTAATCACGTATTACTTGTACTAAAAAGCCAATGTCTCTGGCAACACCTTGATCATTTAACCGAAGCTGCTCAATCTCTTCACAAGCATGCATGACCGTAGTGTGATGACGACCACCAAATGCTTCACCGATTTCAGGAAAACTGTGGTTGGTTAACTCACGCGATAAACTCATTGCGATTTGTCGTGGTCGAGCAACGTTGCGAGAACGTTTTTTACTAAACATATCACTGACTTTAATTTTGTAATAATCAGCAACCGTTTTTTGAATGTTCTCCATGGTAATTTGCCGTCCACGTACGGCTATTAAATCGCGCAATGCATCTTTAGCTAAGTGCACATCAATCACTTGGCCAGTAAAATTAGCCATGGCAATAATACGATTGAGTGCCCCTTCTAGTTCACGCACACTGGAGCGAATTTGTTTGGCGACAAAAAAAGCAACGTCTTCGTCAAGGTTAATATGCAGTGATTCTGCTTTTTTACGCAAGATCGCAACCCGCATTTCTAGCTCAGGTGGTTCAACGGCAACGGTCAAGCCCCAGCTAAAACGAGTACGTAATCGCTCATCCATATCCACAATTTCTTTTGGATAGGTGTCACAGGTAATGACAATCTGTTTTTTTTCTTCAATTAAGGTATTAAAAGCATAAAAAAACTCTTCTTGAGTGCGTGTTTTTTTAGCAAAAAACTGAATATCATCAATTAGCAGTAAATCGAGCGAGTGATATTGTTGCTTAAATTCATCAAACGCTTTGTTTTCATAAGCTTTCACCACATCAGACACATATCGCTCAGCATGCAAATATCGGATATTCGCATCCGGTTTTTCTTTTTTAAGTTCGTTGCCAATGGCTTGAAGCAAATGAGTTTTGCCTAAACCAACCCCACCATATATAAATAAAGGATTGTAGGCTTGACCAGGGTTTCCAGCGACTTGAATAGCCGCAGCACGCGCTAATTGGTTGGCACGACCAGTCACATAATTATCAAAGCGAAAGCTCTCATTTAAACCACTACCACGATCAGCACGTACGAATTTTGCAGTGGGCTTAGTTTGACTTGTTCGCGGCACATTGCTGAGAGATTGCTTAATGACTGGACGCGCCACAGTGCGATCAATAGTAGATTCTGGTGCCAGTGTTAGGGTGGGTGACGATGTCGCGGTTGACGGTTGACCTTGACCCACTAAAAGCTCAACTTGGAAGGCAGCACCCTGTTCCGCAGCCAGTGCCTCAATGCGGGCAAAAAACTTACTCTTGACCCATTGCATCACAAACTTATTCGGTGCGATGATTTGTACAGTGTTAGTGCTTACTTTAGCTTGTAATGGTTTAATCCATGTATTGTATTGTTGCGCAGATAGCTCTTGTTGAAAGCGTAATAGACAATGATCCCAAAATTTATCCATCGTGATCAGCCGGTTTTAGCGTATTGAACAATTAATTAAAGCAGACATACACGCGTAGCGCTTTTTGGCTATGTAGCTAAAACTGTGATGGCGGGAGCAAATAGAATTGAAGGGTGCACTGAACAACATGGATTGATTCTAATCGTTTTAAGCGCAGTTATCCACAGGCAACGCTTACAATTTATTAAAAAAAATCATTGACATAGTATGAGCTAATCATGTTTAATTGAGGGTTTTTGAAATAGGCAAATTTTCGCTTGAAGCAATATTCAAATGCATTGTTTGGATATTTCAAATGTTTGAATATTTTAAGTGTGCCTAAAACCGATTATTGCCAGATGGGCAGGAGAATGTAATGAAACGTACCTATCAACCTTCTAAAACACGTCGTGCACGCACACATGGTTTCTTGGTTCGCATGAAAACTAAAGGTGGCCGTGCTGTGATTGCAGCGCGTCGTGCAAAAGGCCGCAAGCGTTTAGGTTTATAATTCCTGAGCCGCATGGTGCAACACGCATGCAGCTACAAAAATTAACTAAAACGGATGAATTTTCATCCGTTTTTAGTTTCAAGAAACGATTTTATGGTGCATGGTTAATTATCAATGTCATGCCCAATCATCAACCACAGAATCGTTATGGCCTAGTTGTGCCTAAGCGTGTAGCCAAGCGAGCGGTTGATCGAAATTATATGAAACGTGTGTTGCGCGAGCTAGCTCGCCTTGATTTAAAGCACGCACAAGGATTTGATGTTATTCTGCAGGTGAAAACAACATTTAAGCCTGTGGATTTTTTAAAGGTAAAGCAAGAGCTCATGCAATTGATGCAGCGTGTGCAAAAACGTGGCACACAAGTACATACCACATCATGAAGACCATTTTGCTTAGTTTGATTAAATGTTACCAATATGTGCTTAGCCCTTGGCTTGGCAAGCAGTGCCGATTTCAACCAACTTGTTCACACTACGCCGCTGAAGCAATTCAAACCTATGGTGTGATGCGAGGTGCAAGATTGTCTTTAAAGCGTATATGCCGATGCCATCCGTGGCATCCTGGCGGATACGATCCCCTACCCTGATCATTAGAAACAAAGCTATGGATACCCGTCGTTTAATATTGTTTGTCATTTTTTCATTTTCGATCATGTTGCTATGGGATGCATGGCAACAACAACATGCGCCTGCAACGCCCCCTGCAGTATCAGCAGATACGCCTGCAGCCATTGCGGCAACCAATGCACAAACAAAACCAGTTGAAACCAACGGCTTTAAATTAACAAGTGCAGAACGTATTCATGTAACAACCGATTTATATACGGCTGAAATTGATGTAATCGGTGGGGATTTGCGTAAATTATCATTGCGCAAGCATTTGGCTGACGATAACGCTGGCCCCTATGAATTAATGACAGACGACGCAAAAGATAAACTGTATGTTGCGCAAACTGGTTTAAAAGGTGAAGGCTTGCCAACCCATCACCAACGCTTTAATACCGCGCAAACACAGTTTGATATGGCCGAGCAACAAGACCAATTAGAGGTTGTGTTAACTGCAGCAAACGAATCAGGGGTTGCGGTCAAGAAGGTATATACCTTCCATCGCGGCCAATATCTGATTGATGTAAGGTATGACATTACAAACAACCGTCAGCAAGCCATCCAACCCTCTGTGTATTATCAGATTATCCACGACAATCAGTCTAATCAGGGTTCGAAAATGATGCCAACCTTTACAGGTGGCGCGTATTACACGGATCTAGACAAATATAACAAACTTAAATTTGACGACATGGCAAAGCAAGATGTGTCGATCAATGCTAAAGATGGATGGATTGGTTTGGTCCAACATTACTTTGTCAGCGCCTGGATTCCACAAACCACGACGGGCAGAAAAATTTACACCACCAAGCTCAGCGAGCAAAACTTTTCAGTAGGCACGGTCTACCCTGTTGGAGAAATTGCTGCAGGGGCAAGTAAATCAATTAATGCAACACTGTTTAGCGGACCACAAGTACAGCAAGACCTTATTGCAGCGGCACCAGGTCTTGAACATGTGGTGGATTACAGCTACCTCACTGTGATTGCCAAGCCATTGATGTGGTTGTTAACGCATATCCACGATGTGGTCCAGAACTGGGGCTTGGCAATTATCTTGCTGACCGTTTTGATCAAAGCAGCATTCTTCAAATTATCTGCTTCAGGCTATCGCAATATGGCACATTTACGTGAAATTGCGCCCCGCTTACAAGCGCTTAAAGATAAATTTGGCGATGATAAGCAAAAATTACAGCAAGCCATGATGGACATGTACCGAACTGAGAAAATAAATCCTATGGGTGGTTGCCTACCCATATTGGTACAGATTCCAGTGTTTATTTCATTATATTGGGTGTTATTAGGGTCAGTGGAGTTACGTCACGCACCTTTCTTTGGCTGGATACAAGATTTGTCGGCAACCGATCCTTACTTTGTGCTGCCCATTTTGATGGGGGCCACCATGATTATCCAATCTTATTTAAACCCTCCACCAACCGATCCAATTCAAGCTAAAGTGATGAAAATCATGCCAGTGTTATTTAGCGTATTTTTCTTCTTCTTTCCAGCAGGCCTTGTGTTGTACTGGTTAGTGAATAATATCTTGTCCATCTGGCAACAATGGTATATCAATCGCACCATTGCGGCAGCCAGCGCTAAAAAGGGCCATGGCAAATAACCCAACGCATGTTGAAACCATTGCAGCAATTGCTACTGCAAACGGTGCGGGTGGCATAGGGGTTGTTCGTGTCTCGGGACCAAAAGCCGCGGAGATTGCCCATCATATCCTTGGTTGCTGTCCTGCACCGCGTCAAGCCAGTTACTTAGCTTTTACCCAAGCGGATGGAAGCTTGATCGACCGCGGCATTGCCCTATTTTTTCCTGGGCCACATTCTTATACGGGTGAAGATGTATTGGAATTACAAGCGCATGGCGGCACCGCAGTCATGCAATTGTTACTAGCACGTTGCCTAGCGTGTGGCGTGCGACATGCCGAAGCCGGCGAGTTTACCAAGCGTGCATACCTCAACGATAAGATCGATCTCGCACAAGCAGAAGCAGTTGCAGATTTAATCAATGCAGCTACCGCAGAGGCGGCACGTAGTGCAGTGCGCTCTCTATCAGGTGAATTCTCATTTGTAATTCAACAACTGCTCACGCAACTTATCAACTTGCGTATGTATGTTGAAGCGTGTTTAGATTTTCCTGAAGAAGACATCGACTTTATTACCCAAGGGCGTGTGCTAGAAAAACTGCATACCAATCAAGCGACACTTCGCAATATTTTTAAACAAGCCAAACAAGGTGCTTTGCTACGTGAAGGTATCAACGTGGTTTTGGTCGGCCAGCCAAATGTCGGCAAATCGAGTTTGATGAATGCGCTGACTGGTGAGGATGTCGCAATAGTCACACCCATCGCGGGCACCACGCGAGATACCATTAAGGCGGCGATCCAAATCAATGGTGTACCATTGCATGTTATTGATACCGCAGGCTTGCGTGAGACAGAGGATACCGTTGAACAGTTTGGCATTGCGCGCACTTGGAAAGCGGTTGAAACTGCACAAGTGGCGTTAATCCTGATGGATGCCACCCATGGCGTATCCGTGACTGAAGAAACGATCTTGGCGCGGCTTCCCACAACGTTAACCACGATCTGGGTACATAATAAAATTGATGTTTCACGTGAAACAGCAAGGCTAGAAATACGTGATCAACAGCCACACCTTTATCTTTCGGCAAAAACAGGCGACGGCTTAGGTTTATTAAAACAGTTATTACTGGATGAAGTGGGTTATCAGCCGAGTGGCGAAGGTGTGTTTATGGCGCGGGCGCGTCACTTAGCTGCATTGTCGCGGGTGGAAACGCACCTAAATCAAGCGGAAGTATTGTTGGCGCAGCCAGAGCTGGTGGCCGAAGAGTTGCGCGGCGCACAAGAAGCGTTAAGTGAAATCACAGGCGAGTTTTCACCGGATGATTTGCTAGGAGAAATTTTTAGTAAGTTTTGTATTGGCAAATAGCCGATACGGTTTAGTGCGTAGTGGGGTTGTTTTTGCGAGGACGGTCCTCGATGCGACACACACGCTTACAGCCTGTGATCATGGCCCAGACTAAGTTGTCGTGGTGGATGATACTTTCAAAAATGACGCCTGACACATGTATGACCACCACCCCGAGCCACGTCCAAGTTGCGTAATGATGAATCACAACACTGGTTTCGCTATCAATTAACCCCCAGCCATTGTTAAATACAATGCAACCAGAACCCACCACTACGATGCCTAACGCCAGCATCATGTAAATTGCCATCGAACCCACAGGATTATGGCCAATATAATGTCGGGCAGTGCCTTTCAATATCTTGAATAAATATTTAAACGCCCAAACGGGGTTGGGTGGAAAGCGATGAAAGTTTGCATAACCAGTGGCAAACAATCCCCATACGATACGCGCCACAATTAAAGTGCCAGCCGTGTAGCCAGCGTATGCATGTTTTTGCAGATCCCACATGGATGCATGTGTATAAAAAGCATACGAAAATGCAGCCACGAGGGACCAGTGAAATATTCTGATGAATGGATCCCAGACGTATCTCAACATAACGGTTTATTTAGTTGGTTTGGTTTCAGTCAACAAGTAAGCAATAAAGTTAGCTTTCTCGGCGGGTGAACAATCTGCACCCAAAATATCGTTACAGTGTTCTGTGAATTTTTCTTCGACTTTTTCTAAATCGGTAAAGCGTTTCGTATTCACACGTGGTGCCAATGGCGCGATCTCACGACCAGTAACTAAATTTTTACCCGTATTAGCAGGATTGTTGGTGTGACAAGACGCACAAGCAATTTCTTTCCCATTGGGTGTTGTAATTTTGCGGTTAAAGAAAATTTTACCGTCAGTGATGGACGGCGCTTTGAATGTGTCATTTACTGAATGGGCAATGTTGGTGTATTTGTAGACTAATTTTTCGGCGTTGGTGACGTCTGCCAATGCGGATGCTGAGAAGGCAAGCCCAATTAAACTCATTAAAAATACTGATTTCACGGTGTTAACTCCTTTTATTGTTTGTAAGGCCATTCTAGGCAAGCTTTGTTAAGCAAATATGGCGCGCTTGTAATTGAATTGTATTAAAGCGTCATTCATTTGTATTAAACCATAGAATTGTTGTAACAATGTAGCGATTAGAATGACCATTTAACAAGTTTACGCTAAAATCACAATTCTTTATAAATCAAGGTGTTCAAACCGATTCATGAATTTTCCAGATTCTTTTGATGTGATTGTGGTAGGCGGTGGTCATGCAGGCACCGAAGCGGCTTTGGCTGCGGCGCGCATGGGGCAAAAAACACTGTTACTCACTCATAACATTGAGACGTTGGGGCAAATGTCATGCAATCCATCGATTGGTGGTATCGGTAAGGGGCATTTGGTCAAAGAAATTGATGCTTTAGGTGGTGCAATGGCCGCCGCCACTGACGAAGGCGGTATTCAATTTAGAATCCTGAATTCGAGTAAAGGACCTGCCGTGCGCGCAACCCGTGCGCAAGCGGACCGCATCTTGTACAAAGCAGCCATTCGCCATCGGTTGGAAAACCAACCTAATTTATGGCTGTTTCAGCAGGCGGTTGACGATATTATTCTGGAAGGTGACCGCGCTGCAGGCGTCATCACGCAAATTGGTATTCGCTTTAAATCAACCTCGGTGGTATTGACCGCAGGTACTTTTTTAGGGGGATTGGTCCATATTGGATTACAAAACTACCATGCTGGTCGTGCAGGTGATCCCCCTGCGATGTCGTTAGCAGCAAAATTACGCGAAATAGGCTTACCCGCTGGTCGCTTAAAAACAGGCACGCCACCGAGAATTGATGGACGAACCATCAACTATGCCGTCATGACTGAGCAACCAGGGGATCAGCCAGTCCCCGTATTTTCGTTCCTTGGACATGCCCGACAACATCCCACCCAATTGCCTTGTTGGATAACGCATACCAACGCGCAAACGCATGACATTATTCGTAGCGGTCTGGATCGTTCACCTATGTATACCGGCGTCATTGAAGGCGTTGGTCCACGTTATTGCCCATCGGTGGAAGATAAAATTCATCGGTTTGCTGACAAAGAATCGCACCAGATTTTTCTGGAGCCAGAAGGGCTCACTACCCACGAAATTTATCCGAATGGTATTTCAACCAGTTTACCGTTTGATATTCAATTGGCGTTGGTACGTTCGATTCGTGGCCTGGAACATGCACACATTTTGCGCCCAGGTTATGCGATTGAATATGATTACTATGACCCGCGAGGCTTAAAAAGCACCTTAGAAACCAAGGCCATCCGTGGTTTATTCTTTGCTGGACAAATCAATGGCACTACCGGTTACGAAGAAGCCGCGGCGCAAGGGTTGTTAGCGGGAGCCAACGCGGCGTTGTATGCACAAGAAAAAGAAGGCTGGTGTCCAAGCCGCGAAGAAGCTTATTTGGGCGTATTGGTGGATGATTTAATCACGACAGGCGTGACGGAACCCTACCGTATGTTTACCAGCCGTGCTGAATATCGCTTGCAATTGCGCGAAGACAACGCAGATATGCGACTGACTGAAATTGGTCGAAAACTCGGTTTGGTGGATGATGTGCGTTGGGCAGCGTTCAGTGAAAAGCAAGAGGCCATTGTGCGCGAACAGGCCAGACTCAAAAAACAATTTATTCAGCCGGATAATGGGCAAAATCAGGGCTTATCCTTAGATGCGCAATTGACACATTTTGGCAAAGCGTTAGAGCACGAATATGCCTTATTTGATTTACTCCGTCGTCCCGAGATCAGTTATGACACCCTGCTCTCCCTCGCGCCATCGCCTGAGCCGTTGGCGGAAGCCGTCAAAGAACAAGTAGAAATCGCAGCGAAATACCAAGGCTATATCGATCGACAAAAAGAAGAAATTGCACGACAAAAAGGCGCGGATCAAATGAAGTTGGGCGCTGCCATTGATTACAATGACATTCATGGCTTAAGCAACGAAGCCCGCCAAAAATTAAGCGCACATCAACCCGAAACGATAGGCCAAGCCAGTCGTATCCCTGGCATGACGCCTGCGACCATCTCCTTGTTATTGGTCTATTTAAAACGTAAACATAAAAAACAAGCCGTTGCTGGCGATATTGCCGCGGCATGATGTCTTTTGAGCGCCAATTGGCAGCAGGCATTGATGCCTTGGGTTTGCACGCGGTGGTAAACGAGGCCATGCAGGTGCAATGTTTAGCGTATATGGCGTTATTGCAAAAGTGGAATAAAGTTTACAACCTGACAGCCGTGCGAGCACCGCAAGACATGTTGGTGTTGCATGTGTTGGATAGTTTAAGTGTTGTTTCACACATTCAATGCGGTAGATTGTTGGATGTGGGTAGTGGCGGCGGTTTACCGGGCATCATCATTGCAATTACCCGCCCGGATGTGCAAGTCACCACCATTGATACCGTGCAAAAAAAAACCATTTTTATGCGGCAAGTAAAGGCTGAATTGCAACTTGAGAATTTACAGGTGGTGCATGATCGCGTAGAGCAGCATCAACCTACATTACCCTATACCCAAATCATTTCTCGCGCTTTTTCGGAAATAGCATTGTTTAAACAGCTCACCGCACATTTACTTGCACCTCACGGACAATGGTTAGCCATGAAGGGGGTAAGGCCTGATCAAGAATTACAGCAAGCGGGTGTAGTGCCCAGCCAAGTGATCCGGTTACAGGTGCCGCAGCTTGATGCAGAAAGACATTTAGTCGTATTTGAGAACCCAGCATGAGAGTGATCGCAATAACCAATCAAAAAGGGGGCGTTGGAAAAACCACTACCTGCGTTAACTTGGCGGCCAGCTTGGCTGAGCTTGGACAAAAAGTGTTGTTGGTCGATTTAGATCCACAAGGCAACGCCAGCACCGGTAGCGGTATTGATAAATCGCATTTAAAAGACAGTATTTATCAAGTTTTGATCGGTAATCGGACGTTGCAAGAAGTGGTGGTGACCAGTGTAGTGTCCAAATTTGATGTGGCACCGTCGAATCGAGATTTAGCGGGAGCGGAAGTGGAACTGGTCAATGAATTGGCGCGTGAGACCAGACTCAAGCAGGCCATTTTAAAACTGAATGACGCCTATGATTATGTGTTGTTAGATTGCCCGCCTGCCCTCAATCTGGTGACCGTCAATGCATTAACGGCGGCCCACTCGGTGATGATCCCCATGCAATGCGAATACTACGCGCTTGAAGGGTTGTCCGATTTGGTCAACACCATCAAAAAGGTACGCGCGCACTTAAACCCAGTGCTGGAAATAGAAGGCTTGCTGCGCACCATGTTCGATAACCGTAATATGCTAGCACAACAGGTATCTGCGCAATTGGTGAGTCATTTCGGCAAAAAAGTATACGAGAGCATTATTCCGCGCAACATTCGCTTGGCAGAGGCGCCAAGTTACGGCTTGCCAGTCTTGCATTACGATCGTGCCTCCAAAGGTGCTCAGGCTTATTTAGAGTTGGCACAAGAAATTATTCAAAAAAATAGCCATTAAAGGAAAAAATAGCATGGTGAAACTAAAAGGATTAGGACGAGGCTTAGACGCTTTATTGGCAGGGGATGACGACGAAACCACCACTGCAGACAGTCTACGCAATGTCTCACCCGTCCAGTTAAGGCCAGGCAAATATCAACCACGTTCAAATATGAACGAAGAAGCATTGCAAACATTGGCGGACTCGATTCGAGCCCAAGGCATCATGCAACCAATTTTAGTGCGTGAAATTGCGCACGAACAATACGAAATCATTGCCGGTGAGCGTCGTTGGCGAGCGGCTCAAAAAGCAGGTTTACTGGAAGTGCCTGTGATTGTGCGCGACATTGCCGATGAAGCCGCCCTCGCCATGGCATTGATAGAAAATATACAACGCGAAAACTTAAATCCATTAGAAGAAGCCATGGGGATTAAGCGCTTGATTGATGAATTTGCAATGACGCATGAAAAAGCGGCGGAAGCCGTGGGCCGTTCACGGGTAGCCGTTTCAAATTTATTGCGACTATTAACCCTCACTCCCTTGGTGCAAGACATGTTGTTGGATAACCAAATTGACATGGGTCATGCCAGGGCGCTGATTGGTATCGAGCCAGCGCAACAAATGTTATTAGCCAACAAAGTTGTCAATGAGCAATTGTCGGTGCGCGAGATTGAACGCATTATTCAACAAGCGCCTAATACTGGGAAAAAAATTAAAGCATCCGTGAATGCTGATATTGCACATCTACAACGTCAGCTCAGTGATGAATTGGGCGCTGACGTTGTCATCACCACCAAGGCGAACGGCGCAGGCGTGATTAAATTAAGTTACAGTCAATTAGATCAATTGGAAGAATGGATCGCAAAACTGCGTGCTTAACGCACAAAAACAGCCAATTTGACCAATAAAGCGTTTTTTCCCACGCATTCAGTCAGTTAACGTATGTGTTCTGCTTGACTTAACCCAAGGGATAATTCAAAATCTCGCGTCTTTCAAGCAAACACCCACATTTATGCAACCGCCAACCTCTGATTTAAACCACGTTGTGGCGCAGCGTCAAATGTATCGCAACATGTTGCAATATCAATTGTTAGCGAGTTTAACGGTTGCGTTAGTGGCCTGCTGGTTAGGCAGTCACGAAGCAGCATTTTCGGCGTTGTTGGGTGGCTGTGCAGTCATTATCGGTGCATGGATTGCAACCAAGATCGTTGCCCGTGGACATCGGTTGCAGCAACCGACCGCAGTATTGCTCAATTTGCTGAAAGCAGAGTTAATCAAGATTATTGTCATCGCTGTCGTGTTGTTAGCGGTGTTTAAGTTATACCTTGCGTTGGTGCCTTTTGCGCTGATTGCAGGCTTAGCGGCGGCAGCCTTGTTTTCAGGTGCGGCGCTCGCAAAGTCAGATGTAAACATATAAACAAATTTAATTAATATCGTTTGAGATTATGACAACTGAACACGCACAATCTGCAACACCAATGACACCATCGAGTTACATTGAACATCATTTGGGCTTTAATGCACAATCGGTCGGCGATACCAGTTTCTGGACATTGCATGTCGACACTTTAGCCATGTCAGTCATTTTGGGTGTGTTGGTGATGGGCTTTGTGTGGTGGATTGCACGTGGCGCTACCAGCGGTGTACCCACTAAACGTCAAGCTTTTGTTGAGCTGGTGTTTGGTTTTGTCGATGATCAAGTGAAAAACATTTTTCACGGTGATCGCCATTCGTTTATCGCACCAACCGCACTGACAGTATTTTTATGGGTATTTGCCATGAACGCCATGGATTTCCTGCCCGTCGATATTTTTGCGGCTTTGATGCACGCACTTGGTTTTGAGCACTGGCGTGCTGTGCCTACCTCAGATATTAATACTACTTTTGCATTGGCTTTGGCGGTATGGTTCTTAATGATTTTCTTCTCTATCAAAGCCAAAGGCTTGGGTGGTTGGATACACGAACTGTTCTGTGCGCCTTTTGGTAGCAATCCTTTGGTTTGGCCTGCAAACTTCTTATTCAACTTAATCGAATACGTTTCAAAACCCCTTTCACACTCCCTGCGGTTGTTTGGCAACATGTATGCAGGTGAAATCATCTTCTTATTGCTAGGGATGTGGGCAGCCACAGGTTTAGCGGGTACCGTGTTTGGAGCAATCTTGGCAGCTGGTTGGTCAATCTTCCACATTTTGATTGTGGCCTTACAAGCGTTTATTTTCATGATGTTGACTGTGGTGTATTTAGCCATGGCGCATGAATCGCACTAAATTTAATGTGTATTCATTTGTTGTTGTTTTAATTCTTTTTAGAGAGGGTATTACATGGAAGCATTAGCATTGATTCAAGCCTACACTGGTGTTGGCATTGGTTTGATCATCGGTTTAGGTGCTGCAGGCGCTTGTATCGGTATTGGTATTATGTGTGCAAGTTTCTTGGAAGGCGCTGCGCGTCAACCTGAAATGATTCCAGCATTACAAGGTAAAGTGTTCCTGTTATTGGGTTTGATTGACGCGTCTTTCATTATTGGCGTAGGTTTGGCCATGATGTTTGCTTTCGCAAACCCATTGTTGAGCGTAGTTGCTAAGTAATCTTCAACGCAAGGGGTTTAAGGTCTGCTTAAACCTTTCAACAATTTATGACATGGATCAAAAATGAATATTAATTTCACACTCGTCGCGCAAGCGATTGCATTTGCAGTGTTGATTTGGTTCACAGTGAAATTTGTTTGGCCGCCGCTATTATCAGCGATTGAAACACGCCAAAAAGAAATCGCTGATGGTCTGGCGGCTGCACAAGAAGGTAAAAGCGCATTAGAAGTGGCTGCAAAGAAATCTGAAGCCACATTAAACGAAGCCAAGTTAAAAGCCAGTGAAATTATCGGTCAAGCCGAAAAACGCGCTGCGCAATTGGTGGAAGAAGCCAAAACCAATGCAAAGGTTGAAGGCGATCGCATTATTACTGGTGCTAAAGCTGAGATCGAGCAAGAGGTCAATCGTGCGAAAGAAGGCTTGCGTGCGCAAGTGTCTGAACTCGCCATTGCTGGTGCTGAGAAAATTTTACGTAAAGAAATTGATGCAAAAGCACATAGCGAAATGTTGGCCACATTGGCAGCAGAACTGTAAGGCTTAGGAAAAAGGATAAGTTATGGCTGAACTCTCAACCATTGCACGACCTTACGCTGTTGCCGCCTACAAGTTAGGTAAAGAACAAAAGGCACTCCCCGTTTGGTCTGAAATGCTCGCATTTGCAGCAGCTGTTGCTGTCGATGCACAAATTAAAAGCTTGATTGATAACCCTAAGCTAGACGCTTCAGAAGTTGAAACCACATTTATTAAAGTATGTGGCGAACATCTGAACGAGCAAGGACAAAACTTAATCAAGATCTTGGTTGAATACGGCCGTTTATCCTTATTGCCAGCCATTGCTGAAGCGTTTGAAGCCTTAAAAGCTCAAGACGAAGGTACGCTTGATGCAACCATCATTGCCGCGGCAAAAATCACAGCAACGCAAACCAAAGATTTGGTGAAGCGTTTAGAAGCTAAATTCGGCAAGAAAATTGAAGCCACAGTGTCGGTAGATCCTGACATTATTGGCGGCATCAAAATTATTGTTGGCGACACCGTTATCGACGCGTCAGTCCAAGGTCAGTTACAAAATTTAGCCTACACGCTCACAGCATAAGGCATAGGAGATTTAAATGCAGTTATCAACATCCGAGATTAGCGAGCTTATTAAAAGCCGTTTAGAAAACTTCTCTACTACCGCTGAAGCACGTACCCAAGGTACCGTGATTTCTGTGACAGATGGTATCGTGCGTATACACGGTTTATCAAACGTCATGTCAGGCGAGATGATTGAGTTTCCAGGCAATACCTTTGGTTTAGCGTTAAACCTGGAGCGCGATTCAGTGGGCGCAGTGGTACTGGGTGATTATGAACACATTACCGAAGGTGACGTCTGTAAATGTACAGGCCGTATTTTGGAAGTACCCGTTGGTCCAGAACTGATTGGTCGTGTCGTGAACGCTTTGGGTCAGCCAATTGATGGCAAAGGCCCAGTCAATGCAAAACTAACCGACAAAATTGAAAAAATTGCGCCAGGTGTGATTGCGCGTAAATCCGTTTCACAACCTGTGCAAACTGGTTTGAAATCAGTGGACTCCATGGTCCCTGTTGGTCGTGGACAACGTGAATTGATTATTGGTGACCGTCAAACTGGTAAAACAGCCGTTGCAGTCGATGCCATCATTAATCAAAAAGGTCAAAACATGACCTGTATCTACGTTGCAGTAGGTCAAAAAGCTTCAACCATTGCTAACGTGGTACGCAAATTAGAAGAGCACGGCGCAATGGCCTATACCATTATTGTTGCAGCCTCTGCTTCTGACTCAGCTGCATTACAATTCTTGGCACCGTACTCAGGTTGCACCATGGGTGAATATTTCCGTGATCGCGGCCAAGACGCATTGATTGTGTATGATGACTTGTCAAAACAAGCCGTGGCTTACCGTCAAATTTCATTACTATTACGTCGTCCACCAGGTCGTGAAGCGTATCCTGGCGATGTGTTCTACATCCACTCACGTTTGTTAGAGCGTGCAGCACGCGTTAATGAAGAGTACGTTGAAAAATTCACCAACGGCGAAGTTAAAGGTAAAACAGGTTCATTGACTGCATTGCCAGTGATTGAAACACAAGCAGGTGACGTGTCAGCGTTCGTACCGACCAACGTGATTTCCATTACCGATGGTCAGATCTTCTTGGAAACTGACTTGTTTAACGCGGGTATTCGTCCAGCCATTAATGCAGGTATTTCTGTGTCTCGCGTGGGTGGAGCCGCTCAAACTAAAGTCATTAAAAAATTGGGTGGTGGCGTACGTTTAGCGCTTGCGCAATACCGTGAATTGGCTGCGTTTGCCCAGTTTGCATCAGATTTAGATGAAGCAACCCGTAAACAGTTGGATCGTGGCCGTATGTTTACTGAGTTAATGAAACAAGCACAATATGCTCCTTTAAATGTTTCAAACATGGCAGTCAGTTTGTTTGCAGCAAACAAAGGTTATTTTGACGATGTTGCAACCAATAAAGTACTCGCATTTGAAAATGCATTACATGGTTTCTTGAATGCTAAATACAAAAACATCATGGATGCGATTGAAAGCAGCAAAGACTTAAACGCGGATAACGAAAAAGCCTTAGATGCCGCCATTCAAGACTTTAAAGCTTCTAGCGCCTACTAATCTCTAGACGACTAAACTTTAGATCACTAATTGGATTTAGGACACTAATATGGCAGGTAGTAAAGAGATTAGAACCAAGATCAAAAGTGTAGAAAATACACGTAAGATCACCAAAGCAATGGAAATGGTGGCTGCCTCTAAAATGCGTAAAGCGCAAGATAGAATGCGCGCATCACGTCCTTACGCAGAGAAAATTCGTAACGCAGCAGCGCACCTTTCTTTTGCCCAATCTGAGTATCGTCATCCGTTTTTAGTCAAACGTGAAGATGTAAAAAACATTGGTTTAATTGTCGTCAGTTCTGACAAAGGCTTATGCGGTGGTTTAAACACCAACGTATTAAGAATGTCGCTCAATCAGATGAAAACCTGGGAATCTTCTGGCAAAGGCATCCAAGTCAGCGCCATTGGTAATAAAGGGTTTGGTTTTATGAACCGCATTGGTGCGCAAGTAAAATCACACATCACAGGCTTGGGTGATGCCCCGCATCTTGAAAAACTGATTGGTACAATCAAAGTCATGCTGGATGCTTATATTGCTGGTGAAATTGATCAGCTTTACATCTGCTATACCAAGTTCATCAACACCATGAAACAAGAGCCTACCATGCAACAATTGTTGCCTTTAAGTGGTGAGCAATTGGGCAGTGCTGAAGGTCATTGGGATTACATTTACGAGCCAGAAGCAAAACCTGTTGTAGATGAATTAATGACACGCTATATCGAATCATTGGTCTACAACGCGGTTGCCGAGAACATGGCTTCCGAGCAATCTGCACGTATGGTTGCCATGAAATCTGCTTCAGATAACGCGAAGAGTGTGATCGGTGAACTGAAATTGGTGTACAACAAAGCGCGTCAAGCTGCAATTACCAAAGAGATTTCAGAAATCGTCGGTGGTGCAGCAGCAGTTTCCTCATAAGGTGCTGACGAACAGCACTTTAAAAAGAATTTTATTGAATCTGACTCTATACAGTTAGGAAAGAAAATGGCAAAGGCAAATCAAGCAGTAACAGGTAAAGTAGTACAGTGTATTGGCGCAGTGGTTGACGTTGAGTTTCCACGTGATCATATGCCTAAAGTTTTTGATGCGTTAATTATTGACGACAATGACTCCAAAGCTGAAGCTGGTTTGACATTAGAAGTGCAACAGCAACTCGGTGACGGCATTGTCCGTACCATTGCTATGGGTTCATCAGACGGTTTAGCACGTGGTACCGCTTTTAAAAATACGGGGGCTGCAATTTCAGTACCTGTCGGTGAAGGCACCTTAGGCCGCATCATGGACGTATTAGGTCGCCCTATCGATGAAGTAGGTCCAATCGACTCTCAAGAATTCCGTTCTATTCACCAAAAAGCCCCTGCGTTTGAAGAATTATCGCCTTCTGTCGATTTACTTGAAACCGGCATTAAAGTGATTGATTTGGTTTGCCCGTTTGCTAAAGGCGGTAAAGTTGGTTTGTTTGGCGGTGCAGGTGTAGGTAAAACCGTGAATATGTTGGAATTGATCAACAACATTGCGAAACAACACTCAGGTTTATCAGTATTTGCCGGTGTAGGTGAGCGTACCCGTGAAGGTAACGACTTTTACCATGAGATGGCAGAAGCTGGCGTCATTAAGTTAGACAACATGAAAGAGTCTAAAGTCGCCATGGTGTTTGGTCAGATGAACGAACCTCCAGGTAACCGTTTACGCGTGGCTTTATCAGGCTTAACCATGGCGGAAAAATTCCGTGATGAAGGCCGTGATGTATTGTTTTTTGTGGACAATATTTACCGCTATACCTTAGCAGGTACTGAAGTTTCTGCGTTATTAGGTCGTATGCCATCAGCGGTAGGTTACCAACCAACCTTGGCCGATGAAATGGGCCGTTTGCAAGAGCGTATTACTTCGACCAAAGTGGGTTCTATTACCTCTATTCAAGCGGTTTATGTGCCTGCGGATGACTTAACAGACCCATCACCAGCGACCACCTTCCAACATTTGGACTCAACCGTGGTATTGTCACGTGACATTGCATCACTTGGTATTTACCCAGCGGTGGATCCACTTGACTCCACTTCACGTCAATTAGATCCATTAGTGGTCGGTGAAGAACACTATGGCGTTGCTCGTTCAGTACAACAAACTTTGCAACGTTATAAAGAGTTGCGCGATATTATTGCTATTTTGGGCATGGACGAATTATCTCCAGAAGACAAATTAGCGGTAGGCCGTGCACGTAAAATCCAACGTTTCTTGTCACAACCATTCCACGTTGCCGAAGTGTTTACTGGCGCACCTGGTAAATACGTGCCATTAAAAGAAACCATCAAAGGCTTTAAAGCCATTGTTGCCGGCGAATACGATCACTTGCCAGAACAAGCGTTCTACATGGTGGGCGGTATTGAAGAAGCAATCGAAAAAGCAAAAACACTAAACTAATGATGCGATGAGGTAGGTAAACGCCTACCTTCGTTTCATTCACACTGGTGAACGAAAGAATACAACATGGCAAATACGGTACACATTGACGTCGTAAGCGCAGAAGCCTCTATTTTCTCAGGGGAAGCAGAGTTTGTAGTGGCCCCTGCAGGCGCAGGAGAAGTGGGTATTTACCCTAACCATGCGCCTATGATTACCACGATCAAGCCTGGTGCATTACGTATTAAACAATCACAATCGCAAGAAGAGACATTAATCTTTATCTCAGGCGGCTTACTCGAAGTACAACCAGGAATCATCACTGTGCTTGCAGATACAGCGATTCGTGGACAAGATTTAGATGAAGCTAAAGCATTAGAAGCCAAGGCAGCCGCTGAAGAAGCGTTAAAAAATAGAAACTCTGAAATTGATTATGCAAAAGCGCAAGCTGAATTAGCTGAAGCCATTGCGCAAATTCAAGCAATTCAGAAATTACGCAAAAATATACATTAAGCGTATCTGTATAAAAGGCGGCTATTAAGCCGCTTTTTTTATTTGCAAGCGCGATAAGGTAGAATAAGCGCATGAGCGCATTGAACATTATCATCCTCGCAGCGGGTAAAGGCACCCGCATGGTTTCCACCTTACCAAAAGTACTGCACACCGTTGCGGGGAAACCAATCCTTCAGCATGTCATCGATAAAGCGCGTGCACTGCTGCCGCAAAAAATTATCGTCGTGTATGGGTTTGGCGGTGAACACGTTAAACACGCCATTGCTGGTGATGATTTAATTTGGGTTGAACAAGCCGAACAACTAGGTACCGGCCATGCAGTACAACAAGCGCTTCCATACCTCACAGATCAAGGACAAACATTAATCTTACTTGGTGATGTGCCCTTGTTGCAGGTTGCTGATTGTCAGCAGATGCTGACACAGGCCGCCTCTCACTTAGTGGTGCAAACGTTTATAAAGCAAGATCCAACTGGTTATGGTCGGATTATACGTAACGCAACAAATGAAGTGACGGCAATTGTTGAGCACAAAGATGCCAATTCAGAACAGCGCAACATTCAAGAGGTGAATACAGGCATCATGGCCATGCCTAATCATTATTTAAAGCATTGGATTAGTTTAATTAATAATCAAAATGCACAAGGTGAATACTATCTTACCGATATTATTGGCTTATCCGTTCAACAACAATTACCCGTTTACGCCCACCTCGTGCAAGATGAATGGGCTGTGACTGGAATCAATTCAAAACAAGATTTAGTTAACATTGAACGGGTTGCACAGCAAAGACAAGCACAGGCGTTACTCGCCCAAGGCGTCACCTTACTTGATGATCAACGAATTGATATTCGCGGTACCCTTACCTGTGGCAAAGATGTTTCAATTGATATCAATTGCGTGTTTATCGGAGATGTCACCCTAGAAGATGGGGTTTCTATTGGTCCGCATTGCGTGATACAACAAGCACACATTGGTAAAGATACCCATATCGAAGCTTTTAGTCACATCAATCAAGCAAGCGTAGGGCCCGCCAGTCATATTGGCCCTTATGCGCGATTAAGGCCCGGTGCGCAGCTGGCCAGCCACACCCATATCGGCAATTTTGTTGAAATTAAAAATGCCACCATCGGTAATGGTAGTAAAGTCAATCATCTGAGTTATGTTGGTGATGCCAGTGTAGGTGCTGATGTCAATATCGGTGCAGGGACCATTACTTGTAATTATGACGGCGCAAATAAACATCGTACCGTGATTGAAGATCAAGTGTTTGTGGGTTCTGATACGCAATTGATTGCCCCCGTCACCGTTGGTCGCGGCGCCACCATTGCCGCAGGCTCAACCATTACCAAAGACGTGCCTGCCGACAGTCTTACGCTGTGCCGAGCACGTGAGCAACGCTCGATCACTGGGTGGAAACGTCCACAAAAAGTTAAACCTCAATCAAATAAACATCAGTAAAGTGAAAACCTAAGCTATGTGTGGCATTGTAGGCGCAATTGCGCATCGAAATATTGTTCCTTTATTGATTGAAGGGCTCAGTCGACTCGAATACCGCGGCTATGATTCAGCGGGTATTGCGACCCTCAATAATCAGATCGAACGAGTGCGTGCCGTCGGTCGTGTCAGTGAGTTACAAGCAAAAGCCGCAACGCTCACCAGCCATATTGGCATTGGGCATACGCGCTGGGCCACGCATGGTGGCGTGACTGAGCAAAACGCGCATCCACACGTATCACCCAATCAAACCGCCGCAGAAATCGCTGTTGTACATAATGGCATTATCGAAAATCACGATGCACAACGCGATCGTTTACTCGGTTTAGGCTATGCGTTTCATTCACAAACCGATACTGAAGTGATTGCTCATCTGGTGCATTACTATTATCAACAAAACCGTGACTTACTCAATGCGGTACAACTCACCATCCAAGACTTAACTGGGGCATATGCAATTAGCGTAATTGCGCTACACCAACCAGACTGCATGGTCGTTGCCCGCCTTGGCTGCCCGTTATTAATTGGTATCGGAGAACAAGAGCACTTTGTGGCTTCCGATGTATCCGCAGTGTTATCGGCCACCAGACAAGTCATTTATCTTGAAGATGGTGATGTGGCTAAATTACAGACTGACCATGTCGACATTTATGACAAGCATGGCTTAAGCGTCACACGTCCAGTCCACGTCAGTGATGTATCGTTGGCCTCGTTAGAATTAGGCCCATACAGCCATTTCATGCAAAAAGAAATCTACGAACAACCGCGGGCCATTAACGACACCATTGAAGCCCTCATCGATGATGGCGCGTTTAGAACGGAGTTGTTTGGCCAACTAGCAGGTGACATATTTAAGCAGATTGATAGCGTGCTGATTTTAGCCGCGGGCACCAGTTATTATGCAGGTTTAACGGCCAAATATTGGTTAGAAAGTATTGCTAAAATTCCCTGTGCAGTAGAAATCGCCAGTGAATATCGCTACCGCGAATCTGTACCCAATCCTCGACAACTCATCGTCACCATCTCGCAATCCGGTGAAACCCTAGACACGATGGAGGCGCTCAAACACGCGCAAAAACTTGGTCATCCTTACAGCTTAGCCATCTGCAATGTGCAAGAAAGTGCAATTCCGCGTGCATCCAGCCTGGTGTTTTATACCCGTGCAGGCGCAGAAATTGGCGTCGCCAGTACCAAAGCCTTTAGTACGCAATTAATTGCATTGTTTGTGTTGGCCGTCACCTTAGCCAAAGAACGCCAACAGCTCAGCGTGAGCCAAGAGCAACGCTATATTCAAGATTTACGTGAAATTGCGGGCAGTGTACAAATCGCACTCAATCTAGAACCACAAATCCGCGAATGGGCTAAAAAGTTTGGCGATAAAGAACATGCACTGTTTTTAGGCCGTGGCGTGCATTTCCCCATCGCCATGGAAGGCGCCCTTAAACTAAAAGAAATTTCCTATATCCACGCTGAAGCATATCCCGCGGGGGAACTCAAACATGGGCCATTGGCATTGGTGGACAACAATATGCCCGTAGTGGTAATTGCACCCAATGATGCCTTGCTTGAAAAAGTAAAATCCAATATGCAAGAGGTCAAAGCACGTGGCGGTGAATTATTTGTATTTGCCGATGCCGATAGTCACTTTCATGCCTCAGAGGGCGTTCACGTGATACGCACGCCTCGGCATGTGGGCGTGCTATCACCCATCCTACATGTGATTCCAGTACAGTTATTGGCTTATCATGCAGCGCTACTAAAAGGTACGGATGTGGATAAACCGCGCAATTTGGCAAAAAGCGTCACGGTTGAATAAGCGACCACAGAAATAACCATTAAATCAACGGTTAATCTACAAAACAAATCATCAAGGCTGCCTATACACTAATATTCGGTGCAATTTAGGAATGCAGTCATGACCACTTCTCATCCAAGTATTATCGGCCGTCAACCGATTGTAAACAGTAAGCAAGAAATAATCGGCTACGAATTCTTTTTTCGTAACGATCAAGATCATGGCACAACACCGTTTGAAGAGGATATTCAAACCTGTGCCAAAATCTTGTCCACCGCCATTGATGAAATGCATGAAAGTTGGTTATTGGGCCAGCAGCTGGCGTTTATCAACGTTGATCATGTCATGCTCAATAGCGTTTTTTTAGCCCTGATGCCGCCTGAAAAAACCGTGCTAGAAGTGGTGCATACCCTCAACGTCACCCCTGACATCATCGCGCGTTGCCAAGCGCTCAAAGCCGAAAAATTTAGAATCGCGCTCGATAATCCACAACACCATCCAAATTTGGCAGCGTTAATCCCGATTGCGGACTTTATTAAACTGGATATGCGTGAGGTAGATACGCCTACCGCCACAACATGGTTAAAGCAATATCAAACAAGCCAATGTCAGGTGATTGCCGAAAAAGTGGAGCAACAAGCGCAATTTAAAGCGTTGCATGCGGCAGGGTTTCAGCATTTTCAAGGCTATTTTTATGCCAAACCAGATAATGTCGTGACCAAAGTCATTAACCCAAGCTTTGAAGGTGTATTGCATTTATTAGACTTGGTCAGTCGCGACGCCGAAAATAACGTCATTGAAAAAGGCTTTAAACGCGATACCACTTTGAGTTATAAGTTGTTGCGCTACATTAATTCAGTAGGTTTTGGTTTGTCGTGCGAAGTGCAGTCGATTAACCACGCCTTAACAATCTTAGGCCGTAATCAGCTCTATCGATGGTTGACCTTATTAATGGTTACGGCTGGCAATAACAGCACCTCACCTGCGCTGATGAAAACGTCGATTACCCGCGGTCGCTTAACCGAATTACTTGGCGCGCCCTATTTTGA
Organism: Methylophilaceae bacterium; assembly: GCA_027488395.1. GTDB lineage: Bacteria > Pseudomonadota > Gammaproteobacteria > Burkholderiales > Methylophilaceae > Methylophilus. Next base: position 110,900 of record JAIYBT010000015.1, on the reverse strand, counting down.
AAAAAATGACAGAGACAATTTATTTATTGTCGGCGTGTTTTCAATGTTGGACATCATTTTAAAAATGCCAATGGCACAAGTCATTGAAAAATTATCCTTACCCGAAGCGATAGTCGATGCGCTGGTTGACCGTACTGGGATGTTTGGACCGTTTTTGAAACTGACGGAAGCCTGTGAAGATGCCAATAATAATGACATTGTTGAATTGGCCGCACTTCTGCAGTTAAACCCTGACAAGGTCAACCAATGTCATATGGAAGCCTTGGCGTGGGCGGAAGCGCTCGCCATTTAGGCTACGCAAATCACCCTCACTGTAGTCATACAACGATGTGAATGCTTGAAAAAATAAAGTGATTCCCCAACTAAGTTGTACAGATGCTTGTAGTTTGAGGTCTGTATTTCTTACGATCGCTTAATTTTTAAAGGATTTCACCATGCGTCAATATGACTTAACCCCCCTCTACCGCACTGCTATCGGATTTGACCGCTTAGCAAAAATGCTCAACGATGTGCAACGTAACGAAAACGAAGTCAGTTACCCGCCCTACAACATTGAGTTGGTCGATGACAATGCCTACAAAATCGTAATGGCAGTCGCCGGCTTTGAAAGCCATGAACTCGATATTGAAAGCGAACAGCAAACCCTACGAGTATTCGGCCGCAAAACCAAGCCAGTGAGCGAGACGACCTATTTGCATCGTGGCATTGCCAGCCGTGATTTTGAGCACAAATTTCAACTTGCCGATCATGTGAAAGTCATCGATGCAGCGTTGGCGCATGGATTGCTAACGATTACGCTACAACGTGAAATTCCCGAGGCCTTAAAGCCGCGCAAAATAGCCATTAGCACGGCCTCCAATCAACCGTATCTCAGTCAACAAGCCGCATAACGCTAAGATTAAGAGATAAAGGGGGCGTAAGCCCCCTTTTGCTTGTCCTTGCGTGACCATGCAGTCCACCGCATCCGCCGTAAGCGTATTAGAATAGCGACTTTCAGTAACTGTAACTTCGAGACTAAATCCTTATGGCGCAATATGTGATGTCCATGCTCCGCGTGAGCAAAATCGTGCCGCCCAAACGGCAAATCATCAAAAACATCTCTTTATCGTTTTTTCCTGGCGCCAAAATTGGCTTACTCGGCTTAAACGGCTCAGGTAAATCCACCGTATTACGCATCATGGCGGGCGCCGATAGCGAGTTTGAAGGCGAGGTGCAATGGCAACCCAATATGAGCATTGGCTATTTGCCGCAAGAGCCGCAATTAGACCCCGATAAAACCGTGCGTGAAGAAGTCGAAAGCGCACTGGGCGCCGTGCTCGAGGCCAAACAAAAATTAGAAGAAATTTATGCCGCCTACGCCGAGCCCGATGCCGATTTTGACAAACTCGCCGAAGCGCAAGCCAAGTACGAAAATATCCTCACCGCCAGTGGCAGTGATAGCGAACAACAGCTAAAAATCGCCGCCGATGCGCTGCGCTTACCGCCGTGGGAGGCCAAAATTGGTCCCCTCTCCGGCGGTGAAAAACGCCGCGTGGCCTTATGTAAATTATTGCTCTCTAAACCAGATATGTTGTTGCTCGATGAGCCCACCAACCACCTCGATGCTGAATCCGTCGAATGGTTAGAGCAATTTTTAGTGCGCTTTAGTGGCACCGTGGTCGCCGTGACCCATGATCGCTACTTTTTAGATAACGCCGCCGAATGGATTTTAGAGCTAGACCGTGGCGAAGGTATCCCATGGAAAGGAAATTACACAAGCTGGCTAGAACAAAAAGAAGACCGCTTAGCCCTAGAGCAAAAACAAGAAGACGCCCACCGCAAAGCCATGAAACAAGAACTAGAGTGGGTGCGCCAAGGCGCCAAAGCCCGGCAATCCAAAAGCAAAGCCCGCCTTGCCCGCTACGAGGAAATGTCTAGCGTCGATTACCAACGCCGCAACGAAACCCAAGAGATTTTTATCCCTCCCGGTGAGCGCCTAGGCAATCAAGTGATTGAATTTAACGACGTCAGCAAAGGCTTTGGTGATCGCCTATTAATTGACAACCTCTCCTTTAGCATCCCGCCCGGTGCCATTGTCGGCGTGATTGGCCCCAACGGTGCTGGTAAATCCACCCTGTTTAAAATGCTACAAGGCCAAGCCCAGCCCGATAGCGGTGACATACTTATCGGCCCCACCGTCAAAATCGCCGCAGTCGACCAAACCCGCGATGGCCTAGATAACGACAAAACCGTTTTCGAAGCCATCTCGGGCGGCTTAGATATTTTGAGCGTTGGCAAATTTGAAATGCCTAGTCGCGCCTACATTGGCCGCTTTAACTTTAAAGGCGGCGACCAACAAAAAATCGTCGGTCAACTCTCAGGCGGTGAACGCGGCCGTTTGCACCTAGCCAAAACCCTCATCTCCGGCGCCAACGTGTTGCTGCTCGATGAACCCTCAAACGACCTCGACGTAGAAACCTTACGCGCGCTAGAAGACGCCCTGCTGGAGTTTTCTGGCTGCGTACTAGTCACCTCGCACGACCGCTGGTTTCTAGACCGCATTGCTACGCATATTTTGGCCGCCGAAGGCGACTCACAATGGACCTTCTTTAACGGCAACTACCAAGAGTACGAGCAAGATAAGAAAAAACGCCTAGGTGAAGAAGGCGCAAAACCGAAGCGGATACGCTTTAAACCGATTGCACGATAACAAACAAAAGCCCACGGAATGTGGGCTTTTTTCGCGAATGTATAACTTAATCATTAGCTTTTTGAGTAATGACGGAAAATGGTTTTATAAACTGACATATCTTTTTTTAAATACATTTGTTGTTATGTTTCGATTCAGTTAACCTAAAAATGTTTTAAATCAAGATTAAATAAATTTTTTTCTGAGTATCAGTTGGTCACAAAAAATAAGAAACGAGTCATAAATTGCAACATCAAGAACATCAAAATATTGTCGGCTTTATTTGGAATATCGCCAACAAACTGCGCGGTCCATACCGACCACCACAATATCGTAAAGTCATGTTGCCATTGGTGGTGCTTAGGCGCTTAGATTTAGTTGCAGCAAAAACCAAAGATAATATCCTCAGTACCAAAGCTGACTTAGAAGCCAAAGGTGTTACAGGCGATGCCTTAACCAAGGCCTTAGGGAAAATCGCCCCCGTTTACAACACCAGTGGATTTACATTTGAAAAACTGCTGGGCGACCCGCCGAATATTGCCAGCAATCTGGTGGCTTATATTCACAGCTTCTCACCTCGCGCCAAAGATATTTTTGACAAGTTCGAGTTTGAAAACGAAATCATTAAGTTAGACGAAGCCAATCGGCTTTATTTGGTTCTGCAAGAGTTTTGCTCTGCTGAAATTAACCTTTCCCCGGACAAAATCAGCAACCTGCAAATGGGCTATTTGTTTGAAGAGCTAGTGCGCAAATTTAACGAACAAGCCAACGAAGAGGCTGGGGATCATTTTACGCCGCGTGAAGTGATTAAGTTAATGGTAAATATATTGTTCACGGGTGAAGCCGATGTCTTTAAAGACGGCATCTACCGAACCATTTATGACCCAACCGCGGGTACGGGCGGCATGCTCTCAGTGGCAGAGGAGTTTATTAAAGCGCACAACGTAGGGGCGAATATTGAACTGTTTGGGCAAGAATACAACCCTGAATCCTACGCTATTTGCTGTGCCGATTTGCTGATTAAAGATGAGCCGATAGATAACCTGGTGTATGGCGATACGCTAGGCATTAAAGACCCCAAAAACAAAACCAACGGCTTTGTGCCGCATGATGGTCACCCAGATAAAAAATTCCACTACATGCTGGCCAACCCGCCGTTTGGGGTGGAATGGAAACCTGAAGAAGACTTTGTAAAAGACGAATATGCCAGCAAAGGCTTTCATGGTCGCTTTGGCGCAGGCTTGCCGCGCATTAACGATGGCTCGCTGTTGTTTTTGCAGCACATGCTCTCCAAAATGCATGCCTCCCCAGCGCAAAAAGGCGATGGCTCTAAAATCGCGGTGGTATTTAACGGCTCACCGTTATTTACTGGTGATGCTGGCGGTGGTGAGAGCAATATCCGCCGCTGGATCATTGAAAACGACTGGCTAGATGCGATTATCGCCCTGCCAGATCAAATGTTTTACAACACAGGCATTTATACCTATGTGTGGATAGTGACCAACAAAAAGCCCGACTACCGTAAAGGCAAAGTACAACTCATAGACGGCACCGCCCATTACAAAAAAATGGACAAAAGCCTAGGCAACAAACGCAACGAGTTATCCGATGCGCATATCGAACAACTCACCAAACTTTATGGCGAATACCAACATAACGCCGAATTAGAAGTGAATACTGACGGCAAAACTGCCACCAAAACCTGCAGTAAGCTGTTTAATAACCAAGACTTTGGCTATATCAAAATCACCGTTGAGCGTCCTTTACGCTTAAATTTTCAAGCCAATGCCGAGCGCCTCGCCAAGCTGCACGAGCAAAGCGCGTTTGCCAATTTAGCCACCAGCAAAAAAGTCAAAGACCCCCAAGCACAACAAGCCGAGATCGCAGCAGGCCAAGCCGAACAGGCGCGTATACTCAAAGTGTTGGAGAGCTTGAATGCAGGTACACTCTATAAAAACCGCGAAGCTTTTGAAACCGTGCTAGACCAAGCCTTCACCAAACACGGCCCCAAACTCCCAACACCCATTAAAAAAGCCATCCTCAACGCCTTATCCGAGCGCGACCCTGAAGCCGATATTTGCTATGACAGCAAAAGCCAACCCGAGCCAGACCCTGAGTTACGCGATACCGAACTGGTGAGCTTTCCCGCAGACCTGAGCCTGCCATTACCGCTAGGCTACGACAACGAAACAGGCTTGGATAAACTGGTGGCCTTGGTCAAAGACCATTGCAAGCCGTATCTGCAAGCCGAGGTGCTACCGCACGTACCCGATGCTTGGGTGGATTACAGCAAAACCAAAGTGGGGTATGAAATCCCACTCAATAGACATTTCTACGTTTATCAACCGCCCAGACCATTAGAGGAAATTGCTGCGGAAATTGGTGCGCTGGAAAAAGAGATAATGGCGATGTTGGCTGAGGTGGTTTGATGACAGAAACATATAAACCATACCAGCATTACAAACAGTCAAATATAGCTTACTTAGGTCAAGTACCAGCGCATTGGGAAACTTGGAAAGTAACACATGGGTTCGATTTAATAGGCAGTGGTACAACGCCAAAAAGTGATAATCCAATTTATTACGATGGTGAAATTCCTTGGGTCACCACTTCTGAATTAAGAGAAAGTGTCATATACGACACCAATATAAAAGTTACAGATGAAGCTATTAACTCTTATTCTGCACTTAAGAAATATCCCAAAGACAGTATTGCAATCGCAATGTATGGGGCAACCATCGGTCGTTTAGGACAGCTTGGTATTGAGGCTACATTTAATCAAGCGTGCTGTGTGTTTTCATACCCTAAAGTATTTGTAGCCCGATTCTTTTACTATTGGCTTTGGATGCGCCGCCCGATTTTAATTTCACTATCCAATGGAGGAGGGCAACCTAATCTAAGCCAAGATGACTTAAAAAAACTATGGATACCTATACCAAATAACGATGAACAACAAAAAATCGCTGATTTTTTGGATTACAAAACCGCGCAAATTGATGCCTTAATTGCAAAAAAAGAAACCTTACTGTTCAAGCTCCAAGAAAAACGCTCTGCGCTCATTACCCAAGCTGTGACCAAAGGCATCAACCCCAATGCGCCAATGAAACAATCAGGGGTTGAATGGTTGCGCGATGTGCCTGCGCATTGGGAGGTAAAACGTATGCGCTTTGGATTGACTACTAACCCGAGCAAAAATGAGCTGGATTTAAAAGAAGATGATTTAGTCTCTTTTATCCCAATGGAAGCAGTTGGTGAATATGGTGGCTTAGTGCTGGAAGCCGAAAAAGAAGTCTCCGAAATTGGTAGCGGTTACACCTACTTTAAAGATGGCGATGTTGTGGTGGCCAAAATCACACCTTGTTTTGAAAATGGCAAAGGCGCGATTGCAAAAGGCTTAAAAAATAAAACGGCATTTGGCACAACAGAACTTCACGTATTACGCACCTCAGCTGGGCTAAATCCTGATTTTCTGTTTCAACTAACCATCTCATACCCATTTAGAAAAATTGGGGAATCAGAAATGTATGGAGCAGGTGGTCAAAAGCGTGTACCAGAAACTTTTATTAAGGACTTTAAAATAAGCTTTCCACCCTTGGCTGAACAGTTGCAAATTGTTGAATACATTAAACAAAAGAATGATTATTTTGAAAGACAGTTTAAAGCAGTGAGCGATGTGATTGCAAAGTTAACCGAATATCGCTCAGCATTAATCACCAACGCAGTCACTGGCAAAATTGATGTTAGAGACTTTGAGTTAAACAAAACCATTTCGTAAGGGGGATACGCCATGACAAACTCACCCATAGAACAGCACCACGCCACTTTTGAAGGCATTAAACAACTGGATGCAGATGGCAATGAGTTTTGGTCTGCGCGTGATTTGGCACCTTTGCTTGATTATCAGCAGTGGCGCAACTTTAAGCCTGTGATTGATAAGGCTATTCAGGCGTGTGAGCAGTCTGGTCAATCTGTTGCTGACCATTTTGCGGATGTGCGCAAAATGGTTGATTTGGGTTCTGGTGCGCAACGTGAGATTGAAGATTTTCATTTGTCGCGTTATGCCTGTTATTTGGTGGTGCAAAATGGTGACTCATCCAAACCAGTCATTGCAAATGGGCAAACCTATTTTGCCACACAAACACGGCGGCAAGAGATTGAAGATCAGGCCAAGTTTGCAAAGCTATCCGAAGATGAAAAGCGGCTTGCGATTAGAAATGAGCTGGCCGCACATAACAAATTTTTAGCGGCAGCAGCAAAACAGGCGGGCGTGGAAACGTCACTGGATTATGCGATTTTTCAAGATCATGGCTATAGTGGGTTGTATGGCGGTTTGGGTGCCAAAGAGATACATGCGCGCAAAGGCTTGAAAAAGAGCCAGAAGATTTTAGACCACATGGGCAGCACCGAGCTGGCCGCCAATTTGTTCCGTGCCACGCAAGCGGAGGAAAAACTCAAGCGTGACAACGTTTCTACCAAACGGCAAGCCAACCAAACCCATTTAGAAGTGGGTAAAAAGGTGCGCGACACCATTAAAGAGTTGGGTGGTACGATGCCTGAGGCTTTGCCCACGCCTGAGCAAAGCATTAAGCAGATTGAAAGCGCCAAACTCAAGCTGGAAAAGAAAAAATAACAGGCACGATCAGCCTTGGGAGGGTTTATGCATAAAGAAATCGACTTTGAAAATGACATTGAAATTGCTTTAACCAGCCAAGGCGGCTACGTGAAAGGCAACCCTGCGGATTACGATGCTGAACATGCCTTATTCCCTAGTGACATCATCTGGTTTATTCAACACACTCAGCCCAAGCTTTGGCAACGGGTGGTAGACCTTAACAAAGACAAAGCCGAACAAGTCTTAATCAACAGCCTATGCAAAGAGATTGAAAGCAAGGGCATATTAACCGTGTTGCGCGAGGGCTTTAAATGCGTGGGTAAAACCATACGCATGGCTTACTTTGCGCCGAATACCAGCCTAGACCCTGCCGCCCAAACTTTGTATGCCGCCAATCGCTTGAGCATTGTGCGTCAGGTGAATACAAAATCGGGGGCAATACCCGATATTGTGTTGGCGGTGAATGGCTTGCCTGTGGCTACGCTTGAGCTGAAAAACCCCATGTCAGCCACGCGCTGGAATGTGGAACATGCCAAACATCAATACCGCTTTGAGCGTGACCCGAAAGAGCCGTTGTTTGTGTTCAAACAGCGTTGCTTGGTGCATTTTGCGGTGGATACTGAGCTGGTGTTTATGACCACCAAGCTGGAAGGCAAAGATACCTTCTTTTTGCCCTTTAACAAAGGCGACCAGTTTGGCGCGGGCAACCCAAAAGCAGAAGGCGATGTGCGCACAGAGTATCTGTGGCATGAGGTGTTACAGCGCGATAGCCTGCTGGATATTTTGGCGCGGTTTGTTCACTTGGATGTGAAAGAAACCGAAGTGCTGACGGAAAAAGGCATGAAACGCCATGTAAAAGAGACGATGATTTTCCCGCGCTATCATCAGCTAGATGCGGTGCGTAAGCTCATTCGCCATGCCAAAACTCAAGGTTCAGGTCACAATTATTTAATTCAACATTCGGCGGGTTCGGGTAAATCGAACTCGATAGCTTGGTTGGCGCACCGTTTATCCAGCTTGCATGATGCGGGCAATGAAAAGGTGTTTCATTCGGTGGTGGTAATTACCGATAGGCGCGTGTTGGACAAGCAGTTGCAAGACACCATTTTTCAGTTTGAGCACAAGTTAGGTGTGGTGCAAAAAATTGATGAAAACACCCAGCAGTTAGTAAAAGCGTTAGCGGATGGTGTGCCGATTATTATTTCGACCATACAGAAGTTTCCGTTTATTACCCAAGCGATAAAAACCTTGGAAAGCAAAGGCCAAGGTGTGGATATTAGAACCACTGGCAAACGCTTTGCCGTGATTGTGGATGAGGCACACAGCTCGCAAAGTGGCGAAACCGCCATGGAGCTAAAACGTATTTTGAATAAGGACGGGATAGAGTCTGCCATTGCCGAGCAATTATTGGACATGGAAGACGAAACGCTAACGGAAGAGGCGAAAAAAGAGATTATCCGAGCGCAATTAAAACGCGCCAAGCAACCCAATATGAGCTTTTTTGCTTTTACCGCCACACCAAAATTTAAAACTTTGGCGGTGTTTAATGAGCCAGGCGAAGATGGACAAGCGCCGTTTCATCATTACAGCATGCGCCAAGCCATTGAGGAAAAATTTATCTTGGATGTGTTGGCGCACTACACCACCTACAAGCGCTATTACAAACTGATTCAAAAGGTCGAAGACAATGACCCTTCGGTACCACGCAGAAAAGCCGCCAAGGCGCTTGCCCGTTTTGTGCAACTGCATGATTATGAAATTGCGCAAAAGGTGGAAGTGATTGTGGAGCACTTTAGAACCCATACCAAACATAGGATAGGCGGCAGAGCCAAAGCCATGATTGTGACCAGCTCACGTGAACATGCGGTGCGCTACAAATTGGGGTTTGATAAATATATCCAAGAAAAAGGCTATACCGATATTAAGTCACTCGTTGCCTTTTCGGGCGAGATTTCGCTCAAAGAATTTGGCGATAAAAAATTCACCGAAGTTATGATGAATGAGGGCATTAGAGAATCTGAGCTGCCCGAAAAGTTTGATACTGAAGAATATCAAGTGCTATTGGTGGCTGAGAAATATCAGACCGGGTTTGACCAACCTTTGCTGCACTCTATGTATGTAGACAAACGCCTGGGCGGGATACAGGCAGTGCAAACGTTATCGCGACTCAACCGAACCACACGTGGCAAAGAAAATACCTTTGTGCTCGACTTTGTAAATGAGCCTGAGGAGATTTACAAGGCGTTTAAACCCTATTACGAATATACGCCAATGGGCGAAGAAACCGATCCTCAACAACTCAATGACTTGGCATTTAAATTGGCAGCATGGAAGGTGTTTACGCAACAAGAAGTGAATGAATGGTGTGAAATCTGGTTTAGAAATCGCATGAACCCAACGGGTGGCGAGCATAAAAAGCTGAATAGCATATTGGATTATGCCGTGGACAGATTCAAAGTACTGAGCCAAGAAGAGCAAAGCTTGTTTAAAGGTCAGCTGGCAAGTTTTAGAAACTTGTATATGTTTATTTCGCAGATTATCCCGTATCAAGACTCTGACCTTGAAAAGTTGTATGCCTATGGCCGCTTTTTGTTGACCAAATTGCCGCGTACCGAAACTAGAGTAAATGTACATGTGGATGATGATGTTGAGCTAAAGTATTATCGCTTACAAAAGATTAGCGATGGCGGAATTGACCTAAAAGCAGGCCAACCCGAGGCTTTATATGGCCCAACCGATGTTGGCACTGGTCAGGCAGATGAAGAAGTCCAATTATCAAGTTTGGTGAGTAAATTAAACGAGCGTTTCGGCACAGAATTTACACCTGCAGATCAATTGTTCTTTGAGCAAATAAAAGAGACAGCTATTGAGAGCGAGCATTTGCGTAAAGCCGCAATTGCAAATTCATTAGACAATTTTGAGCCAGTGTTTAACAAAGCACTTGAAAATCTGTTTGTGGAAAGGATGGAAGGCAATGAGGAGATTTTTATCCGATTAATGAATGATGAACAGTTCAGAGTGATTGCTGCAAGTCATTTAGTGAAAGCAGTTTATTCACAAATAAAGAGTTCAAAAGAGACATTTAGTTAACTTTATGTACTCATAATGCTAATTCATAGCAAAAAAGAAGTGTTTTGGTGCACAAGCGTTTTCAGATGTATTAATTACCAGAGATGCATGGATTCTTTTAAATCTTTGTAAAATTAAAGTGGTTTCCCACATGCCTTTACTGACTAAATGTTTTAATAAATCCGCACTATCAATCAAGATTATTAACAACACAGTGGAGGTCATGATGGCGGGTTGGTTTGAACTTACTAAAAGTGAAACGAATGGTCAGTTTAGTTTTGCGCTCAAGGCAGGCAATGGCGAAGCGATTTTAAAAAGTGAGCAGTACACGACCAAGGCGGCGGCTCAAAATGGGATTGCTTCTGTACAAAAAAATAGTGGCAGTGATGAGCGGTTTGAGAAGTTAACAGCCAAAGATGGCCGGCCTTTTTTTAATTTACTGGCTGGCAATCGTCAGGTGATTGGCACGAGCCAAATGTATGCCTCAGAGGCTTCACGCGACAATGGCATTGCTTCGGTGAAAAACAATGGGCAATCAGAAACGATTAAAGATTTAACGGTTTAAGTGGTTGAGATGGTCAATCTAGCCTCGCTTTATGCGGGGCTTTTTTCATAATGGCATCCCACAATATAGGTGGAATAAAGCGCAATAGTCGGGCAACCACGCCCATTTGCCACGGAATCACGGTAAAGCGGCGGCGGTTGGCAATGACTTTCAGCGCTTGTGTTGCAAAGCGATCCGCCTCCATTAAAAATGGCATGGGGTAGGTGTTGATATCGGTCATTGGCGTGCGGATATAGCCGGGGGCGATGGTGGTGACACCGATGCCGTGTGCTTGCATTTCTACTCGTAGGCTTTCTAGGTAGCTGATGGCTGCGGCTTTGCTGGCGCTATAGGCACCAGCGCCGGGTAAGCCACGGATGCCCGCCACGCTGGCAATGCCGACCAGGTGTGCGGGTTTTCCTTGTTGGGCGGCTTGGTTCATGGCGGCAATAAACGGTTGAAAGGTATGTACCAAGCCCATGACATTGGTATCAAAAACGGCTTGAAAAGCGGGGATGTCTGCTTCAAACTCGGTGAGCGTACCACGGCTGACACCTGCATTGGCAATGACAATATGCGGAGTGCCAAAGCCGAGGATGGCCGCGTGAGCCATCTGTTGCATAGCGTCAGCTTGGCGCACATCGACGACATAACAGCGACATTCGGTTTGGTACTGTGTTGTCAGTTGATCGGCGAGCGTGTGTAGGGCAGTTGGGTTGCGACCACACAGGCTTAATTGAATCGTTTGTTTTCCTTGTGCGGCGTAAGCAGTGGCAAGGGCGGCGCCTAAACCACTGGAAGCCCCCGTAATGACAATATGGGTGGTGTTGGAAGATGTTGCAGCCATGTGAGATGATCGTCAGTGAACAGTTTTTAATCAGGTAGAATGCCATAAATCCAGCATCAAGAGGCAGATAAATGAACTTAGAAAAAGTAATTTTTGGCTTTTTTATTATTTTGGCGATGACGCTCAATTTTGGTTTTTTTGTGGGGGAGATTGATAATCCTCAACATCATTTGCATTACGAGTTGTATGTGGCAATTGTGGTGAATTTAATTGCGACCGTACTCAAATTTGGCGATAGAACGCAAATTGGTGCGATACATTTAGCCACCAGTTTGGTGGCAGATCTGCAATTGATCGCGGCTGCGATTTTATGGACAACCGCTGCCAGTGGCGACGAGGCCACCGTGATTGTGGGCGTGGTTTCGTTGTCAGGCGGCGCCTTTTTAGCCAATATTACTTCGGTGATTTTGCTCATTTACGAAACGGTAACGTTGCGTCGATAGTCGCAAACGCGGTTTGCCATGAATCTGAATCAGATTGTATTTATGATTTTGCGGCGCATGCGGGCGCCGCTACTGCTGCTGATCGTCAGTTATGCCATCGCCATCATTGGCTTTGTCAGCATCCCTGGCTTAGATGCACAGGGACAATCCCATCATCTTAGTTTTTTTGATGCTTTTTATATTGTCAGTTATACCGCAACCACCATCGGTTTTGGTGAGATTCCCTATCCGTTTACCACGCCACAGCGGGTGTGGATGACGTTTTCGATTTATCTAACGGTGATTGCATGGTTTTATGCCATCGGAGCCATCATTGCCTTATTTCAAGAATCCGCGCTGAAACAAGCCTATAAAACTGCAATGTTTCAGCGTGAGGTTAACCGCTTGCTTGAGCCTTTTTATTTGATTTGTGGTTACGGTGAAACAGGCAGTGAGCTGGTGCGCGCCTTGGATAAAAATGAGCTCCGCGTGGTGGTGATTGAGGTGTCGCCAGAACGGCTCAATGAGCTGGAAATGACGGATTACCAATTTTATATTCCCCATGTGTGCTCGGATGCCACCTTACCCGACGTATTATTGTATGCAGGCATACAGCACCCAATGTGTCGTGGCGTGGCTGCGCTCACAGATGATGACCACGCAAACTTGGCCATTTCGGTGGCAGTGAAGTTAATTAAACCCGATTTACCCGTCCTCGCGCGGGTGCAAAATGATGTGATTGCGGCCAACATGGCTTCGTTTGGCACAGACCATATTATTAATCCGTATCATATTTTTGGTGAGCATTTATGCATGCGGTTGAATGCGCTGGGTACGTTTTTGCTGCATGAGTGGCTCACGCGCGCGCCGGGGGATGCCATTGAAACGCCTGCAGCAATTCCACCAGGCCCGTGGATTGTGTGCGGGTATGGGCGATTTGGTAAGTCGGTGGTCAGTAGCTTACAAGCAGCTTCGATGCCAGTGACCTTGATTGAAGCGGATCCGCAAGGCACCCAATGTCCAGATTGTATTGTGGGCAGCGGTGTAGAAGCGTCTATCTTGCAACAAGCACACATTCAACAAGCAGTGGGATTGGTTGCAGGGACCGACAATGATATTAATAACTTGTCGATCGTGATGACCGCGCTAGAATTAAACCCAACCTTATTTGTGATTATTCGCAAAAATAAGCGACACAATGAACCCCTGTTTCAACACTTTGCAGCGGATATCACCATGCAGCCCAGTGATGTGATCGCTCACACTTGTTTGTCTTATATGGTGTCGCCAATGCTGGCTACTTTTTTGGCCGCCGCGCGTGATCAAGGCAATGCTTGGGCTAACGCGGTCATTGCACAACTGGTTGCAAAACTTGGGGAACAAGTCCCCGATACTTGGGATATCACCATTTCGGCTACATTAGCACAGGCGGTATGTGCGCTGATCAAGCAAGATGTACCACCAGCCTTGAAACATATATTGATGAACCCCGCTGGGCAACATCGTGAGGAAATGCCGGTGGTGCCATTGATGTTATTGCGGCATGGACAAAAAATATTGTTGCCTGAGTTATCGACACCGCTTGCGATCGGCGACAAACTTTTGTTCTGCGGCCTAGATCAAGCAAAATCTAGCCAACGCTATTTATTACAGGATGTTAAAACACTACATTATTTAGTCACGGGTCATGAAATGCCAGAAACCTGGATTGGCCGTTGGTTAAAGCAATAAAAAACCCTGCAAATGCAGGGTTTTTGATAGTTATTACCTGTTATTTTTTGCTGGTTTTGTCTTTGCGCACGTTTTGAATAATGTAATCCACTGTTTGTAACGCGGCATCGTTGCCACCTGCCATGGTGCTGGAAGTAATATATTTACCATCCACAATCAAGCTAGGCACACCAGTGGCGCCTGAGGCGCGGAAGGTTTGCATGGCACGATTGAGCGCCATATTGGTTGCAAAGGATTTAAAGGCTTTTTCAACCGCAACTTTGTCCAGTTTGCCTTGTTTGACCATCCAATCAATGGCGGCGGCTTCGTCATTGGGTTGTAGCGTTTTGGTTTTGTGAATGGCTTCAAACAAAGCGGTGTGCAATTTTTCACTCACACCGAGTTCTTGCATGGCATAAAACGCTTTTGCCATCGGCGCCCAGCTTGGATTAGGCAAGCCAGGCATACGTTTAAAGTACACGTCAGCCGGCAGTTTTTTTACCCAAGTTTCAAGTGGTTTTTCCATGTGGTAGCAATGCGGACAGCCATACCAAAAGATTTCCATGACTTCGATTTTGCTAGGTTGATCGGTGGTGATGGGTTGCGCCACTTGGTCAAATTCCTTGCCCGCTTCTGGCACGTCTGCTGCCCATGCGGAGAGGCTTACACTGGCCCAGACCATCATACTTAATACGATTTTTTTCATAGCGTTTCCTGCTGAGTTGAAATGAAAGAGGGGTTATTGTTTATGTTAGGCAACATCATTAACGTATGAAATGACGCAACGATGACATCGCACACGGTATTAGTGTGATGAGCTTTCAATATTGACCTTAATCAGATTGGGTTTAAAGCCGTTGGTTTCTAAATCGCGACTAAATTGATTGATTTTAGCCAGGTCATTGAGTGGACCAATACGCACACGGTGCATCACACCTTTGTTGGGGATATCTGCAGTTTGCACAAAGGCTTCAAAGCCGACCAAGGCTAATTTTGTTTTTAAATTGTTGGCGTCGTCTTCGTTGGCAAACGCGCCCACTTGTATAAAGTAACTCTCTTGTTTGATGGTCGGGTTGTTTTTCACTTGTTGCTCTGAAATTTTGCTCTCAGAGTCAGGCAAAATCGTATAAAAATCAAACTTGTTCGGATCTTCAACGGCGGCACCAGCGGAGCTGTTAGGCTTGATTTCCTCTTCGGTAATTTTGTTATTAATCGGCAAACTGACCGAATTGTCCGCGGCTTTGAACATGCTTGAAAATGGGCTGCCTTCTCCTTTGATGTAGATAATCAAAGCCACCGTCGTTGCCACCCCCAATAGCAGGCCAATTAACAAGCCCGCAAAAAAAGCGCTGGCACGGCCACGTGGGCGACGTTCTTGTTTGCGGGGTTGGGCAGGTTTGTAATCTCGACTCATGATCTGGTTCGCTTTTTTTGAGAGTGCATTACATTTTTTCGGGCGCGCTCACACCGAGTAGGTGTAATCCGTTTTGCAACACCGTGCGGGTAGCCGTGATTAAGGCTAAGCGCGCGAGTTTGGTGGCTTCGTCATCCACTAAGAACTTGCTGTCATTGTAGTAGCTGTGTAAGCCTGCGGCTAAGTCTTTGAGATAGTTAGCTACTAAATGGGGTGCCAAACTTTGGCAGGCGCTGACCACCACTTCGCTATATTGGCTCAATAGCTGCATCAAGGCGGTTTCATTGGCACTTTGTAATGGGCTCAACGCCACATGCTGCAATTGCGCGACATCGCCGCCCCATTGTTGCAACACACTGCAAATCCGTGCGTGAGCATATTGGATGTAATACACCGGGTTATCGTTGGTTTGCGCGCGCGCGAGGTCGATGTCAAACACTAATTGTGAATCGGGACTGCGTGCGGCTAAAAAATAGCGGGTGGCGTCACAGCCGACCTCTTCGATTAAATCACGCAAGGTGACATAACTGCCAGCACGTTTGGAGAGTTTGACCTCTTCACCGCCACGCATCACGGTCACCATTTGATGCAGCACGTACTCCGGCCAGCCATGTGGAATGCCGATGTTAAGGGCTTGCAGCCCCGCACGCACGCGGGTAATGGTGCTGTGGTGGTCGGCGCCTTGCTCATTAATCACGCGGGTAAAGCCCCGTTGCCATTTGTCGCGATGGTAGGCCACATCGGGCACAAAGTAGGTGTAGCCGCCCTCTTTTTTACGCATCACACGATCTTTATCATCGCCAAAATCGGTGGTGCGCAACCACAGGGCGTCTTCTTGCGCGTAGGTGTGGCCGCTGGCGATCAAGCTTTGCACTGTATGTTCCACTTTACCTTCGGTATACAGCGCGCTTTCAAGCGAAAACACATCAAACTTAATTTTAAAGGCTTGCAAGTCGAGGTCTTGCTCGTGGCGCAAATAGGCCACCGCAAATTGACGCACGGCATCGACATCATTGAGGTCGCCACTGGCAGTCACCGCAATGTCATCGGCGTGCACACTGGCTTTGGCTAAATAGGCTTGTGCAATGTCTTGAATATACTCACCACGATAGCCATCTGCTGGAAAACGTGGGTCATCTGTTGCAATGCCTTGCGCCCGTGCCAACACCGATAACGTTAAATTATCAATTTGTGCGCCAGCATCGTTGTAGTAAAACTCCCGTGTGACGTCCCAACCGTTGGCGTGCAACAGGCGGCATAAGCAATCTCCCACCGCGGCACCTCGGCCGTGTCCGACGTGCAAGGGGCCAGTAGGGTTAGCAGAGACAAATTCGACTTGCACCGCTTGGCCTTGTCCCTGTTGGTTTTCACCAAAGCGGGCACCCGCGGCTAACACTTGTTGCACGATGGTTTGCTTGGCACTGGCTGCGACAAAAAAGTTAATAAAGCCGGCCCCGGCAATGTCTACCTTTTCAATGGCTGGGTGGCTAGGCAACGCATCAATGATTTGTTGCGCCAGCGCTCTTGGGTTTTGCTTTAAGGTTTTGGCTAGCTGCATGGCAATATTGCAGGCAAAGTCACCATGCTCTGCAGATTTTGGGCGCTCTAATACGATGCTCAGTTGACTGGCGTCCTCGACCAAGGGGGTGACGGCTTGCACGATGAGTGCCGAGATAATCTGTTTCAAGGTTAGAATAGTGGTTACAAATAAAGCGTTATTCTAACGCAAATCGTTATTTTCACCCATGTAAGCCTTTGACCCCATGCCCAGTGCAGATTCGCCATTGACGAGTGCAGAGTTACCAATGCTAGGTGCTGATCAGATCAATCCAAGTGTTCCCGCGATTGTGCGCGTGGCGCTCGACGTACCGCTGGATCGTTATTTTGATTATCGAAATCCTGGTATTCATATCACGGTGGGGCAGCGTGTGGTGGTGCCGTTTGCTGGGCGGCAATTGGTAGGCATTGTCATGGAGTTCGCAGAACACAGCGAGATTGCGCCAGATAAGTTAAAAGCGCTGATTCAGGCGTTTGACGACGTGCCGTTGGATGCAGCCAGTCTCCATCTTATAAAATTTTGCGCCACGTATTACCACACGCCCATCGGTCAGGCGGTGCTACCTGCGTTGCCTGTGCGGTTACGGCAAATTAAACCTGCGGTTTCGCGCAAAATGTGGGTGTATCAATTAGTGCAGCCTGTCCCTGCGGCGCAGCTGCCTCCCCGTCAGAAAGTGTTGACACGCTTGCTCGCTTTATTGCAACAGCAAGCGCAATGCAGCGAAGCACAATTGGCTGCTTGCAGTAGCGGTTGGCGCAAAGCGCTGTTGCCACTCGTTGCATCGGGCCATATTAGCCGTGAAGCGGTTGTGGCGATGCGGCCTTCACTGCCCGCCAGTGATGTTGCACCCACGCTGAATAATGAACAAGCCGATGCGGTGCAGGCGATTGTGGCGCAGTTAGCAACCTTCAAGCCTTGGTTACTGTTTGGGGTCACCGGCTCGGGCAAAACCGAAGTGTATATTCGGCTATTGCAAGCGGTGTTGTCGCAACCCCAAGCGCAAGTGTTGGTGATGGTGCCTGAGATTAATTTAACGCCGCAATTAGAGGGACGTTTTCGCCAACGCCTGAGTCAGTTTAGTTTAGTGACGCTGCACAGTCATTTAAGTGAAGGTGAGCGCTTACAGCATTGGCAAGCTGCGCAATCAGGGGCTGCACAAATTGTGATTGGCACACGGTTGAGTATTTTTACCCCCATGCCGCATTTAAAGCTGATCATCATTGATGAAGAACATGATGGTTCTTATAAGCAGCAAGAGGGAATGCGCTACCATGCGCGCGATGTGGCCATGGTGCGTGCCAAGCAATTACATATTCCTATTGTATTAGGCAGTGCGACGCCATCGCTGGAGAGCTGGTATCGCACGCAAGCCAACCCAACCGTGCATGCGGAACAAAAACAGCCTTATCAGTTGTTGCGATTGACCGAACGCGCAGTCACCGCAGCGCAATTGCCTAAAATTCATTGTATTGATACGGTACAAATGCCGCCCGAAGCAGGTTTGACGCCTTGGTTAAAGCAAGCGATTGCGCAGCGCTTGGCGCAGGGTGAGCAATCCCTGTTGTTTATAAATAGGCGTGGCTATGCACCTGTATTACATTGTGCGGCTTGCCAGTGGCTGGCGGATTGTCGACGATGCTCGGCGAAGATGGTGCTCCATTTAAAACAGCGGCTGTTACGTTGTCATCATTGTGGTGACGAGCAAGCAATTCCGTTGCAATGCCCGAGTTGTGGCAACCCAGATTTACGACCCGTGGGGCAAGCCACACAGCGCATCGAAGAAACCTTGCAGCTTTTGTATCCTACCGCACGGATTGCGCGGGTTGACCGCGATACCATCCAAGCCGAGGACGCGCTGACCCAAGTGCTGAGCGCCGTGCATGCGGGGGAGATTGATATTTTGGTGGGCACGCAAATGCTAGCCAAAGGCCACGATTTTCCCAATTTAACGTTGGTGGGTGTGCTTGATGTCGATGGCGCCTTGTACAGCCCCGATTATCGTGCAAGTGAGCGATTGTTTGCGCAATTGATGCAAGTGGCAGGCCGTGCGGGCCGGGGTGAAAAGCCTGGCGAGGTATTGATTCAAACCGCATTTCCGCAACATGCTTTATTTGCTGCCTTGCAAACGCACGATTATGAAGCCTATGCGCAACAACTGTTAACTGAGCGTATTCAAATGCAATTTCCCCCCGCATCACATGTTGCCGTGGTGAAAGCTGAGGCGACCAGTTATGCCTTGGTTGAGCAATTTTTAACCGAACTCACCGATGCTGCAAGGCAGTCTGTTGCGCAGCAAGCGCGGCCTCAAGCACGTTCACCGATTGTGTATGATCCCGTCAGACCAAGCGTGGCGCGTTTAAACCGCATGGAGCGTGGCTATGTGATGATGCAATCACAGCATCGTGGCACTTTGCAAGCGTTGCTAAGATTAGCCGTGATGTGGGCCAGACAACATCCGTTACAAGCCAAGTTACGGTGGGTGATTGATGTCGATGCGATTGACATGTGATCCATGATAATTTTATAAAAAAACATGTAAAAAAAATTAAAATGTGCATTAAGCTTGCTAGCTTAGTGTTTAATGCTACTTAACTGATTTTACTAATAAAAAAGGCAATATTGACGATGATCAACATGCGCAAATCAACGCTTAACGTACTAGTGAGCTGCTTATTTATGACGCCTGCGGGTTTGGCGTTGGCAGGCGGGGTGAGCCTGCCACAGATATTACCTATCCAGCCAAACTTACCACGCCCCGAAGTGCCCACGCCTAACACGGTGATTGAAGTGCCCGCCGAAACGCCAGCCGCGCCTAAAAAGAGCAAAAAATCCACGCTAAAAATTGTGGTGAGTGCCTTTAAATTTTCAGGCAATCAACAGTTTTCGAGCGAGATCTTGGCAAAACAGCTGACAACCCTCGTTGGGCGCGAGATAGGCATGCATGAGTTGAATGAAGCGGTTGATAAAATACGTGGCTTTTACCGTCAGCAAGGTTATTTATTGACGCAAGTGTATTTGCCGACGCAAGACTTGCAATCGACAGGTGCCAGCAGTGCCGTGGTCGAATTGGCAATTTTGGAAGGCACCCTGGGTGAAGTGAAAGCAGAAGCGGGTGAGGGATTGGATGCTGCTTTTATGCAATCGTTATCCGCCTATGGCCTTAACAAAGGCGATGTCCTGAACGAGCGAAATTTAGTGCGCAATTTAATGGTGATGAATGGCCTACCAGGCATTCAAGTGACCTCGCAGCTTAACCCGGGCGAAGCCGTGGGTAGCTCAGACGTGGCGGTGTCGGTGGTTGCTCGACCAAAATACAGTGGTTACGTCAATGCCAACACCTATGGCAACCGCTTTACTGGCAGAGAGATCGTAGGCTTTGGGCTAGCTGTGAACAACCTCAATGGCCGAGGTGATCAATTGGCGGTGGTGGGTAAAGTGTCCAACGGCGAAGGACAACGCTCCATTAGCAGTTTGTATTTCACGCCCGTGGGCGATGCAGGTACTTTGCTGAGTATGGCCTACAGCTATGTGGATTACAAAATCGGTCGTGAATTTAAATCATTAGATGCCAGTGGCGACGCGCATTATGTGCTGGCAGCGCTTGAGCATCCCTTTATCCGCGAAACCAAAAAAGGCGTGGCTTTACGTGTAGCAGGTAACTATAAATGGTTGGATGACGATATTGGCGCGTTTCCATTAAATAACCGTCGCAACATCGCTAGCCTTGAGTTTGGCTTGGTGGGTGATTGGATTAATGGTGCGGGCAATGTGGCTTACCAATGGAGCGCGCTTCTTACGCAAGGGGATGTCGCGTTTAAAGATAGCTTTGCTAAAACGTTTGATGCACAAAATTTAGATACGCAAGGCCGCTTTTTTAAATGGAATATCAATACCAGTCGCACGCAGAATTTTGATAATGGCATCAATTGGGTGGTCCGCGCCGATTATCAAGGGAGTAATCAAAACTTAGATATTGCTGAGCGGTTTGGCGTGGGTGCGATTAACCGTTGGCGCCAATATGCCGAGTTACCCAGCCAAGCAGATGAAGGCTGGATGATAGGCACGGATGTGCGCAAGCCATTTACCATTGCCCAAGAGACGCTGAGCAAATGGTTGCAAGGGGTTACCCCATTTGCGTTTTATGATTTGGGCCGTGGCAAGCTGAATCGAGATCCGTTAACTGGTGACAATACCGTGAAGTCACACCATGTGGGCCTTGGCGTAGATCTTCAACTGCCGGCGCAGTGGGTGTTGAGCACTAGCTTTTCACAGCAAAAACGTAGTTTAGAAGGTGCAGACAGCGACACCGAATCTCGACTTTGGGGCCAGTTACGCAAGAACTTTTAATGTCAGCCATTACATTTTTTTGCCTGTGTTTTTAAAATAAATCAAGCTAGTCCATTAATCGCAATGTGCAGTGCGCGATTAGTCTAATTGGGCTACATACAAATAATCGATCCTGACTCAAAATGAGCATATCAGGACTTAAGAAAAGTTAGACTTAAGAGAAGTTAGATAAGTGTAGTAGATTCCATCTGCCCATTGCTGACAGAGGTGAATTCTTTAGGAGAAACTGTATGAAAGCATCGTTAAATCATGTCTATCGCGTTATTTGGAACGCCTTACGTCAGGCGTGGACGGTCGTCTCCGAAACGGCAAAATCTGCTGGCAAGACGGCCTCACTCAGCACAACAGGTGGCGTCAACGCATTGATTACCTCCTTTTCCATGCTATTGAACGCGCGCAGCCAGCGACAATGGTTAATTGCGACTGCTTTTTCAGTGGCTGCCATGCCTTCGTTTGCATTACCTACAGGCGCTGAAAATATTTACGGTAGCTATGATGCCGTGACCCAAGGCAACACACTCACCATTTCCCAACATACGCAAAAATCAATTGTGAATTGGCAAGCCTTTGGCGTGGCGAGTGGTGAAGCGGTCAACCTATTGCAACCCACCGGCGGAGTGGCGTTGTATCGCGTGCTGGGCAACCAAGCGTCTGAAATATATGGTCAATTATCGGCCACAGGCCAGCTGTTTTTAATCAACCCGAACGGCGTGTTGTTTGGTGAGTCAGCACAAGTGAACGTGGGCGGATTGGTTGCCTCAACGCTGGACATTAAAAATAATGATTTTATCAATGGCAATTATCGCTTTAATGCAGGCGATGTGGCTGGCCATGTAACCAACCGTGGCACCATCAAAGCCAAAGACGAAGGCTACATCGTGTTGTTGGGTGAGCAGGTTGAAAACGCGGGCACCTTAGTTGCCAATCAAGGCAGTGTGGTGCTGGCCTCAGCCAAAGCCGCTGTGTTGGATTTTTTTGGTAACGGCTTGGTCCAGGCAAAATTAACCGGTGAAGCAGTCAATGCTTTAGTAAAGAATAGTGGCTTGATTCAAGCCAATGGTGGTGTTGCACAATTGGCAACCAGTGCCAGAGCAGCGGCGATTAATGTATCAGGCATTATAGAAGCGAATCAATTGGTAGAGCGCGATGGGATGATACGCCTTGAGGGGGGTGACCACGCGCAAGTACAAGTATCTGGCCGATTACTTGCGCGCGGCGAAGACACCATTGGCGGTCACATTGAAGTGACGGGTGAACAAGTGGCTTTAATGCCTACTGCCGTGCTTGATGCCTCTGGTCGGACTGGCGGTGGTCAGATTTTGGTGGGGGGTGATTATCAAGGCCGCAATGCCGAAGTTTATAATGCCAAAACGACGTATGTGGCGAATGGTGCGCGTTTAACCGCTGATGCGATTGCCGAAGGGGATGGCGGTAAGGTCATTGTATGGGCTGATGATTTAACCCGTTATTACGGTGCAATCTCTGCCCGCGGCGGCGCAAATGTTGGTAATGGTGGCTTTGCTGAAGTATCAGGTAAACAAGCGCTTACCTTCGCGGGCAAGGTGGATTTATCTGGCATCAACGGGGTGGGTGGTAAGTTGCTGCTTGATCCTGAAAATATATTTTTGGTGGCTACGAGCCAAACTTCACCCCCTAATAATGCCAACGGCCCAGATATCGCTTTCTTAACCAATCCTGGTGCAGATACCTTTGTTGAAGTGTCAGATGTCGTTGGCGTCAGTGAGTTGTTTTTGCAAGCCAATAATAATATCAATGTTGATGCACCGTTAACCATGGTCAATCCATTCGGTAATATCCGACTGGAAGCGAACAATAATATCAATGTCAATGCTGCCTTAACCGCTGGTGTTCTCGGAAGAATATCGTTGATAGCCGATGCTGATAATGTGGGCGGTGGCAATATCCAGATTGGCGCTAACATTACGGGTAGAGCAGGGGTGTCACTGTCAGGGGCAACCATCACGCAAACTGCAGGCAATATCAACGCGACAGGTAATCCGTTTAACGGCATTGCTGGCGGGGTGGTCATTGCAACCACGGGTGCGGCCAATTTAGGCAATGCCAATATTAATGCCAACGGTATCACCGTCGTAGGTGCGAATTCTGGCAGTGGTGGTGATGTGATTATCAATGCCAACAGTTTGCTGATGACAGGCAATATCAATACCGCAGGCGCCAACGCTGCACCGACTTTGGCAGGTCAGGGCGGTAAAGTTACCATTAACACGCAACAGCAGGTCAGTGTGGGCAACATCATCACTAGCGGCGGAAGCGCCGCTGAAAATACCATCGGGTCACGGTTGTCTGGCGAGGTCACTGTTAAGAGTGCTGACAGTGATGTGGTGATTGGTAATATTAATGCCAATGGCGGTACAAACAGTTTTGGTGCGACAGTCATCCTCGAAGCAGCAGGCGCAATTAGCGCTGGCAATATTTCGTCTAGTGCGGGTAATGCAAATACTGGTGTTGGCGGCATTGGCGCTGGCAATGTCACATTAACTGCGGGTTCTGGCATTCAGGTTGGTAGCATTCAAGCGTCAGGCGCCAACGGCAACGGTGCGAACACCTCAGGTGGGGCAGCCGGTGCCATTGGTTTAACATCTACAACTGGAGATGTCAGCTTTGGCGCATTGACCAACACCAATGGTACGGCCAATGGCAGTGGGCTGGCGGGTCCAATAGCGCGGGTGGGTGTGAATGCTGGTCGTGACGTCATTCAACAAGGCAACATTCAAACCAGCAATACAGGGAATGAAGCAGTGGTATTGGTTGCAGGACGCAATTACAACAATACGGGTGATTTTGGCATTACTTTGGGTTCTAATAATACGACGGGTGCAACGGGCCGTTGGTTGATTTATTCAACAACCCCGCTTGACGATGTGCGTGGTACGGCCATTGATAACGCGTTTAATTTCAAGCAATACGGCTTTACGGGGACATTGCCTAATGGGGCTGTTGGCAATGGTTTAATTTATACCGTCAATGCACAGATTAACCCGGTTCTCGATACGTCTAATGTCACACCCCAGTTGTCTGGCATTGCGACCAAAGTGTACGATGGTAATGTGACGGTCACGGATATTTCCCAATTAATTGTGAACGCCAACACCCCTTTCAACGACACCATCGTCTTGAGTCCGATTACCACTGCAGAGTATGTTGATAAAAATGTGGGTACTGGCATTACGGTGACCACCAATGATCTCAGCATTATCAGTGCAAGCAGCAATGGTCGCGCAGTGTTTGGATATACCCTTGCCAATACCAAAGCCTCTGGTAATGTGGGTGTCATTACACCAGCACCGATTAGCGCTGTCACTGGCATTACTGCCAATGATAAATTGTTTGATGGCAATACATTAGCCACTTTGAATACAGGCAATGTTGGGTTTTCAGGGATAGTGAGTGGTGATCAATTAACCGTGGCAACGGCGGTAGGTGCGTTCGTTGATAGCGCCATCGGCGTGGGTAAGTTGGTCAATATTTCGGGCATTAACTTAGGCGGCATTGATGCAGGTAACTATGCGCTGGTGTCATCGACCGCCACCACAACTGCAAGCATCTTACCCTTGAGTTCGCCGCGAGACAGCTCTGGGTTGGGTGGCTTAGTCGGAAACAACCCAGTGTTAAATAGTATGACCATCGTCTCATTGAACCCTGCTGCCGGTGACGAAGAAGATTTAGACGCAGTGGCGTGTCCAACCAATGATGATAAATTTGGTAGCACACCGATCCTGAACTCTGGGGTCAAGTTACCTAATGGTGTTACGTCAAATTGTATCTAATCGCACGGAGGTGTGATGAAGCCGGGAGCGATCCCGGCTTTTTTATTTTGGCCCCGATAAATAAATTGTGTAAACGCGCGTGTCGCAAGTAAAATAGCAACGTTATGCGGCTGTAGTTCAATGGTAGAACGCCAGCTTCCCAAGCTTGATACGCGGGTTCGATTCCCGTCAGCCGCTCCAAAGGATTTGTTCATGGCCATTACTCCCCCTACCGTATTAACCTTTGCGGCCACCGACCCTAGTAGTGGCGCAGGTGTGCAAGCAGATATTCTTGCTTTAGCCAGCATCGGTTGTTACCCATTGTCTGTCATCACTGGCATTACCGTACAAGATACCGTGGGTGTCGAATCCGTGATGCCGCTGGATGCTGATTGGATTAATGATCAAGCGCGGGCAATTTTAGAAGATGTGTCGGTCAATGCGTTTAAATTAGGTCTGTTGGGCAGCGTGGAAAACGTTGCGGTCATTGCAGAAATCGTTGCCGATTATCCCGATGTGCCACTGATTATTGATCCTATTTTAGCCTCGGGTCGTGGGGATGAGCTCTCCAACGAGGAAATGCAAGCCGCCATGTGCGAACTGTTGTTTCCGCAAGCGACGTTGATCACCCCAAATAGTCTAGAGGCGCGTCGATTGGCTTATTACGATGAAGGCGAAGAGGTCAAGCATGGTTCGCTGGAGGAGTGTGCACTCCGTTTATTGGCCATGGGTAGTGAATACGTGATGATCACTGGCACCCATGAACGCTCCAATGATGTGGTAAATAGTTTATATGGCATGCAAGTCAATGGGCAGCAAGGGTTGATTAAAGATTATCACTGGGAACGCTTACCCGGCAGTTATCATGGCTCAGGCTGTACCTTAACCAGTGCCATCACCGCTTGTCTCGCCCATGGTTTGAGCATGGAAGAAGCCGTACAAGAAGCGCAAGAGTTTACTTGGCAAACCTTACGCCATGCCTTCCGCCCAGGGATGGGACAATTTATTCCAGACCGTTTTTTCTGGGCGCGTGAAACTGAAGTGCAGGAAAAGGCCAGTGAAATTCAGCATTAGCGGCTTATATTTAATTACCCCAGATCGCCAAGATACAGAACAGCTTGTGCGTGAGGTGCAGTTAGCCTTGGCTGGCGGAGTGAACTTGGTCCAATATCGCAATAAGTTAGCCAGCGCTGACTTACGGCTAACACAAGCCAGCGCCTTACTAAAACTTTGCCGAGCAGCCAATGTACCCTTGTTGATCAATGATCATTTAGCATTGGCTAGTCGCATTGATGCGGATGGTGTGCATTTGGGGCAAACCGATGGTTTGATTGCGCACGCGCGGTCTACCTTGGGCGCGGATAAAATCATTGGTGCTTCGTGTTATCAGCAGTTTGAGTTGGCGCAGCAAGCGCAAGACGACGGTGCAAGCTATGTCGCGTTTGGGGCTTGCTATCCATCCTTGACCAAGCCACATGCACCGCGTGCAGCGCCAGCCTTGTTCACCCAGGCAACACAACAACTCAAATTGCCTTTAGTCGCCATTGGCGGTATTTGCTTAGAAAATGCGCAGCCATTATTGGCTGCGGGCGCAAACGCATTGGCCGTGATCACGGATATTTTTCAAGCGCACGATATCCGTGCCCGTTGTCAGCAATATCAATTATTGTTTCAAACCACGCCCTAAACATTTGTTATCGTGTCGCCCAGCAGGCGGTGCTTGAACAGTTGTTTGTTAAAATACGCCTATTCTTTTTTTTGGTACAGCTATGCATATTCATATTCTTGGCATTTGTGGCACATTTATGGGCGGCATTGCGGTCCTAGCAAAAGCGGCCGGTCATCGTGTCACTGGATGCGATGCGAATGTCTACCCACCGATGAGTACGCAATTAGAGGCGCAAGGCATTACATTGACTGAGGGCTTTGATCCTTCGCAACTCAGCTTAAATGCGGATATGTATGTCATTGGCAATGTGGTGAGTCGTGGTAATCCTCTGATGGAGGCGATTCTAAATCAAGGGCTGCCTTATATTTCGGGACCGCAATGGTTGGCCGAGCACGTATTGCAGGGCAAATGGGTATTGGCGGTGGCGGGCACGCATGGCAAAACCACGACGGCATCCATGTTGGCATGGGTGTTGGATTACGCAGGCTTGGCGCCAGGATTTTTGATTGGTGGTGTACCAGAAAACTTTGCGGTTTCCGCGCGTTTGCCGCAGACTCCCAGGCAAGATCCGCACTCGCAATCACCGTTTTTTGTGATTGAAGCGGATGAATACGACACCGCATTTTTTGATAAGCGTTCTAAGTTTGTGCACTATCGGCCACGTACCGCGGTACTCAATAATCTCGAATTTGACCATGCCGATATTTTTGATGATTTAAATGCCATTGAAAAACAATTTCATCATTTAGTGCGTACGGTGCCAGCACAAGGCTTGGTGGTAGCCAATCAGCAATCCAGTCTTGATCGAGTGTTGGACCGTGGCTGTTGGAGTCGTGTCGAGCGGATAGATAGCTCGGCTGACTGGCAAGTGCGTGACGTAGATGATCAAGGCCGCTTTGATGTGTACTTTGGTGGTGAACGCCAAGGCAATGTCAGTTGGTCTTTGTTAGGCGCACACAATCGCAGTAACGCGCTGGCGGTGATCGCCGCTGCACGCCATGTTGGGGTGGCGCCGTGCATTGCCATTGAAGCGCTGGTTGCCTTTAAAAATGTGAAGCGGCGCATGGAGGTGAAAGGGATTGTGCGTGACATCACTGTGTATGACGATTTTGCGCACCACCCTACAGCCATTGCCACCACGGTAGCGGGTTTGCGTGCCAAGGTGGGCGCGGCCCGCATTTTAGCGGTGTTGGAGCCTCGTTCTAACACCATGAAGTTGGGGGTCATGAAAGACGCCTTGCCACAAAGTTTGGTTGATGCGGACCAAGTGTTTTGTTATGCCGCCAATTTAGGCTGGGATGCACAAGCTGCACTTGCACCCATGCATGCACGCGCCAGCACCTTTGAACACCTGGATGCATTAGTCAGTGCGGTGGCGCAACACGCGCAACCGGGCGACCATATTTTGGTCATGAGTAATGGTGGTTTTGGTGGTGTACACCAGCGGTTATTGCAGGCGTTAGACGCCTAACGGCTCAGCACATGCGTGGCGTGACCACTCGATCTCCACTGTTTTGGGCATTGGCGCTATCGCTCGCACTGCATGTGGTGTTTTTAACGCTGCACTTTAGCCCTGCACTCAAACGCATCCAAGATCAGCTGCCCACGTTAGAGGTGATGCTGGTCAATAGCAAAAGTAAAACCGCCCCAGAAAAAGCCGATGTGCTAGCACAAGCTAACCTAGACCGTGGCGGCAATACCGAGCAAAAACGTTTGATGAAAAGCGCGCTTCCACATATGCGTGCTTCTGCTTCGGATGCAACGCAATCAGGCCCTGCCCAAGCCATGCCGCGCGCGTTACAACAAGAAGCCGAGCTACAGCAGGAAAAGCAGCGCGTTGCTTTATTAGAACAAGAAGCGCGCGCGCTTATGACGCAGTTATCAGCGCAGGCGGCTGTACCCACATTCAGTGCGCCGCCACAGTCGGCTTCTGTGCCGCCTGGTCAAGCGCGGCAGCAGATACAAGCACCTGCGGTTGCGCACAATCGATTGCCGACAACCGCCATGCAAGAAATGGCGAAATTAGAAGCCTTGATTGCCAAACAACAAGACGCCTATGCGACGCGGCCAAAACGACAATTTATTGGCGCAAGAACACGTGAGTATCGGTTTGCGCACTATATCGAGCAATGGCGGCAAACGGTTGAACGACTGGGTAACCTCAATTATCCCGAAGCCGCTAAAATACAAAAACTGCATGGTCAATTGCAGCTGACGGTATCTATTAAAGCCAATGGTGAAATTGAAGCCGTGCGCATCCAACGCAGTTCTGGCTATGCGGTGCTAGACGATGCGGCCAAGCGTATTGTGATGCTGGCGGCACCGTTTCCGCCGTTTCCGCCAGAGATTCGTCGAGATACGGATATTTTGAGTATTACGCGAACGTGGACATTTACCCAGCAAGACGAGATGCTGGCTGAGTAATCTCAACCAAATGGCCGCAACATTTGTGGGCATCGCTGGTCAAGCATCAAACCCTTTAGAAAGAGATCCTATGGAAACTTTAACGCCAGCCAATCAGGTGAGCCATTTTAAATATCACGTGTTTTTTTGTTTAAATCAACGCGAAAACGGTGATGATTGTTGCGCGCAACGGGGTGCTGAAGCCGCCTTTAATTATATGAAATCGCAAGTGAAAAAACATGGCCTAGCGGGTGAAGGTCAAGTCAGGATTAACCGTGCGGGGTGTTTAGACCGTTGTCAGATGGGGCCGGTGATGGTGGTTTATCCGCAAGCTGTGTGGTACACCTTTGTTGATGAGACTGATCTTGACGAAATTATTAGCAGCCATCTGCAACATGGCAACATCGTTGAGCGCTTAGTCGTTTAACGCATAGGATAAAGCGCGTCATGCATCGTATACGCTCATGGCTAAAATGGGGTGTGATCGGCGTCAGTCTAGCGTCAGTGCTGGCATGCGCGACGCTCATGCTGTGGGTGTGGCAACCCTATGATCAACAAGCATGGCGGGTAAAGTTACCGATTTGGGGCCATCCGCAAGTGCGCGTGGTGCCATTGTTAATGTTAGCGACATCTGCGCCTGGACGTTGGTGGCTAGATCAGCAAGCCTACACCACGCAATATGGTGACGTCCAAATCCGTGATGATGATGGTTTACGTATTCTTTGTCGCGATTGCTGGCTAGATGCGCGTTCAGTCAGCCCCTATCCGATTGTGGTGCCTTGGATTGCACTATGGTTGCGGATGGAAGATCAGCAACTGACGGGTAGCTTACAGGCAGGCGCACCACCACAATTATTTCAACTCACTTTTAAAGGCAAGGTGACCATGCGTAATGTACGGTTAGCTTGGCAATTACCGACAACCCCGCTGGCAGATTTGCTGCGCGTGTTGGCGCCTCACTCAGCTGCCATCCGCACCGCCCAAGTGAAGGGTAATTTATCGGCACAAGGCTCCTTACGCTGGCCTAAACAAGCGTGGAGTGCGCAACCCGTGATTGACGCATTGCAGGTGACAGGCTTGGATATTTCGATGGCCACCCAGACGCCCGTGCAATACGATTGTCCGCTACTAGATGAGCGTAAATATCCAGAAAAAATGCAATGGGTCGCGACCCAGCAATTGGGTCGTTGGTTAACGATGGCGGCCGTGATTGCTGAAGATGCCGAATTCAAACACCACCCTGGCTACGTGATGCGTCAGATGCAACGGCTGTTGAGCCAAGAAAGCACGGCAAAATCGGTGGGCGGCAGCACCATTACGCAACAACTGGCTAAATATATGTTTACCGATGGCAAGCGCACTTGGAAGCGCAAAATAGAGGAATTGCTCTATGCGGTACAACTCGAGCAAACGCTCAGCAAAGAAGCCATTCTTACCTTGTATTTAAATACCCTAGATTGGGGCCCCAGTGTCTGCGGGGCCTATGCTGCAACCCAATATTATTTTGGCCGCACACCCGAACAATTAAATCCCCTACAAGCAGCATGGCTTGCTAGTATCATCAGTAACCCACACCGTGCCTGGAAAACCCAATATTTAACCCAACAACCAAACTTAACGCGGGCAAAACAAATTTTAAAGTACATGTCACCCAGCGCCCGTAAACAACCTGGCGCGTTGCAGTTTGCGCCTGTAAAGCGTGATGAGCCCAGTTAACCAGGCGCTAAACCCATGGCGTAACAAGCAATTCACACGCCAGCCCGACCATGGTTTGTTACAATGGCGCATGTCTAGGAAACCCAAATTGTGAGCACGCTTAAATTAAATAAACCAGTGGTCAGCGAAGAATCGCCAAAACGTGGAAAACCCGTACGTCCATTAGCGCCTAGCATGCGTGATCGTAGTACGCCTCCACCACCACCTGCACCACGTGCCAACAAAGCGTCATCCGCGTCGGAGCGGGCCCAGCCTGCCCGTAAGCAATCGCAGCGACCTGCGCCAGCAACGCCAGAAGCACCCTCAACGCACGGTTCACCTTCAAATCCAGGCGCACCTGGTGATAGAACTGCGCCTTCTGATAGCGCTGCATCTTCTGATAGAAATGCACCAACAAATAAAAACGCACCTGCCAACAGAAGCAAGCCCGCGAATAGAAGCACGCCTGCAGCGCGTCAATCACGTCCAAATGCTGATCCCGGCCCGCAATCTTACCGTGCTGATGCCAGCCGTGGCGGGCCTCAGCATACAAGTCGAGATGCGCCGCGCCGCCATCGGCCAGACAGCGAAGTGGCGGCAACGCAGCGCAGCGCTCGCCCCACGCAACCCCCTACCCCTGTGAGTGATGAACATCAGTTGCCACGCTTATCGAAAGTCATGGCCGACCGCGGTATTTGCTCGCGGCGTGAGGCGGATGATTGGATTGTAAACGGCTGGGTCAAGGTCAATGGGGACATCATTGAAACCTTGGGTACCCGCATTGCGCCCGATGCTGAGATTGTAATTTCAACCTATGCCAAAGAGCATCAAGCGGAAAGTGTCACGGTGTTGCTGCATAAGCCCGTCGGCTATGTCAGTGGTCAAGCCGAAGATGGCTATGAACCTGCGGTGGTGTTATTTCAAGCCGAACATCAGTGGGCAGAAGATGCCAGTGGCGTGACCTTTAAGCGTGGACATTTGCGTGGTTTAGCGCCTGCAGGTCGTTTGGATATTGATTCCACTGGCCTATTGGTACTGACACAAGATGGGCGGGTGGCGCGTAAATTGATTGGTGATGATTCCAGCGTTGAAAAAGAGTATTTGGTGCGGGTAGCGGGAAGTTTGACGGCGCAAGGGTTGGCGTTGTTAAATCATGGCTTGAGTTTAGATGGGGTCACGCTGAAACCAGCCAAAGTCTCTTGGCAAAACGAAGATCAACTGCGTTTTGTACTGCGTGAGGGCCGTAAACGCCAAATTCGCCGCATGTGTGAATTGGTGGGCTTGCAAGTGGTTGGCCTGAAGCGGATTCGCATTGGCAGCATTAACTTAGGGAAGCTACCCCCAGGACAATGGCGCTATCTTGGGCCACACGAACGGTTTTAATACTACGCGCATACAGGAGCAGACATGGGTTTATTTGATCAAATTGCCGGTAACGTCATGGGTAAAATGATGGGTGACAATGCGCCACTGGCACAAGTCGCCATGGCATTATTTCAACAATATGATGGCTTGCCAGGCATTTTGCAAACCTTAAAAGACCACGGCTTAAGCCAACAAGTTGATTCTTGGGTTGGCACCGGTGCCAATTTACCGCTGAATGCCGAACAAATTGGATCGGCCTTGGGCAGCCAAGTGATTGCAGGGATCGCCAATCAATTAAATGTAGCCCCTGCCGAGCTCACCGAAAAAATTGCTGAATTTTTGCCAGATGCGGTGAATCAACTGACGCCCAATGGTGTAGTCGAACAAAATCCAGCATTATTGTTATCACGCTTAATGGCAATGCTCAAATAAATACTTTTTTAAGTATAGGTCGCGATGGCCTAGGCGATGCAGTATTGCGCGCGATAGGCTTGGATTGCAGGAAAATATTGCGCGAGTTGTGGGTTGCCTTGTAAGTAAGCAAATAAATCGGACACATTGGCAATACTCACTACAGGCATGCCATTGCTTTGTTCGACCTCTTGCACTGCGGATAACGCACCCAAGCCTTTCTCTTGTCTATCCAATGCAATACTCACCGCACAGGGGGTCGCCCCCGTTTGGCGTATCAGCTGCACCGATTCGCGGATG
Source organism: Methylophilaceae bacterium (assembly GCA_027488395.1). GTDB lineage: Bacteria > Pseudomonadota > Gammaproteobacteria > Burkholderiales > Methylophilaceae > Methylophilus. The sequence goes on along the minus strand of JAIYBT010000015.1, from coordinate 78,078 downwards.
GAGGTGCCCGCTGAGATTACATCGTCAATAATCAGTACCCGTCCTTGCAGGGGCGCGCCGACTAAGGTGCCGCCTTCGCCATGGTCTTTGGCTTCTTTACGATTATAAGCATAAGGATAATTGTGACCGTTACGTGCAAAGGCGATGCTGATGGCCGTCACCAATGGAATGCCTTTGTAGGCTGGGCCAAATAACATATCAAATTGAAGCCCAGACTGTTGTATGCTGTGCGCGTAAAATTCACCTAGTTTGAGCAAGCTGTCGCCATCATTAAACAAACCTGCATTAAAGAAATATGGGCTTAAGCGCCCTGCTTTGGTTTTAAATTCGCCAAAGCGCAGCACCTGTTTTTGAATGGCGAAGGCAATAAAATCAGTGCTCAAAGTAGTGTGCGTCATGACAGATCAATGAAAGTGGAGTGAAAGTGCGTATTATAACCTTGAACCTAAATGGCATACGGTCGGCCTGTAACAAAGGCTTTTTAGCGTGGTTGGCGAGCAGTGGTGGCGATGTGGTGTGTGTCCAGGAACTGAAAGCGCAAGCCAATGATTTAAGCCCCGACATGCAAGCGCCGTCTGGCTATCACGGCTATTTTCATTATGCGGAAAAAAAAGGCTACAGCGGTGTCGGTATTTACAGCAAGCAAGCCGCTGATCAGGTGATTGTCGGCTTGGGGCATGCCGAGATTGATGCGGAAGGCCGCTACTTAGAATGCCAATACGGCAATTTAAGTGTGGTTTCACTGTATTTGCCAAGTGGTTCGAGTGGTGAAGAACGTCAGCAATTTAAATTTCAAGTGATGTCTGTATTTTTACCGCATTTAGAACATTTGATTGCGAGCGGTCGAGAAGTGGTGATCACAGGCGATTGGAATATTGCCCATCAAGAGCAAGATTTAAAAAACTTTAAAGGCAATCGTAAAAATTCTGGCTTTTTACCAGAAGAACGCGCTTGGATGACTGAGGTGTTAGGGCGTGTGGGTTGGGTAGATACCTACCGTGCACGCCATCCTAACACCACAGAAGACTGTTACACCTGGTGGAGTAACCGCGGGCAAGCGTATGCCAACAATGTGGGTTGGCGGATTGATTACCAGTTGGCAACACCACATCTGGGCGCACGTGTGGTCGAGGCTAGCGTTTATAAAGCACAACGTTTTAGTGACCACGCGCCGTTGATTGTTGATTACGCAGCAATATAAGCTTCGCGCGGTACTGGCAATGCCTCAACATGTTGCCCGTGGTTGTGGTGCTATGCTGGCTTTTGGCCAAGCGCGAGGCGGGCCTGCGCAATGGCTTGTTTAACCTGTTGCGGCGCCGTACCGCCGACGTGATTGCGGCTCGCCACGGAGCCTTCCAGCGTTAACACCTCGAACACATCTGCTTCTATCATCGTGCTAAAGGCTTGTAATGCTTCTAGGCTAAACTCGGCTAAATCACGGCCCTGCGCCACCCCAGCTTTGACTGCATGCGCCACGACTTCATGTGCGTCTCTAAATGGCATGCCGCGTTTTACTAAGTAATCGGCTAAATCCGTGGCCGTGGCAAAGCCTTCAAGCGCGGCTTGCCGCATGCGCGCGCTATTCACGGTGATGCCGCGCAACATGTCGGCGTAAATCTGTAAAGTCACCAACAGCGTATCAGCCACATCAAACAGCGGTTCTTTGTCTTCTTGGTTATCTTTGTTGTAGGCCAATGGTTGACCTTTCATCAGCGTAAGCAAACCCATCAAATGGCCGTAGACACGCCCAGTTTTACCTCGCACGAGTTCGGGCACATCTGGGTTTTTTTTCTGCGGCATGATGGAGGAGCCGGTACAAAAGCGATCAGCAATGTCGATAAAGCCAAAACGCGGGCTCATCCAGAGAATTAACTCCTCGGAAAACCGCGATAAATGCATCATCAACAACGCGGCGGCAGCGTTAAATTCAATGGCAAAATCGCGGTCAGACACAGCATCTAAAGAGTTTTGACAGACGCCGTCGAAGCCCAATAATTGCGCCACCATGTGCCGATCGATGGGGTAGCTGGTGCCAGCCAATGCCGCGGCACCCAGCGGCAGACGATTGATGCGTTTGTATGCATCTGCAAAGCGCTCGGCATCGCGGCCAAGCATTTCGTAGTAAGCCATCAAGTGATGGCCAAACGTCACTGGTTGCGCCACTTGTAAATGGGTAAAGCCAGGCATGATGGTGTCCGCATGGGCGTCAGCCAAATCTAACAGTGCAAGTTGTAAAGCACGTATGCCGCTGAGTGTATCTTCTACCACACCCCGTAACCACAGCCTGACATCGGTGGCCACTTGGTCATTGCGCGAGCGACCAGTATGTAAACGTTTACCTGCATCGCCAATTTTTTCAGTCAGGCGACGCTCAATATTTAAATGGACATCTTCTAAATCTAGCAACCATTCAAACTGGCCCGCCTCAATGTCGGCCAAGATTTCTGTGAGTCCACGCTGAATATCGGCCACATCCTGCGCGGAGATAATGCCTGTTGCCCCGAGCATGGTGGCATGGGCGAGTGAGCCTTGAATATCAACCCGCGCCAGACGTTGGTCAAAATCTACTGATGCGGTGTAGCGTTTGACTAACTCGGCCACAGGCTCATTAAAGCGGCCTGACCAAGCTTGATCTTTTTGATGGAGTGAGGAGTTTGAATGTTGAGTGGTCAAAACGAAGGATCTTTCTGCCTAAGGGCAACACTGCAGTACATCAGGCATCCGCGCTACTTGCACGACCTGCGCCGAGTACCTATGATGCGTACATCACATTATAAACGAACAAGGCATTGTGCGTAAAAGTCGCCGTCTTCCCAACTTTCGTAATCTCTCCATTCACTTGCGACTGTTAGTGTTACATCTGCTCTTGCTCACTGGCTTGACGTTTTCCTTTACCGTCATCGGACAGGAAGGCAGCGCGACGCTAGAGGTGTTAAGTGCGTTGGCTTTTGCTTGGGTGCCGCCTTTGTTGCTGATCTTGGGCGGGTTATATGGCGCTTACCCATGGCTGCGTCATTTGTCTTATCGGTCTGGCATGATGGTGATATTGACGGGTGTGCTTGGCGTGACCAGCCTAGTGATGTTGGTTTACCAACACTGGGTATTGCGGGCAACGATTGCGCATGGGTCGTTAGTGTTATTGCTCAGTCTCGTTGATACCTTGGTATGTTTTTATTACCTGGATTTATTGCAACGTGCATATTCCCCTGCGATTTCGGAAGCACGATTGCAAGCCTTACAGGCCCGAATTCGCCCACATTTTTTATTCAACAGTTTAAATGCAGTGCTGTCATTAATACGCAGTCAACCACAACAGGCAGAAACCGCGCTTGAAGACATGGCCGAGCTATTTCGTGTATTGATGGCAGAAAACAATGCACTGGTGCCATTGGCGCAAGAAATTGCGTTGTGTGAGCAATATTTAAATATAGAAAAATTGCGCTTGGGTGAGCGCTTACAATGTGTCTGGCGCCTGCCAGCCGTCATCCCTAAGGTCATGATTCCGCCATTGCTATTACAACCTTTAATAGAAAATGCGGTGTATCACGGCATCGAGCCACGCATGCAAGGCGGTACGATTGAAGTGGACATCTTTGAACGAGACAACATGGTGTGGCTGCGCATTTTAAACCCACTGCCAGTGGCGACATTGTCTGCTGCGGGCAATCAGATGGCGGTGAATAATATTCGCGAGCGGTTGCGATTACATTATGATTTAGAAGCGCATTTTAGTCAGACGATGATAACGCCTGCGCCGGGACAGCGCTGCTACGAGGTGAACCTTCGCTTTCCATCAGGGACGCCACTGCCATGACAATGCCTACTTTGTTGATTGTGGATGATGAACCGCTCGCGCGGGCCCGATTGCGGGATGTTATTCAAGACATGGGCGGGTACGCAGTGGTAGGTGAAGCGGCGAATGGGCTAGAAGCCATGCATCAGTTGCAACAGCTGAACGTCTCGGTAATGTTAGTTGATATTCGGATGCCAGAGATGGACGGTATCGAACTGGCGCAACACGCGCGTAAACTGGCGCAACCACCTCAGATCATTTTTACCACTGCGTATGACCAGTTTGCCGTGCAAGCCTTTGAGCTCAACGCGATTGATTACTTGCTTAAACCGATACGCAGGGAGCGTTTGGCGGTGGCGTTAAGCAAAGTAAAACCTTTGCAATCGGCGCAATGGCAAGCGTTACAACCGTTGCAAACCAGCCACACGCACTTGAGCATACATCAACGTGGCCGCGTGTTGCTGGTGGCCATTGCCGACATTATTTATGCCCGAGCTGATCTCAAATATGTCACTGTGCGCACGCAACAACAACATTATTTATGGGAAGGCTCACTCAATCAGCTGGCACTGCGGCATGCTGATCATTTTGTCCGTATCCACCGCAATGCATTGGTCGCGCGCGATGCTGTGCTGGGCATTGAAAAGCAGCCTAGCCATTTCCCTTCATCATCACAGGCTGCATCACCACTGGCAGCATCACAAGATACATTGTCACAACCAGCCACTTGGCAAGTCACTTTGCGTGGTGTTCCCGAGACGCTTGCCATCAGCCGCCGACAATTTGCGTTGCTTAAGTCGCTATTACCGTAGAGCGCTGATGCCATATGGCGAAGGGGATGCAATAGGTGCGCATTGGATCAACGTTGCCCCTGCCAATGCTGGTTCTCTGTACAAGCCTAGCCCTATGTTAAAATCTCGACATGACAACCGCTACCCCAAACACTTTAGTCATTGCCTCGCGTGAAAGTGCGCTCGCAATGTGGCAAGCCCACCATATTCAAGCCCGCTTACAAGCGCTTTACCCAAGTTGTGCTGTCAGTATTTTGGGCATGACCACTACCGGCGATCAAATCCTAGACTCACCCTTATCACGCATTGGTGGTAAAGGCTTATTTGTCAAAGAGTTAGAAACCGCACTCAGCAATGGCAGCGCTGATTTAGCTGTGCATAGCATGAAGGACGTTCCCATGCATCTGCCTGCTGGCTTTGCGCTGGTGGCCACTGGCGAGCGTGAAGACCCACGCGATGCGTTTGTTTCTAATCATTATGCTGATTTAGCCGCTTTGCCCGCTGGCAGTATCGTCGGCACCTCTAGCTTGCGTCGGCAAAGTCAAATTCAAGCCCGTTTTCCACAGTTGGTCATCACCTCCTTACGCGGTAACGTGCAAACACGCCTGCGTAAACTGGATGAAGGGCAGTATGCGGCCATTATTTTGGCCGCAGCTGGCCTGATCCGCCTCGGCTTAGGCGATCGCATTCGCAGTTTTATTGCACCCTCCGATAGCATTCCAGCGGTAGGTCAAGGGGCTTTAGGCATTGAGATTCGTGCTGATCGCACGGATTTAATTGACGTATTAGCCCCGCTGAATCATTTGGATACGCAGCAATGCGTCGAGGCCGAGCGAGGGTTTAGCCGTGCATTGGCAGGCAGTTGTACGGTGCCTTTGGGCGCATACGCAACCAAGCAAGCCGATCAAATACACATGACAGGTTTTGTGGCCAGTGTCGATGGTCGCGAAATGCTGATTGAAACGGTGGTGGGGCCTGCAACCCAAGCAGAATCGCTTGGCCAACAATTGGCACAGCAATTGATCGCTCGGGGGGCTGATCAGATTCTTGCTGCGTTGGATGGCGTGAAATGAGTTTGCCGTTGGCGGGCAAGCAGATTGTCATCACCCGTCCAATTGATCAAGCCAACACGCTGTCGGCCATGATTGTGGCAGCGGGGGGCCATCCTGTCTCTTTTCCTTTGATAGACATTGTTGGGTTAAATGACCTCACTGCTTTTCAACATACCCTTAGCCCGTTAAAGCAATTTGATTGGGCTATTTTTATTAGTAGCAATGCGGTGCAATTTGGCATGCCAAGTGTGTTACAGCTTGGCCTGCCATCGACATTAAAATTTGCTGCGATTGGGCCAGTCACTGCCAGCCAACTAAAACACTATGGTGTGTTAAAAGTGGTGACCCCCGAGGGTCGTTACGACAGCGAATCGTTACTTGCATTGCCGATGTTTCAAGCCATGCAAGGCCAGCACGTATTGATTGTACGTGGGGTTGGCGGGCGTGAATTATTAGCAGATACACTCAAACAACGCGGGGCAGCTGTCAGTATTGGCGAATGTTACCGCCGCATACATCCGCAAACCAGTGCACAGCCTTTAGCCGATGCGCATCAGCAAGCCCCTTTGCATGCCATCGTCATGACCAGCTCTGAAGCCCTGCAAGGGTTTCTGGCATTGGCAGCGCACGCGCCTTGGTTAAAGCACATGACGCTGTGTGTGAACCATGCGCGGATTGCAGAACAAGCGAGGCAAGCGGGGCTAAACGCAATCGTGGCAGAAGCACCTGGTGACGAAGCCATGCTGCAGTTACTGATTGGGCAGGCCGCGCAACACATGTAATTCGCGATGGGATGCCGTTCTCAACAGTCAGGCCTAGAAAAAATCTTGACACATATAACTAAATAATTAATTATTTAGTTATATGAAAATTGTCAGCCAAATTCCAGAGGCATGGGCCCACATGTCAACCTTGTTTGTCGCGCTTGGGGATGCCCATCGGCAACGCATTTTGTTATCGTTTGAAAAAAACGAGCGACTGAGTATTTTGCAAATTGCAGAAAGCTCGCAGTTGAGCCGCACCGCAGTCACCCACCATTTGAAAGTGCTCGAACGTGGTGGCGCATTGCAAAGTGAAAAAATTGGACGTGAAGTGTATTTTTGGGTTAATAAAGCATGGATGCAACAAGTGTTAAGCAATGTAATTCGGTATATTGATGAAGCAATCTAAGTATAGGGGGAACGTGGCATGTGGGTGGGTCTGTTAAGGCATATCTGTCGATTACTGTTTAAGGTGCAAGTGTCAGGGATAGAACACATCCCGCAGCACGATCGTTTATTGATTGTGGCCAACCATGAATCTTTTTTAGATGGTTTATTGCTTGGCTTGTTTTTGCCAAAGCGTGCCACGTTTGTGGTGCACAGTGAGGTGCTCAAAAAACCTTTGTTTAGACTGTTTTTATCACTTACGCCCTATTTAGCGGTCAATCCAAGCAGTCCGCTGGCCATGAAAAAAGTGGTGCAACGCTTGAATGCAGGCGAAAACGTGGTGATTTTTCCTGAGGGCCGCATCACGCTGACTGGCGCATTAATGAAGGTTTATGATGGCCCGGGGTTTGTAGCGGCTAAAACTGGCGTTCAGGTGCTGCCAGTGCGGGTTGAGGGTGCTGCGCAATCTTATTTTGGTCGTTTACCAGATGGTCATCCACGTAAACTGTTTCCGCAAGTCTCGTTAAAAGTGATGCCAATCACATCGATTGAGATCCAAGCCCCCAACGATGCGCCGATGACGGCCAAGCAGCGGCGACGTCTCGCGGGAGAAGCCATGCGTGTCATCATGCAGCGCATGTTGTATCAATCGCAACAACGCAAAACCTTATTTTCAGCATTTTTAGACACGATCGATTTATTTGGTGCACATACGCGCATTATTGAAGACCTGAATCAGGTCGAAGAAACCTACCAAGCACTGCTTAAAAAAAGTTTGGCCTTGGGGCGTATTGCTAGCAAAATCAGTGTGCCTGGCGAGGCGATTGGGGTATTGATGCCCAATTTAACCAATACCTTAGCCTTGATTTTAGGCATGAGTGCCTTGGGCCGAGTGCCCGCCATGCTCAACTTTACCGCTGGGGCAGCAGGCATGCAAAACGCATGTATTGCGGCCAAAGTACGCAAAGTCATTACTTCACGCCAATTTTTAGCCACTGCAAAACTCGAAGAAGTGGTGGCGCAATTGCAAGACATTGAGGTCTACTACCTCGAGGATTTGCGACGCCAGTTTGGTGTCATGGACCGTCTATGGTTGATGGCGTATGCCTTGCATCGGCCACGTGCGGTGCAAGCGCCGATGCAGCCAAATGATACGGCGGTGATTTTGTTCACCTCCGGGTCGGAAGGCAAACCGAAAGGGGTGGTACATAGCCATCAGAATATTCTGTCGAATATTCATCAAATCATGGCGATTCATGACTTTAACCCCAGCGATAAATTTATGATGGCGCTGCCCATGTTTCACGCCTTTGGTTTTACTGGCACTTTGCTACCCGTGTTACGCGGCATCCGCACTTTGCTATTTCCCTCACCGTTGCAATATAAATTGATACCGGAAGTGATTTACGACCGCGGCTGTACCATCTTTTTTTCAACCAGTACCTTTTTAGCGCACTACGCCAAGTTTGCCCATCCATATGATTTTCATAAGCTACGCATTGTGATTGCTGGCGCTGAAAAGTTGAACGAAGAAGTCCGCCGCGTCTACCAAGAAAAATTTGGCATCCGTGTATTAGAAGGCTACGGCACCACCGAGTGCGCGCCTGTGTTGTCTAGCAATACCTTAATGGCGAGCCGCACGGGCAGTGTGGGTCAATTTGCCCCAGGCATTGATTATCGCTTGTTGCCGGTGCCCGGCATTGACGAAGGAGGCTTGTTACAGGTTAAAGGCGACAACATCATGCAAGGCTATTATTTGTATGACCAACCTGGTGTATTGATACCCCCCAAAGAGGGTTGGTATGACACTGGGGATGTGGTGCAGCTGGATGCCGATGGTTTTATCTTTATCAAAGGCCGCGTGAAACGCTTTGCCAAAGTGGCTGGTGAAATGGTGTCACTGGAAACGGTTGAGAAATTGGCGGTCACCGCCGCCCCCGAATTTCAACATGCGGCCACCACGCAATCCGATGCGAGTCGGGGGGAAACGATCGTGCTCTACACCACCGACCCCGATTTAAAGCGCGAGGATTTACAAATGGTGGCAAAAAATACGGGTGCGCCTGAAATCGCCATCGCGCGCAAAATTATCACGGTGAATGCCATTCCATTACTGGGCACGGGTAAAACCGATTATGTCAGCCTAAAACAGATGGCGGAACAAGCCTGATGAATCGCCGCCAGTTTTTGTTGGCAGGCGGTGCAGTGATGTGCACGGGTATCGCCTTTCCAGTTAGCAAATATTTGCCTGATACTGGGCTCACCCATCCTTGTTTAACCACGTTCCCAACGGTGCTGACCGAGCACCCGAGCTGGCAAAGGGTGTGGCAAGGCATACAAACGGACCAAGTCTGGGATGCGCATGTGCATTTGGTTGGGGTGGGCGATCACAGTCAAGAGACTTGGTTTAACCCAGCCATGGATGAATGGTTACATCCACAACTAAAGTTACAAAAAGCCTTTTATATCAACGCCACCTGTGCCGATGAACAACAGATCGATCAAAGCACCGTGGAGCGGATGGATGCGCTCACTCAAACCCTACCTGTGGGCATGAAGTTGATGTTGTTTGCGTTTGATTGGCACCGTGATGCGCAAGGAAAGGTGCTAAAACAGCAGTCTATTTTTCATATTTCGAATCACTATGCGGCGTCGATTGCCCAACGCAATCCAGCCCGCTACGAATGGGTGGCCAGTATCCATCCTTATCGGCCTGATGCGGTGGATGCACTGATCGAAGCCCACGCGCAAGGCGCAAAAGCGGTTAAATGGCTACCCTCGGGCATGGGCATTGATCCCGCGTCGCCGAAATGTGATGCGTTTTATCAACAAGCAGCGCGCTTAAACATCCCCATCATCAGCCATACGGGTAAAGAGAGTGCAGTGCCCGGTGGCGAACAAGCGTTTGGTAATCCGCTGAAAATGCGACGAGCACTCGACCAAGGCGTGAAAGTCATTCTTGCGCATTGTGCCAGTGATGGCATGGATCAAGATCTAGACCATGGCGGCATCAGCGTGCGTAGTTTTGAGTTGTTTGCACGCATGATGGATCACCCAGCTTATGCAGGGTTATTGTTTGGTGACATTTCTGCCACCACACTGATCAACCATGCGTGGGTGTTGCCAACGTTAATCGCGCGTCAAGATTGGCATCCGCGATTAGTCAACGGCTCCGACTATCCTTTACCAGGCATCATGCCACTGACCAATCTCAACACATTGATTGCAAATGGCTGGTTAGATGCACAACATAAAACGTTTTTATTAACGTTAAAACGGCATCATCCGCTGCTGTATGATTTTGCATTAAAACGCTTACTACAAATTGATGGGCAAGCTTGGTTGCCCGAGGTTTTTGAGACGAGACGGGTTTTTGAGCGCCTATGAATACATCCTTTCAGTTATTACATCAGCCTAGGTTTGGCCCCTTTTTTTGGACGCAAAGTTTAGGCGCTTTTAACGATAATGTGTTTAAAACAGCATTGATCACGCAAGTGGCATTTCATACTGAGCGTTTTACGCAACTCGATGGCAGTGTGTTGGCAACGTTACTGCCGGGTTTATTTATTTTGCCGTTTTTTTTGTTTTCGGCTACCGCTGGCCAGCTTGCCGATAAATACGAAAAATCTCGCATTATCCGCGCGGTGAAAGTGCTAGAAATCGGCATTATGCTGTTTGCCAGTATTGGCTTTTTTTATCAGCAATTAAGTGTACTTGCCTTGGCTTTATTTTTAATGGGGCTACATTCCACCCTGTTTGGGCCAGTGAAATACGCTTATTTACCCCAGCAATTGGCACCGCACGAACTCACTGGCGGCAATGGTATGGTGGAGATGGGTAGTTTTGTCTCGATTTTGTTAGGCCAAATACTGGGTGCGTGGTTAGGCAGTCTAGATCAACCCGCATTTCTCGTGAGTGCCTGCGTGCTGACCATCGCGGGCTTGGGCTATGCCTGTAGCCGACGGATTCCACGCACCCCCGCCATGGTGCCTAGCATGCGCATCAACTGGAACCCCGTCACCGAAACCTTGAGCAACGTGCGCTTGTTTTGGGCGCAGCAAACTTTATGGGTCGCCATCGTGGCGATTTCTTGGTTTTGGTTTTTTGGTGCCACTTTGCTTGCGCAATTTCCACATTTAGCCAAACAAGTATTGATGGGCAGTGAGCGCGATTTTATTTCTTTGCTGGCGCTGTTTTCGGTGGGCGTGGGGGTGGGCTCGTTATGGTGTGAAAAGCTGTCACATGGCGAGCAAGAACTCGGCTTAGTGATGATAGGCGCGCTGGGGATGTCGTTATTTACTTGGGATTTTGCCACGATTACGGCAGCGATCCACGCACAGTTACACGTGCACCCTGACCTAGGCTTGCAAGCGGTCAGCATGGTCGATTACGGGCGTATGTTACTGGATGTAGGCTTGTTGGGTGTGTGTGGTGGCTTATATATTGTGCCTTTGTATGTGCTGTTGCAAAGCCGTGCGCCAGCGGGTTATGAATCGCGGGTAATTGCGGCCAATAATATTATGAATGCGCTCTTTATGGTGGCATCGGCCGCTTGCTCGGTGTGGTTATTTGGGCTAGGTTTCAGTATTCCGCAACTGTTTGCGTTGACGGCTGGGGTCAATGTGCTGGTGGCTGGCTATTTGTGTCTGCGGCAACCAGAATACTGGCAACGTTTATTGGCTTATGTGCGCAAGTATGGCGGCAAGCGCTAAACGCCAACCGCTCACTTAAGGGTTTTTGATGCACACAATTGCCTCTGTATCGCCCTTCGTTTGGGCGCATCTGCTGACGGTACTCCCCGCAGCGCTGTTGGGGACGTGGCTCATGGCTATGCGAAAAGGCACCGCTATGCACCGTTTGTTGGGGCGTTTGTATTTAGGCCTGATGGCGCTCACCGCGTGCCTCAGTTTCACCATCAGCGCGCAAGTTGGCCCAACGTGGTTAGGCCATGTGGGTTGGATACATGGCTTAAGTGTGTTGGTATTAGTCACTGTGCCGTTGGCCTATCGCGCGGCGCGCCGTGGGCAGATTCAACAACACCGCACGCTCATGCTGGGTTTATATCTAGGGGGTATCTGGCTCGCGGGCTTATTGGCGTTTGCCCCCGGCCGCTTATTGCATCGCTGGTTGTTTGCGCTGATCTAATCCCTGCCAGCTTTAGGCTTGGCGACGATTGAGCACAGACACCGTTGCCTGTGTGCATAGCGAAGCGCATGCGCGGTGTGCGATGCAACTGCGCATAATCTCGTTATAATCACCACCTTTCATCCATGCCTGCGCCAACGACTTTATTTATGACGATTTCAGCCACACCACCTTCGCGTATTGTTCAACGCTTATGGCATTTTGCGCAACGCTTAGGCCCGTTTGCGCCGTTTGTGGTGTTGTATGTAGTGGGCTTAATTGTGTTGAGTATCAGTCGCTTAGGCTTGATACTCTGGCAGTTTGACCGAGTAACAGCCACCGGTGAATTAGGCGCTATTTTATTGCAGGGAGTGCGTGTTGATCTGATTGAGCTGGGTTTGCTGGCGTTGATGCCCTTATTGGTAGCCCCCATATTGGCTCACTCGGCGGGGTTTCGCTGGTGGCGTCGCTTAAGCTTGCTCTGGGTATTTTTAGCTTTGTTATTACTGGTGTTTATGGAGGCCGCCACCCCTGGGTTTATCCACGAATACGATGTGCGCCCCAATCGCATATTTGTTGAGTATCTCAAATACCCACATGAGGTATTTGGCATGTTGTGGCAAGGCTTTAAGCTTGAAATTTTTACAAGCTTGCTGGTCACGCTGATTACTGTGTTTGCTTTGCAACGCTTATTGAGCGCATGGCAGCCAACACAAACGTCGTGGTCTAATCGCAAGCTATGGTTGGTGTGGCCTGTGCTGATGGTCTGCGTGTTATTTGGCATCCGTTCTAGCTTGACACATCGCCCCGCCAATCCTGCGTTGTTTGCCATCACGCAAGACAGCATGGTCAATAGCCTGATTCTCAATTCAAGTTACTCGGTGTTTTATGCCGCTTATAGCTTGCAACATGAGGCTAAATCTAGTGCGATTTACGGCAAACTGCCACGCGAAACCGTCTTTACGCTGACTGGGGCCAAAAACACTGACATCCCTACCTTAACCACGTTAGTGCCGTCGGTAAAGCGTGATAAGCCATTGAATTTAGTGATTTTGTTGCAAGAGAGTTTAGGCGCGGGCTTTGTTGCCTCTCTGGGTGGCAAACCAGTGACCCCTAATTTAGAGCAATTAAAAGCAGAAGGCATTTGGTTTACCCAAATGTATGCCACTGGTACGCGTTCGGTGCGTGGCATCGAGGCGGTGGTGACAGGCTTTCAACCAACGCCCGCCGATAGCACGGTGAAGTTAGATTTAAGCCAAAAAAACTTTTTTAGTTTGGCAAGCCTGTTGGCCAAACAAGGGTATTTGACGGAGTTTATTTATGGCGGGGAATCGCATTTTGACAATATGCGTCGCTTTTTTATGGGCAATGGGTTTCAACACATCATAGATCAGCCGCAGTTTAAAAACCCCCAATTTGTTGCCAGTTGGGGCGTTTCGGATGAAGACTTACTGAATAAAACCCATGCCCAATTACTTGCGCACCATGCCAGTGGCAAACCGTTTTTTACCCTCGCCTTTAGCTCGTCTAACCATGCGCCATTTGAGTTTCCCGATGGGCGGATTACACTCTTCGAGCAACCGAAAGCCACCGATAACAACGCAGTCAAATACGCCGATTACGCAATTGGTGAATTTATTAAAAAAGCCAAAGCCAGCCCTTACTGGCAAGATACGGTGTTTTTAATTGTCGCCGACCATGACATTCGCGTGCGCGGAAATGCATTGGTGCCAGTGGAGCATTTTCATATTCCCGCACTGATTTTAGGCGGTGCCATTACGCCTAAGACCATTGATGCGATTGCCAGCCAAATTGATTTGCCCGTGACCATGTTGTCGTTGATGGGGGTGCGTGCACAACACCCTATGACTGGGCATGATTTAAGTGCGTTGGATGCCGATTATCGCGGCCGCGCCATGATGCAATACAACTATAACTTTGGCTGGATGGTGCAAACTGGGCAAAGCGCCAATGACAACCAAGTGGTGGTGCTGCGTGAGGGGCAACCACCCGCGTTTGCCCATTATGACGTTGCACATAAAACCTTGGTCAATCAACCGCCACCCGCCAATGCCATGCCACTCACCGAAACCGCGCTTGCCAATGCCTTGTTGCCAGCATTGTTATACCAAGAGCAACGCTATCGCTTGCCGGAATAGGGTGTTTTAAGTGCGCGCATCTCCCTCATTATTAACCCGTCAGGTGATTTGGCAAGGTCTGCGTTATATCGCCGGTGGCGGCTTGCGTTTAGCCAATAGCCATTTAGCAACGCCTAACCATCGTCTCGCCGACGATTTTATCGGTATTTGTGTGGCGAGCAACGTTGACCCTGCTATCGATGAGGTGGTGTTGCAGGCATTGCGCCAGTTAGGGGTCAAACGGGTGCGGGTGGATGTCAGCGATGATACTGCGCGTGTGCATCAAACGCGCTTGATAACGCGCTTGCATCATGAACATTTCCAAGTGGTATTGCACTTAGTACAGCCGCTCACCGACGCAAAACGCATGCCAAACGCTGAGGCAAATCAAGGCTGGCAACAATTCGTGTCATCGGTGCTCGACCAATGTGCTGCTCAAATTGTGGCGGTTGAAATTGGCAACACCATCAATCGCAAAAAATGGTCAGGCTACAGCCTACCGGGATTTTTACAGGCTTGGGACACCGCCTACCGCATGGCTAAAGCCCACCAGTTAACAGTGATTGGGCCTAATTTACAAGATTTTGAGCCTTTATATAATGTCACGGTGCTCAACCTGCTCGGCCAACAACAGCAATTGCCTGATTTGCACAGTAATAATCTGTTTGTCGAGCGTGTGATCCAACCTGAGTTATACGACTTTAGGATTTTAAAATATCGTTGGGCGCGCGCACTGCGTTATAACCTGATTAAAAAAGCACGTTTAATGCAAAAAATCGGTGCTGAACGCGGTGTGCCTAAATTGGTGTCATCGGTGGCTTTTTGGGCGATTTACCGTATTCAACGGCAACTGCCTGCGGGTGCGCAAAAACAAGCAGACTATTTAACCCGCTATTTTACTTTGCTGGCAGCTTCAGGCGCGGTGACACAGGCCAATTGGGGGGCGATGATTTGCCACCGAGAGGGCTTGATTGATGATGGTTTAAGCGATGCCACTTATCCAGCGTTAGAGCGCGTGGCCTATTATGCCTCTGCGGATGGCGAGCCCAATCAATATCGACAACACCCGAGCTTTGCTGCGTTTAAAACCGTAGTGCATTGGCTCAATGGTGCGCAGTATGTGGCGGCGATTGCCAGCCAAGCGGGCTTAGAGTTGCATCATTTACGTCAGCATGACCGTGAGGTGCATATCGCATGGACCATTAACGGTCAATGCGCACACCTCAAACACCTGTATAGCGCAGAGACGCTTGCGCAAGCGCAACTGTTTGATCGTGATGGCGTACCCATCGTGCATGCTGCGTTGGTGACAGAGTCGCCTATGTATCTGACATGGCCGTTAGGCACCGTGATCGAGTGCTTGCCAGTGAACTCCCCATTGACTGGAACGGTGATTGACCAACATGTGGCAGGCCGCACTTATTTTCCGATAGAAGAAGGTGAGTGGCGCGGCATGCTACTGGCTAAAGATGCCACTGAGGCAGCCATGTTATGGCAAGCTTGGCATCCCGAGCGTTTAAAGGCGCCTAGCAAACAAGCTGCATTACGGCATGCGCGTAATGCCATTTGGCCGATGCCCGACCCGCGTCAACCCGAGCGGCGCGTGACCGTTAAACAGCCCATCACCATGCATTGGCATAAACAATGGTTAGATCGCTTAAAACCCAGCAAAGCCAAACGTAGCTGGAATGGCGCGATGGAATTGATGCGGCGCGGTGTGGGGACAGCCATGCCAGTGGCTTTTTTTGAGCACCGCAATGACCCAACGTTGCGCAAAAATTTTTATATTTGTGAATTTGTGCAACATGACTTTGCCATTTCAGAGGCCTTTGTGGCGTTTAGTCAGGGTGCGCAACAGTTTAAGGGTGTGACTCACGAAACCCTTTACCGCGCCTTTGCCAGATTTAGCGCGCATATGCATGGCGCAGGTATTTATTTCCGTGATTTTTCGGGCGGCAATATTTTGGTGCAACGTCACGAAACGGATATACGCTTTGTTTTAATTGATACGGCACGGTTGCATGCCTATCCTAAGGGGGTGCCACGCAAGCTGGGCTTGGCAGATTTAACCCGTGCCTTAAATAAACTGCACTGGTCTGGGCGCAAGCGCGTGTTGCAACATTACCTTGCGGGGTCGGGCACGCGCTTGCAGGCATCGATGTTATGGCCGTTTTATCTATACGATTTTAAAGTCACGCTGAAGCGCACCATTGGCCGTAAAGGCTGGCGTCGTGCAATCCGTCAAATCAAGCAATGGTGCGGCTTAGCGGGCAATTAGTCGATACTCATGAAAATCATGAAGGACTGTCGCGGGTTTTCATCACGACACGTTTGCGGTCACTGTTTAATATGACATCACGTGATAGCAATCAGCTAAAGCGAATTTAAAGATTAAGGAGAAATCACTATGTGGACAAAACCAGCTGCTACTGAAATGCGTTTCGGTTTCGAAGTAACGATGTACGTAATGAACAAATAATTTGTTCTTATGTATTTAACGGGCGCTATATGCGCCCGTTGTCATTTTAACGCCTGCCACTGTCACGCAGATGTTTTCAAACAGGGTGCGTTCACAGCGATGACTTAGCATAGACGCGCATCTATGGTGATGTCTCAATCACCGTGCATGACCATTGGTTAATACACACTTATTAAATTTCCCTAAATAAATCATGGTCATGGCTAAACCTTTTTCACTGTCATGGGTTCAAAGCTGGGTTAACAGGAGCTTATCCATGCAAAACGCTTTAAACCGCTTGAACCACCTAAACCTACGTTGGCTATTGGCTTTGTGCTTGATGAGTGCGCTACCAACGGCACATGCATGTTTAGATGCTGGTGCCCTCAAAACGCTAGCCGAGCGTGAAATCAGTTATATGACGCAACGGATTCCGCCAGCGTTTGCCGATGCTGTCAGTGATCAATTGATCATCGGGCATATGCAGCTAGTTCAAGCAGAGCCTTGTCAGGCAAAGTGGGTTCTTAACTTACCTGCGAGTGACATTGCCGAAGCGCAAGCCCTTTTAGACGCGCAACCTGCCAAACAAATTATGTTGGCGGCACAAGGCTATGCGATTCCTGCCCAGACGCAATTAGAAGCGGTATTGAATGTGGATGCGCAACACATCCAACCAAAAGCCAAAGAAGAGTTGCAAACGGCAGAACTGGGTAAATTGCGTGCCAGTGTCGAACTGATGTATGCCATGCTCACGCAAGCGCGCGCTGACCAACAAACACAAGCGGTTGCCGCTTGGAGTGCCGCTGAGGTCACCCGTTTAAACACGGCTTGCGCACAACAATTTAGTGCTGATAACGTAACCCAAGCGTGCGAATGTCGCACGCAAGGCATATCCAAGCAATACACCTTGCGCCAAGTGACATACAACCAGTATTTGAGCAGCAATCCCTATGCCTTTGCTACTGGCAACGGAGGGCAATTTAAACAGCTCGAAAAACAGCTACTGTCGATTTGCGGTCTAAAACCTGTCAGCCCTTAGACAATGGCGTTTGATGGTGTGACGCCTTGATTGCGCCTGTATATCGCGCCTTGCTGGCGCATAATCGAACGCTAGAATAATGGTATAGTGGCAACACTGCAATTGTCAGTTTTGTCCATGAACCGTCAACACCAATTAGGGTTAAAACTCGCACTGTTATTTATTTCGCTTTTTGCTTTATTGCAAATCGTGGAGCTGGTCATGGTGAGGCAAGCTGTTGTTCAACAACGTCAACAAGCGGCAGTCGACCAATTAAGCAGCGCTGACCGTATCTTTTCCAGTCTGTTACAGCAACAGGCACAAAGCCAACGGCAAGCACTGCAGTTTTTGGTTGCAGATTTGGCGTTAAGAGAAACGCTGATTAGCCAGCAGACGGCCACCATACGTCAAGCCTTGTTGCAAATTAAACAACAGTTACAAGCCAGTGTGGTCGAGTTTCATGCGGCCGATGGCAGTACTCACGTGAGTACCGATCCCACCTTTGTATTTTCGCCCACTTTAATGCCCAGCCAAGCCCAACCTAATGGCTTGGTTACGCGTGGTCATACCCCTTATCAATGGGTGAGCGCGCCTGTAAATGCGGCACCTACCCGCATTGGTGAGCTTGCGCTTGGGTTTACGTTCAACCAAGCGTTTGCCCAACAAGCCAAACAGTTAACGCAGGTTGATTTTTCTTTTTATAAAAAATCGGGCGCACAGCCTTGGCAACTGTTGGCTAGCTCGCGTCCGCTCAATACGCAGGCAGCTGTCAACAGCTTGGTACAACAATATGAGGCCGCTACTGCCGCACCTCGCGCCACCATGGTCTCACAACATGCAGAACACACTCGCTTAAAAAAAATGTCTAGCTTGGGTACGGCGCAGTTATTGGTGGTGATGCAAGTACCACTTGCCTCACCCCACAATGGTTTGATCGCGTTGTTTGTGAATCTGTTTAGTGTGGCCTGTTTTGGGATTGCGCTGTGTTGTTTGGCGGTATGGTGGTGGACAAGGCACACCGTGCCCACGCTCACGGAGGTGACCAAGGGCTTAGAGGGGTTGGCTCAGCATGGTCACGCGCAGCCCGTGTTCTCGCAACAACAGGATGAATTGGGGCGGTTGGCGCATGCGTTTAATCGTATGCGTGGTGCTATAAAACAACAAGTTGAGCAGTTGGAGACGTTGTGCCTACAAGATCCATTGACCGGTTTAGCCAATCAGCTTGGCTTTACCCAAGCCTTACAGTTAGCGATTGATGCGCGTACACCCACCACAGACAAACCCGGTGTATTGACCTTAATATTGGTCAACCTGCAACAATTTAAAGCTTTAAACGGCTTGATGGGACGGCCAGTAGCGGATGAAGTATTACGCCAAACAGGCATGCAATTGAAACAAGCATTATTGAGCAAGCAGGATGTGGTCGGGCGCCTAGATGCCGATATGTTTGCCGTATTGCTGGTGGATATCAGTCAGCCCGAGGTGGCGCACTATGTTGAACACATCCACGGTATTTTTCAACAAGCGTTAAATATCCACGCGCACATAGAAACTGCCGCAATGCAGACCTATGCACAACCGTTGATGGTGCAAATCCGAACGGGCATTGCGTTATATCCAGCGCATGGGCACACCGCTGAGAGTCTGTTAAGGCATGCGTTACTCGCGGTGCAATCCGCTAAAAAGCAACATACGCATCGCGCCATCTATCACGAAACCATGGCCATTGAAATGACAGATCAATTGGCGTTGGTGGCTGAAATGAAAGAAGCCATTGCGCAATCCCATATCTTGCTTTATTTGCAACCCATCGTGGAGTTATCGACGCGACAAGTGTTGGCGGCAGAGGTGTTATTACGCTGGGCCCACCCCGAAAAAGGCATGTTGTTTCCAGAACAATTTTTACCCATGATCGAGCGTACTGAGGTGATGCATTTGCTGACCGATTGGATTCTGGACCAATCGTATGCTTTGATTGCATCGTTGCGCCAACAGGGGATTCGACTCAAGCTCTCGGTCAATCTCACTGCGCGTGATTTTACAAATCATGTCTTGCCACAACAATTGTTAGCCTTGTGCGAGCGCTATGCCTGTCCTAACAATGCGTTAACCATCGAAATTACGGAACAAGCGTTAATGTACGATGCTGAACGCGCTGAAACCATGATACGTCAGCTGGCAATGGCGGGAATACCGTTGTCGATTGATCAGTTTGGGTGTGCCTATTCATCATTGACGTCGCTCAGACGCTTTACCATGCACGAGCTAAAAATCGACAAAGCGTTTATCACCTATATGCATAAAAACCCAGCTGATTATGCGATGGCGAAATCCATCATCGAGCTTGGTCATAATTTAGGCATGCATGTGGTGGCCGAGGGCATCGAAAGCGAAGAAGTGTTTATGCAGTTATCGCAATTGGGCTGTCAGGCGGGCCAAGGCTTTTTTATTGCCAAACCGATGCCTGCACGTGATATTGGGATATGGCTTGAGCGTTGGACCAGTGAACATCGCATTGCATTTGAGGTGGGCGATGAAGTCAGTTTGATTGAAGAACCATTGGAGCCCATGCCGGAACCACCACCTCAATCTGTTGATGGCTGATGCGGCGGTGCAAGTTGATTGAGCAACGCTTGAATCATCAGACCATTACTGATGCCAAACAACAGTGCAGTTAGCCACAAGGGTGACAATAACAACCAAGCCTGTGGGACGGGAATTAACCATAATCGCACCAAGCACACCTGACCAAAAATATGCGCCATTGCCGCTAACACGCTGACACTCACCGCGCTAAATGCCTTGCGTGGTAGCGCTTGTGCCAAC
Source organism: Methylophilaceae bacterium (assembly GCA_027488395.1). Classification (GTDB taxonomy): domain Bacteria; phylum Pseudomonadota; class Gammaproteobacteria; order Burkholderiales; family Methylophilaceae; genus Methylophilus. Next base: position 57,730 of record JAIYBT010000015.1, on the reverse strand, counting down.
CAAAGCACGCCTAAACTTGCAATCGCCCCTGCTAGACTTAAAAAAAATGTAGGCGTGAACAATTGACCAAACAACAAGCCGCTGGCGAAAACGCGCAGTAAACTGACACTGGCTGCGGTGGCAAAGCCAAAGCGATACAGCACAAATAACACCACAATGTTGGCGATCCCAGGTTTCACCCCAGGCAATGGACTTGGAAAGCTGGCCTCGATCATATGCAAGCCAATCGCTAACACGGTTAAACCCGCAATTTGTCGATCAGCGAGCGTAATTTTGAACTGAATTGATTGCATGCGGTTATTCCTGTGTGATGCACATTCATATTTAAAATGCGCAATGTGCTGCATAGGTGGTGAGTCGGGCGTTGTCAGGCATCAATAGGCGAGACTATCAAAGCCACGTTCGCCTAACAAAATAATACTGACTTGATTGGGTAAACATAACGCGACTTCGCCTGCATGACTTAGCCACCCTTGTTGCAGGCAGTATTGATTGTGACAGGGAGCCTGTGAAAAACGTACTTTTCCTTGCTGAATCTGCACCACGCTGACGCCAAGCGGGCCTTTCACAGAGATACGCCGACGTTGGTCGAGGTCATATACGCCAATCACCTGCCCCCCCTGTCTGATTTGGCATTTTTTGGCTTGTCCAAGCGATGCCTCTGGCCAGTACAACAGGATCAGCCCTAAACACAGCGCGATCGTCAGCCAATCGCCCACCAACAAACCATCGATGTGTTGGAATCCCCTTTTTAAGCGAGCTAGCCATTGCATCATGGTAAAACACGCTGACCACGCACCGCGGTCAGCCATGTGATCCTTGCTTGCATGGCCTGATTCAGCGATAGATGACCTTGGGCATCTACTATCATCCAAGCCGCCACCCCGAGCTGTTGTGCAAATAATGCCGCGTGTTTTGGTGCAATAAACAATGGTTTGGATGCCACATCAGAGAGCACGCCTGCATGCGGTTGCGGTGCAATTAACACCGTGGCGGATTGACTGCGTTGGGCGGGATAGCCGGTGTTGGGGTCTAAAATATGGCAATAGCGTTTGCCATCTTGCAGATAAAAGCGTTGATAATCGCCAGAAGTGCCGATGGCCCAACCATCTGGTAAATCCAGGGCTGCCAATGCTCCCGCTTGTCGCGGATGTTGGATGCCCACCCGCCACGGCCGACCATGATGGCGACCCAACGCAATGACATTCCCACCGATATTAATTAAAGCATGTTGAATGCCCATAGACTGCAATATGGCGCGACCTTCATCCAAGGCAAATCCTTTGGCATATCCGCCTAAATCGAGTTGCACAGCAGTGTTATTGCTGGTGATGCCCGCTGGTGAAAACTGCAATGCGCGCATGCTGGGTTGTTGGGACATCACCGCTTGCACGGCTTCTGGTGCAACGATGGTGGCTTGATATGGCGTTTGATGAAAACCCCACAATGCAATCAAACGGCCCAGTGCAGGATTAAATAAGCCATTGGATTGCAGGGATAATTGTTGCGCATGCACTAATACTTGTCGCAACAAGGGGCTGGCTTTAAACGGTTGCTGACCAGCAGAAATTGCCTGATTGAGTGCGGTTAATTCACTGGGTTGCCATGCATGTAACTGCCGATGTAGCGCTTGATAACGTGCTAATACTGCGTTGCTGGCCCGTTGCCCTTGTGCGGTGGGGGCATCATCAATTTGAATCTCTACCAAGGTGCCAAACACATAAGCTTCGGTATGCGTGCTGGGTGCTTGGCATGCGCTACATAACAATCCTAAGCTAAATATCCATCCCCAACGATTCATCATGAAATTATCGCACAGAAGGGTTGAATCAGCCGCGGTTGCTTACGATAGTGCGTGGTTAGCATCGGCAATCATCCGTATCAATGATAAATATTTCTAATCAAAAAATTTTAAACAATCAATTATATTTTTTTGACGCTTGCTGACACAATGCGAGCTCTGATTCAAAGCTTATTGATCAAGGAGATCATCATGCATCAACGCAGATTGCACGCCAAAGGTACATTTATTGTTCATTACATGCTTGATTTGATCCATCAACGGCTGACGCATGGCGTATAAATATGTCTAAAATTGCTTGCTATTAAATCGTACACTATTTAGTATAACGACATGCACGAAACTTCACACCCGCCAATCCTCGATGAGCAATTATGTTTTGCCGTGTATTCATTGTCGCTGGCCATGAATAAAGCGTATCGGCCCTTGCTCAAAGCTTTAGCGCTGACTTATCCACAATACTTAGTGATGATGGTGTTGTGGGAGCAAGATGCACAATATGTTTCCGCCATCGGTGAGCAATTATTTTTGGATTCGGCGACGTTAACCCCCCTGCTCAAACGCCTAGCGTCCACTGGCTTGGTGCGTCGCGAACGTGCAAGTCATGACGAGCGTCATGTGATTATTCGCTTAACCGACGCGGGTGTGTCATTAAAAACAAGGGCTGGGGAAGTGATGGCCACGATGTTGGGTCAAATTGGTTGCTCGTTGGACGAAGCCAATAGTTTACGTGAACGTTTAACCCAACTTCGCCAACGTTTGCTGTTGCAAGCAGAATAAAGGGTTAATACCTCCGTTTTCATGATGAATCTGTACGAGAGCTCATCGTGAAGATTTAGCAGGGTATGCAGGTTGTAAGTTGTTTTTGTTGTCACGTTTTCACCTGTCTTTAATGCTATGGATCGAAAGGATCTTGCCATGAAATGTTTTAAACTGTTACCACTCGCGGTGTCACTTGCCTTGACCACCTCCATTGCCAACGCGGCAGATACCCCTGTTACCGAGCAATTGGTCGATACCTTAACCACGTTATCGGGTGGTCCGCATAAAGGCTATCGTGCCAATCACGCTAAAGGTGTGTTGGTATCAGGCGTATTTACGCCAACGCCACAGGCAAGCAGTATTTCCAGTGCGCCGCACTTCAAGTTGGCAACTACACCAATTTTAGTTCGGTATTCAGACGCGACTGGGGTGCCAACGATTCCTGATGCGAATGGCAACGCGTTTCCGAAAGGCATCGCTATCCGCTTTAGTTTGCCCAATGATGCAGTCACCGATATCGTCAGTATTTCGGTCAATGGCTTTCCAGCAGCCACGCCTGAAGACTTTTTAGGCTTGCTCAATGCAGTACGCGATTCAGGGGCTTCTAAAGTGCAACCCAGCCCCGTCGAACAGTTTTTGGCTACGCATCCAGCGGCTGCCAAATTTGTCAGCACGCCCAAACCTGCTCCGGTCAGTTTTGCCACACAACCGTTTTATGGTGTGAATGCTTTTAAATTCACCAACACCCAAGGCAACAGCGTATTTGGTCGTTACCAGATATTGCCCGTGGATGGCGCACACTATTTAACCCAAGCCGAGGCAGACAAAGCTGCCCCTGATTATTTAATGCAAGGCATTGTGAAACGCGTAGCCACCAAGCCAGTTCAGTACACCCTGGTGCTGCAATTGGCCGAAGCGGGTGACAATGTGAATGACCCGACTGCCGTGTGGCCAGATACCCGTAAAACGGTGACATTAGGTGTGCTGAGTTTAAATGCGGCGGTGGCCGATAGCGCAAGCAAAGAGAAAACCATCATGTTTAATCCGTTACAGTTGCCTACTGGCATTGCGCCGACGCAAGACCCGATTTTGTTGGCAAGACCGGGCGCGTATGCAGTGAGCTATGGGCGACGCTTAGCCAATTAAATGTTTTATTAGAGTTGCATATCAAAAAGGTGGCATTGCCACCTTTTTTTACGCCAAAGTTTTGTTATGCATGGGTCGCTGACAATACTTTAAACACCTGAAATTGCTTGAGTACGCCCTCGTCCCAACCGCCTTCAATCAAGGTATCGGCTTGGGCTTTCAGTTGCGCTGCCACGGCGCCTGCCACATGCGCATCTTGCCCAGCTTGATCTTTAAAAAAATCAATGATGGCAAAAGTATCGGCACTGATTTGCACAGCATACCAAGCGTGCGTTTGTGGTTCGGTCGCATCGACTGCGGCGGCGCCACTGCTTAAAAAATCAGCCAATGCTTGTGCCTTACCTGCTTTGGCTTTGAGCGTAATAAAGTTTGCGATTTGAATCTGTGGTTGTATTGCCATACGTGCTCCTTTAATGATAGATAATATCGTGCGTCATTGATTGACATCGAAGGACGGGCCATATGCACAGCCGGAGTCCAGCGATGGCGGTCACGCAATCAACCATGGTTGGGTTGCGTGGGTTGCTCGGTGTATGAGGTCAAATGGGATGCTAAGTTTTGGTAAGTACCTGCGTTAACCATCCTGCATCTCATGGTCGGGCTTGCCAACGGCGTTTGCAAAGCCTGCCGAGTGTGAACAGTAAAGGCATGGAGACACCCACGCCAACGCCGAGCACCACCAGACTGTTTAAATGGGCATGCACAAAAGGCAAATTGCCAACATAATAGCCGCCCGTGCTGAGTAAGCCCACCCATAATAAGGCTCCCAAACTGCTAAAGACCTGAAATCGCCTAAGCGGCATCTGTGTCATGCCCGCAATAAATGGAGCAAAGGTGCGTAGTATGGGGATATACAAGGTGACTAAAAAAGCGTGCGCGCCATAGGCTGTATAAAACTGTGTGCTGTCGCGAAAGCGATTGCTTTGTAACCAAGTGCTTGGCTTGCGCTGCAGGTGATGAGCGGCTTGCCGACCTAAGAAAAAATTGATATGGCTACCCAACACAGTTGCACTCAACAATACCAGCAGCAAACAGCCAAAGTGGATTTGCCCACTGCCAGCCAAGGCGCCACTGATAAATATCAATGGGTTCCCTGGTAAAAAAAACAATACTAACATGCCGGTTTCACCCAGCACCAAGGCAAACAATAGCCAGTAGACCGCTGCACCATGCTGTAACACCATAGCCTGTAAGCTGTGGTCGATATGCATCAGTAATTGAATGAATGCCATGGGGTATGCCTATGAGTCTTGATGCTAATGAATGACTGATTGTTAAGTCATTGATCTTTACGCCATCTAGCTTTAAATGATCTATATGGGTCAATTGAGATGCTTAGGGTAACGTTAAGCCTTCACCGTCTTTTGCATATCCCCCAAGATACCGTCTAAACGCCACAGCTTAACCCTGCAATATTAAGGCTGGATGACAGCCGTTAAGGCTTGTACAAACCAAGCTGCCGGGTCACACGGCAGTGCCCAATCGCGTGTTTGGGTCGCGATTTCTACCATGCCGGTGGGACTGGTGACGTTGACCTCGGTTAAATAATCACCAATCACATCTAACCCGACTAAAAACAAACCATGTTGCTTTAACACTGGCCCAACCGCTTGCGCAATGGCTTGGTCTCTCGCACTCAAAGGGTGTACCACACCGGTGCCACCCGCCGCTAAATTGCCACGCGTTTCACCGGGTTTTGGGATGCGCGCGAGGGCATAGGGCAGAGGCTCACCATCGATCATCAAAATGCGTTTGTCACCTTTGACAATCTCAGGAATATAGCGCTGAACCATGATGGTTTTAGTCGCAAACTGAGTGAGCGTTTCAATGATCGCAAATAGGTTGGGGTCTTGTTGCCGCAACCGAAAAATACCGCTGCCACCCATGCCGTCTAACGGTTTAACGATGATATCGTGGTGTTCTGCTAAAAAGTCTAAGATGGCCTGCTGTTGGCTAGTGACTATAAACGGCGGTGCAAATTGCGGAAAACGCGCAACAGAAAGCTTTTCGTTCCAGCCACGGATACTCACTGGATCATTAAAAATACGCGCACCTTGTTGTTGTGCCAGCTCTAGTAAGTAGGTGCTATATAAATATTCGTTATCAAAAGGCGGGTCTTTGCGCATGATCACCGCGTCAAATGCCGTGGGCAATTGCGTGATTTTGGTTGCGACAGTCCATGTACCGTGTGCATCAAACGTGAACGCTTGCGCATCCACCTTGACCATCGCCCCTTGTAGATGCCAATCGTGTTGCTCACACACCGATAACTGGTGCCCAGCCGCTTGTGCCGCGCGCATGATGGCTAAACTGGTATCTTTATAGGCCTTTAGGCTGGCGAGTGGGTCTAGAATCAACAGCAGGTGCATCATCGGCCTTTGTTATGCAAGGAGTGGATCGTTTTTTTGTAACTCGAGGCCCGCCGCAAGTAAGGCCAGCCGCGCTACCACGCCATAGGCATAAAAACGGTTAGGCGGTGCATCAGGTGCCCCCGCGCAGTCGGGCATGGTACAGGGCTTTTCAAACGCCAAGGGCACAAAATGCATCCCCGGTGCGTTGAGATTTTCATCGATGCCACGGCCGGTATGCACCCGATAAAAACCGCCAATCACAAAGTGATCCATCATATACACCACCGGTTCGGCCACCGCATCGTGGATATTTTCAAAGGTATACACGCCTTCTTGAATCATGACTTCTGACACTGTCATGCCTTCTTTAATCACTGACATTTTGTTGCGTGTTTTGCGATTAAGATCACGCACATCATCTGCCGATTTCACGCTCATGATGCCCATGCCATACGTGCCTGCATCGGCTTTAATAATGGCAAAGGGCTGTTGCGTGATGCCATATTCATCATATTTTGCTTGGGTTTTTTTAAGCACGCGCTCGACTTTTTCTGCCAAAGCATCCTCGCCTAACCGCGCATGAAAATCAATGCCACTGGCGGTTTCAAAATAGGGGTTGAGCAACCAAGGATCAATCTCCAATAATTGCGCAAACGAGGACACTACCTCGTCGTAAGCGGCAAAATGCTGTGACTTACGACGGGTGGACCAGCCCGCATGCAGTGGCGGAATTAAGGTCTGTTCCAAGCCCTGTAATTGATCAGGAATACCCGCAGACAAATCATTATTGAGTAGGATGGCGCAGCTATCAAAGGCAGGATAATCGACCCCTTCGAAAGAAACGGCATTTAAAACCAAGCGATTCTGTTGACGGACCAGCGGTTCTAATATCAGCGGATAGCCATCGTGGGTTTCGAGTTTGGTGATTTGCGTGATCTCAGGCGATAAACTCCCCACGCGTACCTCTAAGCCTGCTGTGCGTAAAATATGGCAAAGCTCCACCACATTACGCAAATAATAAGTATTGCGCGTATGGTTTTCAGGAATCAATAACAAGCGACGCGCTTCAGGACAGATTTTTTCAACGGCAATTTGCGCGGCTTGCACAGCAAGACTTAAAAACTCAGGATTTAGATTATTAAAGCCGCCAGGAAATAAATTGGTATCGACTGGCGCCAGTTTAAAGCCTGCATTGCGTAAATCGACACTGGCGTAAAATGGCGCGCCAACTTCTTGCCATTGCGCGCGAAACCAGTGTTCGATATCCGGCATGGCTGCCAACATCCGTTTTTCGAGACTGACTAATGGACCACTGAGGGCGGTGGTTAAATGCGGCACCATGATACGCTCCTGCTTAATATTGTAATGATGTAAGACGAATTGCCAGCTTGAACCGTGTGCGGATAAATTATTAACCAGCCGCAATGACCGCGTGGGCTTGCTGATCGGCATGATAGCTACTGCGCACCATGGGGCCGCTGGCTGTGTGTTCAAAACCCATGGCATCGGCTTGTTGTTTTAACCAATCAAAGGTTGCAGGCGGCACATAGCGCATCACGGGTAAATGGTGCACACTCGGTTGTAAATATTGCCCCAACGTCAGCATGGTGACGCCATGCGCGCGCAAATCGCGCATCACGCTGATAATCTCTTCATCAGTTTCACCCAAGCCCAACATCAAGCCAGATTTGGTGGGTACGTGGGGATAGCGGTCGCGAAACGCTTTGAGTAAATTCAATGAATTTTGATAATCTGAGCCTGGCCTTGCTTGTAGATATAGCCTAGGGACGGTCTCTAAATTATGGTTCATCACATCGGGGGGTGCGGATTCTAAGATATTGATGGCAATGTCCAAACGGCCACGGAAATCAGGCACCAATACTTCAATTTGAATGGTCGGCGATTGTTGGCGAATAGCGCGGATACAATCAACAAAGTGTTGAGCACCGCCATCCATTAAATCATCACGGTCCACCGAGGTGACGACCACATAGCGTAACTGCATTTGTGCGATGGTGCGGGCTAAGTTTTCGGGTTCATGTGGATCTGGCGGTAACGGTTTGCCGTGCGCCACATCGCAAAATGGGCAGCGACGGGTACAAATATCGCCGAGTATCATAAAAGTGGCAGTGCCATTGCTAAAGCACTCGCCAATATTGGGACAACTGGCCTCTTCACAGACGGTGTGTAAATGATTGTTGCGCAACACTTGTTTGATGTTTTGAAATCGGGCCGAATCAGGGACTTTCATCCGTATCCATTCCGGTTTGCGCAGCATGGGCTGCGGCACAATTTTAATCGGAATGCGCGCTGTTTTGGCGGCATCCACTTCTTTTACCCCCGCCACTTTTTTCGGCGGGCGGCTATTGCTGGTCTGGTCTGACATGCGTCAGGGCCTCTCTTAATCGTTGCGTTAAATCGTTGGCAATCTCGGCCATGCCTAATCGTATCCCTAACTCCGAGGTTTGCGTCATTTGCATGCCTGCATAGCCGCAAGGATCAATCTCAGTAAATGGCTGTAAATCCATGGCGATATTCAAACTCAGGCCATGATAACAGGTTTGATTTTTTAGCCGTAACCCGAGCGAGGCAATTTTTTGACCTGCGACATACACCCCTGGTGCATCGCTTCGGGCACATGCTTCAATCTGATGACTGGCTAAAAACGAGATTAAACAAGTTTCTAAGATAGAGACAAACTGCCGTACATTCAAGTGCAAGCGCCCTAAATCGATTAAGGTGTATATCACGAGTTGGCCAGGGCCGTGATAGGTGATTTTGCCGCCACGGTCGACCGGCACTACGGGTATTTGATTCTGCGGTAAACGAATGTCGCGACGATTGAGGCCTAAGGTATACACGGGTGGGTGCTCGGTCACCCACAGTTGATCTGCCGAATAGGCATCACGCTGCTGGGTGTAAGCCTGCATCGCAGCCAAGGTGCTGGCATAGTCGGTGCAACCTAGCAATCGGACTTCCAAGGTAGGCATTGCGATTTAGAGGACGACTTTCACCCGTGGATGTACGGTTAAGCTGTGATAGATCGCATCGAGTTGCGGTTTTGAAGTGACATAGACCGTACAAGTCAAGCTGGTATATTTGCCATTTGCACTGCCACGCGTTTCAACCAGGTGCGCACCAAACGCGGGTAAATGCGTTTGAATCACTTGGATTATTTCATGGCTAAACTGCGGATGGCTCTCACCCATCACTTTTATCGGAAACTGGCATGGAAATTCAATCAGCGTGTCATCCGCTGGAGGCAGGTTGGACGCTTGGGGATGGCTAGGCGGTTGTGTCATCGTGGCGGCACCTCCTGAATACATGGACATCAACTGACATAAAAATGGCTGCAGCGCACAATGGCTTATTGCAAAAACAGCCGCACTTGATCAACCATTCGGGCAACAAAATTGCTTGCGGTGACGGCACTAGCGGCGACCAATGGCACTTGATGCACCACCTTGCCATCAAGCGAAAACGCAAGCTGCCCCACCACTTGTTGTGCTTTTATCGGTGCGGACAACGCTTGCGGTAATTGGATATTGGCTTTCATGTTGGCAAACTCACCCCGAGGCAACGTAAAGTAAACAGGTTGCGCAACTGTGATGGCCACTTGGTTTTCGGTGCCTTTCCAGACTTTTTCTTGGCGGATAACACTGCCTGCGGCATACAGACGTTTTGATTCATAAAATTGAAAGCCAAAATTTAATAGCTTTTGACTTTCCGCCGCACGCACATTGTCAGAGGCGGTGCCGAGCACCACCGAGATTAAGCGAAAATCCTCACGCTTGGCGGATGAAATTAAACAATAGCCTGCTGATTCGGTGTGACCTGTTTTCATACCATCCACCGTTGGGTCTAAAAACAATAAACGGTTACGGTTGGGTTGCGTGATTTTGTTGTAGGTATAGCTTTTTTGCGAGTATAAGCGTGCATAATCCTGAGGAAAATCACGAATCAAGGCATTGGCTAAGATGGCCAAATCGCGCGCAGTGGTGGTGTGGTTGGGGTCAGGCAGGCCCGTTGCGTTCATAAAATGACTGTGTTGCATGCCCAAAGCAGCCGCTTTTTTATTCATTAACGCAGCAAATAATTCTTCACTACCAGCAATGCCCTCGGCCAAGGTGACGGCGGCGTCATTGCCCGATTGGATAATCAATCCATGGAGTAATTCATCTACCGTCACCGTCATGGTGGTGTCGATAAACATTTTAGAGCCTTCAACTTTCCATGCCTTTTCACTCACTGGCAAGGCTTGGCCTAAGCGCAAGCGCTGTTGTTTAACGGCTTCAAAGGTGAGATAAGCGGTCATCACTTTCGTCAATGAAGCGGGCTCCACCGGCATGTCTGGTTGATGCGCGGCGAGCAATTGCCCAGTGTTGGCATCCCGCAGTACAAACGCTTTAGCAGCCAGGGTTGGCGCTGGTATATCACTGCGCACCACTGCCGTTGCCGAGGCGATCAATGGAAAAGAAAAAACTAACACAAACAAGGTACGCCACATGGTGATTCACTTCATGAAAAAATAGATAACAATGACAGGGTGTCTAGATGCGACTGGACCAATTAAGGTCGATTAAATGTAAACGCAGGTAATTGCAATTGCGCACGTAAATCGCTGGCTGCTTGGGTCGCTAGCGCGTGATCTGGATACGGGCCCAGCACAACCTGAAACACTTTGCCATTATACACTTTGTTCAACAGAGGTTGCCGTTCTGGCTGATGGCGTGCAATGCGCTGGTATAACCGGTCTGCATTCTGCTCATCGCCAAATGCACCCAGTTGTACATAGGTACCAGTGGCCGCCAAGGTGGGTAAAGCTGGCCGTGCGTTGGTCGGTTCAGGGGTGCTCGCGCGCGTGGCATCGGAGGCTTGTGCTTCTGGTTGCGTCGGATCAATTAAACGCAATGCGACGCGCCCAGAGCCATGTTTGAGCAAATCTAATTGTTTGGCCGCGGCGTAGGATAAATCGATGATGCGATTGTGCGCAAAAGGGCCTCTATCATTGATGCGGACCACCACTGTTTTTTGATTATCTAAATTTGTGACACGTACATAACTTGGGATTGGCAGTTTTTGGTGCGCACCACTCAGTTTAAACATATTGTAGGGTTCGCCGCTTGCGGTTTTTAAGCCATGAAATTTTTTACCATACCAAGAAGCAATCCCTGTTTGGCTAAAAGGTGCAAGGGTGGTCATTGGCGTCACCGTTTCGCCATTGACCACATACGGCTTAATTGTGCCTTTGACCAAGGGTTCTAATTTAGGGGTGACACTGGTTTCGAGCGGAATCGTGGGATCGATGCCTTCGGTCGGGTCACCGAGGCCCTCTGCTTTGGGCTCAACTTGGATGACTTTAGGGCCGCCAGGGTCGCTTTGTTGACCTGGCAGCGCAGGGGCAGGCGCACTGACAGTCGGCACAGGTGATGCTGAGGAGGAATCACCGTGGGGTTGAGTTGGCGGTTGCGCGATTCGAGGAGGCATGGGGCTTTGGCAGGCGCTTAATACCCACGCCATCGCAATCATTGCGCTAAGGTGTTTGTTCATCATGCTCAGGTGATCCTAATCGGTTGCAACAAGCCGTTTATGTGAGTGCACACTCATCAATAAACCTAAGCTTAAACCCAATGTCAGTAAAGAAGTGCCGCCATAGCTTACCAACGGTAGTGGGATGCCCACCACAGGTAAAATACCACTCACCATGCCCATGTTGACAAAACAATAAGTAAAAAAGGTGGCAGCAATACTGCCTGCAAGCAGGCGTGAAAACACATTCTTGGCTTGGGATGCGATCATAAAGGCGCGGCCAATGATGATGGTAAATAGCACCAGTAATAAGCAGCAGCCGACCAAGCCAAACTCTTCAGCAAACACGGCAAAAATAAAATCAGTCGTACGTTCGGGCACAAAATCGAGTTGCGATTGGGTGCCATTGAGCCAGCCTTTGCCCGTAGTGCCGCCGGAGCCAATCGCAATGGTGGCTTGAATAATGTGGTAGCCAGCCCCTAACGGATCTTGCGAAGGATCGATTAAAATTTCAACCCGCCGTCGTTGATAGTCATGCAACATGGACCATAACACGGGCAACGCTGCGCCAAAGGCGACGGCACTGCCAAAGATAAATTTCCAACTTAACCCAGCCAAAAAAATCACATAAAAACCAGACGCAAATACCAAGGTGGCGGTCCCTAAATCGGGTTGCTTCGCAATCAGTAACACGGGTGCTAGTAAAATCAGGCCCGCAATGGCGTAATCTTTACTGCTTAACTGCGCCTCGCGTTTTGAAAAATACCAAGACAGCATAATCGGCACCGCGAGTTTCATTAATTCCGAGGGTTGGATTTTTGTCACCCCTAAGTTCAACCAGCGACGTGCACCGTGGCTGACATCACCGATCAAGGCCACCGCCACCAATAACAATAATCCAAATAAATAGGCGGGTAAGGCTATCCGCTCAATATGTTGTGGTTGCGTATTGGCGGCAAGCAACATGACACCGACCATCACCATGATATTCATTAACTGACCGTTGACTTTCGCCATCGATTGCCCGGAAGCACTGTATAGCGTCATCAATGCCACCACCAAAATCATCAGCACCGTGGCGAGCAACACAGAATCAATGTGGCGAATAAATTGCGTGAACCATTTTTTAATCATGTGCTTCCTCTACTAGGCCTGTGGCATCGTGTGTTTCTTCTGCTGCGTTGACCACCAGCTCAGCCCCTTCAGGGATGACAACAGGCGGCAGTTTGCCTAGTAAATAGTAATCCATCACTTTGCGCGCAATCGGGCCAGCCGCGGAGCCACCATGACCTCCGTTTTCCACAATCACTGCGACTGCGATTTTGGGGTCTTCTGCCGGCGCATATGCGATAAACCAAGCATGGTCGCGGTGACGCTCGTTGATGGCATGTTCATTGTATTTTTCGTTTTGTTTAATCCCCACCACCTGCGCAGTACCCGTTTTTGCGGCAATGTTGTAGCTCGCATTGGCGCCCACTGAGGCCGCTGTGCCACCCGGTTTAGTCACATCGATCATGCCTTGGCGTACCAACGCGAGGTTATCAGGGTGAATCGGTAATTGATCAGCCACCACATGCGGTAGCCATTTCACTGCATTGGTTTTCGCATTGATAATGGCATTGACTAAATGCGGTTGTATGGCCTTGCCACTGTTGGCTAAGACGGCAGTGGCATGTGCCAGCTGCATCGGTGTGACCAAGGTATAGCCTTGGCCGATGCCGACAATCACAGTTTCACCCATATACCAAGGTTGTTTAAACCGACGTTTTTTCCAATCAGGCGTTGGTAACAAGCCAGAAAGTTCGCCTTGAATATCAAGGTTGGTTTTTTCACCAAAACCAAAATGGCGAACAAAATCGGTCAACCGATCAATGCCAAGCTCCATGGCGAGGCCATAAAAAAACGTATCACAAGACACCGTAATCGCTTTGCGAATATCTACCGAGCCGTGGCCAGAAGGTTTCCAATCCCGATAACGGTGACGGCTATTGGGCAACATAAAATAGCCGGGATCGCTAATGGTATAGGGCGGCAGTCGTTTGCCTGATTCTAAGCCCGCCAACGCGACAAACGGTTTAAAGGTGGAACCCGGGGGATAAATGCCTTTGAGTGCACGGTTAATCAGCGGTTTGTCCAACGAGTTATTGAGTAAATTCCAGTTGTCGTAATCAATGCCATCCACAAATAAGTTGGCATCAAATGAGGGCATGCTAGCCATGGCAAGCACTTCGCCTGTGGCGGGCTGTATCGCCACCAGCGCACCGCGTCGCCCTGCAAATTCCTGTTCCGCTATTTCTTGTAGTTTGGCGTCGATGGAAAGCGCAATATTATTGCCAGAGGTGGGTGAGGCACTAGAAAGTACACGCACCGCGCGGCCATCGGCATCGATTTCCACTTGCTGGAAGCCTGTCACACCATGCAGTTCTTGTTCATAGGCTTGCTCAACCCCGGCTTTGCCAATGTGTTCGGTGCCTTTGTAATTGGATAGCTCGCTGTGTTCTTTGAGTTTTTTTAAATCGTTTTCGTTGATACGGCTAATATAGCCGATGGCATGGGTGGCTAAGGTGCCGTAGGGATAATGCCGAAACAGGCGTGATTTCAGCTCTACCCCTGGAAACCGAAATCGATTCACCGCAAAGCGGGCAGCTTCAAATTCGTTCAAATGGGTGCGTATGGGGATACTTTCAAAGGTATGGCTTTGCGCGCGTAGCTTTTTAAAGCGTTTTAAATCGGTGGGAGATACTTCTACAATCTTGCTTAAATCGGCAATGGTGTCCTGTAAATCATCAGTTTTAGAGGGTGTGATTTCTAGGGTATATACAAAAAAGTTATGCGCTAAAATCACGCCGTGACGGTCCGAAATTAAGCCGCGATTGGGCGTAATAGGCACGATGGATATACGGTTATTTTCGGCCAAGGTTTGATAGTAATCATAACGATGTACCTGCAAAAAATAAAAGCGACTGGCCAGCGCAGAAAAGGCAGCCAACACCAATAAGATTAGGATCAACAGGCGGATTCTAAACTTGTGTTGTTCGTTTTGATGGTTTTTGAGTTCGGTGCTGTAACCCATGTTAAGACAGTTTTTTGGGCCGGGTGAGTTCGCCGAACATGGCGACCATCATTTGCCATAACAGCAGATCACTGATAATGGGTAGCAGGTAAGTCCAGTCCGGCAGCTCACTACCGACGAACAATTTGAGTAACAAAATCAGCCCACGTTGCACGCTAAACAACATCAGGACATACCAAAACAATTGCCAACGGGTAAATAACACCAAACGCCGTTGATAACTCAACCCAATAAAGGCGGTCACGGCAAAAGTAAACGCATGTTGTCCCAACACACTGCCAGTGGATAAATCGACCAATAACCCTATAAACCAAGTCCAACCAATGTTGCAATGGTAAGGCGCTTGCAACAGCCAATACACTGCAATCACTAATAAAAAGTCGGGCCGAATAATGGTGCCTGAGTTAGACCACGGATACAGTTGAAACACCAAGGCCACCAAGATCGTAAAGAAAAAGGTGCTAAATTTGACCGGCTTCATGGACGATTTCTTCCCGCAGGGATCCCTGCTGCAGGGTTGAGCTGTGGGCTTGGTTTGGCAGGTCTGCTGGTAGGCGCCTCAGGCATTGATGGCGACGTTGCAGGCGCCACGGATTCATGCGGCATTGGGTGGGTCAACCCGGTTGGATGGTTCACAGGAGGTGTCACGGCGGCAGGCGTCGTCGGTGTACTTGGCGGCGATTCGTTTGCATTTATTGGCGCTTCGCCCACGGGTGCGGTGGCAGTGGGTACAGCATCGGGATTGGCGGCGTCTGTCGCAGTAGGCGTTTCAAGGGTAGCTTTTACAGGCGGTGCAGGATCCATTTTCGCATTTTCTTTTTGCAAGACATCCACCACCGATTGGTCTAAGTGTTGTGTGCTGTTGCGCGGCATAGCAGGCCGATTTTCCAAGATTGGATTGCTGGGCGCGGTTTCAGGTAATTTTAAAATCAGCACGTGTTTATGATTATTCACCCCTGCAATTGGGCGGCTAATGATTTTGGCAAACGGCGAATCTTGGCTTTGTTTGATTTGAGTGACTTGTGCGACTGCCAAGCCTGCAGGGTAGACGCCGTCAATGCCGGACGTCACCAGGGTATCCCCCACTTTAATATCCACGCTGGTGGGTAAGTAAGGAATGTCGAGGGTATTGCGTTTGCCTTCACCAAAGGCGATCGCCCGTAACTGATTACGCTCAATTTGGATTGGGATGGATAGTTTTTTATCGGTAATCAGGGTGACTTCACTGGTGTAAGGGTAGACACGGGTGATTTGACCCACCACGCCTTGACCATCCACCACGGCTTGTCCAGCCGCGATTTGGTCCCGACTGCCCCGATTGAGGGTTAAAATATTGCTAAACGGGTCGCGGCCCATATGCAAGACTTCGCCTAAGATGGCATCAGGAATGCGCGGTTGATCGCCTTTGAGTAAGCTACGTAAATGTTGATTTTCGTGGTCTACGGTTGCCAGTCGTTGCAATGCGGCATGGTCGATCAACGCTTGTTGTTTGAGGTTGGCATTTTCTTTGATCAAACTGTTGTGCGCGGTAAAGTAACGGTCAATATTGCGGCCCCATTCGTTGGGCGCGCGAGCGACCACTTCCAGAGGATGCAAGGCAGCACTAAAGCCCTGTCTGACGCGGTTAAGATAATCAAAGCGCGCATCGATGGCCATCATCACCAAAGAAGCGGCACAAAATAGCATGAGCCGTGAAAACGGCTTTGGCCCCTGCACAAAAAAAGCAGGGGTATCTTGAGGATCTAGCTGTTGATGTATGCCTTTTAGCATGCGCGTGCCCTACCGCATCAACGGTTGCGTTATTCGCTGGCGAATACGTTACCCAGTTTATCCATTTCTTCCAATGCTCTGCCACATCCGCGTGCCACACAGGTTAATGGATCTTCTGCCACAATGACTGGCAACCCTGTTTCTTCAACCAACAAGCGGTCTAAGTCACGCAACAAGGCGCCACCGCCAGTAAGTACCATGCCTTTTTCAGCAATGTCCGCGCCTAACTCAGGAGGGGTTTGTTCAAGTGCAGATTTTACTGCGCCAACAATGGCATTTAAAGGCTCAGTCAGTGCTTCTAAAATCTCGTTACTTGAAATGGTAAACTTGCGTGGTAAACCCTCAGCCAAGTTGCGGCCTGTGACTTCCATTTCCAATACTTCAGAGCCTGGAAAAGCAGAGCCAATCTTTTTCTTGATGGCCTCGGCGGTCGGTTCAGAAATCTGCATGCCGTAATTGCGGCGAATATAATCAATGATCGCTTGGTCAAATTTATCCCCGCCAACGCGTTCAGATTTAGCGTACACAATGCCGCCCAGTGAGATCACCCCAACTTCGGTGGTGCCACCGCCAATATCGACCACCATAGAACCGGTGGCTTCTGCCACTGGCATATCTGCACCAATCGCTGCCGCCATGGGCTCTTCAATTAAGAATACTTGTTTGGCACCTGCACGTTCAGCCGATTCTTTGATGGCGCGACGCTCAACTTGCGTGGAGCCCACAGGGACGCAAATAATGATGCGCGGACTCGGTGAAAACCAGCGTGACTCGTGCACTTTACGAATAAAAAATTTAAGCATTTGCTCAGTGATGGTGAAGTCCGCAATCACACCATCTTTCATCGGGCGAATGGCTTGGATGTTGGCTGGCGCGCGGCCAAGCATACTTTTAGCATCTGCACCCACAGCGAGTAATACTTTTTTGCCATTGGGGCCGCCTTCGGTGCGTATGGCTACCACGGAAGGTTCATCCAGCACGACCCCCTTACCACGGACATAAATTAATGTGTTCGCGGTGCCTAGGTCAATTGCAAGATCGTTGGAGAAGTAGCTGTTGAGTGAGCCAAACATGTTTTTTCCTGTGAATTTCTGACTTTTGAAGCGCCATCTGAGCGTGGCTTAAAATCAAGGTATAATAGCGCAAAACGCACATGAAATTAAGATGTGATTTCAAAATCTTGACATAACTGACGCCATGGCACTTAATCTAGACGACATCAAACGTATTGCCCACCTCGCCCGCATTCAAGTTAGCGAGCAAGAAGCCCAAGCGACCTTAAGCAAACTGTCAGGCATTATTGGCTTGATTGAGCAAATGCAAGCGGTGGATACCACAGGTATTGTGCCGATGTCGCATTCGCAAGACGTGACACAACGATTGCGCGATGATGTGGTGACCAGTGACAACCAACGAGAACGTTTTCAATCGATTGCCCCTGCGACGCAAGATGGACTGTATTTAGTCCCCAAAGTCATTGAATAAACTGACATGATCTTGCACCATCGAATAGTACAACATACACGGTTTATCAGATGATTAATAGCAGTTTAAAACAACTTAGCACCGCCTTGGCCGCCAAGCAGGTTTCCAGCGTTGAACTCACGCAAGCGTATCTCGATCGGATTGATGCGTTAAACCCCCATATCAATGCGTACATCACCTTGGACCCAGCTAAATCCTTGGCGCAAGCGCAAGCCGCGGATGCAAAAATTGCCGCTGGTGAGGCGCAACCGCTCACGGGCATTCCTCTGGCACAGAAAGATATTTTTTGCGCCAATGGCTGGCGCACGACGTGCGGCTCCAAAATGTTAGAAACCTTTATTGCCCCCTATGATGCCCATGTGATCAGTCAGTTTGATGCGGTGGGTGCGGTGAATTTAGGCAAAACCAATATGGACGAGTTTGCCATGGGCTCATCCAACGAGACCAGCTATTTTGGCGGCGTAAAAAACCCGTGGGATACCACGCGCGTGCCGGGCGGAAGCTCGGGCGGATCTGCCGCCGCGGTTGCGGCACGCTTATGTGCAGCAGCGACTGGCACCGATACTGGCGGCTCGATTCGTCAACCGGCCTCGCTGTGTGGCTTTACTGGCTTAAAACCGACTTATGGCTTGGTCTCGCGGTTTGGCATGATTGCCTTTGCCTCCAGCCTTGATCAGGCGGGACCCATGGCAAAATCTGCCGAAGATTGCGCCATGATGCTCAACGTGATGGCCGGCTTTGATAGCCGTGACTCCACCAGCGTGCAGCGCGAGAAAGAAGACTATACCCGTGGCTTAGCTGCCATGCAGGCGGATAAACCGTTGCAAGGGTTGCGCATTGGCTTGCCTAAAGAATACTTTGCCGACGGCCTCAATGCTGAAGTGGCCAAAGTGATCGAAACCGCGATTGCGCAATATCAAGCACTCGGTGCGCAAATTGTAGAAATCAGTTTGCCGAATAACAATCTTTCTATTCCGGTGTATTACGTGCTCGCCCCAGCTGAAGCAAGTTCTAACTTGTCGCGCTATGATGGCGTGCGCTATGGCCACCGCGCGGCCGACTATACCGATTTATTAGATATGTATATGAAGTCACGTGCGGAAGGCTTTGGCGCCGAAGTAAAACGCCGTATTTTAATTGGCACCTATGTGCTCAGTGCTGGTTACTACGATGCTTATTATTTAAAAGCCCAGCAAATTCGTCGCCTAATTGCGCAAGACTTTACCGAAGCGTTTAAACATTGCGATGTCATCATGGGGCCAGCGGCGCCCTCTACCGCGTTTAAAGTCGGTGAAAAAACCAATGATCCTGTGGCGATGTATTTAGAGGATTTATACACCATTGCGGTCAATTTGGCGGGCTTGCCTGGCATGAGTATTCCAGCGGGGTTTGTGCACACCACGGAGGGCAAAGCTTTGCCTGTTGGTTTGCAAATTATTGGTAATTATTTTGATGAAGCGCGCATGCTCAATGTGGGCCATGCCTATCAACAAGTGACAGACTGGCATACCCGTATGCCGGAGGGAATTTAACATGCAGTGGGAAGTGGTGATTGGGTTAGAAACCCACGTTCAGTTACAAACCAAATCCAAGCAATTCAGCGGCGCATCCACCACCTATGGCGCGGCGCCCAATACACAAGCTTGTGAGGTGAGTATTGCCTTGCCTGGCGTATTGCCCGTGTTAAACAAACAAGCGGTGGACTGTGCGATTAAATTTGGCTTGGCGATTGATGCCGACATCCCGCCTATCAGCGTGTTTTCACGCAAAAATTATTTCTATCCAGATTTACCCAAAGGCTACCAAATCAGCCAATTTGAGCTGCCGGTGGTGGGCAAAGGTACAGTCACCATTTTGGTGCCTGCAAGCAAAAACACTGAGGCTTACGAAAAAGTCATCAACATCACGCGTGCCCATCTCGAAGAAGATGCAGGGAAATCCGTACATGGTGCGGTAGAAGGCATGTCTGGCATCGACTTAAACCGCGCGGGGACACCACTCCTCGAAATTGTGACTGAGCCTGATATGCGCTCAGCGGCAGAGGCGGTGGCTTATGCCAAAAAATTGCATGAGCTGGTGCAATGGATTGGTATTTGCGACGGCAATATGCAAGAAGGCTCGTTCCGTTGCGACGTCAACGTGTCTGTTCGCCCGAAAGGCACTGAAAAATTTGGTACGCGGCGTGAGATTAAAAACTTAAACTCATTTAAATTTATGTTACAAGCCATTGAGTATGAAACGCAATGGCAAATTGAAACCCTAGAAGATGGCGGCACCATTCAGCAGGCCACGGTGTTGTTTAATCCAGACACGGGGGAAACACGCGCCATGCGTAGCAAAGAAGAAGCGAACGATTACCGCTATTTTCCAGACCCCGACCTGCTACCGTTAGCGGTGACCGCCGCCGATAAAGCACGCGTGATGGCGGATATGCCAATGTTGCCACAAGCGTTGCAAGCGCAGTTTGTGCGTGACTATGCATTGTCAAGTTATGATGCCAATGCACTGACATCCTCTAAAGCCATAGCCGATTATTTTATCGCGACGGTGCAAGCAGGCGCCGAGCCGAAACAAGCGGCCAACTGGGTCATGGGTGCGGTGTCTGCCAAGTTAAATGCCGAAGAAAAATCCATTCTAGATAGCCCACTGTCTGCCACGCAATTGGCGGCACTGCTAAAACGGATCAGTGATGGCACCATCTCTAATAATGCCGCCAAGCAAGTGTTTGAGGCGATGTGGGCGGGTGAAGGCGAAGTCGATGCCATTATCGACGCCAAAGGGTTAAAACAAGTCTCAGATACGGGCGCGATTGCGGCAATCATTGATGGTGTATTGGCAGCCAACCCTGCTATGGTGGCAGAGTTTAAAGCCGGTAAAGAAAAAGCCTTTAATGCGCTGGTGGGGCAATGTATGAAAGCCTCGCAAGGCAAAGCCAACCCTGCTCAAGTCAACGAGTTGCTCAAGCAAAAACTGAGTGCATAACCCAAGTGTAAAACGACAACACCCCGCTGAAGCGGGGTGTTTTTTTATCTAAAATCCGGGTGCTCTAAACGCGCGTGTTACTTACAGTGCGCTTTGTCTTGATGATCTTTGTCGCAGTGGTCGTTAGCCACAGACACTTGTGAAAATACAGCCATGACGATAAACAACATTGCAGTGATTTGTTTCATACCAATCTCCAAAATATTCAAAGAGGTGAACACGTGCTTGACTTGTGTGTTGTTCATGTATTTTTAAGCGCTAATGCAAATACACTTAATTTAATATATCGACCGATTATCGCAATACTTTAGCCATGCAATGCGGATAAAGAAAAAAACTGGATAACGTTTTGTTTCTAATCGACTTTAGTTTGAAGTATCAACTGTGTCGCTACCTTAGTTAACCCCCGACTAGCTATTGTCATCATCACTATTGATTGATGTGTGAGTCCGTTTCCAGCGATGGCTACTTACCTGCTTTTTGAATGAGGGTTCACCTTGATTTATCAAGGTTTTTCGCGTACATTGCGTTGATTGCTAGGGGTCTGCATCATCCATCTATGGATGGCAATGCAGTGAGAAACACCCTTTGAACCTGATGCGGGTGATGCCGCCGTAGGAAAGCAAGCAATGTTAAGCCCGTGACCATTCACTTTAGCTTCACACTGCATGCCCCTATGACCACTTTTCATATTGGAGCACGCTGTGAACGCGACCGACAAACATTTAGCCAAGTTCTTAAACGAAACCGCCTCGGTAGATGAGGGCGCAACCAAGCCCTTTGCCAAATCACGCAAAATATATGTGGAGGGCAGCCGTCCAGATATCCGCGTACCGTTTCGTGAGATTAGTTTAAGCGATACCCCTTCTGCGTTTGGCGCAGAAAAAAACCCACCTGTGGTGGTTTACGATACGTCAGGGCCTTATACCGATCCTGAAGTGAGTATTGATATTCGCAATGGCTTGCCAGCGTTACGTGCGGGCTGGATTATGGAACGTGGCGATGTTGAGCAACTTGAAGGCCCGACCTCTGAGTTTGGGCATGCCCGTTTAAATGACCCAGAGTTGGCCGAGATGCGTTTTAACTTGCACCGCAAACCCGTGCGCGCCAAAGCAGGCATGAACGTCAGCCAAATGCATTACGCGCGTCAAGGCATCATTACCCCAGAGATGGAGTTTATTGCCATCCGTGAAAATCAGCGTCGCGAAGGGATGAGCGAGCTGTTGCAAACGCAACATCCTGGCCAGCACTTTGGGGCGAATATCCCAACATTGATTACCCCAGAGTTTGTGCGCGATGAAGTGGCGCGTGGCCGTGCCATTATTCCTGCCAATATCAACCACCCAGAAATCGAGCCGATGATTATTGGCCGTAACTTTTTGGTCAAAATCAACGCCAACATTGGTAACTCCGCCTTAGGTTCTTCGATCAGCGAAGAAGTTGAAAAAATGGTGTGGGGCACGCGTTGGGGTGGTGACACCGTGATGGATTTATCGACTGGTAAAAATATTCACGAAACCCGCGAATGGATTATCCGCAATAGCCCTGTGCCGATTGGTACCGTGCCCATTTATCAAGCACTCGAAAAAGTAAACGGCAAAGCAGAAGACCTGACTTGGGAAATTTTCCGCGACACCTTGATTGAGCAAGCCGAGCAAGGCGTGGATTACTTTACCATCCATGCTGGTGTGCGCTTAGCGTATATTCCCATGACCGCCAAACGCATGACAGGCATTGTGTCACGTGGCGGCTCTATCATGGCCAAATGGTGTTTAGCGCATCATAAAGAATCGTTTTTGTATGAGCACTTTGAAGACATTTGCGAAATCATGAAGCAATATGATGTGAGCTTCTCGTTAGGCGATGGCTTACGTCCTGGTTCGATTTACGATGCCAATGATGAAGCGCAATTTGCTGAACTCAAAACCTTGGGTGAACTCACCCAAATTGCTTGGAAACACGATGTGCAGTGCATGATCGAGGGCCCAGGCCATGTGCCCATGCATTTGATTAAAGAAAACATGGAGTTACAACTGGAGCACTGTGGTGAAGCACCGTTTTATACCTTGGGGCCATTAACCACGGATATCGCCCCCGGCTACGACCACATTACATCAGGCATTGGTGCTGCGATGATTGGTTGGTATGGTTGCGCCATGTTGTGTTATGTCACACCAAAAGAACACTTAGGCTTGCCAGACAAAGAAGACGTACGCGTTGGCATTATTACCTACAAAATTGCTGCCCATGCTGCCGATTTAGCCAAGGGCCATCCTGGCGCGCAAATTCGCGACAACGCCTTGAGTAAAGCGCGCTTTGAGTTCCGTTGGGAAGACCAATTTAACCTAGGCCTAGACCCAGAAAAAGCCAAAGAATTTCACGACGAAACCTTGCCGCAAGAAGGTGCCAAGCAAGCGCATTTCTGTTCCATGTGCGGCCCGCATTTCTGCTCGATGAAAATTACCCAAGATGTGCGCGATTATGCCGATAAGTTGGGCGTAGATGAGCAAGCAGCCCTTGAAAAAGGCATGCAAGAAAAAGCCATCGAGTTTGTGAAAAAAGGCAGTGAAGTGTATCAAAAGGTGTAAAAATTCATGATGTGACATGTCATGCATTTCACACCATTCAACCAAAAAGCCAGCGGTTACGCTGGCTTTTTTTATTGATATACCGCTAATCATCCTGACGGGGCTGGTGCGCGAGAGGCGACGCACAAGCGCGTTCACTCGCGGATATTGCTCACATTAGCTTGGGGCAAACGTAAACGCATCACTGTAAAACCCATCCTCGGCTAACCCTTGCTGGCTAAAGGTTTGTTTCGCAATATCGACCATGCCGGGTGCACCACACACATAAGCTTCATACTGCGCTAAATCTGCATAGTCGTCCAACACCGCTTGATGTACCAAGCCAGTACGCCCTTGCCAATTGGGAGCCGTGCCAGAAATCACAGGCACATATTGAAACTGCGGCAATAGGTTCGCCCAGCGCTGACATAAGTCATCGAGGTATAGATCATTGGGTTGCCGCGCACCGCGATATAACGTCACTGGGCGCTCAATCTTGGTGTTAATCATGTGCTCGATGATGCCTTTAATTGGCGCAAAGCCAGTGCCGCCAGCCACCATAATGATCGGTTTGTCCGATGCTTCACGCAAATAAAAGCTGCCAAGCGGCGCCTCGATGCGCAAAATGGTTTTAAGCGGCATCTCGTTAAATACTTGTTCGGTAAAGTGTCCGCCTGCCACTTTGCGGATATGTAACTCTAAAAAGCCTGTATCGTGCGGCGCATTGGCAATCGAAAACGCGCGACGACGCCCATCTTTCAGTAAAAACTCAATATACTGTCCCGCCAAAAACGGCAAAGGCTCATGGTTAGGCAACTGTAAGTGCATGATCATGACATCTTCACTGGGTTGCGATTTGGCTTGCACGCGTACGGGTAGGATTTTCGGTTTGATGCCCTGTAGCGTAGATACTTGGCGACATTCAATGACTACATCCTCTAGCGGTCGGGCACAACAAAACAGTGCCATGCCAGCGTCGCGCTCCGCGTCAGTCAACGCATTGCCTTGATAGTCATCATGCATGACTTTTCCCGTCAAAATGCGGCCTTTGCACGCGCCACAAGCACCGTTACGGCAGCCGTAGGGAAGATTGATGCCTGCCGCAATGGCAGCCTCTAGCACGGTTTGACTCGGCCGCACTTCAAAGGTGTGGCCGCTATTTTCAATTAAGATCCGGTTCATGGTGTATGTATGTGGTGAATAGGGTCGCGTGTTATGGCTTTGGTTGATTGGGTAAACGCACAACTTGTGCACTTGGTTTCGGCGGACTGACCTCGGTAAACTCGCCTTCAATCACATCATCATTGGCGCTCGCGCCAAATGGTGATTGGGTGCTATGGCCATGCGCTGACGCTTGACCAGTACGTGCAGGGAGGATTAACAATATCACAGCAATCGCATCGGTAATGACGCCAGGAATCAGCAATAAAATCCCGGCAAACATGGTGCGCGCAGCACTGAATAAGGTGGCCACTGGATTGCCATTTGCCCCCATTTGTTGAAACATGCGGGCAGCCATTAGATTTTTTTCGTTACGAATGAGCTGAATGCCTAAGTAACCAATAGTGATTAAATAGACCAAGACCCACCAGCCATAGCGTTGACACAGTTCTATCAGGATGGTGATCTCCATGATAGGAAAAGCAAGTAAAATGAGTAACATGAGAAATCGCATACAAACTATCCTTATATGTGGTCAAGCGCGTTGGAAGGCCGACGGTGCTTGAACCCGCCGCTATTCAGCCTCAAATTATAATCGTGTTTACCCATGTGCCTGACATGGTCTGCGCGCAAGCCATTGCACACGCGCTGGTTGAGGCCAAGTTGGCGGCATGTGTCAATATTTCAAGGGGTGTCACCTCTGTGTATCGCTGGCAAGGCGAAATCACAACCGCCAATGAAATTGCATTAACCATTAAAACAACGCAACAATGTTATCCTGCGCTCGCAAGTCAGTTGCAGCATCTGCATCCTGATGAACTTCCCGAGATTGTGGCTATCCATCCTTGCGATGGATTGCCAGCATATCTGGATTGGGTTGCAGCATCCACCGAAAGTTTGGAGTAAATCTTGATTAAACGCATTTTTTTATTGATGGTATGGATGCTATTGAGCGTCAACGCGCCGCTATATGCAGATGGTGCGTTTAGTCGATTGCTCACCCAAGAAGATAGCCAAGACTTTTTGCCAGTGGATGAGGCCTTTCAAGTGCGTGCCAGTGTAGTAGATGCACACCAGGCCGAAGTGTTGTTTACCATTGCGCCCGGTCATTATCTATATCGATCGCGTATCGCCGTGACGGTGCCTGAGGGCGAAACGGGTCAGCTGGTCGAGGTGATACTCCCGGCAGGCGAAGAAAAACAAGATCCCAATTTTGGTCCGCAACGCGTGTTTCACCACGACACAGTGGCGCAGATCCGATTTGCAGAAGTCCCCCCCACAACGCTCACGGTGCGCTACCAAGGGTGTAGCGAAAAAGGGCTATGTTATCCACCGCAAACCAAACAATTGACTTTGAATGCCGCCGTATCCAGTGCTGCTGCAAGTGCAACACTGCCTGTTTCAGCATCGCCAGCAACCGTTCCGGATGACGATGTTTCAAGCGCGTTATTACGTGGCGGGCAGTGGTGGAAAATTATCTTAGGCTTTTTAGGTGCTGGCCTATTATTATCCTTCACACCATGTGTTTTTCCAATGATTCCAATTTTGTCTGGCATCATCATTGGCAAGCAAGCGCACACTTCACGCGCCAAAGCCTTTAGCTTATCGCTGGCGTATACCTTAGGCATGAGCCTCACCTACACCTTGGCTGGCATAGCCGCTGGCTTTTCTGGACAATTGCTGAGTACCGCGTTGCAAACGCCATTGGCGTTGAGCATAGGCGCATTGATTTTTGTCGGTTTATCGTTCTCGATGTTTGGTTATTACGAACTTAAACTGCCCAGCCAAATTGAAAACGCGTTTTTCCAATGGAGTACGCGGTTTAAAGGCGGGCATCTTTTTAGTGATTTTTTTATGGGGGCGATTTCAGCCTTAATTATCAGCCCTTGTGTGGCTGCACCGCTGGCGGGTGCCTTGCTTTACATTAGCCAAACCCATGACTGGGTGTTAGGTGGCGTGGCGCTATTTTCATTGTCACTGGGCATGGGTGTGCCACTGTTGTTGATTGGCGCGTCTGCGGGCACCTTGTTGCCCAAAGCTGGGCCATGGATGAATGCAGTGCGCCAGGTGTTTGGGGTGTTGATGTTAGCGGTGGCAGTGTGGGTGATCAGCCCACTACTTTCCACCAGCGTGCAATGGGTATTGTGGGCGAGTTTATGTATTGTGCCCGCCGTGCATTGGCGCGCGATGGATGCATTGCCAGAAAATGCGCAACCGATACAGCGAGTGATGAAGGGGCTGGCTGTCATGTTGTTGATATACGGTATTGCCTTGTTGGTGGGGGCGTGGTCTGGTGCGCAATCGGTGTTGTACCCGTTGCAATCGGTGGCCACCACTGCAACCAGTGTTGCAGCCCCTACGCGCTTTCAACGGGTGCACAGCGTGCAAGAACTTAACACATTGATTGCCAATGCCGCTGGTAAACCTGTGATGTTGGATTTTTATGCGGATTGGTGTGTGGCATGCAAAGAGTATGAGCAATTTGTGTTTAGCCAACCAGCAGTGCAACAAGCACTGAGTGGCATGGTGTTATTGCAAGCCGATGTAACGGCTAACAGCCAAGAGGATGCTGCCTTATTAAAGCAGTTTGGTTTATTTGGCCCACCAGGGATCGTCTTTTTTAACGGTCAGGGACAGACATTATCGCCTATCATTAAAGGGTATCAAGATGCACAGCAATTTGTGGCTACTCTCCAACGGCTTCACCTTTAAAGGAGTGCATGACGATGCATAAAACTGCACAAGTGATCATGGCTATGTTGCTGATTGTGTTGGTTGGCGGTGGTGCCTATGGCTGTTATCGCTATTGGATCTCGCAATCTAGCCAAGCTGACGCGCCAGTCGGCAATGTCGCCGCATTATGGCAAGCCACCCTCAACGATGTCAGCGGAAAAGCTTACCCATTAGCGCAATTTCAAGGCAAACCAGCCATTATTAATTTCTGGGCCACTTGGTGCGAGCCTTGTCGTGATGAAATGCCTGAGATTTCCGCTTTAGCCAAAGCCCACCCAGAGATTGTGGTGCTTGGCTTGGCGATTGATGAAGCACAAGCAGTGCATGAATTTACAACCACCACACCCGTGAGCTATCCATTATTGATTGCAGAAAATGAAGGCATGGCATTGTTAGAAGCTTTAGGCGATCAAAAAGGGGTGTTGCCATATACGGTGATATTGTCTGCAGATGGCAAATTACTACACACTTTTTTTGGGCGTGTGACCCGTCAAATGTTGGAAAAAGCACTCCACTTAACCCCCTAATTGGCGCGATTTTGGCTGCGCTGATTGCGCACGTTTCTGCTTGTTCACTGCATCTTTTCTTCACTTGTCAACCTGATTGACGATATTGTAATTGTCATTAAGCAGCGAATTTTTCTGGACAAAATGCAATAACTTCGGCAAACTTCAACGCCATGAAAGTTGTTAATTTCACCCAAAAAGGCATTTGAAATGGGCGCCAAATCTATCCTAGTGATCCACGGGCCCAATTTGAATATGCTTGGTTCGCGTGAGCCTAAGCACTATGGCAAGCAAACGCTCGCAGACATTGATCAGCGTTTGTCTGACATGGCGCAGGCCGATCAAGTCCGTTTAGAGACCTTTCAAAGCAATGCCGAAGCTGCCATCATCGACAAAATTCATACCTTGTCGGTGAATCAAGTGGATTTTTTAATCATTAATCCTGCTGCATTTACCCATACCTCTGTAGCTATTCGCGATGCGATTGCCGCAGTCAATGTGCCTTTTATCGAAGTACATTTATCAAACGTGCATGCGCGCGAGCCGTTTCGTCACCATTCCTATTTCAGTGATCTCGCAACTGCGGTGATCTGCGGGTTAGGGGCAGAGGGCTATTACGCTGCGTACCGCTTCACACAATTACACACACCTTAAATCATTCTAAATCGAGGTTTTTATGGATTTACGTAAACTCAAAAAATTAATTGACCTGGTCGAAGAGTCTGGCATTTCAGAACTAGAACTCACTGAAGGTGAAGAAAAAGTACGTATCAGCCGTGCCATTGCGCCAGCCGCGCAACCCTATGCACAATACATCACAGCCCCTGCTGCGCAGGCGCCTATTGCAGCCGCAGCACCAGCACAACCTGCTGAAGTGGCGGTCCCCGCGGCAGAAGAAGGCACCGTTGTGAAATCGCCGATGGTGGGTACTTTTTACCGTGCTTCATCACCGGATGCGAAATCCTTTGTGGATATTGGCAGCAACGTGAGCGCGGGTGAAACCCTCTGTATTATTGAAGCCATGAAACTGCTCAACGAAATCGAAAGCGAATATACCGGCGTGATTAAGAAAATATTTGTCGAAAACGGTCAGCCTGTCGAGTACGGTGAGCCATTGTTCTTGATTGGATAATGGCGATGTTTGATAAAATTTTAATTGCAAACCGCGGTGAAATTGCGCTGCGTGTACAACGCGCTTGCCGCGAACTCGGTATTAAAACAGTGGCGGTCTATTCTGAGGCCGACCGCGACGCTAAGTATGTCAAACTTGCCGATGAGTCCGTCTGTATTGGGCCCGCACCCTCTGCCAAAAGTTATCTGAGTATTCCTTCTGTGATCAGTGCGGCTGAAGTCACTGACGCGCAAGCGATTCATCCTGGCTATGGCTTTTTGTCTGAAAATGCGGATTTTGCTGAGCGGGTTGAGCAAAGTGGCTTTGTATTTATTGGCCCACGTGCTGAAACCATCCGTTTAATGGGCGATAAAGTATCCGCCAAAGATGCTATGAAAAAAGCCGGTGTGCCCTGTGTGCCAGGCTCAGAAGGTGCATTGCCAGACGACCCCGCAGAAATCATTAAAACCGCCAAACGGGTGGGTTACCCAGTGATTATCAAAGCCGCAGGCGGGGGTGGCGGTCGTGGCATGCGTGTGGTGCATACTGAGGCGGCGTTATTAAATGCGGTAAGCATGACCAAAGCTGAAGCCCAGAGTGCATTCGGCAATCCCATGGTCTACATGGAAAAATTCTTAGAAAATCCGCGCCACATTGAAATTCAAATTTTGGCCGATCAACATGGTAACGCGGTGTTTTTGGGTGACCGCGATTGTTCTATGCAACGCCGCCACCAAAAAATCATTGAAGAAGCGCCTTCACCTTTGCTGCCTGAGCGCTTACGTGACCGGATCGGTGAACGTTGCGCGGAAGCGTGTCGCAAAATTAAATACCGGGGTGCAGGCACGTTTGAATTTTTGTATGAAAACGGTGAGTTTTATTTTATTGAAATGAACACCCGTCTACAGGTTGAGCACACCGTGACCGAAATGATCACTGGCATCGACTTGGTACAACAGCAAATTTTTGTTGCGGCCGGTGAAAAGTTACCGTTCCGCCAGCGCGATATCGAGTTGCGTGGCCATGCAATTGAGTGTCGCATTAACGCGGAAGATCCCTACAATTTTGTACCATCTCCAGGGTTTATCAATCGCTTTCATATGCCGGGTGGCCCAGGCGTGCGCATGGATACCCATGTGTATGGCGGCTATACCGTACCGCCGCACTACGATTCTATGATAGGTAAATTGATCACCCATGGTGCGACCCGTGAACAAGCGATTGCAAGAATGCGGGTGGCGCTTTCTGAGTTATATGTTGAAGGCATCAAGACCAACGTGGCGCTACACGCAGATTTGATGGCAGATCTGGCCTTCCAACAAGGGGGCACCAGTATCCATTACCTCGAAAACAAGCTTGGCATCGCCAGCAAATAAGCAATGTAGCCCAAGTGCACTGGATCCTGCTTAAAATACAATCGACTGCGCAAGCAGCTGAGGCCTTGGGTGATGCATTGATGGAGGCAGGCGCGCTTTCCGTCAGTATTGAAGACGCCCACGCAGATACCCGAGATGAACAGGCCATTTTCGGTGAACCTGGCGATCCACCCCCAGGTATTTGGCAACAAAATGTGGTGACTGCCATGCTAGAAGCTGAAGCCGATGTCGAAGCACTCGTATCCACAGTGCAATCAGCCTTAAACTTGGCTCCCTTACACTACCATACCGAACAGATTGAGGAACAGGACTGGGTGCGGGCGACACAAGCCCAATTCGATCCGATCCGCGTGACTGATCAATTATGGATTGTGCCCTCATGGCACCAAGCACCCAATGCAGATGCAATTAATATTGTGCTCGACCCTGGGCTTGCCTTTGGCACTGGTAGCCACCCCACCACCCATTTATGTTTAAGTTGGTTAGCGCACTTGCCCAGTGAGCAACTCGCCGCATCACGGGTGTTGGACTATGGGTGTGGTTCTGGCATTTTGGCAATTGCGGCAAAAAAACTGGGTGCTAAAGACGTGGTGGGCGTTGATATCGATACGCAAGCCGTGATTGCGAGCCGCGATAATGCCACCAATAATGCGGTGGCTGCGGCCTTTTACGATTCGGCTGAATCGTTGCATGGTGCCTTTGAGATTGTGGTCGCGAATATCTTATCCAGCGCATTGATGGTATTGGCGCCCGCAATTGCGCATGCATGTCTGCCAGCGGGTAAGGTCGCCTTGTCTGGTATTTTAGAGCAGCAACAAAGCTTGTTGTTAGAACGTTACTCGGAATGGTTTGAGATGGATGCCCCCATTGTGCAAGATGGCTGGGTCTTGCTCACGGGAACCAAGCGATGTCGTTAATCACCACCTGCCCCACTTGCCAAACGCAATTTGAAGTCACTGAAACCATCCTGCAAGCCCATGCAGGACAAGTACGTTGTGGTGAATGCCACTATATTTTTGACGGCCGAGACCAACTCACTGCCCTAGAAGTAGCCGAGATACCTACAACAGCGCCAACCATTGCCAACAGTCAGAGATTGGATCCCTCAAGCTTAATGGGGTTGGATTCAATACCAACGGCTGCAGATACGCCGCAGGTAGACTTGCAAAACATAGTCGAAACCCGAAACGATGGTATGAACGGCACGGGGGTAGACCTCGACATCGGTACTAACGAATCGCTGCCTGCGATGGAGAGCGATGCAGTATCAACCGCGCCGACCACCACCGACAATCAAGCCCTGCCCTATGTTGCGATGCCAGCCATTACCGCAGATGAAGTGCCAGACTTTGTGCCGGCCTTTTTAACGCAAGTGCCTACTTCCCCGCCCGCGCGCAGTTTTAAAAAGAAACTTTTGATAGCGCTACTCATCAGCCTGTGCGTATTGGGCTTGCTTGGACAGGCACTGTATCTGTTTCGGCTGCCATTATTAGAACGCGTGCCAGCCGCTCGGCCTTGGTTGGTACAATTTTGCCAACCTTTGCATTGCACATTAAGTTGGCCGAAACAGATTACTGAATTGGCGATTGATGATGCAGATATTCAAGAGTCCGCTGATCGCGCTGGGGTATTGGTTTTTTCGAGTGTGTTAATCAATCATGGTAAAGCCACACTAGCCCTCCCGCTCATCGAGTTAACCTTAACCGATGCCAATGAAGTGCCCATAGTGAGGCGTCAGTTTAAGCCGCAAGCTTATCTGCCTAGCCCATTGAAAGAAGCTGATGGCATTGGTCCAACACAAGCCATTCCAGTCCGCTTGTTGTTAGGGGTGGAGTCGGCGACAGTGGCTGGTTTTAGAGCCAGCATTGCATACGAGTAATCTTGCGCTGGTGAAGCGTCAGCCTTTATGTAATAGCGCTGAGGCTTCAATGCTTAAGTATCAACGCCTAGAATTTAATACTTAAAATTCAATCCTTAGATTCAAAACTTGCGCAACATTTCTTAAGCATCAACACTCAGCATGTCCGTGTGGTTAGCAATGCTTTTCATCACCTGACCCAACACCGTGATTGCCTCTACGCGGACAAAACTTTTACGCCAAGCCAATGCTATGCGTCGACTGGGTGCGGGATGGCTGAACGGGATCACACGGATCAGCGGGTTTTGGTAACGTTCGGCCGTGGCCATGGCAGGCAGTACGGTGATGCCTAAATTGGAAGCCACCATATTGCGAATGGTTTCCAGTGAGTTTCCCTGCAACACTTCCCCTTTACGGCTCAGCTCAGGGCATGCTTGTGTCACTTGATTACTAAAACAATGGCCCGTATTCAGTAGCAACACTTTTTCTTGGCTCAGTTCTTCGGGCGCGATGCTGCTGCGTTGTGCCCAAGGGTGGTGTGCGGGCACCACGACATTAAACACCTCATCATATAACGGCATGGTTTCAATACCTGCACTGTTAAATGGCAACGCAATCACCGCGGCATCAATCACCCCATTTTTAAGCTGAAGCTCAAGTGTGCTGGTGATATTTTCTTCAACCTCTAACGGCATCAATGGCGCTGCATTGACCAAGGGCGGAATCATTTCAGGCAATAAGTAAGGTCCAACGGAGTGAATCATGCCTAATTTAAACGGACCATTGAGTGGGTCATTGCCTAGTTTAGCCAATGCTTTTATTTTGCCCGCTTGCTCGAGGACAATATTGGCCTGTGCAATGATTTGCTCACCAATGGCGGTGGGCGTCACCTCATTGCGGTTACGCTCAAAGATCGATACCCCTAACTCTTCTTCGAGTTTTTTGATGCCCAAACTTAACGCAGGCTGGGTGACAAAGCATTTGTCGGCAGCCCTTCTAAAATTACGTTCTTGGGCCACCGCCAATACAAACTTGAGCTCGATTAATGTCATGCATGTTCTCTTATCGCAAAGGATTACCCATTCTAGAATGATTAATTTTATTAATCAACAAAATCAAATCATACAATTATACAAATGATCTTGCCTAGCCTACTATGCATTCCATGCAGTTAAGCCTAATCAATCAATACGAGATGAAAGGAGTGCGAAATGAATCTATGGATGCAACATTTGCGACATACGACGGAAGACTTATTGGCCACGTATGCCGCCTGTTATTAAGGCGAGCGTGTAGGATAAAATAGGATAGTCAACAAAAAACAGGTATTGTAAATTGCAAAACATCGTTGCCAGCCTTCAATGTTTGGTAACGCAAGCAAGTTTTCAAGCGGTGCTCAGGATTTAAATACCAAGCCATTGCACCATTATTAAGAAAGGGTAATCAACCATGGAACCACAAGTGAAAAAGGGCCAATGTCCATTTGGACATGGCGCAAATACCACCGCTAAAAGTGTCAACGCCAATTGGTGGCCAAACGCACTCAATCTCGATATCTTGCATCAGCACGATCAAAAAACCAATCCGCTCGGTGAGGACTTTAATTACCGTGAAGCTTTTAAACAGCTGGATTACGCGGCGGTTAAAAAAGATGTGCATGCCATGATGACCACCAGCCAGCCTTGGTGGCCAGCCGATTGGGGCCACTATGGTGGTTTAATGATTCGTTTAGCATGGCATGCTGCAGGAACGTATCGGGTGGCGGATGGCCGCGGTGGTGCTGGCACAGGCAATCAACGTTTTGCGCCGCTGAACAGCTGGCCAGATAACACCAACCTCGACAAAGCGCGTCGTTTACTGTGGCCGATTAAAAAGAAATACGGTAACAAACTGTCTTGGGCCGATTTGATTATTTTAGCGGGCACCATTGCCTATGAATCGATGGGGTTAAAAACCTATGGCTTTGCGGGTGGTCGCGCCGATATCTGGCACCCAGAAAAAGATATTTACTGGGGCAACGAAAAAGAATGGTTAGCCAAATCTGGTGCTGAAGGCTCACGCTATAGCGGTGAACGCGATTTAGAAAATCCATTGGCTGCGGTCATGATGGGCTTGATTTATGTCAATCCAGAAGGGGTTGATGGACAGCCGGACCCATTACGGACAGCACATGATATTCGCATCACGTTTGAGCGCATGGCGATGAATGACGAAGAAACCGTTGCGTTAACAGCAGGTGGACACACGGTGGGTAAAGCCCACGGTAATGGCAATGCTGCCAATTTGGGGCCTGATCCAGAATCCGCTGACGTGCATGAGCAAGGCTTAGGTTGGAACAACCACACCAGCCGCGGTGTGGGCCGTGATACGGTGACCAGTGGCATTGAAGGCGCATGGACAACGCACCCCACGCAATGGGATAACGGTTACTTTGAAATGTTGTTTAATCACCAGTGGGCACTCAGAAAGAGCCCTGCAGGCGCATGGCAATATGAGCCTGTGAATATCAAAGAAGAAGACAAACCTGTGGATGTCGAAGATCCCAGCATCCGTTATAACCCCATCATGACCGATGCGGACATGGCGATGATTGTGGATCCTGCGTATCGCAAGATTTCCGAGCGTTTTTACAAAGATCCTGCGTACTTCTCAGAAGTGTTTGCACGGGCTTGGTTTAAGCTGTGTCACCGTGATTTGGGGCCTAAAGCCCGTTACTTAGGGCCAGATGTGCCTGCCGAAGAGTTGATCTGGCAAGATCCAATTCCTGCGGGCAATGCTGAGTTAACAGCGGCAGACATTGCCAGCCTCAAATCACAGATACTTGCCAGTGGTTTAAGTGTGGCAGAGCTTGTTGCAACCGCTTGGGATAGCGCACGCACCTTCCGTGCATCTGATTACCGCGGCGGCGCAAACGGTGCGCGGATTCGTTTAAGCCCGCTTAACCAATGGGAAGGCAACGAACCGGCTCGCCTACAAAAGGTATTGGCGGTGTATACGTCAATCCAAGCACAATTTGCTAAACAAGTGAGCATAGCGGATTTGATTGTATTGGGCGGAAATGCTGCAATTGAGCAAGCCGCACAAGCCGCTGGTGTTGCCGTGGAAGTCCCTTTTCATCCAGGGCGTGGCGATGCTAGCGAAGCGCAAACCGATGCCGAATCATTTGCGGTGTTAGAGCCCGTGCATGACGGCTTTAGAAATTGGCAACAAAAAGACTTTGTCCCTACGCCAGAAGAGTTATTGCTGGACCGTTCGCAACTACTTGGTTTAACGGCCCCAGAAATGACGGTATTGGTTGGTGGTATGCGCGTGCTAGGAGCCAACTATGGTGGCAACCCTGAGGGTGTGTTTACCGAACGTGTCGGGGTATTGAGTAATGACTTTTTCGTCAACTTAAATGACATGGCATACACATGGGCGCCCGTGGGTAAAAACCGATACGAAGTCCGTGAGCGTCACACCGGTCAAGTGAAGTGGACTGCCACCCGCGTTGATTTGGTGTTTGGTTCTAACTCAGTGCTACGTGCGTATGCGGAAGTGTATGCACAAGATGATAACCAGCAAAAATTTGTGTTGGATTTTGTCAAGGCTTGGACCAAAGTGATGAATGCAGACCGCTTTGATTTGCAATAATCGCTATTAAATTGGCATAAGCACGCCAACAAGTAAAAGCGCCTTGCGAAATCAAGGCGCTTTTTTTATCTGTCTTGCATCTAACGATGTCGCAAACCGCACCATGGCGATGCCCTCTGCTAGAATAACGGCATGGATATTTTATTACTGCTGAAGGCCGTGATCATGGGCCTGGTCGAAGGCGCGACCGAATTTTTACCGGTGAGTAGCACGGGTCATTTAATCATTGCGGGGGAGTGGCTCAACTTTTTGGATAAAGACAAACGCGATGTGTTTGAAATTATGATCCAACTCGGTGCCATTTTAGCGGTGTGTGTGGAGTTTAGGCAGCGCTTATTCCAAACGGTACAACGGATTCAAACCGATCCCAACGCCCAACATTTAGTGCGGAATTTAATGGTTGCTTTTCTGCCAGCCGCGTTGCTTGGCCTCGCCTTTCATCATCAGATTAAAGCTTATTTGTTCTCATCGTTTACCGTCGGCATTGCCTTGATTGTGGGTGGTGTGTTGATTTTAGTCATCGAAAAATATGTGCCAGCTGGTCGCGTGCGCGATATCGATCAGATCAGCCTCAAGCAAGCCTTGCAAATAGGCTTTGCGCAATCGTTGGCGTTAATCCCAGGCGTATCCCGCTCAGGCGCCACCATTTTAGGGGGGATGTGTTTTGGCTTGCATCGCCTAACCGCCACTGAATTTTCTTTCTTTTTAGCCTTGCCAATTATGTTTGCTGCCACTGGCTATGATTTATTAAAAGCACGCGACTTACTATCGTTGGCAGATCTGCCGATTTTTGCGGTAGGCTTTATCACCGCATTTTTATCTGCGCTGGTGGTGATTCGCGCCCTGATTAAGTTTGTCGGCCAACATTCATTTGCCGTATTTGCATGGTACCGTATTGTGTTTGGTCTGTTTATTTTGTTGTTTTTTGCACACTAAATACCGCCTCGTCTTTGCTAAGGAACACCCTCATGAACCGCAGTTTGCTTCAAAAAATAGTGTTAAGTGTTGGCGGCGTCATTGCCGTACTCGTGGTGTTGCTTATTTATTTGGCGGTGACATTTAACCCAAATGATTACAAATCCACCGTGATTGATTTGGTCAAAGAAAAAAAACAACGTACGCTCACCATTAATGGCGATATTAAGCTTAGCTTTTGGCCAAAAATTGGCGCCGATTTAGGTGAAATTAAATTATCTGAATATCAATCCACACAGCCGTTTGCCAGCATTAAAAGTGCCAAAGTCGCCTTGGCGTTGTTGCCTTTATTAAAAAAACAAATTGTGGTCGACACCGTGTATTTGGATGGTGCACAAATCAGCGTGATTCAGCGCAAAGATGGTAGTTTTAACTTTGATGATTTACTCAACAAAGAAGAGGAAGATCCATCGCAACCGATTGATTTTGATATTCAAGGCATCAAGATTACCAATACCCAGGCCAGTTTTGCGCAAGAAGCAACGGGCGCACGCTATCAAGTCGATCAATTCAATCTCACCACTGGCCAAGTCGCATTAAAAACGCCATTTGATCTTGCGCTCGATTTTCATGTCACTGCAAATCAACCATTGGTGGATGTTAATGCCAAGCTATCAGCCAATATCATGGTCGATCCAGAGGCAAAACATTATGTGGTGAAAGGCCTAACGGCAGGCTTGGAGGGCGCGGTGCTTGATGGTAAAGCCGTCAAACTGTCTGCTTTGGGCAATGTAGATATGGACATGAGCCAACCAGCATTCGCAGTGGATGGCTTAAACATTGCAATGACCGGTGATTTTCAGGGTGTCGCGCGTGAAGTGAAGTTAGAAGCACCTCGCGTGACCCTCAACGCCCAACGCATCGCTAGCGAAAAAGTCATATTAGCGTTGAATCAATCAGGTCACGCGCAAACCTTAACCCTGCAAGTCACCCTCGCTGCGTTAACTGGCAATCAGCAGGCAGTGGAAAGCAAAGGCATTACGGCAGATATTCAACAAACAGCAGGCGCTCGTCGCTTAACCGGGCATTTTAGCTCGCCAGTAAAAGCAAATTTAACCGATTTAATTTTTGATGTACCTGCGTTGGCGGGGCAATTGAACATCAAAGATCCCGCAGTACCCAAAGGTGAAATGCAAGGTGCATTTACGCTGGCAGCACACGCGGATGTAAAAAAAGAAACCGCCGAGTCTCAATTTAAACTGACGTTAGCCGAGACTAAGTTAGACGGCGAAGTAAAAGCAGCTGGTTTTCAAACCCCGCACATAGGCTTTAAGTTGCATGCAGATACGCTGAATTTGACTGCTTTATTGGGTGATCAGGCGCAGCAGCCCGCGGATAAAGCCAGCAAACCCAAACCATCCGCAAGCAATCAACCGGCAGATTTGTCTGCGCTGAAGACCTTGTTCCTCGATGGCAGCATCAATATTGGTAAAATTCTGTATCAGCCCTATACCTTGACCGGTTTGAATGTTGCTGTAAAAGCCAATGGCCAACAATTGGCGTTGCAAGGGTTGGATGTCAAACTGGATGATACCCGCATTCAAGGCAACTTTGCCATCAGTCAATTTGCCAAGCCTTTGTACACCTTTAATTTAAATATCGATAAGCTCGATTTAAACCGCTATTTGCCAGCGCAAGCCGCCAAACCGACGCCTACGCAAACGGCCAAAGCGGATACGCCCGAACAGCCGATCGATTTATCTGCGTTAAAAGCGTTAAACGCCCAAGGCAATATTCGTGTCGGTCAGCTTAAATATGGCAAAACCGAAGCCAAAAATATCAATATTGGGTTGAAAGCCAACGATGGTGTGGCCAGTTTAAATCCCTTAGACGTCGATGTGTTTCAAGGCAGCGTGCGAGGTCAAGTCAAGCTGGATGCGCGCGCGACGCCTGTGGTGCAGATCGCCCAAAGCATTCAGCATATTGCGGTTGGCCAGCTATTGAACGAGACCATCAATAACGACATGCTGTCTGGGAATGGCAATTTAAAGTTAGATGTGAGCGCTCAAGGAAATACGGTGACTGCATTAAAAAAGTCGCTGGGCGGGTCGGTTGAGTTGCTGATGGCGGATGGCGCGGTCAAAGGCATTGATATTGCAGGCACCATCCGTGATGCAAAATCCAAATTAAGTCTGTTAAAAGGGCAAGCTAACACCGCTGCCGATGAAACCAAAAAAACTGATTTTAGTGAACTCACTGCCAGTTTTCAGATTAAAAATGGCGTTGCACACAACGAAGATTTAGCCATGAAAGCGCCTATTTTTAGATTACCCAAAGGCGAGAGCCGCGGGGAGATTGATATTGGCAAAGAACAAATCAATTATCTGGCTAAGCCGACGCTGGTGAACTCACTCAAAGGCCAAGGCGGCAAAGATGCCGATCAGTTAGGCAGTGTGTCGATCCCGATAAAAGTCACGGGAACGTTTGCTGCGCCAAAATTTAGTATTGATATGGCAGCCATGGGGCAAGCGTTAGCCAAATCAGCGGCATTGGATGCGTTATCCAACAAACTCGGCGGCGATAAAGCAGGCGCGGTAAAGTCGTTGCTTGGCGGTGAGAATAAAGCAGATGCACTCAAAGGCCTACTCAATGGTGGTGCGAGCAAAGATACGCCTGCGCCCAATGGTGAGGCCGCACCGAAAGAAGATCTCAAGCAAAAAGCGCTTAAAAAATTACTCAATTTTTAATTGAGTGCTTGCTTTCAAATTTATTAAAAACCAGATTGCGTTGGATGGTTTTAAGCGGGAGATGGGCTGTCATCAGCACATCGTGACATGAGTACATTTGCACAAAAGCTGATTGCGTGGCAACAGCAATACGGACGACATGATCTGCCTTGGCAACAAACACGTGACCCATACGCGATTTGGGTATCCGAAATCATGTTGCAACAAACCCAAGTCAGCGCCGTGATTGGCTATTACGGCCGTTTTATGGCGCGCTTTCCCACCGTGCAAGCTTTGGCGCAAGCAAGCGTGGATGACGTATTGCAACATTGGAGTGGCTTGGGCTATTACTCGCGTGCACGCAATTTGCACCACGCCGCGCGCACCATCGTTGAAACCTTCAATGGTGATTTCCCACACGATATCACCACCTTGCAAACGCTCAAAGGCATAGGCCGTTCCACGGCTGCAGCCATTGCCGTGTTTGCATTTGATCGACACGAAACGATTTTAGATGGCAATGTGAAACGTGTGTTGGCCCGACTTTATGGCATTGAAGGTTGGCCTGGTTTGCCACAGATTGAAAAGCAACTGTGGACGCTGGCAGAATCATTATTACCCAACACGCATTTGCCAAGTTATGTACAAGGCCTGATGGATTTTGGCGCCACCCTGTGTACGCGCAGTCGTCCAGCGTGTGTGCGGTGTCCCATGCAATCGGAATGTCGTGCGTGGCAAACGCAACAAGTTGCACAATTGCCCACGCCTAAACCACGCAAGGCATTGCCTGAAAAATCGGTGATGATGTTAATGGTGATGGCAGGTCACAGGGTGTTGCTTGAAAAACGCCCGAGTCAAGGCATTTGGGGTGGGTTATGGAGTTTTCCTGAGGCGCCTGTCAATGCCATTGCAACCGAGTTTGCACAATCAGTGCTTGATTTAACGACCGAACCGCAAGAGACCTTACCCGTGTTATGGCACAGCTTTACGCATTTTAAACTCGCCATTACGCCACAACCGCTCACCGTGCTTAGCAAGCCAAATGGTCTGCCACCACAGTATCAATGGATTGCAATCGAAGAAGCGATAGAAGCTGCGATTCCGACCCCAGTCCGCACCTTGTTAAAAACACTGATGAAACACTAAGTATAGTAATTGCATGTGTGCGGCATATATATAGGTATAAATATTAAGTGATTTTAAACACGTGGCTGGCTAACGTGCTTTGATGCGTTTTTAAATAATGAATCAACTCCACGCTATCGTTGACAGCGATATGCTTATCCTCATAAATGCCAGGCAGTTCAAAAATGGCAATTTCACGGTCAACAATATTTAAATTGTCGTGCGTGGATTTCTGCAACACAGCCTTGAGCTTTTCATGCACATTGTCCGAAAAAGGCGTGTACGGAAAAATAATCCAAAAATCGGTACCATCTCGACCAACCAAATCAGAACTGCGAAACGATTTTTTTAAATCATACGT
The DNA here is from genome assembly GCA_027488395.1 of Methylophilaceae bacterium. Classification (GTDB taxonomy): domain Bacteria; phylum Pseudomonadota; class Gammaproteobacteria; order Burkholderiales; family Methylophilaceae; genus Methylophilus. The sequence continues at coordinate 16,759 of JAIYBT010000015.1, read as the reverse complement.
CAGCTCTGCTAATTGGCGCAGGGCTTCGGGTGCACCATAGGTTTCCCCCAACCGGTTATCCGTGCCATACGCAATCCGCACCAATGCAATGTTTAGGCTATTGGCGTGCCGAATCAACACATGGTGCAACCAATCTAAAGTATCTAAAAAACGTGAACGTTGTTCAATATCACTGACCATATCGCGACTCCTAGCGATGAACTGCCTGCATCATTGCAGGTGATTAAATAAAAATCAACATATGTTAACAGTCTCCGCAATGTGGGTATCACAGAATAAAATGGTAAAAGTTGGCTTAAACCACGATTATTAAGCTAGCGAAACACTCAATCTGTTGCAAATCTACAACAAATTAAACTAGCACTCAGCTATTTAACGTATTCACTTGCACCATCACACCTGAGTTTGCAAGAATAGCCGTGACCTTCTTGAAACCTACTTATAGTTTTGAGATTGTTCTTAAAGTAATTCGATTAAGTCATTAATACTTAACGTAAAGTAATATCCTTACACAAGTTGTTTAAACAACATTTTTGGAGATTCGTATGAACACAAAATTAAACGTAGCAGTTGCTGCAGCATTATTGGCTGCCGCTTCTAGCGCACAAGCTGGTATCGTAATTCCAGCCGGTGACTGGACTTTGGACATCGGTGGTATTGTTAATGCATACTACACATCAACACGTTTCAGTGGTGACACTGGTGCTGGTGCAGCGCCTTTAGGTTTAGGTGATGGTAATGCTGATACAACAAACAACATTACAACTGGTTTGTTGCCAAACTACTTATCAGTATCTGGTAAAACACGTCAAAACGATTTAGATGTTGGTTTCACTATCAGCATCAACCCAGGTGCTTCAACAGTACAATCTGGTATTCAAAACGGTTCAACAAATGGCCGTACTGGTAACCAAGAAAATCGTCAAGCATTCTTGACTTTCGGTGATGCATCATGGGGTTCTTTCAAATTAGGTAAAGATTTAGGTATCTTTGCATCTGATGCGATTTTGAACGACATGACATTATTAGGCGTTGGTTCAGGCGCTGGTTCATTAGCAGGTAACACCACTACTTTAGGTCGTATCGGTACTGGTTTTATCTATGCTGACTGGAAATCACAAATTGCTTACACCTCACCAAACTGGAACGGTTTCCAATTTACTGCTGGTTTAACTCAAGCATTTGATGCATCAACAAGCTTACAAGCTGCAAACGGTGATTCAAACGCATTCTCTGGCAAACGCGGTGGTTCACAAAGCGCATACGAAGCTAAAGCATCTTATGAGTTCACTGGTGATGTAGCTGGTAAAGTTTGGGTTTCTGCAATTACTCAGAAATTTGAAGATTTACAAAGCTCAGCTTCAACAACAGTTGGTAAAGATGATCGTGCAACAGCATTTGACATCGGTGCAACTGTTAATGTTGCTGGTTTTGGTTTAACTGGTTACTTCTACGATGGTCGCGGTATTGGTCAAACAGTTCAATTTGCTCAAGGTTTTGACTCAACTGGTAAACGTCGTGACTCAGATGGTTACTATGTTCAAGGTACTTATGTAATCCCAGGTGTTGGTACAAAACTAGGTGTTTCATGGGGTGAATCAAAGCTTGACGGTAACACCGTTGATACTTTTGACGAAATCAAAGACTCAATGTGGGTAGTTGGTGCTTACCACCCATTGACTAAGCATTTGAACTTGGTTGCTGAGTACGCTGAATCAGAGCGTGAATTAGATCGCGTAAATGCATCAACTTTAAGTGCTAAAGCAAAAACAGTATCTTTAGGTGCAATCTTATTCTTCTAGTTGAAAGACAGGGCAACCTGTTAAAACTATAAGCATATAAAAACGGCAACTTCGGTTGCCGTTTTTTATTGCCTATTTTGCTATACTGCATATCGATAAAAACCAATATTAGATACTTATGAAGTTATATCCAGTCACCGTGATATCAGATTTTTATGAAAATCCTGATGAAATCAGAAAGTATGCGCTGGCGCAGAAATATACCTATTGCCATGAAATTAAAGGTATTAATTATGTATTTCCTGGCAGCCGCACCAAAGAATTGCGTGAGTTGAGTCAATCTTTGTACGAGAAAGTATGCAAAAAACTCATCACTGTTTTTCATTTGCCTGAACACGATGTAATGCGCTGGCAAATTGATACAAGCTTTCAGATTGTTGAAGGTGAGTATGGCCGTGGTTTGATACACCAAGATGCCAACACAGTATTTGCAGGGGTGTTGTATTTAACCCCAGATGCCCCGCTCAATGCAGGCACTTCTCTCTTTAGAAAAAATGCAAAATATGACGAAGCGTTATATTGGAAAATCATTAAAGAAAACGACGAGCACTTTAAAAACAAAGCACCCATCGATTTTTCGTATCACGACATGTTTGATGAGGTTGTGCGCGTGAACAATGTGTATAACTCGTTGATTTTATTTGAAGGCGATATCCATCATTGCGCCAATGATTTTTTTGGGGATACGCCGCAAAATGCGCGTTTAGCTCAAGTGTTTTTTGTGAAAAAAATTGATGCCAATAAACAAAGCTCTTTTCCACTACTTAGAGTAAAAAACCAAGCGCTTTAATCATCTATCCCTAATTCTTGAATTTTGCGTGTGAGCGTGTTTCTACCCATACCTAGTTGGTTAGCCGCTTCTATGCGACGGCCATCGGTGTGGGTGAGGGCGCGTGTTATTAAGATGCGTTCAAAATCCTTGGTTTTAGCTTCTAAAATATTGGTTTCACCGCGATTTAAGGCATCGGTCACTTCTTGGCCTAACGCTTCTTGCCATGAGCCACTGGCGCTTACTTTGCTACTGTCTTCCTTGAGTTCTGGCGGTAAATCGGTGACATCAACGTTTTGGCCAGGCGCCATCACGGTAAGCCAATGGCAGACGTTTTCTAATTGACGGACGTTGCCACTCCAATTGACCGACATTAAATATTTAATGGCTGCTTGTGATAATTGCTTGGGTTCTACCCCCAATTGTTGCGCGCTATGGGCGAGAAAATGTTTGGTAAGTAAGGGGATATCCTCACGGCGCTCACGTAAGGCCGGCAAACGCAGCCGTATCACGTTTAAGCGGTGAAATAAGTCCTCTCGGAACAAGCCATTTTTAACCCGTTCTTCTAAATCTTGGTGGGTAGCGGCGATGACGCGCACATTGACTTTAATCGGTTGATGGCCACCCACGCGATAAAATTGGCCGTCGGATAACACGCGCAATAGCCGTGTTTGCAGGTCTGCTGGCATATCACCAATTTCATCTAAAAATAGGGTGCCGTTGTCCGCTTGTTCAAAGCGGCCACGTCTTGCAGCTGCCGCGCCAGTAAAGGCGCCACGTTCATGGCCAAATAATTCAGATTCCAACAAATCTTTAGGGATAGCAGCGGTATTGATCGCAATAAAGGGCTTGTCAGCGCGCGGGCTGTGGCGGTGCAAGGCGCTAGCCACTAGCTCTTTACCACTACCTGATTCACCGTTGATTAGCACGGTTGAATGTGAGCGACTTAAGCGGCCAATAGCGCGAAACACTTCTTGCATGGAAGGGGCTTGACCAATAATTTCTGGGGTTGGGCCACTGTCTTCAACCGTATCAACCGCTTGGCGCATACTTTCATCGACGGCTCGTTTAATAATGTCGATAGCTTGCTCAACATCAAACGGTTTGGCTAAATATTCAAACGCACCGCCTTGAAAGGCGGCGACTGCGCTTTCTAAATCAGAATAAGCAGTCATGATAATGACGGGAATTTCGGGATGAAGCCGTTTGATTTCGGATAAAAAGTCTAAACCAGAGCCATTGGGCATGCGTATATCACTGACCACGACTTGGGGTTGCTCTCGTTGCAACGCTGACAGTGCCTCTGCGGGGGATGAAAAGGTTTTAAAATCAAAATCGGTGCGGGCGAGCGCTTTTTCAAATACCCAGCGGATAGATTTATCGTCGTCTAAAATCCAAATTGGTTTCATGGTCTCTTCTCTTCAATTTTTATAATGATTTAAGCTGCGTACTCTCTATCGGTAGCAGAATATGAAAAACAGTTTTGCCTGGCTCTGAGTCACAATCTATCATGCCGTGGTGTTGTGTAATAAAAGTTTGTGCTAACGCAAGCCCTAAGCCAGTACCGCCTTCACGGCCCGAAACCAAGGGGTAAAAAATACGTTCTTTGATATCTGCTGGAATACCAGGGCCATTATCAATAATTTCTAAATGAATCCCAACCCGATAGCGTTTACGCGCAAGCGTGATTTGGCGTTCCGCGCGGGTGCGAAACGTGATGCTGGCGTCTTTTGTTTTGTGTTGCAACATGGCTTGTACTGCATTACGCGCAATGTTTAAAACGGTTTGAATCAGTTTTTCACGGTCGCCAATTAATAACGGTAAGCTGGTGTCGTAATCGCGGATAACACGAATATGATGCGGCGATTCAGCCAACAATAAACTCCGCACCCGCTCGAGTACCTCATGGATATTGGTGGGTTCGTATTTAGGCACGCGATGGGGCGCTAATAAGCGATCCATTAAGCTATGCAGGCGATCGGCTTCTTTGATGATGACTTGTGTGTATTCCTTAAGGCTGGGTTGTGGCAATTCAAACTCTAATAATTGCGCCGCGCCACGCAGACCACCTAGAGGATTACGAATCTCATGTGCCAAGTTTCGCAGTAATTCCGAGTTTGCTTGTTGTTGAATCAACATCCGTTCTTCACGGGCAATCCGTAATTGTTGATCCATTTGCACAAACTCCAAAATCAACATGTCTTCTGGTACTTGATTGGATGACGTGGATATGGGTGTCACGGTACATGTCACCGCAGTGGTATGTTGGCGCGAAGTGCTGAGCAGGAATTCATGCTCTCGATAAGGGCTTTGGGTTTGTATCGCATTGGTCACGGCCATTTTTAAAATTTCACAGTTGGTAAATACTTCGTGAATATGTAGACCGGTGATTTGATTTGAGCTTAGCGCAAATAAAACCTCTGCACTCGAGTTGGCATAAGTCACTTCTAACTGCGTATTGAGCAAGATAACCGCGGTGGAAATGTGCTCTAAGCCGCTAAAACCGTGGGGTGAACGCTGAACCATATCTTTAATAAAAGTGTGCAATCAATGCCCTGTTTTAAAGCAAAACCTAAGCCAGTTATTGCATTTTATGCGTTGGTTGCGGAAAAAAACCCCAAAATGGTGCGTTTAGTGGTTGAGCTCTTTATTTAATAGCTCGATGTTACGTTCGTGCGCTTGTATCTCGGCTTCAAATAGGCGTAATTTGTCTTCGTATTTAGCGACGTTTCTAAAGGTATTGCCTTTGGCGTTACGGTACACTTCTGGCGTATTTTTAGCGTCTTCGTACTGTTGCAGCGTGAGCTCAAGTGCTTGTTTTACTTGGGCTAATTCGGTTTTAAGAATGTCTTTTCGTTTGCTATCACGTTGTTGTTGTGTTTGTTGATCGACCTTGGGAAAGCCACTTGGGGATGCATTTGCGGTGGCTGGTTTGGCAGGTTTTGCGCTGGATTCTACGGGGGTATTTTTAGGGCCTGCAATAATCAATTGCGCTTTGCGTTTTTGGTCGGGCACCACATTGGTATACGTCACCACACCATTTGCATCCACATATTTATAAATATCCGCATGGCTGATTTGCGTGGTGAATGACACAGCTAAAACAATAAAAAGTCTTTTCATAGCAATAGTTTAGAGTAGATGTTGTATTTTATCAACGCTTGCTAAGCATGCATCGTTGACGTCACATCAATGCAAAGCCTTAGGGAGTAAATAGTGCGTGCAAAAAAATAGGGCAACCGAAGTCGCCCTATTTTAGTGCATTCTCAATATGGATGAGATGCGGTGGTATTAGCAGCTGTAATACAGACCAAATTCCGCTGGGTGTGGTGTCATGCGTAACTTGGTGACTTCTTCCATTTTTAATGCAATGTAAGCGTCGATCCAGTCATCAGTGAACACACCACCACGGGTTAAGAACTCACGGTCTTTGTCCAAGTGCTCTAAGGCTTCTTCTAAAGAGGCACATACAGTGGGTACCAATGCATCTTCTTCAGGTGGCAAGTGGTACAAATCTTTAGTCGCTGGTTCACCTGGGTGAATTTTGTTTTGTACGCCATCAAGACCCGCCATTAATAAAGCAGAGAACGCTAAGTATGGGTTAGCAATTGGATCTGGGAAACGGGCTTCAACACGACGTGCTTTGTCTGAGTGAACAAACGGAATACGAATCGATGCTGAGCGGTTTTTCGCAGAGTAAGCTAATTTTACTGGTGCTTCGTAACCAGGTACCAAACGTTTGTATGAGTTGGTGCCTGGATTGGTAATGGCGTTTAACGCACGCGCATGTTTGATAATGCCGCCAATGTAGTACAAGGCAAAATCACTTAAACCGGCATAACCATTGCCTGCAAAGAGGTTTTTGCCATCTTTCCAAACAGATTGGTGTACGTGCATACCAGAACCGTTATCGCCAACAATTGGTTTCGGCATGAAGGTGGCGGTTTTGCCATAGGCATGTGCAGTGTTTAACACCACGTATTTCAAAATCTGGGTCCAGTCAGCACGTTGTACTAAGGTGCTGAATTTAGTACCGATTTCACATTGACCAGCGGTCGCCACTTCGTGGTGATGCACTTCAACAGGCACGCCTAATTCTTCTAAGGTCAATACCATTTGTGAACGGATGTCTTGGAATGAATCGACTGGAGGCACTGGGAAGTAGCCACCTTTGACTGCTGGACGGTGGCCTGTGTTGCCGCCTTCAAATTTGTCACCAGATGACCATGCGGCTTCTTCTGAGTTGATTTTTACAGAGCTGCCGCCCATGCTGACGTTCCACTCAACACTGTCAAAAATGAAAAACTCTGGTTCTGGGCCAAAGTAAGCGGTATCGCCTAAGCCGCTTGATTTTAAGTAGGCTTCAGCACGTTTTGCCAAGCTACGTGGGTCACGGTCATACCCTTTACCATCGGTTGGGTCTACCACGTCACAGGTCAACACTAAGGTTGGCTCATCAAAGAATGGATCAATGTAAGCAGTGGTTGCGTCTGGCATTAATTGCATGTCAGAAGCTTGAATGCCTTTCCAGCCTGCGATGGATGAACCGTCAAACGCATGCCCTTCAGTAAATTTGCTTTCATCAAAGGCTGAAACTGGCACCGTGACGTGCTGCTCTTTACCTCTGGTATCGGTAAAACGAAAATCGACAAATTTAATATCGTTTTCTTTTACCATTTTCATAACGTTTGCAACAGACATTACATTCTCCTCAATGATCAGGTCTAAATTAAAATTGCGCACGTTAGTGTCAGGACATGTTGCAATGTCCTGAGACGTGCGCAAAACGTTTATGGCGGATTTATTAAAATCTTAATTCGGTATACTAGCAGGAAGCATGCCACTAAAGAATATCCAATCAACGCGCAATTAGCATAACACACATAAAAATATGTTAACCGTAAAGATCTCATTTGGTGCATCGTTAAAAAAAATGCACCAAATTAATGCGGCCTGTGTGATGGCATGTTTCGCGGGTATACTTTATTTTTATTTTTACTCATGAGTTCAAAATGACTACTGATGCTATTCAATCGTTACTTAATCAAGCGCAACAACGCGCGCAACCATTGTCTTTACCGTATGCGGGCGTCGTCACCCCACAAGAGGCATATCAGTTGAGTACACAGTCTGATCAGGTCACGATTGTCGATGTGCGGAGCTGTGCTGAAATTGAGCTGGTGGGTCGTGTGCCGAATGCGCAAACACTTGAATGGGCGTTTTATCCAGGCATGGTCGCAAATCCTGAGTTTGCGCATCAATTGCAGGCAAATGTGCCAAAAACGCATATTGTGATTTTTATGTGTCGCACTGGCGGGCGTAGTCATAATGCAGCCATTCTTGCGCATCAACTTGGCTATGCCCAAGCGTATAACATGAGCGAGGGTTTTGAAGGGGAAATGAACGCCACCAAACAACGCACAACCATCAACGGTTGGCGATTTGCAGGCTTGCCATGGACGCATGCTTAGCCCAACATGCATAAAACGTGCTTGCCTCTGTCAGCGCGTGTCTTCGTATTTGAGTGTTTATTCATAAAAAAATAATATGTCTATTGAACAGTATGCGGTGATTGGCCACCCAATTGCGCACAGTAAATCCCCGCTCATTCACCAAGCCTTTGCAAAGCAATTTAATAAAGCCATTCGCTATGAAGCCGTGTTGTCACCGCTAGATGGCTTTGCGGCAACGCTACATCGCTTGCAGCGTGAGGGTTATGTTGGGGTGAATGTCACCGTGCCATTTAAATTTGAGGCCTATGGCCTTAGTCAAGCGCTTTCTGAGCGTGCAAAAGCGGCTGGTGCCGTCAATACTTTGAGCTTTCACTCAGCCGAGGCGTCTTGCCAAATACAAGGGGATAACACAGATGGCTGTGGCTTGGTCAATGATATATTGATGCATTTTCCAACTGCGCTGGCAAGCAAAAACATATTATTGCTTGGCGCAGGTGGTGCGGCCCAAGGCGTGATTTTGCCACTGTTGGCGCAACGCCCAGCACAGTTAACCATTGCAAACCGTAGCTTGAATAAAGCGCAGGCCATGCTGGAAAAATTTGCCCCGGCAAGCGCCATATATGGGGTGCCTATCGCGGTAAACACCTATGCTGACTGCACTTCCGCCTTTGACGTTGTGATTAATGCCACCTCTGCAGGATTAACCGATACGCCACTGCCACTCTCGCCCCACTTATTTACGCAGCATACACTCGCTTACGACATGATGTACGGCCGTGAAACCCCTTTTATGTTTCAAGCGCGTATGGCCGGGGCGCAAGTGTTAGATGGGTTGGGTATGTTGGTGGAGCAAGCGGCGGAAGCTTTTTACATTTGGCATGGCGTACGACCAGACACCGCGGCTGTGATGCAAGCGTTGCGCTAATGGATGGCAAATGAAGCAAAGCATTAAATTATTTTTTTGGCTGTTAATGCTATGGGTGTTGCTGTATCAGCTGTGGATCGTAGCGCATATTGCGTGGTGGATAGACCATAATCCAGAGTCCACCGCGTTTATGGCTGCACGCCTTGACCGCATGCAGGATGATCGTCCCGATGCCAAGCTTCAACAGCAATGGGTTAATTACGCCAACATCAACAATCGATTAAAGCAGGCCGTGATTGCGGCAGAAGATAGTAAATTTGTTGAGCACCACGGTTTTGATTGGGTTGGCATAGAAACCGCATTCGAGAAAAACTTAAAACAAGGCAAAGTGGTGGCTGGCGGCTCTACCATCAGTCAGCAGTTAGCAAAAAACCTATTTTTATCGGGCGGTAGAACCCCGTGGCGTAAAGCGCAAGAAGCCGTGATTACCCTGATGTTAGAGCGGCTGCTCACAAAACGGCGCATATTAGAAATTTATTTAAATGTGATTGAATGGGGCGATGGCATATTTGGCGCCCAAGCGGCAGCGAAACACTACTTTAAGGTACCTGCTAAAGCCTTATCAGCGGCACAGGCCGCGAAATTAGCGGCCATGATTCCTAATCCGCGCTTTTATGACCAGCATCGCGCAACCCGACATCTCAAGCACCAAACAACCGTGATACAAACGCGCATGCGCTTGGTACGTGTTCCTAAGTAAACAATCTAAACATGCGTAAACTGTGTAAACCAAATAGACCTGTTTAAATCCAGTAGGCCAAATTCAATTCAAGCCAAGCCAGCGCAAACGGAGCAATTCAGCGCAGCTTCATACAGTCGGCCATCACAAATTATCTTGCCTGTGTAGCCAACTGTTTGAGCATTGGCGCTAAATAGCGTCCCGTATAACTTTCAGTAATGGTTGCAAGGGTTTCAGGGGTGCCGACGCCGACCACTGTGCCACCGCCATCACCGCCTTCAGGGCCCATGTCGATCAACCAGTCTGCGGTTTTAATCACATCGAGGTTATGTTCAATAATCACCACCGTGTTGCCAGCATCGCGAAGCCGATGAATCACATCGAGCAATAATTGGATATCTGCAAAATGTAAGCCTGTGGTAGGTTCATCCAAAATATATAAAGTACGTCCAGTGTCACGTTTGCTGAGTTCGAGTGCTAATTTAACCCGTTGCGCTTCACCGCCAGACAGTGTGGTGGCAGATTGCCCCAATGTGATGTAGCCCAAGCCCACATCGAGCAAGGTTTTTAGTTTGCGTTCAATCACGGGTTGCGCACTAAAAAATTGATGGGCTTGCTCCACCGTCATGGCTAACACTTCGTGAATATTTTTACCCTTAAATTGAATTTCCAGTGTTTCGCGGTTATAGCGTTGGCCTTTACACACATCGCACGGAACATACACATCGGGCAAAAAGTGCATTTCAACCCGCAATACACCGTCTCCCTGACAGGCCTCGCAACGTCCACCTTTAACATTAAACGAGTAGCGGCCCGGTCCATAGCCGCGCGCACGGCTTTCTGGCACGCTGGCAAATAAATCGCGAATGGGTGTAAACAGACCCGTATAAGTCGCAGGGTTGGAGCGTGGGGTACGTCCAATTGGACTTTGATCGACATCAACTACTTTGTCAAAAAACGCTAACCCATCAATACTCTCATGCGGGGCGGCTTCGGTACTGCTCCCATATAAATGGCTTGCCACCACGCGATATAAAGTGTCGTTAATGAGGGTGGATTTGCCGCTACCAGATACCCCTGTCACGCAAGTAAGTAAGCCAACAGGAATCTCGATACTGACATTTTTTAGATTGTTGCCCGTGGTGCCATTGAGCTTGATCATGCGCGTGGGGTCTGGCTGTGTGCGCGGTAATTTAAATTCGATTTGTTTTTTGCCGCTGATGTATTGGCCGGTCAGTGAGTTGGGGTCTGCTTGAATTTGCGCCGGGGTGCCACAAGACACCACGCGTCCTCCATGCTCGCCAGCGCCGGGCCCAATATCCACGACAAAATCGGCAAGCTGAATGGCATCCTGATCATGTTCAACTACAATCACGCTATTGCCAATATCGCGCAGGCGTTTTAGCGTGCCTAGTAAGCGGTCGTTATCACGCTGGTGTAAGCCAATCGAGGGCTCATCTAATACATACATCACACCCGTCAGGCCACTGCCAATTTGCGAGGCCAGGCGAATACGCTGTGCCTCGCCCCCGGATAATGTCTCAGCCGAGCGAGATAGCGATAAATACTCTAAGCCAACGTTGGTGAGAAACTTGAGTCGACTTTCAATTTCTTTGACGATTTTATCGGCAATGGCTAATTTCTGACCACTGAGTTGCAAGGTTTCAAAAAAATGCAGTGCGATTTTTAAGGGCACTTCACAAATTTGATGGATATTTTTATCGCCCACTTTGACATGGCGTGCCTCACGGCGCAAACGTGTCCCGCTACAATCGGGGCAAGTGGTGGCATTGATATATTTGGCTAACTCATCGCGTACCGCAGAGGAATCGCTCTCACGATAACGGCGTTGCAGATTGTTAATGATGCCTTCGAATGTGTGTGTTTTGCCAAAAAAGGTGCCACGTTCGTTTAAATATTTAAACGTAATTTGCTCTTTACCAGAGCCAAATAACAACATCTGCTGCGTGGTTTCAGGCAAGCTTTCAAACGGTGCCTCTAAATCAAAATCATAATGCTGACTTAAGCTCGCCAGCATTTGAAAATAAAACTGGTTACGCTTGTCCCAACCTTTGATTGCGCCACTGGCCAAGGATAAATGTGGAAACGCCACCACCCGTTTGGGATCGAAAAAGGTGACATTGCCTAAGCCATCACATTTCGGGCATGCGCCCATTGGGTTGTTAAAGCTAAATAAACGGGGCTCTAATTCAGCCAGTGAGTAGTCACACACAGGACATGAAAATTTGGCTGAAAACAAATGCTCTTGTTCGCTATCCATTTCGAGCGCGATCACCTTACCATCCGACAAACGAAGCGCAGTTTCCAGTGATTCTGCAATCCGTTGTTTCATGTCCTCACGCACCTTAAGGCGGTCAACCACCACATCAACGTTGTGCTTAGTAGTTTTAGCCAGTTGCGGTAACGCATCCATCTCGTAGACTTTGCCGTCTATGCGTAGGCGAACAAAGCCTTGCGCTTTCATCGCGTCAAATAAATCGAGCTGTTCACCTTTACGATTGGCCACCACTGGCGACAAAATCATCAGCTTAGTATCTTCAGGCAGTTTGAGTATGCTATCCACCATTTGGCTTACGGTTTGTGCTTCTAGCTTAATGCCATGTTCAGGACACTCAGGGTCGCCAGCGCGCGCAAACAATAAACGTAAATAATCGTGGATTTCGGTCACTGTGCCCACGGTGGAGCGTGGGTTGTGTGAGGTGGACTTTTGTTCGATGGAAATTGCCGGCGATAAGCCTTCAATCAGATCGACATCGGGTTTATCCATGCGTGCCAAAAACTGCCGTGCGTAGGCAGACAAACTTTCGACATAGCGACGTTGTCCTTCCGCATATAAAGTATCAAACGCGAGTGAAGACTTACCCGAACCAGAAAGACCCGTTACAACGACTAATTGATTGCGCGGAATATCCAGATTGATGTTTTTGAGATTGTGGGTGCGCGCCCCGCGAATTTTGATAAATTCCATGATACTTTCACGAACAGACAGCCAACCTGATAATATACGCAATTATTCAAATTTAAGCCAAGTTTTCTTGACACACCCATGCAGTTCTCCGAAAAAATGACCCGCAATGAAAGCCGTGCCACGGTTGCGTTAGCTTCCATCTATGGGTTGCGAATGTTGGGCATGTTTTTGATTTTGCCTATCTTTGCCATTTATGCTGAAACCTTAGAGGGTGGAAAAAATCACGCCCTGATTGGATTGGCGCTTGGTGCATATGGATTTATGCAAGTGATTTTGCAACTGCCGTTTGGGATGGCTTCTGATCGTTTTGGCCGTAAAAAACTGATTTATTTGGGGTTGGTTTTATTTGCAGTGGGCAGCGTGATTGCCGCCACGGCTTGCGATATTTACATGGTAATCTTCGGCCGCGCAGTACAAGGCGCTGGCGCCATTTCCGCCGTGGTCACCGCACTGGTCGCTGATTCCACCCGAGAAGAACATCGCACTCAAGCTATGGCTATGATTGGCGCCACCATTGGCGTGACTTTTGCGGTTTCCTTGGTAGCGGGCCCGATTCTAAATCAATGGATCGGTGTGGCTGGTATTTTTTGGCTAACAGCCCTGCTGTCAGTGGCAGCGATCTTTGTTGTTAAATATGGGGTGCCGACACCGATGCACGCCCATTTTCACTCCGATGCACAAGCGGTGCCAGCTAAAATTAAAGATGTGCTGCGTGACCGTCAATTGTTACGTTTAAACTTTGGTACCTTTTGTTTGCATGGCGCACAGATGGCCATGTTTATGGTGGTGCCTTTTGTGATCAAAGCAAATACGGGCATCAATGAAAACAACCACTGGTTAATTTATCTACCCGTGTTATTGACTTCATTCATGCTGATGGTGCCCGCGATTATTTATGCCGAAAAGAAAGCCAAGCTCAAACCGGTATTTATTGCCGCTGTCGGATTAATGCTAGTCACGCAAATTGCTTTTATGTTTAGTTTGAACAGCTTGTTCGGTATTGTATTAACGTTGTTTTCATATTTTGTTGCATTCAATATTTTAGAAGCATCGCTGCCTTCACTCATTTCGAAAATGGCGCCAGTTGCCTCCAAAGGAACCGCCATGGGCATACATAACACTGCCCAATCGTTTGGCATGTTCTTGGGGGCGGCACTCGGCGGCTGGTTATCGCACCGTTATGGCTACAGCATGGTGTTTTTATTTTGTGCGACGATGATGGGCTTGTGGTTTTTGCTCGCCCTCGGCATGCGTACTCCGCCGAGTGTCAAAACCAAAATGTTTCATATTCAAGGGTATAATGATGCCCAAGCCAAAGCATTGGCGCAGGATGTACGCGCGATGGAAGGCGTTTATGAAGTGGTTGCGATCCCAAGCGAAACCATGTTGATGGTGAAGCTGGAAAATCAACGTAGCAAAGCATTTCAAGCAGCATTGTCACAAGCAATTATGAATCGGATAGGGAGCTAATCACCATGGCATCAGTGAACAAAGTCATTTTAATGGGCAACCTCGGTCGTGATCCTGAAGTGCGCTATATGCCCAACGGTGAAGCCGTGGCTAACTTCAGTATTGCCACCACAGAAAATTGGAAAGATAAGTCAGGCGTTAAACAAGAAAAAACCGAATGGCACAACATTGTGATGTACCGCCGTCTAGCTGAAATTGCAGGTGAGTACCTAAAAAAAGGTCGCCCAGTCTATATTGAAGGTCGCTTGCAAACCCGTAAATGGGAGAAAGATGGTGTCACACGGTACAGCACTGAAATCATCGCCGACCAAATGCAGATGCTGGGTACTGGTCGTGACGGTGGCAGTGCCGCGTTTGAGGGCGATGACATGGGTCAAGCGGGTGGTATGGATGATTTTAATCAGATGCCAAGTCGGCAGCCAGTCTCAAATAATGCTGCCCCTGCTAGTCGTAATGCATTCGCGCAACCAGCGGCTACCGCTACCAAACCAGCCGGCAACTTCGACGATTTTGATGACGATATTCCATTCTAAAATGTGTTTAGTACTTACAAAAAATCCGACATTAGCGTCGGGTTTTTTTTTGATGGCTGGGAGTATTGATCCAATGCTTAATTTTTATCGCGATTGGAAATCTGTGGATGACGACAAGCGCGGTAATACAAGATCAATCTAAATTAGATAAAGAGATGTTTTTATTTTTTGACGACTTTGGCTTTGCAATTTTTTAAATGAAGATGGTCGCTGTCGTCCAAGCTGGTTTGGTCGCCGTTTAAATATAAATCTACAGTTCCATAATGATAACGTTGACGATCCGTGCTATCACGGACCAAGCCAATTTCATGGTCTGGCATTAAGACCCAAGCATCTTCACCATTATTTTCTAAGCGTAAACCAAACGATTGATAGTTTTCGCATTCGTATAATGTTGCGTCTTTACCGTAACGTGGTAATTCTTTAACGCCTCTATCAAAAACGCTAGGTAACTCAAAGCGGTTGCAACCAGTGAGCAAACTCAGCAAGGTGACAGATAACAATAAAGGGAATATTTGGCGGGCTGGGGTTCGATATTTCATACAGCATATTGTGCCAGTCATCGTGCTAGAGCTCAATGCCCGATTTTTGTTGGCAGATAAGCGGCACGCATTAAACGGTCACGTATTGCCGCCCATTCAGGTAAGTTGGGCGGCAACTCAATTAAAATTTCAGGGGTTTCAAGCGCATCCAGTGCATGTAAGTATGCATATAAATGCACTGCGGCTAGATCAGGCATGATTGGTAGTGAACGGTAATGACGTTGTTCTACTACTGGCGGATGATCCAATATTAGCATTGCTGCTTGCGGGTGATCGATAGCGTAGTTCAACAAAGCAGATCGATCATTAAACAGCCGACAAGGAGTGCGTGGCGCGTAATGAAGCAGATGTTGACCAGGTACTTTGGGCTTTGCTTCATGCAGGCTTTCCTGCTGACCACAACAAGCGCGAAGTGCTTCCAATCCGATGACGCCAGGCCTCAGCAACTGCCAATCGTCATCGGCCACACTCACAATCGTCGATTCAATGCCAACGTCACACTGCCCACCGTCTACCACTGCAATGGAATCCCCTAGACTTTGTGTAACATGCTCAGCTGAGGTTGGGCTCAACTGCGTATATTTATTCGCCGATGGAGCAGCAAGTCCTCGACCAACCAGTTTTATGATCGTATGAGCCATTGGGTGTGCAGGCATTCTTAAGGCAACGGTCGGTTCTCCTGCACGGAGGATGGTTGAGACCGAATCAAGCGCCGGTAACACTAAGGTTAACGGACCTGGCCAAAACTGCTTCGCCAAGCGTTGCGCCAACGGTGGGAACGTCTTTGCCCAGTGTTGGACATCGTCAATAGCCGCGATATGTACAATTAAGGGATTGTCTTGCGGGCGTTCTTTAGTGTGGTAAATTTTTAGTAACGCTGCATCATTGCTGGCATCCGCCGCAAGGCCATAGACCGTTTCGGTTGGAATAGCAACGACTTCACCTTGCCTGATTAACTGCGCTGCTTGCGTCAAGGATATCAACATACATTTACTTGGTTGCTCAAATTTGTATTTTACTACTGAACAGGCACATGCGATAAAATGCGCATTTTTTAGGAGTTAGCATGCAAATTTTAGTAGAGCATCATGTATCCAATGACAAATTAGAAACGCTAGGCGTCCGTCAGTGGCCCACTTGGCAAAAAGAGATCTCCACATTTGATTGGACTTTTCACGAGAAAGAGCAGGCTTTTATTTTAGAGGGAGAATGCGAAGTAACCCCCTTAGGAGGCAGTCCCGTTAAGTTTGCAAAAGGTGACTTTGTTGTGTTTCCTGCTGGTTTAAAAGTGAGTTGGTCAGTGATACAGCCCCTACATAAGCATTACAGGTTGGATGGCAACCTGTTTACACAAAGCCTGAAAAGAATTAAAGCTGCCATCGGTTTGTAGGCAATTTTTACCAAATAAGACACCATTAAGATGAATTTGTAACAAAATTGTAAAAATATAAAATAGGGCTTGACCCCCGGTCTCAGCCCTATATAATGCGCACCTCGTTAACGCAATGCGTTGATGTAGAGGCTGAGAAGGCCGACTGATCTTTAACAATTTGGATGACTGATAAGTGTGGGTGTTTGTGGTTGGGTGATGCACATT
>JAIYBT010000010.1 GCA_027488395.1 Methylophilaceae bacterium | reverse complement strand
TGGGTGGTTTCGGTGCTTACGACCCAATGACCAACAAAAAAGTATGGTACAACAAAGAGAAATTCTCAGCTTGGGCAGGTGCATTAACCACAGCTTCAAACATCGTGTTCTACGGTACTCTGGATCGTTGGTTTAAAGCAGTTGACGCACAATCAGGTAAAGAACTCTGGAAATTCCAATTGGGTTCAGGCGTGATTGGTAATGCATTCACCTACGGCCACAAAGGCAAACAATACGTTGGTTCCTTGTCAGGTATCGGCGGTTGGGCTGGTGTTGCGATGAACTTGGGTATGACGAACGACACAGATGCATTAGGTGCAGCTGGTGGTTACAAAGAATTGACCAAGTACAACGCTGCGCCTGGCGGTGGTGCATTGACAGTATTCGCACTGTAATTAAAAGCGTAAGCTTTAGGTTACACCTCAGAACAGCTGTTTAAGTCATGAAAAACACCTTGCGCAAGCAAGGTGTTTTTTTATTTGGTGGTGCTGACTTGTAGATGATGGCGCGAACGATTCAACGCGCTCAAAAGACCTGGACTGCATTTTCACTGGTGAGTTGATGAAAGATTGCTAAACGTTGTTTTGAAATTTCGCCTTGTGCCACCGCTTTCAAAATCGCGCATTCCGGTTCATGCTGATGACTACAATTATTAAATTTACAATGACCGATCCATGGTCGAAACTCCACAAACGCATACTCTAGGGTGGTGGTATCAACATGATAAAGACCAAACTCTTGTAAGCCAGGTGAATCAATGATGGCACTGTTAGCATTAAGATGATAAAGGTGGGTAGCTGTGGTGGTATGTTTACCACTGTCTAACGTGAGACTGACCTCACGGGTTTTACTTTTTGCCGCAGGTAACAACGCGTTAATAATCGTGGATTTTCCCATGCCTGATTGGCCTACCAAAATACTGGTATGCCCTTCGAGTAACGGTAAGAGGGGAGCAATGCTGTCATGGGCGCTTAATGAAACGGTTGGGTAACCGAGTTGCGCGTAGCGGGCTAGTTTTTCTAATGCGTCTGGATTCGCTAAATCACATTTATTTAAAACAATCACAGGCCGTATTCCGGCTGCTTCTGCGGCGATTAAACAGCGATTAAGAAGATCTTCATAAAAACTTGGCTGGGTAGCGAGCACAATTAAAATTTGGCTTACATTAGCGGCCAACACCTTGCTTTTAAAAGCATTGCTCCGGTATAGAAGGGTACGCCGCGGAGCTGTTTTTTCTATGACGCCCTCGTCTTCGGAGGTTAACTGTATACTCACCAGATCACCCGCAGCGTTGTCCACCTTTTTGCCGCGGGTTACACAGCTCACAACGCGCTGATCAGCTAATTCAACATCATAGCGTTTACCATACGCTGCGACGACTAGCCCACTTAACATCATGACGGTTGACTCATTAAAAGTGGTAGTAACGTTGGTTTAAGTATTCAACCACATGTTGCTCTTCATCATCAAACCATTTCAAGTTCAACATGGTATTGCAACTGGTCACTTGCGCTTTTAAGCCAGGTAAAGAGCGTACTTTTGGGTAATCGCGGGTGTAAATCCCACTGCCATCGCCGCCATAACTGCTGGCATGACAGGATATACAATGCGCCTCAACCAGTTGCTGGCCAAGGCTATTGACAGCGCGCGTCTCAGCCATTGTGAACAATGGGTAAACACATAACCATATGCTGATTAGCCTAATCATTGCATGGCTTGCAATTTAGCAATCCGAATGCTGGCAGGCGGATGCGAGTCATAAAACGCAGAATGTAGTGGATCAGGGGTTAGGGTAGAAGCATTATCACGGTATAGCTTCACTAAGGCATCAATCAGATAAGCAGGATTAGATTGTTTTGCCGCATAGGCATCGGCTTCGAATTCATTAATACGAGAATAAGCAGCCATGAGTGGACGCAACACAAACATAAATACAGGGGTGATTAATATGAACAATAACAACGCCATATAATTACTTGCAGTGTTGACACCTAAGCCAAGGTAAAACCAATCTTGTTGCATCAAATAGCCGAGAATCGCTAAACCAATTAAACTCAAACTGAACATCATCACAATACGTTTAATGACATGCTGATGTTTGAAATGGCCTAATTCGTGGGCGAGCACGGCCTCAATTTCGTCCGCATTTAATTTATCTAACAGCGTATCAAAGAACACCACACGTTTATGTTTGCCAAAGCCAGTAAAATAGGCGTTACCGTGGCCTGAACGGCTAGAGCCATCCATAACAAACAAGCCTTGACTTGCAAACCCACATTTTTGCATCAGTTGTTCGATACGTGCTTGCAGACTGCTGTTTTGCATGGGCGTAAATTTATTGAATAAAGGCGCAATCCAAGTTGGGTAAACCGCTAACATGAATAAATTGAATACGCTCCACACCACCCACAAGGTCAACCACCAATAATTGCCTGCGCTTTGCATCAACCACAGTGCAACAAATAAAATAGGACCGCCGAGTAATACGCCCACGAACGCATGTTTGAACAAATCGCTCACAAACATGCCACGCGACATTTTGTTAAAACCAAAGCGCGCATCAATGTTAAAGGTTTGAATGTAGTCTAACGGCAAAGTAACCAAGCTGGAAATGATCATGGCAGTGGCAATAAGTACAGCGCCACGCAAGATTTCATGCGCTGGCAACCATTGCATCCACTGTTGATCTAGCCATTGTAAGACGCCACCCAACGTAAATGAGAGTAACACGAGAGCCTCAATCAACGCTTCAGCTAAAAGCAGTTTAATTTTGGCAGAAGTGTAATCAGCAGCGCGTTGATGCGCTTCTAGGCTGATGGTTTGTTCAAATGCATTGGGGACCTGATTGCGGTGGGCTTGGATGTGATTCACATGGCGTAGCCCCAACCATATACGCACAAATAAACTTGCGATGACTAAAACGATAAAAATTTGTGTAAAGATGGCTGACATAGAATTATTCAATATTCGTTATTTGTGAATGACATTTTGATGGAATATTAACCACCATGTTCAGTTAACTGCCTATAATGTTCCATTTTAATGGAAATCATGACAAGAGGGTGTCAATTGGCGAACAATCAAGATTATTTAATATGGTTAGACATGGAAATGAGCGGTCTACTGCCAGAATCGGATCGTATTTTAGAGTTGGCTGCGGTAGTCACGGATGCACAACTGAATGTCATTGCTGAATCACCCGTATTGGTGCTTCACCAATCAGATGCTGTGCTTGATGGCATGGATGCTTGGAACAAAGGTACGCATGGCCGCAGTGGACTCATTGAAAAAGTCAAAGCCTCTACATTAGATGAAGAGGCCGCCACAGAAGCCATGCTGGCTTTTTTATCGAGTCACTTGCCTGCAGGTAAATCGCCGATGTGTGGTAATTCAATCTGCCAAGATAGACGATTTATGGCGCGTTATATGCCACGTTTAGAGCAGTTTTTTCACTATCGTAATTTGGATGTGAGTGTGTTTAAAGAGTTATCGCGTCGCTGGCGTCCGGATATTTATGCTGGATTTAAAAAGTCTAGCCGACATGAAGCATTGGCAGATATTTATGAGTCGATTGATGAGTTGAAATATTACCGTGAACACTTTTTAGTGATGACGCCATCAACCTTGTAAACGCCATAAACAACCCCCAAAAAAAAGACGCCATTATTGGGCGTCTTGAGGGAGGAGAAGTTAGCTTTGGAGAAGCTAGTTATACATAAGCATCTTCTATGCCAACCTTCTCCTTATAGACTAATACCCTCTAAATAAGCCTTTTTAAGCGGCTAGTGCAGCTTGATACAACAATAAATACTGTTTAGCGCTGTGATGCCAACTGACATCATCTGCCATCGCCTGCTTTTGCAAGGTTTGCCAGTGACCATTATTGGCATACGCCGCCATCGCTGCCCCTAACGTGACCAAAAGTGTCTGTGGTTGTTTGTCTGCCATTACAAAGCCAGTCATGTCGCTGGGAACGGTATTAGTAATGCGGCCGCCAGTCACTGAATCCGCTAATCCGCCTGTGTTCGCCACCACTGGTATGGTGCCATAGCGTAAACCATACATTTGATTCAGCCCACAAGGTTCAAACCTTGAAGGCATCACGAAAATATCAACACCCGCCATCATGCGATGTGACAAAGGCTCGTGATAGCCAATCGTCACGGCAACCTGTTGAGGGTAGCGCTGTTTCAACTGTAAAAATTGTTGCTCTAGTGCGACTTCGCCATTACCTAATACGGCCAACTGCGCACCTGTGGCCAGTAACTGATCGGCAATCTCAGGCAACATATCCAAGCCTTTTTGGTAGGTTAAGCGGCTTACCACCCCCAACAAAGGCGTATGCGGAGAGTCTGGTAAGCCCAACTCTTGTTGTAGCGCGCGTTTCACCTTGGTTTTATTGTCTAACGAATCGGCAGCATAATGTGATTCAAGGAAAGGGTCGCTTGCAGGATTCCAAGTGTGCGTATCGATGCCATTTAAAATACCAATTAAATCAGATTGTCGAGATTGCAAAAGTCCTTCAAATCCAAATCCAAATTCAGCAGTTTGAATCTCTTTCGCATAGGTAGGGCTGACGGTTGAAAGCTTAGTCGCATACTGAAGACCTGCTTTCATAAACGAAAGTTGACCATAAAATTCATAGCCTTGTGGATGGAAATCTTGTTCACTAAGTCCTAATTGATAACGCCAATCTGCGTGAAAATTACCTTGAAACGCTAAGTTGTGAATACTTAAAATGGATTTGACATGACTGCCTATTTGCTGCAAAAAGTAAGGGGTAAGACCCGTTTGCCAATCGTTACAATGCACCATGTCTGGTAACCATTGTTGACAGCGATTGGGTATGGCTAACATGGCTGCTACCTTGGAAAGCAAACCAAACCGTAAGGCGTTATCTTGCCAATCGCCAGATTGCGGTTGATGGTAAGGGCCACCCTCACGGTCAAATAAGGCTGGATGATCGATCAATAGTAAAGGAATTTCGGTGCCGGGCAAGCGTGTCTCGAGTATTTCGCAAAATACATCATGAAACGGTTGCATGCGTCCCAAGGCTTTCACCTGACCACATTTTGCAATCACGCCGCGATAAGCTGGCAGCAAAATCCTGACATCTACGCCATATTCGGCGAGAGCAATGGGTAATGCGCCACTGACATCTGCAAGCCCGCCGGTTTTAATGAGTGGAAAAATTTCAGAAGTAACGAAAAGTAAGCGCAAAAGAGTCTCTTTTTAAAACGGGGTCAGCAGGTTAAAGCTTAAACACTTTATGATACATTGGCGCGTGAACTTTTAGAAGGGTCGTCAAATGTATGCATGGTTAAGTGTGAGTGTGGGCGCTACTTTAGGTGCTTGGTTGCGTTGGCAACTGGGGCTTTATTTGAACGGACCCTCTTATTTGGCTTGGGGTACGCTCGCCGCAAATGCCTTGGGTGGTTTTTTAATTGGTATCGTTCTTGCGGTGGTTGCTGCAAATCCACACTTATCTGTTGAGTGGCGATTATTTTTAATCACAGGCTTTTTAGGGGGGTTAACGACCTTTTCCAGCTTCTCGGCGGAAGCCTTCATATTGATGCAAAAACAATTATTATATTGGGCATGTGTGCATGTGGTATCACATGTGCTTCTGTCGATTTGCCTAACTTTTGTCGGCTACTGGTTGATGAGCCGTTTGCTGACACATTAATCAGCTAAAAAAAGAGGGTCAATCATGACCCTCTTTACATTGAGATGACTTACCAGCGCTAAAATTAAACGTCTTTTTGCGTTTCTACCATGACCAAGCCTGTGTCAGTTGCAGTTGTTGGTTGGTCTTCTTGCTTCCATTTTGGTGGCTGACGACGTGCTGGTTTGGCTTTTGCCGTCGTAGTGGCAATCGCAACCACTGCTTCTGATTTTGTTTCTACCAGTTGTATGCCTTCTGCTGGAGTTGCCTCTGCTTTGACAGCGGGTTTACTTTTGCGAACAGGTTTTTTCTTAGCAGATGCTGGCGTCGATGCTTCCGTAGCCTCTGTAGGCGCAGCTACCACATCAGTCACAACAGGGGCATTCACCGTTTCAACCAATTCGATCCCCGCCTCAGCAATGCTTGCTTTGGTTGATTTGCTACGACCTTTACCACCACGGCTACGGTTGCGCGAGGGTTTTTCGGTGGCTGCAGCTGATTCAGCAGAAGCTTCAACAGTGTCAGTGACCGTTGTTGCCAAAGGCGCTTGGTCTTGGTTGGTCGGATTGTTTTGTTCAAGTACGGTGGATGGTGCAGCGGCCGAAGTTGCAACTTCATTCACTACAATATCAGGTGTAGACGCTGTGGATAAAGTTGTATCCGTAGACACTTGATTTAGGGTAGATTCATTACTTGATTGTTCTGCCGTGGTGCCTTCATCACGTGGACGACGGTCGCGACGGCCATGACGATTGCGGCGATTACCACGTTCACCGCGGTCTTGACGCGCTTCCCCTTGCGAGCGGGTTTCAGCATTTGGTTTGTTTACATCAACCACGTCTTGCTTAGTCGATTCGATCTCGGTGGAGCGCACCACTGGTGCTTTTGGCAATGGTTTGTCTTGTGGTGGACGTTGCTCACGCTGTTTGGCTTGAGCCGATTCTTGTTCGCGCGCTGGTTTGTCACCACGCTCATGTGGGCGCTCACGTTGACGGTCGCGACGGTTACGGTTTTTATGGCGGTCGCGGTTGTGTTCTTTGCTATCACGTGACGGCGCTTCAACCACTTCGGCAGGTTTTTCTGTCATCCCAAAGAAGGATTTAATCGCTGCAAACAATGATTTTTTTGGAACGACTGCCACCGGTGCAGGTTTGTCCTCCACGATGGGCGCTGCAGTTGCTGGCGTAATGCCTTTCACCACGGCCTCAGCTTTTACTGGTGCGGCTGCTTGTGCCATTTTTAGCTGATAGTCGGACTCATCTGGTACATCGACCATTTTATAACTGGCTTGGGTGGTTTCTTCATTCACATCATCATGACGAATACGCACAATATTATAGTTTGGCGTCTCCAAGTGAATATTAGGAATCAATAACACTTCTACGCCAGTACGTTGCTCAATTTTGTGGATATCTGCCCGTTTTTCATTCAGCAAGAAGGTCGCAGCTTCAACTGGCAGTTGTACCTGAATGACGGCGCTGTTCTCTTTCATGGCCTCTTCTTGCGTGATACGCAAGATATGCAACGCCGTGGATTCGATGCCACGGATATGACCCGTGCCATTACAGCGTGGACACGTGGCATGGTTCGTTTCGCCTAAACTTGGGCGTAAACGTTGACGCGATAACTCTAACAACCCAAAGCGTGAAATTTTACCCATTTGTACGCGGGCTCGATCATGGTGTAACGCATCGCGTAGGGTATTTTCCACTTCACGCTGATTGCGTTGATTTTCCATGTCAATAAAATCAATCACTACTAAGCCGCCTAAATCACGAAGACGCATCTGACGGGCAACTTCTTCAGCCGCTTCGAGGTTGGTATTCAATGCGGTTTGTTCAATATCTGCACCTTTGATCGAACGTCCAGAGTTCACGTCCACAGATACTAATGCTTCTGTGTGATCGATCACGATGGCGCCGCCTGACGGTAAGCGCACTTCACGTGAAAATGCAGTTTCTATTTGATGTTCAATTTGAAAGCGTGAAAACAGGGGAATTTCATCTTGATACAGTTTGACGCGCGAAACGTTACCTGGCATGACGTGGTTCATAAACTGCACAGCTTGCTCATGCACGTCAGAGGTATCAATTAATATTTCGCCAATATCAGCACTGTAGTAATCGCGGATGGCACGAATCACCAAGCTACCTTCTTGGTAAATTAAATAAGCACCCGGTTGAAAGTTAGAAGCATCTTCGATGGCTTTCCATAATTGGGTGAGGTAATTCAAATCCCACTGTAGTTCTTCTGCAGTACGGCCAATCCCTGCGGTACGGGCGATAATGCTCATGCCAGATGGAATTTCAAGTTGCGCCATGGTATCGCGCAATTCGTTTCTTTCTTCCCCTTCTACCCGGCGGGAAACACCACCGCCACGCGGGTTGTTAGGCATCAACACTAAGTAGCGACCCGCCAGAGAAATAAACGTGGTAAGGGCTGCGCCTTTACTGCCACGTTCGTCTTTGTCCACTTGCACAATGACTTCTTGGCCTTCTTTAATCACATCTTGAATGCGGGCGCGACCTTGTTCTGGTTTGTCTGAGAAGTAACTGCGGGCGATTTCCTTAAACGGTAAGAAACCATGACGATCAGTGCCGTAATCGACAAAAGCGGCTTCAAGCGAGGGTTCAATCCGGGTGATGACCCCTTTGTAAATATTGCTTTTGCGCTGTTCTTTGCCAGCGTGTTCAATATCCAGGTCAATTAGTTTTTGTCCGTCGACAATGGCAACGCGCAATTCTTCAGATTGCGTTGCATTAAATAACATTCTTTTCATAGAGGCTCCATGCGAAGCCGCAGAACGGAGTTGCGTGAGGGGCGAGCCGGGGTTGACAAGCAACCTCCAGAATTCAACGCACAGTGTGCATCATATGAAGAGTGAAATAATGTCACTCGCACTGATTAAACACAGGTAAGACAACATCTCATCGTGATGCAACTTGATGCATTTGGATGGATTTGATGTGATCTTTGGGACCGTTTAGGACACTCAAGGGGTATGGTTTTTGTTTTCTACCGAGGTAAACGGATTCAAGAAAACTGGTAATAAAACAATACGCCTGATTAAAATAAAACCCTAAACAGCACTTAAATTCGTTAAAATTCAGGTTCGGCAAACGCCAAGCTCGTGTCAATTTTTATTCTGCGAGAGCTTTCGCGTTTTAACATTTCAATATAATTATCGCTACTTGATGGTGAGCGGTATTCACCAAAAATTTTGTGTGAAATTGCTGTTTTTATGCGCTAAGAAGAAATTCTCATCATAAGCGCGCATGTTCGTCATGCATGAATCACGACATTCAAACAACAAGCTCGTTCACAGTATAGCGATAACCACGTATAAATCAAAGCATGACATCACACCTATGGTTGTAAACACAGAAACGCGCTCGGGAAATGCTGCCGAAGTAGAGCAACAAAAGCCTGCAAGTGATCGTGTCTCGCTATTTCGCATTGACGAAGCTTCGGAAACGCAGCGCATTGATAACTATTTGGCCAAAGTGCTCAAGGGTGTGCCAAAAAGTCATATTTATCGGATTTTACGCAGTGGTGAAGTGCGCGTTAATAAAAAAAGGGTATCTGCAGAGTATCGTTTGCAATTGGGGGATGAGGTTAGAATTCCACCGATTCGAATCGCTGAGCTTGCAATCAAACCTGTCCAGCATGCGGTAAAAGCCCACTTAGCTGACATGGTGATATACGAAGATGATGCTATGTTGGCCCTCAATAAACCCGCAGGCATGGCGGTACATGGAGGCAGTGGAATCAGCCTAGGGGTGATTGAACAACTCAGGCTTGAACGACCACAAGCAAAATTTTTAGAGCTGGTGCATCGTTTAGATCGAGAAACCTCTGGGGTGTTAATGATCGCCAAAAAACGGTCAGCCCTGACGGCGTTACATGAAGCCATGCGTCATCATCACATGGATAAGCGTTACTTGATGTTGGTGCAAGGACAATGGACGGAAAAGCAGAAAAAAGTCGCGCTTCACCTACAAAAGTTTTTAACCGCCGATGGTGAACGGCGTGTACAAGTGGTGGATATGCCTTTGTTGGATGAGCACCGTGGTGCTCAAAAATCACTGAAGTCTGCGGGTGTTGTTGCAAAGCGGCAAGCGGCACGTGGTAAATTTGAGGTCGAATCTCAAACCTCAGAAACTTGGTTCTATTTGCAACAGTCATTAGGGCCATATAGTTTATTACAGGCAAAACTCATTACCGGGCGTACCCACCAATTGCGCGTACAGTTATCGCATTTGGGCTATCCCATTGTGGGCGATGATAAATACGGTGATTTTGCGCTCAATAAACAGTTAATCAAACAAGGGCTCAAACGAATGTTTTTACATTCTAGTGAAACCAAAATTGCACATCCAATCACAGGTGAGTCGCTACATTTGATTGCGCCGTTACCTGCGGCTTTAGAGACCTTTTTAAACACGCTACAAACCACGCACGTTAATTGAATGATAGATACACCTATGTCAGCACCATTATTTGATTTAATTGTTTGGGATTGGGATGGGACGATCGCCGATTCCACTGGCATGATCAGCCAGGCATTAATTCAAGCGGCAGCTGAAGCAGGCTTGCCGCCACTGACTGAAGTCCGTGCACGCAGTATTATTGGTTTGGGTTTGCGTGAGTCTATTCTCACCTTGTTTGGGGAGATTCCGCAGACGCAGGCACAAGCACTCACCAGTCATTATCAACGGTTGTATTACGCCAATGAACCGCAAATTGTATTGTTTGCAGGCATTCAAGACACCATCGTAGCACTCGCCAAAAAAGGCTGTAAGCAGGCCGTTGCAACAGGTAAAGGGCGGCGCGGGCTAGATCTTGCGTTGCACACTTCTGGCTTGGCTAAATATTTCCTTGCGACCAAAACGGTCGATGAGTGTTTTTCAAAACCTCATCCACAAATGCTAGATAGTTTGATGGATGAACTGGTCGCTTTGCCTGAACGCACAGTCATGATTGG
Organism: Methylophilaceae bacterium; assembly: GCA_027488395.1. GTDB lineage: Bacteria > Pseudomonadota > Gammaproteobacteria > Burkholderiales > Methylophilaceae > Methylophilus. The sequence continues at coordinate 270,796 of JAIYBT010000010.1, read as the reverse complement.
CGACTCACAATATGATATTCAAATGGGCAAGCAAGCGGGCGTTTCCACCATTGCGGTGACGTATGGCTCGCAAACAGCCAGCCAATTAAGCAGTTATTCGCCCGATCAGATGTTTGCAGATGTGCCAACATTGCAACAATGGTTGATGCAACATACGCCCTCGAGTCAGCGATGAGTGTAGCCTCTACCCCGACCCCCTTGCACTTTGACAGCTCACAATTGCTCGAAAAAGGTGATGGCTTACGCTTTGATATTCCTCAATTAGGCGCACAAACGACTGGATTTTTAGTGCGTTATCAAGGGGTGGCATATGCCTATGTCAACCGTTGCGCGCATGTGCCGATTGAGTTGGACTGGACACCCGGCCAATTTTTTAATCGTAGCCAAGAATGGATTATATGTGCAACGCACGGCGCCATGTACCATCCTGAAGACGGTCATTGTGTGATGGGACCCTGTCAAGGACGCGCATTAAAAGCCATCCCAGTGACTGAACGTGCAGGTGTCATTCAGGTCCACCTTGAGCAGTTGTCGTCAGAGATAGGGTAACCCTCGACGGCGTATGATAATCTGTGTATGAATCGCGATGAAGTTTAATTGAAATTTTTTAATGAAAGCCCATTATGCAAGACCCGCAAACCACCTCAAGTCAATCTAGTTCGGACACACACTGGGCCAAAACGACCTTAGAAAATATTGCGTTGGCTGGCTTAAAAGAACAGACCACTGCCAGAAGGTGGTCTATCTTTTTTAAATCACTGACCTTTATTTATTTGTTTTTCTTAATCATGCTGTTTAGTGGCTGGGTTGGACAATCTAAAACCGCAACCGATGCACATACCGCGTTGATTGACATCAATGGTGTGATTGAAGCGGGTGGGCAGGTAAATGCTGATGCGATCATCAGCAGTTTAAAGGATGCTTACGATAACAAAGGCACCAAGGGCATTATTCTGCGCATTAATAGCCCAGGCGGTAGCCCAGTGCAAGCTGGCATTATTAACGATGAAATTAATCGCCAGAAAAAATTGCATCCTGAGATTCCTGTGTATGCAGTGGTTGAAGACATTTGTGCCTCAGGTGGCTATTACATTGCAGTCGCTGCCGATAAAATTTATGTGGATAAAGCCAGTATTGTTGGCTCGATTGGCGTGCTGATGGATGGCTATGGCTTTACTGAGCTGATGCAAAAGGTTGGGGTAGAGCGTCGATTGCTGACAGCGGGTGAGAATAAAGGCATGTTGGATCCGTTTTCGCCAGTAAATCCGAAACAAAAAGCGATGGTGCAAGCCATGCTGGATCAAATTCATCAACAATTTATTAAAGTCGTGCGTGATGGTCGCGGTAAGCGCCTGCACGAAGATGCGCAAACCTTTAGTGGTTTATTTTGGAATGGGGAAGAGAGCGTGCGTTTGGGCTTGGCTGATGCTGAGGGCAGTGCTGATTACGTAGCACGCGAGATCATTAAACAAGAAGAAATTGTGGACTTTACCTACCAAGAGACGGTGGTCGATCGCTTTGCAAAACGATTGGGCGCCAGTATTGGTCAACAACTAGGCGTAAATCAATCAGCGTTGAGTTTACGTTAACCGCAATCAATAATAAAAAGGGCGCTTAGGCGCCCTTTTTTGTTGCATTCAATCATTAATATTCTATTGCTGATGGATAGATTTATTTTTTAGTTTTATTTTTTTCGTTACGTGCTTTTAGTTTGGCGCGCATTTCATTTTTACGTCTGCGCATGGTGACTAAGCCTTCCCCTGGTTTGCGCACATCTTCTTTATCAAATGGATTTTCACCTTGATTGTATTGCACACGCAACGGGGTGCCCACCAACTGAAACGCTTTTCTAAATACGCCAGCCAAATAACGGGTATAGCTATCTTTGATATGGTCGACGTGATTACCATGCACCACCACGATCGGTGGGTTTGAACCGCCTTGGTGTGCATAACGTAATTTAGGACGAATACCTTTGCTGATCGGCGGCTGATGTTGAATCGTTGCTTCACCCAACACCCGTGTCAGTTGCGGTGTGGCGAGCTTGACCATGGCGGCTTTAAACGCAATATCCACCGAGGTAAATAGTTCGTTTAAACCTTTTTTACGTAAAGCAGAAATGTAATGAAATTTTGCAAAGTCTAGAAACTGTAACTTGCGGTCAATTTCACGCTTAATCCATTCGCGTTCATCGTCTTGTAGGCCATCCCATTTGTTGATTGCAACCACCAATGCACGGCCTGTTTCGAGGATATAAGCTGCAACGTGGGCATCTTGCTCGGTAATGCCATCTTGTGCATCCACCACTAAAATCGCGACATTGGCGTCTTCAATGGCTTGCATGGTTTTAATCACCGAAAATTTTTCAACGGTCTCAAACACTTTGCCACGTTTACGTACGCCTGCGGTATCGATAATAATGTAATCTTTACCGTTCTTTTCTAAATTGATTTCGATCGAATCACGGGTGGTGCCAGGTTGGTCAAATGCAATGACGCGGTCTTCCCCGAGCAGAGCATTGACCAGCGTAGATTTACCAACATTGGGTCGACCCACAATCGCAATTCGCGGTACATCATTTAAGCTGGGTGTAGTTTCTACTTCTTTTTCCGCAATCGATTCTAATGCTAATTCCACTAAATCACGCACACCTTCACCGTGTGCTGAAGAAATCGATAAAGGCTCACCCATACCTAATTCATGAAAATCAGCACTGACGACAGCTTTTTGCATGCCTTCGGTTTTATTGACCGCCAATAACACAGGGCGCTGCGCTTTGCGTAAGGTGTGTGCAATGGTGAACTCTTGTGGTGTTAGGCCAGCACGTGCATCCACCAGAAAAATAATCACATCTGCTTCATCAATCGCTAACAGGGTTTGTTTAGCCATTTCTTTTAAAATGCCACTATCTGCGGTCGGCTCAAAGCCGCCGGTATCAATGACTAAATAGGGCTGACTTGCGCCCAGGCCGCGACCGTAGTGCCGATCACGGGTCAAGCCCGGTAAATCAGCAACGAGGGCATCTCTTGATTTGGTGAGGCGATTAAATAAAGTAGATTTGCCGACGTTAGGTCGGCCAACAAGCACAATGGTGGGTAGCATTATTTGATATTGACTGCGTAAAGGTTGCCGTCACGCGATTGCGCAAAGAACTGATTGGTTTGACCACTTACGATGGACATGATGGCTTGACTCCCTAGTTGGGTGCGACCGACAAAGCTGCCATCATCTTGGCTTAATAAGTGAATATAGCCTTCTAAATCACCCACTGCGATTACAGTGCCAACGGGGAGGGGAACAGTTAAGTTACGGTATCCTAAATTACCCTGACGCCAATGGGTTTTTCCATTGCTATTATCAAGCGAGTAGACGGAACCTAAGGTGTGCGTAAGGTATATTTTGTCGTTTTCACCGGTAAGTCCGACATAGCTTGAGATATCGCGAGACCACAGCACTTGTCCACGTTGACGATCCACCGCCGCAATTTTGCCTTGGTAGGCCACCACATAGACCACAGGTCCATCGACATAAGGCAAGCTGGTAATATCGGCAATCCGTTCAATTTCAGTGACGCCTTTGGGTTGTGCAACGGTGGCTTCCCACAATAATTTGCCATTATCAGCGCGAATCGCTACCAATTTTCCTCCTGGAAAGCCTGCATACACTGCGCCACCATCCACCACGATGCCCGCTTGTGTTTTTAACGATAAAGAGGGCACTGCGCGTTCGTAAGCCCATTTTCTTCTGCCATCTGCGGCATCAATGCCATAAATATGCTGGTCTGTGGTGCGTATAATCACTGTGCCATCAAAATAACGCGGTTGGCCCTGTACCTCACTACTTAAAATGGCACTCCATAATTTTTTACCATTGAGGTTTAAGGCGTAAAGATGGCCTTTGCTGGTTCCTGCCAGCACCAAACCGCCTCCTAAGCCTATGCTGCTACTGACGGGTTCGTTTAACGCTGTTTTCCAAAGTGCTTTACCTGATTCCGAAGACAGTTGAATCACCTCACCCGCGGCATTGGTCACATACAGCAGCTTTTCATCAACTGTTGGTTGGTAGGTAAATCGGCCAGATTCACCAATATCCGCTGACCACAACACGTTGAGCTGATATGAGGCTTTGATGTCTTCCAATTCTGCGGGAGGATTGGCTGGATCAGCGCCAAACAAGCTATCGCTGAGATTGGTTTTAATGTCTGTAAAAGCAGTACAGCCTGATAAGGTGATTATCAGGCTGAAAAAGACTGGGCGCACCCAATACATCAGGGGCTTGTTCGATAGAATATCAAAACGCATGTTAGCCTAATGCATCCAGTTTTTGTTGCGTTAAATAAAATAATTTACCTTCGGGATCTAACCCTTTTAACGCTTCTGTATAAGCTTGTTTGGCTTCTTTTTCTTGTTGTTTAGCTAAATAGATATCACCGAGAAGTGCATGTTTTAGGCCAGAAAACCCTGCATCATTGATAGTTAATAAGGTTTTTTGAGCATCGTCTAATGCATTTTTTTCGATTTGCAACCCTGCGATTTCAACTGTGGCCATGTGCCGAACAGCAGTTTCCTTCGCGTTGCTTGCTACCCATTGCAATTGTTTTTCTGCGGCTGGGTTTAAATGAGCTTCATGCAATGCACGGGCCGCAAATAGCGCTGCACGGCCCGCATAGGGGGTCATGCTAAATTGGTCAACGATGGCTTGGGCTTCTGCAGCAATTTTTTCAGCTTTTTTCGCATCTACATCCAATAATGAAGTGGTTATCAGCGCTTGATAGGCGGTTGAGGCTTGCGTCGCTTTATTGTTGACCCAAGATTGATAGCCAGTCCAGCTACCGTAGGCGACAATCAGGGCAAGGACAAAACGAATGACCCATTTGCCGTTTTTTTGCCACCAAGCTTTAAACTCGTCAAGTTGTTCCTGCTCTTCTAAATCGTAAGCCATATGCTTTCCTGCGGTTAAATCGTTTGCAAATCAGCAGTCAACGCTTGTCGCTGCCCGGGAATTGCATTGAGTAGTTGCTGTGTGTAAATTTGTTGGGGTGCATTATAAATGCTTTCCACGCTTCCTTGCTCAATTACTTTGCCTTTTTGCATGACCATCATGTCGGTTGCAATATGACGAACAACGCGCAAATCATGCGTAATAAACAAATAACTGAGGCCCATTTCTTGTTGAAGCGATTTTAATAACAATAAAATTTGCGCCTGTACTGATACATCCAGCGCTGACACGGGTTCATCACAAATGACGACTTTTGGTTTTAAAATCAAAGCGCGCGCAATGCCTATTCTTTGACGTTGTCCGCCAGAAAATTGATGCGGGAATTTAAATCTGTCATCCGCATTTAAGCCAACTTTTTCAAGCATATTGATGACTTGTGCCGTTTGTTCACTGGCGTTGCCGATGTCATGAATGACCAAGCCTTCCGCAATAATGTCACCGACCCGCATTCTAGGGTTAAGGGAGGCAAACGGGTCTTGAAACACCATTTGTATTTCTCGACGCGCTGCACGCAAGGCTTTAGGCGCGAGGGTTAAAAAATCATCGCCATTGAACATCACAGACCCGCTATCTAAGTTGATTAAGCGCATTAAGCCGCGTGCAAGGGTGGATTTTCCACTGCCAGACTCGCCAACCACCGCCAGCGTGGTGCCTGGATACAAACATAAACTGACATCATCCAACGCTTTAATGGTGGTGTGTTGTAAGCCAAACGTGCCGTGGGTTTGCGTGTATTGTTTTGATAAGTGTTTCGCTTCCAAAATTGGCTTATGCATGACTCGCTCCAGCAGGCGGTGTCGGTAACCAATCATAGGTCATAGGTTTGAGCATTTTTTTTCCTGCCGCATCGGGAACGCAATCCAGCAGCGCTTGTGTATAAGGATGTTGTGGATGATTGAGTACTTGTTGCACCGATCCTTGTTCAACAATGTCGCCACGAAACATGACCACCACATCGTCAGCAATGTCAGCCACCACGCCAAAATCATGCGTGATGAATAACATACCCATGTGCATTTCTTGCTTTAAGCGATCCAGAAGCTGCAACACTTGCGCTTGAACGGTGACATCTAACGCGGTGGTGGGCTCGTCGGCAATGAGGAGTTGTGGTTTACACGCAATGCTCATCGCAATCATGACCCGTTGTCGCTGACCGCCAGATAACTCGTCTGGATAGCTGTTAGCGCGGAGTGGATCAATACCCACTTGCGCTAATAAAGCGCTAACGCGTGTTTTTAAGGCATCACCGTGCAGGTTGAGATGGGTGGTCAGTGGTTCACCAATCTGAAATCCGATGGTCAGCACTGGATTTAATGAAGTCATCGGTTCTTGAAAAATCATACCGATTTGTTTGCCGCGAATACCTTGCATCGCTTGTTCATTTAACGCGGAAAGGTCTTGCCCCTGAAATACAATGCGTCCACGGGTCTGTAATTGCGGCGAGAGTAGTTTGAGAATGCTGAGCGCGGTCAGGCTTTTACCACTGCCAGATTCGCCAACAATACAAGTGGTTTTACCTTGAGCAAGGGTTAACGATACATCATTGACCAGCATGTGGTCGGGCTTAGCTTTTGCGCTCACACACAAACGCTCAATGCTTAAAAGGGTATCGTTTGAACTCATCTGCTAAGGTTCCCGTGTCATCAACGCTGCTACTTGGTCAAACTTGACGGTTGATTGTTCCCCTTGCCCCAACATGGGTTTGAGGCTGATTTCATCGCGATCAGCTTCGTCGTCTCCCAAAATCGCAGCATAACGTGCACCACTGCGATCTGCTTTTTTCATTTGCGATTTAAAGCTGCCACCCCCTGCGTGCAATACTACATCCAAGCCTTGTTCACGCAGTTGTTCAGCGACTTGAAATGCTTTTTGTTGGGCGCGTTCGCCTACATTGACTAAATAAATATCGGGGCATTGTTGTGCAGAGATGCCATCCGCTTGCATCAATAAAAAAATACGTTCAAGGCCAATGCCAAAGCCACACGCAGGGGTGGGCGTACCGCCTAAACGCGCCACCAAGGTGTCATAGCGACCACCGCCCGCAATCGTGCCTTGCGCACCGAGCTTGGTGGTGACCCATTCAAACACCGTACGGTTGTAATAATCTAGGCCACGCACTAGGCGATGGTTGATCGTGTAGGCAATATGGGCTTGATCTAATAATGCACAAAGTTGTGCAAAATGCTGTTTTGAGGGTTCGCCGAGCACATCCATTAACTTAGGCGCCGCCTCGCAGAGGCTTTGCATTGCGGGATTTTTGCTGTCTAAAATGCGCAAAGGATTATGATGCAAACGGCGTTTCGCATCTTCGTCTAATACATCGAGATGCGCTTCAAAATAATCGATGAGGGTTTGACGATAGCGCGCACGTTCATCCGCGTCGCCAATGCTGTTTAATTGCAATGCAACTTCAGTAATGCCTAGCGCTTTCCATAGGCGGGACAGTAATACAATTTGCTCAGCATCCACCTCGGGGCCATCAAAGCCAAACGCTTCAACGCCGATTTGATGAAACTGGCGTTGGCGGCCTTTTTGTACATTTTCATGGCGAAACATCGGGCCTTGATACCACAGACGTTGCGGGCCGTTATAGGTCAGGTTATGTTCGATCACCGCGCGAACACAGCCTGCTGTGCCTTCAGGGCGTAATGTCAATTGATCGCCATTGAGCGCATCCTGCCAAGCATACATTTCTTTTTCAACAATATCGGTATGTTCACCGACGCTGCGCACGAACAGCTCAGTCGGCTCTACCACAGGCATGCGGATATGTTGATATCCATACTGATTCAGTACTTGACGCGCGGTGTCTTCTAATTTGAACCAAAGCGGCGTCGCCTCAGGCAAAATATCGTAAAAACCTTTAATCGATTGAAATTTTTGACTCATAGCAGGGCTTTATCAGCAGGGGATAGTTAGGGGGGTTAAACAGGCGCTATCGGGATAATGCTTCGTTTATCTGGAACCATGGCTTGGCGCAACTTACCCCCTTCAGCGTAATGCGTTTGCACATACTCGTCCACAATACGCTGAAACGCTTCAGCAATATGATCACCTTTTAGCGTAACCGTTTTTTCACCGTCCACAAACACAGGCGCAACTGGGATCTCGCCTGTACCGGGTAAGCTAATACCAATGTTGGCAAGTTTAGACTCACCTGGACCATTTACCACACAGCCCATCACCGCGACATTCAGCGTTTCGACGCCTGGGTATTGGTTACGCCAAATAGGCATTTGCTGTCGCAACCATGATTGAATTTGCATGGCTAGTTCTTGAAAGTAAGTACTGGTGGTGCGGCCACAGCCGGGACAGGCAGTGACTAACGGTGTAAATGAACGAATGCCCATGGTTTGCAGAATTTCTTGCGCCACGACCACTTCTTTGGTGCGGGATTCGTTTGGCTCGGGGGTTAATGACACCCGAATGGTGTCGCCGATGCCTTGTTGTAACAAAATGGCCAGCGCTGCGGTGGATGCCACAATTCCTTTTGAGCCCATGCCCGCTTCCGTCAACCCTAAATGCAAAGGATAGTCACAGCGCGCTGCCAGAGTGGTGTACACCTTCACCAAATCTTGCACATTGCTGACTTTGCAAGAAATGATGATTTGATTGGGATCTAAACCTATATCGACGGCTTGTTGCGCACTTTCGAGGGCGGATTGAATCAACGCTTCTCGCATCAGGGCATCTGCAGATAAAGGATCTGTTAATTGCGCATTGTCATCCATCATCTGTGCCATTTTGGCTTGATCTAAGCTGCCCCAGTTAACCCCAATACGCACTGCTTTTTGATATTGAATGGCTGCTTCAATCATGGCGGCAAACTGTTCGTCACGCTTACTGCCTTTGCCAACATTGCCGGGGTTAATCCTGTATTTAGCCAAGGCTTGTGCACAGTCTGGATAGGCTTGTAATAACTTATGACCATTGAAATGAAAATCACCGACCAATGGCACCGAACAACCTAAGGCATCTAATCCCTGCCGAATGTTGGCTACCTGGGCGGCAGCCTCTGCCGAATTTACCGTAATTCTCACCACTTCGGAGCCTGCTTGCCAAAGCGCATACACTTGTTCTATGGTCGCTTTTGCATCTGCGGTATCTGTATTGGTCATGCTTTGCACCACCACAGGTGACGATTGCGTTCCATACAAGCCACCGCCCACAGCAACATGGCCCACCATCACTTGTCGGGTATTTCTGCGAGACATCATCATTGTTTCAACTGCACTTTATTTTAAATTCACTCTTGCCACCCGACCGCGCGTGGCTTGGCTTAAATCATAAGGTTGATTATCGATCATCAGCTGGGTGGCATTGGCATGGCCAACAATAATACTGAGCGGCTTATCGACGGTGATTAATTTAGGACTTCCAGGGGACAGCACCTCACTAAACACTTTTTTGCCTTGATCATCTTCTATTCTTACCCAAGATTCCTCGGTGACGGTAAATGTTAATTGTGCTTTTACAGGATCGGTCGCTTTAAGCGTAGTGGCAATGGCCACGGTATTCGCAGCTGGCGTCGGCGTGGTGGCGGTGGTGGCATAACGATCGACTGGCATGGCAACAGCCGCGGTATTGGCGGTGCCAGCATTGACTGGCGCGGGATTGGTTAAGCTTGGCGACACCTTGTTTTCAACAGGCACTGAATTTGTCGTCGGGTTTGTACTGCCTTCATTGGTCGTCGATGCGTTGGTATTGGTAGCTGCCGAAGAAACAGGTGTTTCACTAGGCTGCACATTGAGGTTGGCAGCGTTGGCGTTGTCGGTGCTTGGCGTAGGGGAGGTATCAAGCGCAGGGGAGGTATCAAGCGCAGGGGGGAGCGCTGTATTGATGTCTGGCACGGGTGCTTCTGGCTCAACGGCTAGCGGTGCAGGGGTTTCAATCATGGCAACAGGTTGCACATGATGAATGTAAAAGTAAGTGATGCCACCAAGACCGATGCACACAAGTAGCAATATCAATATGTTTTTAAGGTTTATGGGTTTGTCGGTGCCGTTAATCACCGCTGTGTGCGCGCTTGATTTCACACTGATATTGGCGGGTGCTTCAGCAGGAATCATCTGTTGATAAGCCAATAAAATCGGGCTTGCATCGATCTTAAGTAGCCGCGCATAGTTACGAATAAAGCCACGCACGATGCTTTTTTGCGGTAATTTTGCAAAATCATCTTGTTCAATGGCTTGAATTTGATGCACACCTAAGCGTAATTGACTACAGACATCATGAATGCTTAAACCAAGCGCTTCTCGGGCTGCTTTTAATTGCCCGCCACAGCCTGAGCCAGGTTGGCCGACGGCTGACAGTAGCGCTGCTGGTTGTGTAACTTCTTCATCAGGGTTGGCTTCCTCCCTTGATGTTGTTGTGACCGTGTTAGGCGAGTAAACAGGCAGCGTGCTCAGTTCATTGGACGCATGCTCTGACGGTTGTAAGTGGGTTGCCACCTGATACGCTTGGGTGGATACCGTGTCTGACTCGGATTTACGTTTACGAGAACGTTTTTGTTTTTCAGATTGTTCGTCGTCTGGCAAAGCTTGATTGTCGTTATCCATTTGCATCACTTGCTCGATTCCATTTTTTGCAATTGTTTTGTCTCATTGGCGTTTGGAAATAATTTATATAACTGCACCATGTAAAAACGAGCTTCTTCATCTTGCTTTAGGGCACGGGATAAGCGCACCGCCAATAATAAGGATTCGGGGCTAGGCGCACTTTCTAATTGAGTTTGTAGTGTGGTTAATGCAGCCGCAAACTGCTGGCGATTAAATTGAATCAGCGCCAATTGATAAGCCGCTGGATGGGTGTTGGCATCCGCTTGTAATGCTTGATTAAAAAAAGTTTCGGCTTGCTGAAGGTGTTGGCTACGTAGTGCGCAGACACCTGCATTGTAATAAGCGACTTGCGGCGTTTTATACAGCGGATTTTTTAGGGCCAGTAAAAACTCTTTTTGTGAGGCTTCGTATTGCCCTTGATCACACAAAAAACGCCCATAATTGTTGCGTGATTCAGAGTTAGTGGGTTGCAACGCGATCGCCTGTTGAAACGCAGCCTCTGCGCCTTTGGTGTCGCCTAATGCGGCATTGACCAAGCCTAGGCCATTGTAAGCAAGTGCATAGTTTGGGCTGCGTTCAATGGCCGTATGAAACTCCTCTAGCGCGACTTCATAGCGTTTGAGGCGCAAATATTCCGCGCCTAACTCAGTGTGCACTCGGGCCGATTCAATATCGCCTGATTCGCGGCCTTGGCCGCTACGTTCAAATCTGGAAGTATCGCTGTTTGAAGGTGGTGTGACACAGCCTGACAACACAGCGCTGATCAGCGAGATGAGCAACAATCTTATGGTTGATGAAGGACGCATGCGTTAAGAGGCCGCCTGTATCGAGATGGTTTTTTGCGTGCGCTTGGTTTTGTCGAGTACTTTACCCGCCAATTGACCACAGGCAGCATCAATATCGTCACCACGCGTTTTACGCACAGTGACCACATAGCCCGCTTGCATCAGATGATCACGAAATGCCCTCACTTGCATGGGGTGTGAGGTGCCATAGCCGCTATTGGGAAACGGGTTAAACGGGATTAGGTTAAATTTACAGGGGATGTCACGCACCACCTCCAATAATTGTTGCGCATGCGTCAAGCTATCATTAATTCCATCGAGCATCACGTACTCAAAGGTGACAAAATCCCGAGGCGCTTTGACTAAATAGCGCTCACATGCGGCCATCAGCGCTTTAATAGGATATTTTTTATTAATCGGGACAATCTCGTCGCGCAATGCATCATTGGGCGCATGTAAAGATACTGCTAAGGCAACAGGGCAGTCTTCTTTCAGCTTATCCATGGCGGGCACCAGCCCGCTGGTCGATAGGGTCACCCGTCGGCGGCTTAAGCCATAGGCGCTGTCATCGAGCATGATTTGCATGGCGGTGACCACATTGTCATAGTTTGCCAATGGCTCACCCATGCCCATCATCACGACATTAGAGATAATGCGATCACTCGCGAACAATTGGTTGTAGCCTTCAGCTTGGCGCAAGGATTGATTTGCAATCCAGAGTTGACCAATGATTTCAGACACGCTGAGATTCCGGTTAAAGCCTTGGCGACCCGTGCTACAAAAAGTGCACTCCAGCGCGCAACCTACTTGGCTGGAAATACATAATGTACCGCGGTCATCTTCAGGGATAAACACCGTTTCTATGCTGTTTGCAGTGTCTGTGCCAATCAGCCACTTGCGGGTGCCGTCATCCGAAATTTGTTCAAGTTGCACTTCAGGCAAGGTAAAGCTGGCTTGCTGGCGCAACTTTTCACGCAACACTTTGGCAATATCGGTCATCTGATCGAGTTCCAAAATGCCAAAATGATGCATCCAGCGCATCATTTGTTTTGCGCGAAATGGCTTCTCGCCGATACCTGTAAAGTATTCGGCGAGTTGCGCTTGGTTAAAATTAAGTAGATTAACCAAAGTAGGTGATGCCATTTCTTTTAAATCATTCACCAAAGAAATATTTAATTTCAATGGCAGCGTTTTCTAAGCTATCTGAACCATGCACCGCATTCGCATCAATGCTTTCTGCAAAGTCAGCACGGATGGTGCCTGGTGCTGCATCTTTAGGATTAGTAGCCCCCATTAATTCGCGATTCTTTAGTAGAGCGTTTTCGCCTTCTAAGGCTTGAATCATGACGGGACCTGAGATCATGAATTTGACTAAATCGTTAAAAAATGGACGCTCTTTGTGAACGGCGTAAAAGCCTTCTGCTTCGGCTTGGCTTAATTGCGCCATTTTAGCCGCCACAATTTTTAAACCTGCTTGTTCGAAACGGCTATAAATTTGACCAATGACGTTTTTTGCTACGGCATCTGGTTTGATAATGCTAAGGGTACGCTCTAAAGCCATGGAAACTCCAAGTGAATATATTGAGAAAGTGTTTGATTATGATTGAGGCGAAAAACGCGCTTTTTGCATTTTGCAAAACTCAGTGCCGTATTTTACATTTTTTGCGATATTAAAGAAACAGCACATTCAGCTTCTAGCGATTCGGCTTGGCTTTTGGTAACGCGGAAAGGGGACGGGTGCACAAATATGCGCACGCACAGCATCTAGCTACTTTGAAACGAACAGTATGAGCGTCATTGGCTGCAATCACACACAAAAGGAATGTGTGGTAAAGATTAGAACTTCAAACGCTCACAACGATTACGTGTGTTTAAAGGTTGGCTAAGCGTTGCTCATAGGTGGTTTTTAGCAGTGGCGCTAACGAGGGGATTTGTAAAGCGGATTCCAATGCCGTTTTTGCGTTTTGTCCCAACAGGCTTAAATCCAATTTTTGCATAATTAACGCATGACGAATGGATAATGCCTGTGGATCACGAGAAAGCAAAGAGATGCTTTGCCCCGCCTCGACATAGCCAGCTTGCAGTACACGTTGGTAAAAGCCACTTTTACCGCTTTTTAAAAAGGGCTCTACGATGGCTTTACTGCCAACTTTATTGGCAAACTTAAAGCAGGGAATTCGCGGCATCGTCACTTGTAATTGCACTTCGCCGATCTGCAATACATCACCCACATGCGTGTTATCTTCGTCTAGACCGCCGATGGTGAAATTTTCACCAAAGGTGCCATAGGCTAAATGCTGACCCCCTAAAAACTGTTGCCAATGCGGATAATGTTCAATGGCATAGCTATACACTGCTTGATGCGGTCCCCCATGCACATTTTTATCCGCTTGGTCATCACCCGCACAACCCAGTTCACCGACCCAAACCGGGCCGCTTACCGCTTGTTTGTTAATCCCGGTGAGCACAGGTTGATCATCGATCATCACGTGCGTAGGCATTGCAACATTGACTGAGATAAGTTTCATAGTGAGTTGGCTTAATCGTTAAAATCACATCTTGACATTGAACACTCTCAGAACCTATACGCAAAAATACGTAAAGCATCAGGTTAATTAGTAGCGAGATCATCACCGAAGTGATTATTGATTGTATGAGCGCAGCAACGAACGTTGCACGCGCCTTGAAAATCCACCCATAATACATTCGTTAAACACGCCTATATTATGTGCTTTGTTTATGGGATGTCTCGACCAATGGCTAGACTATGCTTTATGATGACTTATTACGGTCAATAATATTCTAAATGCCATGACTATGACCTCTATCCCAATCGCACTCAATCACGCTTGTCCTGCTTGTGGACTTCTGTGTGATGACATTGATCCGCAACAATTGACGCAGCTTGATCAAGTATGCAAAAAAGCCGCCACTTTTTATACACGTGAAATCCCCGCCAGTGTTGCATCCATCCGCGGTACACCTGCTACACTGAGTGAGGCAATAAAAGCGGCTGCTGGATTGCTCAAACACGCTGTTGCGCCAGTGATTGGCGGTGCCAGCACGGATGTGCATGGCGCACGCGCATTAATTGATTTAGCCAATGCGACGCAGGCAAGTGTGACCCATCTAAATGCGGAAAGTACTTTGCGCAATATGCGCGTATTGCAACAACGCGGCTGGCAAACCACGACGCTGACGGAGGTGCGAAACCGTGCAGACGTGATTGTGATGATTGGGACCGATGTTGTCACATATAACCCGCGTTTTTTTGAGCGCGTGGTATGGGTAAACGAAGCCATGTTTACCTCAGCCCATGCCCGTCAAATTGTGTACTTAGGCGGGCAAGCACTAGACACCCGCCCTGGGTGTTCACCCGATGGCCGTGCTCCACAAGTCATTGCTTGTGCGGATGCCGATTTACCAGCTGTGGTCGCCGCATTACGGGCGTTGGTGTTAGGGCGGCCACTATCTGCCACAACAGTTGGCGGTATTCAAGTTTCAGTATTGCAATCCTTGGCTGAGACCTTGCAATCGGCAACTTATGCTTGCTTGGTGTGGGTGGCAAAAGCATTTCCACATGCGCATGCAGAATTGATAATCGAAAATATCACCGAAACCGTGGTGGCACTGAATCAAAAAAGTCGCGCCATGGGACTGAGTTTGGGTGGCAGTGACGGCGATACCAGCGTGAATTATGCGCATACGTGGCGGCAAGGGGTGATTATCGATGCCCCGCATTGGTCCAAGCATGACGCGTTAGTTTGGGTGAATAGTTTTAGTCCACACGCCGAATTGCCCGTCGTGGCTGGCCCAACCATTGTGTTGGGGGCGGCAGACAGCGTATTTACCAACCCGCCTGATGTGTTTATACCTGTAGCAACGCCTGGTTTAGACGGACATGGCCAGCAATTTCGGGTGGATGGTTCAGTCACCTTACCGCTTACTGCAGCTAAATCCAGTGCGCATCCAAGTTTATCGTCGGTGGTGCAACAGCTATTGGCAGCGTTAGCGGAAGGAGATGCAACATGATCACGCTATTCAAACAAGCCACGGTCATTGATCCCGCGCAACAAAAAAACCGGGTGGTTGAAGATATTTTGATCCGCGATGGACGCATTGTGGCGGCCTTAGCGGACGATGAAACAATTGATCAAGTGATTGATTGCACTGGCATGATTGTCATGGCAGGCGCGATTGATATGCACAGCCATATTGGAGGCGGCAAGGTCAATATTGCGCGCATGTTACTGCCTGAGTATCAAGCCATGCGCCGCCTGCAAGAGCCAGAAGCCCATCTCTGCGGCCCCAATTGTAGCCACCCTGCAACGCCCAACACCACCGATACTGGCATGCGTTATATTGAAATGGGCTACACCGCGGCCTTTGAGCCAGCAGTGTTGGCGGTCAACGCCCGTCAAGCGCACCTAGAGATGGGCGACACGCCCATGATCGATAAAGGTGGCTATGCCATGATGGGCAATGACGACTATTTATTGCGATTAATTAGCCAACAAGCCGATCAAAAAACCATCAATGATTATGTCGCTTGGACCTTGCATGCCACGCAAACCATCGGCATTAAAGTAGTGAATCCGGGTGGGATTTCAGCGTTTAAGTTTAATCAACGTCGGCAAGATTTAGATCAACAACACAGCCACTATCACATCACGCCGCGCAAGATTTTGCAGGTTTTAAGCCGTGCCGTGCATGAGATTGGTATTCCTAAACCGTTGCATGTGCATTGCAATAATTTAGGGGTGGCAGGTAATTTTCAAACCACGCTCGACACCATGGGCGCCAGCGATGGCTTGCCCATGCATTTGACCCATATTCAGTTTCACAGCTATGGGTTAGAAGGTGATAAAAAGTTTTCGTCTGCGGCTGCGCAGATTGCCGAGGCGATTAATCGCTATCCGCATATCACTGCCGATGTCGGACAGATTTTGTTTGGTCAAACCGTTACTGCCTCAGGCGATAGCATGATGCAGCATTTAAATGCCAAAGTGGCCAACCCAAAAAAATCAGTCATCATGGACATTGAATGTGATGCTGGCTGTGGCGTGGTGCCGTTTAAATACCGCGACCAAAACTATGTCAATGCTTTGCAATGGGCCATAGGCCTCGAAATCTTTTTATCGGTAAACGACCCGTGGCGCGTGTTTCTCACCACCGATCACCCAAATGGCGCGCCGTTTACCAGCTATCCGCATTTAATCCGTTTACTCATGGATAAAACTTTCCGTAACGAGGCCTTCGATCGACTCAACTTAGATGCGCAAGCCATGAGCAATTTAAAAGCGCTAGACCGTGAATATAGTCTGTATGAAATCGCCATCATGACCCGCGCTGCACCCGCAAAACTCATTGGCTTGCAGGACCGTGGCCATCTAAAGCCCGGAGCGGCGGCGGATATCACGGTCTATCGCGAACAAGCCGACAAAGAGGCCATGTTTGCCAAGCCAGAGATGGTATTTAAAGATGGGGCATTAGTGGTGAAAGCTGGGCGGGTAATAAAAGTGGTGTGGGGGGCTACCCATACGGTCAAACCCGCGTTTGATCTTGGAATAGAACGCGACCTCAAGCACTATTTTGACCGTTATCACACCATGCAAATGCACAATTTTAAAATCAGCGATGATCAAATTGCCGAAGATGGCCGCAACCATGTGCTTAACCACAGCAAGGAGGCATGATGCAGTGTAATGGCGTAGACATTGACGACACCTTTGCCGAGGCCTTTAATATGCGGGCCACGCGGGTGCTGATTACCGCTCAAAACTTGCGCTGGGCTTATCACGCAGCCAATGCCATGACGGGCTTTGCCACCAGTGTGATTGGCTGTGGCGTCGAGGCAGGCATAGAGCGTGAACTAGACCCTAGCGAGACGCCCGATGGTCGCCCTGGCTTAAGTGTGTTGTTATTTGCCATGGGCAGTAAAGTGCTGATGCAACAACTGGAAACCCGCATGGGCCAATGTATTTTAACTTGCCCCACGGCCGCGGCTTTCGCTGGCATGCAATCCGAGGACATGATTAGCTTAGGCCGGCATTTGCGCTTTTTTGGCGATGGCTATCAAATTTCAAAACAACTGCCCAACGCGCAAGGTGAATTGCGTCGCTACTGGCGCATCCCGGTGATGGACGGTGAATTTATCACCGAAGAAACCACTGGCATGGTGCGCGCCATCGGCGGCGGCAATTTTTTAGTGTTAGGCCGTAGCCAAGCACAAGTGTTGAGCGCCTGTGAGGCCGCGATTGATGCCATGCGCGTGATCCCCAATGTCATCATGCCGTTTCCAGGCGGGGTGGTGCGCTCTGGCTCTAAAGTCGGTAGTAAATACCCAAAAATGTTTGCCAGCACCAACGATGCGTTTTGCCCGACCTTAAAAGGCGTGGTCAAAACCGAATTAGACGCGAGGGTAGAAAGCGTGATGGAAATCGTGGTCAACGGCCTAAGTTTTAATGACATTGCAATCGCCATGAAAGTGGGCATAGAAGCCGCTTGTAGCCTAGGCCCAGACAATGGCATTTTGCGCATTTCGGCGGGCAACTATGGCGGCAAATTAGGGCCGCATCATTTTAAATTGCGCCCCATTTTAAGCGGAGAGGTCGCATGAACCAAATTCGATTGATTGCCAAAGCCGCGAGCAACCCCATAGATTGCCGTGGCTTAACCCCGCAAGCGTTACATGGGCAATCCGAGCCGGCGATTTTAGCGCTCAATTTGTCTTCTGGCGGGCGTGTAGGCGATGCATTTGACGTGGTGATAGCGCAGACCGACGACACCTTGCCACGACTAATGTTTGAGCACACCACGGCACAGCATCACGCGATTGGCTTGGAGATGGCACAGGGTGAAATCATGGTCACCCATGCCGCAGGGGATTTTTTAGGCGCGGGCATGCAAGGCGGGGTGATCATTTGCCGCGGTAACACGGGTGATCGCTTGGCAGACCGTATGCGTCGCGGTCTTTGTTTGGTAGAAGGGACTGTGGGCGCGTATGCCGGCGCAAACTTACGCGCAGGCACCTTAGGCATTTTAGGGCAAACTGGGGATTATCTTGGCTATGGCATGAAGCGGGGCACCTTGTTATTGGGCGCTGAGCCTAATCCACAAGCCACTTGGGTGGATTGCGGGCAACACACCTTACCTTTTTTAAGCCTGTTGTATCAATCGTTTCGTGGGTTGGATAGCCAGTTTGCCCACCTTAGCAACCAGCGTGTACAGCGTTGGATGGGGGACATGGGTGGATTAGGCAAGGCAGAAATGTTGTGGCTATTGCCTAACGTTTAAGCAACGTTAATCTGCCGTTTGTGTCCTGTCATTATTCCAGAAAATGCTGCTTATCATCCGAAACATGGATTGCCTTTTGGGCTGTCATAGTGTCAATGTTAAAATGTGGTTTTGCTTGAATTTAGAAGCCTGACCATGCGCCAATACCTCACCGCCGCTTTATATCAATTTGTCACGCTAGACAATTACCGCGATTTACAAAAGCCGATCTTAGAGCACTGCCTGATGCATCACATCAAAGGTACTTTATTGCTGGCACAAGAGGGCATCAATGGCACCATTGCTGGTGCGCCAGAAGATATTTATGCGGTGCTAAATTACCTTAAACAAGACCCGCGATTGAGCGCGCTGGAGCATAAAGAATCGTGGGCCGATAGCCATCCGTTTTATCGGATGAAAGTCAAACTCAAAAAAGAAATCGTCACCATGGGCGTGCTCGATGTGGACCCTAATCTTGTGGTCGGCACCTATGTGAAGCCCGAGGATTGGAACGCGCTCCTCAATGACCCCGAAGTGATTGTGCTTGATACCCGTAACGACTATGAAGTGCATATCGGCACCTTTAAAGGCGCGGTAGACCCAAAAACCACCACGTTTAGAGAGTTTCCCAGCTTTGTGTCACAGCATCTTGATAAAACAAAGCATAAAAAAGTCGCCATGTTTTGTACGGGTGGCATCCGCTGTGAAAAAGCCTCTTCTTATATGAAACAACAAGGTTTTGAAGAGGTGTATCACTTGCAAGGCGGCATTTTAAAATACTTAGAAACTGTGCCTAAGGAGCAAAGCTTGTGGGAAGGAGAATGCTTTGTGTTTGATCAACGGGTGGCGGTAAAGCATGGTTTAGAGGTAGGCGATCATGACCAATGTTTTGCCTGTCGCATGCCACTCACGCCCGAAGAAAAACAAAGCGATCAATACGATGCAGGCATTTCTTGCCCCTATTGCTACGAAAAGCTGACCCCTGAGAAAAAAGAGTCACTCAAAGAGCGACAAAAACAAGTGAAGCTCGCAAAACTCCGTGGCCAATCGCATATCGGTGATGTGCAAAAGTAAAGTGATGGCTAGCACGCCTTGCGGCACCTAGCCGGTTTGAGCGCAAGCATTGTAAAACCTAGACTAAATGCACCCTGCGAGAGAACAGTGGTTTTAAACGCGTGGGGTCGGCCATCATCGGCATGATAAAAATCCACTGCTTGGTATTTTAAAAATGCAAACGATTGATATAAGTGATTGATATGATATGTTTTTTTACTCAGCCTCACATTGGTCAACCATGCCGATGTGTATTCATGGCGAGCAGTCGATAAATGCCAACACACGGGGTTGATTGCTTGCAATCAATTCATACAGTGGTAACGGACACGATTGATTAACACAGCAAAGAGACCGATGAAATTACTAGACAAACTCACAGGCGAACATGCAACCTTACCTCCCAAATTTTCTGCGCAAGCGATCATGATGGCGGGGCTTGGAGGCATGATTGCGATTAGCATCGTTGCATTGATGAGCGCACGGCTGGACACCTTATTGGTGTTGGGCTCGTTTGGGGCTTCATGTGTGATTTTGTTTGCCTATCCTGAGGTGCCATTTGCCCAGCCACGCAACGTGATCGGTGGTCATTTTATAAGTGCTTTGATTGGTTTGCTGGTGATTGCGAGCTTAGGGGTGGCCTGGTGGAGTGTGGGGTTGGCCGTGGGGTTAGCCATTGCCAGCATGATGCTAACCCGCACCGTCCATCCGCCCGCAGGCTCTAACCCAGTGATTATTTGGTTAGCAGCCATGCATGGTCAGTTTGATTGGCAGATGTTGTGGTTTCCAACGCTGTTTGGCGCCATCATCATCACCGTGGTCGCCTTGATCTATAACAACTTGACCCGCCCAGGAAAATTCCCAAAATATTGGTTTTAAACTACCTAATATTGTTTTTAAACTTCGTTAAATATTTTTTTAACCTATTGATTTTAAAGCACATCGAGTGGGCTGCTCACTGCAATACGGTCTGTGTTGAGCACGCGGGTATATCGCAGGGTGGTTGTGACATCCTTGTGCCCTAACAGCGCTTGCACGTTGTGTATGTCGTTGCCGCCTTCTAGTAAATGGGTGGCAAAGCTATCGCGCAAACTTTGCGGGGTGGCGGCTTTGGTTAGTTTTGCGGCCAATGCGGCTTTTTTAATTGCCCGTTGCACCGTTTTTTCATCGGCATGGTGCCGTCTAATCTGATTATGGGCATCAATTGAGCGTTTGCTGGCTGGAAACACATACTGCCATGTCCAATCCCGACCGCCGTCTGGATATTTTTTAAAGATAGCCGTGGGCAACAACACCTCACCAAAACCTTCCGCTAAATCGGCCTGATGGATGGCTTCAACTTGCAATAGATGTTTCTCAAGGGAGTGCATCAGTGCCAGCGGCAATAAGGTGATGCGGTCTTTATAACCATGGCTATTTCGCACCAATAATTGCCGTTTGTTAAAGTCAATGTCATTGACCCGCAGCCGTAAGCATTCCATTACCCGCAAACCACTGCCATATAACAAACTGGCAATCAGCCATTGGGTACCTGCGATCCCCCCCAGCAACGCTTGTACTTCTTGTTTGGTCAGTACCACTGGCAGTTTTTTTGAAGCCTTGGCAGGGTTTAGCAGATTTAATGGCGGTAGCGTTTGCTCAAGCACTTCATCATATAAAAATAGCAGTGCGCTTTTGGCTTGATTTTGGGTGCTGGCAGATACTTGTTTATCGACCGCCAAATGATTTAAAAACGCCTCCACTTCAGCCACGCCCATCTCGCGTGGATGCCGCTTGCTGTGATGCAAAATAAAGCGTTTAATCCAGTTCACATAGGTGAACTCGGTGCGCTGGCTATAGTTTTTGACTCGCATACGCGCGCTAATCGCAGGAAACAGCTTAGGCGCAGGTTTAACCTCAGGTGTAATATCCATGACGCAATCCAATAATTAAGGTGTAATAAATTATAAAAAACTATTGATTTTTTGATGATAAATTATTTTTTAAATTTTATAGACATTAGTACAAATAAAATATTAGATTTGTTTTAAGGGTGAATTATCGACAGAGGCCATATTCATATGTTTGTATGGAGGCCTGATCACCTTTTCAAACCACCTAAGCCTTTACATGGTGCGCTTTGCTCAAATATCGAGCGCAAAATGGTCATGTTTGGTGCCATTTTATATCGGAGAATCAATCGCATTGGCCCGTCGCACAATTGAGCAATACATCATATTTATGCTGATTTAAATAGCCGCATCGGTGCGCTTTTAGCAAAAACATAGCTTTATTGTTTCAACCATATTGCCGTTGAGGCTTTCGTTAAATGATGCGTTTTCTGATGGATGGGATGCAACGGATTAAACGTTGTTTTAAAAATATATGAATAAAGATCATGAATAATTTACAAGTCAGTGAAATTAAAGCTTTTGTACCCGCAAAGCATTTTGAATTATCCAAGCAGTTTTATCTTGATTTAGGGTTTACCAAAGCCTCAGAGGGCGGTGGCGTTGCTTATTTTCATCATGGTTGTGCCAGTTTTTTGTTACAAGACTATTGTGCAGAGGGCATGGCTGAACAATGCATGATGCATTTATTGGTCGTCGATGTGGATGCCTGGTGGGCGCAGGTCACTGATAGCGGCGTGATCGAAAAATATGGGGTAAAGCGCTGGCCTATGGAAACGCAGTCTTGGAACATGCGTGATTTTTGTTTGAGTGATCCCTCTGGGGTACTGTGGCGGATTGGCCAAAATAATGATTAATGTTGCCTTAGTCTTGGGTATTCAAGTTTCTGAATGCATGCAATGCAAAAAGAATCTATCACGAATGGTCTGGAAGGGTTTACACCACTGTGTTGCTATGCAAAAACGCTGATCCAAATGTCATTGGCGGATCTTTTTATTTATGGCGTTGTATTGATACTGATTTGCTCAAGTTGTGGGGATGCGCTTTTTGTTTAAATGCTTGTGTGCCCCATCATTGTCCTAACTTATTTTTCGGATAATGTTTGGATAAGCTTTTTAAGATATTTACACTCCAATCCTTGTTGATTGATTGGCTTGTGTCTGCTTTTTTAAAATAAATGTTTAGGTAAGTAGATTTAATGCGAGTGTCCGCATTCCTAATTTCCAAAAAGGTTGTATGATTTAACTTACAATATTTAACCAGTATTAATTATTGTGTGAAGCGTGAAGTTAAGTTCAACCAAAAGGGATTAGGGTAAGTGATGAATAAGTTGGCGTTGGGAATTGCGATTATTGTATTGTTGTTGATGTTTGTAGAATGGATGCACCAAAAAGCAAAAAAGGGGAAATTCATTGGCAAGCCTTGGCCTTTTTATGCAAAAAGACCCCTTTCTTTGCCTGAACAAGTGCTTTATTTTCGTTTGATTCACGCCTTACCTGATCATATTGTGTTGGCACAGGTACAACTTTCCCGCTTATTGGGAGTTAAAAAAGGCTACCACTATCAATCATGGTTAAATCGTATTCATCGGATGAGTGCAGACTTTGTCATTTGTCATAAAGACGCCTCAATTTTAGCCGTGATTGAACTCGATGATGCTTCGCATCAACATCCTGATCGACGAGCGTCGGATATTAAAAAAGAGGCGGCTCTAAATGCTGCCAACATCAAAATGGTGCGCTGGCATGCAAAAACGTTGCCTGATGTTTCTGCGATTCAAGCTTCTTTGCTGGCGCCTGTCTCTTCTGATTAAACATGACAACGTGAGCGTTGTGCAGGCGTTTGCATCTATCATAGAATCTTCAAACCCAATGGTTACACCATGCGCGTCATGGCATAACGCCGTTCCACTGTTCACATTGAAAGTGGCTGTTGGGCTGACAGAGGGCTGCAAACGACCAGTGCTGTTTAGCCTGTTGTTCCAGTCCGTAAGCCGCGCATGGTATTTGAGGTTGACTGTAATTTAAACTGGCTGATCACTTCAGACAGCTGATCTGCTTGATTCACCAGTGACTGCGCTGCGGCGGCGGCTTGTTCTACCAAGGCTGCATTTTGCTGTGTCGCTTCATCCATCAGATTGACGGCTTGATTGACGCCATGAATCCCCTTGGTTTGTTCGCTAGATGCGCTTGAAATCTCACTGATAATATCGGCAACATGTTTTACAGAATCCACCACTTCGTGCATGGTGGCGCCTGCATTTTCCACCAGGCGACTGCCCTCAGCGGTTTTTTGTACGGAATCTGCAATTAATTCTTTAATTTCGCGGGCAGCATGCGATGAGCGCTGCGCCAGGTTGCCCACTTCGCCAGCGACTACGGCAAAGCCTCGGCCTTGCTCGCCTGCGCGGGCGGCTTCGACTGCGGCATTGAGCGCTAAAATATTGGTTTGAAAAGCAATGCCATCAATCACTGCAATAATATCTTCGATTTTTTTTGCACTTTGGTTAATCGCACTCATGGTGACCACCACATCGTTTACCACCTCGCCACCGCGAATCGCCACATCCGAAGCACGAATGGCAAGCGCATTCGCTTGTTTGGCGTTATCCGCATTTTGCGCAACAGTGTGCGCTAAATCAGCCATGTTGGATGAGGTTTGTGCCAATGTGTTGGCTTGCTGCTCGGTGCGTTCTGACAGATTTTGATTGCCCGCTGCAATCTCGTTGATTGCGGTGCGGATGGTTTCTGAGGCTTCTTTGACGGCTTTGATTGGCTCAACAATCATGTCCAAAGTTTGATTAACACCCTGAATGATGGTGCGGAATTCGCCTTTGTGTCGTTGTGCATCGACGCGGAAAGTGACCTCCCCCTGACGTGCGGCATCTGCCAGCATGGTGGCATCTTGGCTCAGTGCTCTTAAATTGGTGCGCACAGTTTCGATGGCTTGGTTAATAAAGGCTTTTTTGCCAGGAAACGCTTCTAATGGTTGATTAAATTGCCCTTCACCAAAGGCTTGTACGACCGCGATGGCTTTACGGTTGAGATCAATATGGCCTTGGACCATGGCATTGACTCCAGCCGCCATTTGTTGATAAGCGCCTGCAAAAGTATCCGTTTGCATACGTGCCTCTATGTCACCAGCATCATGGCGTTGACTCATTTCATTCATGCTCACAATCAAGCGTTTTAAATTGTCACGTACTTGTTCGATCGCTTCGTTGACAAAGGCTTTTTGACCGGCAAAGCGAGCTAATGGCTGATCGAGATCGCCTTGTCCAAACGCCTGTACCACTTGAATGGCTTGCTGATTCGCGCGGAGGTGTTCAAACACCATCTGGTTGACGCCTTCTGCCATTTGCAAATAAGCGCCTTCAAATTGTGATGTGTTGATTTTTTGATCGATATTGCCAATATCATGCTGCTCGGACATTAATTGCATTTCGGCGATGAATGTTTTTACGTTATTGCGTAAACGTTCAATGCCCACATTGATAAAGGCGCGTTTACCTGAAAATGTTTCTAGGGGAGCATCAAAGTTGCCACGTGAAAATTGATCAATACACACCACGACTTTACGCATGACTTGCGCCTGATTATTCGCCATCATATTGATATTATTGGCCATGGTTTGATAGCTGCCAGAAAATTGTGTGGTATCAATGTGGGCATCGATATCGCCTTGTTGATTGGCGTCAGCGACCCGAATTTGTTCGCCGATGACGGATTTGAGCGTTTGTTGCATGTGGTGCATTGCCGCCATTAAGCTGTCCGGATCTTTGTTGTTGATATCAATGCGGGTATCTAAATCGCCGCGTGCAATACTATTGGCAATCGCCACTGCTTGGTCTGGCTCACCACCTAATTGCTGTACCAATTTGCGGGTGGTGAAATAAGCAAAACATCCCACCACCATGCAGATTAATAATCCCAAGCCAACAGAACGATAGATGGATTGTTGTTTAATCGTGGCTGCATCGAGGGCCGCTTGGTCGCCAAGTTTGGTTTTCTTCTGAATGTGTTGCGTAATAGCCGTATTGGCAATATCAGCGGTGGCTCTAATTGCAATATACAGCTGTTTTGCGGAGACTTTTTGGTTTGCTCGCGAGGCGTTTAAAATCACCTCCATTTTGTCGTAGTACGCTTGTAAGCCCGCTTGATCTTGGGTCAGCATGCTGCGATCTTCGTCATCAGTAATGTAGCGCGGATATTGGCTGATTGCTTCGTTGAGTTCTTGTTGCAGGCCACGTATGGCAGTTTCGATTTCCTGCATTTTGGCAGGATCATCGGTGATAACATGGTTCGCTAATCGAATGCGTAGTGTGTTGAATTTAAGTTGAAGATGACCAATCAGCCCAATGCTGGGCGTGATATTGGTATTTACATAGTTGGTGCTTTGATAGACTTTTTCAATTTCGTATTGGGTGCTGCCCAATAAACTGACAATCCCGATGATGGCCAATAGCGTCATCCAACCCATTTTTTTGGCAACAGTCATTTTCATACTTACCCCAGTGTTTATCTTGATACAACGACCCATGTTTCTGGGTTGTCTTGATGGATTGACTGAGCGGCTACGAAAATGCCTGTGTATGACATGCCGATGGTAATGTGAATGATGTCACCATCATCTACTTGCAATGGTCTGGATTTTGAGCTCTAAAATAGTTTTAAAAAAGTAGAGACCAGCACACCATCCAAACAACAAATCATTGCAATTGCAACTGAGGTTTTCATCACATAATCCATGGCTTAAGTTTCCTTTTTACGCGTCTTGTTGTCGATGTTAAACATACACCTATTGACAATAACGACCGTCATTTGAATTACTTAATGACCGCGTGAAGCCATGTTTCATTTTCGTTTGCTTATATCAGCTAATTGATATTAGCAAGAATAAATGATCATGTATGAATCAAACAGGAAGCATTTTATTGGGTATTTCTTTGACTCAATAGCCAACCGCCATAGCTATTCATTGGCAGCCCAAATTGCTCAAGCGCTTGTCCTGACCACATCGGCGATTGGTCAGTGTTGGTTGTTGAAGCCAACCATAACAGGCTATGATTTGGTTTTGATGGATGGACGTGTGATTTAACGATGAATGTACAAACTGCTTGGCTTTATTTATTGCTTGCTGGTGTATTTGAAATTGGTTTTGCGACTTCGATTAAGCTGATGGATGGGCACAAACATATTCCTTGGAGCATTGCATTTTATGTCTGTGTGATTTTAAGCTTTGGCTGTTTAGAGCAAGCGGCTAAGGTGTTGCCAATAGGCACGGCCTACGCTGTGTGGACTGGCATTGGTGGGGTGGGAGTGGCAATCATTGGCATGGCATATTTGGGCGACCCCATCACGCCATGGCGTGTATTCTTTTTAGTGTTATTGATGATCGCCCTGATTGGCTTGAAAGTAACTTCAGGGCATGCTTAAAACAACGATGCATCCAATTCTATTTGTAAAAAAAATCGCCAGAGTCACTGGCGATTATTATTTTTAAGCGTTTGTACAGATTAGGCCAACTTAATACAAGCTTTCCCAAAATTTCCACCAAATTTTTTCATCTTCATTGATTTTGCCAGTAATCATAGGGTTTTCTGGATAGTTGGTCTTTAAAACCCTTAAGGTATCCGCTTTCAAATCGTTCAAATCCATGGCGTCATAAGCGCTAATAGTCGTGACAAGTGCATCCTCAATGGCGGTAGAGTTAGGATAGGTTTCAATCACGTAACGCGCACGATTCAACGCTGCGACATACGCTTTACGTTGCATGTAATAACGCGCAACGTGCATTTCATGCGAGGCGAGGGTGTTTACCAGATAAATCATGCGCTGACTCGCATCTTTAAAGTATCGGCTATTGGGAAAACGTTCGGTCAGTTCTTTGAAGGTATTAAATGAGATGCGTAATGTTTTGGGATCGCGATCATTGATTTGTTGGCCTGTGTATTTTTCCATCAAGCCACGCTCGTTAAAACTTGCCAACCCTTTTAAATAGTAGGCGTAATCTAAGTTGGGGTGATTAGGATGAATTTTAATAAAACGATCCATGGTAGAAATACACAACACAGGTTCGGTTTTTTTGTAATAGGCAAAGCCGATTTCTAATTGCGCTTGCGTGGCATAGGCGCCATGTGGGTAACGTGTTTCTAACTTCTGAAAATAATCGATGGCCTTGTCATAGTTTTTGTCTTGCATTTTTTCTTGTGCCACGGCGTACAGCTTTTGCTCACTCCAGCCCTTGGTTTCATCTAAAGGGGTGGGGCTGCCAAAAATGGCGCACGCAGACAGCGTTAAAGTTGCAATTAAAATAAAAGCACGCGTGAACAAGCGGTTAAGCGGTAAAATGCGAAGCATGTAGTAACACAGTCATTTTGTTAAGGAAACACAGCTCATTATAACTGATGCTGTTTAAAAATATGAAAGAAAGCGCAAGCTTAGAGCTGGTTGTACCCACCCATTTAGGCGGTCAGCGGTTTGATTTGGCCCTGCAACAGATGTTGCCCGATCACTCTCGGAGTCGTCTACAAGCTTGGATTAAAGAGGGCTTAGTCCTGCTCGATGGCAAACAACCCACCGCCAAAACCAAAGTTTGGGGCGGTGAGAAAGTCGCGGTTGAGCCGCCCGTCAATGCGCAAGCGCATGCGTTCTCTGCCGAGGAGATTCCGCTTGATGTGGTATATGAGGACGACGCGTTAATCGTTATTAATAAGCCCGCTGGCTTAGTGGTACATCCTGCCGCAGGTAACTGGCAGGGCACCTTACTCAATGGCTTATTATTTCGTTGGCCGCAATTAAAAGAGGTACCACGCGCTGGGATAGTGCATCGATTGGATAAAGATACCAGTGGCTTATTGGTGGTCGCCAAAACACTGGAAGCGCAAACCAGCTTGGTGCGTCAATTGCAAGCGCGAACGGTGAAGCGTGAATACCGTGCGATTGTCTGGGGTCAGTTATGGCGCAATGGCAAGGTAGAGCAACCGATAGGTCGTCACCCGCACCATCGCACCAAAATGGCCGTGGTCCGCAAAGGCAAAGCTGCGGTGACGCATTATCAAGTGCTCGAGCGATTTGGGACGAATACCTATCTACGCTGCCAGCTAGAAACCGGACGTACCCATCAAATTCGGGTGCATTTGCAGTATTTAAAAGCGCCGATGGTCGGTGATCCAATGTATGGCATTGGTAACATCATTCCGCATAAAATGATGTCGCCCGAATTGCGTGAAGCCATTGGCCAGTTTGATCGGCAAGCGTTACATGCGATCAAGCTAGGGTTAATTCATCCCGTGACCCAAGCGCCGATGGAGTGGCAAATTGAACTTGCCGAGGATATGCGTGGCTTGTTAGAGGCCATGCGCGCCGTACCTGCTCCCGATGAACCGTTTGCACCTGTCGATTTTAATGTGGATGAAGATGGTTTATTTATCGGCGACGACGACGAAGATTGGGACGATGATTTGGAAGATGACGCTTGGGATGAGGAGGCTTTGTTAGCGGATGACGACGAAGCCATTGCTGAGACAGATGAAGACGCCTAATTGCCTGGATGAATACACAATATCGCTATGCAACACCCGTTACAACCCGAATCACCACCGCTGATCATACCGCATTGGGCCTTGCCGACGCCGGTACAAGCGCGCCAAACTACCCGTATCGGCGGCAGCAGCACCGGGCTGTATGCCAGCTTAAACCTTGCATACCATGTGCAAGATGATGAATCAGCGGTAGCGCACAACCGTCGATGTTTAATGCATGCTTTGCCAAGTGAGCCTGTCTGGCTGAATCAAGTGCATGGCGTGCGTGTGATCGATGCCGCAACTGCAAAGGGCTTGCAAGATGCGGATGCCAGTTTTACCACCCAACGCGGGGTGGTGTGTGTGACGATGACCGCGGATTGTTTGCCTATTTTAATGTGCGACGCTGCAGGGACCGTAGTGGCGGCTATTCAT
This sequence comes from Methylophilaceae bacterium, assembly GCA_027488395.1. Classification (GTDB taxonomy): domain Bacteria; phylum Pseudomonadota; class Gammaproteobacteria; order Burkholderiales; family Methylophilaceae; genus Methylophilus. The sequence goes on along the minus strand of JAIYBT010000010.1, from coordinate 241,278 downwards.
GCAGGGTGGCGCAGTTTGTGTGCTGGTGTGGTAGAGCAAACAGTCGTTGCCATGACTGCAGCCAGTCAGCTGCCCGCATCTCACCTCATGGCTTGGTTAGGCCCTGCAATCGGGCCACAGGCGTTTGAGGTTGGCAATGAAGTCCGCGCGCAATTTATCGCGCAACACGCGATTGCAAGCGATGCTTTTGATCCCATGAAGGATAAGTGGCTGGCTAATTTATATCTGATTGCGCGGCAACGTTTACAGCGTTTAGGGATCACCCAGGTCACTGGCGGCGAATATTGTACCTATACTGACCAAGACACTTTTTATAGCTATCGTCGAGATGGCAACACTGGACGCATGGCCAGTCTGATTTGGATCCCTTAAATTGTATGAAACCACACTTAATTTTTGATTTAGATGGCACATTAATTGATTCAGCTAACAGTATCTTAAAAAGTTTCGACTTAGCCTTTCAACATACTGGCATCCCGCGTGTTGCACCACTGAACCATGCAGTGATTGGCCCTCCCTTAATGCAAACACTCGCGCGGTTGTCTGGTCGCAATGATGAAGCAAGCTTACAGCAACTCGCCGCAGCGTTTAAAAACGAATATGATCAAGTAGGCTATCTAGAGACCGAAGTGTATGCAGGCGTTACAGCGTTGCTACACCAGTTGCACTTGGCAGGTCGTCATTGTTATATTGCGACCAATAAACGGTTATATCCAACCCAAAAAATCGTAGCGCACTTAGGCTGGCAATCCTTGTTTAGCGACGTTTTTGCATTGGACTATTTTGAACCTGCACTCAATAATAAAGCCGCTATGATCGGTGAGATATTGCAGACCAAACAGCTCAACCCTGCAGATTGTTTCTATATTGGTGATCGGGTCGAAGATGGTTTAGCCGCTGACTGCCATCACATGGATTTTATTTGGGTCACTTGGGGCTATGCTGAATCGGTTGCCGCACACCCGCCGCATTGGCAAGTTTGCGAGACACTGTTGTCGTTAGCAAGCACACTCGGCGTAACAGCGCTGGATGAGCGTCAACACCCTTAACCATAGATTGATGATAGGAAAAATGCATGTCTATTGTGCCACCAGAACCTGAAAGCTTTACCGAGAGGTCAACCAATAGAAGCTGGCGTCAATGGCAAGTGATGATGCCGTTACTACTCGGGTTGGTTGGTTTTATATATATTGGGTATCTGTTGGACTGGAATGCGCGGGTGATTGCAGGGGTCACGCTGTTAATCGGCATGCTGTCTGGAGTATTTGCTTGGCTACTCAGCCTAATAGGCTTGATGCCATTGGTGGGGCCTTTGGTGGTAAAAGTATTAAGTTTTAGCTTTATTTGGTTATTGAATGCGGTTGGGTATCTGATTTCATTTATCGCTATCCGCCGTGGTTATTCAAAAGATGTGCTGACCTATCGTGGCTTGACCATTGCCTTGATGATTGGGATTGTGATTGGCTATATTGTGGCGCAATATCTTTAATGATGCTTGAACTGTTCATTGGTGAAAGCCATGATCGTTTGTCAGTCCCTTGCACAGTACGCGCTACTGTGTGTTTGCGCGAACTCACGTATAATGCGCGCCTCTTTTCATTGAGTATGGCATGACATCCACGACCTTATCTATCGGTGCGGTTTCCCCTTTGTTCGGGATTGTGCTCGCCTGTACGGTCGGTGGCTTACTTAGCGTGACCATTGCTGCTTTATTTGCGCTCAATGCCAAAAAGCATTGGGTGCCTTTGTTGGTGAGCTACGCGATCGGCGCATTATTGGCGGCGGTGTTTCTTGAGATTTTGCCCCATGCCATTGAGACCAGTGCCAACATTGAGGCCATGACGGCCACCATGTTGTTTGGGGTATTGCTATTTTTTGCGCTGGAAAAACTGGTCTTGTGGCGGCACTGTCACGGCGACCATTGTGAGATGCATGCACCGCATGATGAGGCCAATTGCCCTGAGTTAACTACCGTTCGTCACCCCAATGCAAAATATCAGGCGGTCAGCAATCGTCCGCCGCAGTTGCATCGTCATCGTCACACTGCTGATTGCCAACACGATCAAGCATCTCCCCATGATGATCACGGGAGAAGTGGCATGATGATTATGATTGGAGATACGTTTCATAACTTTGTGGATGGTATTTTAATCAGCGCAGCCTTTATGGTGGATATACAAATGGGCTTGGTGACTGCTTTGGCGATTATTGCCCATGAAATTCCTCAAGAAGTGGGCGATTTTTTGATTTTATTGCATTCAGGCTACAGTAAACGACAAGCTTTTTTGTTCAATATTGCGTCTAGTCTTGCCACATTATTAGGTGGCTTATTGGCTTATTATGCCTTGCATTGGGTGCAAGGCTGGATCCCTTACATTTTAAGTTTGGCTGCCGCCAGTATGTTGTATGTGGCTGTAGCAGATTTAATTCCTGGCCTACACAAACGCACTTCATCCCGCGAATCCATCATGCAATTATTGTTGATAGGCTTAGGGGTGACTTCGGTTGCCGTGGCAAAATGGGTTTTTGAAGGTTAAGTCAAAGGTTAAAGATATGCATCAATCACCAAAAGTGGGCTTTGTTTCTCTCGGTTGTCCCAAAGCGGGCTCGGATTCTGAACGGATTTTGACCCAATTACGTGCCGAAGGCTATGAGATCAGCAATAGCTATGAGCAGTCTGATTTAGTGGTGGTCAATACCTGTGGTTTTATTGATTCAGCCGTACAAGAATCGCTTGACGCGATTGGTGAAGCGCTGAATAAAAACGGTAAAGTGATTGTGACTGGGTGCTTGGGTGCAAAAAAAGAGGTGGTTACCGATGCGCACCCCAATGTGCTGGCCGTGACTGGCCCACATGCGCTCGAGGAAGTCATGGGTCACGTACATACCCACTTACCAAAACCGCATGATCCTTATACCGACTTAGTGCCGCCGCAAGGCATACGTTTAACGCCTAAACATTATGCGTATCTAAAAATTTCAGAGGGCTGTAACCACCGTTGTAGTTTTTGCATTATTCCCAGTATGCGTGGTGATTTGGTCAGCCGACCGATTGGCGACGTGTTGAATGAAGCGGAAAGCTTGGTCAATGCAGGCGTCTCTGAAATTTTAGTCATTTCACAAGACACCTCCGCCTATGGCGTGGATATGAAGTTTCGCAAGGGCTTTTGGAATGGCCGCCCAGTGAAAACGCATATGACAGAATTAAGCCAAGCGTTGGGTGAGTTGGGCGTGTGGATACGGTTGCATTATGTGTATCCATACCCGCATGTGGATGATGTGATCCCTTTAATGGCTGAAGGCGCCATTTTGCCTTACTTGGATGTGCCGTTTCAGCACGCCAGCCCCCGCATTTTAAAAGCCATGAAGCGTCCAGCCAGCAGTGAAAACAATTTAGGCCGTATTAAAGCGTGGCGGGATATTTGCCCAGACATCGCAATACGCAGTACCTTTATTGTGGGCTTTCCCGGTGAAACTGAGGATGATTTTAAAATGCTGCTCGATTTTATGGAGGAAGCACAGCTAGATCGCGTTGGCTGTTTTGCCTACTCGGCGGTGGATGGGGCGGCGGCCAATGCGCTCGCAGACCCGGTGGCTGAAGCCGTTAAACAAGAGCGTTTAAGCCGTTTTATGGAAGTACAAGAACGGATCAGTGCGGCTAAAGTCGCGGCTAAAATTGGCAGTGTACAAACGGTATTGGTGGATGAATTAACCCAAGACGAGGATGGACACGTGATTGCAATTGCGCGCACCAAAGGCGATGCCCCTGACATTGATGGCATCGTGTATTGCCAAGATGCCGATGGCTTGCAGCCTGGCGACTTTGTGGATGTGCAAATTGTGGATGCACAAGGCCATGATTTGATTGCGGCGCCACCTTCCTTTTAAATGCCAACAGATGCCGCTTAAGCGGTATTTTTTTGGTTTAAAGAGCGCGTGTGTCAGCGAAGGAAGTTGTGCACTTGTTATTGATGCTTGAGCGATTGCAACATGACGTACCGCCAACTCGTTAAATATTAGGTACGTAGGCAAAAAACACGTTTATCGTGATGCATCTTGTTTTAAATGTAAGGGTGACAGATGGCAGGTAACAAGAAAAAAAACAAGAGCGCTAAGCAGAGTCCAAACCAGTCCGCAGTGATGGCTGGTCAACGTTTTAAACAACTGTTTGCGCAAGGTAATTTTGAGGCTGCGCTCAACACCGTGTTACTGTTTTGTCAGCGCATGCCGCATCATGCTGATGCCTGGGCGGATGCCGCGACGACTTGTATAATGCTTGGGCGTTGGTCAGCCGCGATTCAATATTCGCAGCGCGCGCTGAAATATCAGCCGCAACAAATGGTTGCGCTTGACGCGCTAGCACATGCGCATGGCGCGCTCGGTCAGTTTGAATCGGCTGGCACTGTTGGGTTACAGGCACTCATGTTACGAGATGCCCAATTTGGTCAGTCAGCACCATTAATCGCACACGCATCTCCATCAACTTGGCCATCGCATGGGCGTAAAGTGATTGCATTTTCCTTATTTGGTGCACAAGCCAAGTATTGTGAAGGTGCAATTTTAAACTGTTTAGCGCAACCTACGGTATATCCTCATTGGCAATGTCTATTTTACGTGGATGACAGCGTGCCACCGACCGTGATTGCGCGGCTCAAACACGCAGGCGGGCAAATCATTCAGGTAGACGCACGCTTACAAGCCTGGCCGGGCCCGATGTGGCGGTTTGCGGCTTACGATATGGACGATGTGGATGTGGTGATTTTTCGTGATTGCGATGCCATCATACAATCCCGCGAAGCAGAAGCTGTGACCGCTTGGATGGACAGTGGTCAAGCATTTCATATGATGCGAGATTATGGCTCGCACACCGAGCTGATGTTGGCAGGGCTGTGGGGGGTGCGCAAAGGCGCGCTTCCTGCGATGCACGCATTGATTGAGGCTTTTTTGCGCAAGCCAGTCGTCTCGCAACATTTTGCAGATCAATTTTTTTTACGAGAATATGTCTGGCCGTACGCAAAAACGCAGCTGTTACAGCACGACAGCTTATTTGGTTTTTTAAACGCGGTTCCTTTTCCAAACCATACGCATCAAACGGACTATCATGTTGGGTGTAATGAATCATCCACGCTTTTTCAAGCGGCAGTGTCAGCAGAAGACGGTAAGCGGATGACGTGGATGTTGTTCGATACGCGGGAAAATCCTGAAAGACTCATTTGTAGTTATGACGCGGTTGTGAAAAAAAACAGCGTGCAAGCTTCTTTACCACGCCCTTATGCAAGTTTGCTCAATAGCGGCGCGTACGTGGTTCGATTGCAAACGCCATCGTCGTAAGACCCAATAAAAAGCGGGATCAACGCTATTTTCATGCTTAAGGGGTTAGGGGTGCGCTGTGAGGGCGTTCGTAATCCGCGCGATTGGCGAATATATCAAATGTGTAAGGGCAACGCTTTAATGTCGTTGACTTGGTTTTTCGCTTTTGGCTGACGGCTAAATTGACATAAGGGGTTTCACTGAGTTTTATATAACCCGACTGCTTCAGTTTGGCTTGAGTCGTTTCAAACTGACTCAGCGGGTTATCCATATTTTGCAACAAAATACCTTGCTTGTTCACTGCCAGTACGTGATACACCGTGGATGGTAAGCCTGTGGCACTGACTTTGCCGTATAACTCACCCACATGAACATCGCTGTTGATTTGATCGATTCGCATAGTTTGATGATAACGGGTTTAGCAGTGGTCATCAATATCCATGCTGGTAAAGCGTCTATGGTTTGGACCGAACCAGTAAAAACCAAGGGCATGTTAAAATAGTGATTCATCTGATTTGAGAGTCATTATGTCCGCAGTAAAAACCCGATTCGCTCCTAGCCCAACAGGCTATCTACACATTGGCGGTGCACGTACCGCTTTGTTTTCGTGGGCTTATGCCAAACGTCATGCAGGACAATTTATCTTGCGTATTGAAGATACCGATGTGGCACGCTCAACACCTGAAGCAGTACAGGCGATTTTAGACGGCATGGCTTGGCTGCAACTTGATCATGATGAAGGTCCGTATTATCAAATGCAACGCATGGATAGGTATAAGCAGGTATTAAACAATCTGCTAGCGGCTGGGCATGCTTATTATTGTTACAGTAGTAAGGAAGAGTTGGATGCTTTGCGTGAAAGCCAAATGTTGCAGGGTTTAAAACCACGTTACGACGGGCGATGGCGTCCAGCTGCTGACAAACAATTGCCAGTTCCGCCATCAGGCGTACAACCTGTTGTCCGCTTTAAAAATCCAACGGAAGGCGTCGTGGTTTGGGATGATCTGGTAAAAGGTCGTATTGAGATTGCGAATGCTGAGTTAGATGATCTAATTATTGCGCGTGCAGACGGCACACCCACCTATAACTTTTGTGTGGTGGTCGATGATTGGGAGATGGGGATTACGCAGGTGATACGTGGCGATGATCATGTGAATAATACGCCCCGTCAAATTAATTTACTTAAAGCTTTGGGTGCGCAGGTGCCGCAATATGCCCATTTATCGATGATTTTAGGTGACGACGGTCAAAAACTATCAAAACGTCACGGTGCAGTGAGTGTCATGCAATACCACGAGGACGGTTATTTGCGTGAAGCGGTACTCAATTATCTTGCGCGTTTAGGCTGGTCACATGGCGATGATGAAGTGTTCAGTATGTCGCAGTTTTGTGAGTGGTTTGATCTTGATCATATTACGCCTTCCGCTGCTCAATTTAATACTGAAAAACTCAATTGGCTAAATGCGCACTATATTAAAACGTTACCGTTAGCGCAGATTGCTCAGGAAGTGGCGCCAAGGTTACATCAATTAGGCATTCAGGATATTACATTTCCTGCTTTAACTGCCGTATTGGCGTTATACCGTGAACGTTGCAATAATCTCAATCAACTCGCACAAGAGATTGCCTTTTTTTATCAGACGCCTACAGTCAATAGCGTGGATGCCGAAAAGCACATTACGCCCGAGACTGCAGTGGTGATTGAAGCGTTTGTTACCAAAGCCCAAGCATGCGATTGGTCGGCGAATGCCTTGCATGAAGTATTAAATACGGTGGTGGCTGCACAACAGATTAAATTTCCTAAGCTTGCCATGCCATTGCGTGTGGCCTTGATTGGCGTTGCACAATCGCCAAGTATTGATCAAGTTATGGCGTTATTGGGCAAAGAGGTTTGTTTACAGCGGATTCGAAGTTTATTTCCAAAAATATAGCGGCGAGCCATTGAAATTGGAACAAATAAGTACAATCATAGTCATTGTATGGAATTGGTGTTCAGCATAACAACACTCCAGTAAGACTAAAATCAATAAGGAGCATCTCTAAATGAATAACAAAGGCCAAATGTTACAAGACCCGTTTTTAAACGTACTTAGAAAAGAGCATGTTCAAGTTTCCATCTACCTCGTCAATGGCATTAAGTTACAAGGCCAAGTTGATTCCTTTGATCAATATGTAATTTTGCTCAAAAATACTGTTACGCAAATGGTGTATAAGCATGCCATTTCAACCATCGTTCCTGCGCGCCCAGTGAATCTTGGGCCACACGACGCTCCTCAAGAAACCTAATGAATGTTTGACCGACCGACGGGCGGAGATGCCGTCGTTTTAGTCAGCGTTAATTTTGGGGATGCTGACTATGACGAAAGTTTGCTAGAACTCCGTCACCTTGCAGACACTGCAGGCCTCAATATCATTGCAACGTTAGAAGGTAAGCGCTCAGCCCCCGATTCAAAGTATTTTATTGGATCAGGCAAAGCCGATGAGTTAAAAGCCTTGTTGCTTGCACACGACACTAAAGTAGCGGCTTTTAATCATGACTTAAGTCCCTCGCAGCAACGTAACCTTGAGAAACTACTTGAGGCGCGCGTTGTGGACAGAACAGGCTTGATTTTGGATATATTTGCGCAACGTGCCCAATCGCATGAAGGTAAATTGCAAGTCGAGTTAGCGCAACTAGAACACTTGTCAACGCGATTAGTCCGAGGCTGGACCCACCTCGAACGGCAAAAAGGTGGCATTGGTGTGCGCGGTGGCCCTGGTGAAACGCAGCTCGAGTTGGACCGAAGAATGTTACGCGTACGGGTAAAACAACTACGTGAAAAGTTGGATAAGCTCAAACAACAACGCGGTATGCAAAGGCGGGCACGTAAACGTTCACAGTTAATGACGGTGTCATTGGTGGGCTATACCAACGCCGGTAAATCGACTTTATTTAATCGATTAACGCATTCAGGGGTGTACGCTGCTGATCAGTTGTTTGCGACCTTGGATACCACTTCACGCAAAATGTATTTGCCAGATGGGTATCCTGTGGTGTTATCTGACACAGTAGGCTTTATTAAACATCTACCAACAACGCTGATTGAGGCGTTTGGAGCTACTTTAGAAGAGGCTGCGCAAGCGGACTTACTGTTGCATGTGGTGGATGTGGGTAGTCCTAATCGTGACAGTCAAATTGAGCAAGTGAATATTGTTCTAAACGAAATACAAGCGGCGCATGTGCCACAGATTTTGGTGCTGAATCAGATTGATCGCCTGGGTATGGCGCCGGGCGTTGACCGAGATGAGTATGGTAAAATTCGCACTGTACGCATTTCAGCAAAAGAGGGGATTGGCCTTGAAGATCTACGCCAAGCCTTACTTGAACATCAACATTATTTAAAGCAATTGAGCACAGAAGAAAGTGCTTACGTATAAATGGTAATACGGAGTCTATACATGAAAAAATTCCCTGGCTTTTGGAACAAAAACAACGAAGGCCCGCCAGATTTAGATGAAGTGTTCAAAGAGCTGAATCAAAAATTAAGTCGTATGTTTGGCGGCAAAGGTGGCGGCGGTTTTGGCGGTCGCACGCCTAATGCCAATCCGCAACCGCTGCCTATTGCACCTATTATTGGTATTGTGGCTTTAATTTGGTTGGGTTCTGGTTTTTACATTGTCGATCAGGGTTCTCGCGGCGTGGTATTACGTTTTGGTAAACACGTTGAAACTACCATGCCAGGCCCACGCTGGCATTTGCCATTTCCGATCGAAACCGTTGAAAATGTTAACCTTGAGCAAGTACGCACCATTGAAATGGGCTATCGCTCGTTTGACAGTGAATCAGGTCGCAGCAAAGAAATGCGCGAGTCACTGATGTTGACCGATGATGAAAACATCATTGATTTACAATTTGCCGTGCAATACAACCTAAAATCTGTTGAAGATTACCAATTTAGTAATCGTTCCACAGAAGAGAGTGTGCGTGGCGTCGCCGAAACCGCTATTCGTGAAATTGTCGGTAAAAGCAAAATGGACTTTGTGTTGTATGAAGGCCGTGAAGAAGTGGCTGCAAAAGCCAAAAAATTGATGCAAGAGGTGTTAGATCGTTACAAATCTGGCGTCAATATCGTCAATATCACCATGCAAAATGCGCAGCCGCCCGAGCAAGTGCAGGCGGCGTTCGATGATGCCGTCAAAGCCAAGCAAGATCTAGAGCGTCAAAAAAATGAAGGTCAAGCCTATGCAAACGATGTGATTCCAAAAGCACGGGGTACCGCGGCTAGATTGTCTGAAGAAGCAGCAGGTTACCGGTTACGCGTTGAAAACGAAGCGCGCGGTAACGCGGCACGTTTTGAGCAAATTCTTGCGCAGTATCAAAAAGCGCCTGAAGTCACCCGTCAGCGCTTATATATCGATGCACAAGAGCAGATTTTGTCGAGTACCAGCAAGGTGCTGATTGATCAGAAAAACGGTAACAGTATGTTGTATTTGCCATTGGATAAGCTGATGGGGCAAGCTGGTGCTCCGATGGGTACAACTTCAACCACTGCACCCACCGATAAAGCGGCTACCGAAACCACCCTTGATCCCGCTGTGGTAGAACGTTCACGCGATGCATTTAGAAGCCGTGACCGCGAGTCTCGCTAGTCCGAAATAAAGGAATCCAAATCAATGAGAAATATCGGAAGTATATTAATTGGCATTTTTGTATTGTTGGTGGTAGTGACATCTTCAGCGTATACCGTGGATCAGCGCGAATATGCGTTAGTGTTTCGTTTGGGTGAAATTGTCTCAGTCAAAAATCAGCCAGGCTTGTATTTTAAAATGCCTATGGTTGAGAATGTGCGCTATTACGATAAGCGAATTTTAACGCTCAACTGGGAAGAGCCAGACCGTTTTATTACCAGCGAAAAGAAAAACGTGTTGGTAGATTCGTTTGTTAAATGGCGCATTATTGATCCAGCCAAATACTACGTATCCGTGCGCGGTGATGAAGTACAAGCTGAGCGTCGTTTGTCACAAATGGTCAACGACGGTTTACGTGCAGAATTTGGTAAACGCACTATTCACGATGTGGTATCAGGTGAACGGTCAGAAATCATGGAGATTTTACGTCAGCGCGCCGACAAAGAAAGTCGCCAAATGGGCATCCAGATATTAGATGTCCGCTTACGCCGTGTCGATTTGCCAAAAGAAGTGAGTGAGTCTGTTTACCAACGGATGGAAGCTGAGCGTAAATCGGTTGCCAACGAATTACGTTCACAAGGTGCAGCGGCCGCGGAGAAAATTCGTGCTGACGCGGATCGTCAACGTGAGGTGATTGTGGCTGAAGCTTATCGCGATGCGCAAAAAGTAAAAGGCGAAGGCGATGCCAAAGCTTCTGAAGTGTATGCACAGTCGTTTGGTAAAAATCCAGAGTTCTATGCGTTTTATCGCAGTCAAGAGGCGTATAAAAACAGTTTTAAAAGTAAGTCTGATGTGATTGTGATTGATCAAAGTTCAGATTTCTTTAAATACATGCGTAATGCAGGAAAAAAATAATCTTTTTTGATCGCATGATATTCGCATGAATATTTGGTTAGTGTTGGGTGCGGTGTTGCTACTAGAAGGTGTCATGCCGCTGTTATTCACCCAAGCGTGGCGCGAAACCTTTAAAAAGTTATTAGCGTTAAGAGATGGCCAGATTCGTTTTGTTGGATTTGTGGCTGTGCTGATTGGTGTGGTGTTGATACTAGCCCATATGCCTTAGGATGTTGGTCGCAAACGGTTTTCATCTAATACGATCTGTTGTTTAAAAGGGTCAGCACGGCCTGATTAATCCCTACCAAAAGCATCTTGAAAAAGATGCTTTTTTTATGTTTTGCGACAATAACTTATCGCAAGCGTTACGCGCCAGCTGTGCTAGGGAGCGGGTTTGCGGGTATAATGTGAAGATGCATAATTGGTTACTTCCTGAATATATAGAAGACGTTTTGCCTGCAGAGGCGGCACGTCTTGAACATTACCGTCGACAATTGTTGGACCTATTTCGCGTCCATGGTTATCAGTATGTAATGCCTCCAATGATGGAGTACGTTGAGTCTTTATTAACGGGTACCGGGCATGATCTTGATATCGCCACATTCAAAGTGGTGGATCAGTTGACGGGTCGGCTGATGGGATTGCGTGCAGACACCACGCCGCAAGCCGCCCGTATTGATGCACATATGCTCAATCACCAAGGGGTTTCACGCTTGTGTTATGCGGGTACAGTGTTGCGTACCCAGCCAGATGGCCTTGCGCGCACCCGTGAGCCGTTGCAATTAGGTGCAGAATTATATGGCCATGCAGGCATTGCCAGCGATATTGAAGTGCAACAATTGATGATTAAAGCGTTGCAATTGCTTGGTTTAAATACACTTTATTTAGATCTAAGTCATGTTGCCATCTTTGCCGCGTTGTCGCACAGTGCACAATTAGAAACACATCAAGAAGTGGCGCTGCAAGCGGCCTTACAAAGCAAAGATATTGCACAGGTGAAACAATTGGTGGCCAAGCTACCGCAAAAATCACAGCAAGCGTTTATCGGTTTAACGCAATTGCATGGCGGCCGCGAAGTGCTCGCCCAGGCGCGAGAAGTACTGCCTGAAACCCCTGAAATTTTGGATGCCTTGCGCGCGCTTGAAGCCGTAGCGGATCAATTGAGTCATGCACATGTCACGGTGACGTTTGATTTAAGTGAGTTGCGTGGCTATCACTATCATAGTGGCATTGTGTTTGCGGCTTATGCCAAAGGCTATGCTGGCCCGCTTGCACTTGGTGGCCGCTATGATGAGGTGGGGGCGGCCTTTGGGCGTGCCCGCCCTGCAACTGGGTTTAGTCTTGATTTACGCGGTGCGTTACATGCATTAGGCCCAGCCATACCCGAGCAAGCTATTTTAGCGCCTGCAGTAGATGACCCCAGTTTGAGTGATGCAATTGCAGCGCTTAGGGCGCAAGGTCAGATTGTGGTTGAAGCCCTACCAGCCCTTGAAGTATATCCACAGGAAATGAATTGTGATCGGACCTTAGCCAAGGTCGATGGTCACTGGCAAGTGATCGCCCTCAGTGCGAAGACTGCCTCTTAAAAACTTCTTTTTGATCGTAAGCATATGACACAGGTTAGACAAGCAAAGAACGTCGTTGTAATTGGTACGCAATGGGGCGACGAAGGTAAAGGCAAAATCGTTGATTGGTTGACCGATCATGCGCAAGGTGTGGTGCGTTTTCAAGGTGGACATAACGCAGGTCATACCTTGGTGGTTGGCCAAGGGGATGCTCAAAAAGTTTACAAGTTAAATTTAGTGCCTTCAGGCATTGTGCGTACTGGGGTAAATTGCTACATCGGCAATGGCGTGGTGTTAGACACCACCCATTTGCTTCATGAAATTGCAACGTTAGAGCAGGGCGGGCTGGATGTAAAAAACCGTCTAAAAGTGAGCCCAGGTTGCCCGCTTATTTTGTCTCACCACGTGGCAGTAGACGTGGCGCGTGAAGCTAAACGTGCCGCTGATAAAAAAATTGGGACAACGGGTAAGGGCATCGGCCCAGCTTACGAAGATAAAGTCGCTCGACGCGCTTTACGTGTATACGATTTGTTTTACCCAACCCGCTTTGCTGAAAAATTGCGTGAGGTGATTGATTATCACAACTTTGTGTTAACCCAATACTTAGGTGCGTCCGCGGTTGATTTTAATCAACAATACGATGCAAGTATGCAACATGCCAGCCAACTCAAACCCATGGTGGCGGATATATCTGCTGCCTTGTATGAGGCAAACGCGCGTGGTGAACATTTGTTATTCGAGGGCGCGCAAGGTACATTACTAGACATTGATCATGGTACTTATCCATATGTCACCTCCAGTAATTGCATCGCTGGGCAAGCCTCAGCTGGCACAGGTGTGGGCGCCAACATGTTGCATTATGTGCTGGGCATTACTAAAGCCTATACCACCCGTGTAGGTGGTGGACCGTTTCCAAGTGAATTGGATATTGATACGGATGGCGCGCCAGGTCATCAAATGTCAACGGTCGGCCAAGAGATTGGTACCGTCACTAAGCGTAAACGTCGTTGTGGCTGGTTTGATGCTGCGGCGCTGCGTCGCTCTGCACGGATTAATGGTTTGACCGGCTTATGTATTACCAAATTAGATGTGCTCGATGGCATCGAAACCCTCAATATTTGTACTGGCTATATGCTGGATGGTCAACACGTGGATATGCTCCCTGTCGGGGCGGATGATGTGGCGCGGTGTCAGCCGATCTATGAAACCGTGAATGGCTGGACTGACAGTACATTTGGTGTCAAAACCTGGGATGCCTTACCCAAAAATGCCCAGCACTATTTAAAACGACTAGAAGCGCTGTGCGGTGTGCCGATTGCCATTGTCTCGACGGGGCCTGAGCGCGACGAAACCATCGTATTACAGCACCCCTTTGCTTAAATGTTGAGACGACTGTTACATGCACGCCAATGAACAACGGTTAGCTTGGGCCATAACCGGCTCTGGGCACTATTTACGGGAGTCATTGGCGTTATTGCAAACCTTGCAAACGGTTGATATTTATTTAAGCCGAGCAGCCGCTGAAATTATTCGTCAATATGGCTTTCAATCTCAACTAGAGGCCACTGGTCACAAGGTCTTTCAGGATAAAACAGCAAGCAGTGTACCCGTTGAACATTTTTATACTGGCCAATATCACACGCTAGTGATTTCGCCTGCAACTTCCAACACCATTGCGAAAATGGCGTATGGGTTATCCGACAGTTTGGTCACCAATTTATTTGCGCAAGCAGGTAAAACGCAGGTACCAAGTATTGTGTTTGCTTGTGATACAGCGCCTGAGTTGGAGTCTGAAGCGCCACGCGACCATCTGGTCAAGGTTTATCCTCGGCAGATCGATCTTGATAATGTGCAACGTTTAAAACAGTTTGCGCTGACTACCGTTGTGGAAGATATCACGCATTTGCAACAGACCTTGATGCAACGATTGATCCAAACCCACGCATTGCATTTGCAAACTGGGATCGAAATTATAGATGCGGGTTCGGTCTAGGGCCTATGGCCAACAACTACCTTTTTTTAACTGGCAAGCTTGCAGAGCAAAGCCTGCACCGTGTGTTGGAAGCCATACAGCTAGAAAACAAAAGTGCATCGTTTAACTATCAGATTAAACAAATTGGGGTGTCAGTAGCCGCTTTAATGACGCCTGCTTTGATTGCAAGACGCATTCCTCAGGTTGCGCAAGTCGATAAGGTGATCGTGCCTGGCTTGTGTCAGGGGGATCTTTCTCCGCTAGCCAATCAATGGGGCGTGCCAGTAGAGCGGGGTCCGACTGATTTAAAGGATTTGCCTCAATATTTTGGACAGCAAGGCAAAACGCCAGATTTAACGCAGCACAATGTATTGATTTTTGGTGAAATTGTTGATGCACCTGATCTAAGCATTGATCAGATCCTTGCAAAAGCCCACCATTTTAAGGCGCAAGGCGCCGATGTGATTGACTTAGGTTGTTTGCCCAGCAAACCCTTTGCACACATGATCGATACTGTTAAAGCGTTAAAGGCAGCTGGGTTTCAGGTCAGTGTAGATTCCATGTTGGCTGAAGATTTATTGGCGGCTGGCCAAGCTGGTGCTGATTATCTACTCAGTTTGCATGAAAATAGTCTTTGGGTCGCAGATCAAGTTGCATCGACACCCATTTTAATTCCCGCGAAGGCTGGCAATCTGGCCAGTTTGTATCGTGCTATTGAGCACTGTCTCAAGCATGGGCGTGCCTTTATTGCAGATCCGATTTTAGATCCCATCCATTTTGGGCTGACGGATTCGATTGTGCGCTATCACAAATTACGCAAACGCTATCCGAACATTCCTGTCATGATGGGTGTTGGCAATTTGACCGAGCTGACAGATGCGGATACCACGGGTATCAATGCCATCTTATTTGGGCTGATTAGCGAACTGAATATCAACGCAGTGTTAGCGACATCGGTCAGCCAACACGCCAGTTATGCAATCGCAGAGGCCGACATTGCACGGCGCATCATGTATCGCGCCAAGCAAGATCAACGCTTGCCACGTGGATATAGCGCTGGATTATTGGGCTTGCATGGTCGTAAACCGTTTCCATATCAATCTGTGGAAATTGAAACCATGGCAACACAAATCAAAGACCCAAGCTTTCGAATTATGGTCAGCGAACAAGGTGTGCATGTGTACAACCGCGATGGACATCAAATTCATCAAGACCCCTATGCGTTTTATCCTGGATTAAATGTGGATCAGGATGCTTCGCATGCGTTTTATCTTGGTGTTGAGCTGGCGCGGGCGCAAATTGCTTGGCAACTCAAAAAACGGTATGTACAAGATGAAATGCTCGATTGGGGTGTTGCTTCTCTAGCGGTCAATGATTTACCAAAAATAGCCCATCGTGAAGCGTCTATTCGTGAGCGAATGGAGCAAGCGCGAAGTCAATCATCCCTGTCGGATCAACCTGTGGAGCCTGTATGATTTATGAAACCATCATTACCACCACTGACGTTCACGGCGAAGTGCACATCGCACCCTTTGGGATACAGTGGCAAGCAGGCATGGTGTTGATTTCTCCGTATCGTCCCTCTACCACGCTACAAAATATTGTCGATACTGGGAGAGCGGTGCTGAATCTCACCGATGATGTGCGAGTGTTTGCCGCTGCTGTGGCTAAACGTGCTCGCTTTGCCACGTTGCCAGTCATGGATGGGCTGGCGGTACGTTTGCAAGATGCGCTGGTTCATCATGGCTTGAACTTACACCATATGGAAGACGATATTGTGCGTCCAACCCTTTGGATGGAAGTGCAAGAGAGTGTTCAGCATGGCATGTTTATGGGGTTTAATCGGGCGCAAGCCGCTGTCATCGAGTTAGCTGTGTTGAGCAGTCGGTTGCATTTAATTCCCATGGACAAAATTCAACAGGAAATACAATATTTGCGGATAGCGATCGATAAAACCGCAGGTCCGCGTGAGCTTGAAGCATGGCAATGGCTAGAGGATTTGATTCAAAATTATCAAGCGCAACAAGCCGGTTTACTGCAAGCATGAATCCATCTATGCAATATTTAGTCAGTGTATCTACACCGCAAGAAGCGCAATGGGCGCACGAGGCGGGGATTGGCTTGATAGATTTAAAAGATCCGTCATCGGGCGCATTAGCCATGCTGGATATTCAAATCAGCAAACAGATTGTGCAACGCCTCAAATCATCCCAAATACAGATGCATCCAGTCTCAGTAAGCGCGACAGTTGGCGATGAGAGCGACTGTACGCAGACGCTCAAACAAGCTATCCATGCCCGCTTTGATATTGGGGTAGATTACGTCAAGTTACCCATGTCGATCTGGTCTTCTCCCTTGCATCAACAGACATTAGCGCATTATTTAGAACAAAGATATTCGCTGATTGCGGTATTACCGCCAAGGCTAATGCGTGATCAAACACTAACGAATCATTTACATGGGTTGAAAAGTAAAGGTTATGTCGGTGTGATGGTGGATACGACCAATAAACAATCACGGTTAACAAACGAGGTGTCGCTTGACATGCTAGGACAGTTCATTGTGCGATCACGTCAACTGGGGTTATTGGTAGGCTTGGCTGGCGGTTTGCAACTGAGAGATCGGACAGAACTGGCTGCGCTTAATCCTGACTATCTTGGGTTTAGAAGTGGTTTATGTGTTGATGGTAAGCGCGAGAATCCATTAAACCAGACATTATTACAAGCGCTAGCGACGAAAGTGTTTGATTATCACCAAAATCTCACAAATCCTTATGATACGGCCCGTGCAGAGGCTTAAATAGGTTGCGCCTGTTCAGATGATTGCGTATAGTTTGATTGTGAATTTTTTTAAAAGTGGCCGTCAGGCCTGATGAAAAGGAGTCTATAAATGAAAAAGAATTTTGTGCGCTTTGCAGTTGCATCTGCATTGATGCTTTCAGCACAAGCGGCATTGGCCGATGATATGTATCGCGGCGCTTGGTATGCTGTGCCAGGTGTAAGCTACATGAACACCGACAGCGACTTAGACGCTGATAACGGTCGTGGTGGTTTCTTGGCCATTGGTAAAGAGTTAAGTGAGCACTGGGATATTCAAGGTCGCTTAGGCTATAACCGTGCCGACGAAGATACCAACATCGCAGCTGCAAGTGGTAAATATAAACAAACAACGTTAGGCTTGGATGCGTTATACCTATTCAGCCGTGAAAAATTCCGTCCATTCTTGTTGGCGGGTTTAGGTGCAGGCCGTAATAATGTTGATTACAACAATGCGGGTGTAAGCGATAAATCCAAAACTTCTTGGTTAGCGAATGTTGGTCTGGGTGCACAATATTTGTTTAGCGATGCTTTTGGTTTGCAAGCAGATGTGCGTCACCAATGGTCACGTTCTGATGCTGATAATAACGCTGGCGTTGATAGCGGCACCATTGGAAATACTTTGGTAAACCTAGGTGGTATTTTCCGTTTCGGTGCGCCAGCACCAGTGGTTGAGGAAGCATTACCTGAGCCTACCCCAGCACCAATGGCAGCTGTTGAGCCAGCACCTGCGCCAATGGCACCTGTTGCGCCAGCGCCTGCCCCTGTTGTGTGCACACCACAAAGTGAAACGATCACTGTTAGTGCTGAGAAGTTGTTTGGCTTTGACAAAGCGAACTTGAAAGAAGAAGGTCGTAAAGCATTAGATGAAGCGGCTGCTAAAATCACAGCAAACCCAGAAATTAACGCCGTGGTTGTGACTGGTCACACAGATCGTATTGGTTCAGATGCTTACAACCAGAAGTTGTCAGAGCGTCGTGCAAAACAAGTGGCTGAATATTTAGTTGCACACGGTGTTAACAGTGCAATTATCAGCTCACAAGGTAAAGGTAAAACTGAACCAGTGGTGCAATGTGATGGTAAAAAAGTAAGCAAGCAATTGATTTCATGCTTACAACCAAACCGTCGTGTTGAAATACGCGCTGAAGGTACAAAACAAGTTGGTTGTAACTAACTGACCTCTGTGAAAAAAGCCACGCTTGTGCGTGGCTTTTTTTATGGGCAATGCCGATGCTTGTTGGCTTGGCTTGCATGATGTTTAGATAGGCTCGGGTATAATTTGAGAATGAATAGCGAACATTTTGTGATTAAAGCACGGTGGCTTATTCCTATGGAAGGCGCCGATACTCTGCTCGAACATGCAGCCTTGGTTATTGAAGCAGATAATATAGTAGGGATTTTTAGTCAATCAGCGCTACCTGCAGCGTTTTCTGATTGGCCTGTGGTGGATTGTCAACAACATGTGCTGTTGCCAGGTTTGATCAATTTGCACGCCCACACCAGTATGACGCTTTTGAAAGGGTATGCAGATGACTATGCATTAATGCCCTGGCTGAATCAACATATTTGGCCTGCAGAAAAACAGTGGGTTTCGCCTACGTTTGTTCATGATGGTAGTTTGCTCGCCTGTGCTGAAATGCTGAGTGGCGGGGTGACAACCTTCAATGACATGTATTTTTTTCCGCAATCCACCATGGATGCAGTGTTACGTATGGGCATGCGCGCGCATATTGGCTTGGTGGTGATGGAGTTTGCGACCCAATACGCTGCAGATGCCATGACATATATTCGCTTGGGCACCCAAGCCAGAGATGCGTACAAGCATGAGCCATTGCTCTCTTTTTCTTTTGCGCCGCATGCGCCCTATACCGTCAGTGATAAATCATTTGAACAGCTACTCACCTATGCCGAGCAGTTAAATCTTGGGATACACACACATTTACATGAAACGGAAGCCGAAATTACGCAAAGTCTTACTCAATATGGTGTGCGCCCACTGGCACGTTTACATGCATTAGGGGCAATTGGTCCTAACACGGTATTAGCGCATGGCGTGCATTTAGAACCTGCAGAGCTTACATTGTTGGCAACGCAAGGCGCACATATTGCACATTGTCCGAGCTCTAATTTAAAACTTGCCAGTGGGATTGCGCCAATTGCAGCGGCCATGCGCGCGGGGGTCAATGTAGGCTTAGGTACAGATGGTTCTGCAAGTAATAATCGTTTAGACCTATGGCAAGAAATGCGTACCAGTGCATTGTTGGCAAAGGTGAAAGATCAAAACGCTGCCTCGTTACCAGCTTATCAAGCCCTACAAATGGCAACTATTCATGGGGCACATGCATTGGGCTTACAAGCGCGTATTGGTAGCTTGGCGGTGGGTAAACAAGCGGACATGGTCGCGGTACGCTTAGATGCACTGGACCATTTACCATGCTTTGATCCAATTTCACACTTAGTTTATGTGGCTGGGCGTGAACATGTGACGCATACCTGGGTAAACGGTACGTTGCAATATCAACGGACTGCTGCTGGTTTGGCGCATTTCACTCAGATCGCAACGGAAGAACTCTTTGCTATTGCACAGCAATGGCAACTAAAAATTCAATCTGCGCGTCATACAGCGCATTGATTTACCGAATCATCATTTCTTTTGAAGGATAGTTATGGCCAATGTAGAAGCGGCAGAAGTCAATAAGTTTGCCGATTTAGCGCATCAATGGTGGGATTTGCTAGGGGTGTTTAAACCATTACACCAACTCAATCCATTACGCTTGCATTATATTGATCATCGCGCCGCTTTAACCTCAAAGCGCGTATTAGATGTCGGTTGTGGTGGCGGCATACTGAGTGAATCGATGGCATTACGTGGCGCTCAGGTGACGGGTATTGATTTGGCTGAAAAATCATTACAGGTTGCTCAATTGCATGCCTTAGAAACGGGTGTCAATATTGATTATCAGTGTATTGCGGTTGAACGTTTGGCCGAACAACATGCGGGTCAATTCGATGTGGTGACTTGTATGGAGATGCTAGAACATGTGCCTGATCCAGCCAGTGTGGTCAGCGCCTGTGCGCAGTTAGTCAAGCCGGGCGGGCATGTCTTTTTCTCTACCCTCAATCGTAATCCCAAGGCCTATTTAATGGCAGTGATTGGCGCAGAATATATATTAAATTTATTGCCCAAAGGGACGCACGACTACAGCAAGTTTATTAAGCCTTCTGAACTGGCCCGTTGGATACGTTTGAGTGGCCTTGAGTTACAACATCAAACTGGGCTCAGTTATCATCCATTTTCTAAACAATACGCACTGACGCCTGATACCAGTGTGAATTACATGGTGCATTGCATTAAGCAAGCTTAAGCGTTCATTTTTCTGACTATTTTTTATGTCGATACAAGCTGTTTTATTTGACCTCGATGGTACCTTAGTGGATACCGCGCCTGATTTAGGGTATGCCCTTAACCTACAACGTGCGCAACATGGTTTAGCGCCTTTGCCGGACTCGGTCATCCGTCCCTATGCATCGCATGGCTCCCGTGGCTTGCTGGAGATTGGCTTTGCCCTAAAGCCTGATGATGCCAATTTTAATGTGATGCGTGACGAATATCTGGCTTGCTATGACCAAGTGCTGACACGTCAACCACAGTTGTTTGATGGAATGTCCGCTTTACTTACCAGCTTGGAAGCCAATCATATTGCATGGGGCATCGTCACCAATAAACCGCGTCGCTTTACAACCCCCATTGTTGACGCACTTCACTTAGCGCAACGAGCTGCTTGTGTCATTAGTGGCGATGACGCACCGCAACCAAAACCGTCGCCGCAAACATTATTCATGGCGTGCGAGCGTATGCAGATTGCACCAAAACACGTGTTATACATCGGTGATGCCGAGCGCGATATACAAGCAGGACGCGCTGCTGGCATGCGCACTTTAGTGGCTTTGTTTGGCTATTTAGGCGCTGCTGATCAGCCTGAAACATGGGGCGCCGATGGCATGATTGAAACACCACTTGAGGTGCTGACATTGATGACAGATCTTTAACGTGTTAATCAAAAACAGACCCATTGGCTTTTGCATATTGGTTGCTGTCAGTTGTCATTGCACAGGTGTTTCTAATTCGTTGTTACTTCATTGATAGTTCCAATTACGCATGCATCTTCAACTTCAACTACGCACACACCTTTTAATCAGTGCATTGCTTATTGCCTGTATTCTCCCAGCCGCGCGCGCGGATACAGAGGAAGACGGACGCTTCTGGTTGAGTGTGTATAGTCAGGGCGCATTGCCTATCGCGAATAGCTTTTGGAGTATGGATTTGCATCCACGTTGGCGCGAAGAAGGGCAACGTTTTGATCAGTTGATTGTGCGACCTTCAATATTTTATCGCGTGAACCCCAACACCAGTGTTTGGCTAGGCTACGATACCGTGATTAGCCATCCAGATGGACAGTCAGCGTTTCGTGAAAATCGACTTTGGGAGCAATTGCAATATCAATTTGATGCAATTGAAGCCATCACATTGGTCAGTCGTACGCGGTTTGAACAACGACGACGTGAAGGCAATGATGAGATAGGCCATCGTTTACGTCAGATGCTCCGTGCCACCATGCCCTCGTTACTGCATGCCAAGTTATCTTGGGTCGTGTTTGATGAGCTTTTCATCAATTTAAATCCCACCGAGTGGGGGGTCGCCCGCGGCTTTGATCAAAACCGTTTATTTTTAGGGGTGAACTGGAAAGTGGATCAAGCCATCAATATGGATGTTGGCTATTTGAATCAGTTTATCAATGGTCAAACCGTGGATCGCGACAACCATGTGCTATCAACAACAATCCGATTCAACTTTTAATCTAAATGCACAGGGTCGTAAATATTGATAAACGTGATGATTAATATGATCTAAGGTGTTGTTTTAACTGATTGATTTACGCTCAAGTAATGCGGTTGAAAGGGTGCCGCTATCGACATATTCTATCTCACCACCCATGGGTAAACCCCGTGCAATACGACTCACGGTTACGCCACGTGATTTAAGCATCTGCCCAATATAATGTGCAGTCGCTTCGCCTTCTGAGGTGAAATTGGTTGCAATGATCACTTCTTTCACAACCCCATCTTGGGCCCGCTTCAGTAATTTATCTAAATGAATATCTTTAGGACCAATGCCATCCATTGGTGACAATTTACCCATCAAGACAAAATATTGTCCGTCGTAACTGCGGGTATGTTCCAACATCACAAGATCTGTAGGCATTTCCACCACACACAAACTGCTGGCATCGCGTTGTTGATCTAAACACAGCGCACACACTGGATGTTCGCTAAAGTTATTACAAAAATCACAATGGGCGAGTTGATCCAGTGCTTGTTGTAAGCTGGTTGCCAACAATTGTGCCCCTTTTCGATCGCGTTGCAATAAATGATAAGCCATCCGCATCGATGATTTCGGTCCAACGCCTGGCAAACAGCGCAGGCTTTGGATCAGTTGTTCTAGTACTGGCGGGGCGTTCAAAGGCGTGACGCTTTCAGCTTAAAAGGGCAGCTTAAAGCCAGCGGGGACTAAACCACTCATTCTTGCAGAGGCCGTGGCTTCTGCCTTGGCTTTCGCATCTTTCAGCGCAATCAGTAGTAAATCTTCTAAGGTTTCTTTATCGTCCATCACGCTGTCATCAATCTGCACCCGTTTGATATCGTGGTTACACGTGGTGGTGATTTTGACCAAACCATTACTGGCACTGCCCTCAACTTCTGTTGCCGCTAATTCTGCTTGCGCCTTTTGCATATTGGCTTGCATCATTTGGGCTTGTTTCATCATATTACCCATGCCACCTTTCATCCTATGTGCTCCTTTACGTTGTGTGTGATTCGTGGTTAATGTATTTAATGTAGGGGTTTGATCGAGTTAGGCACGATGGTCGCGCCCATTTCTTGCATTAACCCTTGGACAAAGCGGTCCTGCATAATGGCTTGTGTCGCTAAATCTTGCAGTTCTGCTTTTTCGACCGCTTGTTGTTTGGCGGGTGTATTGGCCTCTTCATCCACCTGTAGTTTGAGGCTGATGCGTCGACCAAAATGTGCATTGAGTGCGCTATTGAGTTTTTCTAAATAATTATGACTGGCCAAATGTTTATGCGTTGGGCTCACGCGCAAAGTCAAATGGTCTTCATCATAATCAATGCACTCACAATGTTGCGCGAGTGCCCGCGCCAAGCCAAGTTTTAGTTGATTTTCAACTAAATCACGCCAATTACCATCGAACTTTTTTGTTGATGGAGCCAAGCTTGGTGCTTGCTGCATGAAGTGAGTATCTGCATTGGTCGCCAATGCGCCCGATTCAACAGCTTCCGCAGTGACTTGAGGCGCAGGATGCAAAAATGCTTCAGGCAGCGCTTGCGGTGTTGCATCATTGGCGTTGATGCTCGCCGTGATTGGTACGTGAGCAACTGATGCGGATGCCGTGGGTGCGCGTGAAGCAGTGACTTGTTGTTGGCTCGCGGGTGTTTCAGTTCGATGGCCACCTGCAGTAGAACCGCCCACTGGGGTCATCGCATCTGGACGAAAGGCCAACATACGTAATAAGGTCATGGTAAACCCAGCGTATTCATCCGGTGCTAAGCCAATGTCTCGGTGGCCTAGTATACAAATTTGGTAATACAGTTGCAGGGTGTCTGCTTGCATCTGTGACGATAACTGCAATAACGTATCTCGGTCTGGATGATCGTCTGCGATCACATCAGGCTGATATTGTGTGATGGCTAATTGATGCAACAACGCGGCTAAATCATTTAAAGCCGCTGCAAAGCCTATACTGCGCGCTTCCATTGTTTCTGCGATGTTGATCAGTGTTGAGGCATCATTGGCCACCAAGGCCTGTACCAGCTCAAATAAATAACTTTGATCAATCGCCCCCAACATGCTGCGCACATCTGTTTCTTGAACCGATTGGTTGCCATACGCAATGGCTTGATCGGTGAGCGACAGCGCATCGCGCATGCTGCCGCTGGCTGCGCGCGCAATCAATTGCAAGGCTGCGGGCTGATACGGAATATGCTCTTCTGTGAGCACGGCTTGTAAATGGCTAGTAATGGTGCTGCTGGCCATTTGCCGTAGGTTAAATTGTAAACACCGTGACAGAATGGTGACGGGGACTTTTTGCGGGTCGGTCGTTGCCAAAATAAATTTGATATGCGCTGGCGGTTCTTCCAGTGTTTTCAGCATCGCATTAAACGCTTCTTTGGTCAGCATATGGACTTCGTCAATCATATACACTTTAAATCGACCAGAAGAGGGTGCGTAAATCGCTTGTTCAAGCAAGCTGATCATGTCGGCGATGCCACGATTGGAGGCCGCATCCATCTCAATGTAATCCACATAGCGACCAATATCGATGGCTAAACATGCTTCACATTGGCCACAGGGTTCTGCTGTAATGCCTGTCACGCAGTTGAGTGATTTGGCTAAAATGCGTGAAAGTGTCGTTTTACCAACACCACGCGTGCCTGTAAATAAATAAGCATGGTGCAACCGTTGTTGGGTCAATGCGTTGCTGAGGGCTTGCACAACATGGTCTTGGCCGACCAATTGGCTAAAGGTTTTGGGGCGCCATTTACGAGCCAATACTTGATAGGACATAAAAAACTCTAAACAATCTGCGCCATATGAGCGGTTAACCTAAAACATTACTTTAGCTTAAATTTAGGCTGCGTAGGAAACAAAACAAAAGGTCGAAATCGTTGAATGCATATCGAAGAAATTGAAGGTGCGAGCCCAACCCCCGGCACTTGCTTAATAGTTGTGGCTGCTTG
Source organism: Methylophilaceae bacterium (assembly GCA_027488395.1). Taxonomy (GTDB): domain Bacteria; phylum Pseudomonadota; class Gammaproteobacteria; order Burkholderiales; family Methylophilaceae; genus Methylophilus. The sequence goes on along the minus strand of JAIYBT010000010.1, from coordinate 216,299 downwards.
CTTCCGCACCTGACCAGGTTGGCTACCTTGCAATGCGGGGAGGCCCGCACGCGCTATTGTAGCCTAAAACATTGCATTTGCTGGCAGATTTTAGGGGATTTTCATTGTGTACTGAAACAACCCATGATTTCACCTTCTTTTATCCGCTTATTGGTCATCTGCTTCTGAGCATAATAGAAGCTTAACGACTGCGGATGGGTTTCAACTAAATGTCTCAATCATTAAAATCGATGACGGCTTCCGATATCGCACGGGAAACCATCAAGCAGATGGCAATTCGTCGGGTTGAACCGACACCCGATCACTACATGGAGATTTACCACGAGATTTCCGGCCTGCCTGCGCAAGACAGTGGTGCATCTACGATACGTAAAACGCTCAAACAATTACCGCATGACACCAGCACCAAACTCAATTGGATCAACCGTTGGGACAAAAAGCTGAAAGACCAACCGCAACAAGGGTTAGTGGAGTTACTATCGGACGCCATGGAGCAATCAGCCACCCATTCCGAGCTGTGGCCCAAAACAATCCGTATCCTATTACAAGGCTGGGATGAACGCAGAAGCGGCTTAGATAGCCAAAAAAAGCGTGCGTTGATGGAACGGGTACTCATCAACTTTGGCCAAGATCCGCTTTTACCCGAAAAATTAGTATCAATGGCCAATCAATGGCTTTCCACCGCCAGTAATACGGTTGAATTACGTGACGATGTGGATATGGCATCGACCATTGAGACCTCAACGACAGAGGCCACAATGACAACGTTAATTGCAAATCAAGCGATTGATCCCTTGCAGTTATCAAGCATGCAAGGGGACGCTGAGGCAGGGTTGTCGCAACACATCGCACAACCGCATGTGCAACAAGCACTAAGCGTATTGCAAACCATCCTCAAACAGACCTTACATCTGGGCTTGATTCCGCGCTTACATGGCTATCCTACGTTACAAAAAGAAGCCAACACATTGTTGGCGGGGGCCGAACGATCAAAAAAACTGAAAGAGTGGGAAGCGTTAGCCAAAGATTTAAAAGCCCTATTGTTAAAAGTGGAAATGATCGGTGCTAATGAGGATGATGTACGTGCAGATGTGATTGATTTATTACATTTATTGCTTAGTAATGTGGGTGAGTTGGTGACGGAGGATGCTTGGTTATCGGGGCAGGTGTATGCCGTGCAAACCATGATCAGTGGCCCACTGGACCGTCAAAAACTTAAGGCGGCCGAAAAAAGTTTAAAAGAAGTCATTTACAAGCAAGGCTTGTTAAAACACAGCCTGAATGAAGCTAAACATTCGTTTAAAAGTATGGTGGGCACCTTTATCGATCGACTTAAATACATGGGTGAAGCCAGTGATCAATATGGCAACAACATTGAAACGTATGCACAACAGCTGGCTGAGACGGATGATTTAATGAAGATCAATCAATTGGTCGAACAATTGATGCGCGAAACCTCTTCCATGCAGGCCGATATTGTACGGTCTAGAGACGCGTTATTAGCTGAGCAAGCGCAAGCACAATTGACACAGCAACGCATAGACTCTTTACAAGAAGAACTGATGCAAGTGAGCGAATTGGTGCGGGTGGATCAGCTGACAGGGGTGCTGAATCGTCGTGGGATGGATGAAGCGTTTGCGGCTGAAATTGCCCGTTTTCATCGGCAAGGTGAGCCATTGAGCGTGGCATTATTGGATATTGATAACTTTAAACTGCTCAATGATCATCATGGGCATGTGGTGGGCGATGATGCCCTCAAACACCTAACTGCCGTGGTAAGACGGACAGTGAGACCCACCGACATTGTGACCCGGTTAGGCGGTGAAGAATTTGTTATTTTGTTACCCAATACACCATTGCAAGCGGCGGTGAGCTTAATGACACGTTTGCAACGCGAGTTGACCAAAGCTTATTTTTTAGGCAATAACGAAAAACTGTTGATTACATTTAGTGCTGGCGTTGCCTTGTTTAAAGAGGCCGACGACATGACGACCATCTTGCAACGCGCGGATCGCGCCATGTATCACGCAAAAAAACTAGGTAAAAATCGCGTCGTCACAGAAACTGATCTACCCCTTTAATTCACAAAGCATGCCCTGATAGCCACGCGCATACATGGGTGGTTTTCAGCGAATACCCTCTCAAACGTAGTGCAACACTGCACAGATGCACTGCATGACTGATCGAGGCTGCAGGCCGCGACAGTAGTATGTCAATCAACCCTACGCATGCTATGCTTAGCAGGTAGAAATGATTGAGGTATTCCGTGTTGTCCAATTCCGCAGAATTGCAATCCAATCGCATGAATGACGCGCTCCATGAGAGTGAACGCCGTTTTTCAGCCATCGTATCGAGTATCCCTGGTTTAGTATTTCAAATGCATATGACCGTCGATGCGCAATTGGTCTTTACTTATTTGAGTGAGGGCTGTGAGGCCTTGTTAGGCATTTCAGCGAATAAACTGAGGACAAATTCTTCATGTTTATTTGATGCCATGGAATCCGAATCCGTCAATCAACTCACAAAAAAACTCAGTGCCTCTGCGCGTGAATTAAAGCGGCTGGATTGGGAGGGCCGTATTTGGATTGCCGATTGGCAAGACATGAAATGGGTCAATATCCGTGCCACGGTGCGGCAATTGCTTGACGGCGCTGTGCAGTGGGATGGCATCATGTTAAACATCACCCAAAGCAAACAAGAAAAGCATGAAATAGAACAAGCAAAGCGCGATCTACAAGCATTGACTGCGCATTTAAATCAAGTCAAAGAGCAAGAGCGGGTCAGCATTGCGCGCGAGATTCATGATGATTTGGGTGGTAATTTAACCGCCATGAAGTTCGGTTTATCCACCATGATTCAACAGGTGTCTGCTGGCGCTCCCGTCAGCTTAGAACAAACCACCATGCTGCAGTCGATTATTGATCAAACCTTTGATGCCGTGCATCGCATTTCTGGCAATTTACGCCCGAATATCCTAGATTTAGGCTTAGTCGATGCATTGGCTTGGCAGGTGGATCAATTTAAAAAACAACTCGCCATTGCCAGCACCTTCACGACTAACTGTGATGATCTAACGGTTGATTCTGATCAATCCATGGCGTTATTTCGCATTTGCCAAGAAGCCTTGTCTAACATTGCCAAGTATGCCCAAGCAACACAAGTACGGGTCGAACTACGTCAGCTGGAGTCGCAATTACAATTAACCATCGCGGATAATGGCGTTGGCCTCGCGCCCGCTGATAAAATCAAACCCAATTCATTTGGGCTAAGAGGCATGCAAGAGCGAGCCGCGGCCATGCAAGGCGAGCTGTTAATGACCTGTCCTCTGGGTGGTCAAGGCACCATTATCAGTGTGACGGTGCCGCTGCAGCCGTCGATTGGAGATGACAACGTGCGCGCAAGTCATCTACAATTCACGCGCACTTCAAGCTGATATCCACCGATCAAAAAATAGAATATGCCATGAAAAAAATTGCTGTTGAACAGGTAAAAATCAAGGTGATTATTGTGGATGATCACGCCATTCTTCGCACAGGGATTAAACAAATTCTGCAAGCTTCTGGAGAAATTGAAGTGGTTGCGGAAGCTGAAAATGCGACCCAAGCCATTCGTATGGCTCGTGACACAACTGCAGATGTCATGTTGCTCGATATTTCACTGCCAGATAAAACCGGCATTGATGCGCTGAAGCTGATCAAACGTGAAAATAGCACGCTCAATATATTGATGTTATCCATGTACATGGAAGAGCAATATGCAGTACGTTCTATCCGATCGGGCGCGTCAGGGTATTTATGCAAGCACACGGCGTCTGAGGAACTACTCACTGCGATTCATACCTTGGCTAAGGGCAAAAAATATATCACGGCCAGTGTGGCTGAAATTTTAGCTGAGCAAGTAGGGGAGGATCACAATAAAGCACTGCACGACGCATTATCAGACCGAGAGTTTCAGGTCATGACGTTGATTGCTTCTGGCTTATCCGTGGGTGAAATTGCAGATAAGCTTGCTTTGTCTGTCAAAACAGTGAGCATGTATCGCACCCGTTTACTCGAAAAAATGCATTTAAAACATAATGCAGACATCACCCACTATGCCATCAAAAATCAACTGGTGTAATGAATAACCACTAAATGCAGTTCGCGTTGTGTATAAAAAAACACCCCATGATGACATGGGGTGTTTTTTTTATATGAATCAAATCATCAAGTTAAACAATACTTTTGGCGTAATTGATTAAGCCATTGGTTGAGCTATCAAAATCAGTGACGTCTGCAGATTGCATTAATTGCGGCAAAATTTGGCTGGCAATTTGTTTACCATACTCTACGCCCCACTGATCATAGCTATTGATATCCCAAATGATGCCTTGTACAAAAATTTTGTGCTCGTACATTGCAATCAATTTACCTAGCGTAAATGGCGTCAGTTGTTTAAACAGGATAGACGTTGTCGGACGATTACCTTCAAACACTTTATGCGGCAATAATTGCGCTAATGCATCTCCAGACAAGCCTTGAGCAACTAGCTCTTCACGCGCTTCTTCCTGCGTTTTTCCCAACATTAACGCTTGGGTTTGCGCTAAAAAGTTCGCCAACAATATTTGATGGTGCTGATTATCGGGCTCGCCAACTTTATAATGACTGATGGCGGGCATTAGAAAGTCAGCCGGCACCATTTGTGTACCTTGGTGTATCAGTTGATAAAACGCGTGTTGACCATTGGTACCTGCTTCACCCCAAATGACCGGACCCGTTTTGTAACTGACGCGGCTACCATCACGGCAAATAAATTTACCATTACTCTCCATATCGGCTTGTTGTAAATAAGCGGCAAAGCGTGATAACCCTTGGTCATAAGGCAGAATGGCGTGAGTATCCACATGGAAAAAATTGTTATACCACACCCCGAGTAACGCCATGATCACGGGTAAATTTTGCTCTAGGGGCGCCTGCTGGAAATGTTGATCCATGGCATGCCCGCCTGCCAGTAATTGCTCAAAGTGATCCATGCCCACGTATAGTGCAATTGACAGTCCAATCGCCGACCACAACGAATAGCGGCCGCCAACCCAATCCCAAAAAGCAAACATATTGCTAGGATCAATCCCAAATGCGGCCACTGCTTTGGCGTTGGTAGATAATGCAACAAAGTGTTTGGCCACATGCGACTCTAGCTGGGCCGAAGCTAAAAACCAACGACGCGCTGATAGCGCATTGGTCATGGTTTCTTGGGTCGTAAAGGTTTTTGAAGCCACAATAAACAAGGTGGTTTCAGGATGACATTGTTCCAGCACGCGCATTAAGTGCGCACCATCAACGTTAGATACAAAATGCGCTTTTAACGCGGGGGATGCGTAAGGTTTTAACGCATCGCACACCATCACTGGGCCTAAATCAGAGCCGCCGATGCCAATATTAACCACGTCTGTTATTTTTTTGCCAGTGTAGCCGGTCCAAGTACCGCTGCGTACTTGCTCAGTGAATGTGCGCATCTGCGCCAGCACTTGATTGACTTCAGGCATCACATCTTTACCATCGACCATCACCGGCTGATTGCTGCGATTACGCAATGCCGTATGCAACACAGCACGGTCTTCAGTCAGGTTGATTTTTTCACCACTAAACATTTTGCTGCGCCAAGCTTCAATGTTGGAATCTCTGGCCAGTTGAAACAGTAATTGCAAGGTTTCTTCGGTGATGCGGTGTTTTGAGTAATCCAACAAAAGATCGTCGACCACCAGGCTAAAGTTCGCAAATCGATTCGGATCTTGTGCAAACAAATCGCGCATTTTGACTGCGCTCATGTCTTTTTGGTGTTGATTAAGTTGGTGCCAGCTTGGATGTGATGTGAGTTTTGCCATGTTTTATAATAACTGCTTCATGTTGAGTCAAATGCCTGTCTTGCGCGTATCTCTATGTGTGTGACGATACCGCCATGACATCAATGTGGATTGCTAGAATATCCTTGTAGTTTACCATTTATTCTAAAGCTGCAGTATCACTGCCGCCAGTGGCGGTAGGGTCATTGCGAGCGATACGGGTTGGTCCATCCATTGTATCGCCTCAGTGTGACAGCCATGTGCATTGATTAAATGGCTACCGCCATAGCTTTGATGGTCGCTATTAAATAGCTCATGATAATGTCCGGCTTGAGGCACACCGATGCGGTATTGATAGCGTGGCACCGGGGTAAAGTTTAACAACACGATCAACATTTGGCCTTGCTGATCTCGTCGAATATAACTCAGTACCGATTGCGCATTATCTTGACAATCGATCCATTGAAAACCTTGTGATTCAAAATCAAGTTCGTAGAGCGGGCGCAGGTTACGGTACAAATGATTGAGTGCGCGTATTTCAGCTTTCAAGCCCCGATGCCAGCTGTGTTCTGGATGTTTGTCTTCTAATACATGCCAATCTAGACTTTGATTGACGTTCCACTCGCGCGCTTGACCAAACTCGTTACCCATAAAGTTGAGTTTTTTTCCAGGCATGGTCATTTGCATGGCCAGCAACAAGCGCACGTTCGCAAACTTCTGCCAACGATCGCCAGGCATTTTTTCGAGTAGCGATTTTTTGCCATGCACCACTTCGTCATGCGAAAACGGCAGCACGAAGTTTTCAGAGTAAGCATACATCTGACCAAACGTTAAACGGTGATGATGAAATTGTCGATGGATGGGGTCGTGTTGCATATAGGCTAAAATATCGTTCATCCAGCCCATGTTCCACTTCATACTGAAGCCGAGACCGCCTGCATATACCGGACGTGACACGGCCGGCCACGCGGTGGATTCTTCGGCAATGGTTAAGGCGCCAGCAAAGCGTTCACCCACCATGATGTTGAGTTGTTTTAGAAAAGCAATCACATCAAGATTTTCGCGTCCACCATATTGGTTAGGGAGCCATTCACCATCTTTACGCGAATAATCTAAGTACAACATCGAGGCGACAGCATCCACCCGCAAGCCATCGATGTGAAATTCTTTTAACCAATAATAAGCGTTACTTAATAAAAAACACCGTACTTCGTTGCGCCCATAATTAAAAATATAGGTGCCCCAATCCATATGTTCGCCCATCCTAGGATCGGCATGCTCATAGAGTGCTGTACCATCAAAGCGTGCCAGCGCCCAATCATCTTTTGGAAAGTGCCCGGGTACCCAATCTAAAATCACCCCAATATTGGCGGCATGACAGCGATCAATCAAATACTTCAAATCGTCTGGAGAACCAAAGCGTTGGGTCGCGGCAAAATATCCAGTAACTTGGTAACCCCAAGATTCATTTAACGGGTGCTCTGCCACAGGCAACAATTCAATATGGGTATAGCCCATGTCCTGCACATGCGGAATCAGTTTGTCGGCCATGGCGCGATAACCCACAAAATGTCCTTTGTGATCACGTTGCCAACTGCCCAAGTGGACTTCATAACAGTTAAACGGGCGGTGTAGCCAGTCATCGTTGGCGCGTTGCTGCAGCCATGCCTCATCCTGCCACGCGTAATGACTTTGTGTGATGCGGTTTGCAGTACCTGGCCTCGCTTCAAACGCGCGACCATAAGGGTCTACCTTGACCATGATTTGGCCAGTGGCACGGTTTCGAATTTCAAATTTATATAAATCTTGTTCGGTGAGGTTGGGTATAAATAACGACCAAACGCCGCTATTTTGTACCGCACGCATGGCATGTACACGACCATCCCACAAATTAAAGTTACCCACCACGCTGACACGTTCTGCGTTGGGCGCCCATACGGCAAAGCGCACACCTGAGATGCCGTCTTGTACCATCATGTGCGCCCCAAGCATGCAATACGCTTCGTATAAATTACCTTCAGCAAACAAATGCAGATCATCTGCACTCAAGCTATTGGCAAATCCATAGACATCCACGGTTTCATAGGGGTGTTCAGCGCCTTTGGCGTGCACTTTGAGATGCAACGGATGGGGGAGCGGTTGTAGACTTTCTAATATAAACAAGCCAGGGGCTTGTGTTGCTTGGTAGGGTAGCCATACCTCCCCGACGTTTGCCCATACCTGCTCGGCATGCGGTAAAAAAACACGGTTTTCAAATCGATCTTTTTTTACACTGGCGTGCGTTCCCAAATACTGAAAAGGGTCGTGATGGGTCGCGGCTAAGATGCGGGCTAAGTGATGAGTTTCGGTGGGGGCAGCGGATGGTGCAGGCGGGCGCATAGTGTGTGTATTCATGAGATTTGCCCTAATCGTACCAAAAACCATCTTGAATGTCTGTTTATCATTGAAATGCCGTTGTCATCAATTTGAATATGATGCAGACTAATCATGTCAGACGATGATGTTAAAAAGCGAATTCTCGGATGGCAACGCATCATTGCACTTTGCAGTCTGATACCCAGGATCAGAGACCATAGGAAAAAGTATCATGACTAACTCATTCGAATTTATTGAACGCCGTAAGTACACCCGCCGTCAAGAAAGACATTCAGATCGGTTTATCAGCACATTGACTAAAAATACAGTCGCCATCATCTTAGCGGGCGGTCGCGGTAGTCGGCTAAAAAACTTAACCGATTGGCGGGCAAAACCCGCAGTGCAGTTCGGCGGCAAGTTTCGCATCATTGATTTTCCACTGTCTAATTGTATTAATTCTGGAATACGCCGCATTAATGTGGCGACTCAATATAAATCGCAAAGTTTGATTCAACATATTCAGCGTGGCTGGGGGTTTTTGCGTGGTGAGTTTAACGAGTACGTGAATATTATTCCCGCCCAACAACGCTTGGGAGAAGAATGGTACAAAGGCACCGCAGACGCGGTTTATCAAAACATTGACTTGCTGCGTGAAAACGGTGGTGAATATGTATTGGTGTTGGCAGGCGACCATATTTATAAAATGGATTACGGCAAAATGCTGGCCACCCACGCCCGCAACAACGCGGACATGACCATCGGCTGCATCAATGTGCCCCTAGAAGATGCCAAAGGGTTTGGCGTGATTGAAGTCGATGCACATGATCGGGTGGTGGCGTTTGAAGAAAAACCTGCCAATCCCAAGCCGATTCCCGATGATCCTAGCAAAGCGTTTGCGAGCATGGGTATCTATATTTTTAACGCGAAATTTTTGTATGAGCAGTTGATTCGCGATGCCTATGAATCCAAATCGCAGCATGATTTTGGTCAGGATATTATTCCCTATATCATCAAAAAATATCACGTACACGCGCATCGCTTTACGGATAGTTGCGTCGGCGCGCAAGACGAAAATTATTATTGGCGCGATGTGGGCACCATCGATGCCTACTGGGAGGCCAATATGGAGCTGACCAAAGTGGTGCCAGAGCTCAATTTATATGACAGTGAATGGCCGATTTGGACTTACCAAGAGCAACTCCCGCCTGCAAAATTTGTGTTTAAAGATGAGGGCCGTACAGGCAAAGCAACCGATTCTTTGGTGTCTGGTGGATGTTTAATCAGCGGATCTAGTGTCTCGAATTCGGTGTTATTTTCAGGTGTGCATGTGGCAGATTTTAGTGATTTAGATGGCGCGGTGGTGTTGCCAAAAGTCAAAATTAACGAACGGGTGATTTTAAAAAATGTGGTGGTTGACCGCGGCTGTGAAATCCCAGCAGGTATGCAAATTGGCGTGGATTTGGCATTGGATAAAAAACGGTTTTACGTCTCGGAAAAGGGCATCGTTTTAGTGACCCCCGATATGCTGGGCCAAGATTTATACCGCGTGCAATAACCCTTACAGCAATTGGATGGCTTGCAAAAGCACCTGAGTGCTCCCGATCATGGATTCATAGAAAGACCAAAGATGTCTGAAAAAACATTATTTTTAAATCTTTATTGGCATATGCATCAACCGGATTATCGAGATTTGGCGACAGGTGAATATGTGTTGCCTTGGACCTATTTGCACGCGTTAAAAGATTACAGCGATATGGCCTACCATTTGGAGCACAGTTCAGCGCGCGTCACCTTTAATTTTGTGCCAATTTTGTTGGATCAGTTACAAGATTATGCGGCGCAAGCGCAGACGCAAACGTGGCGTGACCCCTTATTGCGTTTGCTCGCAACGCCAGATTTAGAGCCGATTAGCGATGCCGATTGTAAGCTCATCGTAGACAGTTGCTTTAAAGCGCACCACGAGAAGATGTTGAGTCCGTTCCCACATTATCAGCGCTTGTTACATTTGTATGAACTGGTGGCTCCGCTGATGAGTAGTGGCCAATTTCATTATCTATCGGCACAGTACAAAGCAGATTTACTGGTGTGGTATCACTTGGCCTGGACAGGCGAGGGGCTACGACGCGACAATCAGACGGTGCAACGCTTGATGCAACAAGGGGTATTGTTTAGCTTAGAGGATCGACAAGCGTTATTGCAGGTGATCAGTGAGACGTTGATCGGTATTTTGCCGCGCTACCAAGCCCTGCTAGCCAAAGGGCAAATTGAGTTATCCACCACCCCATACCACCATCCGATTTTACCGTTACTAATCGATTTGAATGCAACGCATGACGCCATGCCTGAAGCGCCTTTGCCGCAAAGCCATGCGTATCCGGATGGCTATGCGCGCGCGGCATCGCATGTACGTGCGGCGCAAGACTTTCATCAGCAGGTGTTTGGACAACCCGCCACAGGCATGTGGCCAGCAGAGGGCGGCGTCTCGCATGCAGCCTTATCCTTGCTAGCTGAGCAGGGTGTGCAATGGGCGGCCACGGGTCAAGCAGTGCTGGCCAACAGTTTAAGCAAACTGGGCGAGCCATTTAGCCATCCTAATACCTATCTCTATCAACCGTATACCGTGACCAACGGACAACAAGACATTGTGTGCTTTTTTAGAGATGATCAACTCTCTGACAAAATTGGCTTTGAATACGCCAAACAATATGCTTCCGAAGCGGTGAAAGATTTTGTTTCCAATCTAGAGTCTATTTTGCAACAAGCAACATCCAACCCGGTGGTGAGCGTGATTTTAGATGGCGAGAACGCTTGGGAATATTATCCTTACAATGGCTTTTATTTTTTACAAGAGCTTTACCAAGCACTCAGCCAACATCCGCAGATCCGCATGACAACGTTCAGCGATATTCTACAAGCCCAAACCACGGGAGCATTGCCGCCGCCCGCGCTATTGGCCGATGTATGTGCGGGTAGTTGGGTGTATGGCACGTTTAGTACTTGGATTGGCGAGCCAGCAAAAAACCGCGCTTGGGATTTGTTATGTAGCGCCAAACAACACTATGACGCGCAGATTCAGCGTCTGCCTGCCGCGCAACAAATAAAATGCCAGCAGCAATTGGCGGTGTGTGAAGGCTCTGATTGGTTTTGGTGGTTTGGGGATTACAACAGCGCGCAAAGTGTGCAAAGTTTTGACCAGTTATACCGCCGAAATCTCAGCAATTTATATCAATTACTAGGTTTATCTGTGCCAGCAGTGCTCTCGCAACCGATCAGTGTCGGTGGTGGCCATGCGGAAAATGCGGGCACGATGCGTCGAGGTAACGCTTAAGCGCATCATGACCCACACTCAAACCGCTATTTCTAACGCATTATCACGTCGCGCAGCCGGCGTATTGATGCATATCACGTCGTTACCTGATGGACAGCTAGGGCCAGACGCCTATCGATTTGTCGATATGTTGTCCGACATGGGGGTGCGCATTTGGCAAACCTTACCTGTCAATATGCCGCATGGAGACCAATCGCCGTATCAGAGTCTTTCTGCCCATGCAGGCCACACGGGCATGATCAGTGCGCGCGCGTTGCAGCAACAAGGTTGGTGTGATATTGATGAGCTCGCGCTGCCATTTGCCCATTTGATGCAATTGATCATGGCGCGGGTACAAACGGGTGCAAGCTTAGCTAAAGCGGATGCCGAGGGCTTAACATGGGCAGGCTATGGCAGTTTTTGTCAGATACACCAAGCTTGGTTAGACGATTTTGCGTTGTTTGTTGCGCTGCGTGAGCAATATGCTTATCAAAGTTGGCAACAATGGCCAAGCGATTACCGCCAACATCAATCTGCTGCCCTCCAAGCATTTGCAGCCGAACATGATGATGCGTTGCATTTAATTAAATTCACGCAATATGTATTTTTCCAACAATGGCAACAACTAAAAACCTATGCCAATTCACATGGCGTTGCGCTGTTTGGCGATATTCCGATTTTTGTGGCCTATGACAGTGCTGATGTATGGGCACATCCAGAATGGTTTAAATTGGATGACGCAGGCCAAATGACCGTGGTCGCGGGAGTGCCGCCTGACTATTTTTCGGCAACAGGCCAACGTTGGGGCAACCCGCATTATGCATGGTCAACCATGCAAGCAGATGGCTTTAGCTGGTGGTGTCACCGCATAGAAACACAATCCACCTTATTTGACGTGTTGCGAATTGACCATTTTAGGGGGCTTGAGGCCGCTTGGGAAATTCCAGTCAGCGAACCCACCGCAATCCATGGCGCATGGGTAGAGGCCCCTGGAGATGCGTTGCTTGCAACCATCACCCAGCGTTTTCCACAACTCATGCTAGTGGCCGAAGATTTAGGCATTATCACGCCCGAAGTCGATGCCCTGCGGTTGAAATATCGTTTACCCGGCATGAAAATTTTACAATTTGCCTTTGGTGGCGATGCGAGCAATCCCTATCTACCTGACAATATTGATGAAAACAGCGTGGCTTATACCGGCACCCATGACAACGATACGACGCTAGGCTGGTTTCAAACTTCGCCAGACCACGTGCAAGCGCATCTATCGCAATATTTGCAAACCGACACACTCACCATGCCTGATGATTTAATTCGCCTCACATTGCATAGCGTGGCGGCATTGGCGGTGATTCCAATGCAAGATATTTTAGGCTTGGATGGCCGCGCGAGAATGAATACGCCAGGCACCATTGAGGGAAATTGGGCATGGCGCATGCAGTGGTCAGCGTTGACAGCGGATCTACAAGCACGTTTTAAGCAAGCGGTGCAAGACAGTGGTCGCGCGAATGACTGAATCTCACCCAATTGCATTTGTGGGCCTACGCTTAGGGTTAGATGTGGGCGGGACCAATATTCGTCTGGGCGTATTTGATGGCTTGACCCTGATCCAAGAAACCCGCTTTCAAGCCAATTATAGCCAATTGTGCCAACAACACCCGCCAGCACTGGCTTGGCAACATATCTTACATTCGACGCACGCGGCGATTGCGCCTTTGCTTACGCGCTATGCGGCAATCCAATCGATAGGCATCGGTTTTCCGGGCTTTATTGATCCGCAAAGCGGCATCTTGGCGCAATCGCCAAATTTGCCAGGCTTGCATCAAGTCAACCTCGGGCTGGATCTCTCGCAATTAGTCGGCCGTTCGGTCAGCGTATTTAACGATGCAAATGCCGCTGCTTATGGCGAGTATGCCTTGCTGGGGCAACCTGCCACCGGCTTGCTTTATGTTGGGCTGGGCACGGGCGTGGGCGGTGGTTTAGTGGTGAATGGACAGGTTTGGACTGGCAGCCACGGCTACGCACTCGAAGTTGGGCATCTCAATGTGGTGTATGGCGGCGCCCTGTGTGGATGCGGTAATCGTGGGTGTTTAGAACAATATGCCTCAGCAACCGCCATCAGTCAGCGCTATCAAGCGTTGACAGGTCAAGTATTGAGCGCACAGGCGATTGCAGCGCAGGCAGCAGCAGGCGAGTTAATTGCACAACAAGTGTTTGCAGAGGCGGGCGAACGTTTAGGGCAAGCCTTGGCCATGGTGCTGAATATTGTGGATGTCGCGCATGTGGTGATCGGTGGCGGTGTTGCAGCTGCATGGACATGGTTTGCGCCTAGTGCGCATCAACGCTTACAACAGGATTTGATTCCTGTACTTAAGCAACGCGTGCAAATTCATGTGTCCACTGTAGGCGATACCGCTGGCATGTTAGGAGCGGCGTTGCTTGCTTAAAATATTTTAAAATCAATTACTTATTAAGTATTTCTAATACCTAACTTTATAATAACTACTCACAATATTTGGTGTGGAGTATCAACTATGTTGCGCGATTGCCCAAGCCACATGTTCGCGCACCATGGGGTCGGCATCGTTTTGTCTCAATTGTAACGCTTGTAATATGGTGGTGGACGTTGGCGCATTGCCTAAGCCAATGGCAATGTTTCTCAGCCATTGTGCGTAACCAATGCGATATATGGCACTGCCTGCCATTTTTTGATGAAAGATGTCTTCCGTCCAGCCAAAGCATTCCAGCAAACTGATCTGATCTAGCCCATGACGTACTGCAAAGTCTGGCTCAGTGGTCGGCACAGCAAATTTATTCCAAGGGCACACCAACTGGCAATCGTCGCAACCATACACCCGATTGCCGATCAGTGGCCTTAAGGCTTCTGGAATACTGCCTTGGTGCTCAATCGTTAGGTAAGAAATACAACGTCTGGCATCTAACTCAAACGGCGCCACGATCGCTTGGGTTGGACAAATATCAATACAGGCATTGCAGGAACCGCAATGCGCCCGCGCGGGCGTATCAATCGGTAGCGCGAGGTTGGTGTAAATTTCGCCCAAAAAAAACCATGAACCACGTTTTTGATTGAGGAGTAGGGTGTGTTTACCGCGCCAGCCTAAGCCTGCTTTTTCAGCCAAAGCCACTTCCAGCACTGGGGCACTGTCTGCAAATACGCGATAACTGAAGTTTGTAGTGTGTTGGGCAATCTGTGTGCACAACTGTTGTAACTTGTGACGCATGACTTTGTGGTAATCACGACCCATGGCATAGCGCGCAATATAGGCCAGCTGTGGATTTGCCAATACTTGCCAGCCATCTGCGACCTCTTCGGCCAAATAATCAAGGCGCAGCGAAATCACCCGAATCGTGCCTGGCACCAATTCAGCGGGACGGCTTCGCTTGGTACCATGTTTTGCCATATAATCCATGTCGCCGTGATACTGTTTGTCTATCCAAGCCAGTAGGTGAGGTTCGGCAGCAGATAAATCGGTATCGGTAATGCCGATATCGCTAAACCCAAGTGCTAACGCCCATTGTTTAATGTGCTGCGCCAATGACTGCATTGTGTCATCGGTCTGCGCAGTGGCGATCGGTGGATGGGGCGTTATATGAGTGGACATGATAAACACGTATTCTACACAGGTTTTAAAAGACGAAGCAGCCACATTGGCCTTTGCGCAAAGCTTCGCTAGCCAATTAAAACAAGGACAGTCCGTGTATTTACACGGCGATTTAGGCGCTGGAAAAACCACCTTGGTGCGCGGGATATTGCATGCTTTGGGCCATCAAGGCAAAGTAAAAAGCCCAACCTACACCATCGTTGAACCCTATCAACTTACTTTAGGCCAACTATACCATTTTGATTGTTACCGCTTTCAAGACCCAGAAGAATGGGAAGCAGCAGGCTTTAGAGATTACTTTAACCCGCATAGCATTTGCTTGGTGGAATGGCCAGAAAAAGTCGGTGACTTGTTGCCTCCGGCAACGATTGAGATTCGCTTTGATATCTTGCCAGAAGGGCGTCAGTTGCACATAAGTAGTCTGTTGCCATTGGCGTTGGTGCATACATGCTAAGCCGTTTGTGCGGCTGGCTGGCTGTTATCTGTAGCCTGCAAGTGCAGGCCACAGAAGTTATTCTGGCTAACTTGCAGCAGCAAGGGCCACAAGTGCAGCTTGAAATGTTGTTAGATCAACATAGTCCCTATCATATTTTCACCCTAGACCATCCTTTTCGGGTGGTGGTCGATCTTGAGTCGGTTAATATTAATGCCACCCTTAAAGCATTGCCGCTACAACTCGATAGCCAGCATCCCTACTTAAGCAAAATTCGTATTGCGCCTTTTAGTGCCAATGTGACCCGTATCGTGTTTGATATTAAAACCGATGTGAAGCCACAGGTCACCGATCTTAATGCCGATACCCGCCAACAGCAGCGCTTTGCCATCAGTATTGCGCCTGCACAACCTTTAAATGGCTTGCCTGAGCTGACTACACCTAAAACGAACGAGCAGGCCTCGGGTGCGGTCACGTCTAAAGATCAAACGGGCGATAAGCCACTGATCAATGCGCAGGAAGCAAAAAATAGTGAGGGCAAAGCGTCTGACACCAAAAGCGCAGACGCTAAACTGGTAGATGTGAAAGCCGCAGAGACGAAAACCAATGATACAAAAGCCAATGAAAGCAAGCCTGCTGACGTCGCTATGCCAGCTGTATTGCCCCCAAAACAAGCCAAGCCTGGTAAAAAGTTGATCACGATTGCAGTGGATGCAGGCCATGGTGGCGAGGACCCAGGTGCCAGAGGCGCGAAAGGTAGCCATGAGAAAGAGATCACCTTGGCCATTGCCAAACGCCTGAAAGCACAGATTGATGAAGATGAAAGTTTGCAGGCCATCTTAATCCGTGATGGTGATTATTTTGTGCCTTTGGGGGATCGTGTCAAAAAAGCCCGTGCGGCCAAAGCGGATTTGTTTATTTCTATCCATGCCGATTCATTTATTAATAGCACGGCGCGTGGTTCTTCGGTATTTGCTTTGTCTGAGCGCGGTGCTACCAGCGTCGGGGCACGCTATTTGGCTAAAAAGGAAAACGAAGTCGATTTAATTGGCGGTGTGAGCTTAAATAATCGCGACATGGATTTAGCCAAAACCTTACTCGATTTATCGCAAACGGCCACCATTCACGACAGTATTCGCTTGGGCAAAGCTGTATTAAAACGCATTGCCAATATCAACACCCTGCATTCTAAATATGTGGAGCAAGCAGCGTTTGCGGTGTTAAAAGCGCCAGATATTCCGTCGATTTTGGTGGAGACTGCATTTATCAGTAATCCAGACGAGGAAGCGCGCTTGAACGATGACGCTTACCAAGAAAAATTGGTGAATGCGATTTTAGGCGGGGTCAAAGCGTTTGTGGCGACCAATCCAGCGTTTGCCAAAAAGTAAGATGACACGCCCTGAATCATCCTCTAGCACTTATCTCAACAAAAAACACAGACAATGGCTGCGCCTACCTGTATCGAGAAACCAGTTCATGTTCACGCTGGGTTTTGCCATAGCCTGCTTGTACTTTTAACGCACGACTAATAAAGCTATTTAATTGCGTACGGTGGTGACTCAGCTGTTCGCCCGCATTAAAAATGGCAGGATATTGGTAGCTTAACCAGCTGTATACACTCAATTGTTGGCAAAGCAGTTCGGCTTGTTCTAAGTAATCAGCTTGATGCCCATGCACCCAAGCCGGCAGTGCGGAGAGTGCGCGTGGTTGTTGCAAATACACTGCTTGAACGCACTGCACAAAATAATCGCGTGTAATCGGCACTTGAATTGCCAAGGGTGCACACAATAACCGTAATTTGTCACGCATCGCCATTTGAGGCGCCACCTCGTCGATCAGCAACGCTTGTTGATACTGCAAGTTCGTCACTTGTCGATGTAGTAAGCCTGCGCAATGTGCGGTATCCGCGCGTTTCATATAAGCAATACACTCTGCCAAGCGCCATGTGGGTATTTGTTGGCTGATGCGCTCAATATCACCGTCGGCCATCGCCACAGGCAAGGCAAACGGGGCCACGGAGTCGTCCCGATTGAGCATGTCTCGCAAATGCCATTGTTCATCGTCTTCAAGCACGGTAACAAAGCCAATGTCATACAAACCATGTCGTCCGGCTCTACCCGCAATTTGTCGCATTTCAGTCGCGTTGAGTGGTCGTGGCGCCACGCCATCAAATTTATGCACATTGGCAAAAATCACCCGCCTGATTGGCAAATTAAGCCCCATGCCGATGGCATCGGTGGCCACTAACACTTGCGCTTCACCACTGGCAAAACGCGCAGATTCACCACGACGTACTTCAGGCGATAACGCGCCATAAATAGTGGCCACGCTCAAGCCCGATTGTCGAATCCGTGCCGCCAACGTGAGAACATCTTTGCGGCTAAACGCAATCAAGGCATCACCCGCTTGTAAGGCTTGTCGCAATTTGGTGGGGTGATAACGTGCACCACAAATGCTCTGCTCTTCAATCATAAGCGGGGTCATGCGTTGTAAGTGGGTGAGGGTATAAGGCTCATGCAGTGCATCTAACACGCGGGTACAGCTGCTAGTCACGCTATTGGCGCCACAAATAAATACCTGCTTGGCTGGCACACCCACCAACGCTGCGGTCCATGCGCTGCCGCGGTCGGGGTCCATTAACATTTGAATTTCATCAATGACGGCGACTTCCACTGCGTGGTCTGGCCGCAACATTTCGATGGTGGAGGCAGTGTGCTGAGCGCCTAGCACCATGACGCGCTCTTCACCTGTGACTAAATTGCACGCTACGCCCGCTTGCATTAAACGGTCACGCACTTCCATCGCCAGCAAGCGCAGCGGCGCCAGATACACGCCGGAGGCCGCTTGGCGCAGGGTTTCTAAGGCTTGATAGGTTTTGCCAGAATTGGTGGGGCCGACATAAAAATGGTGTTGGCGATTGAGTTGGCGGGCCAAGCGAAAGCGCGAAACATAATCATCAAAGGGGGAACGCGTCATGTGGTCATTTTAGCAAAACACGATAATAAACACAGACGTTACAAACACAGAATAAGTGCGTGTGTTTTCCTTTAAAATGTAGGGATGTCTATACAACTGCTCCCAGATCAACTGATCTCGCAAATTGCCGCGGGTGAGGTGGTCGAACGTCCCGCTTCTGCCCTCAAAGAACTGCTTGAAAACAGTGTTGATGCGGGCAGTACTCAGATTCAAGTCGCTTTGCAACAAGGCGGCGTTAAACTGCTTAAAGTGACCGATGATGGCCAAGGCATTGCAAAAGAGGAACTTACCTTAGCACTGACGCGCCATGCCACTAGCAAAATTCAAAGCTTAGAAGATTTAGAGCGGGTAGGTAGCCTTGGCTTTCGTGGCGAAGCGCTGGCCAGCATTGCCTCGATTTCACGCACCTTGCTCACCAGTCGCCAGCAAGTGGCAAGCCACGCATGGCAAATCGCTGCTGAGGGCACGCAGGCGCCCACGCTGAGCCCAGCCGCGTTGGATGCCGGCACTATCGTCGAGGTGCATGATTTATATTTTAATACCCCAGCGCGTCGCAAATTTCTCAAAACCGAACACACCGAATTTAGCCATTGCGAAGATGCTTTTACCCGCGTGGCGCTATCGCGCCCTAACATTGGATTTTTACTACAACACAACGGCAAAGCCATCGCCCGATTGGCCGCCAATACGCCGCAACAACGGATTACTGATGTCTTAGGCGCAGAATTTGCAGCGCAAAGCTTATGGTTAGATGAAAGTAGTGGTGGGTTGCGTTTGTGGGGCATGACTGCATCGCCAACCTATCAACGCCACAGTCGTGATAGCCAATATGTGTTTGTCAATGGCCGTTTTGTGCGCGATAAACTGATTGCACACGCCATTAAACAAGCCTACCAAGATGTGCTGCATGGCGATAAACATCCCGCCTTTGTCTTGTTTTTAGAGCTCGATCCAGCCTTGGTCGATGTCAACGTGCATCCAGCGAAAACCGAAGTGCGTTTTCGTGAATCGCAAGCCGTACATCGCTTTATTTTTCATGGTCTGCATAAAGCCTTGGGCAAAACCTCGGCGCAAATACAAGCCAGCCAGCCCATGCAAGCACCGTTTAATCCCTTTACGCCTGGTGTGGCTCACATACCGCGCGAACAGGTCGAAATGCCGCTGCAAAGCCGGTCCACCTTTCATAGCTACGCGCCGCTGAATGCAAACCCAGCACCTAGCGCGCAGCAGTTTTATCAGCAGTTGTATGGCGATATCAAACCAGCAGCTTTGGATTCATTTCAAGCCTTACAGCCTTTATCTGAGATGGACTATGTGGCGAGCGCACACGCGAACGATATGCCAGGGCAGCAACCTTCCTCGCTTGACACGCAAACTGTCGCGCAACAATTTCCATTAGGCTTTGCCCTAGGACAACTTCATGGTATTTACATCCTCGCGCAAAACGCACAAGGCATGGTGGTGATTGATATGCACGCCGCGCACGAGCGCATCATGTACGAGCGCCTAAAAAACGCACTCAGCACCCAAGCGATTGCCACCCAGCCGCTGTTAATCCCCATGAGTTTTTATGCTGAAAAATCTGAAGTGGCTACGTTAGCCAGCTTGAACGGCACCGATACCCTGCAACAACTTGGCTTTGACATGGCCACCTTATCGCCCACCACCATCGCCATTCGCGCCATCCCCAGCATGTTGCAAGATGCTGATGCAGTCGCACTCGCTCGTGCGGTATTGCGCGATTTAAGCGAATACGGCGTAAGCCGCGTGCTGCTAGAACGCCAAAACGAGATTTTAGGCACCATGGCCTGTCATACCGCCGTACGCGCTAATCGGCAACTCACTATCACCGAAATGAACGCCTTACTCAGAGATATGGAAGCCACAGAACGCAGCGGGCAATGCAACCACGGTAGACCCACTTGGTTTCAAGTCAGCTTGCAGGATTTAGATAAAATGTTTATGCGCGGGCAATAAGTTATCGTTTATTGAACATCATCAAATTTAGCGTCAATTTTTGTTGATGCTGAAATTGCATGTAATAGGTCGTTTTTATAAGGTGTATTTTGTACAATGTTACTCAATTATATTGGTGTGATAAACACATATATACAATTGATTTTATTGATATAAATAATTATATTAATTAAATAGACATCTACCTAAATAAAAAATTAGGTTCGTTTTTGGTGTCTAATTAATGTTAGGCTCAATCAGTTTAAATTAATAATCCAGCCAAATTGATTAGATTTAATAGTTCTGACTCTGGGCTTATTATCTTTCATGCTTTATGTCAGTTTTACATATTTCACGGTTTACTTTGAGCTTAATGCGTAGTTGAAGGCTGTCGCTTTTTAAGTGGTTTTTTTATTTTTGTGTTGGCTTGCCAGCAACTACTATTTTATATTTTGGTGGTGGTCTAGCGCTCCCTAAAATGCCTGGTTTAAACCTAACGCCTCATTCAAGTGGAACGGCTCACGTTTACGTTATTTCAAACGTTTGCGCTTATGAAATCAATCATTCATTTTTCGTTTTTTCTCTGCATAACGCCTGCTTTTTTCCTGTGTCGCTGTTGAAAACATGGCGCTGATGTTCAATGGAAAAGGGTGTGATTTAATAAATCCCGAAAAAAAATTTTTCCAGTGTAGATTTGTTTAGCGCTAAGCAAGTGGTTTACGTATCTAAAGTCTTTGTGCATGCAAAGTTACTGACAAAATTAGCGCATGAAAGTCATAAGCAAAAAAATGCATCAATTTGTAGGCGTCTTATAGTTAAGCTCAAGCTCATATTGCGCTGAATTCGCGTGCACCATGCTATCAGCACGCACCAGGCCGCTGGCTTTTACCCCCAATAATCTGATCTTTTTATCTAGGTCTATTCTTTTGAGGCATTTACCAGCATATAGCCTTAATGCTTTGGCATCGCTTAGCGGTTGAGTGAGTGTGAGGTCGCGGGTGACGGTCTTAAAGTCGTCAAAGCGAAGTTTGATGCCGACTTTGTGGCAGACATAGCCTTTTTGCGCTAAATCATTGGCGACACGCTCGCACAGGTTTGTAAATGCTTGGCTAAGGGCAGGTTTATCGCGGACTGGGTGGAGATTACGTTCAAAGGTGGTCTCTCTGCTCATGGAAACCGGCGCGCTTTCTGTCACGACTGGCCTATCGTCTTGGCCGCGCGATACGCGATACAACCAACTGCCGTAGTGCTTACCAAAGTGCGCAACAAGCCATGCTTCTTGCATGGCTGCTATTTCTCCGATGGTCTGAATCTCCAATGACGCTAGTTTTGCACTGGCTTTGGGGCCTATCCCATTCATTTTTTTAGCAGGCAACGGCCAGATACGCTCTGGCACATCAGACATAGTGATGACGGTGATGCCATCGGGTTTTTGCATTTCTGAGCACAATTTTGCTAGCAGCTTGTTCGGCGCGATACCGACTGAGCAGGTGAGGCCGGTGGCGCTCAATACCGCTGATTTGAGCCGTTGCGCGATTTTGATAGCGTCTCCTTCTAGGCTAGAAACATCAGCATAGACTTCATCGATGCCGATGTTTTCGACTAGCGGGCTAACGCTTCGAATCGCAGCTTTGAATAAGCGCGAGAAATGGCGATAAAGCTCGAAATTGACGGGTAATAAAATTGCATCAGGGGCCAGCTTAGCGGCTTGCATGGTTGGCATGGCAGAGTGCAAGCCAAGTGCCCGCGCCTCGTAGGTGGCCGTGGTTAGTACTCCGCGGCCTACATAATCCCGCAAGCGCGAAAATTCGCGGGTGCCATCTTCTCTTAACTTTGGCACATGCGCGGCGCCTCCAGCCACCACCATGGGCAAGCCTTTCAACTCAGGGTAGCGCGACAATTCGCAGGCTGCAAAAAAAGCATCCATATCGATATGTGCAATACGTCTAATGGCTTGGTCCGGCATGGTTACGATTTAGCAACATCACAAAAAAAAGGCGCATGTTTAAACATAAAGATACATATCATCAAAAGTTAAAGGGTGATTGAGTGTTCTCCCATGCAAAATTATCCCATGAGGGTCAATAAAGAGGCATGTAAAAGCAACGTTGCTTTTTTAGGCGTTGCGTATCCTGTGCTTGCGGTAGGTTTTATTAAAATAAGTGAGGCTATTCTGCTAAATCCTTGGCAGTATCAACATATAAATCAACAATCAGGCCTCATCGCTAGAGGCCTGATTTTCCCATCAACCCTTATTGAATCACACCCAATTGTTTAAATAAGCCATAGGCATCCAGCACATCCCAATGTTCGGCCAATTTGCCATCTTCAATCCTAAAAATATCCACGGCATGAATGCTGTAATGCTTGCCTGTCGCGGGTATGCCTAACCAATCACCCTGTTGGGTGCCGGAATACACGCCATAAGCCCATACGGTATCGCCTTCGGCAACCAGTTTTTCAAGGGTGTATTGCCAGTCTGGGACGGCTTTAAACCAAGTGGTAAAAAAGCTTTCAAAGCCAGCTAAACCCTGTGGCACAAGGGGGTTGTGTTGAATGTAGTTTGGCGCCATCCATTTGGGTAATTGGCTTAAGTCTTTTTTAACAAAGATTGTTTCGGCAAATTGGGCCAGGAGTTGTTTGTTTTGTTGGGTGTGGTCTTGTGCCATGGTGTGGGTGCCTTTCAGTAATAGGGTAGTGAACAATAAAGTGCTTATTAAGGGTTTAAACCAATGCATTAGGGTTTCCTTTCTAAATTAAATCGCTTGCAAAGTAGCGATTGACGGCATCATAATTGCAATAGTCACTTTTAGTAAGTAGGCACCTAAAGGTAACTTAAGGGCGATGAATACAACATCAGGCTGTTTATTGATTGACCAACATCTAACACCTAAATAGAAAGGCAACACCATGACAAACGACACTAAGCAGCCCAACGCGATACAGACACAAGCCATACAAGGTTTGCAGATTGCCCATGGTTGGAATGCGTACCAGGCCGCGTGCCCAACGCGGTTGATGCTGAATCGGATTGCGGATAAGTGGACGGTGTTGGTGCTTGGCTTATTAGAAAGCGAAACCAAGCGTTTTAGTACCTTGCAGCAGGAGATTGGCGGTATTTCGCAAAAAATGCTCACACAAACGTTGCGTGGTTTGGAGCGAGATGGCTTGATTGCGCGTCAGGTGTACCCGACGGTGCCGCCGCGAGTGGAGTACACCATCACTGCATTGGGCAGCACTTTGGTGGGTTTGCTGGCGGCATTACGCGTGTGGTCAGAAACCCATATGGCAGCCGTGCTTGAGGCACAGCGGCGCTACGATGCCAATGAGGGGGCTCCAGCGTTACCGATGGGGTCAGGTTTACGTAGGGTGCGTTTTTAGCGCGAGCAGACAATTTAAGCCAGCAATAAAAACACAGTTGGTTTTTTATGCAAGTCGGGGAGGGTGGCTTTTTTCCAGTCGGCGATGGTTTTGGTGACAATCAGCTCGTCTTTGCCCGTGACATTACAAGCCACACACAGGCGCGTTTGTGGTTGTAGGGTGGCAATCAGGTCTTCGAGCACGTGCTGGTTACGGTAGGGGGTTTCGATAAATAATTGTGTGGCTTGTTGTTTTTTAGAATCGAATTCAATGCCTTTAATGGTTTTTACCCGCTCATTTTTTTCGGCGGGTAAATAGCCTAAAAAGGTAAAACGTTGACCATTTAAGCCGCTCGCCATCAAACTCAATAGCAAACTGCTTGGGCCAATCAATGGCGCGACTTTAAAGCCTTTGTGATGTGCCAGTGAAGCTAAGTTGGCGCCTGGGTCGGCAATGCCAGGGCATCCTGCTTCGCTCATCAGGCCAACATCTAAGCCTTTTTGCAGGGGTTGTAACAGGGCATTGAGTTCTTTGGTGGGCGTATCCTTGTTTAGTAGATACAAATGTAACTCACGCATGGGCGTGGGGTGACCACTGGCGGCGAGAATATGACGTGCAGTTTTTTCGTTTTCAACAATAAAGTGTTGCAACTGATGGATTTGCGTGAGCACCTCAGCGGGTAACACTTGCTGTGGGGTGGTGTCTTCGGTCAGTGGGACGGGAATAAAATAGAGGGTTCCATTGGCCATGGCATGCAATCAATTATCTAAAAAAATGCATTATCCCACGCGCAGACCAAAACCCCGCACTTAAGTGACGCATCGTGAGGGGCAATTGGTCTTCGTCAGACTTAATACTTAACTTGCACCCGATAGCTTAGGGTGGCTTGACCTTCTGCGGGCACGTTGACTTGCCAGGTGGCTAAGTGGGCATTGGTTTTTTGATGGGGGAGATTGCTATTGAGTATTTTCCAATCGCCATTGATCGGTTCTTGCACGGTGACAGTCACGGCTTCTTTTTTGGCGTTATGCAGGGTAATGGCATAGGCGCTCTCATAGATGGGGCTAGCATTGGGCTTAGCAAGGTTTTTAAAATCCGTTTGTACGCGGTCTGCAGTCACATCAAAGGCATTGCCAAGCTTCAATCGCACGGTGTCGTTTTTGGCGGTGTGGTCGATCTGGTCTTCGCCAACAAATTGCGCGTTACCTTCTAAGTCTTTTTTATACACGCGCATCACCCCTTTAGGCAGGGGTAAGCCCAATTTTGTCCGTTCTTTGTTTTCAAACGAGATAAACACTTGTACCTTTTGTTTTTTCTCCAGCGCGCGATATTGCCCTTGATAGTAATAATCGCTGCCGCTCAGCAGCAGTTCTTTTTGGGCGGGGATTTGGTTTGCTGATAATAAAGCGACTTGTTTGGTTTGGTTTTCGGCAATCGTTGTGGTCAGCGGCAAGGTGTATAAGTGATATTCCAGTAACGACTGTTCCGTTGGCATGGGTGCAGCATCCATCACGGCTTCAGTGCGCATCATCATGGCTTTAGGCTGCATGACTTCCTGCACGCGGTTGACATCGCCTGCCACCAATTGCACTTTGGCGTTGGGGTAGGCGGTGCCACTGGTATTGGTGAGAGTGACCCAAGCGGATAAATCCAGTGCGGTTTCTTGTTGATTAAGCTCAGCCACGTAATCTGCTCGCCATTGCAAGCCACCCGTGAGATAACTTAACTCTACACTGGCTGCCAGCGGCCCTTTGTAGTCAAGCTGTGTGGTGAGCGTCGGGCGGTCTTTCAGTTGGCCGGGGACGTTAGGATACACAATACGGCCGGGGACGCTGGTTTCTATTTGGTCGCCGAGTTTTAGCACAATCCCATTTTGTGCCGATAAAATCGTTGCAGGCATGGCGGTTTCTTGGCCAGTGGTGGGGTTGGTTTTAATCACGGTCACGCTTTTGCCAACGTGTTTTTCTAGCAATTTTTGTGGCGAGAGTAAATCAAAATCAAAGTTTTGCTCTAATACGTTCAAGCGGGTGTTTGGCAGCAAACTGCGTAGCAAAGCCGTTTCTGGTTTCATTAAAGCACTCACATCGCGCAGTGAAAGCGCGGATTGGCCCTGACCCAACGGTAGCTTACGATGATCTTTAATCAATGCTAAATCTTCGTTATAAATGGTCACTGCCACCTGCGCTTGATCCGTGATCGGACTGACTAACTCAGCAGCGGTTAAGGGTTGGCAAGCGAGCACGACAGCACATAACAAATAATGGGGTTTCATCAATCACCTTTCTTAATGCACGCATATGTTTGGTTTTATGCGAGGGTTTTATTTCAGGTCAATTATTAAAGTCTGCGTCATCTAGCGTTAATTGGCATTAAACAAGGGTTGACCTGCATTGGCCAGCATATCAATTAACGCAATCAATGGTAAGCCGATGAGCGCATTGGGGTCATCGCCACGCATATACTCAAGCAGGGCAATGCCTAGGCCCTCAGATTTAGCGCTACCCGCGCAATCGTAAGGTTGCTCCAGTTGCAGGTATTGTTCAATGACATTGGCGGTCAGGGCTTTAAATTTAACGTAATAGGGTACGCTGGTTGCTTGCATATATTGATGTTGTGCGTCGTATAAACATATCGCACTATAAAATACGACTTCTTTGCCGCTGAGAAAATGCAGTTGAGCCACTGCTTTTTCGTGTGTGCCTGGTTTGCCTATGTGCATGTCATCGACAGTGGCAACTTGATCACACCCAATAATCAATGCATCTGGTGTGTGTAATGCAATTTTTTTGGCTTTGGCTTGGGCGAGACGCAAGGAAGTAGCTTGCGGCGATTCGTTTGCGAGCGGCGTTTCATCAATCTCAGGCGATTGAACCGTGAATGGGTAGTGGAGCTTTTCGAGCACGGCTCGACGGTAGGGGGAGGATGAGGCGAGTACCAAAGGACGTTGCATCAAACAAAAAATCCTCGAAAGATAAGTTTCGAGGATTTTAACATTGAACGGTGGGTTGAATTATTCAGGTTGAATTTCAATCAAGGTTTCGTCTGGGGTGACGCTATCGCCTTTTTCAACATGGATTGCCAGCACCGTACCGCTGATACCCGTTTGGATTTCGTTTTCCATTTTCATGGCTTCGATCACCAACACGCCATCGCCTGCTGACACTTTATCGCCCGCTTTAACCTTCACAGCGACAATAGTGCCAGGCATGGCGGTGGTGATACAGCCCTCGTGGTTTGGCCGCGGACGGCCACTGGAAGTGACGCCAGCTGAGGCTTTTTTCTTGCCACCGTTTGATCCAGCACTGCTGACTTCCATTTCGTTCAAGGTTTCTACAAATACCTCTTCAGAAATGCCATCTAATTTCACATAGTAAGGGCGACGCTCTTCACCACTGTGGCCGCTGCCTGTGAGTTGTATGTGGAAGGTTTCACCATGCAAGGTAATATTAAACTCGGTGGGGGCAAAGCGGGCAGCGCCAGTTTGTTGATGGGCGGCATCTTTACTCAATAACGCTTCTGGTTGTAATGAACCCGCATTGCGCTCTTGCAAAAAGGTTTTACCAATATCGGGGAACATGGCATAGGTCAGCACATCCTCTTCAGTATTGGCAAAGCGTTCCGCTTCGGATTGTAGTTTCACCATTTCAGGTTCTAATAAATCTGCTGGACGACAAGTAATCACTTCTGCATTGCCTACAGCCAGTTGTCTGACTTCGGCATTAACAGCGGCTGGGGATTGACCGTATTGGCCCAATAAATAGTTTTTCACTTCATTGGTGATTGATTTATAGCGTGAACCCGTCAACACATTGAGTACCGCTTGGGTGCCTACAATTTGTGAGGTCGGGGTCACCAACGGAGGAAAGCCTAAATCTTCACGCACGCGCGGGATCTCAGCCAACACTTCATCCATACGGTTGATAGCGCCTTGTTCTTTTAGCTGGTTTGATAAGTTTGAGATCATGCCGCCAGGCACTTGGTTAACCAATACACGGGTATCTACGCCAGTAAACTCGCTTTCAAATTGCCAGTATTTACGTCGCACTTCTTTGAAATAGGCGGTGACTTCTTGCAGTTTGCCTAAATCTAGGCCGGTGTCATATTGCGTCCCACGCAGCGCCGCCACCAAACTTTCAGTGGAAGGGTGGCTGGCACCTTCTGCAAAAGAGGAGTTACAGGTATCGATGATATCCACACCATTATCGATACTACGTAACATCACCATGCTGGCTAAGCCAGAAGTGGCATGGCTGTGCATGTGGATAGGTAAACTGACGGCGGCTTTGAGCGCTTTGACCAATTCACCCGCCATGGTTGGGGTAAGTAAGCCAGCCATGTCTTTTACACCAATACTGTCGCAGCCTAGGGCTTCAAGTTGTTTAGCCATGCCAACAAAGTAGGCGATATCATGCACTGGGCTAGTCGTGAAAGACAGCGTGCCAATGGCGTGTTTTTTAACCGCTTTAACCGCCTTGATCGCGGCGGTCAGGTTGCGCACATCGTTCATGGCATCAAAAATTCTAAACACATCCACACCGTTATTGGCGGATTGTTTAACAAATGCTTGCACCACATCATCTGAATAATGGCGATAGCCCAACAAGTTTTGGCCACGCAACAGCATATTAATCGGCGTATTTGGCAGCGCTTTACGTAGGCTACGCAAACGCTCCCAAGGATCTTCTTTTAAAAAGCGCACGCAAGCGTCAAAGGTGGCGCCGCCCCACGCTTCTAATGACCAAAAGCCAATTTCATCTAACTTGCCACAAATTGGTAGCATGTCTTCAGTACGCATGCGCGTGGCAATCATGGATTGATGGCCGTCTCTTAAAACCAGTTCGGTGACATGTATTTTGCTCATAGTGATTGGTGTCTGTGAATGATGTTGTTAGAAATAAAATTAAAGTTAAGCGCCTTCATGCGCGGCAATCGCCACCGCAATCGCAGCCGCCATCAGCTCTTTTGGCAAGCCAGTATCGTACTCAATCAGTTCTGGATGTGACTCGACAAAACTGGTATTGAAATTGGCGTCTCTAAAGTCTGGATGCTGCATGATTTGTTGGTAGTAAGGAATCGTGGTTTTTACCCCATACACAATCATATCGTTCAATGCGCGACGCCCGCGTTCAATCACGCTATCCCAATCCAAGGCCCACACGGTGAGTTTTGCACACATGGAATCGTAATAGGGGGGAATGACATAGCCACTGTAAATTGCTGCATCCATGCGTACGCCAGGTCCGCCAGGTGCGTAGTAGCGCGTGATTTTACCAAAGCTAGGTAAAAAGTCTTTTTTAGGGTCTTCGGCGTTGATGCGATACTCCATGGCAAAGCCACGAAACGCGATTTCGTTTTGTTTATACTGCAATGGTAAACCAGCGGCAACACGGATTTGTTCCTGCACGATATCCACGCCAGTAATCGTTTCAGTCACCGTATGTTCCACCTGTAATCGCGTGTTCATTTCCATAAAATAGAAATTGTTGTCGCTATCAAGTAAAAACTCGACCGTACCCGCATTTTCATAATTGACGGCTTTGGCAGCTTTAACGCCGAGACCGCCAATATATTCACGTTGGGCTTGTGTCAACTGTGGCGAGGGCGCGATTTCAATCAGTTTTTGATTACGGCGCTGAATTGAACAATCACGCTCAAATAAATGGATGACATTGCCTTGTGCATCGGCCAACACTTGCACTTCAATATGTCTAGGATGGACGACACATTTTTCTAAAAATACTTCAGGCTTACCAAATGCTTTACTGGCTTCAGAGATGACGCGATCATAATTACTGAGTAATTCTTTTTCGTTGTCGCAACGGCGAATGCCGCGGCCACCCCCGCCATTTGTTGCTTTTAGCATGACTGGATAACCAATGGTTGCGGCCAATTTGACAGCGGCTTCCAGCGACTCCAAATTACCATCACTGCCAGGAACGCAAGGAATGCCCGCTGCAATCATGGCATTACGCGCTTGAATTTTATCGCCCATTTGGCGGATCACGTTGGCATCTGGTCCGATAAATTTAATGCCACGACGCACACATACTTCTGCTAATTCTGGATTTTCGGATAAAAAACCATAGCCAGGATGCAAGGCATCACAGCCTGCAGCGACAGCAATATTGACAATATTGTGTGCATTTAAGTAGCCAGCGACAGGATCAGCGCCAATGTTATACGCTTCATCCGCTTTTTTTACATGTAAAGCGTGACGGTCTGCATCCGCATAAATTGCAACGGATTTAATACCCATTTCTGAACAAGCGCGCACGATACGCACTGCAATTTCACCGCGATTGGCGATTAGAATTTTCTTAAACACGCGTAACCCTTAAGAAAGTTAAAAGGATGAAATATGTTTCTTATGAAATCAGCCAACACATTGGCTGATTAAACTACTTGATGACGAAAGGGTGAGTTAAGTTTTTCTATATTTAGCCTGACTACAATACCCTTAAATTTTTGCAATTATATCAGCAAACACCGCGTCATGTCAGGGCCCGTCACCTACTACAACAAGTTGAACAATACGCTTTGCTGTGCACTTAAATGCCAATCGTACATCGCAAGCCAAGTCAAAGTTTGTTATATTGCGGGTATCGATGGAGTCTTTATATTGTGATCAGTAACAGTTTATTAGAAATTGCCAAACAACAAAAAACAGAGCTTGGTGAGATTTCATACAATCAATTACCAAGGTTGTGTGAGGCGTTGCTTGAGCATGGCACGCAATCCAATGACATCGCCACGCATGCAGTGTCTTTTACCTTGAGCGGTTTGAGTGCGCGCTACTTTGGTGAGGTTTCATTGCCGATGTTGCAATTGCAAGTGGTCACTACTTTGCCGATGGTCTGTCAGCGATGCTTTGAAGCCTTGCCCATGCCACTTGAGCAAACGTATATGTATGCGTTATGTGATACGCCGTCAGAAGCATTGTTAGCGGATGATGAGGTGGAGTGGTTGGGTCTGGATGCTTCCGATATACACGCATTGGTCGAGGACGAGTTATTAATGGCCTTGCCTATCACCGTGTTGCATCCAGCGCAATGTGTGGAGGTTGCCGCGCAGTCATCTAGTAAGCCCAATCCCTTCGCGGTACTACAAGCACTAAAGCAACGGCCATCCTGATAAAAGGGTGGTGAGTGATGATTAAATGCTATTGTTTGCAGTCACATGCAAATTATTTTATAATGTTTGATTACTTGTATGAGTTTTCTACTAAAACTGCCATTTAATTTCTGGCGGTCAATTTTGGAGCATTAACATGGCAGTTCAGCAAAACAAAAAAACCCCTTCAAAGCGTGGCATGCATCGTTCACACGATTTTTTAACAAACCCACCTTTGGCAATCGAGCCCACCACAGGTGAAGTGCATCTTCGTCACCATGTAAGCCCAAACGGTTTTTACCGTGGTCGTAAAGTGATGCCAGCTAAAGGCGAGTAATCGCTTTTAAAGTACCCAGCTTGCCAGCGCCGCGCTCCTTGCGCGGCGTTTGTCTATCTGGCGTTTATTATTTTAAGCGTGGATTATTTTTACAATCTTGCATCATACGCATGGCTGAAATCGCACTCTTAG
This sequence comes from Methylophilaceae bacterium, assembly GCA_027488395.1. GTDB lineage: Bacteria > Pseudomonadota > Gammaproteobacteria > Burkholderiales > Methylophilaceae > Methylophilus. The sequence goes on along the minus strand of JAIYBT010000010.1, from coordinate 184,889 downwards.
CGAAATGCAGGCGCTTGAAATCAATCGCTGCATACGCGTAGTGTTTTGTTCGCATAGACTGCGATTTTCACGTTCGGATACACCTATGTCATTACAACCAGACTCAGCAGCCACAATTACCATCGCCATCGATGCCATGGGTGGAGATCATGGACCGCAGGTCACGGTGCCCGCTTCTGTGAAAATACTCAATGAAAATCCACAACTACACATTGTGTTGGTGGGGCTGCAAACCGAGATTAATGATCAACTGCGTTTAGCTGACGCGATTCAACACCCAAGACTGCGTATTCAACATGCAAGTGAAGTTGTTGCCATGGATGAATCGCCACAAAGTGCCATGAAGAATAAAAAAGATTCTTCGATGCGGGTGGCCATCAATATGGTAAAAAGCGGTGAAGCGCAGGCGTGTGTCAGTGCTGGCAATACCGGCGCTTTAATGGCTACTGCACGGTTCGTGCTCAAAACCTTACCCGGTATTGATCGGCCAGCAATTGCCTCCACTTTACCCTCCGAAAACGGTAGTACGTTTATGCTGGATTTAGGCGCAAACGCAGATTGTACGCCAGCCCATTTGTATCAATTTGCCATTATGGGCGCCATGGTTGTGAGTTGCGTGAACCAAAAAGCGAATCCTACGGTGGGTTTGTTAAATATTGGTTCCGAGGACATTAAAGGCAACGAAGTGGTGAAGCAAGCGGCAGAATTGTTACGACAAAGTCATTTAAATTTTTATGGCAATGTCGAAGGTGATGACATTTTTAAAGGCACCACGGATGTGGTGGTCTGCGATGGTTTTGTCGGCAATGTTTCACTTAAAACCACAGAAGGTTTAGCCCATATGATGGGTAAGTTTTTAACCCAAGAGTTTAAGCGTAACTGGCTAACTAAGTTAATGGCGTTGGGTGCGTTTCCAGTGTTAAAAGCGTTCAAAAAGCGCTTAGATCCCCGTCAATACAATGGTGCAAGTTTTTTAGGCTTGCGTGGCATTGTGGTGAAAAGTCATGGCGGGGCTGACAGCGTTGGCTTTTATCATGCCATTCATGTGGCCCTTGAAGAGGCACAAAGTGGTGTGTTACAACGTATTGAAGCGCAATTAGAAATTGAACACCTAACCACTCGTGGTCAACTTACAGATCCTACGCGTTAGGCTTTTTATCCCAACTAAGGCATAATCTTTGCATGATTTACGCACGTATTGCAGGTACTGGCAGCTACTTGCCATCCACCATTTTAAGTAATCAAGACCTTGAAAAGATGGTGGACACCACTGATGAGTGGATATTTTCGCGCACAGGTATTCGACAACGTCACCGCGTGACCGATGAGCTGACCAGTGATTTGGCCACCCATGCTGCTGAGCGGGCCATAGAAGCAGCGGGTATCCAAGCATCGCAAATCGATCTGATCATTGTGGCTACCACCACACCTGACAAAATTTTCCCCAGTGTGGCCACCATGGTGCAACGTAAGTTAGGCATTGGTGGCTGCCCAGCTTTTGATATTCAGGCAGTCTGTAGCGGGTTTGTTTACGCGCTGACCACTGCAAATCACTTTATACAATCAGGCCACTATCAAAACGTATTAGTCATTGGTGCAGATACGTTTACCCGTATTTGTGATTACACCGACCGCAGTAATTGTATTTTATGGGGCGATGGTGCGGGCGCCGTGATCTTGCAGAAAAGTGATCAGCCTGGAATTTTATCTACCCATATACACGCCGATGGCCAATACGAACAATACCTGCATGTCCCAAGAAACCCAAACGGTGCAGATACGGTTGAAATGGAAGGCAACGCGGTTTTTAAAATTGCAGTCAATACGCTAGACCAAATTGTGGATGAAACCTTGGCAGCAAACCACATGCAAAAATCGGACATTGATTGGTTAGTACCGCATCAAGCCAATATTCGTATCTTACAAGCCACCGCTAAAAAATTAGAGTTGTCGATGGATAAAGTCGTGGTGACGGTAGATCAGCATGGCAACACCTCTGCTGCATCCATTCCCCTGGCGCTAGATACGGCTGTACGTGACGGACGTATTCAACGTGGACAGATTTTATTGATGGAAGCGTTTGGCGGCGGCTTTACTTGGGGCGCGGCGCTGGTCAAGTTTTAACCTGTACTTCATTCTTTTTAAAGTTTTAAATCATGACAAATTTTGCTTTTTTCTTCCCGGGTCAAGGCTCGCAATCCGTCGGTATGATGCAAGGATTATCCGCACATGCCGAGGTCAAACAAACCTTTGATCAAGCCTCACAAGTACTCGGGTTTGATATGTGGCAGATGGTGACCGAGCCAAATGACGCCATTAACTTAACGCAAAACACCCAACCCATCATGTTGGCAGCTGGCGTTGCCACTTGGCGTGTTTATCAAGCCACAGGTGCTCATTTACCCACCGTGTTGGCTGGACATAGCTTAGGGGAATACACCGCGTTGGTCGCCGCTGGCGCGTTAACATTTGAAGATGCCTTGCCATTGGTGCGTTACCGTGCAGAAGTCATGCAACAAGCGGTGCCTGAGGGGCAGGGTGCGATGGCAGCCATTTTAGGCTTAGACGATGCGACAGTCATCGCGCTGTGCGCAGCATCCGCACAAGGCCAAGTGGTCGAAGCCGTGAATTTTAATTCACCGGGGCAAGTGGTGATTGCGGGCGATAAAGCAGCGGTTGAACGCGGCATGGCGTTAGCAAAAGAGCAAGGCGCCAAACGCGCATTGGCCTTGCCAGTGAGCGTGCCGTCGCATTGTGCGTTGATGCAACCAGCGGCTGAAAAGCTGCGCCAATATCTCGCTCAACTCACGGTAAAAACGCCGACAATTCCAGTGATACACAACGCAGATGTGCTTGCATATGCGCAAGCAGACCAGATTAAAGATGCTTTAGTCCGTCAATTGTATCGCCCAGTACGCTGGGTGGAGACCGTACAACACTTAGCGGCGCAAGGCACGTTACATAGCGCAGAATGTGGCCCTGGAAAAGTGTTGGCGGGCTTGGCAAAACGCATTGTGGCGGAGATGCATTGCATTGCCTTGGTCAATGACGAAGCGCTGCAAAGTGTGCAGCCATAACAATCATACAAAGGAGCGAGTAATGTTAAATCAGGCCATTACATTAGTGACAGGCGCCAGTCGCGGCATCGGTGCTGCGATTGCACAAACGCTAGGTAAACAAGGTGCGATTGTGATTGGTACTGCCACCACCATTGCCGGTGCTGAACAGATTACCCTAGCCTTAAAAGCGGCTGGTATTCAAGGTGAAGGCATGGCGTTAGACGTCACCGATGCCACACAAGTAGATGCAGTGTTAACCCATATTGCTCAGCAATATGGGGATGTCAGCGTGTTGGTAAATAATGCAGGCATTACCAAAGATACTTTACTGATGCGGATGAAAGAGGAAGACTGGCAAGCGGTGCTCAACACCAATTTGACCTCTGTTTTTCGCATGAGTCAGGCCGTATTACGGCCCATGATGAAAGCGCGCCAAGGCCGCATCATTAACATTTCGAGCGTGGTGGGTCACATGGGTAATGCAGGCCAAACCAACTACGCGGCGGCCAAAGCAGGCATGACTGGCTTTACCAAATCGATGGCACAAGAAGTGGGCAGTCGCGGCATTACGGTGAACTGTGTGGCCCCTGGCTTTATTGAAACGGACATGACAGCTGAGTTACCCGATGACATTAAAACCAAAATGTTAGAACGGGTGGCGTTGGGACGCTTAGGGCATGTAGATGAAATTGCAGCCACCGTTGCCTTTTTGGCATCTCCAGCCGCCGCGTACATTACGGGTGAAACCATCCATGTCAATGGCGGTATGTATTGCGCATAAATCATTTGTGTTTTGGTATTCCGGTCAACATTTGCTAGAATGCCGTTTTACTGTTTTATACAATTTATTAACAAAGGGGTATTTTAGATGTCCGACATCGAACAACGCGTAAAGAAAATCGTTTGTGAACAATTAGGTGCAAACGAAGCTGACGTAAAAAACGCATCATCATTTGTAGATGATTTGGGTGCCGACTCACTCGACACTGTGGAATTGGTCATGGCTTTAGAAGAAGAGTTCGACTGTGAAATTCCAGATGACGAAGCAGAAAAAATTACCACCGTGCAACAAGCGATTGACTACGTCAACGCCAACCTCAAGTAACAATCAAATCATCAGCGCTCGAAAGAGCGCTGATTTTCTATTATGACTAGACGCAGAGTAGTAGTCACCGGCTTAGGCGTGGTGTCACCAGTGGGTATTGGTACCCAAACCGCATGGCAACAGCTTGTTGCTGGACAATCAGGCATTACCCGAATTACCAAATTTGATCCCAGCGCATTTGCTTCGCAAATTGCGGGGGAAGTGAAAAACTTTAACCCCGAAGATTTTATCCCCGCCAAAGACGCTCGGCGTATGGATACTTTCATTCAGTATGGCTTGGCAGCTGGGATTGAAGCATTTAAAGATTCAGGCATTGAAGTCACCGAAGCCAATGCGGAACGCATAGGCGTCACGATCGGTTCAGGCATTGGTGGGCTTGGCACCATTGAAGCCACCAACGATAGTTATGATGAAGGTGGTCCACGTAAGATTTCACCTTTCTTTATTCCAGGCACCATTATTAACATGATCTCTGGCAATCTATCGATCATGCTTGGTCTGAAAGGCCCGAATTTTGCAGTCGTGACTGCTTGTACTACAGGCACCCATTGTATTGGTGAGGCGGCGCGTCTCATTGAATATGGCGATGCAGATGTAATGGTGGCTGGCGGGTCTGAAGCAGCCATCACAGAACTCAGTGTCGGTGGCTTTGCTTCATCCCGCGCGCTATCTAGCCGTAACGATGATCCCGCCACCGCGAGTCGGCCATGGGATAAAGACCGAGATGGTTTTGTGATTGGTGAGGGCGCTGGCGTATTGGTGCTCGAAGAATATGAACACGCAAAAGCCCGTGGCGCTAAGATTTATGCTGAACTGGCAGGCTATGGTTTAAGTGCAGATGCATATCATATGACGGCACCCAATATGGATGGTCCGCGCCGTTCTATGGTAAACGCACTTAAAAATGCGGGTGTTAATCCAGACCAAGTTCAGTTTATGAATGCGCATGGGACATCGACCCCGTTGGGGGACGCCAATGAAACCAATGCAATTAAAGCCACGTTTGGAGATCACGCTTACCAATTAGTGGTCAATTCAACGAAATCGATGACTGGACATTTGCTCGGTGGCGCGGGTGGTTTAGAGTCAGTATTTACCGTACTGTCGATTTTTCATCAGATCTCGCCTCCTACCATTAACTTGTTTCAACAGGATCCGGAATGCGATCTTGATTATTGCGCCAATACTGCACGCGATATGCATATTGAATACGCGTTAAAAAACAATTTTGGGTTTGGTGGCACCAATGGCAGTTTGTTGTTTAAACGGGTGTAAACGGTTGTTGATGAAATAAAAAAGCCAGCATATGCTGGCTTTTTGAATATAGCTGACCTAAATTTATACCTAGCAAATGCAATGCAATCAACATGTTCTTAGCTGTATTGTGGGCGCACTTGTTATGTATTCACTGACAAATGATCGAAAATACGCCCAGCGGGTTCAATCGCGCAATTGAACTATGGTAAGGTTTAAGCCGTGAAAAATAGGAATGCACCAATGTTAAAGTGGCTGAACCGATGACGACGTTGCGTTATTGTGTCAATGGCAAGTTGGTTTCTGGGATCGCACCCACCAATCGTGGATTTGCTTATGGCGATGGTGTGTTTAGAACCATGCGCTTGCAGCAGGGCGTGTTGCAAGACTGGCCGTTGCATTATCAAACCTTGGTTGCTGATTGCAGCAAACTACACATTGTGTGTCCCTCAGCCGAGCTATTGATGCAAGAATTAAAATTTTTTGTACAGGCCACCGCAGAGGACAATCACACCAGTGGTGTGATTAAGCTGATGATTACTCGAGGCGATGGCGCACGTGGGTACGCGCCTGCGCCTGTCAGCGAGCCTAGCCGCATTTTTATACAATCGCCTATGCCAGTATATGCCGATACCGTGTTTGAACATGGGGTCGCCCTGTATACCTGCCGCACGCGATTGGGACACCAGCCATTGTTAGCAGGCATCAAGCATTTAAATCGCTTAGAAAATGTGTTGGCGCGTGCAGAAAATAAAGATTCACAATTTTTTGATGGCTTACTGATGGATTATCAAGACCAGGTGATCGAAGCGGTCAGTGGCAATCTGTTTATCAAGCAGGGTGATCGTGTGCGCACCCCTGCGCTTGATCAATGCGGCGTCTCAGGTGTCATGCGTCAAAAGATGCTAGATTGGCACCGCACCCAAGGCGTGACGGTGGAGGCCTGTCGTTTACATCTGGCGGATGTGTACAGTGCTGATGCAGTCATCATCACCAACAGTATCTATGGCGTATTGCAAGTCAATCGGCTGGATACGCAAACCTTAGGTCATCACCCGTGGGCGATGGCTTTAAGAAGTCAACTTGCCCATGTCACGTATTAACCATGTCACGCATTAAATCTTTGATCGTCGCTGTGTTTGGAGTCGTTGTGCTCTGTCTCATTGCGCTCAGTGTGTGGATGCTGATTTACTTTATCCGGCCACTGCCGTTAGCCGAATCTGCGATACGGGTACAAATTCCAGCTGGCGCGAGCGTTCGTGAGATCGCAGCGCAATTGACAGCGCGTGGCGTATTGGCTGAGCCATATAGTTTTTTATTTGCAGTAAAACTGTTGGGAGTCGCCAACCAGCTGCAAGCGGGCGATTACGTATTGAATGCACCGATGCAAGTGGTCAGCCTGCTTGATGTCTTGAAACATGGCAGCTTTGATCAGCTCAAGTTTCAAATTGTTGAGGGGAAAACCTTTGCCGATATGCGGCAAAAAATCAATCAAATGCCCCTGATTCGGCATGAAACATTGGATCTTTCAGATGAGGCCTTGATGCTCAAGTTGAGTGGCAAAGCGCAATCTCCAGAAGGCTGGTTTTTCCCGGATACGTATTTTTTGGATACGCAGACCAGTGACTTGGCGTTGTATCAACGCGCCTACAATAAAATGCAACGTCATTTAAGCCAAGCGTGGGAGGCGCGCGATCCCCATTTGCCTTATGCCAATGCTTATCAAGCGTTGATAATGGCTTCGATCGTGGAAAAAGAAACCGGCGCAGAAGTTGAACGGCCGCAGATTGCCGGCGTATTTGTCAATCGTTTGCGCAAAGGCATGCGCTTACAGACCGATCCATCCGTGATTTACGGCATGGGTACACAGTTTCAAGGTAATTTACGTCGGCAAGATTTGTTAACTGATACCGCTTACAATACGTACACAAGGTTGGGTTTGCCGCCGACACCGATTGCGTTACCGGGCCTAGCCTCGTTGCAAGCTGCCTTGCATCCAGCTGAAACGCAAGCATTGTATTTTGTGGCCAACGGGCACGGTCGGCATGTGTTTAACGCCACTTTAGCTGCGCATAATCAAGCGGTGCGCCAATACCAATTAAAACGATAGTCAAAAGGTACATTGAATGAAGTCGGGTTTATTTATTACCTTAGAGGGCATGGATGGGGCGGGCAAAAGTACGCATATTCCGACCATGATTGCGATGCTTGCCGCGAATGGACAAGAAGTGGTTTCGACCCGAGAGCCAGGAGGCACGCCCGTAGGTGAACAACTGCGTTCAATATTGCTGCATGAAACGATGCACGTTGACACTGAAACCCTATTAATGTTTGCGGCTCGCGCCGAACACCTCCATCAAGTGATTCGTCCAGCACTTGCGCGGGGAGCGCATGTGGTATCGGATCGATTTACAGATGCTTCCTATGCGTACCAATGTGGCGCACGTGGCTTAGCCATTGCCAAAATGCAATCACTCGAGCAATGGGTACAAGCTGATCTGCAACCTGACCTTACGTTGTTATTTGATGTGCCGGTTGCCGTGAGTTTAGCGCGTTTAGCCTCTGCTCGTACGCCCGATAAATTCGAGGCCGAAGGTGCCGCATTTTTTGAAAAACTACGCGCGCAATATTTAGCACGTGCGACACAATATCCTGAGCGGTTTCGGATTATCGATGCCAATAGACCCGTCAATGAAGTTAAAAAGTCAGTTGAAGAAATAATTTCAACGCTATGATTTCAAATATATTTCCTTGGCAAGTCAATCTGCATCAACAATGGTTAGCGCAGGGCGCACAACGTCATCATGCGTTGTTGTTATCTGGTAAACAAGGCATTGGTAAACGACATTTTGCCAGTGCAATGGCCGCCAGTTGGTTGTGCCAAAAGCCGCAATTAGGCCTCGCTTGCCAACACTGTGAAGCCTGTCATTGGTTGAGTGAGGGCAGTCACCCTGATTTTAAAGAAATTAAACCTGAGGAAGCAGAAGGCAGCGACGACAGCAAAAAGAAAACACGCAAACGCCAGCAAATTGTCATTGAACAAATACGCGGCTTACACGATTATTTGTCGTTATCAAACCATCAAGTAGGGGGGCTGCGCGTGGTCATGATTCACCCATTAGAATGGGTCAATACCACCGCGGCGAATGCTTTATTAAAGTTATTGGAAGAGCCGCCTGCAGCCACCCAATTTATTTTGGTAACGCATCAAAAACAGGCGTTATTACCGACAATTTTGAGTCGATGCATGCAAGTTGATATGCCAGTGCCCACTGCGGCCGAGGGCGTCGCCTGGTTACATCAGCAAGCCATCGTAAACGCAGAATGGGTGTGGCATTACAGTGGCGGCGCCCCCACAACGGTCCTTGCCGATCATGAAGAAGCTGCCATCGATTGGCATGCTTGGTATTTGCAGTGGCGCGCTTTTTTAATGCAAGGCGCACGGTTAGAACTGCATCTAGCGTTGCCTGTGCTGTTGCAACATGGCATGTTGCACGCGATGACGGTGTTACAAAAATGGAGTGTAGATATCCAGCGCTGCTGTCATCACTTGCCCGCCAAATACCATTCAGACGCGCTTGCGGGCTTAAAGACCTTAGCGAGTGCGTGTCATGAGGACCAATTATTGACGTTTATGGCGCAGTTGAACCGATTTAAATTAAGTGCTTTACATCCGCTCAATCAAGAACTCCAACTTGAGCAATGTCTTCTACAATATAAAAAATGCTTTCGTTGATATTGTCCGCAGAGGAACCCGCCAACATGACCGATACTCAGAATGCCAAACCCGCCGTGCTTTCGCTTGCGATCAAGGAGAAAGCAGCCTTGTTTGCCGCCTACATGCCTTTTGTGAAAGGGGGTGGTTTATTTATTCCCACCAATAAACCATTTAATGTGGGTGAAGAAGTTTTTATGCTATTGAGTCTGCTGGATAACCCAGAAAAATTGAAGGTAGTTGGTAAAGTGGTGTGGGTGACACCGCAAGCCATAAATCAAAAGCCACAAGGGGTTGGGATTCAATTTGCAGATAAAGAGGGCGGTGCTGAAGCAAAAAAACGCATTGAAGCGATTTTAGCCAATGCGCTCAAATCTAGCCGTCCAACTCATACCATTTAATTCAATAAGGCTGATTCATGTTTGTAGATTCGCATTGCCACCTCAATTTTCCTGAATTGGCGAATGATATGTCACAGGTGCAAGCTGAAATGCGTGCCAATGACGTTGGCCATGCCCTCTGTGTATCGGTAACACTGGATAAGTTTCCCGAAGTATTGGCGATTGCAGAGCAACATCCCAATATGTACGCTTCAGTAGGCGTGCATCCAGATTATGAGGGTATTGAGGAACCAACGGTAGAAGGCTTAGTGGCTTTAGCCGATCATCCACGCGTGGTTGCAATTGGTGAAACTGGTTTGGATTATTTTCGATTACAAGGCGATTTGAGTTGGCAACGCGCGCGTTTTCGTACTCATATTCGCGCGGCAAAAGCGACTGGCAAACCGCTGATTATTCATACCCGCAATGCAGCCGAAGACACTTTGCGCATCATGCAAGAAGAAGGCGCAGCCGAGGTTGGCGGGGTGATGCATTGTTTTACCGAAAGCTGGGAAGTGGCGCAAGCGGCCATTGCCATGGGGTTTTATATTTCGTTTTCTGGCATTGTCACCTTTAAAAACGCGCAAGCGTTGAAAGCGGTTGCCCAATTGGTGCCTTTATCTTCGATGCTGATTGAAACGGATTCGCCTTATTTAGCACCGATCCCATACCGTGGTAAAACCAATCAACCTGCCTATGTGCGACTTGTGGCTGAAGAAATCGCCAAACTGCGCGATATCCCGTTGCATACCTTGATGGAAGCCACCACCCAAAACTTTTTTAACTTATTTAAGCACGCCCAGCCATGCAACTCACCATTTTAGGCGCGGGTTCTAGTGCTGGTACGCCTGTGATAGGGTGTACCTGTGACACCTGTCAGTCAGCGGATACACGTAACCAACGCAGTCGTTGTTCCAGCGTGATCCAATTAGCCGATGGTCAAGTGATTTTAATTGATACCTCGCCTGACTTGCGCCAACAAGCGCTGCGACAAGGGTTAAAGCGGGTTGATGCGGTACTCTACACCCACACCCATGCCGATCATTTACATGGGATTGATGATTTACGTAGTTTTTGCCAACTCAGTCGACGCCAAATTCCGCTCTACAGTTATCCAGAGGCAGTGAGCCATATTCAAGAAAAATTTGGTTATACCTTGCGTGAACCTGCGCATTTTTGGGATTTACCTGTGCTGGCCGTGCATGCGGTTGAACACGCGTTTGAAGTCTGTGGCGTGCAAGTGACGCCGATTCCGATCATGCATGGACGCATCCGTATTTATGCGTATCGCATTGGTAATCTCGTGTATATGACAGACGTATCAGACATCCCAGAAGCCTCTTATGCTTTGTTGCAAGGCGTGGATGTGTTGTTGATTGATTGCCTGCGCCATCAAGCCCATCCTACCCATGTCAATCTGGAACAAAGCTTTGCTTTGATTGAACGCATAGGCGCACCGCGCAACATTTTAATTCACATGACCCATGAGCTTGAATATCACGCGTTAACCGCAGTATGTCCAGCGCACATTGAAGTGGGGTTTGATGGCATGCAGGTGATGTGTGGATAATGTTTACCAAAGTTACAACAATGCTATCGGCACTAATTTTGCTCAGGATGGTCAACGCATTGTTGCGTAAACGGTTATACTACGCACGCAATACTAGCCTGTATTAAGAGAATCCATCACAGGTTAACGTGAACAAAATAGGAATCAAACCATGAAACACATCAATCTATTACATCGTGTGCTGTTGGCGTTGGCATTATGCGCTACGGTGAATGTGGCTTATGCAGCTAAAACCTTTGGCGAAAATGATTTTATCGATAACTTTAGTGGTAAATCTAAAAAGCTAGTACAAGATAAACTAGGTAAACCATTTAAAGTACAACAATCAGTGAAGCCGAGCAACGCCTCCAATATGGTGGCGGGCATGGGTCAACCGCAAAAAGATTCTAAGCCGGTTAAAGTTGAGATGTGGTATTACAAAAATTTAGTCAAATATGACAACAAGCATACCTACAAAGAGACCGAAATCACCTTTGTGAACGACCGCGTGATGAACATTGGTTTTTTTAATAACCGCTAACGCGTCATTGCTGGATGCCAAGCTGTGTTGGTAAACAACACAGCTTTTTTGTTCTTGGATATCCGTTATATTCGATGGGTTTAAGCGTTGCAAATGGAGAGGAACTCACTGATCAACGCTAATTCGCTTGTTAAGTAAAACTGCGCTTGAGGTATGATGTGCAATAGCACACACATTTGAATTTCTGAAGTTGGTGCCCAGAAGAGGACTCGAACCTCCACGTCTTTCAACACTAGTACCTGAAACTAGCGCGTCTACCAATTTCGCCATCTGGGCAAAAGAAGCACTGCATTTTAAAGGAAGAACTAAGATTGTCAACCAAAACCCCTAAGCCCTCTTTACGCACCAAAGACCCTTACGCACAGCGTGAATCCGACACGTATGAGACCCCATTACCAAGTCGTGAATTGGTCTTACAGCTGTTGTCTGATCAAGGCATACCGTTAAGTGCAGAACTGATTTATCAGTTACTGGATATTGGCGATGACGAGCGGGATAACTTCAACCGTCGCTTGAGTGCAATGGAGCGTGATGGGCAGTTAATGCGTAATCGTAAAGGAGCGTTTTGTTTACCAGACAAGATTCATTTGATTGCGGGTACGGTATCAGGTCACCCGGATGGCTTCGGATTTTTGATTCCGGACGATAAACTCAAGCATCCAGAGGATATTTTCTTAGGGCCACGCGAAATGACCATGGTCATGCATGGTGACCGAGCCATGGTCCGCCTTGCTGGCGTTGATCGTCGTGGACGGCCTGAAGGTAAATTGGTAGAAGTACTTGAGCGGGTCAACAAAACGCTGGTAGGACGCGTCATTCGCGGCCAAGGCGTCACCATCGTCGCCGCAGAAGATAAGCGTATCCGCCAAGATATTTTGATCCCTTATCATTTAGATATGAATGCCAAAATTGGCCAGGTAGTTACGGTTGAATTGACAGAGTATCCTTCTTCGCATGGCGCGCCCATGGGTAAAATTATTGAGATATTAGGTAACTATGCCGACAGTGGCATGGAAATCGAAATTGCGCTGCGTAAGCATCAATTGCCACATCAATTTAACCCTGCTGCCGTGCATCAAGCCGAATCTTTTCCTAGATTAGTGCAAGCCCAGGATTACCAGGGCCGTATCGATTGCCGAGATCTCGCCCTGATTACGATTGACGGGGAAACCGCGCGTGATTTTGACGATGCCGTGTATGCGGAACCACAGGGCAAAGGCTGGCGGTTGGTGGTTGCCATTGCCGATGTAAGCTTTTATGTGCAGCCTGGGGATGCGTTAGACAAGGATGCGTTTGATCGTGGTAACTCCGTGTATTTTCCACGTCGTGTGATTCCCATGTTGCCCGAGGCATTGTCCAACGGCTTGTGCTCGCTTAATCCTGACGTTGAACGCTTATGCATGGTATGTGATATGCAAGTGGATAGCCAAGGCGTGGTAAAAAAATATCAATTTTATCCCTCAGTGATGCGCTCAAAAGCCCGCATGACCTACACCAAAGTCCATGCCTTACTCAAACACGAAGATGCTGAGTTAGCGGCACAATACGCTTGGTTGATGCCGCATTTAGAACACCTTGAAGCGGTATACAAACTGATGTTGGGTCAACGTGAAAAACGCGGTGCAGTAGAGTTTGAATCCACTGAAACCATGATGGTGTTTAACGATCAGGGCAAAATCGACAAAATCGTGCCCGTGCATCGTAACGAAGCTCATAAATTGATTGAAGAATGTATGTTGGCGGCCAATGTCTGTGCCGCTGATTTCCTGCTTGAGAATGAGCAAACGTGTTTATATCGTATTCATGAAGGCCCGACGCCTGAAAAGTTGGAAGCCCTACGTTTGTTTATGGGTGAGTTTGGTTTTGGGGTGGGCGGTGGTGAGCAACCACGCGCCAAAGATTATGCCAAACTGATGCAACGCATCAAAACCCGTCCAGATGCCCAGTTACTACAAACGGTGCTGTTACGCTCAATGCAACAAGCGGTTTACAGTCCGGACAATGTGGGCCACTTTGGGTTGGCTTATGATGCATATACGCATTTCACCTCGCCCATTCGTCGCTATCCCGACTTATTGGTCCACCGGGCAATCAAAGCAGTCGTGTCAGGCCAACGCTATCAAGCCAAAGATTGGCATCAACTAGGCACCCATTGCTCCATGACTGAGCGCCGCGCAGATGATGCTACGCGCGATGTGAACAATTGGCTCAAATGCTTTTATATGCAAGACAAAGTGGGTGAAGTCTTTACTGGCACCGTGGCTGGTGTCACCAGTTTTGGCTTGTTTGTCGCGTTAGATGAAGTGTACGTTGAAGGCTTACTCCACGTCACCGATTTAGGCAATGATTACTTTATTCATGATAAAGCGCGGCATGAAATGGTCGGCGAACGCACAGGGGTACGCTATCGTCTGGGTGATCGCATGACAGTAAAAGTCGTACGCGTCGATTTAGAAACCAGCAAAATTGATTTTAGTTTAGTCAGTCAGGTGGATGCCGATCCGCTGTTAGACCCCACGCTTGCCACCACACCTTATCAAGCCAAGCCACGGGTGAAGTCATCAGCGGCTGGTCAACGATCAGCAACGTCATCTAAAGCCGCTGCAAGCAATCAGACCAAAGCGGTTACTGAGCGCAAGACAGAGCGACCACCGTCTGGCTTTGCACCGACTAAACCGAGTAAGCCACGCACCACTAAATCAAAAAATCGCACAGCGACGCAAAAAAACAAAGGTAAACCCAAACCTAAAACTAAATAACAAGCTTGCTAGCCAGTGTGACCTGATGACGCAGGTCAACGCTGGTTAAAAGCAACGCGATCTTTACATTTAAACCCTAAGGAGTCCTTATGTCAGAAACCCGCATTTTGTTTGGTTTTCATGCGGTGTTAAGTCGCATGCGCCAGCATGGGATCAGCATACAAGAAATATTAATTGATCAAGACCGTGTGGATGGCCGCATGCGCGATTTGCTGGAAATGGCCAAATCCCAAAATATTCGTGTGATTCAAACAGAACGCCATCGTTTAGATGGCTTTGCTGGCGCCAATGGCCGCCACCAAGGCGTGATTGCCCGCGTGGTGGAAACACCCATGCCGTACAAAGATATTCATGATGTGCTAGAGGCTGATTTAAACGAACCGCCCTTGTTTTTAGTGTTAGATGGTGTTGAAGATCCGCATAATTTAGGAGCATGTTTACGGGTGGCCGACGCCATGGGTGTCCATGCCATCATTGCGCCTAAAGACCGCGCAGTCGGCTTAAATGGCACTGTACGTAAAGTGGCGAGTGGGGCGGCTGAAACGGTCCCCTTTATTGCAGTGACCAATCTTGCCCGTACCTTGCGCGAATTAAAAGAAGCCGGCGTTTACGTGGTTGGCACCACCATGGATGCACCCACCACCTTAATGAACACCGCTTTGACAGGTCCGATTGCACTTGTGATGGGCGCAGAGAGCGAAGGCTTGCGCCGCTTAACGCAAGAAACCTGTGATGCCCTCATCACGATTCCTATGTTTGGTAGCGTGCAAAGCTTAAACGTGAGTGTTGCCAGCGGCATGGGTTTATACGAAATTCGTCGTCAACGTGAACTCAACCCCCTTTAATGGTCTGTCCACCCTCTAGACACTATATTTTTTAGTAGCCATTGAAATGATCTCTTTAGCAGGCTTGTGGCAACAGTTGCGTCAGCAATCAGGTCGGTTGTGGCTAGGACAAGCACTGGCTTTTCTAGGCGCACTGGTGGCGGTGCCAATTCCACTACTGATGCCTTTACTGGTGGATGAAGTGTTACTCAAACAACCCGGGGCACTGACTGCGTTGGTGCATCGGCTGTTACCCGCAGACTGGCTTGGTCCAGTGGCCGTCATTATTTCGGTCACGCTGCTCACCATGACGCTTCGCTTGTTGAGCGTGTTGCTTGGTGTTGCCACCACGCGCATGTTTGTCAGTTTGGCGAAACAAGTCACACTCAGCGTTCGTCAGCAACTATTGGATAAACTTGCACGTATTCGCATGCAGGTATACGAGCATTTGGGGGCTGGTCAAATCACCGCGCGGTTGCTCACAGACATTGAAACCCTCGATAAATTTTTAGGCGAAACCATTGCGCGGGTGATTGTCAGCGTACTCAGTGTGATCGGTGTGGCCGCAGTGTTGCTTTGGATGCACTGGCAATTAGCCTTGATTATTTTATGTTTGAACCCATTTGTTGTGGCCTTGACCATGACCATGGGCAAACAAGTCAAAGCATGGAAACAGCGTGAAAACTCAGCGTTTGAAGCGCTCTCTTTGTGTGTGAACGAAACGCTCGAAGTCATGCAACAATTACGCGCGAGTAATAGCGATCAGCGCTTTTTGGCCAAGGCTAAACGTGCAGCCGAAGAGGTGAGGGCCGCCGCCACTGCTGCCGGCTGGAAATCTGACGCACTGTCACGGTTATCGTTTAGTGTGTTTTTATTTGGCTTTGAAATTTTTCGTGCCGTGGCGATGATGATGGTGGTGTTTTCAGACCTCTCCGTCGGCCAGATGATCGCAGTATTTGGCTACCTGTGGTTTATGATGGGCCCAGTGCAAGAATTGCTCACGGTTCAGGTCAGTTACTATGCCGCTACCGCTGCTTTGGGGCGGATCAATCAGGTATTGGCAGCCGAAGAGGAGCCCCAATATGCGGCAACCACCACGGCCACTTTGGGCACACACCCAGCCATATTGCAGTTTGAGCATGTCAGCTTTGCCTACGGCGAGGGTGAGCCGATTTTAGATAATGTGACCTTGCGCATTGCACCCGGTGAGCAAGTCGCGCTTGTTGGCGTGTCAGGCGCAGGTAAATCAACCTTGGTGCAATTATTACTCGGCTTATATACGCCAAGTAGCGGTCAAATTTTATTTGATGGCTTTCGCGTCGAGCAACTCGGGTACCCGCAAATTCGGTCACACATTGGCGTGGTGTTGCAGCAACCCATGCTGTTTAACGACAGCGTGCGGCAAAATTTGTGTGTTGGAGACACCCATCCAGACGCTGAGTTGTGGCATGTGCTCGAAGTCGCGCAACTCGCACAATTTGTGCGTGACCTGCCAGATGGGCTAGACACACAACTCGGCCGCAGCGGTGTGCGTTTATCGGGTGGGCAGCGACAACGACTCGCCATCGCCCGCATGATGCTCAAACAACCGCAAATTGTCATCCTCGACGAAGCCACCTCCATGCTAGACACCCACACCGAAGCCCTGCTACACACCGCGATGCGTCGCTTTTTGCAAGGCAGAACCACGATGATTATTGCGCATCGATTATCCGCCGTGCGCGAAGCCAATCGCGTACTGGTATTCGACAGCGGGCGTATTATAGAAGAAGGCCAGCACGATACGCTGGTAAAGCAAAATGGCAGTTTGTATCAGCGGTTATATGGGCAACAGGCGTAGTTTGTTCTGGTGAGTTTAATAACATTTTTACAGCGATCACCAAGCGTTCAGCTGGGCAGTGAGTAGGGTGAGCAGGACGTTATCGGTTGTAACAATTGACTGTTTAAAAAACGACTGTATATATTTGACCTGTTTTTTTATATCCACAGTTGTATGCTAAATATTGTTTTGCAAAAGATGACCCCCCAAGCCTTTGCAAATAGCGCTCATCGCTAGATGGTAAATAACCCTCAGCTATAGCGTATACGTACCCAAACAAACTAAACACTTCACCCACCGCTGGTGAAATTCATGAGACGTTTTCACGCGAATGTACACTCTACAAGTGTTATCCCTTAGCGCATACTGTGCACACGTTGTACCGATACTTAAACATTCAAATCAGGAGATTATTATGTGGACTAAACCAGCTGCTACAGAAATGCGTTTTGGCTTTGAAGTCACTATGTACGTGATGAACAAATAATTTTAGCCTAGGCTAACATGACAAAAACCCGACCAAGTGTCGGGTTTTTTGTTATGAAAAATTTCATGGGGTAGGAAGCGTTCTAAAATTCATTTGACTGACAAATGAGAAAAGCAAAATTTATATGTTTGAACGCATTCAGGCAAAGTACTAAAAATTCATCTGCTAGGGTTTTTTCAACCGCACTACATTATTCTTGTCATCTGCGGTATCCCCAAGCGCATTCCACACATGGGTAATTTCACCTTTACCGCCCAGCGAGACCGTGGTCATATTATTAAACTTAACGCCCGGTTTCACTGGGGCTTCAATTGCACTGTGAAGTTTTACTTGCGGGTTGTCATCAAACCAGCAGTAGACGCCTAAACCATAGGCTTGGTGCTGGGTGACGTGATTTGCGACTTTATAGGAGGCGTAGCCGTTTTTACGGCCGTTCATCCAGCTCGCTTGATCTGGCGCTTCGTAGGGGGCTTCGCTTTGGTAGAAGTAGACTCTGCCGTGGTTGCCGTTCCAGATCGTTTGGTATTGGTGAAAATGTTCGACAAACAGGCCATAAATGCTGACATGGTTACCATTCACAATCAGGCCGTTGCGGGTATGGTTGACATCCCAGCCAACGCCGCTCCCGTGGTCGGCACGCCAGAGCCAGAGGTTGTCGCCGATCACATCATGGCTATTGATTTCTAACGCCACGGTTGCATTGGCGACGCCAGCGCCACCGATGCGTATAAACACATCATGCAGCACGGTTGGGTTGGCTGCATGTTTACGTTGGCTGCCAAGGTGGCCGACTTGCATCAGGCGTGGCGAGGTTTTTTCGCCAGCATCTAGTAATACACCTGCAATACTCACCCCATCGACATCCGCCACTTGGATGAGGCTATTGCCGTTTGTGGCTTGCAAGCTGGGCAACCCCAGACCGAGCACGATGGTATTTTTGCGTTGAACGCGCAGTGGTTGGTGCAGGGCGTAAATGCCTGGCGTGATGAGTAAATGTTTGCCTGCTTTTAAAGCAGCATTGAGGCTTACCGCCGTATCTTTTTCGGGTCTTGCAATGTAAAACCGCGACAACGGAATCGCTTGGGAGCGAGCATTGATGTTGGTAGTTTGTAGCCAGCTTAGCCCTTGGCTGTTGTGGCGTAGGGCGGGGCGAATCACGTGCAATGCGCCAGCATCATCCATCGCAAGATAAGGTTTTTCACGTATGCGGGGCGTATTTTCAATCACCGTGTGAGGCGGGTTTGGCCATTGATTCGCTTCGGGCGCATGGCCGTTGCCGACAAACACCATGTTCCAACGCCAGCCCGTCCAGCGGCCCCAATCGCTGTTGCGGTTAAACCATTGTTGCTGGCTACCTGAGTTAACACTGCCATCGATAACGCTATCGGCCATAAAACCGCCGCTGGTCCAACCACTGTTGTCATCCAGTATCAGGTTGCCTTTAATGTGCAACCGACGTAACGGTGCCGCTTGTGATACTGCCCATTGCATGGTGCCATCTTCTACCTTGCCACGGGCAGAACTGACCGCTTTTGGCGTCACGGCGAGGTTCTCTGCGCCACGCCAAAAATTTTGCGTGGCATCGCCATCATGCCAGACTGCATCCACGTAGAGTCCGCCCTCCAGTGTCACAGCATCGGGATGTTGGCCTAGCCCCAGCACTTGGGTATAAAACCCAGTTTTGACCAAGGTTTGGTAATGGCCGGGCTTAAACAATAATGCGTATCGAGCATCGCCAAACTGGTTGTCTTCTTGTTGATGGTAAATGGCGTCTACCTGCTGCTGAACCTCGCTGGCGGGCATGCTGGGGTCAAAAATACGCACATAGGGCCCGAGGTCTGGCCAAGGAACGTTACTTTGCGCCATGGCTGTTGGCATGAAAACGAAACAGATGGCCAAGCTGGCAATGATGGTGATGCGTGCAAGTGGGCGCATGGTGGCGGCTTTCCGTGTCTTATGCTGCAAGGTTCAAGGTGTTTAGGGTGTGTTGTCTGACCCGTTGTAACAAGGCTGCATCGTCAATCAGCGATTCACCATAAGACGGAATCAACGTTTTTAATGTGTGTTGCCATTGCGCCGATTGCATTTGACTTGGAAAGCATCGTTGCAATACATCCAGCATCACTTTGACACTGACAGATGCACCAGGTGAGGCGCCTAGCAGGGCGGCCAAACTGCCGTCTTGGCTGGTGATAATTTCTGTACCAAATTCAAGTTTGCCCCATTGCCCTTGACCCCGTTTGATCACTTGTACACGCTGTCCTGCTTGGGCCAATTGCCAGTCTTGCGCATTTGCATCGGGTAAAAATTGACGTAAAGCATGCATGCGTTGCTCATGCGTTTGAAACACTTCTTTTATTAAATATTTGGTTAAATCTAAGTGGTGTTTACCCACGCCAATCAAGCTTTTTATATTTTTCAATTTGACGGATTTTGCAAAATCAAAGCGAGAGCCTTGCTTTAAAAAGCGGGTGGTAAAGCCTGCGTAAGGACCAAATAATAATGCAGTTTTTCCCTGAATCAAGCGCGTATCTAAATGTGGCACCGACATCGGTGGTGCGCCAACAGCCGCCTGACTGTACACTTTGGCGTGGTGTTGAGCGATTAAATCTGGTCGATTACAAATCAACCACTGCCCACTGACCGGAAAACCGCCATAGCCTTGTGCTTCAGGAATATTCGATTGCTGTAATAAAGGGAGGGCGCCGCCACCTGCGCCTAAAAATACAAACGAAGTGTGCAAGGTATCGGTCTGGCCAGAGGTTTGCTGTTTAACTTTAATTTGCCATTGCGTGGCTTGTTTAAGTTGTGATTGTTTCAGGCTGACAACCTTTGTATGCGTGAGCAACTGAAAATTAGGTTGTTGGCGCAAATACGCAATCAATTGGCGGGTGAGCGCGCCAAAATTAACATCTGCGCCATGCAATACCCGAGTGGCAGACATGCTGTGATTAGACGGCCGACCCGCCATCATCAATGGCATCCATGCTTGCAAGGTGTGCGATTGATCTGTCCATTCCATCGAGGCGAACAACGGGTGTGCTTTCAGTAATTGATAGCGCTTTTTTAAAAAAGCACCATCACGCGCACCCCAAACAGCACTCAAATGCGGTACCCGTTGAATAAACGAGCCTACCTCTAATATGCCTTGTTGACTGAGGCTGGACCATAACTGTAGGGATGTTTCAAAGGCGGCATTAATGTCCAGCGCGCGTTGAATTTGAATATCACCATGGGCATCACTCGGCGTGTAATTGAGTTCGCAATAGCCAGCATGGCCAGTACCAGCGTTATTCAGCGCATCTGAACTCTCTAAGGCCACATCATCGAGTTGTTCCACCATAGTGATTTGCAATGCAGGGTCGAGTTGATGCAGTAACATTGCTAAGGTGGCGCTCATGATGCCACCGCCCACTAAACACACATTGCAAGAGATCAATGCCATGAATATAGATTCCTAGACCAGTTAAAGCACGCGTTTTGCGCACAAACAAAGAAAATCGCACGCATTATAAAGCCAAACATCCAAGCATAATCACAAAGCCTGATATTCAAGCATGAAATGCCGCTGTCATCAGGTCAAAACTTGTCAAAATAACGCTTTTGCGGTAATCTCTAGGCCTGTTTCGTGCTTGTTTGTGGCGAATTGCGTAGGTGCAATTGCATGTGTCTTCAGCACCATTCACTGATCTTGTTCATGATGCGAATTAATGTTGCGAACAAACCACGTAAAGTGACTATTTAAAGGTGTTATGAAAAATCCATTAGAGTCCGTCTTAGGCACTATTCTTTCAGGGCTTGTTTTGACCCTGATTTTGGTGTTTTTTCTTAAAAATTATCTCTCGGTAGGTTTTTAACATGGAATTAGTGCCAGCATTAGCACGATGGATTCACCTTGTGGCAGGAATCACTTGGGTTGGTTTGCTTTACTATTTTAATTTAGTGCAAATGGCCGCAATGAAAGCGGCGGCTGAAGACGGCACTGCCGCAGGCATATCCCGACATGTAGCGCCAAGGGCATTACTTTGGTTTCGTTGGTCTGCTGTGGTTACTTGGCTAGCGGGCGCTGCATTGTTAGGTAAACATTTTACGGCTGCTTTTTTGTTGCAATCTGGGTTTGAGGGGATTGGCATTGGAGCGTGGTTAGGCACTATTATGCTGTTTAATGTTTGGGTGTTGATTTGGCCAAATCAGAAAAAAATATTGGGCATGGTGCCCGCAGATGATGCTGCAAAAGCAACAGCACGACGTGTGGCCATGTTAGCCTCCCGCACCAACATGATGTTGTCTTTGCCTATGTTATTTTTTATGGCGAACGGACTTAGCCATCGTGCAGTCCTAGGGTTTTAGAGCGTTTTACATTTTTTGCGGCGGCTAAAGCCGCCGTTTTTGTTTTTAAAGGTAACGGTATGCAATCAACGCATTTGATGAACACCTACGGTAGACAGCCTGTGACTTTTGTCAGAGGTGAGGGTGTTTGGCTCACGGATACCCTAGGTGATCGCTACTTAGATGCGCTCTCAGGGGTTGCGGTGAACGGACTTGGTCACACGCATCCTAAATTTGTTGCCGCCTTAAATGATCAAATCAGCAAAATGATTCATGTCTCTAACATTTATCAAATTGCTGAGCAAAATGCACTGGCTGACAAATTGGCCGAATTGTCAGGCATGGATAAAGTTTTCTTCTGTAACTCAGGCTGTGAAGCCAACGAAGCCGCCATTAAACTGGCTCGGCTTTATGGTCACAACAAAGGCGTGGAACATCCTGAAATTATCGTGATGGAACACAGTTTTCATGGCAGAACCATGGCCACCTTATCGGCCACTGGTAACCGTAAAGTGCAGGCTGGGTTTGAGCCATTGGTCACTGGTTTTGTGCGGGTGCCATTTGATGATATTGAAGCGATTAAAGCCATTGCCGCCCGAAATAACCATGTGGTTGCGATTTTGGTAGAACCGGTACAAGGTGAAGGCGGTATTCATATTCCAGCGGACATGAAAACCTATTTCCAAGGCCTGCGCGAAGTCTGTGATGCAAATGGTTGGTTGCTCATGGTTGATGAAGTGCAATCGGGTATCGGTAGAACCGGAACATGGTTTGCTTTTCAACATACCGGGATGTTGCCAGATGTGATGACTTTAGCCAAAGGCTTGGGCTCAGGCGTGCCGATTGGCGCATGCGTCGCGCGCGGCGTGGCGGCAGAAACCTTCACCCCGGGCAAACACGGCTCGACGTTTGGCGGTAACCCACTCGCAGCGGCGGCAGGGCTTGCTACCATACGTATCATTGCCGAAGAGCAACTCAAAGAAAATGCAGAATGTATTGGCCATTATATTAACCAGCTATTTTGCGAGGCTTTAAAAGATGAGCCCCGCGTATTACAAATTCGTAACGCGGGCTTAATGATAGGCATTGAGTTGGCAACCCCCTGTGCTGAATTAGTCAAACACGCGCTGGCGGCAAAAGTGTTGATCAATGTGACTGCAGAAAAAGTTATCCGCTTATTGCCACCGTTGGTGATGAATAAATACGAAGCCGAAGAGCTGGTCGCAAGACTGGCGCCGCTCATCCTTGAATTTTTAAAAAAATCCGCCGCTTAATCGCGCGTTATCCTCATGTCACTCAAACACTTTTTACAGTTTAACGATCTTAGTCGCGACGAAATAGAACATATATTTAACCGCGCGACCTGGATAAAACAACAATTTAAACAATACCAACAATATTGGCCGCTACAAGACCGCACCTTGGTGATGATCTTTGAAAAAGCCAGTACCCGTACCCGCTTATCTTTTGAAGCCGGCATGCAACAATTGGGCGGCTCGGCGATTTATTTAAACACACGTGACTCGCAATTGGGCCGCGGCGAGCCCGTTGAAGATGCGGCGCAAGTGATTTCGCGCATGAGTGATTTGGTGATGATTCGCACCTATGAGCAAAGCATTATCGAGCGTTTTGCGCAAAACTCACGGGTGCCAGTGATTAACGGCCTGACCAACGAATACCATCCATGCCAAATTTTGGCGGATATTTTTACTTTTATTGAGCATCGTGGTTCGATACAAGGCAAAACGGTGGCATGGATTGGTGACAGCAACAATGTGTGCAATACGTGGTTGCAAGCGGCTGAGGTGCTCGATTTTAACGTGCATGTGTCCACCCCACCAGGCTACGAAGTTGAGCCTGAGCGCGCAAACTTATACGGCACCGATCACTTTGAATCGTTTACCGATCCGATGGAAGCCGCGCGTGATGCAGATTTAGTCACCACCGATGTGTGGACCAGCATGGGCTTTGAAGCCGAAAACGAAGAGCGCCGCAAAGATTTTGCCGATTGGCAAGTGGATGCCGACATGATGAAAGTCGCCAAGGCCGATGCCTTGTTTATGCACTGTCTGCCTGCCCACCGCGGTGAAGAAGTCTCGGCCGAAGTGATCGACGGCCCGCACAGCGTGGTGTGGGATGAAGCAGAAAACAGATTGCATGTACAAAAAGCCTTGATGGAATATTTGCTATTAGGCAAACTTTAAATCTAACAAACTACAATAAAAAACATAGCTAGACTATTAAATTTAAACATTTTTTTTATTTAAATCGGCCACTCAATATCACAAGCCCCTGCAAGAAAACGTTCCAATATAGATGTTTTACTCTCTATTTGTAGCGTTTGTCGTGGGCTGTTTTTAGGGTGGTCAACACCTCTTTTTAATTGGAACAATTTATTCAATGAGCGATATTAAAAAAGCCGTATTAGCCTATTCAGGCGGTCTCGATACCTCTGTGATTTTAAAATGGCTACAGGATACCTATCAATGTGAAGTCGTCACGTTTACCGCTGATTTAGGCCAAGGCGAAGAACTCGAGCCCGCGCGTGCAAAAGCGCAAGCCGCTGGCGTGAAAGAGATTTTTATTGATGACGTGCGTGAAGAATTTGTGCGCGACTTTGTGTTTCCTATGTTTCGTGCCAACACCGTGTACGAAGGTGAATATTTATTAGGTACCTCGATTGCCCGCCCGCTGATTGCCAAGCGATTAATTGAAATTGCCGCCCTCACCAAAGCAGACGCCATTTCGCATGGCGCCACTGGCAAGGGCAACGACCAAGTAAGGTTTGAATTAGGCGCGTATGCCCTCAACCCAAATATTCAAATCATTGCCCCTTGGCGCGAGTGGGATTTGTTAAGCCGCGAAAAACTGATGGCATATGCCGAAAAACACGGTATTCCAGTCGATATGAAACACAAGCAAGGCGGTAGCCCATACTCAATGGATGCCAATTTGTTGCATATTTCCTACGAGGGCCGTCACCTTGAAGACCCCGCCGCTGAGGCAGAAGAAAGCATGTGGCGCTGGACAGTAAGCCCAGAAAAAGCGCCCGACACGCCAGAGTACCTCGATTTAGAATACGTCAATGGTGACATTGTTGGCATTAATGGCACCCGCATGAAAGCGCATGAAGTGCTGGCGTTTTTAAATACCATTGGCGGCAAACATGGTATTGGCCGCTTAGATTTAGTCGAAAACCGTTATGTGGGCATGAAATCACGTGGTTGCTACGAAACCCCAGGCGGCACCATCATGCTCAAAGCGCACCGCGCCATTGAAAGCATCACCCTAGACCGCGAAGTCGCGCACTTAAAAGACGATTTAATGCCACGTTACGCCAGCATGATTTATAACGGCTACTGGTGGAGCCCAGAGCGAATTGCGCTGCAAACCTTAATCGACCACACGCAACACACCGTCAATGGTTGGGTGCGGGTCAAACTGTACAAAGGCAATGTGATTGTTGTAGGGCGCGATAGCAACACCGATTCACTGTTTGATTCCACTATCGCAACCTTTGAAGACGACAAAGGCGCTTATGACCAAAAAGATGCTGCTGGTTTTATTAAGCTCAATGCGCTGAGAATGCGTATTGCCGCCAATTTAAAAAACCGTAAAAAATAACCATGGCCGTTATCCTCGCGCAAGTAGGGCAACAGTTGTATTACTTTAAAAATTGGCTGCCCGTATTTGCGAGACTAACCGCATAAAGTTGAAAGAAAAACCCGCTTAAACATGCTACAAAAACAAGTCATCGCTTACGATTCGACACTGAGAGACGGCGCGCAAGCGCAAGGCGTTTCATTTTCGGTTGAAGATAAACTTAAAATCGTTAAAAAGCTGGATGAATTGGGCATAGGCTATATCGAAGCGGGCAACCCCGGCTCTAACCCAAAAGATTTGGCATTTTTTGAGCGTGTTGGCGAGCTCACCTTACAGCACGCAAAAATCATTGCTTTTGGCAGTACACGGCGCATTGGCATTGCGGTGGAAGAGGATAAAAATATCCAATCTTTGCTCAGTGCCAATACCCAAGCGGTCGCGATATTTGGCAAAAGTTGGGATTACCAAGTCACCGATATTTTGCGCACCACACTCGAAGAAAATCTCGCCATGATTGGCGACACCATTGCTTATTTAAAAGCACAAGGCAAAGAAGTCACTTTTGACGCTGAGCATTTTTTTGATGGGTATAAAGCCAATCCTGAATACGCGTTTGCCACGCTCACTGCCGCGGCAAACGCTGGGGCCGATGTACTGGCCTTGTGTGATACCAATGGCGGCACCTTTCCGAATGAAATTTTTGAGATTACCCAACGTGCCGTCGCACAGTTTCCTCACACGCAAATTGGTATTCACTGCCATAACGATTGTGAGATGGCAGTTGCAAACTCAGTGGCCGCCGTACAAGCCGGTGCCACCCAAGTGCAAGGCACCATGAACGGTATTGGCGAGCGTTGTGGCAATGCCAATTTAGTCTCCATTATCCCTAACGTGCAATTAAAGCTTGGGGTCGACTGTATTCCAGCACAGCATATGACCACACTCGCAGCAGCCGCGCGTTTTGTGAGTGAAATCGCCAATATGCCGTTTAACGAAAAAGCCCCCTATGTTGGCCACGATGCGTTTGCCCACAAAGGCGGCATGCATATTGATGCCGTCAATAAAAACCCAATTTCATATGAGCATATCAACCCAAGCCAAGTGGGTAACGAGCGCCATATTTTGGTCTCTGAAGTAGCAGGGCGCGGGGCGTTACTCAAAAAATTACAACAAATTGAGCCCAGCCTCACTAAAGATTCCGCCGACACCATTCGCGTGTTAGAGCAACTCAAAGCCCTAGAGCACGACGGCTACCAATTTGAAGGCGCCGAGAGCTCATTTGATTTACTCATGCACAAACTGCTAGGCAAATTTGAGCCGTTTTTTAGCCTCAAACAATACAACGTCAGCATTTTTGAGCCCTCAGCCGATGGCCTCAACTCCTCTGCCACCATCCATGTCAACGTCAACGGCAAAGATGCCACCGCTACCGCGCAAGGCGATGGCCCCGTCAACGCCCTCGACAAAGCCATGCGCAAAGCCTTGACCGACTGTTATCCCGCCATTAACGAGATTAAATTAGTCGATTACAAAGTCCGTGTGCTAGACAGCAGCCAAGCTACCGCCGCCAAAGTGCGCGTTATTATCGAATCCACCGACCAACAACAAAGCTGGACCACCATAGGCGTATCCAGTGACATTATTGAAGCCTCGTGGTTAGCCTTAAAAGATGCGCTAGAAGTAAAACTGCTCACCGATTTGCAAGTGAAATCCGTTTAAAACGGCCTACCGGCGCTTTGGCGCCAACCCCAAAAATTTCAATCTCCCCCAATAAACTTGCAAGCGCTAGCCTTGCAAGTATTCCTACGTCCATCTTTATCTTCTATTTTTATTGGCTGAAAATTTAATTGCATTATTTGTTAAATAATGTAAGTTTATTTAGCGACTGTTGCTTGTTGCGCAGGATTAATTTGCTGAGTGATTGCAATGGATAAAAAAGCACATCCCCTCAAAATTTATTATGAGGTGGTGTCATGCCTTTGCGACCATTTGAATGATGATGATTGACTGAATATTCAAACGAAAACATACGGCGGACTGTAAACGAGTCCGCCCTACGCGGGCTGTAGACTAGCGACAGTGTCTAGTATTCTCAGGCCGTACCAATATCAATCAACCGCTATTTCGTAAACAAAATCTGGTGCAAAATCAGGTCGCGCAATTAGAAGTGAATGAGGCCGATTTGCAATTGGCACAAGCCCATCAGGAGTTGCTACTAAAAGCCGCGCAAGCTTACTTTGATGTCCTGTTGGCACAAGACAAACTGGTGCTGAATCAGGCACAAAAACAAGCGATTGAGCGTCAACTAGCCTTGGCCCAAGCCAATTTTAAAAACGGCGTTTCAACCATTACCGATGTAGACGAAGCGCAGGCCAAATTTGATGTGGTGTTATCACAAGCAATTGTCATCAACATCGAAATTGATAATAAAAAACAAGCGCTTAAGTTGTTGACAGGTCATTTGCCGAACCAGCTTTTCGGTATTAAAGCTGACATTCCCCTTGAGCAACCAGAAGCCTTCAAAGGCGCAATGTTCGCCAATAAGCAGTCTGCACAGCAACAATGGCTAGAGTTGGCCCAACAAAGTAATCTGACGATTCAACTCAAGCAACTGGCTGATGAGATGGCAAACAAGGCGATTGAACTCAATACAGCAGCGCATTTGCCAACACTGGACGCTGTTGCCAATTACACTAGGACCGACGCCAATGGCGGCATTAACGGATTTGGTAGTGATTTAGCTAACACCACAGTAGGCTTGCAATTGCAAATACCGATTTATCAAGGCGGTGCAGTTAGCTCAAAAATCAGAGAGGCTTTTGCTAAACATTTAAAAGCGAAAGAGGAAATTGAAGCTACTCGTCGTAAAGTTGCGTTAGACACCCAACAAGCCTATTTTGAAATTATCAGCAGTATTGCCCAAGCCCACGCTAACGAACAATCCTTGCGCTCAGCACAGAATCAACTGATCTCAATAACTAAGAGCTTTAAACTCGGTATCCGCACGAACGTCGATGTGCTAAATGCACAGCAACAAGTATTTAACGCTAAGCGCGAGTTGTTACAAACACATTATTACTACCTACTTGGATTACTTAAGCTTAAATACAGCTGTGGTTTATTGAGCGATGAAGACTTGGATGAAGTGGATCGCTGGCTAGACAAGCAGGCGTAATCTTACTTGGGCGGATTTTTGTAAAGAACGCTTTAATATCAATGTTTGGGTGATGAAATATGAATCATCATGGATATTTGGCGCTTTCATCTGCTTTCTAATTTAGATCTTATTAAAGTAATTATTCGCTTTGAGCAAAATGTATTAGGTTGTTACAGGTTGCAACAACACGAGTTTTAATTGTTCTTGTTCCACTGGCCTCAAGGTGACTTGGCTGTAGCTGATTAAACCTTGGGTGGGGTGGTTAAATTGGCGTTGTCCGCCTTGGCGTTCTAGTACGTCGTGTTGTTTCCAAAAGCGTTCAAAGTCGGCGCTGGCTTGAGAGAGTTCGTTGACCAAGCGTTTGAGTTCGGCTTCTTCTAATCGGCTACGACAATCGGCTCTAAATTCGGCGACCAAACGCCTGGCGCGTAGCTCCCAATCCACCACAAATTGTTTGGCGTTGGTGTGCAAAAACACAAAGCGTAGCAGGTTAGGGCGGGTGTTCGCTTCTGTTTTATTTAGCCAGTCTAAAAACAAGGTACTTGCCGGCTCATTCCAAGCCAGGACATCCCACGTGCGGCCTAGAATGTAAGCGGGAATTTGAATACTGTTTAGCATATGCATCAAGGTTTCTGGGGCGGTATCGGCCTCCAGCATGTGTGCTTGCGGGTCGCGTCTATCTGCCATGTCAAACAAATAAGTGCGCTCAGATTTACTCAGTTTTAGCGCGGTGGCAAGGCGTTCTAAGGCATCGGCAGAAACATTGACTTCGCGGCCTTGCTCGATCCAGGTGTACCAAGTAGCGCTGATGCTTGCGAGTTGGGCGACTTCTTCGCGGCGCAGGCCTAGGGTGCGTCTACGTTTACCCGCGGGAAAGCCGTAGGCTTCGGGCACACCACGTTGTCGCATGGCTGATAAAAATTCACCGAGTTCTTTGCGTTTGTTATCCATAAGTAGGCCCGCAGTTAATTTTAGCTAGAACGTTACAATGGGAGCCTAAGCCATAGACTTAAGCGGGCATTGTTTTTCATCGTTCACGATCACTGCATGTGTTAATCAGCGTGTTTTGTTGCGCGGTTTTATGTGGTTAATTTTAGTTAGCTGTTACTATGAGTACTAGTATAACTTATATTATTGTCAGGGTATTCAAACTTAGCTATGCTTGCGCTTTGTTTGAATTAGCAACCATCTAAGGAGCTTTCATGGCGGGAAAAACGCTTTACGATAAATTATGGGATTCGCATTTGGCGCATGAAGACGCAGACGGCACCTGTTTAATTTACATTGACAGACATTTGGTGCACGAAGTGACCAGCCCGCAAGCGTTTGAAGGCTTGCGTTTAGCCAATCGCAAACCTTGGCGCGCGGATACCATCGTTGCTAACCCAGACCATAATACCCCCACCAAAGATTGGGCTAAAGGCATTGAAGATCCGATTTCACGCCTACAGGTAGAAACCCTCGATAGCAATATCAAAGAGACGGGTGCTTTGGTGTATTTTCCATTTAAACATGCGAATCAAGGCATTATTCACGTGATTGGGCCAGAAAATGGCACCACCTTGCCAGGTATGACCGTGGTGTGTGGTGATAGCCATACTTCAACCCACGGTGCATTTGGCGCATTGGCGCACGGCATTGGCACCTCTGAAGTTGAGCATGTGTTGGCGACACAAACGTTAATTGCTAAAAAATCTAAGCGCATGTTGGTGCGTGTCGATGGTAAGTTGGGCGTTGGCGTAACCGCTAAAGATGTGGCGTTAGCCGTGATCGGTAAAATCGGCACCGCTGGCGGCAATGGCTTTGCGATTGAGTTTGGTGGCGAAGTGATTCGTGATTTAAGCATGGAAGGTCGCATGACCATCTGTAACATGGCGATTGAAGCGGGTGCTCGTGCAGGCATTATTGCACCGGATGAAAAAACTGCCGCTTATTTAAAAGGCCGCCAATATGCACCAAAACCAGCCGAGTGGGATAAAGCCGTCGCCTATTGGAACACCTTAGCCAGCGATGCTGATGCAGTGTTTGATAGCGTGGTGGTATTAAACGGCGCAGACATTGCACCGCAAGTCACCTGGGGCACTTCGCCTGAGCAAGTGCTGCCTGTCAATGGCTTGGTGCCAGACCCAGCATTAGAGCAAGATGCGACTAAGCGCACCAGCATTGAAAACGCGCTGAAATACATGGGCTTAACTGCAAATACGCCAATTGAACAAATTAAGCTGGATAAAGTGTTTATCGGCTCTTGCACCAATAGCCGCATTGAAGATTTACGTGCGGCTGCGGTGGTGGCTAAAGGTAAAAAAGTGGCAGATTCAATTCAACTTGCCATGGTGGTGCCAGGCTCAGGCCAAGTGAAACGCATGGCCGAAGAAGAAGGCCTAGACAAAATTTTTATTGAGGCAGGCTTTGAGTGGCGTGAACCCGGTTGCAGCATGTGTTTAGCGATGAACGCAGACCGTCTCAGCCCCGGCGAGCGTTGTGCCTCGACCTCAAACCGTAACTTTGAAGGCCGTCAGGGTCAAGGCGGACGCACGCACTTGGTCAGCCCTGCGATGGCGGTTGCGGCAGCCATTGCGGGTCATTTTGTTGACGTGCGCAGTTTGTAAAAGGAATCCAACATGAAAGCATTTACCCAATTAACCGGCTTAGCTTGTCCGATAGACCGTGCCAATATTGATACGGACGCCATTATTCCTAAGCAATTTTTAAAAAGTATTAAACGCTCAGGCTTTGGGCCGTATTTGTTTGATGAATGGCGTTACAAAGACCACGGCGAGCCGGGCATGGATTGCACCCATCGTCCGCTGAATACCGATTTTGTATTGAATCAACCCCGCTATCAGGGCGCACAAATCATGTTAGCGCGCGAAAACTTTGGTTGCGGCTCTAGCCGTGAGCATGCGCCTTGGGCGATTGAAGATTACGGCTTTCGCGTGATTATTGCGCCTAGCTACGCCGATATTTTCTTTAATAACTGCTATAAAAACGGCATGTTGCCGATTGTGGCCAGTCACGCCATGGTGGATCAACTGTTTAAAGCGTGCGAGGCCAATGTGGGCTACACCTTACAAGTAGATTTACCGTCACAAACGGTGACTTTGCCCTCAGGTGAAACCTTTAGTTTTGATATTCACCCCACCTCAAAACATAACTTATTAAATGGGTTGGATGAAATCGGCTTGACCTTGTTGCATGCAGACAAAATCAAAGCGTTTGAAGCAAAACACAAATCGGCACAACCTTGGTTATTTGCATAAATTAAAGCTGGCACGGCAAAGTGCGCGCTTAAACAATTTGTTTAGCAAGCTGTGCAACAGTTATTTTTGCGACTCGATTAAATTAATACATTAGGAAAACTCATGGCATTGAATATTGCGGTATTACCCGGTGATGGCATCGGCCCAGAAATCATTAAACAAGCGTTGCGCGTATTAGATGTATTGCACCAAGAAGGCTTGACCATGCGCTTTACCGAGGCGCCTTTAGGTGGCCAAGCCTATGATCAGTATGGTCATCCATACCCAGAATTTACGCAAAACATTTGCCGTGCGGCAGATGCAGTGTTGTTAGGCGCCGTTGGCGGCCCGCAATACGATAACCTAGACCGTCCGTTGCGCCCAGAGCGCGGTTTGTTGGCGATTCGTAAAGATTTAGGCTTATTTGCTAACTTGCGTCCAGCGACGTTGTTTCCTGAGTTAGCCAATGCCTCAACCCTAAAACCAGAAGTGGTTGCAGGCTTAGACATTATGATTGTGCGTGAGCTGACAGGCGATGTGTATTTTGGTCAACCCCGTGGCATGCGCGTGAATGACGAAGGTGAGCGCGAAGGCTTTAATACCATGGTGTATAAAGAGTCAGAAGTGCGTCGCATTGCACATGTGGCCTTTGACATTGCCATGAAACGCGGAAAAAAATTGTGCTCAGTGGATAAAGCCAACGTGCTGGAAACCACCGAGTTTTGGAAAGAAATTGTGATTGATGTGGCTAAAGCTTACCCAGAAGTAGAGCTCAGCCATATGTATGTGGATAACGCGGCCATGCAACTAATCCGCAACCCAAAACAGTTTGACGTGATGGTTACTGGCAATATTTTTGGCGATATTTTATCGGACGAAGCCTCCATGTTGACCGGTTCGATAGGGATGTTGGCCTCAGCCTCGCTCAATGAAAGCAAAAAAGGCTTATACGAGCCATCACATGGCTCTGCGCCTGATATTGCTGGCAAAAACTTAGCCAACCCTATTGCGACGATATTATCAGCCGCCATGATGTTGCGTTATAGTTTCGACAACGAGGCGGCTGCCAACCGCATTGAAAACGCAGTGAAAAAAGTGCTGGCCGCAGGCTATCGCACTGGCGATATCTATGAAGCAGGCACCACCCGCGTATCATGCTCTGAAATGGGTGACCAAATCGTGGCTGCAATGTAATCCCTGGGTTGCGGGCAGGTGAGGGGGCGCCTAAAGGCTTGCCTCCTTTGCCCATTGCCTTGGTCGCTTAAACTACTTTAAAAGGATAATAAAATGGCACAATTTGATAACGTCAGCGTCAAGAAAAAAGCCAACGTGTATTTTGATGGCAAATGTGTGAGCCACACCGTGCTGTTTCCAAACGGCACCCGCTGTACGGTAGGGGTGATTTTTCCAAGCACGCTTACTTTTAATACTGCATCGCCTGAGTTAATGGAAATCAATGCGGGTGTTTGTAAAGTCAGGCTCAAGGGTGAAGAGCAGTGGACCCCCTACCAAGCAGGTGAAAAGTTTACGGTTGCGGGCAACTCATC
This sequence comes from Methylophilaceae bacterium, assembly GCA_027488395.1. Lineage (GTDB taxonomy): Bacteria > Pseudomonadota > Gammaproteobacteria > Burkholderiales > Methylophilaceae > Methylophilus. The sequence goes on along the minus strand of JAIYBT010000010.1, from coordinate 151,522 downwards.
GTTTGAGATTGAAGTGACCGAAACCGTAGATTACGTGTGTCACTTTGAATAACTCGTTAACCCTTAAATGTGTGGTAACTAAATAAAGGAACACGATGCCAAGCTTTGATATTAGCTCCGAAATTGACATGGTCAATTTAAAGCACGCGATTGATGCGGCTTCTAAGCAAATTACCAATCGTTATGACTTTAAAGGCACCTCAGCCAACATTGATTTTAACGAAAAAGACAAAACGATGACCTTGCTAGGGGACAATGACTTTCAACTGGATCAGGTTAAAGATATTTTACTGCCAGCCATGGAGAAAAAAGAACCTGAGTCTTCAAAACGGTTGGAGTTTAAAGATGTACAAAAAGTCTCTGGTAATAAAGTCAAACAAGAGTTAAAAGTCAAAGAGGGCATCGATAGTGATTTAGCCAAACGTATCACCAAGCTCATTAAAGATTCTGGCTTGAAAGTACAAGCCAGCATTCAAGGGGATACGGTACGTGTCAATGGCGCGAAACGCGATTTATTACAAGAGGCGATTGCGTTGGTTAAGAAATCGGTTAGCGATTTTCCGTTAACCTTTGGCAACTTTAGAGATTAAGTACTTTAGGCATTCAATATTTAAGGAAATAATGATGACAAAATGGGTCATGGGCTTGGTTTTGGTGTTGTTAGCTGGCTGTAATACCATCGATGGCATGGGTCGAGATTTAGAAAAAGCCGGCGAAGCAGTACAAAAATCAACTAAATAATCTTCAGCCATCATTGATGGCTAGAACAACGAGCGCACATGTTAAAAGTAGGATTTGTCGGTTGGCGCGGCATGGTGGGATCTGTGCTGATGCAACGCATGCTGGAAGAACACGATTTTGACGATATCGAACCCCAGTTTTTTACCACCTCACAAGTTGGGGCGCCAGCCCCGGAATTTGGTAAAACGTCACCTGCACTCAAGGATGCACATCAGATTGATGATTTGAAATTGATGGATGTGATAGTCACTTGCCAAGGAGGTGATTACACGTCTGCCGTGTTTCCAGCTTTGCAAAAAGCAGGCTGGCAAGGGCATTGGATTGATGCTGCTTCCACATTACGGATGGCAGATGATGCAGTGATTGTGCTCGATCCTGTGAATCTTGATGTGATTACACATGCGTATGCCAATGGCAAACGGCAATGGATAGGGGGTAATTGCACCGTCTCGTTGATGTTGATGGCGCTTAATGGCCTTTTTAAAGCGGATTTGGTTGAATGGGTGACATCCATGACCTATCAGGCGGCCTCTGGTGCGGGTGCGCAAAATATGCGCGAATTGATTGCGCAAATGGGGGCTGTGCATGCGTCGGCAGCCGCATTATTGGCGGATCCTGCGTCGGCTATTCTTACCATCGATCAAACCGTGGCGGATACGCTGAGGGCTGAAGATTTTCCAACCAGCCAATTTGGTGTGCCACTGGCGGGTAGCTTGATTCCTTGGATTGACAAAGATCTGGGCAATGGCCAAAGCAAGGAAGAATGGAAGGGCGGGGTTGAAACCAATAAAATTTTGGGCCGCTCAGAAGCGCCGATTGTGATTGACGGTTTGTGCGTGCGGATTGGCGCCATGCGCTGTCACTCTCAAGCGTTGACCATTAAGTTACGTCAAGACGTCCCTTTGGATGAGATTGAACAACGTTTAGCCCAAGCCAATCCTTGGGCGAAAGTCATTCCCAATCAGCGTGAAGCTAGCATGCATGGCTTAACACCGGCGGCAGTCACAGGTACTTTGCACACACCTGTAGGCCGCTTGCGAAAATTAGCCATGGGTGGCGAATATTTATCCGCATTTACAGTGGGTGACCAGTTGTTATGGGGGGCTGCAGAGCCATTGCGTCGTATGTTACGGATTTTGGTAGAAGCTTAGAACCAGCGCTTACGCCATTTATTTTTAAACCCATTGATTGTAAAAAGCCCGTAAAGCGCTGATTTGTCGAATAAATCAGTGTTTTTTCGGGCTTTTATTATTGTGAGACTACGGTTTAATAAGCTATGTCGCTCAAAGGTCATGTTGGGGTCGCTCGCAAGCCGCATGGGACTGACTTGCACGGGGTGGGCTTTGATGCTATGTTGATAATCGCCATGAAATTATAAGGGTTAAACCTTGAACGCCTTTCAATTAAAAAAAATCGCTTTCACTCTCAGTTTAAGTGCGGCGTTGTCCGTGCATGCCGCAGGTCTTGGCAACATGACCTCAAGTTCAAAACTTGGAGAGCCACTCAGTGCTGAAATTGAGCTGCTTTCTGTTGCGCCAAACGAGCTGAATAGCATTCAAGCGGCCCTGGCCAGTGAACAATTTTATCAAGATCAGCTGCTTGAAAAACCAAACTCATACCCGTTTATTAAAATTGAAGTGGCCAATAATCAGCAGGGTCAACCGATTCTAAAATTATCCAGCAGTCAGCCTATTACCGAAGCTTTTCTGGATATGTTGATTCAAGTCGATTGGCCTACGGGTCGTCTAGTGAAAGAATATACGCTGTTACTCGATCCACCAGGCTTTGACTCTACTGAAGTCACTGAGCCTGTGAATTTACCCATCAGTGAAAAGCCAGCGGCAAAGACATCCAGCACGCCACCCACTGCTAAGCCGAATAAAGCGGATGCTGTCCCTGCGAAATCTTCGCAATCTACGATGAATAAAATCGCTGCAGCCAGTGACACAGAGGCGACCGCTGCGACCACAATTACCGTTAAAAAAGGCGATAGTTTGCATCAATTGGCGGAGCAGCTTCGTCCGGATACGGTGACCAAAGTGCAAATGTTAGCGGCGTTGTTTCAAGCAAACCCGGATGCATTTGAAGCACAAAATATGAACCGGTTAAAAGTGGGCAAGGTACTTCGTGTGCCCGCCAGTGCAACCCTTTCTGCGCTAGATCAAGCGCAAGCTCAACGGATCGTCAATGCGCATTTGGCCGACTGGCATGCGTATAAAAATGGGTTAGCGCAAGCAGTAAAAGACACACCCGCAAATGCACAACCTTCGGGCAGTACACAAACAACTGCTGGCAAAATAGAAGCTGCAAACAAACCAGCGCCCGCTGCAACCACACCCTCTAAAGATGTATTAAAACTTTCAGCAGGGGATGAGAAATCAAGTGTTGCTGATAAAACCGCGGCAAAAGCATTACAAGACAAGGTCAGCAGCTTACAAGAGGATTTGATTGCTAAAGAAAATGCAATTAAAGAAGAAAAATCACGCACACAAGAGTTAGAAAAACAAATTGAGGACATGAAAAAGCTGTTAGCGTTAAAAAATGACGCAATGGCTAAGTTGCAAGCACAGGCGACGCCTGCAGCCGAACCCCAGCCTCAAACCAGTGAAGCACAAGCAGCGACAGCCAACGCAACCACCGAAGAAACGCCAGCACCACCAGCATCACCGGCAAACGCACCTGTTGCTGAAGCAGTAGCGCCAGTAGCGCCAGTAGCGCCAGTAACGCCAGTAACGCCAACGCCTCCAGTGCAAGCACCCGCCCCAAAACCCGCACCAGACATTGCGGTAACGGAGGCGGTGGCGCCAGCAACTAACAGCTTTGGTAGCTTTTTATCGCAACGGCTTAAACAAACGCATCCAAGTTTACTCATAGGCTTAATTGTGTTGCCGTTGCTTGGTTGTTTATGGTTGTGGACTCGCGTGCGACGTAAAAAACAAATTCATACGTTTGAAGAGGCGATCATGACATCGCCTGCAACTGAAATGCAAAGTAATACTGTGTTTGGACATACCCAAGCCACCTCGGGCGACACCTCATTTTTAACGGATTTTTCACAAAGTGCGGTGGGTGGTATGATTGATGCACACGAGGTGGATCCGATTGCTGAAGCAGAAGTGTACATGGCCTATGGACGCGATGCCCAAGCTGAGGAAATTCTAAAAGATGCGATTCAAAAAGATCCTCGTCGCCAAGAGCTCAAGGTCAAGTTACTCGAAATCTATCAAGCCACTGGTAATGCCACTGCATTTGAAACACTGGCGAATACCGTATATTCACAAATGGGGGCAGGTGGCGAGTTGTGGCCGCAAGTTGCTGCGCTCGGACGTCAAATGGATGCAAACAATCCCTTGTATCGCGCTGCTGACGAGACATTGGCATCAGCCGAACCTGCGGATGTTTTAGCAGACAATCTCGATCAGGCGGCTGATCATAGCCTAAGCCAAGAGCTCTCTATCGCTGGCGATGCCGGTAAACAAGATATCAGTGAACACTATGACGAGACACAAGCGTTACCAGTGTTTGGCAATGGCTTACAACCTAAACCGATTGATCTGCCTGCATTAGATTTTGAAAATATAGACTTATCCGACCCTGCTGTAACGGCGCCTTCATTGACAACCTCTGGCGAGTTAAATCTTGCCGACACAGACACTGTCTTTGAACGATTACCTGAGCTTTCTTTTGAACTAGATCACGCAGCGCCTGATACTAATGAGAGTTTGGCGCCTGATGCTACGTCGTCTGATGATGGGGTATCTGATCGTTTACCTGCACTTGAAACTGCGGATAGTGAAATTGTGACGCCTAAGTCAGGCGGTACACTTGAAGATGAGGGTAATGCTGCCTCAGATGCGCTGACGATCAATCAACCAATCGACACCGATACCGACACACCAGTGAATGTTGAAGATATTACGCTGAGTATTGGCGATATTGGCGCTGAAGAAGTGGATACCAAGTTGGATTTGATTAAAGCCTATATTGATATGGAAGATGTCATTGGTGCCAAAGAGCTGATTGAAGAAGTCATGGCAGAGGGCAGCGCTGAACAAAAACAACTGGCACAAGCTTTACTCAAAAAAATAGCTTAATTAATTACAAACTTGCAGCAATCAAGGTCGGAATATCCGGCCTTTTTTCTTGTATGATGCAGTCCTTATGCATGTTCTTGTTCCGATTGCAGGGGTTCCTTTGTTGGCGTTAGCATTGTCAACGGCTACACCCTTTTTTGCATCCTTGCTTGCCTGTTTGGTGATCATTGTGTTCGGTGTTTTGGCAGCCGACATGTTCACCCGTTTAAGTCATCGGTTACGTTGGATTTGGTTATCATTACTCAGTATTTACATATGTTTTACCCCGGGTGAGTATATGTTTCCAAACTGGGGATGGTGCCCGCTCACTTATGAAGGATTGTTCGGCGCTGCGCTTCAAATCCTGAGATTGTTTGCCATGTTAGCTAGTGTGAGTTATGTGTTGAGCCATTATCGAGCAATGACCATCGTGAGCGGGATTTATCAGTGTTTGCTGTTGCTGGGTATTCAGGCCGCATGGCTACAAAACATGGTGGTCCGCTTGTATTTGATTTTGCAACAACCTTTGTTGCAAACCGAAGTGAATCAACGCCGTTGGTCGTCTTATATGCATACACCCGAACAGTTAATTTCACACGCTGAAGATCATTTTACCATGCAATTACAGCCGTTAACCTGGCATGATCAATGCGCACTTATGCTCATGTTGTTGGCGTCTATCTATTTGGTTGGAAGCGTTTAGCATGAAGGTTGTGCTGGGTATTGAATATCATGGGGGCTACTTTCAGGGTTGGCAAAGCCAGCCGAATGGCCAAGGGGTGCAAGATGCCATTGAATGCGCTTTAAAAAACATCGGCGGTGAGGCGATTAGACTGCATTGCGCTGGGCGCACCGATACTGGTGTGCATGCTTTGATGCAAGTCGCGCATTTTGAAACCGATGTGTCACGTCCAATGCAGGCATGGGTGCGCGGATGTAATGCCTATTTACCCAGTTGGGTGCGCATACAATGGGCGCAACTTGTCTCTGATGATTTTCATGCGCGGTTTGTGGCGGAATCACGCCTGTACCAATATGTGCTGTATAACCATGCCGTTGCACCCGCAATCGATCATGGCCGCGTTGGTTGGTATCATCGTCCACTGGATTTAGTTGCCATGCAAGCTGCAATTCAAGCACTGATTGGTGAGCATGACTTTAGCGCATTTAGAGCCAGCGAGTGTCAAGCCAACAGCCCAGTGCGCACCATGAAAGTGGCACAAGTGAGGCAAGCGGGTCACTATTTTGTGTTCGATTTTGAAGCGCATGCGTTTTTACAACATCAAATTCGCAACATGGTGGGTGCGCTCGTGTATGTTGGGCAGGGCAAACTCACAGTGCGTCAATTTCAACAGTTGCTTACAATGCGTGACCGCACATTGGCACCTCCAACGTTTATGCCAGATGGCTTGTATTTTTGCGGCGTTCGCTACGCAGCGCATTGGCAATTACCAACAACCATCATGCAGATAAAAAACCTTTTTGAGTAAAGCTTTTCCAATTTAAATAAGTCGTTTCCTTTAGATAATAAGCAATCATGAGCAGAACAAGAGTCAAAATTTGTGGCATTACACGATTAAGCGATGCGTTGGATGCGATCCATGCTGGCGCGGATGCGCTTGGCTTTGTATTTTATGCGCCCAGTCCAAGAGCGGTGACTGCGACGCAAGCGCAAGCCATCATTCAACATTTGCCGCCTTTTGTTAGTAAAGTCGGGTTATTTGTGAATGCCGATGCCAAAACGGTGTCAGAAACAATCAGCACGGCTGGATTAGATTGCATTCAATTTCATGGCGATGAGTTGCCTGATTTTTGTACCCAATTTAATCTGCCTTTTTACAAAGCAATCCGCGTTAAACCAGAGTCAAATTTGTTACAATACGAAGTCGATTACGCATCAGCAACCGCCTTATTGTTGGATACGTATTCTGAACAAGCGGTGGGCGGTACGGGTCTCACCTTTGATTGGCAATTAATTCCATCCAATCTGACTAAACCCGTCGTGCTTGCTGGCGGACTGGATAGTGAAAACGTCGCGCATGCAATCGAACGTGTGCATCCATATGCAGTAGATATCAGCGGCGGCGTGGAATTACAAAAAGGCATTAAATCAAAAGATAAAATGATCGCATTTATGCGACAAGTCCAGCTAAGCCATCGCGCTTAGTTAGGGGTGGCTAAGACATAACGCTTAAACGGAGCACATATGCAACTGTATGACATGCCAGATCAACGTGGACACTTTGGTCCTTTCGGCGGCATTTTTGTCGCGGAAACCTTGGTAGAAGCGCTAGAAGAACTACGCCTCATGTACGAAAAATATCGGCATGATCCTGATTTTCTGGCTGAGTTTGCCTACGATTTAAAACATTTTGTTGGCCGTCCAAGTCCTATTTATCACGCCAAACGTCTATCAGACAAGATTGGTGGCGCACAGATATACCTCAAGCGCGAAGACCTTAACCATACTGGCGCGCACAAAGTCAACAACACCATCGGGCAAGCACTGCTGGCAAAGCGCATGGGTAAGCCCCGCGTGATTGCTGAAACAGGCGCTGGCCAACATGGCGTTGCTACAGCAACGATTGCCGCGCGTTTAGGCCTTGAGTGTGTCGTGTATATGGGCGCTGAAGATGTAAAGCGTCAAGCACCCAACGTGTTCCGTATGAAATTACTTGGTGCAACGGTGGTACCCGTTGAAAGTGGCTCCAAAACACTGAAAGACGCCTTAAACGAAGCCATGCGTGATTGGGTCACCAACATTTCTGATACTTTTTACATCATTGGTACCGTGGCAGGCCCACATCCATACCCGATGATGGTGCGAGATTTTCAAGCGGTGATAGGTGTTGAAGCCAAACGTCAAATGCAAGAAATGCTTGGCCGTCAACCAGATGCCGTGATTGCGTGTGTGGGCGGTGGCTCGAATGCGATGGGTATTTTTTACCCATACATTGATGTTCCTAACGTACGCTTAATTGGGGTAGAAGCAGCAGGCCATGGCATCGAAACCGGCTTGCATGCAGCACCGTTAACAGCGAATAGCCCAATTGGTGTATTGCATGGAAATCGTACTTATTTAATGCAAGATGAGGACGGTAACATTATTGAAACGCATTCAGTGTCAGCTGGGTTAGATTATCCTGGTGTTGGCCCTGAACACGCTTGGTTGAAAGATATCCATCGCGCCGAATACGTCGCAATTACTGATGATGAAGCCATGCAAGCGTTTCATAATCTTTGTCGCACCGAAGGGATTATTCCTGCCTTGGAATCCAGTCATGCACTGGCGTATGCGGAAAAGATGGCGAAATCGATGTCCCCAGATCAAGTCATTTTGGTCAATTTATCTGGTCGCGGTGATAAAGATATCAACACGGTTGCAAAGTTAGCCAACATCACCCTTTAAACCATCGTATTAGCCCTCTAAAGAATCATTGACATGTCACGTATTAAAACCGTTTTTGGCGAATTAAAAGGTCAAGGAAAAAAAGCCCTGATTCCATACATTACCGCAGGGGATCCTCACCCAGAACAGACCGTTCCGCTAATGCATGCCATGGTGGACGCTGGCGCAGACATGATTGAGCTAGGCGTACCATTTTCTGATCCGATGGCCGATGGTCCTGTCATTCAGCGTGCTAGTGAACGTGCGTTAGTGCATAAAATGGGGTTACGTAAAGTACTAGCCATGGTCACCCAATTTAGAGAAACTGACCAAACCACACCGATTATTTTGATGGGCTATGCAAACCCAATTGAAGCCATGGGGACTGCGGCGTTTGTGCAAGCTGCTAAAGCGGCGGGCGTCGATGGCGTTCTCACTGTGGATTACCCGCCAGAAGAATGTGAGAAATTTAATCAGCAGTTAACGGCTGCAGCTATGGATAGTATTTTCTTGCTCTCGCCCACCACTGAACCTGCGCGTACCGATTTAATTATTCAACAGGCCACCGGATTTTTGTATTATGTGTCTCTCAAAGGCGTAACGGGTGCTGCCAATCTCGATATTGTTGAAGTATCGAAACGGGTCGCTGAGATTCGCGCGCGCACCGATTTGCCTGTTGGCGTTGGATTTGGGGTGAAAGATGCGGCAACGGCCAAAGCCGTTGCGGCCATTGCCGATGCAGTGGTTGTCGGTAGCCGCATGGTACTGACCATTGAACAATCCGCAGCGGATACATTGCTTCCAAACATACAAGCATTAATCACAGAATTACGTGTTGCAATTGATGCGGCATAACATAAAAAAAGACAGTAGGAGAGGTCATGAGCTGGTTAGATAAGATTCCGCAAAAAATCAAACGTGCAGTAGATTCTGCGCAAAAACGCTCGATGCCAGAGGGGTTATGGCATAAATGTGATGCTTGTCAGACCGTGCTTTATCGTACTGATTTAGACGCCAATCTTGAAGTGTGTCCGCAATGTGGTCATCACCATCGCCTAGGTGCCAGAGACCGGTTAAATGTGCTACTGGATGTTGAAGGTCGCATTGAAATCGGTGCCGAAGTGACGCCTGTGGACGCACTTAAATTTAAAGACTCTAAAACCTATGCTGAACGGATGAAATCAGCACAACGTGATGTGGGTGAAAAAGATGCATTGATCGTGATGCGTGGCACAATGGCCACGGTGCCAGTGGTCGCAGCCGTATTTGAATTTAAATTCATGGGTGGATCGATGGGCTCGGTGGTTGGCGAGCGTTTTGTGCGCGGGGTTCAAGCGGCCATTGATCATCGCTGTGCGTTTATTTGTATTGCTGCCAGTGGTGGTGCGCGCATGCAAGAAGGTCTACTGTCGCTCATGCAAATGGCCAAAACCAGTTCTGCGCTCACAAAATTATCAGAGGCTGGATTGCCTTACATTTCTGTATTAACCGACCCTACCATGGGAGGGGTCTCTGCAAGCTTTGCAATGTTGGGGGATGTGATTGTGGCTGAGCCCAATGCGTTAATTGGTTTTGCTGGCCCGCGTGTAATTGAACAAACCGTGCGTGAAACCTTACCAGAAGGTTTTCAGCGTGCTGAATTTTTGTTAACGCATGGTGCCATTGATATGATCGTAGATCGCCGAGAAATGCGTCAAACCTTAAGTGTCGTCTTATCTAACTTAATGCATATAACGCAAGCCGCTTAATGCCACCTGCCGCTTTAAGCTTTCCCAATTCGGTTGCGGGCTGGCTTGCTTATATCGAATCGCTTCATCCTGCAACCATCGAAATGGGATTGTCTCGGGTTCGTGAGGTCGCAGACCGACTTAATCTTCGTTTTAACTATCTGGTGATCACTGTGGGTGGTACCAATGGCAAAGGTTCCACTTGTGCCATGTTAGAACGTATTTACACCCAAGCGGGCTATCAAGTTGGTTGTTATACCTCTCCACATTTATTGCAATACCAAGAACGGGTGCGTTTTAATGGGCAATTGATTGCAGATACGTTGCTTTGTGATGCCTTTTTAGCCGTCGAGCAGCGGCGTGGTGAGATTGCGTTAACCTATTTTGAGATGGGCACGCTGGCGGCCTTGTGGGCGTTTGAACAAGCAGGTTTAGACATCGCCATTTTAGAAGTGGGTTTGGGTGGGCGTCTGGATGCAGTCAATATTGTCGATGCGGACTGCGCCATTGTGACCAATGTCGATCTTGATCATATGGAATTTTTAGGCAATACCCGTGAGGCCATTGGATTTGAAAAAGCGGGTATTTATCGTGCGCAACAAGTGGCTATTTGCGGCGACTTACATCCACCAAGTGCATTATTGACGCATGCACAACAATTAAATGCGACGTTGGCACGCAACGGAGTTGATTTTTCGGTAACACCACAAGCCACCGCTGCGTTATATCAGGATGCGCAAGGCACCTTGTTATTTTCGCAGTTAGCTTTGCAAGGGGCGTATCAATGGCAAAATGCAGCCAGTGTCATCTACGCTGTACGTGCTTTACAGACCAAACTTAAAGTCGATACTGAAACATTGGTGTCTTCGATTAGCATGACACAGGTCACTGGGCGTTTTCAGTATTGGCATCATGCCCCAGATATTATTTTAGATGTTGCACATAACCCGCATGCAGCACGTGCGCTACGACATAACCTAGAGACCATACGTGCAGGCGGTGGACGTGTATATGCCGTGTTTTCCATGTTGGCCGATAAAGATATTCCTGCCGTGATCGCTGAGTTACATTCTATGATTGACGTTTGGGCGATAGCGCCTATTGTGCATCCGCGTGCAGCCAAACTAGATTATTTGCTCAGTTGTTTGCAACCCCATGTGTCACAAGATCACATTCATTGCTTTGAGCGCCTTGCTATGGCGCTGAGTCACTGTTATAACAAAGCAACAAAAAATGATAAAATCATTGTATTTGGTTCATTTTTTACGGTGGCTGCGATCTTGCAGTGTACTTCAATCGATGCTTTAGAAAGTTAGGGCTCGATTGTTCAAGCGATTGAATTAACGCGAATCACATTATGGCGAGCGATGCATTGACTGATAAAGAACTCATTCTCAAAAAAACTGCCCGCAGAAGGTTAGTTGGTGCAGTTACGCTAGTCATTTTGATGTTAATTGTTTTGCCTTTTGTGTTGAAAGATAGAGTGGCAGATCTTGCACAAGAAGACGTCAACATTACCGTGGTAAATGAAGCGTCTACAGACACTGCGCTACCTTCTGCATCAACAATTGAATCCAATCCTGTCGCGTCAGATGAAACGGTATCAGTGACAGAACCCACGCGTGCAACACAAGCTGATGAAGCCTCAACGTCCGCCGATACGCCCAACGAGACTTCAAAAAAAGCAGCAACTGAACAACCTAATGTAGCCGCCCAACCCATTGCAGAGGCTCAAACAAATCGTACTGATACTCAAACAAATCGTACAAATACTCAAACAAATAAAGCCCCACAAGCTTCTGATACCGCTCCTGTTGCCGCAACCGCTGAACCAGTCATAAAGGCAGAGATTAAACCTGAGCCGAAACCTAACACAGCTGTCGCTATGTCACCTGCCTCCATTGTGGCAAATCCGATTGCGGCGCCAGTCAGCAAAAAAACAAACGAACCCAAGGACGAAACAGGCAAAGCAGAGGTAAAAAATGCTGAACTAAATCGTCCTACCTTGGCAGGCGCTAAACATGCGCAAAGTCAAGCCGACACAAAAGTATCGCAGGATGAAAAAGACAAACAAGCACTTGCAAAAAAGCAAGCAAAATTAATTGAGCATAAAGCAACAGTGCAAAAGTCAACAGAGCATCCATCCGGTAAATTTTTTGTTCAGTTTGGCGTGTTTTCAGATCCAAATAATCTCGATAGTCTTAGACAAAAACTAGCCCAAGCAGGCATCGAATCTGTGGTAGAGCCTGTCTCAGGCAGCCAACAAACATTTAAACTTCGCTCGCAAATTTATTCTCAACGCTCAGATGCGCAAACTGCACAGCAACAAATGTCAGCCCTTGGGGTGAATGGCATTGTTGTAGGTAAATAAGAGCATGACTGCGTTTGATTACATCGTGTTATCCGTACTGGGACTGTCTATTATTGTCGGTTTAATGCGCGGCGCTATCCGTGAACTATTTTCGGTATTTGGCTGGTTGCTAGCCTTTTATGTAGCCAAAACATGGAATCCCACCGTATTGCCCTATGTGCCAAGTCAAATACCCAGTGACAGTTTAAAAGTGATTGCGGCCTTTATAGCCATTTTCCTGTTGGTATTGTTGTGCGCTAGCCTCATCTCCATTGTATTAACAAGCATCATGAAGGCGGCTGGTTTGGGTGGCGTGAATCGATTATTGGGTGGGTTTGTCGGCAGTGTGCGCGGATTAATATTGATTTTGATCATCATGATTTTGGCAAGCATGACCAATCTCCCGAAAGACCCTCGCTGGACCAACGCCATGCTAAGCGCACCACTTGAAGCCTTGGTGCTGAAATTTCGCCCCTGGTTGCCAGAGAGCATTGCCTCTAAAGTGCATTTTGGCAAACCCTCGACCTTGATCGACGTTTAAAATTTTGAAAGCTAATTAGGAAGTTATTATGTGCGGAATCATTGGCATTGTCGGTAAAAATCCAGTCAACCAATTGTTATATGATGGCTTGCTGGTGTTACAACATCGAGGTCAAGATGCCGCAGGCATTGTGACTTGTGATGGAAACTCTTTTCACATGCATAAAAATAATGGCTTAGTGAAAGATGTATTTCACACCCGTCATATGCGAAATCTGGTCGGAAACGTCGGTATTGCGCACGTGCGTTATCCAACCGCTGGTTCATCCAGTGCTGCTGAGGCGCAACCATTTTATGTCAATTCCCCATTTGGCATCGTGTTGGGTCATAACGGAAACTTAACCAACTCTGAGCAATTAAAATCGGAAATGTTTAGGCAGGATTTACGGCATATTAATACCAGCTCTGATTCCGAAGTGCTGCTCAATGTATTGGCGCACGAAATTGAACATACCTCTAAAAGTGCTTTACTGAATAGCGATGTCGTATTTGATGCTGTTGCAGGCGTACATAAGCGTTGTAAAGGCGCTTATGCTGTAGTGGCCATGATTGCGAATTTTGGAATGTTGGCCTTCCGTGATCCATTTGGTATTCGACCCTTGGTGATTGGCAAACAAGAAACCGATAAAGGGACTGAGTATATTGTTGCCTCAGAAAGTGTTGCTTTAGATGTGCTTGGCTTTACCTTGCTTCGGGATGTAGAACCCGGCGAAGCCGTGTTTATCGATATGGATGGTCATTTATATAGCCGTCAATGTGCTGAAAACGCAAAACTAACCTCGTGTATTTTTGAATATGTGTATTTAGCTCGCCCAGACTCTGTGATTGATGGTGTTTCTGTGTATCAAACTCGCTTAGATATGGGCAGCTTATTGGCAGAGAAGATCAAGCGTGAATGGGCAGATAAGCACATTGATGTGGTGATTCCTATTCCTGACACCAGCCGTCCTAGCGCGTTACAATTAGGCATCGCTTTAGGCTTGGACTATCGCGAAGGGTTTATTAAAAATCGCTATATTGGTCGTACGTTCATCATGCCAGGACAAGCATTGCGCAAAAAGTCCGTGCGTCAAAAGCTCAATCCAATCGGCATCGAGTTTAAAGGTAAAAATGTGTTGTTAGTCGATGATTCGATTGTGCGTGGCACCACTTCGCAACAGATTGTGCAAATGGCACGCGATGCGGGCGCTAATAAAGTATATTTTGCATCTGCTGCGCCGCCTGTTCGCTTTCCTAATGTCTACGGTATCGACATGCCAAGCCGGCACGAACTGTTAGCCACCAATCGCACCGATGAAGAAATTTGTGCTGAAATTGGCGCGGATGCACTGATTTACCAAGATTTAGAAGATTTAAAAGAAAGCATTACCAAATCAAACCCGCACATGACGCAGTTTGATTGCAGTTGTTTTGATGGCGTCTATGTGACTGGGGATGTGGATAGTCAATATTTAAATCGCATTGAAAATGCGCGCAATGACGCCAACAAAAAACAATTACCGCCAAACTCTACCACCCAATTGGATTTAAACCTGTTATCGACCGATTTAGTTGGTGCAGAATAATGCTTGACAGTTAAACGGTTAAAGCGTTAAATGAAATTGCGCTGATTTGAGTGGCCAACATTAAACAAAGCCTAACTCAGCTTGCGAGCGCATTATAAATTCTGCTAAAGCGAGAGACCAAAAACCCGTTTTAGCATAGATTGCTTTAACGGGTTTTTCATTGGTGTAACCGCCTATGATGGGCAGAACAACGAGGTGTCATGAACGAGCAATATCATTTAGAAACCTTAGCCGTCCGCGCAGGGACGCAGGTCACTGAATTTGGAGAAAATTCAGAAGCATTGTTTCTGAACTCAAGTTTTAAATTTAAAAATGCAGCGCAAGCGGCTGCGCGGTTTAGCGGCAGTGAGTCAGGGAATATTTATTCACGGTTTACTAATCCCACCGTGACCATGTTTCAAGACAAGCTTGCTGCGTTGGAGGGTGCAGAGCAGTGCGTTGCAACTGCCAGTGGCATGGCCGCTATTTTGGCTTGTGTGATGGGTTTGTGCCAAGCGGGTGATCATATCGTTGCATCACGTAGTCTTTTTGGGACAACCGTCCAGCTGTTTAGCAACATCATGAAAAAATGGGGCTTAGAAGTCACTTTTGTTGCCTTAACAGATTTGGATGCGTGGCAAGCCGCCACTCAAAAGAATACTAAATTACTCTTTGCAGAAACACCTTCTAATCCACTTACCGAAGTTGCTGACATCGAAGCGCTTTCTGTGATTGCGCACCATGCAAGCGCCTTATTGGTAATTGATAATTGTTTTTGCACGCCAGCATTACAACAGCCATTAAAGCTGGGTGCCGATATTATCATTCACTCCGCTACAAAATATATCGATGGCCAAGGCAGAGTATTAGGGGGCGCCGTGCTCGGCAGTAAAGCGGTGATGGAACCTGTGTATGGTTATTTGCGCACTGCAGGTGTCACCATGAGTGCATTTAACGCTTGGGTATTTTTAAAAGGGTTAGAGACGTTACAAGTTAGAATGGAAGCGCATGCCAGTCGTGCGCTCGCTCTGGCCAATTGGCTTGAACAACAGCCGCGTGTTTCGCGTGTGCATTATCCAGGGTTGGCTTCTCATCCCCAATATGCGCTTGCTGCTAAGCAACAACGCTTAGGCGGAGGCATCGTCAGCTTTGAGGTTGTCCCTCGTGCGGATCAAACCTTACAAGCAGCTGCATGGGAGGTGATTGATGCAACACAGATGATTTCAATCACCGCTAATTTGGGCGATGTTAAATCAACGATTACCCATCCAGCCACAACCACGCATTGCAGAGTCAGTCCTGAGGCGCGACTCGCCGCGGGAATACATGATAATTTAGTACGGATCGCTGTCGGTTTAGAGCACATCGAAGATTTAAAAAATGATTTAATGTTATTGTCATCTCCTATCGGGTGATGTAAAACGTCATAAAATTGACTACAAAGTCGTTATATACTCATGAAGTTTTTGTATGTTTAAGGGATTAAAAATGAAAAAAATTAGTGTACTGACATCGGTCTTGTTGTCAGTCGTGTTGGCAGGCTGCGGTAGTCACGATAACAAATCTGGTAATACCCAAGTGGTTGCCAAAGTAAATGACAAAGAAATCACTGTGCATCAACTTAATTTCGCGTTATCAAAAGTGGGTAAAGTGGATCCAGCGCAACTCAAGCCAGCGTCTGAGAAAGTATTGCAACAGTTAGTCGATTTAGAGTTGCTGGCGCAAAAATCGCTAGACAGTAAGCTTGATCGTGATCCCAATGTGCTACAAGTGCTGGAAGCAACAAAGCAGCAAGTATTGGCCCAAGCCTATTTACAAAAAATTGCGGGAAATCAAACACCACCACCCACCGCAGATGAAATCAATAAATTCTATCAAGATCATCCAGAGTTGTTTAGTGATCGTCGTGTGTATGTGATCCGTGAATTTTTGGTCAAAGATGGTGCAGCCAATGCAGAAAAAATCAAAGCTGATATCGGTGATGTTAAAACTTCAGAAGAAATTGCGAGCAAACTAAAAGCAGCTAACTTTGTGTTTAATGTGAATGCTTCAAAACGTAGCGCTGAGCAGCTACCCGCAGAAGTCGCGATCAAGTTGCGTCAAATGAATGAAAAAGATGTATTGTTAGCCAACAATCAAACGGCATTGGGTTTGTTTTTCTTGGAAAAAGTCGACAAAGAACCCGTCGATTTAGAAAAAGCTAAACCTTATATTCAGCAATTCTTGGTCAATAGTAAGCAACAAACTTTAATTAAAAATGAAGTGGCTGCCATCCGTAAAGCAGCCGAAGTCAATTTTTATGGTGAGTTTAAAGACGTGAAGCTCGGTGAAACCACGAACACGGCGCTGAAAAAAGATGCCCCAGTGAATCCGCCGCCAACCCCTGTAGCACCAGCGGCCGATGCGAATAACAAGCCTGAAAATCGTGCCATTGAAAAAGGCTTATCGGGCTTGTAAGCCTTGATTGGAAGCGATTCATTCGAGTGAACATGTTCACTTTTCATCTGGTGATGAATCGCTAGCAGTGACATCCTACAAAAAACCTCACTCTCAGGTATGGAGTGGGGTTTTTTTATGTCTGTCTCTGCGCTCAAAAGGGTCAAAACAGGTCGAAAACATGGCATTCATGTTAAAATTGTGACATACAAATTTTAATTATAAATGGGTTTAGCATGAGCCAATCTCCCGATCAATTTGCCAAAGAAACCTTGCCGATTAGTCTTGAAGATGAGATGCGTCGCAGCTATCTCGATTATGCGATGAGCGTGATTGTGGGACGCGCTTTGCCCGATGTGCGTGATGGTCTAAAACCTGTGCATCGTCGTGTCTTGTTTGCGATGCATGAACTCTCGAACGACTACAACAAACCTTATAAAAAATCCGCCCGTATTGTTGGGGATGTGATTGGTAAATATCACCCACATGGTGATACTGCTGTGTACGACACTATCGTGCGTATGGCGCAAGATTTTTCCTTGCGCTATATGCTCGTTGATGGGCAAGGTAACTTTGGCTCGGTGGATGGCGATAACGCGGCGGCGATGCGATATACCGAAATTCGTATGTCAAAAATTGCGCATGAACTACTCGCCGATATTGATAAAGACACCGTAGATTTTGGTCCTAACTATGATGGTAGTGAGCAAGAGCCATTGATCATGCCCACCCGCATTCCCAACTTGCTGATCAATGGCAGTTCGGGGATTGCAGTTGGAATGGCCACCAATATTCCTCCCCATAATTTAAATGAAGTGTTAAACGCTTGTTTTGCCTTGCTCAAGCAGCCTGACATCAGCATCGACGAGTTAATTGAATATATCCCAGCGCCAGATTTTCCGACCGCGGGCATTATTTATGGCACGGTGGGTGTGAAAGAAGGCTATCGTACCGGTCGAGGCCGCGTTGTCATGCGTGGCCGTACGCACTTTGAGGATATGGATAAAGGCGGCCGTCAATCCATCATCATTGACGAGTTACCCTATCAGGTCAATAAAAAGACCTTGATCGAAAAAATTGCTGAGCTGGTTAACGAGAAAAAAATCGACGGTATTTCTGATTTACGTGATGAATCAGACAAATCTGGCATGCGTGTGGTCATTGAACTCAAACGCGGCGAAGTGCCAGAAGTGATCCTCAACAACTTATACAAACAAACACAATTACAAGATACGTTTGGCATGAATATGGTGGCCTTGCTCGATGGCCAACCACGCCTGCTAAATTTGAAGCAAATGCTAGAGGCCTTTTTGCGGCATCGTCGCGAGGTCGTCACACGCCGTACCGTATTTGAGCTTCGTAAAGCGCGCGACCGTGGCCATGTGCTAGAGGGCTTAGCTGTCGCCTTGGCTAATGTCGATGACATGATTGCAATTATTAAAGCAGCACCGACGCCGCCAGAAGCCAAAAAAGCGTTGATGGCAAGAAGTTGGCAATCGCCAGTGGTTGAAGAAATGCTAAAACGAGCAGCGATGGAAGCCTCGCGGCCTGAAGGTTTGTCTATTGAGTTTGGCTTATCAGCCACGGGTTACTGGTTATCTGATGTACAAGCGCAAGAGATTTTACAAATGCGTTTGCAACGTTTAACTGGGCTTGAGCAAGATAAAATTGTCAATGAATACAAAGAAGTGATGGATTTGATTGCTGACTTGTTGGATATTTTAGCGAAACCAGAACGTGTTACTGCGATCATTGTGGAAGAGCTCAATGACATTCAAAAACAATTTGGTGATGAGCGTCGTTCAGAAATTGAACAAAATACGCAAGATTTGTCACTGGAAGATTTGATTACGCCACAAGACGTCGTGGTGACATTGTCGCATTCTGGCTACGTCAAATCGCAGCCTTTGGATGAATACCGAGCGCAAAAACGGGGTGGTCGTGGTAAGCAGGCGGCTGCAACCAAAGAAGATGACTTTATTGACAAAATGTTTGTCGCCAATACCC
This sequence comes from Methylophilaceae bacterium, assembly GCA_027488395.1. Lineage (GTDB taxonomy): Bacteria > Pseudomonadota > Gammaproteobacteria > Burkholderiales > Methylophilaceae > Methylophilus. The sequence goes on along the minus strand of JAIYBT010000010.1, from coordinate 132,716 downwards.
ATGATTACATCTTATGTTTTAGCAGCCGTGGCCGCGTGTATTGGTTAAAAGTATATGAAGTGCCGCAAGGCAGTCGTATTAGCCGCGGCAAACCGATTGTGAATTTATTCCCGTTAGAAGAAGGTGAAAAAATCAACGCCATTTTGCCGGTGAAAGAATTTGACGAAAATCACTTTATTTTTATGGCTACCGCTATGGGGACTGTTAAAAAAACAGCACTTAACGAGTTCGCTAATCCGCGTAAGTCAGGCATTATTGCGATTAATTTAGACGATAACGATTACTTAATTGGTGCCGAAGTCACCAACGGTAGTAATGATATTGTCTTGGTCTCTAATGGCGGCAAAGCGGTATGGTTTACTGAAGATGATGTACGTCCGATGGGCCGTGCGACCCGTGGGGTACGCGGTATGAAGCTCGCCGCCAAGCAACAAGTGCTTTCATTATTGATTGCGACCAGCGAAGAAGAATCTGTATTGGTTGCCACAGAAAACGGTTATGGCAAGCGCACGGTATTGTCTGAGTTCCGTCATTCTGGTCGCGGCACACAAGGGGTGAAAGCCATTGCAGTCAGTGAACGTAATGGTTTAGCGATTGCCGCCAAACTGGTGACGGCTGAAGATGAAATTATGCTGATTACCACTGGTGGCGTATTGATCCGTACGCGCGTTAAAGAGATTCGTGATATGGGACGCGCCGCGCAAGGGGTAACGTTAATTAATTTAGGTGAAGGTGAGAAACTGTCAGGCCTCGAGAAAATTGTAGAGACTGATGATGATGAAGGTGCAGTGGAGTAATTTGCGGTGCTAGGCCGTTAAGATTGATGACTGACAATCAATGCACCATATCACAGCAACTAATAATAACCAGCCTTACGCGAACGTTCTAAATTGAGCTATGAAAAAAATATTTAACTTTTCTGCGGGGCCCGCAGTATTACCTAAACCCGTATTAGAGCGTGCGCAACAAGAGATGCTGGATTGGCATGGGAGCGGCATGAGTGTGATGGAAATGTCGCACCGTGGCAAAGAGTTCACCTATATCTTAGAAAAAACCGAAGCGGATTTCCGCCAGCTGTTAAATATTCCAGCCAACTATAAAGTGCTATTTTTACAAGGTGGCGCAATTGGTGAAAATGCGATTATTCCGATGAATTTGCTTAACGGCAAATCCGCAGATTATGTGGTCACGGGGGCTTGGAGTAAGCGTAGTGTTGAAGATGCGAAAGCTTACGGACACATTCATGTTGCCGCCTCAGCTGAGAACAGTGGCTTTACCCACGTACCAGCGTTTAGTCAATGGAAGCTTAATCCTGATGCGGCATATGTCCATTATTGCACCAATGAAACGATCAACGGGGTTGAGTTTATCGATGTCCCAGATACGCATGGCGTACCGATTGTGGCAGACATGTCATCACATATATTGTCACGCCCCATCGATGTGTCTCAATATGGGGTGATATATGGGGGGGCGCAAAAAAACATCGGTCCTGCAGGCTTGTGTTTAGTCATCGTGCGCGAAGACTTATTAGCGCAGGCTTCACCATTGACGCCAGCGGTGTTTCATTGGAAAACCCAAGCAGAGCATCAAAGCATGATCAATACCCCACCTACCTACAGCATTTACATAGCGGGGCTAGTATTTGAGTGGTTATTGGCACAAGGGGGTGTTGCTGCCATCGAGCAAGCCAACATCGCAAAAGCCTCATTATTGTATGACTATTTGGATCAAACAGATTTTTATGAAAACAAGATCGAAAAAGCGTATCGCTCTCGTATGAATATTCCTTTTAGTTTACGTGATGAGGCATTGAACGATGCCTTTTTAAAGGCCGCGGAAGAGGCTGGGTTATTGCAGCTGAAAGGGCATCGCTCAGTCGGTGGTATGCGCGCCAGTATGTATAACGCCATGCCAATTGAAGGGGTACAAGCCTTGGTTACAATGATGCAGTCGTTTGCAGAAAAACATACAAAATCACTTTAATTAATTATTTTAAATGTCTGATTTATTAATACAATTTAGAAATAAAATTGACGCGATAGACTCGCAATTATTGGCCTTGGTCAACGAGCGTGCGCAGTTGGCACGTGAAATCGGTCATGTAAAATCCGATGGTGTGATTTACCGGCCCGAACGTGAGGCGCAAGTGATTCGTCGCTTGCAAGCTGAAAATCAAGGACCATTGGCGGATGAAGCGATAAGCCATATTTTTCGAGCGGTCATGTCGAATTGCCGTGCACTTGAAAAAGAGCTATCGATTGCGTTCTTGGGGCCGCTTGGCACCTACAGCGAGGAAGCCGCACTGAAGCAATTTGGTCAGGGTAGACAAGCCGTGGTGTGCGGCAGTATTGACGAAGTGTTCAGAACGGTAGAAGCAGGTCAGGCCGATTACGCGGTCGTGCCTGTTGAAAACTCGACTGAAGGCGCAGTGGGGATTACGCTAGATTTGTTGTTAGCCAGTCCATTACAGGTCATTGGTGAAGTGACCCTACCCGTGCATCATTGTTTATTGTCGGCACAACAAGATATTAGCCAAATTACGCATATTTTTTCGCACGCGCAGTCATTGGCACAATGCCATGAGTGGCTGAATCATCATTTACCACATACCGAGCGTGAAGCGGTGACCAGTAATGCGCGCGCCGCACAAATGATCCACGAGTTGGTTGCGAGCCAAGGGACTTTTGCAGCGGCAATCGCCAGTAAACGAGCAGCAGAGTTATTTCAGTTACATGTGTTGGCTGAAAACATCGAAGATGATCCAAAAAATACAACGCGCTTTTTGGTACTGGGCACGCATGGCGTAGCACCCTCAGGCCAAGATAAAACATCCTTAGTCATGAGTGCGCAAAATAAACCCGGTGCTGTGGTTGAGTTGCTTGCCCCATTTGCAAAACATGGCGTGAGCATGACCAAGTTAGAATCTAGACCATCACGACAAGACTTATGGAATTACGTGTTTTATGTGGATATTGAAGGGCATCAAACCGATGCGGCCGTGCATGCTGCGCTGAGCGATTTGGCCAGCCGTGCAACTTTACTCAAAGTGTTGGGTTCCTATCCGACAGCCATTATTTAACTTAAATTTTATGTCATTACTCTCAAACTTAGCCCCTGACCATATTCGAAGCATAGCCCCATACCAGGGCGGTAAGCCGATCGCAGAACTGGCACGCGAAATGGGCCTGAACGAGGCCGATATTGTTAAACTTGCCTCAAACGAAAACCCGCTCGGCATGAGCCCAAAGGCACAAATGGCGATTGAAGACGCCATCAGTGAAATTGCACGCTATCCGGACGGCAATACGTTTGCACTGCGCGACGCGGTTTCACACAAATTTGGTGTTTCAACGCAACAGATCGTTTTTGGCAACGGCTCAAACGATATTCTAGAACTGGCTGCTCGGGCCTTTTTAACAGCGGGAGATGAAACGATATATTCACAGCATGCGTTTGCGGTATATCCACTGGTGACGCAAGCCGTGGGTGCTAAAGGCGTGGTTGTGCCAGCGATTGATTTTGGACACGATTTAGCTGGATTTTTAGCGGCGATTACACCAAAAACGAAACTGATTTTTGTGGCTAATCCCAATAACCCGACGGGTACGTTGATTGATAAAAGCACGCTCAAAGATTTTTTACAACAAGTGCCCAAGCATGTGTTGGTGGTACTTGATGAAGCCTATGATGAATATTTATCTGCGCTTGATAAATCAGAAGCGATTACTTGGTTAGCTGAGTTTGATAATTTAATCATCTCCCGCACCTTTTCTAAAGCGTATGGTTTGGCTGGCTTGAGAATTGGTTTTGGCCTCATGCATCCTGCATTGGCTGATCTAATGAACCGTGTTCGCCAGCCATTTAACGTGAACAGCATTGCGCAAGCGGCGGCGGTAGTATCGCTTCAGGATGATGATTTTGTGGCGCGTAGTTATGCGGCCAATCAAGCGGGGATGGCCCAAATGACGCAAGGGTTAACAGCGCTTGGTTTAAGCTATATTCCTTCTTATGCCAATTTTGTAAGTTTTAAAGTGGCCAATGCGGCCCAAGTGAATCAACAACTATTGCAACATGGCGTGATTGTGCGTCCTGTCGCCAATTACCACATGCCTGATTATTTACGGGTCAGTATTGGCTTATTCAGTGAAAATGCGCGTTTATTAGACGTGCTTGGACAGATCCTTCAGGCTTAATTCTCCCCTTATGACTGCATACGAAAAATTAGCCACAGATGATGTGCGCGTGTTGGAAATTAAGCCGCTGATCAAGCCGGCAGACTTATTGTCACGTTTACAAGAAAGCGCGGGTAGTACACAAAACATCATTAAAACGCGCGCAGCAATCCATCAAATTTTGCATCAAGGTGATGATCGTCTATTGGTGATCATTGGACCTTGCTCAATTCATGATACAGAAGCTGGGTTGGCCTATGCGAGACAACTGCTATCACTTCGTCAACGATTGTCGAATGAGTTATTGATCGTGATGCGTGTGTATTTTGAAAAGCCCAGAACCACTGTGGGTTGGAAGGGTTTGATCAACGATCCGCACTTAGATGGAAGTTATGACATTAATGATGGCCTCGAAAAAGCCCGTCGCTTTTTATTGGACGTGAATGAACTTGGTATGCCAGCCGGCACAGAGTTTTTGGATATGATCACACCACAATATACGGCTGATTTGGTCAGTTGGGGTGCGATTGGCGCGCGGACGACCGAATCACAAGTGCACCGTGAGTTAGCGTCTGGCTTGTCCTGTCCTGTAGGCTTCAAAAATGGTACAGATGGGGGCGCTAAAGTGGCCATTGATGCAATCAAAACGGCGGCGAGTCCACATCATTTTTTATCGGTCACAAAACAAGGTGAATCAGCCATTATTGCCACCAAAGGGAATGATGATTGCCACGTGATTTTACGCGGTGGCAAACAACCAAATTTTGATGCATCCAGTGTGAACAGCGTCTGTGGCTTACTCGCAGAGGCTGGCTTAGCGCCTGTATTGATGATTGACTGTAGTCACGGCAATAGCCAAAAGCAATTTAAAAACCAAATAGTGGTGGTGGATGACGTTGCGCAACAGGTTGCGGCGGGGGATACCAGAATCATCGGCGTCATGTTGGAGTCACACATCAATGAAGGTCGCCAAGACCACACCCCGGGTTGTGCTTTAACTTATGGTCAATCCATTACTGACGCTTGTCTTGGCTGGGAGGACTCAGTCGAAGTACTTGAAACACTCGCACGTGCTGTCAAACTGCGGCGCGCCACCTTAGCAGCTGCAGATTGTTAATATTATTAACATCCGTTGTCATTTAGCCGCAGATGATTGTGCGGCTTTTTTATGGGCATCGTAAATGCAAGATGGGGGCTCATGAAAATCACTAGCAATGAATCATTGAGACTAGCAGGCTAGGCTTGCAACGCATGCGTATGATGCGAGTCTACTTCAATGCACGCAACTTTTGCGCACATTTTATAAGAGGTATGCGCCTAGCCTATACTTCGCATTCACCAACCATTCAATAAGAAAAGAATATGCACATACATGTATTAGGCGCTGGCGCTGGCGGTGGTTTTCCACAATGGAACTGTAACTGTTTTAACTGTGACGGCTTACGTAAAGGCACTATCAAAGCCACCCGTCGCACACAATCTTCGATTTGCGTGTCAAGTAATGGTGTTGATTGGGTACTATTCAATACCTCACCCGATGTACTTCAACAAATTCAAGAATTTCCACCGCTACAACCTGGTCGTGCAGTGCGCGATTCTGGCATCAAAGCGATTATTTTAATTGATGCACAGATCGATCACACCACAGGCTTGTTTATGTTGCGTGAAGGTCAAGTTAAGCGCGAAATCTACTGTACTAAAATGGTGTACGAAGACCTCACCAGTGGTAATCAAATCTTAAACATATTAGGCCATTACTGTGGCGTTAACCATCACGAAATCCCCGTGGATGCTGACAATGTTGCTAACGCCAGTACCTTTGAAATTCCTAACGTGCCCAACTTACGGTTTACCACGGTAGCGCTCAAAAGTGCTGCGCCGCCATATTCACCGCATCGTAATGACCCCCATCCTGGTGACACCATTGGCGTGTTGATCGAAGAAATCAGCACAGGTAAAAAATGCTGGTATTCACCTGGTTTGGCCGAAATTGAGCCGCATTTACCACCGCTGATGACACAAGCCGATTGCATTATGGTGGATGGTACGTTCTGGACCAATACTGAAATGTTAGATATGGGCTTGATGACGAAAACGGCGCGCAGTATCGGCCACAATCCTCAATCTGGCCCCGGCGGCATGATTGAAGAACTTGATAAATTTGGCACAGATAAGTCCGTACGCAAAGTTTTAATTCATATCAATAATACCAACCCCATTTTAAGAGAAGACTCAGCCGAACGTGCTATTCTCAATCAACATCAGATTGAAGTGGCTTTCGACGGTATGGACATAATTCTTTAGGAGCGCGTGATGAATGCATTAACCCAAGACCAATTGCCATGGACTCGTGAAGAGTTTGAAGCCAGACTGCGTGAAAAAGGGCAGGGCTATCATATTTATCATCCCTTTCACGTGATGATGTATGAGGGCAAATTAACCAAAGAACAATTACAGTGCTGGGTAGCCAATCGTTTTTATTATCAAATTGCCATTCCCATGAAAGACGCTGCCATTTTATCTAACTGTCCTGATAAAGATGTGCGTAAACAATGGATTGTGAGAATCACAGACCACGATGGTATCGATAACCAAATTGGCGGAATTGAAGCTTGGGTGCGCTTAGGCGAAGCCGTTGGTCTCACCCGCGAACAAGTCACTAGTCTAGAAATGGTGTCGCCTGGGGTAAGATTTGCGGTGGATGCTTACATTAATTTTGCTAAACAACGCCCTTGGCAAGAAAGCGTCTGCTCAAGTTTGACTGAGTTATTCGCGCCGCACATTCATCAGCAACGGATTAGCTCTTGGCCTAGCATGTATCCTTGGGTAAAAGAAGAAGGCTTGATGTACTTTAAAAAGCGCTTAACCGAAGCCCGCCGCGATGTAGAGCAAGGCTTGGGTGTGACGCTTGAGTACTTTAGTACTTCACGCGAAATGCAAATGAAAGCGCTAGAGATTTTACAATTTAAATTAAACGTACTCTGGGTGATTGCTGACTCAATTATGTTGGCGAGCACAGAGATTAAAGTAGAAGGGCGTGACTATTTACGTCAGCCTGTGATTAAGATTGAACATTAAGATGAGCGTACAACATACTGATATTTATGCCATTGCATTGCATCACCGTTTTCAGTGGGAAGAAGCACAACAGAGTTATGTGATTCTGTTTCCAGAGGGGATGATTAAATTGCATGGCGGTGCTGGCGAAATTTTAAAGCGTGTGGATGGCAAAGTCAGTGTAGGTGACATTGTGACTGCGTTAAAAAACACATTTCCTGACGTTGCCGATATTGAAGCTGACATTATTGGTATGTTTGAACTCGCCCTTGAAAAAGGCTGGTTGCGTCAAATTAACGTTTAAGCAATTTAAATCAATATAGCCAAATGTGTAGCAAATAAGGGGTAACAACATGGCACAATTAAATAACGGCGTTGCGGCAAGCGTGACACAAAAACAACCACTTTGGTTATTGGCAGAAGTCACTTATCGTTGCCCATTACACTGTGCTTTTTGTTACAACCCTACCGATTACGATAAACATACCAAAAACGAACTCACCACCGAGCAGTGGATATCTGCTTTACGCGATGCGCGCAAGATGGGCGCGATTCAATTAGGGATCTCAGGTGGTGAGCCGCTATTGCGCGACGATATCGAAGACATCGTCGTCGAAGCGCACAAACTTGGTTATTACAGCAATCTGATTACCTCTGGTGTGGGCTTAACTGAAAAACGTATTCAAGCGTTTAAAGAGGGCGGATTAGATCATATTCAGTTGTCTATGCACGATATCACCGAGGATATCAGCAACTTTATTACCGACACGCGTACGTTTGAATTAAAGAAAAAAGTAGCCGGCATGATTAAAGCGCATGGCTACCCCATGGTGCTTAACGTAGTGATTCATCGCTACAACATCGACCATGTCGACAAAATTTTAGAGATGGCCGAAGCCTTAGGTGCAGACTATGTCGAGCTTGCTAACACCCAATACTATGGCTGGAGCTTGGTTAATCGCAGTCAGTTGATGCCTACCCGTGAACAATTAAATCGCGCAGAAGCCGCCACCAATGCGTTCCGTGAGCGCATTGGCAATAAGATGAAAGTGTTTTTTGTGGTGCCTGATTATTTTTCAGACCGTCCGAAAAAATGTATGAATGGTTGGGGCGAAGTGTTTATGATCGTGACGGCCAATGGTGATGTCCTGCCTTGTCATTCTGCTCGCGTATTGCCCGGTATGACGTTTCCGAATGTCAAAGAAAACGGGTTAGAGTGGGCGTGGAAAGAGTCACCAGCGTTCAATAAATACCGGGGCATGGATTGGCTAAAAGAACCATGCCGTAGTTGTGACGAAAAAGAAAATGATTTAGGCGGTTGTCGCTGTCAATCTTATTTACTCAGTGGGGATGCCGAAACGGCTGATCCGGTGTGTACGAAATCTCCCCATCGCCATTTGATTGATGAGGCATTGGTCGCTGCGCAAGATCCAATCATACGTGAACAACCGATTATTTTTCGCACTGATAAAAACTCTAAAAAATACGTTGAGGGTAGCCAAGAACGGGTCGATCAGTTTCACGCATTACCTTAATCATCAACCAGCATGCTTTATAATGAAAGGGCGCACGCGTGCGCCTTTTTTTATGGATAGGATATATTTGTGCGTCATGCCAGTCGTTTAGTCTATGTGCTTGCTGCATTGGCAGCCCTTGCTCCCTTTGCGATTGATACTTACTTGCCAGCGTTTCACTGGATGGCACAATCTCTCAACACCACACCTCTAGCCATCCAACAAAGTCTGACTTTTTATTTATTGCCTTATGCTGCAATGACATTGTGTCATGGTGCGATATCGGATGCGATTGGACGCATCACCACCATTAAATGGGGCCTGGCGATCTTTGTCTTGGCCAGTATCGGTTGTGTATTTGCACCCAATGTGCAAACGCTATGGTTGTTTCGTGCGATTCAAGGCATGAGTGGTGGGGCAGGAAATACTGTTGCTAGGGCAATGGTGCGCGATTTGTTTCAAGGTGCACAAGCACAACGTGTCATGGCAACGGTACAAATGTTGTTTGGCATTGCGCCTGCCATTGCGCCCATTTTGGGCGGCTTATTATTAGGCTTGCATTGGCAGGCTATTTTTATTTTTTTAGCTATTTATGCCAGTGTTGCGCTATGGGCCGCGGTTCGTTATTTACCCGAAACCATGCCAATTGAAAAAAGAGTACCGTTTTCGGTGAAGCAGATTGTGGATACCTATGCCAATATGCTGGCACATCGCTCGTTTCTGATCTTGATTGCTTGTATTGGACTCAATTTTGCTGCATTTTTTATTTATGTATTGGCCAGTCCAGTGTTTTTAATAGAACACTTACATTTAACTAATCAGCAATTCGGCTATTTGTTTATTCCCACTGTGACAGGCATGATGCTGGGGTCTTGGATTTCAAAGTACACCGCGGGTAAACTTTCAGCAAGCACAACCCTGCGATGGGCATTTGTTTGGATGCTGACGATTGCGACCTTGAATGTATTGATTCAATGGCTGAATGATGGTGAGCCCGTGGCTTGGTTATCCATTCTTCCCATTGCGCTTTTTAACATCGGCATGGCCGCTGCCATGCCTGTATTATCCATCGCAGCGTTGGACTGCTACCCCAAGGTACGTGGTACCGCCGCATCCGCCCAAGCCTTTATGCAAATGCTTTGTTCGAGCATTTGCTCAGCATTGATTGTCCCGTTTGTTTGGCATTCGACCTGTTTGCTCGCGGTGACCATGCTGGTGACATCAATGCTCAGTTGCATACTCTTATTGTGGGGTCACCATAAGCAACCGCTGATCGCAGGCGGCTCATCGCAATAATCTGCTATTAATTCAAAGAAATATCTGTATTTTGGTCTGCTCATTACGCAATCAATGATCTGCCTCCTCAGTTAAGATGACACTATGTCTACCGTGGATGGAATGTTGATATGACACATCCGGTTGCGAATGAATTTAGCAGAGGGTCATCATGCAAACGAGCAGAGAACAAGAGGCCTTAAAAGCCTACATTAAAGTGTTAAATAGCCAAGGGGTGAGCCAACGTGTGCTGATCCAGCGTGAATTTATCATTCAACGGTTAAGTGAACACTTGACCAATATTGACGCCGAAGGCGCCAGTTATCGCCAAGCAGTCGATGCCTTTATTCAAACAATTGATAGTGCGGAAGTCCCAGCAGTATTGCCAGTGATTCGCGAGTTTTACTCTTTTTGGGTGAAAGATATCAAAGGCATTGTGGCGATGAGCCAGGCCAAGGTGTTTAACGGTACGGTGCCGATGACACGTACATCACAAGACATCTTATTTAAACAGTGGTATGAACTAGACAAAACAGTCTTACTGCCGCACGAACATCAAGCGCTGACCGCTTTTCATGACGAGCAGCTACTTAAAATCAGTGAACCCTTATTGTTTAGAGATCGTATCCGATTAACTAAATATTTATTGGTGGCACTGCGCGATATCAACCACAAACAATCATTACATTATCGACAGTTAGTCGACATGTTGTTGCCCTTTTTTCACGCCATGGGCACGCACCATATCTTTCTGAGTGTCGCGCGCGAGTTTTATCCTTATTGGCGTAACGATAGTTTTAAACCCGTAGCAGTCCGCCGAGAAATGGCGATTGCAGCCTAAAAAAACGCCAGCTTAACGCTGGCGAATTTTTTGTAGGATAATCGCGGATAACTCTTCAATGGAGCGACTGGTTGAATCCGCCCACGGAATATCATACTGACGCATCATGTTTTCTGCTGTCGCAATTTCTTTACGACAATTATCTAAAGACGCATAAAAACTATCTGGGCGGCGTTCACTGCGCACCGAATGCAGACGTTCCGCTTTAATGGTTAATCCAAAAATTTTTGCGATGTTTTTTTCGAGTGCAGCGGGTAGGGTGCCACGCTCAAAGTCTTCTGGAATTAATGGATAGTTGGCTGCTTTAATACCAAACTGCATCGCAAGGTAAATGCTGGTGGGCGTTTTACCACAACGCGAAACGCCGATCAGGATGACTTCTGCCTCGTCCAACCCTGAGTTGGTCATGCCATCGTCGTGGTTGAGTGTAAAGTTGATCGCTTCCATGCGTTCATGGTAGCTATTGCCCATAGCGCTGTAGGCGATACTTGCGCCTGTCAGAGGTTCTTGATTGAGTTCCGAGCCTAACGGGTAGATAAAGCGATGAAACAAATCAATAAAATAAGCATTGGCTTGTTTCAAATGATTGCGGTGTTCGCCATTGCCAACCGACATCATGACAATAGGGCGAATACCATCTGCATCCGCTACGTGTTGAATATGCTCAAACGCTGCTTGCACTTTTTCATCGTTGTCAGTAAACGGTAAGCGCGTCGTCGTGAAGCTAGTATTGGGAAAGTGCTCGAGTAACTTACTCAAAGCACCCGCTGTAATCCCCGTACCATCAGAAATAATAAATACAGAACGGTGATTCATACGAGTGCCTTGCGTGTCAGTGTGAAATTATTTTTTGGTGAGGCGTTGCCAAGTCGCAACCACGGTATCCGGGTTGAGCGATACCGATTGGATACCCTCAGCCACGAGCCATTCGGCAAAGTCCTGATGGTCTGATGGGCCTTGACCACAAATACCCACGTATTTACCCAGACGGTTACAAGTGTTGATGGCCATTTTGAGCAGCACTTTCACCGCATCGTTGCGCTCATCAAACCCATCGGCCAATATGCCTGAATCACGGTCCATGCCTAATGTTAATTGGGTCAAATCGTTAGAACCAATGGAGAACCCATCAAAATATTCTAAGAATTGCTCAGCTAACAAGGCGTTGGATGGGATTTCACACATCATGATTAAACGTAAGCCATTTTCGCCACGCTTAAGACCGTTGGCTTCCATGATGGCGGTGACAGCACGGGCTTCATCTAAGGTCCGTACAAATGGAATCATTAACTCAACATTGACCAAGCCCATCTCGTCACGGACTTTTTTCATGGCTTGGCACTCCATGGCAAAGCATTCTTTGAAGTCTTCAGCCATATAACGTGCAGCGCCACGGAAACCAATCATTGGGTTTTCTTCATCGGGCTCATAAATCTCACCCCCCACCAGTTTTTTGTACTCGTTAGATTTGAAATCAGACGTACGTACAATCACTGGTTTTGGGTAAAACGCAGCCGCAATGGTTGCCACGCCTTCAGCCACTTTATCAATATAGAACTGTTTAGGGCTGGCATAGCCGCGGGCACGGTTTTTAATGGTGGCTTGAATCGCCGCTGGCATGGCATCCACATTTAAAATGGCTTTAGGATGGATGCCTACCATGTTATTAATCACAAACTCTAGACGCGCGAGACCCACGCCATCGTTGGGCGTTTGCGCAAAGGTGAACGCCATGTCTGGATTACCCACGTTCATCATGATTTTGCAAGGAGGCTTGCTTAACGCACTGTTGGTTTGTGTTGACACTTCATACTCAAGCGCGCCGTGATACACGAAACCAGTTTCGCCCTCTGCACAAGACACCGTGACAATTTCACCTTCACGCAACAAATCTGTTGCGTTGACCGAACCCACAATGGCAGGGATGCCTAATTCGCGCGCAATAATCGCAGCGTGACAGGTACGGCCACCACGGTTGGTGACCAAGGCGCTGGCGCGTTTCATCACGGGTTCCCAGTTTGGGTCTGTCATGTCGGCAACGAGCACGTCACCTGGTTGTACTAAATGCATTTCTGCAGGGTCAAGCACAATACGTACAGGACCAACCCCAACTTTTTGCGTCACAGCTCGGCCAGCGACAACGGCTTTTGAGGAGTGTTTTTGTAATTTAAACGTCTCGGTAATGTTATTGGCTGCTTCTTGCGATTTAACAGTTTCAGGACGCGCTTGCAAAATATATAACTTGTTATCTAAGCCGTTTTTGCCCCATTCGATGTCCATTGGGCAACCATAATGTTGCTCAATGGTAATGGCATAAGTCGCTAACTCTAAAATATCGGCATCAGATAGCGAGTAACGGTTAGATTCCGCAGCATCCACATCCACGGTGTGGGTAGATTTACCCGCTTGCGTGGCATCAGAGAAAATCATTTTGATTAATTTTGAACCCATGGTGCGTCGCACGATGGCTGGCTTACCAAGTGCTAGCAATGGTTTATGCACATAGAATTCATCTGGGTTAACTGCCCCTTGCACCACGGTTTCACCCAAGCCATAAGAGGAGGTAATAAACGCCATGTCGCGATGACCAGACTCGGTATCAATCGTAAACATGACGCCCGCACAGCCAATATCAGAGCGAACCATTTGTTGTACACCGGCAGACAAAGCAACATCTGCGTGAACAAAGCCTTTGTGTACGCGATAAGAAATGGCACGGTCGTTGTATAACGAAGCGAATACTTCTTTAATGGCATGGTTGATGTTGTCTAAACCATGAATATTTAGGAAGCTTTCTTGTTGACCAGCAAAAGAGGCATCAGGTAAATCTTCTGCGGTAGCAGAAGAACGTACCGCAAAGGTCGTGCCTGGCGCTGAGCGCTCGATCAGTTTGGCGTAATTTTCTGCAATGGCAGTCTGTAATGCTGCTGGAAACTCAGCTTCCATGATCCACTGACGAATCTGCGCGCCACATTTAGCCAGCGCTTGGGTATCGTCCGCATTTAATTTATCGAGCAATGCATTGATTTTGTCATTTAATCCACCTTGCGCAAGAAACTCGCGATAAGCATCGGCTGTGGTTGCAAAGCCGGTCGGCACACGCACACCCTTGGCGGAGAGCTGAGAAATCATCTCGCCTAACGATGCGTTTTTACCTCCAACCGATGGCACATCGCTGTTTCGGAGATTCTCAAATGGAATAACATGACTAACCATAAAATACCCTTATATTTTTTGAAACTGATGATGATTTGTTGCGTTGATCATAGTGTAGTGTGCAACAAATTGAATTCGATAAATAAAGCTTAATTGCTAAGCTTCATTTTTGTTTGAATCCCCTAATGCCACTGCATTATGCCAAAATCATGTTTTAATGTCACGCCAGCCATCCAACTCCGTCAAAAAAAGATGTATGTACTGAAATACTGACCCATGAAGCCTGCTGTTACCACTGCCAATGCAGTCACTATACGTACTTATAGTCGATTACATCTTGGTTTTTTTGATTTAAGTGCGCATCCCATGCGTCAATTTGGCAGTATGGGATTTGCCGTCGATGCCTTTACAACCTCTCTGAGCGCTCACTTAGGGTCACAAAACCCTGCATTACCCGAATGGGTAGCACGACAACTTCAGTGTCAGCAAGCCTCCATGGGGCTCTCCGAGCCTGTACATGTAAGCATCCATAATGAAATTCCAAGACACTCAGGCTTGGGCTCTGGCACGCAAATGGCCTTGGCGATTGGTGCTGCGGTGGCTTTGCTTGCTGGGCAAACACCACAGTTAGCAACGATTGCTTCCGTAGCAGGCAGAGGCCATCGATCAGGCATTGGCATTGGCACTTTTGGCGAGGGTGGATTTGTTGTCGATGGTGGGCGATCAACGCGCACCAACATCCCACCGATCATGATGCAAACACCCATGCCAAATGCATGGTGTGCATTACTGATCTTGGTGGATGCTGCCATTGGCTTGCATGGTCAAGCCGAAAAATCCGCATTTGCAACGCTTAAACCGCAATCTGACACCGCCACCCAATTATTAGCTTCCGACATCTTGATGCGCGGTTTACCTGCCTTGTGTGAAGCCGATTTTGAGGCGTTTGCAACCTGTGTAGGCCAATTGCAAGCCTACAATGCAGACTATTTTGCGCCGGCTCAAGGCGGCTTATATGCCAATGCAGCGGTCGCGCAGGTGTTAGATCAGTTATCACAAGCGGGTTATCGAGGCATTGGGCAAACGTCTTGGGGACCCACCGGATTTGTGTTGTTACCCAACGTTGCAGAAGCTGAACTACTACAACAACGATTAGCACACGATTATGCTGACAGCCCGCTACAGTTTAAAGTCTGTCATCCAGTCAATCATGGTGCTGTCATCCACAGTCAATAAGTCCGCAACCGCATCAACACTTTGATGGATCACCAAGCGGCCTTAGCGTAAGCTGAGATATGAAACAGTTACTTCGCACTCTTCACGCAATCAGCGCTAAAATTGTTGTGTATATTATTAAAAAAAATAAACCCATCAAACAGGCTAGTCAAAAGGGATCCCATGAAAAAACCAAGCATCTTGCATTTATTTACTGCGGCCAAAAACGCCAGTCCATTTGATGTGAATATGGCCTTTGACGCGGGCTATGAAAAAATCATTTCCTATACCAATATCGCGCTAAACGAAATTATTCCGTTAACCCAAGACGCCATTTTTTCACGTAGCCCTAGTGGTCTTAAGCAACAAGCTTTGTTTTTTGGTGGTCGCGATATTTCGCTCGCGCTCGATATGCAAAAGCAATCGCGCAGTGCCATGTTTAAACCGTTCGAATGCCATACTTTTTCTGATCCCTCTGGTGCGTTCACCACTGCGGCCGCCATGTTGGCCAAGGTCGATCATTATTTAAAACAATCAGGCAGTCAGCTTGGCCAAGAAACCATTGCTATCTTTGGCGCCAGTGGCACGGTTGGTTCAACAGCGGCGCTGATTGCAGCGAGACAAGGTGCAACGGTATTGATGGTTGCGCACGCCAGTCTCGATAGCATGCAACAATATGTTCAAAAATTGTCTGCGCATGAACCTGATATTCAATTACATGTGGTCGATGGCAGTACCGATGCCGCTAAACAGGCAGTATTAAATCAAGCCAGCGTTGCCTTGTGCGCAACGCCCGCTGGCATTCGCGTGTTAGAAACGCACCATTTTGCGCAGTCAAAAAGCTTAAAAGTGGTTGCCGATGTGAATGCAGTCCCGCCTTCTGGCATTGAAGGCGTAGATACGTTTTCGGATGGAGGCTTGATTGAACATACGCAAGTCGCAGGCTTTGGGGCGTTGGCGATTGGGCAACTTAAATATGTCACGCAACACAAACTGTTAGAGCAAATGTTGCAAAGCGATGTCCCCATGCACATTGATTATCATCAGGCCTTTGATTACGCCTGTGCCCACGTTGCCTAAACGCGCATTTCTAAACGCGTATTATTAGGTGTGTACGATGCGGTTGGCGATTATTGCGTTAAGTGCGCGCATTTATACCCAACTGGCGCGCCAAGCAGGGCATAAGGTGTTGGCGATGGATGCTTATGGCGACCGCGATACCATACAAGCCGCACAGTCTTACTGGTGTGTGCCATCGCTTGACAACCTGACTGAAGCTGATTTTTTTGACATGCTTGCACAATTGGAGGCCTTTGCGCCTGAAGCGGTGTTGGTCGGTGCTTGGTTTGAGCACCAAATAGCCTTTTATGCGCGCTTGACCCAAGCGTTTCGTGTCCTTGGCGTTGCGCCGAATCAACTGCATCACATGAAATACCCTGAAGCGTTAGCCTCCTTTTGCCAACAACATCAGATTGATACGCCCAAAATTGCGCGGCAACTGCCCGTCATGCATAGCGGGCAAGATTGGCTATTCAAACACGTAGGGGGGTCGGGGGGGCAGCACATTCAGAGAGTTTCTGACCACTCCAATCATTGCGAGCGTGCCGATGATACGCAGCCTCGGAGCGATAGTTACTGGCAACAATTTCAACCAGGGCAGGCGATAGGTGCGTTAGTGTTGGTTTCCCCGCAGGATTATCTCTTGATCGGTGTCCATGCCTTGCATCAACATGCAGATGGCTTTCAATATGCAGGTGCGAGCACATTGCTTGATCCAGCCTTATATGCGGCGGTGCGCCGCTTATGTGACCAATGTTGGCCTGATTTAGGCGGTATCGGGCTGATGAGTATTGATGCGATTTATGCAGATGACACACTCCATCTAATTGACATCAATCCACGGTTAAGTGCCAGCATGCGCTTGTATCAAGATTGGCCGCTAATAGACATGCACCTCTCTGTTTGCATGGGGCTGACCGTAGCTCAAGCTTGGTCGAAACCGTCTACGCAAGTGGCGCCAACATTTTACAGCCAGCGTATCGCCTATACCAAATCTGCGCTCAACCTCAGTCAGCTTAGCTATCCAGATTGGGTAGAGGATCAACCTTCTGTGACGAATATTCCAGCGGGTCAGCCGTGCTTTAGTTTGGTGGCTGCCGGCGACAGCCTGACGGCCATGATGCAATCGTTAAATCATCAACAATCACAACTTGTTCAACAGTGGGGGACGTATGTCTGCAACAACATTGAATTCAACATCCATTAGCGTACATCAAGCCAGTGCACCACTGGTGGCACACCTGATCGCGCAAGCGGCGCCGTTGGGGTGTGCGGTCACCACCCATGAAACAGGCGCCACCTTGATTGATGCAGGCATTCAGGTCAAAGGCGGCTTGGAAGCAGGACGGTTGATTGCTGAAATTTGTATGGGGGGCTTAGCTGAGGTGCGCTTGCAAGCACAATCATCGTTTGCGCATTGGCCCTTGAGTGTTCAAGTCAGCGCGAAACAACCTGTGATTGCCTGTTTAGGCAGCCAATATGCAGGCTGGGCGTTATCGCATGACAAGTTTTTTTCATTAGGCAGTGGACCTGCCCGCGCAATGGCGCAACGTGAGGATATTTTTAAAACCTTAAAGTATGTAGATCGTGCAGATCAAACGGTGTTGGTATTAGAAACAGACCGCATTCCGCCCAGTGAGGTCATTGCTAAAGTCGCACGTGATACTGGCTTAGCCGCCAATCAACTCACTTTTATTTTAACGCCTACCCGCAGCATTGCAGGCGCCTTGCAAGTCACAGCGCGCGTGTTGGAGGTCGCCCTACATAAATGTCATACCTTGCATTTTGATCTATCTTCGATTGTGGATGGCATCGGCGTGGCACCCGTGCCAACGCCATCGCCAGATTTTATTACCGGCATGGGCCGCACCAACGATGCCATTTTATTTGGTGGCTTTGTGCAATTATGGGTCGCAACTGAGGATGATTTGGCTGCACAATTGGCGCAACAACTTCCCTCATCGGCATCGAAAGATTATGGCCGTCCGTTTGCTGAAGTGTTTAAGGCGGTGAATATGGATTTTTATCAAATTGATCCCATGTTGTTTTCACCTGCCAAAGTCAGTGTTTGTAATCTAAACAGTGGCCGCACTTTCTTTGCAGGGCAGTTTAACGAGGCCTTATTGAATCAATCATTTGGTGCTTAGCCTTGGGACTGGATCAAGATTGGTGTAGACCCACGTGAAGCAAGTCCCCATTTTTACGGATGAAGTGGCACAAGC
The DNA here is from genome assembly GCA_027488395.1 of Methylophilaceae bacterium. GTDB lineage: Bacteria > Pseudomonadota > Gammaproteobacteria > Burkholderiales > Methylophilaceae > Methylophilus. The sequence goes on along the minus strand of JAIYBT010000010.1, from coordinate 114,202 downwards.
AGGCGGTTGGCATGGACAAGCGCTCGCGTGTGCCTTTGCACATCGTGGCTGGCAAGCGCACATGGTTGCTTTGGATCAATGCCACATCAGCATCCTGCATCAGCAGGTAACGGTTCAGATTCCGGGACTGTCCCAGCCGTTTCCCGTCGCGTTTGTGCGTGGGGTAGCGGCAGGTAGTACGCAGCAAATCATTACCAGACTCAATATATTACATACCCTGCAACGGCAAGGCGTGAAGGTGTATAACCACGCCAATGCCATCGAGCGCACGGTGGATAAATCATTTACCAGCCAATGCTTGGCCGAAGCTGGCTTGGCCACACCCAATACCTGGGTTTGTGAGCACCGCGCAACCGCCCATGCCTTGATTCAATCCGCAAGCGATGCTGGTAAACGCTTGATCATCAAGCCGCTCTTTGGCTCACAAGGCAAAGGGGTGCGGTTAATTGATCCGCAACAGTCTTGGCCGTTACCACAAGACCCGTTTGTGGATGGCGTGTTTTATTTACAAGAAAAAATCGAGACAGGGAAGTATCAACATGACTATCGCGTCTTTGTGATCGGTCAGCAGGTATTCGCGGTCATGAAACGTCAAGGGCAGGGCTGGTTACATAACGTGGCCTGTGGTGCGCAATGCGTTCCTTGCCATGAGCCAGACGTGGCGGAACTCGGCCTCAAGGCGGCACTGGCGATCGGTATTGATTATGCAGGGGTGGATATCATGCGTGATCAGCATGGTCAATGCTGGGTGATCGAAGTGAACAGTATTCCCGCATGGCGCGGCTTGCAATCCATTACGCCGCAAGATATCGCATTAGCCTTGGTCGATGATTTGTTACAATGGGCTTAATTTCATCTGTTGTAACCTATCCCTTGCGTGATCACCCTACAATCAGCTTACCTTAATGCCTGTCTACTCGAGTTAGAAGCCCTCAAACCTGGCAATGTGCATGTGTTTGCCGATGGTCACGGCATGCACGTGCAAGATTTTGTGGTGAGTGCCGAGCATTCCGCGCATGCCCTCTGCCAAGAACACCCGACAGAGGTGCACACACTGGGCCAACGCATCTTATCTGCACTGCAAGCAACCCATGATCAAGTCGGCTGTAACACCAATTTAGGCATCATTTTATTGTGCGCACCCTTGGTACAAGCGCGGCTGCAATATCCGCATGATGTTTTAAACCTCGGTTTAACACAGGTGCTCAATCAAACCACCATCCAAGATGCCGAACAGGTTTTTCAAGGCATCCGCTTAGTCAATCCAGCCGGCATGGGTCAGCGCGTCCAAGATGATCTGCAGCAACCCGCGACCATAGATTTAATGGCAGCCATGCAGCAAGTACGTGATACAGATAGTGTAGCGCGACAATATGCCGAATTTTATCAAGATTGCTGGCATGCAATCACCTTATATGAGGCATTGGTATTGCGTTGGCAGCGTCCTGCGTGGGCGGCAACCGCTTTGTATTTATACTGGTTGAGCCACTGGCCTGATAGTCACATTGCGCGTAAATATGGTGTAGCCACCGCGCAGCAGGTGCAAGCACAAGCAAAACAGCATTATGTTTTATTGCTCAGCCAAACCAATCCAAAGCTGCGCATGGGCCCATTGTTGGCTTGGGATACACAACTCAAACAAGCCAAACTCAACCCAGGCACCAGTGCTGATTTAACCGTGGCTACTATTTTTTTATCGAGCCTTAATAAAATATAATCAATGGGTTATATTTATATTTTAATCTATCACTTTAATTTAAACTTGAGATAGGAATCCATCTATGACTGACTTGGTACTCGACGACGCTGAGATTGCAGCAGTGATTGCAACAGACCTACCGCATTGGGTGTATGAACGTGGCTGGATACGTCGTCAATACAAAACCAGCGGCTGGAAGGGCACCTTAATGGTCGTGAATACCGTTGGTCATCTGGCGGAAGCGGCTTGGCATCATCCCGATTTAGCGGTTTCATACGCGTTTGTGATTGTGAAGTTACAAACACATAGCGCAGGCGGCATTACCCAAAAAGATATCGAACTCGCTAAACACATCGAAGCAGTTGTGATGTGGCAACCACACAAACAAGCGGGCAGTGCGCTTGAGGGCACGCCACAAGATGATCCACGCCTAAAATACATCAAATACGATTAGCATGTCGCTGTCAGCCTCTTTCCCGCCCGCCATTTTTTTGATGGGCCCCACCGCCAGTGGCAAAACAGCCGCCACGGTGGCGTTAGCGCAGCATTTTCCAGTTGAAATTATCAGTGTGGATTCCGCATTGGTCTATCGTGGCATGGATATCGGCACCGCAAAACCGGATGCTCATACCTTAAGCATTGCACCGCATCACCTGATTGATCTGATCACGCCGCTTGAACAGTATTCTGCCGCGCAATTTGTGAAGGATGCGCTTGCGCTCATGCATGCGGCCACGGCGCAAGGCAAATTGCCGGTATTGGTGGGCGGCACCATGCTCTACTTTAATGCCTTGCAATATGGCCTAAGTCAGTTGCCGGCTGCCGATCGTGATACACGATTGGCCATTGAACGAGAAGCCCAACAACTTGGCTGGCCAGCGATGCATGCGCAACTCATGCGCATTGATCCCATCACCGCCAATCGGATACAACCCAATGATCAACAACGCATCGAGCGCGCACTCGAGGTGTATCGACTCAGTGGTCAGCCAATGAGCGCGCTGCATACACAAAGTCAAAAAAGTATCCTGCCTTTTAACTTGTTAAAAGTGGGTTTACTGCCCAGTGATCGTAGCGTGTTACATCATCGGATTGCGCAACGTTTTGCGCAGATGCTGGAACAGGGGTTCTTAGAAGAGGTACGCAGTTTACTCAACACGTACCCAAGTTTAAATGCAGACTCGCCAAGCATGCGTTGTGTCGGCTATCGTCAAGCGTTGATGCACCTTCAAGGTAACATCGACGGGCCGACACTGGCTGATCAGGGCGTGTTTGCCACGCGCCAACTGGCAAAACGTCAACTCACGTGGTTACGTGGCATGCAAGATTTAACCGCACTTAATTGTTTACAGCACGATTGGGTTGATCAACTATTACACTTAATGGCTGGTCACGCGCAGCCAAACGCATAAAAAAACCAGCCGGTTGGCTGGTTTTTTTATCTGAAATACTTCAAACTCAAACCTAATTAATATGCGCTGTCTTGGCCCACCACAGTCAGCCAAAATGTTTTGGCTACAATCAGCATATCTAACCGTGGGCTCCAGTTACGTAAATACTCTAAATCGTAATGCACACGCTGTTCCATTTTATCTAGGGTATCCGTTTCACCTCTAAAGCCATTGACCTGCGCCCAACCAGTAATGCCAGGCTTTACCTTATGGCGAACCATATAGCCTTTGATCAGCTTACGGTATTCTTCGTTGTGCGCCACCGCGTGTGGCCGCGGTCCGACCACGCTCATGCGCCCTTGTAATACATTGATAAACTGCGGTAATTCGTCAAGCGACGTTTTACGCAAGAACGCACCAAACGGGGTGATCCGTTGATCATTTTTTTTCGCTTGGGTGACTTTGCTACCGTCTTCCGTGACCGTCATCGAGCGAAATTTATACACCAAAATCTCTTTACCATCTAAGCCATAGCGGCGTTGCTTAAAAATCACAGGGCCGGGCGAAGTGAGTTTAATACCAATCGCAATGCCTAATAAAATCGGTGAAATTAAAATTAAAACAACTAAGGAAAATAGAAAGTCAGCACTGCGTTTAATCAAGCCATCCACACCCGTAAACGGCGTTTCACATACTGAGACCACGGGGATGCCATTGACATTAGAAACACGACCTTGAATCAAATCAGTCACAAAAATATCAGGCACAAAATAAATAGACGCCGTGGTGTCTTTAAGATCATCCAACAATTTCAAAATGCGTGGATGGCTTGCCATTGGCAACGCGATATATATCGTATGCACATCATGTTGTTTAACGTAGCCAGAAACTTCCGCCAACACCCCTAACGTTTTGTACAAATTTTGTTCAGGCACACGATCAGGCGATCTATCCTCAAAAAATCCGAGCACATTGACTTGTCCATAGCTATCCGCCATTAAATTATTGGCGACCACTAACCCTTGCTCATTTAACCCGATGATCACCGCATTTTTGGCAGGGCCCTGCATCGAAATCAGCCAAGGGGAGAGCGCTTTCAACAAACTCAACCCAGCAATTTGCAACAACGGTGTTCCAAGCAACCAAACTAAAATAACGTCTTGATCAAAATACGATTGGTAACCAGTGAAGTAGGCAAACAGCAACACCATACTTGACAAAAATATCCACTGAAACAACACATCACGCGTCATTAATAAAAAACCACGACGAATTTTAGCCCCACTCGGAAATGTGACTGAAAACAACATAATAGAAGTGAAAAAAATCGCAATCGGAATGCGATTTTCAAGATATAAAAAAATCCCCCACATAAAAAAAACCATGATTAATGGTTCTATGATGGATTCTATAAAGTAAAGTGGGCTACGCGGGCCAGAGGATAAGCCGGTGATTGTTCTAATTGGGGGTCTTGTATTTTGCTTCATATTCGCATCTTCTAATTATTAGATTGAGTGTATCTAAATTAATCCTGATCAGCAATCTTGTCATTTAGTCATCTTGGGTCATTGATTTAGCCTTGATTGTCATGCAATCTTCATACTCTACTTTCATTATGTGAAGCTTAATCCAGTGATAACAATGTGAAAATATTTAATATCTGTTCCAATCGTACACAATAGTTCGCAACAAGCACTGTTTACAGGTTAGAATAATTTATAGTTCCAATCTAAATGAATAATTTGCTTGTATCAACGTCAAAAAATCAATGTTAAACACTAAATTTCATATTAAAAAAATAACTTTTTGGTTAACGATGATGCAGACTTTTGCTGTTTTGGCTGATGATCTCGACACGCTTCAGTTAAGAGCTTCTCAGAATCGGGCCAATGACAGCAATTTGTTTAGACGCGCTAACAATGAAATTTCTGATCAGATTACCACTTCAACATTAGGTGTAAAACTTGATAAAACCTATTCTTTACAACGAGTAATTGCTGATATTTCTTACGTAGACTCTAAATACAATCGTAATGATTTTTTAGATTTTGCTGCATTTAATTATAACGCTTCATGGTTATGGTCGCTTACCCCTGGGTTAACAGGCACTATATCAACGCAACAAACCGAGTCATTAAACAGTTTTGGTGATTTTTTAAATACTTCGCGAAACATTCGAACGTTAAATGAAAATCAATTAAGAGCGATCTACTCTCCACACCAAGTTTGGGGACTTATTATTGGCTACTCTCAAACCAAACTGGTCAATAGCGAGGTGTTTACCGCTATTTCTGATTTCAATGCATCAGGTTTTGATTATGGCGCCTCGTATAACTTTTCTTCAGGCGCAAAACTCACGTTTCTAGGACATAAAAGACAAGGTGAGTTTCAAAAGCGACCTCTTGATCCTGTCATCGCTTTTGATAATGGGTATTCAGAGGATGAATATGAAATTGATTTGTTTTTTCTTGATCCCGGAAAGAGTAAATTTTCAGGCAGAGTCGGTTATATAGCTCGAGATTACGATAACTTTTCAATTAGAAACTATAGTGCTTATTATGCATCTGCAAGTTACGATCTAATTTTGACTGGCAAATTAAGATCAAATCTTAGTTATACAAGGTCAATTGCTCCTTTTGAAACGCAGACGACTGCGTATTCCATTACTAACAATGTAACGGGACAGCTCATTTATGATTTAACCTCAAAAATTCAAGCTGGTGTTAATTTAAGCTATGGTGAACGTGACTTTGGTGGCAGGGCGCAGTTTGATTCCAGTCGATTAGACAAAGAAGAGTCCATCAGTGGTTATATGAGTTGGGCGCCTATTCGAAATATTTCATTTACGCTAAGAAGCACGAAATCCAGCCGTAAATCAAACGTTTCTATTTTTAATTTCGATGATAATCTCACCAACATTACATTAGATCTAAAAATTTAACCTATAACATCTAATCGTTTACTCTAAATTAATCAATGTTTTTTAAACGTTTATAAAGAGATCAATCGCATGACAAAATTTTTAAAGTATTTATTTGTTTGTTTCCTAATCGCACATACAACTGTTGTATTTGCGGATTACACTTTAGGAGCAGGTGATGCAATTAAAGTACTTGTGTATGGGGATGTTGAGTTAACCCGTGAGACGCGCGTAGCGGAAGATGGTCAGATTTCAATTCCTTTGATTGGCGAAGTCGCTGTCGGCGGATTAACCACCATTCAAGCTGAGAAAAAAATTGCAGAGCAGTTTAAACGTGGTGGCTTTATTGCAAACCCACAAATTTCAGTGTTGATTCTCGAGTTTATGAGTAAAACCGTTTCTGTGTTGGGCGGTGTTCTAAAACCAGGAAGATACCCAATTACGCATCCAACTGATGTAAAAGATATTCTTGCTGAAGCGGGTGGTTTAACTCAAGACGCATCCGAAATCATTACCTTAGTTCGCAATGAAAAACGCAGTGAGTACAACTTAAATGAAATCATAGATCATCGCAACCTTACCAATGATGATATACGACTCGTGGGTGGCGAAACCTTATACATTAGCACCAAAGATGTTGCAGTCACTGGACAAGTATTACGTCCAGGTAAATATGGCATACAAGGCGGTACTAAAAAAATCACCGACTTTATTGCGTTAGCAGGTGGTTCTACTGAAGTGGCAGGCGAAGTCGTTTTCTTCACAACTCAACGTTCGGGTACTTCAACTACCTATGAAATTGATATTGATGAGTTGTTTCGAGCACCATCCAGTGAAAAAAACTACGAACTAACGCCAGGGGATGTGGTGTATGTGCCAAAAGCGCCACAATTTTATATTTATGGTGAAGTACAACGTCCTGGCATGTACAAAGTAGATAAAAACATGTCCATTATGCAGGCTATTGCAAAATCAGGTGGCCTAACCACGAGAGGCACACAACGTTCAGTGAAGCTGCATCGTAAAAATGCAGAAGGTATTTTAATAAAACAATCGCCAGATCTCAGCTCAACCTTGCTTGATGGGGACGTTTTATTTATCGAAGAGAGTTTGCTTTAATCAATTAGGCCATCACATGAATTTATCTCAGTTACTCACTATTCTTAATGTACGACGTTATATTATTTTAATCGTCGCCATTATTACTGCTGTTACGGCGACCACTGTCAGCATGTTGTTACCTAAAAACTACTATGCAACCTCATCTGTTCTGCTCAACTATAAAGGGGTTGATCCAGTGACGGGCATCTCGTTACCAGCGCAACTTTTACCTGGATATATGGGAACGCAAGCTGAGATCATTCAGAGTAAAAATGTCGCAATTGATGTTGTAAATCGGTTAAAACTTACAGAAATACCGAGCATTAAACAAGATTTTGCAAAAGCTTCTGAAAAAAATCAAAGTCTTGATATCACTTTTTGGTTAGCGGATAAATTAGCCAATAATTTGGATGTAAAACCGTCTAGAGAAAGTAGTGTCATTAATATTTCTTACAAAGGCGTAGAACCCACATTTGTTGCAACGATGGCAAATGCCTTTGCAGAATCATATATTGCAATCAGTTTGAAGTTAAAAATTGATCCTGCAATCAAGGCTTCTGAATATCTTTCCGAACAAAATAATGTGCTACGTGACAATTTACAAAAGGCACAAGAAAAACTATCCAAATATCAGCAAGAGCGTGGTTTTACCAGTATTCAAGATACTTTTGATGTGGAGAGTTCTAAGCTACGCGATCTTTCATCACAATATAGTTTAATGCAATCGCAGGCCAACGATTCTAGCTCTCGTAGATCTTCTGCAGTAAACAACATGAGTGAATCACCTGATGTGGCAACTAATCCAGTGGTACAAAATTTACGTATTAGCTTAGTGACTGCAGAAGCAAAATTATCAGAACTTGCAGAAAAGTTTAGTAAAAATCATCCTTCTTATATTGCCTCAGAAGCTGAAGTCATTAAGTTAAGAAGCCAGCTACAGACCGAAATTGATCGTGCAGTAAAAAGTTTAAGTAACAATGCAAACATTGACTCTCAACGTTTTGCTGATGTAAAAGCGCAACTGGAGAAGCAGAAACAAAAAGTGTTAGCACTTAATCGTTCTCGATCAGAATTAATGATTTACGAGAAAGAAGTACAAATTGCTCAAAATGCTTTAGAGTCTGTGAATAACCGCTTTAGCCAAACCGTGTTAGAGGGACGTTCTAACCAAGCCGATATCGCAATTTTAGAAAGAGCGACACCGCCACAATCACCAAGTAACCCAAGAGTCATCCTTGTTTTACCGTTCTCACTGATTGTAGGCGGTATATTAGGTTGCTTTTTTGCTCTGTTAGCTGAGTTTATTGATCGTCGTGTACGTAGCCGTGATGATATCTTGGCCATCGTCGATATCCCTGTATATGTTTACAGTATCAAATAATATCGATCAAACACCCTAATTTTGCTGAGTTAATTCCAAATGAACATTATAGAAACTGAAAACAGTCCGCAAACCAAGTTAGTGTCTTCCAATATCGGCCATTTGTTGTTGGATATGGGAAAAATAACCGACAAAGACGCTGAAAAAATACTTAAATTTCAAAAAGATAAAAATATGCGTTTTGGCGAAGCAGCCTTAGCGTTAGGTTTCGTGACCATTGACGATATTAATCACGCTCTTTCTTACCAGTTTGATTACCCTTATTTGTCACCTGATCAAGCTACCTTTGACCGGAGTTTGATATCGGCATTTGATCCGTTTTCAAAACAAGTTGAATCACTACGTTCGCTTAGAACCCAATTGATGTTACGTTGGTTTGAAGCTGGACATAAAGCCATTGCTATTTCCTCCGCGAAAGACGAAGACGGAGTGAACGATTTAGCGGCAAATTTAGCAATTGTATTTTCACAACTTGGTGAGCGTACTTTGTTAATTGATGCCAATTTAAGAACACCAAAACAGCATAAGCTGTTTAAACTCAATAATCATTTGGGGCTTTCTGATATATTGATTGGCAGAGCCGCTGATGACGTGGTGGTTAGAATTTCGGCATTGTTAAATTTAAGTGTATTAACTGCAGGTGCTACGCCACCCAATCCCCAGGAACTACTTAATAAAAGCGGATTTGACGAGTTACTGACCCGTTTCGCCAGTGTGTATGATGTGATTATTGTAGATACTTCACCAATATTAACCACGTCCGATGCAGAAATTGTTGCCAAGAAAATTGGCGGTGTGTTAATTTCAACACAACAAAACAAAACTGCATTAAATGATCTAGAAGCTGCGATAGAAGCTTGTAAAAGCTTAGGTGTTGAAGTGCACGTAGCATTAAACGCTGGTTAGTATGGGCGCCACTGCACTCCCACTCAACCGAAGCAAAGCGCTCAGCTATGCATTTTTACTCGCAGCATTACTTGTGCTGTTTGTACCCGTGTTTTACGATTTGTTTATCACGGTATGGAGTTCTGAAACACAATCGCATGGTCCAGTAGTATTAGCCATCGCACTTTGGTTTTTTTACTTCAAAACCAAACAATTGCTGTCTGTTCCACAAACATTTAATCCATCGCCTTGGTTGGGGTGGGTATTGGTGTCTCTAGGCCTAGTTATCTATGTAATTGGCCATTCACAGACCGTTTATTTGCTCTCCATTATTTCGTTGGTGTTGATTTTGGCTGGGGTGTTGTGTATTGATTTTGGTCACAACATCGCGCTTAAATACTGGTTTGCTTTATTCTTTTTTGTCTTTTTAATGCCTTGGCCGGCATCTCTCATTGACACCATTACTCAACCGATGAAAATTGCAGTTTCATACGCTGCAGATCAACTCTTATTTGCATTTGATTATCCAATTGCGCGATCCGGCGTTATTTTACAAATCGGACCCTACAAGTTATTGGTTGCCGATGCTTGTGCTGGGCTGAATTCATTGTTTACGCTAGAAGCCATAGGGTTGCTTTACATTAATGTGATTAACCACCAAGCTTTCTGGCGCAACGTTTTACTAGCTGTGTTAATTGTCCCTGTCTCTTTTACATCTAACGTGTTACGTGTTTGTACGCTTGCATTAATTACCTATCACGCTGGCGATGAAGCTGGACAAGGTTTTTTACATAACTTCTCTGGCATGTTGTTGTTTATGACAGCCTTGGTGTTAATCATATTGATAGACGCACTGATCCAAAAAATCGCCGAAAAATTTAATCTTCATCGATTACTCACCAATGACTAATCAAACACTTACTGCAAAAGAGTTGTTCTCAAAACTACCCACTTTATCGCTCAAAACTGGGTTGATATTGTTGGTTTTAGCAATTATGTTTTTTGGCTTTGCAAGTTTTTTAAAGCCCAGTCAACACTACGCAAAGATTGAGAGTGATTTTAAAACCACCATTCCAACTGCATTTGGTGATTGGCATGAAGTGGAGCAAAACACGCCACAAGTGAATCTGGTGAGCGATGAACGCAGCCTAGTAAATCAACTATATGACGATGTATTAATGCGTACTTACGTAAACAGTAAAGGTCAAGCCGTCATGTTGGCGCTGGCTTATGCCAAACAACAACGTCAAGACGTAAAAATTCACCAGCCTGATGTATGTTATCCCGCACAGGGCTATCAAATGTTATTTTCAAAAAATGTAGTCTTTAATGGCTTATCAAGCCAGACACCTATTTTAGGAAAACAACAACTCTATAGTGGACAAGGGCATTTAGAAGCTGTTTCCTACTGGATTAGGGTAGGGGATGAGACTTTAAGATCTGGGTTGCAAATGCGCTTAAAAATCATCAAAGATGGGTTGTTGTATCGTCGTTTAGATGATGGCATTTTGGTGCGAGTATCAAGTACGGTAACCGACGAATCGCAATTAAAAGAAGCTTATGAAACACAAAATGATTTTCTTGCCTCGATGGTGGAATTCGTTAAAAATACAAACCCAGCATTATTAGTGCCCTAACCAACCTTTTCCGAGAACTTGTTTATGAATATTTGTATTGCTGGAACAGGGTACGTTGGCTTATCACTCGCAACTTTACTATCTCAAAACCATCATGTGATTGCGTTAGATGTTGTGCCTGAAAAGGTTGATTTAATCAATCAGCGCAAATCACCAATTTCAGATCATGAAATCGAATCTTATTTTGCTACTAAAACGCTACATTTAACGGCTACATTAGATACGCAAGCAGCCTATAGCCATGCAGATTACGTAATTGTAGCTACACCCACCGATTATGATCCGCAAACCAATTATTTTAATACCAGCTCTGTTGAAAAAGTCATAGCCGATGTCACCGCAATTGCACCACATGCGCTAATTATTGTGAAGTCGACCGTCCCTGTGGGCTTTACCAAACAAGCGAGAGAAAAGCACCAAAATCCAAATATCATCTTTTCACCTGAGTTTTTACGTGAAGGCAAGGCGCTTTACGATAACCTTTATCCCTCACGTATTATTGTGGGTGAAAAATCGGATAGAGCAGAAACGTTTGCAACATTACTCAAAGATTGCTGCCTCAAGCCGGATGCTGAAATTTTACTCACAGACAGCACAGAAGCAGAAGCTATCAAACTATTCTCAAACACTTATCTTGCAATGCGAGTAGCTTATTTTAATGAGCTAGATAGTTATGCTATTAGATACGATTTAAATACTAGAGAAATAATACAAGGCGTTTGTTTAGATCCTCGGATTGGAAACCACTATAACAATCCATCCTTTGGATATGGTGGTTATTGTCTACCAAAAGACACGAAACAATTGCTTGCTAATTACAATTCTGTGCCTCAAAGTTTAATTAATGCAATTGTGCAATCCAATACCACCAGAAAAGACTTTCTTGCTGAAACCATTACCAAGCAAAACCCAAAAGTGGTGGGGGTCTATCGACTCATCATGAAAGCTGGTTCTGATAATTTTAGAGCCTCAAGTATTCAGGGCATTATGAAACGTATTAAAGCCAAAGGGATAGAAGTAGTTGTTTACGAGCCAGAGCTTTTAGACGATCTGTTCTACAACTCTAGAGTGATTCGAAACCTAGATGAGTTTAAAAATTTATCAGATATCATTATTAGTAATAGAATGTCGAGCGACTTGGATGAGGTAAAAGAAAAAATATTTACAAGAGATTTATTTGGTAGCGACTAAACTCAAATAAATACTTTTTTATTACAAATATGAATCAAGTTGCTAGTAACGCACGATGGCTTGCTGTCGCACAGATAACAAAAATAGGTATTCAATTACTTAGTGTAACTATACTTGCACGACTTTTAAATCCTCAGTATTACGGAATTATCGCTTTATCAACCTCTGTAATGGCTTTGATAAGTCTTTTTAGAGAACTTGGAATTAGCGAATCTATCATTCAAACAAAGAATTTAACTGATGACCACAAAAATGCTGCATTTGCGATTTTATTTGCAATGTCTGTGTTCTTATTTTTAGTTATTTTAATTTCAGCTTCATTTATTTCCAATTATTATCACGAACCCGACCTTAAATGGGTACTAATACTTATTGGTGCTGGTTTTCCACTGTCTGCAATCGGTATAGTACCTGGATGCTTGATGGAAAGAGATGGGCGTTTTAAAGAGTTTGCCATCTTGGAGGCTGTAACAACTTTTTTAACTTTTGCAATTACAGTCACTTTTGCGTTGGTTGGATTTGGCGTATATAGCCTCGTTGTCCCAAGTTTATTAGTTCTTCCAATATATGTAATTTGGATTTTAAAAATAAACAATTGGAAGCCGTCATTTAGAACTACTCGAAATAATATAAAAGCCCTATTTACTTTCAGTGCCAATCTAACTGGGTTCAACTTGATTAACTACTTGTCACGAAATTTAGATGTATTTCTCGTTGGTAAGATGCTTGGTACAGTTGCACTAGGATTATATTCAACGAGCATGAAGTTGATGATGTTGCCGTTACAAACAATAACTTATGTTTCTAATCGCGCGATGTTCCCAGTATTAAGTCAATTGATTGACGATCAAGAAGGTTTTAAAAATACTTACTTAAATACTTTGAGCTACGTAAGCTTAATTACTTTTCCAATGATCATTGGATTATGGGTTTGTCGAGATGCCTTCGTACATATAATTTATGGTAATAAATGGTTAGGTTTGATCGAATTACTTCAATGGCTTTGCTTAGCTGGTTTATTACAATCCATTAACGCTACCACAAATGTAGTTTTTATCGCTAAAGCTAAAACTGTAACGCTTTTTAAACTTGGGATTTATGCCGCTTTTTTACAGATTTCGGCATTTTATCTTGGCTCACAAAACAATATTAAAGTGATGTGTCAGTACTATTTTTTTGCAAATATACTAGTCGTTATCCCACAGTTTTACTATGTAATAAAACTAATCAATTCAGATTATAAAGAGCTTACTTCAAGATTATTTCCTGCAATAATCGCGACCTTGGTTATGTTGTTATTCGCAACTATTGCAAAATATCTTTCCTTAAACCTACATAACTTGTTAATAACATTAATATTGCAAGTAATGATTGGTGGCGCTGGATATTTGATAACAATAAAGATTATGTTTCCACGTTCATGGGAAACGCTGTTGAGTAGTATTAAAACTACAAAACAATAAAGATAAACTAAATAGTTAATTTAATTTAATTAAAAAAAAAGGCTTTTTTGATTGATTGTGCGGATTTAAACAACCGGTTATTCATGGCACATTTCAGCAAGTATATTTTAAAGGGCATGAAATGAACCAAGTAGCTAATAATGCACGTTGGCTTGCAATTGCTCAAATCATCAGACTTGGTATCCAACTCTTAAGCGTTACTATCGTTGCTCGAATACTCAGTCCTGAATATTACGGTATTGTTGCGCTATCCTCTGCTGTGATGGCCTTCATCAACCTTTTCAAAGACTTAGGCATCGGCGCATCACTCGTTCAAACCAAGGTGCTTAGCCAAGCGCATAAAAATACAGCTTTTGTCATTTCATTTTTTATGTCAGTTTTGTTGATGGTTATTGTCTTAGTGGGTGCGCCATTTATTGCAAACTACTACCATGAAGCTGACCTTAAATGGATACTCATTATTGTATCTTTGGGGTTCCCAATCTCTTCATTTGGCATCGTGCCCACTAGCCTAATGGAAAGGGAAGGGCGATTTAAGCAACTAGCCATGATAGAAGCGATAACCAACTTTATTGCCTTTGTAATGACCCTCACATTAGCGCTCACAGGGTTTGGTGTTTACAGCTTAGTGTTACCAAGCTTACTTGTGCTTCCCTTTTCACAATTTTGGTTATTAAAAATAAACACCTGGCGCCCATCATTTAAAGCGTCAAAAGAGAGTATGAACACCATGTTTGGTTTTAGCGCAAACTTGACTGGTTTTAACCTAATCAACTTTTTCTCAAGAAATCTTGATGTATTTATTGTTGGGAAGTTACTTGGGACAATCGCATTAGGTTTATATTCGACAGCAATGAAATTGATGTTGATGCCGCTACAAACCATTACTTATGTTTCAAACCGCGCATTATTTCCTGTCCTTAGTCAACTTCAACATGATGAAATTGCTTTTAAAAATACATACTTTAATGCGTTGACATATGTCAGCTTAATTACATTTCCAATGATGTTAGGGTTATGGTCCTGCCGAGAAGCATTCGTACAATCTATTTATGGAAATAAATGGTTAGGTTTAACAGACTTACTTAACTGGTTATGTCTAACGGGGGTGCTTCAATCTATAAACAGTACGACTGGCACTGTATTTATGTCTAAAGGTAAAACCTACACGTTATTTAAACTAGGCTTTTATTCAGCAATACTTCAAATTACTGCGTTTTATTTTGGTTCACAATACGACATTAATGTCATGTGTGAATTTTATTTTATTGCAAATATTTTTATTGTTATCACACATTTTGCGTTAGTGATTCGATTAGTAAATGCAAGCGGTAGTGAACTTATGGATCGTCTAAAACCTGCTATCGTTTCAAGTTCTTTAATGTTGTTGATAGCAACCATAATCGAACTTTTATCTGATAATTTCCATAATTCATTTTTAACTTTAATGCTCCAGGTGCTTATTGGTGCAACAGCTTATTTAATCAGTTTAAGAGTAATGTTTCCAAATGCATGGACACTATTATTAAGTAGTTTAAAAATAAAAATACCTAGGCTAAAAACGTCATGAAAAAAACTGTCTTGGTTTTTCGTAGAATCTTACTTCCACCCTCAGAGACCTTTATTAAGCTTCAGGTTGCTTTAATAAAAGAATGGAATGCAGTTTTATTTGGATTAGAAAAAAGCGCTAACTCACTTGACTTATCTGATTTAAATTATCATGTTTGTCAAACCCCAAATACATACTCATTTTTTTCTAAAATAAAGATTAGATTAAATCGTTTTTTCAACCCTTTATATTTAGAACCACATATCATTGAACAGGCAAAAGCGTTTAATCCTGCAGTTATTCATGCTCATTTTGCTGTTGATGGGATTGAAGCTTACAAACTTGCTAAAGCTTTAAAAATAAAATTAGTAGTGACGCTACATGGCTATGATGTTTCCATATATCCAGAGGTTTGGTTATCGGGAGAGATGGGAGAGCAGATGAGAGAATATCCTGCCAAATTAGCAAAAATGGCTAACGATCCTGATGTATCTTTTATTGCAGTTTCGGATGCTCTTAAAAATATGGCAACCTCGCAATTTGATATTCCAGTAAATAAAGTAAATGTGATTTACTTAGGTATCAATCCTGATGATTTTCCACCATCACCTATTCCAGTTGCTCAACGTCCACTCAAAGTTCTTTTTGTAGGTAGGATGGTAGAAAAAAAAGCACCTGATCTATTAATTAAAGCTTTTTCATACGTACAGAAGCAGATACCAGAGGCACAACTGGTCATGATTGGTGATGGGCCAATGTTGCATAATATGAAACAGCTTGCAAATCAACTCAACGTAGTCGTTGAATTTAAAGGGATGCAATCATCTACAATTGTAAAATCTGAGCTGGAAACTAGCAGAATTTTTTGTCTACCAAGTATTCGCGCTAAAAATGGAGATTCAGAAGGTCTGCCAATAGTATTACTTGAAGCACAATCAATAGGAGTACCAGTGGTGACCTCAGCATCAGGTGCATCTGGAGAAGGTGTCAATGATTTTGTGACTGGTTTGGTTTTTGAAGAGGGGGATATTAATAGACTTGTTGAAATTTTAACCAATCTATTAATTAATGAGGAATCACTTACCAAGCTCAGTAAAATGGCCCCAAGCTTTATTAGCAATTACCATAATTCTAAGATCCAAGTAAATAAGCTTTACTCAATGTACGGTAAATAAGAAGAAACGCAAATTGTTAAAATTAATTATTTAAAGTTATAAAAAAACCTATAGGCTTACTATGGCTTAATATATTCGGATGCTTAAGTTAAATTTTTTTTAATAAAACATCTTGAATAAAATTTAACTTTGGTTCTATTTATTATTAATAATTTACCTCATAAAATAATTTCAATCCCATGCTAGTTTCAATTTATATACCAACAAAAAATAGGCTGGATATGTTGCGTATTGCAATTCAATCAGTACTGAATCAAACTCATCGTGAAATTGAAGTAATCGTTGTTGATGATGGATCAACAGATGATACTTTTGCCTATCTCAGCGAACTATCTGCAAATGATAATAGGGTTAAATTTTTAACGAACGCGAAAAGTATTGGTGCATGCGCTTCGAGAAACTTAGCGATTAAACAAGCTAATGGCGAGTTTATAACTGGTCTTGATGATGATGACGAATTTGAGCCAGATCACATTGCAGCTCTCATAGAATATTGGCAACTTTTAAATAAATTCGGTGTGAAATTTTCAGCGTTATATGTGAATTACAAATATCGTAACAATAGTAAGTTCTCATATTCAAATAAAATATCATCTGTACACTTTACCGATATGCATAATGCCAATCACGTTGGGAATCAGTTATTTTCAACGGTTGAAAATTATCTTAAAGCTGGGTTGTTTGATGAGGAAATGCAGGCCTGGCAAGATATTGAATTTTTTTATCGATTTTTGAGGATTAATGGTTCGGCCAGATTGCTAGATATTAATTCATATGTTTTTGATATCACTCCAAGACAAGATCGAATCTCTCATCAAAATAAAATTAAGATATTAAATGCTTGTTTGTTGTTTTTAAAAAAACATGAGCTAACAGCTAATAATTTAGCTAGTTATCGTTGTTTGATTCAAGTGTTTTCGGAGTACTACGGATTTAAGCTTAGATTTAATGATTTAAAATTAATGTATATGTCAGGTTTATCGTTCTATGTAATTATAAGGGTGTTAAAACATTATCTTAGAAACATTTTGATTAAAGATTAACCACCATTTAACAAGCCTCTCAGATCAAAATAATAACAATTACAATTTTTAAAATGAGCTACTTATTCAACTAATTTCAATTTAAATACACTACCATTAGTTATATACAATTTATAAAAATTATTTTATTTATGTAACGTTTAAATTATTAATGACATATCAAATCTCTAATATTATCAATATGGATTTAAGTTACACAGCGTTAATCAGAACATTTAATAGCATGCCGCTGCTAATAGATGTTATTGATCATCTACAAAAACAGTCTACACCGCCATCTGCAATTGTAATAGTAGACTCGTCTAAAGAAAAAGAACAACGTTCTGGTATTGAAAATCTTGGATACCCTGTAGTTAGATATCCAGAAAATGAAGATTTTAACTTTTCTAAAGCGATCAATATTGGGGTGAATTGTATAAGAACTGATGCTGTTTTAATTATTAGCTCACATGTTTTACTGACCAATGAATACATGATAGAAAAAGCATTAAACATAACCGATTTTAATGATGAAAAATACATGGGGTTTTGTTTGATTCCATGGTCAGAACGAGAGGTTACTTGGCGACAAACAAAAGTTGATAAAGAGAATTTTAATAGAAATTTGTGTGCGTCAAATTCTTGTACAATGTTGAAGGCCTCTTGGATAAAGTTGCGACCTTTTCGTGAAGATGTTTTCTCGGCAGAAGATCAAGAATGGACATTTTATTATTTGAATCAAAATGACGCTTATTTTTATAACATTGTTACTCACGATGTTAAATATATGAATGTACATTTCAACACCCAAAAACTTATTAATGAGCAAATTGCTTTAGCTTATTTCACTTTCAATGAAATGTTATCGTTAAAAAATATCTTATTTGGCATTTTAAAATCAATATATGCGATTTTAAGGTTACGAAAAGAAAGAGCTCAATATCATTTCATCGTTGCAAAAGAATTATTTTTTGCAAGGTTTAGAAAACCACAAAAAAAATCAAAGTATTTCTAAAACCTCAAGAGACTTTTAGATTACAAGTATAGATGTTTTATAACCTGTTAAAAATGGGATTGATTAACTCAGCGAAGCCACTATTAGCATTATTGATCGATCCGTACAAGACTGGCGACAACTTAAAAATAATGATCAAATCAACAAATATATTTTAACTTTTGAGGATATGTATCTAAGTTTTCTTGCACATATTTGATATGAGATTGGTAATTTGTTTTACGAGTCAAATCAAAAAGTTATGTCATTTAAATATTTAAAAAGTCAAATTACTAGACTTAGCCTTTTTAATATTTATTTAGTCGATTCTTTTTAGAAAATTAATAAGGTTGTTAAGTTTTAATCTTGTTCAAAGATAAAAAAATAAATTTTAGATCTCAGTGTTGGCAATAATTTTATAAATTATCGTTTTATCTTTGATAAGAGAGTTTTTTCATATGCAAAAAAACTTTCAACATTTAAATTTTAAAAGCTTAAATGTTCTAATTTAATTATTCCAATTAGTTTTTTATTCATATGATGGACTCAATAAAATTGTTAAAACCAGGCTTTAGATACGATATAAATGCACTAAGAGCATTTGCAGTTTTATCTGTTGTTCTTTATCACTTTAAAATTAAAGGTTTTAGTGTCGGCTTTATTGGAGTTGATATTTTTTTCGTGATCTCCGGCTTTTTAATGACGCAAATTGTCATGAAAATGCTCGAAACAGATACTTTTAGTTACAAAAAATTTATCTACTCACGAATTGCACGTATTTGGCCAGCATTAATTGGATTAATCATAATAATAGCTAGTCTTGGCGTTATGTTGTTGCCGCAAGAAGACTATTTATCCTTTTCAAAAAGTGCTGTGCAAGCACTTTTTTTTATCAGTAATATAGAATTCGCCCAAGGATTAGGCTACTTTACAACTAATATTGAAGAACGATGGTTTTTACATAGTTGGTCTTTATCGGTTGAATGGCAATTTTATTGTATTTATCCGTGGTTGGTTTTCGCAATTTATAAAGTCTCACGACTAAAATCGTTTCATTTTTTGAGCCGTTTTTCAGTTCGTGGAATTGTCTCAATTCTTCTTTTTGTATTCACTGCATTCTCATTTTTTTATTCAGTTGATCTTACTTATCAGGATCAACCTAAAGCGTTTTTCTCGCTGTCTTCTCGCGCTTGGGAGATGCTGATTGGTGGGCATGTTTTTCTTTTGTCCGGTAGTTCTTTTGCTCAATGTTTTAAAAAGCATCACGCTTTTTTTAAATGTATTGCAATTGCTTTATTAATTTCTTGTGTTTTCTTGGGAAGAGGGGGCAAATGGGAACCAATTTGGCCTGGTATTCTTGCGCTTATTCCTGTTCTAGCATCTGCGTTATATATGTTGGCATCAGGTGATGGTAAGTTTTGGAGTTTTCTAGAAGCAAACAAAATAACGCAGTCCATTGGTAATTGGTCATACTCTATTTATCTATGGCATTGGCCAATCGTTATTGCGATTAACATGTTTGGTTTAGCAATTATTCCTAAACCATACATACTGTTGGGATTATTGTTAAGCTTAATATGTGGCTATTTATCTTTTAAATATATTGAGCAATCTTTTAGGCGTCAAAACGGGACGCTTAAAAGTTTAATTAAGATCTTCACACCATACGGCCTTGCACTCGGGTTGGTTTTAAGCGTGATTTATTTAAATGATTTAAAAGTACCTAAAAATGTTCACGGGGATATTGCTAAACTTAGCTTCCCTGAAAGTTACAATAATTCGAAACTACAGCTAAATCAACCCCTTAAAACATTCACCATCAACCCTGATCAATCAAAGCATGTATTGTTAATGGGCGACTCTCATGCTCAACATCTTTTCCCCTGGTTTGCTCAGCATATAAAGGATGCTTCTGTAACTTTTGCGATAACAGTGGGTTGCCCACCCATACCAAATATGAATCGTCATGATCAAGGCTGGCATTGTGATGCGAGTTTTAAGCAAATAAACCAACTGATTGAAAAAAGCGCATTCGACATTGTAGTAATTTCTGGCAATTGGTACTCAATAGACTGGGATAGACCAGGGCTTTGCGCTGCGCAGTTTAAAAACTGTCCTAACGCTCAAGTATTTGAAAGTCGTGCTTATGCAGTAAGTAAAATGACTGAATTTATAAATAAACTGCTGAATAATCATACTCAAGTAGTTATTGTAAAACCAACCCCATATGCGCCAATATCTATTGGGCACATTATTAAAAGATATCAACTTTGGGGAATAAGCCCTCCAGTTAATTATGTCGATCAAGACTGGAGACAAAAAAACGGTGACCGCTTTATTGATGATATTTTGTTAAATATTGAATATCGAAAATTATTTTCGTCAATTGATTTAAGAAAAGAATTTTGCAACGACGGAATTTGCAATTATTTTGATATCAATAAAGAGGCTATCTTCTTTGACGATAACCACTTCACATCAAATTGGATATTGAATAATGGAAAGTCATTATTTCATTTGAATGAGTTACTAAGATTAAATCCTTAATAAATTTTATTAACATACCTAATTATGTTTTTAAAATTAGTTTTTATAAACAACAGCTCACTTATTCACCTCCAAAATGAAATATTTATAATGGGATGTACAAATGGCAAAAATTGATGTGCTTTTTCCAGTAAAGAACGGAATTTCTTTTCTGGCAGAGGCAATAGAAAGCATTTGTAATCAGACGATTACCGATTGGAGGCTAATCGTATTAGATCATGGCTCCGAAGATGGTAGTTTTGAAATGGCAGCATCTTATGCTGAAAAAGACTCTCGAATACAGGTGTATCAATTTAAGGAAGCCATTGGTTTATCAGGGTTGCTAAATCAAGGCTTAGATTTATGCAATTGCGAATTTGTTATGCGGCATGATGCTGACGATATTGCACTACCAGACCGTATGCAAAAAACGCTAGATGCATTTTCTAAAAATCCAAATATCGATGTAATTGGGGGGCATGCAATTAGAATTGATGGGGCAGGGCGTGAAACAGGCTTTATTCGTGTTCCGACTGATGCTTCTAGATTACAGGTTTCTTTTTTCTTTAAAAATCCAATGATTCACCCAACGGTATCAATCCGGTTTTCAGCTGTTGAATCAATGGGCATACGTTATGGAAATGATTTTTTACGTTTAATTCCTGAATCAGAGCGAATAAATGTAAATGGTTTGGCCGAAGATTACTTTATGTTTGGTCAATTAGGAATAATAGGTAAGTGTCTTAATATAGACACACCACTAATTAAATATAGATGGCATGGCGAAAATGTTGGTGCCAAAAAATTTGTCGATCAAATTAAGCTTTCTACTACCATTTCAAGGTATCTTGCGCGTTGTTTTTGCCTTAAACACAACGTTAATCTCTTTGATCCAGTACCATTTTGTTCATATGGTGGCACAGTCTTGAATCTAATATCCACTAAACCTTTACAGCTCAACAATTCATTCAATGAGCTTTCAAGAATATTGATTAGGGTGATAGGAAATACTGCTGGTTTAAAGCGTGAGCTTGCTTTTCGTAAAGTCCTATCAACTAGAAATGAGTTGATGATGATTTTAAATTATATGTTTTTTAGAACCTGTCACAAGAGTGATATCGATGAGTGGTATGCTATCAAAATATGGGTTTCAAAATACTTCAAAAACCGTGAAATTATTGATATCTTAGCTTAAAAAGCCAATTCTTATTTTAAATTTAAACTAAAACATTTATGAGTAGTGAGGGGTTATGGCCCAGTTAAACCTGAATAAATCCAAAGTCCTTTTTTTTGCTTTAGTCGTTTTTTCAGCTTTATTTATTGGGTTGGTCTGTTTTGCCCTTGTAAATATATTTGCTCAGAAAGCAATTTATCTCGTCAGCTTACCTGTAGCAATGCTAATCACCATGCTTTTCATTGTAGATAGGCGTTTATTTTTTATCATAGTGATCTTAATCAGAGCATCTATTGAAACATTAATTACATCTATTAAGTTTGGCAGTTTTGGATTAGGTGCTGTTTTAAATGCCTTGGTAATATTAATTGCGATTCTTACGGTGATCCAAAAACCACTTAAAAGTAATTTCAAAGTTGATGACATAAAATTAGCTTGGATTATATTTTTAGGGTTGGCTTTTATTTCCATTTTTTACGCGCCAGTAATGCTTGCGAGCATGAAAGTTTTCTTAATTTTAGTATCATATTGTGCAATTTTTGTACTTGGTTTGCACCTAGTAGATAATGAACAAGATTTAATTAAATGGTTGAAGTTAATAGTTTATTCATCGTTTATACCATCCATTTATGCGATAGCCAGTATTGCGCTCGGCTTGCCTGGATTTTATAACTCACTCAATGAAGGTTTAAGATTACAAAGCACATTTGGTCACCCAAATACATACGCTCCATATCTTGTCATCATCATTACAATTTGTCTTTATCTTTGGAGATCAAAAGCAATAATTAAGTCACCGAAAATTCGTGTACTTTTACCAATGTATATCGGGTTTCTTATTTTTTTGCTTGTAATGACTAAAACTCGTTCAACTTGGGCTGCTTGTTATGTGATGTTTTTGCTTTACGCATTTATTCATGAGCGAAAGTTTTTATTACCAGTACTAATCGCACCTTTTTTTGCTTTATTAGTTCCTGAGATTCGTGACAGATTAGTAGATTTAGAGAGTGGTTCTAGCTATGGTGTTGGAGGTTATGCATCTTTAAATTCTTATGCTTGGCGAAAACAGGTTTGGACTGATGCAATTAATTGGATGTCAGAGACCCGTTATTTTTTTGGGTATGGTTTGGCTAGTTTTATTCATTATTCAACCAGCATTGTTAGAGCAAATGCATATCAACTTCAAAAAGTTGAGATTAATGTGCATAGTGTTTATGTACAACTTTTTTTTGAGTTGGGTATTTTTGGACTATTTTCATTCACCTATCTCATTTATGCACATTTAAAAACTTTGTTTAGTGTTTACCAAAAAAACAAAGTGTTAGTGTTTATGGTGTGCGTCACAATTATCGAGTTTTTGTTTATGTCTTATTCGGACAATATGATCGATTATCTGATTTATGAATGGTACCTATGGTTTACAGTTGGAATCACGCTTGGCAGTTTAAAGATGAAAAGCACTGATATCAAAAATAAAAATTTAACTAATACATATCAAAGATCATAAAAATGTTCACAGTATCCATCATAGGCACAGGTTATGTTGCGGATTTTTACATGCGCTCATTACAAACATTCCCAGAAATTAAAGTATTAAAAGCTTATGATATAAATCAAAGCCGATTAAAAATATTTAGAGACTATTGGCATGTAACGGCTGCAGCATCTCTAGAAGAGTTATTACATTCAGATGACTCTGAAAAACCAACATTAATTTTAAATCTCACAAATCCAAACGCGCATTTCGAAGTGAGTAAAGCTTGCTTAGAAGCGGGATATCACGTTTATAGTGAAAAACCGTTGAGTATTAAGATGGAAGATGCTTTTGAATTACATCAATTAGCATCATCTAAGGGGCTTTTTATGGTTTCGGCACCTTGCAGTTTTTTAAGTCAAGTTGCACAAACACTATGGCTTGCAGTGAGAGAAGAGGTATTAGGAAAACCTTTATTGACTTACGCTGAGTTGGATGATGATTTTGTATCCCAAGCACCTTATCAAAAATGGATTAGTGAATCTGGCGCGCCATGGCCTGCAGAGGACGAATTTAAAGTTGGTTGCACGCTTGAGCATGCTGGGTACTATTTGACATGGCTAATGATGATTTTTGGTCCCATCGAAAAAGTTATTGCTGCTTCTGCTGAAATTATTCCAAATAAATTACCACAATTAAAAAACGCAGCACCCGATTACTCTACCGCAACCTTATTTTTTAAATCAGGGATGATTGCGCGTATTACTTGTGGAATTGTTGCCCCACACAATCATGGTTTGAGGATTATCTGTGAGCAAGGGGTGATAGAGATTAATGAGTCGTGGAATAACGCAGCTATTGTCAAAACTAGAAGAAGATATGTGCTACATAGAAGGTTAGTTAACAGCATATTTACTAAAAAGCTGAAGCTATCTGGTCCAACTCATCCGATGGGACCAAAAAAAGGGAATACCAAAATGAACTTTGCTTTAGGACCGATGGAGGTTCTAAATGCTATCAATGAAAAACGGTCGCCCCGCATTTCTTCGGATTTTGCATTGCATCTAAACGAAGTTACTCTGGCTATTCAAAATGCAGCTGACAATACTGGTGTTCAAATAATGCAAACAACTTGCTCGCCACAAATACCTATGGAGTGGGCCACCAGTTTTAAAACCTAAAATTCACTAGCTTTAAGCCAAGCGTTTTTATTGGATAAATTCAAATTTCTTTTTAGTCAGGCTTTTTTATGCGTATTGCATACTTTACTAGTATCTATCCCAGAGCAACAGATACATTTATCCAGCGAGAAGTTGTTGGACTGAGATCGCTTGGTCACCATGTACTCACCATTTCAACTAACAAACCTGATTCTTCACATTTAATTAGTGCAGATGTCAAAAAAATATACAGTGAAACACATTATCTATTGCCATTTAGTGCTCTATGGTTAGTTTGGTTGAATATAAAAGGATTATTTTTAAATTTTTCATTATTTGTAAATGCGCTATTCATTGCATTTAAAACTGCAAGACCTGGGATCAAAGGGCTCACATACCAGTTTTTTTATTTTCAAGAAGCGTTACTACTTAGTAGCTATTTAAAATCAAAACAAGTTAACCACGTTCACAATCACTTTGGTGATAGTAGTGGGACAATTACCATGTTGGCATCGTTAATGTCTGGTATACCCTATAGCATAACGATTCATGGCCCGCATATCTTCTTTGAACCAACGTTATGGGCACTCGATGCAAAGCTTAAATATGCTAAGTTTATTGCTTGTATTAGTGCTTATTGCAAGAGTCAAATGATGCTGTTTTCAAATGCTGAAGATTGGGAAAAACTAAAAATTGTTCATTGCGGAATCGACTTTAATCATTACATATCCACAAAACCACTTGTGAATAACGAATCATTGATTCAGCTTATTTTTGTTGGCAGACTTGCCCCTGAAAAAGGGGTTGATGTACTAATTGATAGTCTGATTGAACTTCATCAAGAGGGTTTGTCGTTTAAATTATTGTTGGTAGGAGACGGCCCCGAAAAAGTTAATTTAAAAAACAAGGTTATCAAACATGGTTTGGAAAAAGTAATCGATTTTTATGGTTATGCGGACCAAACCATAGTTAGGGAAAAGTTACTGCAAAGTGATATTTTTATATTACCAAGCTTTGCTGAAGGCGTACCTGTTTCTTTTATGGAAGCAATGGCATCAGGAATACCTGTGATCGGCACCAATGTAGGTGGCGTTAGCGAGTTAATTGAACACGGTGAAACCGGCTTAATTGTGTCACCGGCTGATAAAGTTGGGTTAAGAAAAGCGATTAGCAAACTTATACAGTCACCCGAATTGAGGCAAAGTTTGAGTCATAATGCGCGAAAGTATGTTGAGGAAAATTTTAATTTAGATAATGAAATAAGAAAGCTATCATCACACATACTTTTAGATGAGACAAATGTATGAAGTTATTTAAAAGGAGTATTTTGCTAGCTTTATGTTTTGATATGTTCTTTTTAAACTGTATTCAGACAAAAGCGCAAGATATCAATTTGTTTTTAAAACCTTTTCAAAGTCAGTCACTTTGGAACAGCAAACCAGTAAATCCAGTGTTCAGTGATTTCGTTATACCAACTTCGGATTACTTTCCCTCAATTCATAATGGTCAATATTCTACAGGTTGTTTTTTAGCAACCCAATCCGACCCTCCTATGAAAATTAAAGGACACAAGGGTAAAAAGGGCATTTATGACGCAGATACCGAATCATTTAGCAATGAATTAACTCTTCCGCATTGGCCAGCAGACCTAATTCCTGCGAGTGGTGGGGATGGTCATGCAGATGTATTTGATACTGCAACTGGGATTATTCATTCATTTTGGCAATTGAAAAAAGTGGATGGAGAATGGCGAGCTACCCATCATGGCTGGATGCCGATGAGTGGAACAGGCTGGGGTGATGGCGCGCATTATCATCAAGGTGCCAGAGCAGTGGGGATTCCCGCTTGTGCAGGTATTATTCGTAAACATGAAATTGCTGATGGTGAACCTTACTATCATCATGCATTAGCAATGTCTTTGACACATAATTCATTATCTCAAACGCCTCCATATACGTTTCCTGCAACAATTTCTGATGGTTTTCAAGGCAATAACAGAGGGCCAATACCAGAAGGTTCATTAATAATGCTCCCTGAGACCGTTGATTTAGCCATTTTTAAAACTCCTGAAATAAAAAAAATAGCTAAAACCCTACAACTGCACGGCGCATATGTAGTGGATGAAAACTATGGAACGCCTTATGTAATTTATGTTGAACAGGGCGGTGCATTGGATGTTCACAAAGGACTGTGGAACTCACAAGCTGCTGAAGAATTACAACTGTTACGCAAACATCTGCGAAAAGTTAATTCAGTTTCAGGTTATGAGGATGCTCAGGGCAAATCCTTTAAACCAAATATGAATATTAATTTACTTTCATTACGCGGACCGTGGCATTTGGAATCTGGTCCTGAACTTGGAAAATATGACACATACAGCCAATCTGTAGTCTTCAGTAACGTTCAACGAAACATAGTGCAATCAAATGAATCAGGTAGATCAATACCATCGATTGTGTGGGCAAAACCTAAAAGAGGTGAGCACTACAAATTAAGTGTTTCAGCTAAAGGCGGGGCGCTTCTAAATTTTAAATTGTTAGATCAACATTCACGAAAAGTAATCTACGAGTCAGGAAACGTTGGAGACGGTAAGTCGGTGATCATTGACTGGCCAGCCGATGTGATTATCCCCAAATTGGTACTTACCAGTGGCACTGAAAAAAACGCTAGCGTGACAGCCACTTTAATTAAAACCAACGATTAACATGATTAGAAAAACAATTCATAGCTTAGGGAGATTAGTTTGAGTATTTTATTTTGGATCGCGCTATCTCTACTGGCAATTCCAGTTTTAGTGTTTTCGTTACAAATTTTGTTCGCGGTGTTGCCAGGACATTATTTGCACAAGATAGCGCCTACTCATCAATCAATTGCTATTTTGATTCCAGCACATAATGAATCAAAAGGGATTTTAAAAACACTTGCTTCGATTCATGCGCAAACAACTCAACAAACGCGTATTGTTGTGATTGCAGATAACTGTAATGACGACACCGCTGAACTTGCAAGGTCATTTGGAGTAGAGGCCATCGAACGAAACGATGTGTCTAAACGGGGAAAAGGCTATGCGTTAGATTTTGGTATTCAATTTTTAAAGCAGCAGCCTCCAGAAATATTGATGATATTTGATGCAGATTGTGAGATTGCGCCAAATACGATTACAGCATTGGCAAATGCGGTTCATCGCCAGCAACGGGCTGTGCAAGGGCTATATTTGATACAGTCACCCCCTCATGCAAAAACATCCACTAAATTATCTGAATTTGCCTATGTGGTAAAAAGTTGGACGCGTGCGCTGGGCTTTTACCGCCTAAATTTACCTATGTTACTCATGGGTTCTGGCATGGCGTTTCCATGGGCGCATATTGCGAATGTCAGTGTCGCTCATGGAAGTATTGTGGAAGACATGAAACTCGGTATTGATCTCGTGAACCAACAATTGGCTCCAAAGTTTTGCCCAGAAGCGTTTATCTCAAGCCAGTTTCCTGAGCACCAAGCTGGGGAAACTTCTCAACGTACACGTTGGGAACATGGCCATCTAGGTATGATTGCGCAAGAGGGTTTGCCGTTGCTGTGGCGAGGCATTAAAACCTTGAATATTGAGATGATTGCGATGGCACTAGATTTATGTGTACCGCCATTGGCTTTACTCTTTTTATTAACGTTAGCTTTTGCATTAATATCGGCTGTCATAAGCTTTTTTTCTGGAGCATTATTTCCTTGGGGATTAGGCGTTGCTTTATTTGTAGTATTTAATGTATTTGTAATGATTGCATGGTTCAAACATGGGAAAAATATTTTATCAATTTCGGCATTACTTGCTTTTGCGCCCGTGTACGCTTTTCGCAAAATTAAACTTTACTTAGGATTTTTTATTAATAGACAAGTTGAGTGGGTGAAATCGCGTAAAGACTAGTCGAAATTTTTAGCATAACTTGCCATACATCATGCATATTCAAGACTCTTTTAAACAGCAAAAAATTGATTCGCTCGAAAGTATTCGAGGCATAGCTGCACTCATTGTTGTGCTCTATCACATTCCGAGTTGGAATGGCTTTTTGCACCAAATCCCATTGATTAGAGGTGGCGGGGTGATGGTAGATTTATTTTTTGTGTTATCCGGCTATGTGATTTTTACTGCCTACGGGCAAAAGCTGAATGATGCCCGAAGTTTTTTCAAATTTCAGTTTTTAAGATTTGGTCGCCTATACCCTGTGCATTTGCTATTTTTATTGGTAGCTCTTGGGATTGAAACACTTAAATATGTGCTGCAAGCATACTATGGCATCGAGAGCCACAGCAAAGCTCCTTTTGAGCAAAATGATTTATCTGCCTTTTTACGTGAAATTTTTTTAATAAAAGCCTTTTGGCCAAATGAAATTGCAATGTCATTTAATAGTCCAGCATGGTCGATCAGTGCTGAGTTTTATACCTATGTGCTTTTTGGCCTGATTTTACTGTTTGCGCGAACGTATAAACTTATTATCTTTGTCACCATTGCGCTAGTCGCTATTTATGTTCTGTTCGCATATGATCCAGAACAATACAATTTTATGCTCAGATGTTGGGCTGGTTTTTTTGTGGGGTGTATTACTGCTCAAGTTGAAAAATCTTCTCAACATAGATTAAACAATCATCAAAATCTACTAGCCTGGTTAATCCCAATCGTATTCGTAGCCATTTACTTGATAGCCATCAATCATAAAGGGTACACAGGTATTGCGCTTTTAACTTATCCAGTGAGTGGGTTGTTGATCTTATGTATTGTATTGGGTGGCAATAACTTGATCACAAAACTGTTAACCCATCACTGTTTGGTTTGGCTTGGCACGCTCTCTTATTCACTTTACATGTGTCACGGCGCAGTGTTGTGGGGGTTCCAGCAATTTTTGAGGCTTGCATTTGATCGGCCAGAACTGATGATAGAAGGTATATCAGCGCCACAATTTACTTCGCCAGTAGCAGTAATCCTTCTTTTAGTTTTTTTAGCGATCACGTTTGTAATAGCTCAATTTACTTATCACTTTATTGAAAAACCTTTTAGAATAAAATCAAGAAACTTTATTAACAATAAATAATAAAATTAAATCTTAAGTTTGATTGATTTATTTATCCTTAATAGTTATTTCAGCCTTTAAGAAACTTAACTTAACCCTTTGATTTTAATAAAGATCATTTTTAAATAAAAATATTAATATTTAATTTTTTGACTAAGCTTAATAAATGGTTTTTCAATTATTACATACATGATGTATGCGCACACCAAACAAACTAAAAGACTCACTAGCATCACCATAACGTCTGCACTTAATGATGGCTGTATAAACTTTCTAATTAGTCTTCCAACGATACCAAGTACATTATTGTGAATCAAATACAGGCTGTATGAAATTAATCCAAGCTTTTGTAATGGATTGATATTTAGCCAAACACCCATTTTGTTAAACATGTGCGCGAGTAATAACAAATTTGCAGTTAAACCAGCAGTTAATGCAAATAGGTCTCCGCTCTTTAATCCATAAATCATCAAACTTATAAAGAAAAAAATTACATAAGACTTAAATAAATAATGTGTTTTTTCTAAAGTCCATCCAACCAATGCGCCAACACTAAATGCATACCAATAGGGTAAAAATAGCGTATTACGATAAATATTTGTTTGATAAAAAGACCTAACATCCTCTGAAATTAGCCATAACAAACCAACCAAAGTGAACACTATCAATACAATATAATTTGCAAGACTAAGTGGTTTAAATTTCCCAGCAATAAAGATTAGCAATGTGAAGGCTATATAAAACTGTATTTCAAAACACAAGGTCCAATAAATTACATTAATTTCTTTGAAATTAAAAAACTCTTGCAGGTAAAACAAATGTGCAACGATGGCACTTACATCTGGCAGGGGTGTGGATGAATCTACTGTTTTATACTTCACCCAAAGTAATAAAACCGAAAGTAAGATGCTGAAATAATAGGGTGGGGTAAGTCTGACTAAGCGTCGAATCATAAAGTTGATACACTGACTCGTGTGCATTTGTTTTGAACTGGTTGTGACCGCCATTACAAATCCACTCAACACAAAAAAAATCGGCACGCCTAAATTGCCGTATTCAAAAAGTACAGCAGTTAGAACACTGCCAATATTGTTGCTCAGAACCTGAACATGGTTGCCATGAAATAAGTGATACAACACATCCCATAAAGCAGCGATGCCTCGTAAACTATCCGCAAAAGCATACCTATTTTTTGAGTTTGCAACTGAGGTAACCATTAAATTATGATCTTTAAAATGACAATGATTTATAACTGACTTTTAAGCCATTGGATGGAATCATTTAAGCTATCCGTGTAAGTGGTATAACTAAATAGATGTGCTTTGCTAAATTCATCGGAATTTAAGAATATGTGCTGGTCGAAAAGCTTGACTAAACTTGGCGGTAATGGCTCCGGTAAAAAACTCACTTTTAAGCCCATTTTGCGAGATACGATTTGACACACTTTGATTGCAGGACTCCACAATTTTGAATCAAGTTTTAACTGCAGTCTGCTAATCCGCTTGATGGGGGTAGCCCCGATTGATGATGCAATATCAAACAAATATTGATTCCAGCGTGGGCTATCAGGTGCTGCTAGATTGTATTTTTTGTGTTCACCTGGTTGAAGTGATATTTCAAGCCCAATTTTAATTGCTCTGACAACGTCATCTACATGTACCAAGTTGCTCCAACCGTCTCCTGCATCCCCTAAATCACCCAAGCGGTAACTTTTGAGTAACTGTGCTGGACGACTGACCCATAAGTGGCTTCCTGGACCATGCACACAGCCTGGCCTAAACGAAATGACCCTACCGCCAGCATCAGCATATGTTTGCATATGAGATTCAGCTTCACATTTGGCTGCTGCATACCATCCATAACTTGGATCAAACGGAGTGTTTTCAGTGACATTGCCTTCATTACCACCATATACCGACATGGTACTTAAATGAATAATCATTGGGTTACCTGCCGCCTTTGCCGCATTCGCTAAAATTTCGGCTCCTTGCCCAATCGAGTATTTATCACCCGCAACACAATTCACTACGGCATCAACTTGCGTAAGCGCTGTACGCATTGCTTCAAAATTAAGTGTGTCTAGGATTATGTGGTCATGAATAGGCGTTTTTAAACGGCCTCTCGAAGCAGCAATTACTTGATATTTATGCTGACTAAGATATTTACATAACCGATTGCCGACATGCCCAGTGGCACCTAAGATCAATACTTTCATCATGTTCACTTAAATTGTTAAATGTTGTGCTTGAGCTTTCGCACCCACAGTTTGTGCTAAGTGGTCTGCCAATCTTAAACTTAACGCAACAATCGTTAACGTTGGGTTGGCTTGACTACTAGTTGGAAACACTGCAGAGCTTGCAATATATAAGTTATCTAAGTCATGGACCTTACAATGCTGATCGACCACAGAGGTAGTGGGGTCATTCCCCATACGTGCAGTACCAATATGATGGCCACCATAAGCGCCAAACCTTGTTAAATCTTCTTCTAATTGCGCTTTATTAAATTCGAACACACCAACACCACTTTTTTGAAACTCTTCAACAAACACATCTAAAGTTTTTTCTACCGATTGGATGTCTTCAGGTAAGTAACGCCAATCAATATTAACTTTTGGCATACCTAGAGTATCCTTTTCAGTAATTAAGGTGATGCGGCTATCTGGGTTAGGGATTTGTTCGCTGTGAATTTCCAATGTGAACTGATTGTTTTTATTATTAAGAATCACTGAAGGAAATTTACGCTGCGCTAAGGTCCTTTTGGTGAGCCAGCGATATAAAAATAAATACGTATCTATTGGATCAAACAATATGTTTTTAAAATGATGTAGGTATGTAGATAGCGTGGCTTGACCATCTTTGAGACGTTTGCCATATTCATAACTAATAAAGTTTTTAGCGAGAAACAAGCCAGATAACACCCCAATTTTATGAGATGGATCAACTATTTTAGGAAAATGTAACCGTGCAACTAAGTTACCAACTTTGGCTTTACGCTGGGTTGCAGCGTCTAATGCGAGCCGCCTACGGCAATATATACCTTCGGGTGAAACTTCATACCCATGCCTTACACTGTTAGGATTACCAAAAATGGTTAATTTCCCAAGGTTACCGGCGATGTGGCACTGGTAATAACGTCCGACCACATCATGCTTATTACTAATACCCGATGGACAAACGTCGTTGGATGCAAGTAATAATCGTGCAACCTCGATTCCACCTGTTGCCAACACAATTTTTTTAGCTTTAACATTGAAAGTGTGTTGTTCAAGACTTGCAACGTTCAAATGGCTAACAGTTGTAGCGTTCGCATCTAAACGGATACCTGTTACGTTCGCACCTAATATTAGCTGAATATCCTTTGCATCTTGGAGTCTGCGATGGTACCTCAAGCCTACATTTGTAGGGCAGGAAAAACGTTCCATATTATTGGTGAATAATCGATCGCTTTTAAAGCCCTTAAATAAAGGTTTGGCCTCTGCGCCAAACACTTTATCTGCATCATATTCGTAAGTACCTGCCTCTAAAAAACGATTGGCTAAAACAAAATAAGGATGCAGGTCATTGTAAACGATAGGCCATCCGCTAAATGGAATATGGTCTCTTTGCTCAAAGTCAATTGGATCGAAGGGCATGCAGCGTCCACCCCATATTGCAGTTGAACCACCAAAACGCCTGTGTCGATATTTATCAGGTGGGCTGTGTAGATTGGCATCAGTTAGTGAGCCTTGATAAAGATTTTGCGTTTGCTGGTTAAAATGCTCCAAACCAGACTCCAAAAGCAAAATGTTTAGCCCACGTCCAGATAATGATAGTGCAGTAGCGATGCCGGCTGCGCCTGCACCAACGATACAAACATCCACATCAAGCATGGTGCCTGAAGGTATTTCAACGATATTTTTGATCATAACCAATTGGAGTACACAACTTACTCAATCAAAATGCGACATTAAAAATTAACTTTCCTAAAAGCATACCTTAGATTGTTCATGCTTTTGTGACTCTTGTTATTTTTTTCATAAAATTTGATAACACCAAAACAATAATAAAAAATAAAAAATTTTAAAATTAGGTTGATAGCAATGAGAGATAGGTTTGAAAGCAAGATACACTTATAGATGAATATTTGAATCATCTTAATTTTTTTGACGGTACTTGAGACAACACCATGGCTTTAAATAAAACGATGAATAAGGATTCAATCGAAACGATTGAATTAGCTGGATTCGATATATTAAATACGACTTCTGAAAAGTTATTATTTTTATTAAAAGCCAACCATTCTGCTCAACAAAAAACGATCCTTTTTTTCGTGAACACAAATTTTGTCGTAAATTGTCGTGCCATGTTTAAACAATATGCTCAGTATCTCGACCGCGTTGTTCTCGCAAATGATGGTGTGGCTTTGAATATTGCAGCCAAAATAGTGCACGGTCGCTCTTTTATTGAAAACCTAAACGGGACCGATTTTTCACCTTATTTTTTAAATCATGTTGATCATTCATTAAATATTTTTTTATTGGGTGCAAAACCAGATGTCGTTAAAAAGGCTAAATGCTATCTCGATTCAAATTACCCAACCCACAAAGTTGTCGGTATTCAAGATGGTTATTTTGATCGCAATCGTAACAGCGATTTGATTCAAGCAATTAATGAATCTGGTGCGGACACATTATTTGTGGCTATGGGCAATCCAATACAAGAGCAATGGATTTTAGAACATCATAAAGCATTGAATGTATCGTATATTTTTGGCGTAGGGGCTTTATTTGATTTTTGGTCAGGTGCAAAAATAAGAGCACCATTATTCATTCAAAAACTTAAACTTGAATGGTTATTCAGATTGCTTCAAGAACCACGTCGTTTGTTAAAACGCTATAGTGTCGATATGGTAAAGTTTTTATATATTGTGATTAAGTTTTCAAAAAATTGATCACATCAAATTGGTTTTCTAGGAAACATAACATTGAAAATTACTGTTGCAGGCACTGGTTATGTAGGCTTATCTTTGGCTGTATTACTTGCACAAACGCATGAAGTTATCGCAATTGATATTAATCCAGAAAAAGTTGCTCTGATTAATAATCATCAAGCTACGATTGTAGATAAAGAGATTGAAGACTTTTTAGCACATAAATCACTTCACCTCACTGCTACCACTGACCCGATATTAGCTTACTCGAATGCGGATTATGTGATTATTGCGACACCAACAGATTATGACGCAGAAACGCACTATTTCAATACTTCGTCTGTCGAGGCAGTTATAAAATCTGTGATGGCGATAAATCCGAACGCAGTGATGGTGATTAAGTCTACGACACCAGTGGGATATACAAAAAAAATATCTGCCCAGCTAAATTGCTCCAATTTAATATTTTCACCCGAGTTTTTACGTGAGGGTAAAGCTCTTTACGATAATTTGTATCCATCGCGCATTGTTGTTGGTGAGGTGTCTGAACGCGCTCAAACCTTTGCAAATTTACTTAAAGATAACTGTTTAAAACCTGATGTATCCGTATTGCTAACCAATAGTTCGGAAGCAGAAGCTATTAAACTATTTGCAAATACATACTTAGCAATGCGTGTGGCGTACTTTAATGAGCTAGATACTTACGCTGAAACCAATGGATTGGATACGTTACAAATTATTAATGGTGTATGTTTAGATCCCCGTATTGGTAATCACTACAACAATCCATCTTTTGGTTATGGAGGGTACTGTTTACCCAAAGATACTAAACAGTTATTAGCTAATTATTCGCACGTACCACAAAACTTAATCAATGCCATTGTTGAGGCTAACACTACGCGCAAAGATTTTATTGCAGAGAGTATTTTTAAACGTAAGCCTAAAGTAGTTGGTATTTACAGGCTAATTATGAAAGCTGGTTCAGATAACTTTAGAGCTTCATCCATACAAGGCATTATGAAGCGCCTCAAAGCCAAGGGAATTGAAGTCATTGTTTATGAACCAGTTCTAAATGCGCCTGTTTTTTTCAACTCTTTGGTTGTAAATGATTTAAACGAATTTAAAGAACGATCAGATGTAATTATTGCTAACCGTCATGCCAAAGAGCTTGAAGATGTGATGGATAAAATTTATACCCGTGATTTATTTGGGAACGATTAATTTAGGAGATTCAGATGCGAGTTTTAGTAGTTGGTGGGGCAGGGTATATCGGCTCACACATGGTCAAAATGTTATTGGCAAACGATCATCAAGTGATCACTTTAGACAATTTATCCAGTGGACATCGCGATGCAGTATTAGGTGGCACTTTTGTTGAAGGTGATTTGGCCGATGTGGCCTTTTTAAACAAAGTGTTTACTGAGCATCAACCTGAGGCGGTGATGCATTTTGCTTCGTTTATTCAGGTGGGTGAATCCGTACGTAAGCCAGACATCTACTATCGCAACAACGTGACTAACACTTTGAACTTGTTAGATACCATGCTCAAGTTTGAGGTGAGAAAGTTTATATTTTCGTCCACGGCTGCTGTATTTGGCGAACCTGATTATGTGCCAATTGATGAAGCGCATCCTAATCGTCCACTCAATCCCTACGGGCGCTCTAAATGGATGATAGAGCAGGTGCTTGCCGATTACGACAAAGCGTTTGGTTTTAAATCGGTTTGTTTGCGTTACTTTAACGCCGCGGGTGCAGATCCAGAAGGGCAATTGGGCGAGCGACATGATCCTGAAACGCATTTAATTCCGCTGATTTTACAAGCGGCTTCTGGTCGTCGTGAGCATATTCAAGTATTTGGTCGGGATTACGACACGCCAGATGGAACGTGTATTCGCGACTATATTCATATTGTAGATTTATGCGCAGCGCATTTAGCCGCTTTAACCTACTTAAAAAATGGTGGCGACAGTGACCGCTTTAATTTAGGCAATGGTGCTGGGTTTTCGGTACAAGCGGTGATAGACGCCGTGCAACAGATTTCTGGCAAGCACGTGCAGGTGATTGATGGTCCGCGTCGTGAGGGGGATCCAGCGCGCTTGGTGGCTGATGCCACCCGTGCGCGACATATTTTAGGTTGGGCGCCAGTATTTACTGATTTAGAAACCATTGTGGCGCATGCTTGGCAATGGGAGCAAAAGCAAGTAGGGCATTAAGGTTGGGGGTTGATGCGCAAGATGTCGTGATAAATACCTACATATGCGTGTGCCCAATGAGTATCAGTTTTTAATGTGAAGTTATTCATACAGATATCTAACAGGTGTTGTTTGATGTCTTGGTATGACTTGTAAATATAAGGGTTTGTAAAAGACAAAATGAAAATCATGCTTATGATTTACCCAACCACGTGCTTTACTATTAAGTACAAATAGTTGATTTAATATGATTAAAAGTAATCTTACCATCACAAAAAATTCACTTTTTTGTGCTAAAAATTACTTATAGTTTATAATTGATGCATCAAAAAGGTGCAAATGCATTATTTTTAAGCAATTAGTATATTAAATACATCTTGGCAACATTAAACGTAGAAAAACTTATTTAATAAATACTATATAAATCAATTGCTTAATTAAGAAAAAAATTCTGGATCAGTTCTTGCTTTTGAATTAAATATAATAATAACTATATATATTGGCCCATACGGGTCATAGGCATATATTCAAAAGCTGTTTAAAATTTTTATAACAGTTAGAGGAAAAGTAAAATGAAAGCATCAACCAAATTAAGAATCATTGCTTTGTCAATTTTTATGATGAGCTCTGTTGCGAATGCGGCAACCTCCACACTAGGTAACGGCCCAACCAATTTAACCGTTGCTGTTAATAGAGTTGCAAACTCTGTTGGCGCTTTTAATTTTTTAGATATCTACAATTTTAATGTTTCGAGTTTGTCCGCAGTGACGCTCCAAGTAACTGAAGTTGAAAAAGATACATCTGTTTTTGATTCATCCACGGGAACAGTGACAAATATCTCACTTTATAATATCGAGAATCCTTCATTTAGTTATAGTGTTTTTGATTCGACCAACGCTGTAGTATCAAACTTGTCTTCACTTTCGATTGGTGACTATCAAATTCGAGTTTCTGGTACAGCAGACGGCTTTTTCGGCGGTCAATATGCTTTGAATTTCAATACTACGGCTGTTACACCAATTCCTGAACCTAGCACTAGTATGCTTTTTGGTTTTGGTTTGTTGTTACTTGGTGCTACTACGTTGCGTAAATTGAATTCATAACTATCTAAAAAATACGTTTTATCTTTGTTGTTTTAATTTGTTGTTTTTTATTTAGGAGTTTTATATGAAATTTGCACAGATGTTAGGAGGTATTGCGCTTACTTCAGCCGTTGTTTTTTCAGGTGTAGCTAATGCAACTACAGTAACCACACTTGGCAACTTAAACAATGGTCCAGTTGTAAGCTCTAGTTTGTTTACAGCCAGCGGGTTTTTCTTACCTGATTACTATACTTTTTCGTTATCTA
The DNA here is from genome assembly GCA_027488395.1 of Methylophilaceae bacterium. Taxonomy (GTDB): domain Bacteria; phylum Pseudomonadota; class Gammaproteobacteria; order Burkholderiales; family Methylophilaceae; genus Methylophilus. Next base: position 75,952 of record JAIYBT010000010.1, on the reverse strand, counting down.
CAGAATCAAACGTCTTAGTGGACTTTAACCAATTCCTTGGCACCTCAATTGGTGGTACGTTTAGTCTGCAAACGGCAACTGGTACTGATTTGATCACATATAACTTACCAACCATGTCATTCATTAGTGGCCCTGATTTTTCTTTTAATGGGATCGACGCTGGTTCGTATCGTTTTGCTTACAACCCAGGTACATTTACCGCGAGTTTGGGTGCAACAGTTACATTTACTGCCACACCTGTACCTGAACCAGAAACCAATGCTTTGATGATGGTTGGTTTGGGTTTAATGGGTTTTATTGCACGTCGTAAATTTGTGAAGTAAACACCAGAATCAGCAAAAAAAGCCGAAACTTATGTTTCGGCTTTTTTTTACTTCACGAATACTTTTAATTTAATAGAAGGTTTGTATTCGTTGAACCGCTTCTAAGGTTTCAGCCACAGAAGACACAAGCGCTAACCGAATAAAACCTTTACCTGGATTGATCCCTTGCGCTTCCCGCGCCAAAAAAGAACCTGGTAATACCGTGATATTCAATTCTCGATACAGTGTTTTTGCAACCTCAACATCTGCTTGTTCGGTATTGATCCATAGATAAAACGCTGCTTCAGGCATCTGCGTTTTAGCCCATACGTGCTGTAACGGTTGCACAACGCGGTTAAATTTTTCGGTATACAACCGTCGATTTTCCAACACATGCGCTTCATCTTGCCACGCGGTAGCACTGGCAGCTTGTACTGCTGGATTCATCGCACAGCCGTGATAGGTGCGATACAGGGTGAATTTTTCAATTATGGCAGGATCACCCGCCACAAAACCCGAACGCATCCCTGGCACATTCGAGCGCTTTGATAACGAACTAAACATGACCAGTCGAGAGTAATCGCGCCCAAGTTGATGCGCGGCTTGAAGTGCACCTAGCGGCGGTCTGGCTTCATCAAAATAAATCTCTGAATAGCATTCATCTGCAACGATTACAAATCCGTATTGATCGGATAATGCAAATAGCGTTTTCCATGCGGCGATGTCCATTACTTTGCCCGCAGGATTGCCTGGCGTACAAACGTATACTAATTGAGTATGATGCAACACCGCGGGCGGTACTTCGCTAAAATCCATGCCAAAATCGTTATCAGGAAGCGTATTAATAAAGTAAGGCTCGGCACCTGCCAGAAAAGCAGCCCCTTCATAAATTTGATAAAACGGATTAGGTGAGATCACGACAGGCGTTGTCGTGCGATTTGTATCGATCACCGCCTGCGCGATTGCAAACAACCCTTCACGACTACCATTGAGCGGCAAAATAGCGCGATCAATATCAAGCGCGGGTATGCCATACCGTCGTTGTAGCCATTGGTTGATAGCCTCACGCAGGGCGGGTATGCCAACTGTGGTAGGATAGCTGGCTAACCCTGACACGTTATTTTTTAATGCTTCGGTAATGATAGGGGGCGTCGCATGTTTCGGCTCCCCAATCGATAAATTAATGGGCGTTAATTGCGGGTTAGGCATAATGCCTTGAAACACATCGCGTAAGCGTTGAAATGGATAGGGTTGTAGTTGAGATAAGTGTGGATTCATAAGATGACATTATAGTGAGCCTGATGCAAAAACCAAAAGCATCACAAGAAAAATATTTAGCATCCAGTGCGTTAGTGTATGGCGCAATTTGTTGGGGCATTATTTGGTATCCCTACCGCTTACTGAATGAGGTCGGCTTGGCGGGCGTGGAGTCAAGCGTATTCAGTTACCTGATCGCATTAATCATGGGTGGCGTTTTATTTTATCGGCGCGTCACGCTGATTGGCCAGATTCCTTGGCGCGCGTATAGCCTTAGTATGGTCGCAGGATGGACCAATTTAAGTTATGTGCTTGCCATCATTGATGGTGAGGTGATGCGGGTGATGTTGTTATTTTACCTGTCACCATTATGGACATTAATACTTGCCAAAATATGGCTAAAGGAACGCTGGCATCGTCCTCAATTGATAGCGATTGGCTTATCCTTAATCGGTGCTTGGGAGATGTTAACCAAAGGCCAATGGGTGCTTCCTTGGCCTGAATCCAATTCAGATTGGTTAGCACTGTCTGCTGGCATCGGTTTTTCAATGACCAACGTGATGACACGCTATGCAACCGACTTATCCGTCGCAGCAAAATCCATGTTGGTGTGGTTGGGTGTTTTTATATTATCTATATGTATCATAGTGTTACGTGAAAAACTTCATGTAACACTTTCACTTGATACCCTGCAGACCGCCCGCACTTGGGGCATGCTTACGCTGATTGCACTGTTATTGGTTTCGGCAACGTTATTGGTACAGTATGGCGTGACCAAAATTCCAGCGATACAAGCATCGGTGTTGTTTATGTTTGAACTGATCGTGGCCGCTATTGCTGCTTATTTCTTAGCAAATGAGGTCATGTCCGTCACCGATGTAATAGGTGGTTCCTTGATTTTACTTGCTGGATTAATTTCAGTGATGCAACCGCCTGCCAACCCTTAACACAGCACGCCAAGCATATAGCTCACCACGGTTAACCTTGTTCGTTTGCTTATAGATTGTTCGCGTGTAATGCTGCGCTTAAAGCGGCTTCAAGCTGACGCACAAATTGTGTGGGATTAAACAAGGTTTCCGTTTGATGCTGCAGTTTGGCTTTGATTTCGGCCAGCACATTGGGGTCCGTGGCCAACCTAATTGCTTCTGCACAATACGATTGCCAATCCTGACAAATCAGCGCTGGTAGCCCGATGTGATTGAGCAAACTGGCACTGACTCTGCTGGAAAAAGTATCGCCAAGCACGGTTAAAATGGGCACCCCTGCACGTAATGCATCACTAGCCGTGGTGTGGGCATTGTAGGGCAGGGTATCGAGCATTAAATCGGCATGTTGTTGACGCGCTATATGCGCCTCTAAGGCGAGCCTTGGCGCAAAAATCAACCGATTTGGATCAATATTTGCTGCTTTCGCAGCGGTTTGTAACTGTTGGCTTGACCACTGATTGGTAGCTAACAGCCACAACACACTGTTAGGTACGCTTTGCAAGATCGTCATCCAATGCGAGAACACTTCAGGCGTGATTTTAAAAGATTGGTTAAAACAAAAAAATACAAACGCATGCGCTGGTAAACCGTGATCGGCGCGTGTACCTGCATCATCCAAGCGACGTTTGGCATTATTGGGTTGATAGCACGGCAATACAATCGCTTTCTCGGCCAAATGCGGCATATTTAAAATCTTATCGACCACAATGGCATCAAACAACGGCTTGCCATGCAGGTGGCCCATGCTGCCTGGAAAGCCTAACCAATTCACATGCAAGCGCGCAGGGCGATAAGCCACTACCCCAGTGCGGCTATTTTGTGTATAGCCGGTTAAATCCACCACAATATCAATATTGGCATGCCGCATGTGCTGGGCGATTTCAAGATCAGTCAGCGTTGCAATTTCCACCCAATGATCTGCGGCCGCTTTAAAAGCGGTTTGCTCTAGCGATTCATCCGCAGCTGCCTGACTGTACAAATACACTTCAAAGTGCGAACGTCGATGCGCTGCAATCACTTCAGTGATCAACGATGCCAAAGGATGTGGTCTAAAGTCTGAAGAAAGATAGGCTATTTTGATTAGGCTATTCACATTGCGGGGCGCGGGGTTAGAAAATGGCACATATTGTCCATATTTCACTTGCGCCCACATACTGGCACACAGTGTTTGCTCTGCATCGGTGGTGCCAGGCATCGCCATAAACGCAAACGGTGGAATTTGCGCTTGATGATCGTGGCTTAACGCCGTTCTCACTTGCGCAATCGCTGGCGCTAACCCTTGCCAATCCGCCATTTGCTGCTTTTGGTGTATCCAATGCACTTTGGCATGCAGTAATTGGGGATTCAATCGCATCGCATGCGTATACGCAACGACGGCTTGATCGAGTAGCCCTTGCTCTCTAAGTGCATTGCCAAGATTATTGTAGTAATCCGCGTCGCTTGGGTTGCGTTGAATCGCACACTGAAAATGATGTATCGCTTGCGCCAATTCGCCTAAAGCTCTAAGCGTATTGGCTAAGTTGTAGTGCACATCGCCCTGTGAACTATCCACTTGCACACTTTGTGAAAAGTATTGTTTGGCTAATAAAAAATCTTGCTGCGCAAACGCGACATTACCCAATTGCATCAAAATTTGTGGGTGTTTGGGCGCAAGGGTTAACGCCTGTTGTAAATAGGTGTTGGCCTGCGCATACTGGTGTTCGGATAAGTAACGACTGCCAATTTCATAATGAAGCGCAGGGTCCCGTGGAGCGGATGCCAGTGCGTTTAGTAATTGCGCGATAGGATTGTTCATGCGAGATTTTTCAAAGCGAATAAATGACGATGAGGCATGGAGGGCAGTCAGTCTTAAACAAGCCATCCCTGACATCCACACGCATCGCCTGATACAACAACAAGACAACTAAATATACACAAAAGTGATCAAACATGGTGCGCAATACGCCATAAAACATGCATTTTTTGGCATGTAATACTCATATACTGTATAGGGCTCAACCTCACGAATAGCATCATCGCTACGATTGCTTAAGAGAACTGCGAGCGTAAAAAAAAGACATCAACTATACGATTTTTGCATATCGACTATATCCATACATGTTATTACCAACACTAACAAACGCTTACGCATTGCAGGTTTTAAGTGTATTGCCGAAGCGCAACCCAATCAGTACCATGCTTTCGGTATTAAATAATTATTTATTAGAACATCACGGGATCAAGTCATGCATCAACCAACAAAAAAATATCTATACACGCTTGTGTTAATGGCCTGTTGCCACTCAGCATTAGCGGATCAAGCCAGCACAGCAACGTTATTCAATCAAGCGATCAGTTTGCGCGAAAGTGGCGAACTGGATGAATCCATTGAAACTTTTCAAACCATTTTAAGCAATGAACCCAGTTTAGGTCGAGTGCGTGCAGAGTTGGCGATCTCTTATGCGAAAGCACTGAATTACAACGCAGCAAAACAAGAGGTTGAAACGTTATTGGCCGCGCCAGAAACACCCGCGGATGTGAAATACACCCTGCAAAACTTATTGACTGAATTAGAAAAACAAAGTCAGCCACATTTGTTTACGCCCTACATTAGCATGGGCATCGGCCATGATACCAATGTCAATGTCGGCCCAAACAGTTCTACCATTAACTTAGGTGGCGCACAGTTATCCGCCAATGCAAATCCAATTTCAGATAATTTTTGGGCGCTAAATACTGGGGTCGCGCATCGTTACCTTGCACCTGAAACCGTCAATGTATTTGGTCAACAAGCCGCTGTGATTTGGCAATCAAATGCTGGCTATTTTGAGCAAAATTATTTTGATTCAGGCAATTTTGATATTGATGTCATCTCTTTGAGCACAGGGCCCATGTTAGTCAAACCAGGTAAATGGCGGGCAAACGCTGACCTTAGTTATGATTACATCGAGTTAGGTCATACAAAACTGGCCGAGTTTTTTGGCATCGCCCCAACGGTGAGTTTTAATCTGTCCAAATCATTTGATCTGACCATCACAAGCAAATTTCAACAACGTGAATTTAACGATAACGTCGCGCCAGGTCGCGATAGCGATTATCAGCTACTCAACGTGAGTTTAACCAAAGGCTTACTCGACAATCGACTCACAGTGCAAGTCGGTACCGGAGTGTTCCATGAAAACGCAGAAATCAATCGCTTTAGTAACGAAGGTTACCAAGTCTCGGCTGGCACCAGTTTTAAACTGAATGAGATTGACACTGTATATGCAAGACACAATTTTAAAAACAGTCGCTTTGGTGCGCCAGAAGTGTTGTTTAACCAACGTCGTGATGAAAACGAAAACCGCACAACCATCGGCTTTAACCATCGTTTCACACAACAATACGTGAAAGATTGGGTGCTGGATACCAGCATTACGCACACGGATAACGCTTCCAATGTGAGTATTTTTGATAGTCGCAGAACGCAGTTTGCGATTAACGTGGCCAAACAATTTTAATCATCCTTCGTGACACCTCTCAGGAAATCTATATGCAAGCATTTACAACGCCCAAAGTGATGAGCAAATTGTTATTGGCACTGTTGCTCAATGTCGCCGTAATCCAATCAGCACAAGCACTCGACCCCTATCAATGGGAATACTGGGGTCTTAGCGCAGAAAAGTTAGCGGAACTCAGAAACGTCAACCCCAATATTTGGTACGCAATTACCACATCGATCAATAATGAGATGCGTCGGATTGCCAATAACCAAGGTAACTTACTGAATTTTGCAACAACGAGCACCCCAGCGTTTAATCCAACCCATGTTGGATATGCCAACTTTAATTACAGCTGTAGCGACGCTGCGACATGCAATAACAAAATTGCCAGTTTTCAGTTTCAGCCCAATGCGGTCAATCAAACACTGCAGATTGAATCCAACATGAACGTGTATGACATTAGCGTTTCTGCCGTGAACTTGCCAAACAACAGTTTATTTGAGGTTAGAAACGATCAGTCTTTTGCATACCAAAAAACATTCAATACTTTTGCTAGCAATGACACCTATTTAAATATTGGTGTTTCGTTTAACGTAAATATTATTAACGGCAACACAACTAATGCGTTAATTATGAGTGGCTATGATCCTAATGCAGGTTTTCCAGGGTTTCAATCGACGTTTTTTGGCGGCGGCTATTGGGGGAAAATCGCCAGTGTGGCTCAACTTAGCGCACTGGCACAAGAGGCTGATTATCGCTTAACTGGTAATTCCAGCCTAGGCGGCACGGTCAGAATGAACATTAATTTCACGACCGCAAGTTGGACCGCAAATTTTGGGGAAGTGGACAGACGGGGAACATTTCCAGCGCAACGTTTGTTTAATCCCTTTGGCGCCAATGGGACTATTACGGGTGCCAATTTGACGGGCAACTACACGCCTGGGTCCGCCTTAGGTACTGGCAATCCAACCGTCACCGGGGCAACTGTCAATGCAACCTTGGTTGAAATTGGCACTGGCACGGGTGTAGTGGGGGGGGTTAACGTGACCACGCAAGGCAACAATACAATCGGCGATGTATTTCAGATCACCCCAGTGCCATCCATTCAATAGTGAATCATATGCGCTTTGATTAGCGTTCATTAAACGCTAGCACTAGCTGTTCTACAAGTTGTTGTGCACAGTAAGGGGCGGTCATCAGCCCTTTACTACCATGACCCACATGCAGATACATGTTGGGAAATGCAGGCTTATCGACCGATCGGTAAATCGGTAGATAATTAGGTGTGCCACAGCGCAATGCCGCGCGCGCGTGTTGCGTTTGTGCGTTGATCACTGTTGAAAAGGCAGGGGATAAACGACTGATCATGGCGAGGTTAGATTGGTTTTCGCTTTCTCTGATCTCCGTATCGGTATCTGCTGGGCAAAAGCTAGCGCCCAACGCGTGTACCCCTTGTGTTTCAGGCGTCACGTAGCCATCCCCACACAAAATCGTTTTTAGGTCACCTAGCGGACGATTGGTCGCTATCATTCCCATTTGCCCACGAATCGGTCGTAACGGTAAATCTTCATCAGGCAGCAATGTAACTGCATCGACCGCATTGGCAATCACCACCACATCAAATTGTTCAGATAAAGGTTGATGCAAGGTTTGCAGTTGCCAACCTGATGGTTGTCGGATGCAGGCTGTGACCGTATGATTAAACCGTTTGCTAATCTGAGGATGTGACAAAAACGTGTGGCACGCCGCTACAGGATTGACCCAAGCGCCTTCAGGAAAATATAGGCAATCATGAGCGATTTCAACATTGGCAATGGCACTGGCTTCAGCGGGAGAAACCAAGCGCATCAACTCGGTTTCGGTATAACGTTTTGCCACTTTGTGTACGCGCTTAAATTCTCTTGGCGTGGCCCCGAGTTGCAGCAAACCGCACGCATCAAAAGCCGCCTCCCCAAGCTTGAGCGCATGATAAAGACGGACGGTATAGCAAAAACTATTGAGTGCCAGTTGATCGTTTTCCGCTTTTTCGGTGTTGAGTCTGGGATAAAGCATGCCGCGTGGATTACCAGAAGCACCTCTTGCCGCATGCGCTTCACGTTCATAGACGGTAACCTCACAGCCAAAGGTTGCTAAATGCCAAGCGGTACTTGCACCGGCAATCCCCGCGCCGATAACGGCAACTTTAGGCAGCTTAGCTGGTAGTTTTTCCGCGACGGGGGTCAGCCAGTAACCGCATAACATCTCGCGTTTTGCGCCATAGCCAGCCACTTTTTGCACGATAAACCCGACGTGTTGTAAGGCGCGTCGAACCATGCCAGCACTGGTGAATGTCGCAAAGGTAGTGGCAGGAGAGGCGCAACGTGCCATTGCATCAAACAACACAGGTTGCCACATTTGAGGGTTTTTAGCGGGCGCAAATCCATCTAAAAACCAAGCATCGACCATGGTATTCAGTGTGGGTAAGAAATCAGCGCAGTCGCCTATAAATAGACGTAACACCGTATTAAATTCTGGCAATACAAGCTGATTCATCCCTGGTTGTAATAAGCGATATTGCTGGCATAGCGCAAGGCTAACATCGGCCAATGCAGGGAAAACCGCATGCGCTTTTTGCAAATCTTGCAAGCTAAACGGCGCGATCTCGGTACTGATAAACAGTAAACATGCGTTGGGTGGCGCTGTTTCACGCCAGTGTTGCACGGCGGCTAAAAAATTCAGTCCACTGCCAAAACCAGTTTCAACAATGACAAATGGACTAGGGCGATCGACGGCTAACGCCTGCCAGCGCTCTTTTAAGCGGTTGTGTTGCAAAAATACATGACGCGTTTCTGCAAGGCCATGTTGCGGCTGTTCAGGGCTGACAGAAAAATAAGTATCTTCAAACTGGGTAGAGTAGGGTAAGCCATCACGCCACAGCAGCTTTGCATGCATGTTCATCATTTAATCGATACAAAGCTGGGTTAAACTGCCGCGCTGATAGGGTGCTGACGGTAAAGCGGTTTTGCCAATAATAAATGTACATCGCCGAGGGCACATTCAGCAAAGCCACCTTCACAATAACTCAAATAAAAATCCCACATGCGGATAAAGGCTTCGCTATAACCCAAGCTACGCACAGCTTCGATATTGGAAAAAAAGTTTTCACGCCATAACCTTAGTGTGGTGGCGTAATCCAACCCAATATCTTGCAAATCAATTAAACGCAAATCGGAAGCCGCCGTTAGGCTATTGAGCATGGCGGTATTCGATGGGATATTTGACCCAGGGAAAATATAGCGCTGAATAAAATCCACTGAGCGAATCGCGCTGTCAAACCGTTGGTCGGCAATGGTAATGGCTTGAATCAAGCCTACACCATTGGGCTTGAGCAAGGCACTCACCTTGGCAAAGTAAGTATCGTAGTATTGATGCCCAACGGCTTCGATCATTTCAATCGAAACCAACTTATCAAATTGCCCCTGCAAGTGACGATAGTCTTGTTTAAGTAATGTAATTTGCTGCTCTAGGCCGGCGTCACGCACCCGTTGTTGTGCCAACATATATTGTTGATTGGAGATCGTGGTGGTGGTGACACGGCAGCCATAATGGGTCGCGGCATAGATGGCAAAGCCCCCCCAGCCCGTGCCAATTTCAATCACATGGTCACTGGCGGTTAATTGTAATTTATCGCAAATCACTTTGAGCTTTAACTCTGAAGCCGCTTGCAAGGTGGGCGTGTGCGCATCGAACATGGCTGCGGAATACATCATGGTGGGATCTAAAAACAACTGAAAGAGCTCGTTGCCCAAATCATAATGCGCTGCGATATTTTTTTGGCTTCCAGCCTCGCTATTGCTATTGAGCCAATGAAACACTTTCATCAATGGCTTTGTGAGCCATTGGTAGCCCCCCTCTAAACCATCCATCACCGATTGATTCAGTACCATCAAACGAATCACATCCGTCAGCGTATCTGCCTGCCAATAGCCCAGCATATAGGCTTCACCTGCACCAATGCTTCCGCCAAATGCAATTTCACCGTAAAAACGTGGATCATGTACCACAATGGTGGCGGTTAAGGGATGGCGTACTTGATTGCCAAAGGTATAGCGCTCTTCGCCATCAATGAGTACCAATTGACCAAGCGTTAACTGCGAGAGCTTGCTTAACATGGTTGATTTTGCAAGCTTGGCGACCCATTTAGCCCGACTTTTGGCCTTGAGTACTTTTGTTAATTGTTCTTGCGGTTGCTTTGCAGTGGCAGGTGGCGGTTGTATTGCATTCATTTTTTGGTTTTTCCAGATAGCGCATCGGTGGAGGGATGTGAGTAAAAAGGTACGCGTTTCATCCATAAACGCAACGCCTGCCAATAAATTGCTCCCACGACCTTCAGCGTCATCCAGGGATAGCGAATCAACAAACGATTCAGCACAGGGGCTGACCAAGCTTGGCGTTGCAACTTTAAGGTGGCGTAAAACATGGCCTGTCCCGCACGCCAATTTTGCATGTGCACGGAGAGTTGGGGGGAGGGAGATGAAAATTGCCATTTATACACCATGTCCATCGGCATAAAAGGCGACACATGAAAGGTTTTGTTCAAGACAAACACGTCTTCTTTGCTCGATTTACAATCATGCACATAAGCATATTGTTCGTTCCAGGGCGTATTGGTGATATGACTAACGATGGCTTGCAATTGACCCTCAACATCGTGGCAATAATAAAAACTGACTGGATTGAAACAATAACCCCAATACCGCATATGGGTCAGTAAGCCAATGCGACCCAACGGCCGCTGTCCAGCTTGCTGTTCCACCAGATCACGGATGCTCTCTATCAGCGGCTTTGCTGGATCACCAAAATAATCTGTACGCTTAAAATAGGCAAGATTAGGTTTAAGATAAGACCATAAGCGATTGTTTTTAAACAATATTGGCAGCTCATCCAAATCTAAGTACAACATAAAAAGCTGATATTTAAACCCATGCAGTTTGGGTTGTAACCGCTGATGTGTTACCCAACCCGTGTAGATCGCGCTGTGTAAAGCAGTTTCTTCAGCGGTCATAACCTGCGGCTTTAAAATGGTCAATGGCAGCCAACGCACTCATGACGCCATCTTCATGAAAGCCATTGCGCCAATAAGCGCCGGCAAATCCCGTGCGGTGATGACCGCTAATCTCAGCATGACGGGCTTGGGCATGCGTACCTGCGATGGTGTACAGCGGATGCCGATACTTTAATTTTTTAATGACTTTGCTAGGATCAATGTGCGCGGTATGGTTAAGGGTGACCAACAGCGGTGCGGCCGATTGTAGCCCTTGTAAGATGTTCATATTGTAAGTGACTTGTACTTTGTCACTTTTCTGGGCGGTCACATGATAGTTCCAAGCCGCCCACGCCAGCTTGTTACGCGGCATTAAACGGGCATCTGTGTGTAAAAATACTTGGTTATCTTGATATGGAATCGCCGCCAATACTGCACGCTCCGTATTGGTTGCAGAATCCCCCAGAATATTGAGCGCTTCATCGCTATGGCAAGCAAAAAACACATAGTCAAACGTTTGCGGGGGCGCTTGCTCGAAATACAGAGTCACTTGTTCCGCTGTGCGCAACACCGATGTTACAGGCATATTGGTAAATATACGCTGCTTAAAGCCAACGGTCAGTTTGTTTAAATATTGTGCAGACCCACCAACGATGGTGCGCCATTGCGGTCTATCATCTACCGTTAACATGCCGTGGTGATGAAAAAATCGCACAAAAAAGTGGGCGGGAAAAGCGAGCATTTGTTCAGCATCGGTTGACCAGATAGCGGCACCCATAGGGATAATATAATCCCGAATGAACTGTTCACTGTAGGCGTTTTGCCGTAAATAGTCGCCAAGAGGGATTTCATCGCCGTCTGCCAATAATGCAAGGCTGGATTGGTTAAACCGTAAAATATCGCGGATCATGCGATAAAACCTTGGAGACAACAAATTACGTCGTTGCGCAAACAAGGTGTTAAGCGAGGTACCGTTATACTCCAAACCAGACACTTCATTACGCACACTAAAGCTCATACTACTGTCGCGCCATGGTACACCGACCGCTTTAAGAATTTTTTCAAATTCTGGGTAGGTTCTATCGTTAAAAACAATAAAACCTGTGTCCACTGCATGGGTTTGGCCAGCGAGGGTGATTTGGTGGGTATGGGTATGGCCGCCGACATAATCGTTGGCCTCAAACACAGAAACTTGGTGGCGTGGATGTAAATAATAAGCGAGCGTATTACCAGCAATTCCACTGCCAATAATGGCAATCTTCATCATCGCAGTAGGGGTCTTTAATTAGGAAGGTGTCATGGGGCGACGTTGGTCACGTATTTCAATCGGCACCCGTTTGAGATTCCAAATTAAGCCAAAAGCCGCTAAAAAACGTAAGCCGTAATAGGTCAGATCGATCTCCCACCAATAAAACCCTTGTTTGGCGGAGCCAGGAAAATGGTGGTGATTGTTGTGCCAACCTTCGCCCATGGTAAATAAGGCAATCCAGAGATTATTTCGGCTTTGATCCCGAGTGGCATAGCGACGGCTACCCCAAACATGGGCCAGTGAATTCACGCAAAAAGTGGCGTGATAGAGCAATATGGTTGACACAACAAAGCCCCAAATCAGTAATTGCCAGCCATTGGTCTCAAGGCTAGGAAAATAGCGTCGGCAGACTTCGCCTACACCATAAATGGATAAGGCAAATATCACCGGCACAATGCTATCAAAACGGTCTAATAACCTTAACTCTTTAAACTTAGCCAGTTCTTTCACGCGTTCTACTTGCGTAGCAAAGTTGGCATGGCTTAAAAACCAACCTAAATGACTCCATAAAAAGCCATGTTGATGTGGCGAGTGCACATCATGGGGTTGATCCGCATTCACATGGTGACTGCGATGGTGGGCTGCCCACCATAGCGGTCCGCGTTGCACAGCAGTAGCGCCAATTAAAGCAAACACAAATTGACCAAAGCGTGAGGTTTGAAACGTTTTGTGCGCAAAATAACGGTGATAAAACCCAGTGATTGCAAACATGCGTACCACATACATCAACCCTGCAAACAGCACGGCAAATGGACTCCAGCCCACAAAGAACAGACTAAACAGGGCAAGATGTAGCGCCACAAAAGGCAATACGCGCCACCAATCAATGGTTTCATTCGTGGCGGAAGCAGGCGGCAGATAACGCTCGTTATCTAACCAACCCATCAATCGCAACAACACACGAGATTTAAACTGCATAGGTGAACTCACTTCAACTCATTAATATTTAATACGGTGGTTCTTTTGTCGCTTACTGATGCGGAAACTTGATCAGCTTTTGCACATCGTAGCCCATGACTTTGATTCTATCTACCAAGCTAGCATAGCTAGCATCATCCATGTGCGCCTTGCGTGCCATGACCCAGACATAATCACGGCTATTGCGCGCAATGATGGTTTGCTCATAATCCGGTGATACATAAGCAATTAAATACTCAGATTTAAACGGCCACAGAAATTGCATTTTCCATTCAGCATTTTCAGTATTTGGCACCACAAACCCTGTCGGGTGAAATTCTTTTAATGGTCCAGTAAAACTGCCTTGTTTAAATTTAAATGTAGTGGCAATCGTTCCATCCCCATTTTTGGCATAGGACTCAATTGGGTTATGGGGTTCTTTTTCAATAAAGGTCGGAATGGCCGCAATCACGTACCAATCGCCCATAAAGCGTTCAAGATCTACTGCACGTGCAGTAGGGATAGGTGGCAGTGATTGACAGGCCGTTAACCCGCCCACTAAAAACCCACAAATGAGTTTAGAAATCTTATTGATCATATTGATTTATATTAACTTATAGTTAATGGTGTACCCTTCAGGTGTCAGTGATTGCAGGCCAACCCAACGTTGTTGTTGGTCGTACCAGAGTGTGATGTTGAGTGTTTTCTTGCCACGATACGTGCCGATCAAGCGATATTGTTGTGTGGGTGTAGGCACACCCCGCACCAAATAGGTCTGTTGGCCTTCATCTGTCACACGCACATCCAGCCATTGTGCATTTTGTGGATTGAGTAGGTGTGACTGTTTTAACATTTTTGGGTTCCAATACGCAAAGGTCATGACACAGGCGGGCAGGGCTTGCGTAACGCCATTGTTCTCTACGTTAAATTGGCCCCCTTGCAGTTGACCTTTGACCTCTGTGATGACTTTGTTCTCTTCGGTATGCGCTTTTAAACCAGTCAAACAATCGCCTTGCCATTGTTCATCCGCTTGATGTTGATATCGGTAGGCGTTTATAAACAATACTTTTACATTAAAGTTAGCTTTGCTGGTTAATTGATTGTTATTGAGGGTAAAGGTATGCGTGCCAATGTTCTGCTTATCCAATAACACTTCAAACGCCCATTCTTCTGCACCAGCCGTTTGCACAAAAAAGCCACCTAGGACTAGCCAGATCAAGCATGGCATCAATGTAAATATGTTGGACTGTTTCAATGGCGTTTCCTGTTTATTCTGCACCATGTGATTTAGGCAAGCCGGGTACAAAGGCATTGGTACTTGCAATGTAGGCCGCATAGCCTGGACGGCGCGATGTAATGGTTTGTTCCAACAGGCTCACCCCACTGACTTTTAATAATAAAACAGTCATCAGAAGCGGTGAAATCCATGACCAATGACTACCACTCGCTACGCCAAATAAGGCAAATCCCCACCAAATAAGACACTCACCAAAATAATTGGGGTGGCGCGAATACCGCCATAAACCTGTATTGAGGACAGCATACTGATTAGCAGGATTGGCTTTAAATCGATGTAATTGCCAATCGGCGATAATTTCCCAATATAACCCTATGATTACAAACAACGTTGCAACGATATCCAGCCAGTATATTGGGCGATCACTCGCAATCGATGCATGCACAGGGTAGGCTACAATCCACGCCAGTAGCGCCTGTAAGCCAAACACAATATAGATACTTTTTAGCCAAAAATGGGGCTCATTATTTTGGCGTATGGTCTCATAGCGGTAGTCTTCTTTGCCCCAGTTGCGCCAAGTAATAAACGCACTCAAGCGAACGGCCCAAACAATCACTAAACCGAGAGCAATTGCAGCACGCATTGACAGTGTTGGCATGTTTAACGCTGTGGTAAGTCCAGCCAGCGCCATAAACAAACTCCACATGCTATCGACATGACTGTAATGGCGCGTGACTACACTGAAAAACCATCCAATCAAAGCAAACACGCCAATACTGATTAAGCAATTAAGATACATCGACGATAAGCCTCCTGATTTAATGAATATGCCGTCGATTATAGGAACTACGAATATACAGCAACAAAGGCATTAAGATCGCCCATTCCACCCCAATCCAAAGCATACTTAGGGATTGGTAAGGAAAATTGACTACGCTAAGTCGATTGGCAATCACGTACGATATTGGCCCAAATATTGCGCCTAACACCGCAGCAAGCCACAGTTTATTACTCAACCAAGCCATACTTACATTGAGTGTACAAGCAAACGCTAACCATAAACCAATCATCCATAACGGTATCAGCATTTGCCATTGATGGTGGTAATTAAAACTGACCCAACCCAAGCTGTACCCAAGCTGATCAAATAAACACCCAATCAACGCAGTGGCGAATAATGGCCAGCGTTGATGCCATCCTTCAACCGTGTGCAAATGCGCTAACACAAACGCCAACACCAAGAGTGATATCCATGGCGTGATGTAGAGTTCAGCGGAGGTTACACTGGCCCACCATAACAGTTCAAAGCTAATGACATTTAATATTACCGTGGTTTTTGAAAACATGGTTTAGATACTTTTTCAAACAGAAGAAGGTGCTTTTTGAAACAAATAATGACTCACCCACCATGATTGACCATGTTGATAACCAAACAATTCAGCACAAGCCATATAAAAAATACGCCAACGTTGACGCCAAATAGCCGCATTTTCTTTGCCGTAAGTGCGTTCCAAAATCGGAGTGATTTCGGTTTGATGTTGATCCATATTGGCTAACCAAGCATTCGCAGTTTTTTCATAATGGGTGCCGTCCCAACGCCATTTATCAACAATCCTTAAATGGTCTTGAAAGTACAGTGGTAGATCGTCGCTGGGCATCATGCCACCGCTAAAAAAGTATTGGCTCATCCAGTCATCTTCTGCCTTTACATCAAATGCGTAAGCGGCATAACGATGTACAAAAATATGCTTAAAAAAATAGCCTTCTGGTTTTAACCAATTTGCTACTTTTTGATACAACACTTGATAGTTACGCATATGTTCAAACATTTCTACCGAGACAACACGATCAAACTGTGCATCCAGTTCAAACGTATTCATGTCTGCGGTTAAAATATTGATATTAGTTAAACCTCGGGCTGCAGCTTGTGACAAAATGTGCGCACGTTGTGATGCGGAATTAGAAACACCCGTGATGTTTGCATTCGGATAGTGGCTCGCCATCCATAGCGTTAACGAACCCCAGCCACAGCCGAGCTCTAAAATAGCCTGTCCATCGGCAAGCTTGGCATGCAAACAGGTTTGCGCCAACGCCAATGCTTCCGCTTCATCTAAGGTCTTGGTCTCAGGTAACCAGAAACAACTGCTGTATTTACGATGCTCGCCCAAACAGTATTGAAAAAAATCAGCGGGTACTTCGTAATGCTGTTCGTTGGCTTTTTCAGGTAAGGGTGCAATCGGCGATACTTTCATTTGTTGCACAAAACGAATCAACGCACTTTGTGCACGTTCACAATCTTGATCTGCGATTTCATCTAAACGTGTTTTGGATAAATCTCGAATGCCTTTTCTAATGAGTGCATCGGGTAAGTACCCTTGTTCAGCAAGCGATAAGGCAATGGTAGTTGGGGAAAACGAAGCGTTCATAGGTTGTTGTGTGAGGTGTTGTATTTAAACGCATTGTATGTCAATCCAAGATGCGATTAGTTTCCATTGATAAATTATTTTGGTAGCGACTTTGGTTATACGTTCGTGAAATCAAAGTAGATGCGTTTTTTGATTTTTATGTGAAGCGATCAGAAATAAACTTTTTAAAGGTATACTCATCTGTATACCTATTAAAAATGTTTAAAGAGTGAAGCGATGCGTTTATATCAAATGTTGTCTATAAGTTTGTTCATTAGTTGTTTAGTGGGATGTGCGCAAGCCACAAAGCCTGTTGCAACCCATCAAACCGATTGGCCTCATTATGGCTTGAGCCTGACAGGTCAGCGCTTCTCGGCGTTGACACAAATCAACACCGCCAACGTCAACACGCTCACCCCAGCTTGGCAAATCAATACTGGTGTAAAAGCGACCTTTCAAGCAACGCCTATCGTGGTCAATGGCATCATGTATTTGAGTTTACCGTTTAATCATGTGCTCGCTTTGAATGCAGTGACTGGTAAACCCATATGGCGCTATGAACATGATCGCCGTCAGGAGTGGCCAATGTGCTGCGGCCCGGCTAACCGCGGCGTAGCAGTGGCAAATGGTAAAGTATTTATTGGTACCGTCGATGCCCGACTGATTGCGCTCGATGCAACATCGGGTCGAAAGTTGTGGGATATTGATGTGGCTACGCAACTGGTGAAAACCGAGCAACAAACCGAGTTAAATAATCAAGATCCCAATAAGACCCGTAAAATCACTGGAGGTACAGGTGTGGGGATTGCCATGTCCCCCGTGGTGTATCGCAATAAAGTGATTGTAGGCATCACTGGGGTAGGGTATGGCCTACACATTGATAATCCAACCAGTGATGCGCCGCTAGGTGCAGTAATTGGTGTTACCGGTCGCTATGGCCGCCCTGGCTTTTTAGCCGCATTTGATGTCAATGATGGCCATCCAGTGTGGCAGTTTGATACCATCCCGGCAAAAGGATGGGAGGGAAAATTTACGCTTCAAACAGCGGATGGCAATCAGTTCGATCGTGATATTCAACATGAACAAGCAAGCATGACCGCATATCCAGATGCTGCAAGATTTGGCGGTGGTTCGGCATGGAGTACGCCATCGATTGATCCAAACACCAATACACTTTATTTTGGTACGGGAAATCCATCGCCACAAATGAACGATATTTCACGTCCGGGTGATAACTTATATACCGTTTCGTTGGTCGCATTGGATACCGAAACGGGTCAATATAAATGGCACTATCAACAAGTACCGCATGACTTATGGGGCTACGATTTAGCCAGTCCGCCCGTGTTATTTAATTATAAACACCAAGGAAAATCCATTGCTGCAGTAGGTCAAGCCAGCAAAACAGGATGGTTTTACATTCATGACCGAGCCACTGGACAATTTTTAGCCAAATCAGAGGCCTTTGTACCGCAAAAAAACTTATTCAAAAAAGCGACACCTGAGGGCACGGTTATTTATCCAGGTATTTTAGGCGGTGCTAATTGGTCACCTGTGAGTCTAGATGAACAGCAGCAACGCGTGTACATAGCTGCGATACATAGTCCGATTAAATACACCTTGCATGATCAACCCGGTAATGCAAAATTAAGTTATGCAGCAAGCGAACCAACAGAGGATCCACGCTGGGGTTTACTTAGTGCGATTGATCTATCGAATGGCAAAATCGCTTGGCAACAAAAAACCGATCAGCCCTTAATCGGGGGCGTGTTGTCGACAGCAGGTGGTTTGTTATTTTGCGGGGAGGGGAATGGGGCGTTTAAAGCTTATGATAGTAATTCGGGAAAAATACTGTGGCAATATCAATCAGAATTTGGTGTGAATGCCCCCCCCATTACTTTTGAATATCTAGGAAAACAATATATCAGCGTAGTAAGTGGTGGTAACTCGCTATTTGGCTTTAAACAGGGAGACGCGATTCTGACGTTTGCATTACCTAATCCTTCATTGAAGTAAAGTTAAATTAAGGCTTTGTATTATTGCATCTAGTTTATTCTCTTGCACGTATATCAAAAGTGGTGATTTAAATTGTTTTTTTAGCGATCCTAAAACAATCAATTTAAGCTGCGACGTTTTAAAAGTGGGGATTACCCTCCCTGTTTATATAACAATCTTGCAAGAGGATAAAAATGAAAGTTAGCTTATTAGGAAAAGCAGTACTAGGTGCCATTTCAATGATTTCAGCGATGAGTGCGCAAGCGGATACTTTGTTTGCCTTTAACACCAATCAGGTAGCAGTGATTGATACATTAAATCTGAGTAACATTAAATATATTGATATCAAACAAAATTTATTTGCTGCAAACGAACGCCTGGTTGGTATTGATCTCAGACCGTCTGACAACAAAATCTATGGTTTGTCATCATTAAATAATTTATATACCTTTGATGTCAAAAACAATTCTGTAAAAGTTGATTTTGAAAGAACGTTGGCATCAAGTCTTCCGCAACAAGCAATCGGCATAGATTTTAATCCTGCTGCTGATTTCAACATCACAAATCTACAGACTAAGCCAGCTTCTTTACGCGTTGTTGCCACCACAGGCGAAAACTTTGCAGTAAACGTTGATACCGGTGCCGTAGTTACTCAAACAAGTGTTGAAACAGGTTTTTCAGCTGTTTCTTACATCAATTCAGTACCAGGCAAAAGCCCAACGTCAACTGGCTTGTATTACATTGATTCCTCGTCTGACGAGTTAAAGTTTGCTCCATCGATGTTTAATAACCCGACAAGCGTACTGACTACAAGAGGTGGCTTAGGAATTGACATTTTGTCTGCCAATGGCTTTGATATTTTGGGCAACACCAATGCATACGGCATTTTTAAATTAGATGACGGCTCTGTTGACTCGCAGTTGTTTAGTATTAATTTGCAAAGCGGTGTTGCTACAAAATTACTGACATTAAATGGTTCATTTAATGGCCTGACAGGTGTAGCTGCTGTACCAGAACCAGAATCATATGCTTTATTTATGGTTGGTTTAGGTTTAATCGCTGGAATTGCTAGAAAAAAATCTAAAGCTTAATCATCATTGAGTGACTCAATAAACCCTTGCTACCGTAGTGAGGGTTTATTGTTAAACTTTAATTTAACATAATATACATTATACGAATGGTAAAAAATAACTGTGTTTTCAGATATGAAGTTCATAACTATTATTAATGATGATGAAATTTATAAATTTCAAAAAAATTTATTAACAAAGAACTATCAAAAAAAGAAAATTCAGAAGTATTAAAAATCTACACAAATTTCATATCAAAATTTAAACTTATTCAATCGTTTAAGCTTTTTGAATATTTTTCTTTTAGCCAAAACATTCGAATTTCGAAGTACCTCAATCTTGAAGTCAAAGTGCTGTTTAATCAGCGCAGCTTTGGCATTGCTAAGCAAATTAGCTTGGTAACATTTTTCACGATTACTTAAACATCTTGGTGAAATTGCATATCCAAACGCGCCTAATTTTATGCGTTCAATAATTATTGCGGGCGCTGATCGTTTACCGAGTAACCAACTTTTGAACGTTAATTGATTTACACCTGCGATATGAATCGCTTTGTTTTTTGACAAATTACAATAAGTTGAACCAACGGTGAGATACCAACTTATTAGACTTTGACTCAACGCTTTTTTAACATCCAGACTTTCTTTCATACCCAATGAATCCCTCATTCAATACGGTAAATTGAAAGCAAATGTTAACATTAAATTACATTTTGTAAATATATTATTACAATAATTTCATTCAGATGTTACAAAATGTAACAAAAACAACAAATACAAATATTTTTTAAAATGGCTTTAGAGAACATGCACGTAAATAAAAAATTCAGCATCATGTACATAGCTGATTATTTTCTAGGGATTTATTTATCATCAAATTGACAAGAAAAAACCCGCATTTACGCGGGTTTGTGAGGTGTTTTGCTACTTCTTGATTGGGGTTAATGGTGGAGCTGGGGGGAATCGAACCCCCGTCCGCAAGCCCGCCACAGACAGTTCTACATACTTAGCTGTGTTGTTTATGTTTAACTAGACATCCACCAACGAGCAAGCAGGTGGCTAGCGAGTTACCTTGGATTTAACACCGTATTAAGTAACCCAATACAGCGCGATCCTCTCTTTATGACGCTGCTGCTGGTTTCCCAGCCCGACCGAGAGGCTCTTCGGTGCAGCGTTCAGCCGGGATTAAGCGGCTAAAGCGTAAGTTTCGTCGTTTGCGACTATACTTTGTTCAGATGGATTAACGAGGGAACCTGAATCCTCGGTATGCCCTGCACTGCTTTGCAACCCACGTCGAAACCTGGTCAGCCCCAAAGCAACTTTTTATTATACGCACTATCCCTAATGCAACCAAGATAAGCTTGGCTAAAGCCTGATGCCAGCCATGTTACAATCATCAAAATTAAATGATTTAGTCTGTATGTTAAATAAAATTGTAATTTTTGGGGTTGGGTTAATCGGGGGTTCAGTTGCATCTGCATTGAAGCAAACGGCTCATCCACCGTTCATTGTTGGCGTTGGAAGGCATCAAACAAGTCTTGATCAAGCGCTAGCACTCGGGTTGATTGACCAAGTGGAAACTGATATTGCCAGCGCAATAAAAGATACAGACCTAGTGTTAATTGCAACACCAGTAGCGCAAACGCAGTCTGTTTTGAAATCGATCAAGCCTTATCTTACCGAGCATACAGTGATTACAGATGCAGGTAGCACTAAAAGTGATGTGATGGCGGATGCCGATGCGATTTTAGGGGCGTTTAAGTCTCAGTTTGTTGGCGGACATCCGATCGCTGGCGCTGAGAAAAGTGGTCCTGAGGCGGCTTTTGCTGAGTTATATGTGGGTAAAAATATCATATTAACCCCTGAAGATCATACATCGCATAGTGCGATCCAAACAGTGACAGCATTATGGCAAGCCTGTGGGGGACTTATCTCTTGTATGTCCGCACAAACGCATGACCGTATTTTTGCAGCTGTGAGTCATTTGCCACATTTATTGGCGTTTGCATTAGTGGATAATTTATCCAAACGGCCAAATGCTGATCTCTTATTTAAATTCGCAGCCAGTGGATTTCGTGACTTTACGCGCATCGCTGGAAGCCATCCAGAGATGTGGCGAGATATCGCGCTCGCAAACCAAGCCGCGCTGCTAGAGGAGTTAGATAGTTATCAACAAGCGATCATGACACTCAGTGATTTACTCAAATTGTCTGATGCTGAAGGTCTTTACCAATTGTTTAAACATGCCAGTCTAGCCCGCACAGACTGGGCAAAAACAAAATCTGAATGACGCCAATCATGGAACAACTGCATTTACCTGCCTATCACCAAGCAAAAGGTGAAATCACTCTGCCAGGCTCAAAAAGTATCTCCAATCGCACCCTGCTATTAGCCGCGCTCGCACAGGGCGATACGGTGATTCGCGATTTGTTAACATCTGACGATACTGCGCGCATGCTCGAAGCCTTAGAGACTCTAGGCGTATCTATTGAGGATTTAGGAAACCACGCATGGCGCGTCCGTGGCTGTGCTGGCCAGTTTCCTCAAAAACAAGCGAGTTTGTTTCTTGGCAATGCGGGCACTGCCTTCAGACCGCTCACAGCTGCGCTTGCATTCTCGGGTGGAGAGTACCAATTGCATGGGGTTGCACGCATGCATGAACGACCGATTGGCGATTTAGTCACTGCATTGCAACAAATAGGTGCAAAAATTCAATACACAGGACAAGCGGGCTACCCTCCCCTGCATATTTCGCCTCCCCATTTAAGCGTTAGTCAATCGGTAAGCATTCGTGGTGATGTATCAAGCCAATTTTTAACTGCCCTACTCATGGCTTTGCCGCTAACAGGACAAGCCACGCGTATTGACGTGATCGGTGAACTCATTTCAAAACCGTATATTGCCATTACGCTCAATTTAATGGCGCGTTTTGGCGTTACCGTCAAACAAAATGGATGGCAATCCTTTGAATTGCCTGCACACAGTCACTATGTCACACCCAGTGAAATCTATGTTGAGGGTGATGCTTCCAGTGCTTCTTATTTTATCGCGGCAGGTATCTTGGCTGGCGATCTAACGATTAAAGGGGTTGGTCAACAAAGCATACAAGGGGATATTGCCTTTGCAGCGGCTGCCGAAATGATGGGCGGAAAAATTCAGTATGGTACGCATCACATTCAAGCACAACGCACAGGCCCATTGAAGGCGATTGATTTAGATTGTAACCATATTCCAGATGCGGCCATGACCTTGGCTGTCATGGCCATGTTTGCGCAGGGAACAACGACCTTGCGTAATATTGCGAGTTGGCGGGTCAAAGAAACGGATCGCATTGCTGCCATGGCAACCGAACTACGCAAAGTGGGCGCCATCGTGGTTGAAGGCGCCGATTTTATACAAATCACACCGCCAACCCAATTGATTGCCAACGCTGTGATTGACACATATGACGATCATCGCATGGCGATGTGTTTTTCATTACTGAGTTTAGGCGGTATCCCGATCAAGATTAATGATCCCAAATGTGTTGCAAAAACCTTTCCTGAATACTTCAAGGTATTTCAGCACGTAGCCAGCTAGTTAAGCGGCATACGCCCATTCATGCTCATCGCGTGCGTTGGGTGTCGATGCATGTGCATGCTGATGACGGTGCCAAGCACGTTCGTGGAAGTAAAACACCACCGTGTTACAAGCCGGCTCAATGAGTGCCATCAGCCCACCTACTAAGATACTGCCAGTGAAAAGATAAGCAATGGTAAAAGCAACACAAAAATGTAGCGTTGCAAATGAAAGTGTTTTAACCATGTTGTACTCCAATGATGGTGGCGTTAATGATGCTGTGCATGATAAAAAACATAATCATTTAAATCCAATTCATTGTTTTAAATCAATTGATAAGTAAAACTTATGACAATATCTCCCAACATTCCTGTGATTGCCATTGATGGTCCATCCGCATCTGGTAAAGGCAGTGTAGCGCAGCGAGTAGCAGCCGCATTAGACTTTCATTATCTTGATTCTGGCGCGATTTACCGACTACTTGCTTATGCTGCACAGCTACAAGAGGTTGCTTGGTCAGATGCCGAGCGCTTAGCCTTGATCGCATCACACATGCATATTAAATTTGCTGGTAATGATGTTTTTTTAAATCAATCATTGATCAACGATCAGATTAGAAGCGAACATATGGGAAAAGGTGCATCCGAGGTTGCTATCCATCCACAAGTGCGGGCCGCATTATTGCACTGCCAGCAACAATTTAAACAAAGTCCCGGTTTAGTTGCCGATGGACGTGATATGGGTTCCGTGGTTTTTCGTGAAGCAGGCTTAAAAATATATTTAACCGCTGCGGTTGAAACTCGCGCACAAAGACGCTTTCAACAGCTGATTACGCGGGGTGACCACGCAGACTATGCGGTGATTTTAGCGGATCTACAACAACGCGATTTACGTGATCAACAACGCCCTACAGCGCCACTGACACAATTACCTGACGCCATGCTCGTGGATACCACAGAGATGAATATTCAACAGGCAGTAGATATGATTATTTCGACTTATAAAAAAACGCTTTAAGTCATTGAAGCAAAATCATATTTTGTGTATTATTCGAAATCTTGCCAAACAGACATGTGTCGGTTTGGCCTTTTTATTAACCTTTACCATCCAGCTTGATATTGTCATTGCGTGATGGCTCGCATCTGCGAGAAATTTTGGACAACTTTTTTAATGGCTTCTATTTCTAATTCAACCTCTTCTACCGAATCATTTGCAGCCCTCTTCGAAGAAAGCTTAGCACGCCAAGAAATGCGTGCTGGTGAAGTAATCACCGCCGAAGTGGTTTTTGTTGATAACGACCACGTCATTGTAAACGCTGGCCTCAAATCAGAATCTGTAATTGACGCGAGCGAATTTAAAAACGCGCAAGGCGAACTTGAAGTTGCTGTGGGCGACTTTGTTAAAGTGGCTATCGAAAAACTAGAAGATGGTTTTGGTTCTACACAACTTTCTCGCGAAAAAGCGAAGAAAATGCAAGCATGGCTAGATTTAGAAGAAGCCATGAACGAAGGCCGCGTGGTTAAAGGCTTTGTCAGCAGCCGCGTTAAAGGTGGCTTACGCGTTTCTGTCAGTGGCATCATGGCGTTCTTGCCTGGCTCATTGGTGGATATTCGCCCAGTGAAAGACACCA
This sequence comes from Methylophilaceae bacterium, assembly GCA_027488395.1. Taxonomy (GTDB): domain Bacteria; phylum Pseudomonadota; class Gammaproteobacteria; order Burkholderiales; family Methylophilaceae; genus Methylophilus. The sequence continues at coordinate 50,823 of JAIYBT010000010.1, read as the reverse complement.
CCCCTTACGAAAACAAAGAGTGGGACTTTAAAGTCATCAAACTCGATCGCAAACGCAACAACATTGTTGTTTCCCGTCGTGCCGTAATGGAAGACTCACTAGGCGCTGACCGTGAAGCGTTATTAGGCAGCTTAACCGAAGGCGCCATCATTAAAGGGATTGTGAAAAATATTACCGATTACGGTGCGTTTGTGGATTTAGGCGGCATTGATGGCTTGTTGCACATTACAGATTTAGCATGGCGTCGTGTAAAACACCCATCAGAAGTGTTGACCGTGGGTGAAGAAGTTGAAGCCAAAATCTTGAAATTCGATCAAGAAAAAAATCGTGTGTCATTAGGCATTAAGCAATTAGGCGATGATCCATGGGTGGCTTTAGGCCGTCGTTACCCAGTCGGTACGCGCTTATTCGGTAAAGTATCTAACTTAACCGACTACGGCGCGTTTGTTGAAGTGGAACCGGGCATTGAAGGTTTGGTACACGTGTCTGAAATGGATTGGACCAACAAAAACATCCATCCGGGCAAAATTGCTCAATTAGGTGACGAAGTTGAAGTCATGATCTTAGAGATCGATGAAGACCGTCGTCGTTTATCATTGGGCATGAAACAGTGTAAACCTAACCCATGGGATGACTTTGCAGCCACCCATGCCAAAGGTGACAAAGTATCTGGTCAAATCAAATCGATCACTGATTTTGGCGTGTTTATCGGCTTGCCAGGCGGTATTGATGGTTTAGTCCACTTATCAGATTTATCATGGACACAAACTGGCGAAGAAGCGATTCGTAACTTCAAAAAAGGTGACGAATTACAAGCTGTGATTTTAGCCATCGATGTTGAAAAAGAGCGTATTTCTTTAGGCGTGAAACAATTAACCGAAGATCCAAGTGGCAACAGCGCCCCTGTTTCTGAGGATAAAGCCAGCAAGCCGAAAGCTAAAAAAGCAAAAGCTGATGATTTTGCTCCTGACGAAGCAACAGCTGGCACCACCAATTTAGGTGCTTTGTTAAAAGCTAAATTAGACAGCAAAAAATAACTAAGGCTTTTAGATCATGACTAGATCTGAATTAATTGATTTACTTGCAGAACGCTTTCCGCAGCTCGTCCTTAAGGATGCTGAGCTTTCGGTCAAAACCATCCTGGATGCAATGACCGAAAACTTAGCCACTGGCGAGCGGATTGAAATACGTGGTTTTGGTAGTTTTAGCTTAAATTATCGCCCACCACGTTTGGGTAGAAACCCGAAAACCGGCTCCAAGGTGCAAGTGCCTGCTAAATATGTGCCACATTTTAAAGCAGGCAAGGAGTTGCGAGACCGTGTTGATGAAATGGAGTAAATGGCCTTAATTAATCAAACGGCATCTCAATTGAGATGCCGTTTTTTTTATGCCAAATCCTAACCTGATGATGCAAAGATAGTCGTGGCTCGGTTCAAGGTGCATGGGTTAAAATGGATCATAAATAATAATGAGTTTCTATCATGCTGGTTGAATTTGAATATTGGTGGTTATTGATCTTGCCATTGTTTTTTACACTTGGCTGGATTGCAGCGCGTGTGGATATTAAGCAGCTGATTGCAGAATCCACTTCTTTACCTGCTACCTATTTTAAAGGCCTCAACTTATTGATCACCGATCAATACCACAAGGCAGTAGATGCCTTTAGCGAAGCCTTACACCAAAATAAAGATTCGCTTGAGTTACATCTCGTGCTGGGGAGCTTGTTCAGAAGAACAGGTGAAACCGATCGCGCAATACATTTGCATTTAAATATGCTTGAAAACTATGAGCTCACTGAGCCGCAATCAACCTCAATCAAAATCGAACTGGCACAAGACTATTTTAAAGCGGGCTTATATGACCGTGCTGAAGAGCTGTTTTTAAGTCTGCGCCAAGGACGCTATGATCAAGCCGCCCTGCGGCACTTATTGGAAATTTATGTCAAGGAACGCGAATGGTCGCAGGCAATTACCATGGCGACGGAACTTGAACGGTCTTCGGGTGTTTCTTACCGCAAGGAGGTCGCGCAATATTATTGTGAACTGGCCTTAAACGCCATGATTTCGCAAGACTGGTTAGCCGCCAGAGCAGCGCTCAACTTAGCGCTAGATGCGAATAAAAACTGTGTTCGTGCCAATGTGTTATTGGGTGATATTGCAAGTCAAGAGCAAGATCCAGCTGCAGCCATTGCCTATTGGAAACGCATCGAACTTCAAAAACCAGACTATTTGGGTTTAGTCGCTCAAAAAATGTTAAAAAGTTACGCTCTTTTGTATGGTGAAGAGCGTGAACCACGCAGAACGCTGCCTAAAGGTTTAAAAGAAGGCTTATCACAACTCACCCACTATGTTGAAAGCTATCAGTTAAGTAGCTTAATGGGCGTTTTATATGAAGCCACATTACAAGCTGAAGGCCCTGAAAAAGCGGCAAAACTGGCACGAAAAGAATTAATCCGAAAACCAAGTTTAAAATCACTAGACCAATTGTTACAAGCGCGCACTTTACTCGCCGATGAACAACATGATTTACAACTCATGCAACAAACAGTGCGTAATGCGATCGGTGATCGTGCCGCATATTACTGTGACCAATGTGGTTTTCGTGCCAAACAATATCATTGGCAATGTCCAGCATGTAACGCTTGGGAATCCCTACCCCCGGAACCTACTGAAGCCACCATCCGCGATATTAAATTGCTTAATCGCCAAACTTAACCCTTATTCAAGATCCATTATTACTCATGACTGACAGCAAGATTATTATTGCGCTCGATTATGCGCAAGCCACACCCGCACTGTTATTAGCACGTCAACTTGACCCTAAGCGCTGCAAATTAAAGGTAGGTAAAGAGTTATTCACGGCTGCTGGCCCACACTTAGTGGAACAACTGATCAATCTTGGTTTTGAGGTGTTTTTGGATTTGAAATTTCATGACATCCCCAATACCGTTGCCAAGGCTTGCCAAGCCGCAGCCAGTCTGGGCGTATGGATGCTTAACGTGCATGCCAGTGGCGGTGATCGCATGATGCAGGCTGCATTAGAGGGGGTCGATAAAGCCAACCAAACCCAAACGCCATTGCTGATTGCAGTGACTGTGCTCACGAGTATGGATGCCATGACATTGCAATCACTCGGCATTACACGTCCATTATCAGAACATGTGTTGGCGTTGGCGCGCCTCACGCAAGCAGCGGGGTTACACGGGGTTGTGTGTTCGGCGCAAGAGGCCGCTTTACTTAAATCTCAGTTAGGTCCTGATTTTTGTTTAGTGACGCCAGGTATCCGTCCACACAATGCACAGCAAGACGATCAAAGCCGCATCGTAACGCCATCTGAGGCCTTGCGGTTAGGCGCGCATTATTTGGTGATTGGGCGCCCAATTACGCAAGCGGCGGATCCCACCACTGCATTGAATGCAATTCTTCAGGAAATTTAAATATTATTAATAAATATTAAAGTTTGTATGGTTTTTTCAATCATCTCTGACTAAAATAGGGATACTTCAATTTGAAGTGGATTCACATTTAAAGGAGCTCATATGAAATCAGTCATTACCCTCTGTTTATTTTGGATACTAAGCATCTCACCGGCCATGGCATTGGTAGATCTAAACACCGCCAGCAAGGCCGAATTAGAGAGTCTTACAGGCATTGGCCCTGCCAAAGCACAAGCCATCTTAGACTATCGAAAGAAAGTAGGCAGTTTTAAATCCGTAGATGAGCTAGAGCAAGTCGGCGGCATTGGTCCTGCTATCATGAATACCATCAAAAAAGAAGTGACCATTGGTGGTAAATCAAAACCGACTACAACCGATTTACCTAAAACTTCAGCACCCGCGACAAAAAAATAAAACGAGCCAACATCAAGACTAAGTATTTAAAAGGTATGTGAAGTCGCTAAAACAAAAAACACCCCAACGGGTGTTTTTTGTTAATCGTCTCAATATCTTTTATGCTAAACATGAATGATAAACGTCACTATAAAAAAAGCACCCAATCGGTGCTTTAAATTTTGGCGGAGAGAGAGGGATTCAGTAAGCCAATAAAATCAATTGCTTATAACGGTCATACCTATTTTCATACCCTAAATGGCCTGAAAATCAAAAAATTGAACCCGCAAAAGCGGGTCCGAATTGCTACATACACAAACCAATTATACATCAACTACCGGGCATCACTTTGAAGGTCAACGCCTAACCTTGCCTGCTCACTATCAACATAAGCTTTGCACAGATTGTAATCCGCTGCGCACATGGCCCCTGCACTTTCTAGGGTTTCGATATACTCTTGCGCACCTCGGTAGGCGGCTCGGTAGAACTCGGCTTGGTTTTCGCTCGATCCAGTAAAACTTGCGTTGCTGTTTGTGCTGGCAATTCGATTGGCGTCATCTTCGGACACTCGAGCGCTATCATTTGCGGCTGATTGGTTGCGCAGCCGGCTATCAAGCTCACCACGCAAAGAAGCAATAACACTACGATTAGTTTGATTGTCATGGGTCCATCCTTTTGTGTATTGATTGGCAATATGTTGAATGTCTTGTAAGTGTTTGGCCTCAATTGTTGCGACGTTCTGCTTGCCTTGCTTGCGACTAATTTCAAGTTCGGCTTGACGCTTTCTCTCGTTGTCACGTATCAGTTCAGTGGTTTGTTTTAACGACTTTTTAGCCTCGTCGCGCTCGTCAACGATTGCAGTGATCCTAAAATAAACCAAACCGATAATGACGCCTATGGCAATTACTTGCCAGTTTTTACGTGCAAATAGAAAAAGTGCGGTCCACATGGCTACACTCCGCTCATAAGTGACGTTATGACCGTAGTCATATCGCTGGCCAACCAATCATTCACGGAAAAGCCTGGGCAAATTTTTATCCAATCTCTTGAATCAATAACTCCATTTTTGTCATGATCAGGCGAAAAGTCACGATGCCCATGTATGTTGATGCCCATTTCCTTAAGCTTACCCTGCGTTTTATCAGCGCTTATGCTTTGCCCGCTGATTGAATTGCAGATAGTGGTCATCAACTGCTTGAGGCTTGCCCACTGTGCTGCGGTAAATTTGTCGGTGCCGATCAAGCAAACGCCAATTGTCTTAGAATTGCTACCCTGCACATGCGCCCCGACTTCTTCAAGGTGTCGGCCTAGTGCAATATTGCCGTCAACCTCGATCACGTAATGGTACCCAATATGGCCCATGGGCTTATTAAAGCTGCGCACCCACTGACTATCACGTTTGAAGCCCCGCGCTTTGTGCATATCGTCAATCGCTTTGGCTTTAATGTCTTTGCCGTTTGGTGTGGCCGCACAGTGAATCACAATCCCTTTGATGGTTCGTTTCATACATTCCTTTCAGGCATAAAAAAACCGCCTATTGGCGGTTGGTGGTAATATTTCAAAATGACAAAATACTTATGGCTTGGCTTTATTGCTTTGCTAATACTTGGAAACTTGCCATCGATCTTTAAGGCTGTTTTTCAGTCTCTTTGACCAGTTGGTTAAACCGTTCCTCTTTTTGCGCTATCAAAGTTTCAACGGTTTCAATATCCTGCTTTGGACTGCCTTGCGCAATTAAGCTTTCACGACGCTTGCGCAAATTAGCGACCGTTCTTGCTGTCAGTTGCGCCTGGCGCCACAAAATAGCCTCGGGATGCTTCTTAACGTAGTCTGCAGTATCTAAGCCATCGGCCAATCTGCCCTTAATTTCGCGCTTGTGTTTGTCCATAAGCTGAATGTTTGAGTAAAACTCATGTGCATGTGATGTTTTCGATTTGGCGTCACCATAGAAGCGGCCTACCAACGGTATTCTGTATGTAGGCAATGCGGTACCGGTAGTGATCGATGATGCAACGTCACCCGATTTCATAATTTCACGCGCCACCCCGCCACCGATTTGTTCAGCTAAGAACGATATTTGGTCTGGTGTTGGTGATAGCACGCCTTCGGTGTAATCGGATCCACCTGTTGCCAGGTTAATTGCATAAGCCACTGCTTTACTCAATGCGTTAGCGGTGTCACGCGCTCTTAAATAGCCTGCGGTGGTATCTGACTGGCTAAACTTCTCTTGGTAGATGCGACGGCCTAGCCCGTCTTTGTTCATGGCTAACGAAACGATGGGGTCAGTTACAGTGAAAGATGCCGTCTGCAGTAAAGACCCGCCGCCACCAAGCGGGTTTAAACCATCGGCATATAATGCGCCCAAGCTTGCGATTAAATCTGCTGGGCTTTGGTTTTTTCCCATTAAAAACTCGGTGATCTTGCGCGCTGTTGCTGGAATGATGTGGTAACCGATAGGCATGGCCAGCTTGACATATTTGCCTTCGCCAATTGGCAAGATTAAATTGCTGTCGCGCTCAAACTCTGGCGGGTCATCATCACCAAAGCCTGCGGCCGCCAATGCCAGCGCTTGTGCAATACCCAGCAATACACCACCTTGAATCACAATCTTACCAGTGCGGGTTAGTTTTCCGTCTTTGAACAAAGTCTGTGCAATTCTAGCCGTGCCTTGTGCCGACGCATTGAAGAACGCATAGACAGCCCCCATCCGCGCACCCCATGAACCCTTGCGGTTAAAGTTTACTGTGAGGTTTTTACCAAGGCTTGCGGCTTGTTGTTTGCTCAAGCCTGCGTCCAGTGCCGCTTTGTAAGCTGATAAACGTACCGCATTTTCAAGCGTTTGGTTATAGTCGCTTAAGTTTTCAAAAATCCATTGGTTTGCTTTATCAACAAGCCATTTTTCAGCAGCTAGAACGTGTGCGTTTTGATATGTAAGCAGTCGCCCAAATTTTGTTTTTTTCCACCAATCAGGGTCGATTGTTTTGTTGAGCTTTTTGGTGCGGTCAGATGCTTTGGCAAACAACTCACGATAACCAGTTTGCCCGCCTTCACGCTGGTATTCTTCCCATAATCGCACCCAATTGCCGCTTGGCTGTTGGCCGTTACGCTCTGCACGCAAAGATTGCCATACGCCCGCCATGGCGGGGAATACTCCGCCCATGACTTCCTTTTGTTTACCTGCAAGTGGTGTAGATCCGAGGTTGATCATGGCACCTTGCACATCACGCACAATATTCACAATCCCGAATATTGGGTTGTACTGTGTGTTTACGCTGGCAAAGTAACGAGTAATGCCACCGATTGACCGCATCCAATCCTCAATACCATCCACGTCAAGGTTCTTGATAGATTCAGCTAGGCGTAGTGCACGCTGATCCTTCTCGTTAAATACTACGGCACGCTCAACAACGCGGCCTTGTTGGTTTAAGAACCGAGCGACAACAACGTTATTACGCGATTTATAGTTAGGGTCTACGGTTTCCTCTACAATGCCAGTGGCTTTATCCACGTAGCGAAGCTTGGGCGGGTTATCCACGCTCCAAAAACCGTCTTTGGGGTTGGTAATTGCAAGCCCGACTAAAGCGGTCGCCACGCGGTTCTTTTCGCCACGCACAATGAATTTTTCACGCTGGGCGGCAATGTTCGCAAGTATATCCACGACTGGCTTGGTCGAGCCCATGGCGCGCTTGGTGCTGTTGCCTTTGATTGAAAAGCCTTGCCCGGTGCCATAGCCGCCTTCAACGTTGCCACCAATATCACGCATAAGCGGCACATAGTATTGATATGCTTGCTCCATTTTGGCAGTCGTGTCCATATCCTCAAGGCCGTAAGCCATCAAGATATTGCGGCTCCGCTTGTTAATCGCATCGATCATGGCTGCTAATTGTTCCATGTTGGCTTTAACATCGGGTGCCAATGCTGCGATATAAGCATCCGCCTCGGCTGTTGTCATGCCGCTGCCACCGTCTTGCAGTTCAGCGTTACCAGGATTAATTTTAGCGATCTGTGCGTTACGCTCTGGCGCATGTCTTGCCCATAAGTACATTTCAAAGTCGGGCATGGTGACGCCCAGCGTTTGCATGTTGCTTAAAAGCGGTTCAAGTTCTTGCTTGGTAAAGTCTTGAATGCGCTTTGCTACACGGCCATGGTAGAGTTCTTCCTGCAAGTAGGCGTTTAAGCTATCAACGATTTGACGGCCAGTTTTTTTAACTGCGCTAACTACGTCTTTTAGGTCAACGTATTTGTCTTGAAAAGTGTATTGCAGGTTTTTAAGTCGGCCTGAATCTTCAAGGGTTTCCCATTCTTGGTTTAGTGGGGATTGGCGGCTGAATAGTACGCTGTCGTTGTTGCCGTAAAAGTTGCCGTTGTTGCCTGTGGCGGATTTGATTTGATTTGATTCAAACGTCACATAAGTATCAGCATTCCCGCTAGCTGACTTCATGTAAACACCGTCATAACCACCTTTTTTAGCTTCATCAAATATTGCACTTAGGTTTTTTGGTTTATCAATGGCGTTAGCATCGTAAACATAAGGATTTTGTATTGCTAAATATACAGGCATTACATTGTCGCCACTTTCTTTGCCACGCTCTGCCATGGCAAATCTATTAGCTACACTAGCTGTAGAAAACCAAAATCCTCTATTGAGTTTATCTTTTGATTTGTCAAATGTGTAAAAATCATATTTTGTACCATGGTACACAGCTAAAGGCCTACCCTCTGCGTCCGTGACTTTACTATCGCCAAACCACTGCCAAAAGTTTTCAATACCTTCTAGCGTGGGGTATATATATTTCCCACTGCTGTTGCGTGTTGGACGGTCAATGCCGTTGACGTTGATGGTTTCAGGTATATTGACATTATCACTGGTTGAGTTGATAATAAATGCGTCATCTAATGACACTAACCCCGTAAAAGGCTGGAGTGAGTCTTGTTTATCAAGCTTTCCAGATTGCCCTGCGGGGTTTTTTATTTCAATGTGGTCATAGTATCTATTGCCGTCTTGCGCCACTCTGACAACTATTTCAAGCTGTGATTTTTCATTCCCAAGTTGTGCTGTGACTTGATAAAAGCGCACCTCTTTGATTGTGTTTCTGTTTAATTTATCTTCTTCACTTCTAACAAACTTAGATTCTTCAATCAGCTTATCAAGCTTAGTCAATGCAATGATATTTAACTCGGTATCTCTACCTGACATAGCATGTTTAATACCTTGGTTGCTCACCAATATAGGATTGCCGTCAGATTTATTCGTATATGTTTTACCTGCAAAATTCTCTCTTGCGTAAGCAATAGCTTTTGCTTTTAGCCCTTTAATGTCGCCACGACTAAACGCCCCCACCAACTCACTAACATCTTGCTCTTTGCCGCCACGCATAACAAACTCACGCGCTGGTAGTAGATAGTTTTGAATAATGTCGTTATCGCTTAATTCTAAGTTTGCAAAATAAGGTACGTTATCACGCAACCATTTACGAATAGCGGCAATTGCACGCTTGACTAGGCTTGTCTCTGGCGCTGTCTGTGCCATTTCTGCAAGCACTTCCTCGGCAGCGATGCGCAAGTCTTTTTCTGTGTTTGGATCGAGGCCGTACTGCTTAGCTTTTGCCAATACATCTTTTTTACGCAATACCGCAACCTGATCAAGTACCTTGCTTAAATCTGCACCATAGAACCCACGCAAGCCAAAGTGACCGAGCGATTCATGGAATAACACACGATCAACGTCATCCGCTGATTTAACCTCACTAGCCACGAAGTAAACTTTGCCAGCCAAGTAAAACCCTGCGGGTGATCCGCTTGAGCCTTGTGATAATTGGCGCTCGTTTTCAAGGCGTACAGTTTCGGGTATTTTGGGATCGTCCATGTCGCGCACAACAATTAATTGAGGTGCATTTTTCCATCCTGCAGTAATACGGCTTACTCGGGTATTAATTGCGTCTATTAAGGCTGGGGATGCTGGGATTGATAGCCCACGCCTGAATAAAGGCAGGCCACTGGCAATAGCGCCTATCCCATTCAAGGCTAAAAAAGCCTTCATGTTTTCCATGCCGGTAATGGTTTGTTCGCCTTGTGCGGTCTGAAATGTGTATCTGCAAGTGGCCATGTTTATCCTAGCAATTAATTTTAATCAGGCCAGCATCTTCAAGCTGACCAAGCATGTCGTAAAACCCTGCTTCTACTTTGGAAATTTCATCATACTTTTCATGCTTTTTGGCTTTTCTTTGGGCAAGCGATTTAATTACCTTGCTATCAGATGCCATGCCTTTAAAAAGCTTAGCCACGTCATCTAGCTGCGCTTGCGTAGCAAGGCTTGAACGGCTAAACATGGGCGTGTCACGCTCTGATTCATTGACGGCATTTTCGTAACCAAGCCGTTTAAGCTGCTCTTTGCGTGATGCAACCAGTTTTTTAAATTCATCCACTTGGTTTTTTGGTATTGCGTCAAGCTGGGTGGACTTCATTAATCGACGCTGTATATCTGCGTGTTTTGATTGGGTTTGTTTTAGCGTTTCATCAAACTCAAACGGTTCATCTACGCGTGATTTTAAAGATTCATTTTCTTTACGTGCGTTTTCTGCATAGCTTTCAACGTCTTTTATCCGCGCATCGAAGCTCTCAATGTAGTTATTTAAGCGTGTAATAAACCCGCTTGGCGAAAATGAATCAGTCATTTTGTAGTACGCCAAATTACCGTCTGGACTGCTTACATTGAGCTCACCAGTTGAAAAGCCGAGAGCGAGCGTAAACTCAATGCCACGGTAAATTACTCGCTTACTATCGTTGATTAAAAACGACTGTCTTACGCGGGTAGCAATATCCGCAATAGCATCCTCTGCCTTGGCTTTATTGGTGGTTTTTAATCCATCAATTGAAATATTTGCGATTTCTTCCTTGTTGCTTGGGACCGGGTTTGCTTTTGCGGTATCAATAAGCGCCTGATACATTGCAATTATTTCAGGGTAACGCTCTGCAATGGCCGTTTCGTTTGACTTAATCTTTCTGGCCATTGAAAACTTACTGTCGCTATGCGCTTTTTGTAGGCTTTTCAGGCGCTTTACTTCGGTTCTAAGCTTAGTTTCTTCCAATATAAGCGGATTGCCTGACGCTGCCGCTTTCATGTCGGCACTGTTTGCCGCTTCGCTTGTCACGTCCTCGATTTCAGATTCACCCGAGTATTTACGCAGCTGCTCAATACCTGCCGCTTTATGCTCAAGCAATTGCCATCTTCTGGTGTCGTAGGTTTGCTCTGTAGCGTAGCGATACACGCCCACCTCAAAGCCTTCGGGGTCGCGCTCGTAAAGCTTGTTCCCTTGGCGAATAATGCGGCCTTCACGTTGTTCAAGGTCGCTTGGGCGCCATGGTGCATCAATATGATGTAACGCTACTAAGCGTTCTTGTACGTTGGTCCCTGCCCCTAGTTTTGGCGTAGATCCGAATAAGAAACGCACCTCACCACGGTTGACCTGCTTAAACAGCATTTCCTTGCGCTTTGGTGTGTTGTAGTCGTGAATAAATGCGATTTCATTCTCTGGCACACCTTGGGCGATTAGCTTTGCTTTGATGTCATCGTAAACACTGAATTTAGAACTGCCAGCCAGTGCTTCTAAGTCGTCCAGGCTAATTTCGTTTGAGCCATCCTCTGCGACTTCAAGCTCTTTTTCGTCGCGGTATTCGTCAATTTCAGTGCCATCAATTGCATATTGATCACGTAACGAGTAAATGCGGTCGCGGTTGCCGTCTAATTCAATAAACTGATTCAACCAAGCCTTTGCCTCGGTTCTATCGACAAGTGTTGGCGCCATCAAATTAATACCCGATACAGCCTCATACACTGCAATGCCAGCGGTTTCTTTCACCAAGTAGAACGGATAACCCTCGTAGCCCTCTGGTGAATAGACGGTGCCTTTTGATTTGTGTGTAACTAGGTATTTACCATCTCGCACATACACGCGCTTTTCTTTGCTGGCCATGCTTGCGCGTGCCGAGTTTGGAATACTCATGTCACAGAAAATAATCTGCGTGCCTTTGTCTTTGGTGGTGTCTTTGTATTCCTGCACCATATTGGTAACGGCTTTGTTAATCTTGCTATCTGCAAAATCAGGAGCATTAGGATCAATCAAGCGGTAATCAAGGCCAGCTTTGTTGGCAAGGCCAGTCAATGACAATGCATTGACCTTGCCCTTGGTTTCGCGGGTCAACTCTTTCAGGTTAGCAAACTTGCCAAGTAACGATTCAGGATCAAGGTAGGTTTTTGGTGAAAGTGATTTGCTTGCAAGCTCTAATTCCGCTTCTTCCTGCGTTTCATGCATTGATGAACCGTTTGTGTGTCTCAGTATAAACTTGCCTTGGTCGTTCTTCTGAATGCTTGCAGTTTCAGGGTCAATTTCAAACAAGATATTGCCATCTGCATCAGTGGCAAGCTTTGGCACACCAAAGAAGTTTGATTGCAAGTCTGAACGCTTGGCAATGACATTTACTGGTTTGCCTGTTTTCAGCTTAGGCACAGGGAATTTTTTAGGATTGCCATCCGCGTCAAGCTGTTGCGCTGTTTGGTCTTTCAAGTCCTGCAAGGTAATCACATCGGCAAAGGTGTTATAACTTGCCATGAGTGACGGTAGGTTTTTAAACTTGCTAAACCGTGTGCTTTGGCGATAACCAACGCCTGACGGTGCCACTTCATACACGTTTTCTACTTCGCCATACTGCTTGGCCCATGCGTCAAATAAGTGCAGGTCGTCCCGCTTCATTTGATTAAACTTCATGTAACGCTGCATGGTGAACATTTCAGCGAGTGAGTTTGATACTGGCGTACCGGTTGCGGTAATGATCGGTGCCTTTTCCCCGAGCCGTTCAGTCAACCATTTAATTTTCATGAATAGGTCAAGCGCCTTGCCCGAACCTTTAGGATTGCCAAGGCCTGACGTTCTTTGCATTTGTGTCGTGAAAAACAAGTTTTTAAACTCGTGCATTTCATCAATAAACAATGCATCAACGCCCAGCTCGTCAAAGCTAACAACGTTGTCTTTTTCGCCTGCCTTCTCTTTTAAATCCTTAATTTTTGCCTCAAGGTTTGTTCTGATTTTTTCCATGTCGCGCACAATACTGCGGTCGCCACGCTCTTGCTTCATCTGCTCGATCGCGCTGGCTATTTCTTCCACTTGTTCGTTGTACATGCGCTGTTCAATTTCAGCGGGTAAGCCAATCTTTTTCAACGATGAATGACCGATAATGATCGCGTCATAGTTGCCTGTCACCATCTTGCTAAACATGCGCTCACGCTTGTCTTTTGCAAAGTCATCAGGAGTAGCGGCTAAAATGTTGGATGCTGGGTATAGCTTGGTAAACTCACTACGCCATTGCAGTGTTAAATGGTTTGGCACAATAAACAAAGGCTTGCGCGCAATGCCTAGACGCTTCATTTCCATGGCGGTCGCAGCCATAGCCATTGTTTTACCAGCGCCAACAACGTGATCCAGCAACACATTGCGGTCTTGAATAGCGCGCCAAACAACGTCTTTTTGATGTGGACGTAACCCTGCAAATGCTTTGCCGTTCATTACAGGCGTCATGCCTGCAAAGGTCATGTGCTGGCCATCATATTTACGGTTTACAACGCGGTTATGCTTGTCGTTGTAGATGGTTGCCAGTTCATCTGCGCGGTTGGCGTCTGAATATAACCATGAATCCCAAAGCTCTTTGATTTTCTGATACTTGCTGCGCGCTTCTTCGGTGGCCGCAATGTCGGTATTTGTGGTTTTAGTGCCATCAAGATTGCGCACAGTGAATGTAATCTCTGGTGTTTTGCCATTGATCAGCATCACAAACAATTCGTATGAGCTTAGTTTTTCTGTGCCGTAATCCGAGGTTAGCTTACCAATATCACCGCCTGCACCGCGTTCATGTAGCCATGTAGCGGTTGCTGATAGATAAGTAAAGCGCATGTTTTGCGCTGGGATGCCTGTGATTTCTGACGCAAATTGCTCATAAACCTTATGGGGGATCCAGTTTGCGCCTGGTGATGCAAAGATTTCACTCGGTAATTTGTCTTTTGGAATTACCTTTTGCAGTGCTTCAACGTTGCGCTTAAAGCTTGAATCTGTTTTTTCAGCATATTGTGCTTCTGCAAGCTTGGTTTTAACGTCACCTGACAGGTATTCATCCGCAGTCACATAGCCATTTACCGGGTCTTTGTAGATAACATCACCGAGTTCGTTAATGATTTCTTGTTCTGGCTTGTTGTAAGCCTCAATCATGTAATCAATATCCACGGCACCCTTGGCGTTCAATGATGCAAGCAAAGCATCTTTCGCGTTTTGCACGGTCACCATGTCGCTTGGTGGGAAAAGTACACGCTGCTTGAATATGTCGGCCTTGGTTGCGCTGGCTGGCTTTTCATCCATGCCAGTGGATTTAGCTTTTAAAGCGCTCACACCTTGATCGTAGTCGAGTTCTAGCGCTTGCAGTAAGGCTGATTCGGTGTCATCCATAAAGATGCGTCGATTAGTGGCGCTATTCAAATAGCCATACTTGTTTAAAAACTCGTCGTATCTTTGATTTAATCTCTTGCGGTTGCGCTCAATTTCATCGGTGGTGGCTGTTGTTGTACGCTCTAGTCGCATTTGAGTGCGCAACAAGTCTCTGATCGCCATCATTCCCAGCATGCGCTCCATGGCACCATTGTTGGGCGCTTCCCATTGCTGGGACCGTTTTTGATTGAGTGTGTCGGTTAAGCGTTGACGTATTACGCCTTTTTCATCTGCATAGAAAGTGCCAACTTTGACACCATCAGGTACCGTGCTATCAGCGCTGTCCAGTTCATTGGTGCGCTTGGTGGGCGCCACGTAGATTGACTGCGGTAAGCGGCTATTAAACTCTTTGAGGTTTTGCTGTAAGGTGCCTTTAACTGTCTCGACCGTGTATGTCACGCCAAACTGATTAGTAGTATCGGTGATGCGGCCCAAAACGTTGCGTGGGTTAGCGGCAAAGTAATCATTGAACGAGTATTTACCGTTAAACGATGAATTAACCCACGCTGGGTTTTGCTCTAGATTTGCAGTTTTTTGGAAATATAAAATGTCGGTGATAACTTCGGTGCCTGCAATGTCTTTGAATGCTTCTTTGGGTAGGCGTACCGCACCAATTAAGTTGGCATTTTGAGCAATCCACTCACGCGCTTTGGGGCTGTTTGCATCCATAAAGCTGTGAGATACCACGACTGCCATCAACCCGCCATCACGTAGCTTGTCGATTGACTTCGCAATAAAGTAATTGTGAATGCTAAACCCTGAATAGGGTGTTTTGTCTGTATCGGTTAGCTTTTCATCCCCGAACGGTGGATTGCTTATCACCAAGTCAAAATAGCCATTAGGCGCGTTGTAGTCTTGAAAGCCTGTTGACGTTGCAATGTTGGCATTAGGGTATAAGTATTTAGCCAAACGGCTGGTAATCACATCAAGCTCAACGCCATTTAACTGTGACTTGTTGCGCATACCTGCAGGCATCATGCCAAAGAAGTTACCTGATCCGAGTGAAGGCTCTAACACACGACCATTTTTGAAACCTAGCTGACCAATCGCGTCATACATTGATTTAACAATGGCTGGGCTTGTGTAGTAAGCGTTACGGATGGATGCGCGTGCTGCGCTGTACTCGTCATCCGTTAAAAGCTCTTTGAGTTCTGCATACTCTTTAGCAAATTTATTGTTGTTTCGGTCGAACACGCCTGACAACGCGCCAAAGCCAGCATATTTGGCTAACGTTTCGCGTTCTTCTGGTGTTGCTTGCCGTTTTTCAGATTCAAGCTGCTTTATAAGCTTGATTGCGGTGACGTTGTTACGATACTTCTCGCCTGCACTGCCCTGACCAAGCGCGGTGCTTTCGGTGATTTCAAAGTCACTTACTCGATCATTGGTGGCGCTGGGTTGATTTCCAGCATTGCCATCTTCTCGTGCTGGGCTAGGTGATCCATCCCCGTCATCTTGGCGAGTGCTTCGCGCTCTAGTGCCACTTGGTTCCTGAACGTTTCCTCGTACTGGTTCGTTTGCAGTAGCTTCTTCACTCGCTCGGGCCACCCCAGGTGCCAGCGATTCGCTATTGCTATCCCGAGGCTGCTCTGTGAATAAATCGTTTTGCGGAGTGGCTCGGGGTACTGACCGGGTTTCAGTAGGTCTTGCATTTTCTGTTACCTCACTGTTTTCTGATTGGTTAGTTTTAACATAACCTTGCGCGTTTGCGCTATCACTTTTGCCAAGTCCAATATTACTTGCTAGGCTGATCAGTTTATCGGCAAGTGATGTAGCGTTTAAATCAGTCGGCAACCAGTTATTATTTCCACCACTCCAGCGCTTGTTTTCGGCATCATTAAACGCTCTTGCCATAATTGATATACGTTGCGGATGGCGACCGCTCATAAACGAAACTGACGATTCGCCAATTGACACATATACCCCATAGTCGCCTGCGCGCATTGATAGCGTTACGTCACCTGAAACTGCTGGGCCAGCCTCGTTTACGCTTACCGCCTTATCTGTTTTGCCGTTTTTAAGTTTGTATGGCTCAAATCCAGCTTCTTCAAGCAATGCAGCAACTTGATTAAGGTAACGCTTGGTTTCTGCCAAAAATTGATCTTTGACGCCATTTTTAACGCCATTTTCGCGATCATTACTGCCAGTGCCTTGAGCATTATCAGTCCATCCATCTATGTGCGATACGCCCCAATCTTGCGTTAGGGTCATGTCGCCATTTTTTTTGGCAGGCTTTTTATCAGCTTTTACTTTACCATTGCCAACGACAACGGCTGCTTGTTGCTCGATTGCTGGAGTAATAAGTGCGTCATACTCTCGTTTAGCATCAGCCGCGCTAGTCATGCCATCTTTTTCAATGCCTGGGTATGCTCTGGCCGCTTCGTAAAATGAAAGTAAATATGGCTTAATACTTTCGCCAAAGTCACCTACCATGGCTTTTGAATAATCAGCAAAAGAGCGAACGCCTGATTCAATGTAAGCGCCCGCAATAGTCATGCCGTCAACAAGCAATTCAGGATCGATCCCGCTGTTTAGGGTGTTTAGTTTAGATTTTAAGCGCGCGCGGGCGGCTTCAACTTTGTCGGCTGTGAAAACTTTGTTTTTGGCAAATTGTTTGTTTTTAGTAGGCTGTAGGCTAAGCAATATTTCAGCTTCACCATCATTCAGGCGTTCGTCTACTTTTATTTGCTCGGCCATGCCTGCAGATACAATATTGCCTTTTTCAATCCAATTCTTGTATTCGTTAAATTGTGCTGAATTACTCCCCTGCGCATCCATCGTCACCGTTGGATTTGTGCCACCAAAAATATCACGCTGCGGCTTCGCGGCTTCGCGTGAGCTCTCACCCATTACAAAGTTATCAACGTTGCCAGCTTGGGTTTGAATACGCTTTTTGGCGTCCGCACGCTCTGCGTCTGCTTTTGCTTTGGCCGCTTCTTTGGCCTTGGCATCTTCTTCGGCTTTTTGTGCTTTTTCTCGGGCTAGGATTTCTTCGTTTGTTTCTTGCTGTAGGGTAAGCTCAGGGCGTTCGTTTTTTTCAATAACTTTTTCGCTATTTGTTGCTTTTTGTGCATCTGAAAATGCTTTGTCCAATGCATCAACAAGATCGCTATGGTTGTTAATTAAATTAAAACCATCCATTTCATCAAGCGCGGTTATTGCATCAAGCGGCTGCCCGCCTTTGCTCACATGATTTTTAAAGCGCTCAATGAATGAATAAAGCTTTCCCGCCCCTTTTTGGTTTTCAGATGCCTTTAGTTTATTTTCAACATTAAGCACTGCATCAATTAGCTTTTTATCTACTTCAGTTTGGCTTTGTAGGGTTAGGTCGGGGCGTTGCTCGGCTACCTCTGGCTTTGAATCTTCCTCACTTGGATTTGGCGCTGAATCATCTTCTTTATCTTGCGCGTCATCGGGGGGTTGAATTGCGTCTTGATATTGATTGTTTATCGCATCCAGACTGGTCGCCTGACTTTGTGTTAATCGGCTGTCTTTTTGTATTTTCCGCGCAATTTCCAAAAGCTCTGTAATGGTTTTTGCCTGCTCCATATCAGACTTATATGCCTGAACAATTCCACTGTTGGATTGTTCTTGCTCTTTGGATAGGGCATGCAGCTCGTTAAAAAGACTCTCTAACTCTGGCGCATTTTTATGTGCCATGGCCGCGTCTTTGAATTTCAGGCGGGTTACATTTTCGCCATCAATAAATCTTTTGGCTTCTTTAACTGCATTTTCAAATGATTTGAGCTTGTTTAGCTCTTGAGATACCCTGCGAAGGCGGGTTATTTTGGCTAAGACTTCTCTTGCTTTTTCTCGTGGCGTTCCAGCGATTTCATTCTGTGAAATGGTTTTTCCACCGCTTTCTTCTGCTGGCGAATCTTCATTATCCGATAAGCCACTTCCCGCCTCGCTTCTGGTGATAGGCTGTTCAGTTTGTCCACTACTTGCTGCGGTGTCATTTTGTTCATCTACGGTTCCCCAATATGCATCGGATTCCTCTTGCGATAATTCTACGCCTAATCCAAAGCCAATATCATCGTTTTCATCAATTGACACGCCTACCTCTGGCATGTCGGCAATTTCATTAATTACTTCATCATCAATCTGGTTGTTAGCCAACTCTTGATCGATGGCAATCTGTTCATCATATGGGATGACACGCACACCGTTGCGGATCTTGTCGGCTAAATAGTCCCGCGCTTCGGTTGGATCATCTTTAACGGTTGAGCGTAACTCATATGGCAAAAACTCGTCCAAGTCGCCATTTTGTACGTGTTCCTCAAGTGTTTTTTTAGAGGTGTTGCGGAATAGTCGGTTATATCCAGCGCGGGCAAAGCTTTGTTCGCCACTTACGTCCCACTTGTATTTTGGGTCTAATCCACCCATGGCGTCTATTGTGGTCAGTAAGGTATTTGCTTTCGGCTTGGCTGGGCGTTGTTTCTCTGCCGCAATCGGTTTCTTAAACACGCGGGGCATATCAAGCAGCTTTTTAAAGCGACTTTGGTCCACGGTCACCATATCGCCAAAGCCTTGCCAGCCTTGTTGATAGTTAGCCATGTATGCGTCTTTGGCTTCTTGCGCACTGGCATAGCCAATCATTACTTTGGCCTCGTCAAACTGCCCTGTTTTGGGATCGTTCTGATTGACGATATACACATTGCCGTCATAGTCAGGGGCCGTTCCAGGCTTGATAAAGGTGTCAACATGCTCCTTATCAGGACTGCGTGCTTTGACGCCTTTTATGTAACCATAATGACCTCGCATCGTTGATTGCCATTGATTGCCGTCAGGGTCGGTACCGCTTCGTGTACTTCCGTCAGGGTTTTCAATGGAAATATCAAGGCCTGATAGTTTTACTTTGCCTTTTTTGTAGTTGCCTGCATCTTTTTGGGCTTGGGTGGGCTCTGCTAAATCATTGGCTTGTGAGGTGGCTGCTTCGTTAGCCTTTTGGTCAATTAATGCCAATCCTCTACCATTTGCATCAACTCCACCTTGAATATTTCCTGCGCTGCTTGCTCCAAGTGCGGTGGTAGCGTCACCCATTCCTCTGGCACCTGTGTCAGAAAGTTGAGTTCCTGCGCTTCCTTGAGCGTTATCAGTTGCATCTGATAGGGTTGCAGTAGCCACTTGGGTAGCTTGGCCTTGATTAAGGTTGCTGACATTCTCACCCCCAATTAAATCACTGATATTGACGGCCTCGGATGCCGACGATTGTTGTGGTGTTGCAACGCCTTTCAGTTTTTTAAGGTGGTCGATAATGCGTTGACCTTTAGATGCTTGCACGTTGATGGTGCCGCCTGGCATCTCAATGGATTCATTGATTGGTGATTGATCTGCAGGCAAGGCTTGTTCACTATTGCCTGATAACCCGACTGCGGCCACACCGCCACCCATAACACCACCAATCATGCCTTCGGTTAAAGCGTTACCAACTGCTTGATTGAGACTGACTGAACCAGGTGCGGCCGCTGCTTTACCGGCTGAACCTGATAATGATTCAAATGCTTCTTGGCCTGCCTCTTTGCCTGCTAATGCAAAGCCTTGAGCGGCACCTGATTTGTTAAACTTATCCGCAATTGCACGCTCGATACCGCCACCAAATATTTTGTTACCGAGTAACGTACCTAGCGCGGTAATGCCCGCGGCCTCGTAACGCTTATCAAGTGGTAAGGCTTTCAATTCTTCATCGTTAAACGTTTCTGCCGCGTTTTGCATAGCCACTGTGCCAGCAATCGTGCCATTTTTGAGAATTGCCTCAAGCTTTGCTGGAATATTGCCGCCAAATAGCTTACTTGCAACGCCCATGGCGCCAGCACTTACCCCAGCAGGGATAAACATACTGCCAATGGTTGTAATGCCTTTATCAGCCAATAGCGTGGGGTTTTGCAGTAGGTAATCTACCTGATCGCCAAAGCCTTGATTTTTGTTGTTGGCGATACTTCCAAATTCTTGATTCTCGTAATTCTTGGCATCACTACCAAAGCGACGGTCAAATTCATCCATACCGCGCTGCATTGTGCCTGCCACATCGGTTGGCATTGTGTCGCCTGTAAGCATGTTGCCAATGTTTGCAACGTCACGAACGACCGCACCTGGTATTTTTACTACCGCACCTGCGGTGTCTTTGTAGTAATCACCAATGCTACGCGCTGGCTTTTCCGTCATTTTTTTGGCGTAACGCATATCCACTGGCTTGACGGCTTCTTGATTGAGCCTATCAATGCGCTGGCTGTCCATTTGCGTGGTGATGGTAGCTGCATCTTCTGGCTCAAAGCCTTGATTAACTAGCTGGGAATTTGCTCGGAATTGCGCATCTTTAACGCGGTCTTGTGCCACGGTCGGCAACATTTCAGCGTTATTGTTTTTAAATGTAGATGGCTTGGGCTTGGTGTTTGGATTAACTACGGTGCGAGGTGTGATTAAATCGGATAACCCAGCAGATATGCGCTCGGTAACACTTGGCTGTTTAGGGATGACTTTGCCTAAAAACTCGGTTTTTACGGCCTCAAGGTTTTGTCCTGCGGGTAAATCTGGCTTAATTACCTCGTTAAAAAAGCCATCAGCGATGGCTTTTTGTTGTTCTGGTGTGGCGCTTTGGAATTTTGGGTTGCTTGCAACCTCGGACCATTTAGTAGCCATGCATCATCCTTACTTGAGGTATTTGTCTAAGTTAAAGTCTTTTTTAGGCGCGGGCTTGCTTTCTTGGCGCGGCACTTTAGATGTGCGTGAGGTTTTGCTTACTTCTGCGCCTGTTGTTGGGTCAACTTTTGATTCGCTTGTGGTCACCGTATCTAAGCCAACGTCTTTACCCCATGTCGCCTTATCTTTGAGAAAATCGGATATGCCCTTGCCTGCGTTTTCTGGCTTGTTGGCCCAATCATCAAAAGCGCGATCGTCCAATGATTTTTCTTTAGCCTCTTTGGGGGCGCGGGATTCTCGTGCAACTCTCACCTTGTCATCTTGCTGTTGTTTCAGCATTGACTTAGCCAATGAATTGCGCGGGTCTGTGGGGTCGTTGGCGGCCTTGTAAACGTCTTGGTCATTTCTAAAGGTGGGTCGATTGGCCGAACCGTCATAAACAACCTTACCATCCCCCACTAATACAGAATCAAGGCCGACTGCATGTACTTTGGCTTTTTCAGTTGCTTGCGCCTTGCGTATATCCTCGTCAGTTTCAAACGTTTTTTTGTTGCGCGCTTCCATGGCTGAACGTTCAGCAGCATATCGAGCGGCAGGGTCGCTAAATGTCATCACCATGTCGCGGATCTGCTCGGGTTTAAACTCGCGCTCAAACATTTGGCCGTTGTTGTTGATGCGAAGCTTGTAGCCTGTGTCTGTACGCTCGTAACTATCTACGCTTGAACCGTCATCAATGGCATCGTTGTATGCCTTCACAAAGCCGCCAATATCGCCAGTCATGTCAAACGCTTGTTGTGCCTTGGTGACTTCGGTTTTAAATAATTGATCTCGAATTTTGAAGCCTGCTTGTTGGTACTCCAGTGCTAAATCAGGGCGACCAAGCTCCAGCGCTTTGTCACGCATGGCGCTAAATGATTTTGAAAGCGCATAGCCTGGGCTTTTCTTGGGCTTTGCCTGCGGTTGGCTAGTTGGCTGCATTGAAGATAACCCCGCATTGTTATTTACTTGGGTCACCATGGCCGTTTGATCTTGAACCATGCCGCCATCGGCAAAGCGTTGTACGGTGTAATCTGGTGCGGATTGCGCTGGCTGCGCTACTTGAGTGGCTTGATCCATGTAATTCACGTTACCCAATCCAAGCATAGTATTTTGTGCAGGCGATTGTTGTGCCGGTGCTTGTGGATCTGCCACTTGGATTGGATCATCATCAAGATTGAAAGCATCGACGCCCGCTTGTTTGATTTGAGCATCAATGTCTTTTTGCTTTTTGCGCTCGTCACGCTTGGTTTTCATGTCATCTATTTGTTCTGACAACTGCACGCCTTTGGCAACACCGCCAGCAAAAGAACCCAAACCCATTAATAAACTCATTGCTTAGCTCCTTTGCGTGTCTCAAGGCCTTTTTTGTTGATTGCGTTCAGCGTATCGAGGCCGATCATCTTTGTGGCTTCGGCATTGAGCACGAACTCGCCATTGCTTAATCGTGCTGGGATTGAATCGCTTGTGGTGGTGCCAGGGCCGCTGACTTTGCCAGTGCCTTCAAACACAGTATCAAGACCAGCATCATTTACTGCCCCGCCATCTTTTAAGCCGTAAAACTTGGATTGCATTTCATGCAACACTTGGCCGTAACGCTCTGCATCCTCAACCGATTTAAATTTACCTAAATGCTTGCCAGTTTTGCGATACGTTTCAAACGCTTCCTGATCTTCCATCACTCGGCCATCGTCGCTAACCGTGGGGATTAACACTTCAACACCGTCAACATTGATGCCGATACTTCTCACCGTACTGATTGAACCGTCTGGATTTTTAACCTGCGGGCGTTTTGATAGGTCTATGTTGCCTTCCTCAAAAGGCTGAACAATAGGCATACCCTCGTATTCGTAAGCCTCTTTACTTACCTCACCACCATCTGCACGCATCAAATACATGCCTGCCAAGGTGCCTAGCCCTGCCCAGCCTTGTGCGTTATTGGCTTGCTGTTGGTTAAATGCTTGGGATTCGGCTTGATATTGATTGGTTAAAATATTGGCTTGGTTGTTATAGCCTTGCATTGCATTGGTGAATCCGCTTTGCATCAGCCCTGTTTGCGCACGATCATTGCCCATTGCTGAAAGGCCAGTATTAACAGCACCAGTCGCGCTACTGTTTGCAATTTGTTGGCTTGTTGCTTGATTGCTTGGCAGATTGCGCCCAAGGCTTGCCGCGTCCATCTTCATGGCGTTGCCCATGGTTTCAGCGTTTTTACGACCTTTGTTCATGGCATTGGCACCTGCTACCGCTTCGGCCACGTCAATTTGAGCGTTTACCGCTTGTGCGTTGCCACTGTTTGGGTTGATGCCCATCCGCTCATTGCTGCGGTTGGTTTTAGCGCGCTGTGCATCAAACGTTTGAGTAACGTCTGCAAGACCAAGGGCGGCCTCTTGTTCACGTCTGCCTGCGGTGTCGTAGTTGTTAGCGTTGTCTACAATCGACTTTTCCAATGGACGGAAAACGTCGGTCATGTAGTTGTAGTATTCTTTTGAATACTCGTTGTTAAGCTTGCCTGATTCGGCTAACTGTTGCTGAACCTCTGCGGCCAGTGCGTTTAACTTGTCTTGGGCGGGTTTTGCATTGATGTACTCTTGCTTAAAGAAATCGAATGCATCTTGACCAAGCTGTGCGTTCTTTAACGCGGCCTGTCCGATTTGTGGATCAGGGCTAGGCGCATCACCACCGCTTTTGTAAAGCTGTCGATTTAACTTATCCCGAGGTGGGGTAAAGAATATCGGCTCCATCAAGTAATGTTTCATTTTTATCTCCGTAACCACTGGCAATCCTGCTTAAACATTACAAGCAAGATTCCGTGATTGTTTAAATCAAACCAGTGGTTTAAAAACGCTTCCTGAACAAAGCCAATCCGCGTGTTAAATTCAAGTGCCTTGGTGTTTTGTTGCTCAACAACGCTATGCACCCGATTGAATGCACAAGTGACAAAAGGGTAATAAAAGCTTTCGCGTATAAATTCTTTTGTTGCGGTCCATTGGCCGTTAGTCGCAATGCTCATTTCGCAACCAGATTTGTTGGAATGTGTGTACAACACAACTGCATGCGGCTTATCGTCATCATCCACATGAGAAATCATCTTGACGTTATCTAGCTTGTAATCAACGCCAAGCACGCGGCTTGCAAATTCAAGGTATTCGGGCTTACGCTCACCTGTAATTCGCATCTATGGCCTTTCAATGGACGAAAAAAAACCGCGACCTTTTCGGGTAGCGGTTTTGATCTTGAGAGAGTTTGCGGGCGCAACTTGCCCAACGTGTTTAATTTAGCACAGTGAGCTTTGCTTTTGGATGAAACTTGGGAGTTTAGATAGGCGGGTTATGCCACGTAATTGCATCGAGTTCGGCAATTGTTGTAGCGGCAAGGATTAGTTGTTGCAATTGTGCGTTTTTAACAGTGGCCTCAAGTATGGATAGCTTACCGTCTGAACCTGCCTTGCGTATTTCACTTGCAGTGTGCGGTCTTAACGCCCATGCGCCAGAACCATCCATGCACCAAAATAACGTGGTCCAATCAGGCGCGTTGTCAGGGTTGTAGCTATCGGTCACGCTGGCAATCATGTTGGATTGATCGCGGTCTTTAGCTGGGTAGTGATGGACTGCGCCTAAAGCATCACTGTCATAGCCTTCGTATATCTGCGCACGGCATGCGCTTGAAATCTCGTTTGATTTTTCTGTTTGCAATTCAGCAAAGGTTTTTTCTACCGGCTCAACAATGCCGTATTGCTTAAGTTCACCATTCGTAACGGCTTCAATTGCAGTATCGTAGTCAAGCAATTCAGGCGACCATTGGCTAAAGGTTGATTCAACGTACAGCACAACGTAGTCAATTGCGTCCTGTGTTTCGTGCGATCGGGTAAGGTATTGTATTTTGCCGTTTGGTATGTCGATGATTGATTCATTGTAAGCGTGAAAGCTTAGGGTGCGGCCATCGTTTAAAATAAAATCACGCTCGATCATGGCAAAATCCCCTTGCCTGTTAAGGTTGCAATCAGTTCTTGATAGGTTGTTTGCAACACAACTGAATTTGGGTTGAAAAACTCAATATAGGCAAATCCGTTTAGGCCGTTTTCGCCTGCGGTTGCAGGTGCTCCATCGTCAACACCAGAACCCTTACCACCTTTGCCACCATTTCTACCGTTATTCGACACCCCACCGCTACCGCCAGAGCCGCCAAACCTTCTAATTGACGGAAAAATATATTCTTCACGCCCGCCTTGACCGTTTTGACCTGCTTGGCCACCGTTGCCGCCTGCACCGCCTGCCCCGCCATTGGTAAGGCTTCCACCAACTTTACCGCCTTTGCCGCCTGCAACACTGACAATCCCTGTAACGGATGATGGTTGCCCATCGGTGCCGTCTGCGTTAACAGCGCCACCAAACCCTCTTTGCCCAATAATTATTTCGTAAATAGTGCCAGGTGTTATTGATGGCAATGTAAGGACCGTGGCATTAGACGCACCACCACCGCCACCGCCACCGTTATAGCCGTCAATATTTCGACCGCCACCGCCTCCACCACTACCTGAACCTATTGTTATTCTCATACGTGTTTTATCGGCTGGGGCTGTAACGGTGTATGTTCCTGGGCTCAAGAAAGTAAATCGCTCACCGTCCAACTGACTAAAATCAAGTACGCCAGCTAATAAGTTACCTGCAAAAGAGCCAGTTGCAGCATTCAATGCACCCGAAAACGTACCAGTTGCCGCCTGCAAAGCTCCCGCAAACGTCCCTGTAGCCGCCTGTAACGCCCCGCTAAACGTACCATTACCGTTAAACGTGAATGAATTAGGCGTAAGCGAGAAGTTATTGCCCTCGATAGACAGTTGCGAGCCGTTCCAAGCAATGTAGTAGGTGCCGTTCCCCACAAACATGCGCCCAAAGCCGTCAGGATTATCGAAGTAAAACCCTGAACCGTTCATGAAGTCAGTGGCGCCACCACTTCTAATGCGCCCTGAACCGCTGATATGAATGCGGCTTGTTGAATTGCCTACGCTGATTGATTCGGTTGCGTTTAATATCCCTGTGGTGATCTTGTCAGCACTCACGCTTGAGATTTTGGCGTTTAAAATCGTTGCATCAATAATCTTTGCACCGTCAATGCTCAATATTTCCGCGCTGCCTATCTGTCCAGTGGTCGCTTCGGTGCCAAGGTCATCATTAAAATCACCCGCAATACCGCCAGTATTTACAAAGCGGATCCAATAAAAGTAGGTAACACCCGCCTCGTTTAAAATATCCGCGTAGATGGTTGCAGGTGTTGAGCCAATCAGCGTAGCCGTTGCAAGGTCGTTTAATTCCGATCGCCATACTTCGGTATATGCAATCGTTGTGGCCGCAGCATCCCATTCGAGCAATACGCTTAGTTTGGTACCAGTGGCCACAAGTCCAAGCGGTGCACCTGGTATAGTTAAGTCCTCGTCTGCATTTCCACCGCCTTGGTTGCCTGTTGGCGTGCTTGGCGGGTTGATTGCTGGGTCTGCATTGTTGTTGACCACTTCTTGGCCGTTGATTTTGAATGAGGCTAAACCGTAGTCGTACAAGTCTCTAAACGTTAAAGCTTGGTCAAGCTTGTTGGTGCGTGGTCGCTGGCCGTTTCTAATCTCAATGGATTCTTTGACGGCTTGCAGGAATTTCTTTACCGCCATATCTTGCACGCCATCTAAGCTAGGCAGTGCAGGCAATTTTGCTGGGTCGCTGTTTAGGTCAAATTCACTCACTCGATCACCTCGGCAAGTTCACGCACAGTCTCGGCAATCGCAAAGCCTCTTACCGCGTACTGCGTTTCTAATTCAACCTCGTATTCATCGGCCTTATAGCCTGCTGGCAATGAAAATACCAAGCTGTTGTTCACCGTCTTGGTGTATTTGAGTACGCTGTTTGCATAAAGCTTGAGCGTTAGCGGGTAACCATCTGCAACCACCTTGCCCACGGCCATATTGATAGGCTTCGTGCTTGTGAATTTCTTGCTACGCCATTTGGTGATCAAGTTTGTTGCGCTGCCATTGAACCGAAGTACGTTATTGCCTACGGCTAGGTATAAATTACCGTTTCTCGGGTCTGTGTAGCCTGCAGTTGCATAAAAGTCCAGCTCGTAAAAGTCACCAGTGAGCAAATCAAAGAAGAACCCAGCCTGCTTGGTGCCTGTGTCATAGAACCCAACGTAGCGATTTTCCCAGCGATACCCGCGTATGGTATTTGGCGCGTAGTTTTTCCACTCTTTTGCGGTAAAGCGCTGCGCTGTTTTCAAATCAAAGCCACTGTTGCCGATAAACGCTAAGCCTTCGTCACTGGCCCACATTACGCCATTGAGAATATTCACTACGCTTTTTGCAGATAGACACGGCTGGCCAATGGTCACCAAGTCTTGTGACATTGCGTCAGGGCTTGATCCGCTTAACACGGATGGCATGCCGTTTGTAAGCACAACAATACTTTGACCAAAGGCACCTAAAGCAATTGGCTCATTGTTAAACGAGTAGCGCGATGCCACTGGCCATGCATGCGGCTGATATGGCACGCAGATTAATACTTGATTGGTAGAAATCCCCGCCAGCATTCCGTTACCAAACTCAATCAGGCCAAACATATTCTCGGGCGGCATTTCATAACCCAATGTCGGGATGGTTTCGCCCAGCCTTGTACCAAGCACAGTATCAACAAACGTTGTTGCGGCAAGGGTAATGTCTGCAACAAACTGCAAAGCAGCGCCAGAGGTGCCATCTTGCGAACGATAAAGGCGCTTTTTAGCAATATTAAACGCACCTGCGGGTGCAGTGGGCAATCCTGTGATGGTGACGGCTTTACCGGGCGTCATAGTCACAATGCCGTCAATGATCGATGGTGCGCCTTCTTCGCCACCTGCACCAACGTATGTCAGGGCATATACACGGCTTTCATCTAGGCCGCCAAGGTTATAGACAAGCGTGCCAGTAGCGTTTGCCAATGGCTCAAAGGTCAAAGGCACAGTAAATGAGGTGTCATCAATCACTGTAATGGTTTTTTTGCCGTTGAAAGCGTCTAGCGCAATAGTCAGATATAGATCACCAGAAGCATTAGCAGCTGGCTCCGAGGCGACCGTATATGTGAATTGTTTAGATGACGTGACGGTAATTGCTGGATTGATATTGTAAAGCGGGTCAGTGGCACCGTAGATTGTTGGCGTATTGCCAGTTTTTAGCGTGTGATTTTGTATTGTGGTGACTGTTACAGTTGTACCGTTCTTGGTGATTGATTCAATCTCAATCCTGACTAGCACGTTATTAGCACCAGAAATAATCACGTCCGAGTTGGTGTTTAGATTGTGCGGTTCATCTGTTGTGACGGTGCCTTGTAAATCATTCACCACAATTGAAGTAATCGCACGGTTAGCAACGCTAAATTCAACGCCATCAACGTCAGGTTTTGGGATGCCCAGCGTATAACTCACAGTCGGCAACAAAGCCGAACCTGTTGCCACTGCCGCAAAGGTGTATTTAGGCACGCCATCACCAGTGAAATACGTGCGCTCGGTCGTATCGTCATTGATAGATCCACGCGCCACGTTTACGTCAGTGGTCCAATGAAACCAGTATTCGCTTTCTGCACGGTCTTTACCAAAGCGGTAGATGGTTTTTTTAACGCCAGGCTTTGCAAGTGTTGCGATTTGCAACATGCCTTTAATCGGTGTCAACTCGCCATTGGTGTTTAATGCATTGACGACATATTGACCAAACTTAGGATCGAGTAAGCGCGCAGAAACGCTGGGCGCCATACCGTTGAAAATGCCGACTGAAAAGGTGGTCATTTATTCCTCGTTTGTAATTGATGGTCGTAAAAAAACCCGCCTAAGCGGGTTGATAAGTTGGAACATCGCCTGAATCATTTTGACTGAAGGGCGCCACACAGAACACTTCCGAAATGCTACCGTTGGGTAGTGTTATTTGTAAATGTGCTATTTGATTTTCATCAACACTCAATACTTCACCGTCAAATGTTTGAGGTTCGGCAAAAGGTGATTTTGCTTGTGTGAATTTAACTTTATCGCCAATTTTAATCATGATCTGTCCTTACAAAACTGGAATGAAGGGTGCCATATTGCCAGCACATATTGCAGCACCATTTGGACTAGGGTGTACTGCAAAGCCTGCACCATCAGGGTCTTGGTTAGTGTTGTCTGCCCAACGGTAGTAATCACTATTCAATACACCTTTACCAGTAAGGCTTCTACGAATAGTTCCAGCAGGACCTATACTTGGATCAAATACAATGTCAGGGCCATTAGATAAGCCTTCTTGAGTTTCTAACCACTCGTTATATAGCTCAGGCTTACCGCCAGCATTCCAAAATACGGTTGACGTGGCTTTGTTTGTACTGCAAGCAAGCAGTAAATAAGGTCTTAAAATATTGAATTTATGGTTTCGTGGGGAAGCAATAGCAGCCCCTCGGATTAACGACCATGCTGTTTGACTACGTGCTTGTAACTGAGCTAGAGTTTCTCCTGACGAGTTAGTGTTATATTCCTCGGCCCCTGTGTTGCCGTATTTGGTCAAATACATAGAGCGAGCGCCCGATTGCATGCTTGTGGTAGAACCACCGACACGGCCAATAATGCATCCAGCGATTTTCTGGTCTAAGAATAACTTACCAATATAAGAAGCTGTACCAAGCCCACCATTTCCGTTTGCCCAAATACTGTCACCAAAGGCAGCAATAGTTACAGGGTCACCCGATACAAACTTACCAACCACTATCACACCATAACCAATCACTTGTTGGACGGTACTACTATTGCCTACAGACCATGCGGGCGCACTTGGTTGATTGGTTAAAGCCGTGTTCCATGTATTAATTGCAGGATCGTAGACATATCCTTCAGTGCCAAAGATGTCAGCACCTTCACGCACTACAAAAAATTGGTTGTAATCGACTTCAACTTCGACTTGAACAAAATATTCGCTATCGAGAGCAAAAGAACTTAGTCCAAATTGACCTGGTGATACATCATCAAGCTTAATGTCAAAGTCAGTAGCGGCTAAAGTTAAAGACCCTGCCCCAACACCACCCCGAGTAAGCTGAACAATTGTTCCGCCAGTACTACGTTGCATACGCAAACCAGTAACAAGCATAGAGTTGGCATTAGCCACAGGTGGCATACCCGCCGTAGACACATCATAAAACTGGTTTTCTAAAACAAGCGTCAAGGATTTACGATCTCCGCTACCAATTTTTACACGATGGTACGTTAGCAAACGACGTTTGCCAGCGGCAGAACTACCAGATGGAATGTAGCTCGCTTGTAAGCGTGCTGTATTTACACGGTTGTAGATACTTGCAAAGCGATCAACATCTGCGCCATAGAATCGACCAGAGTTAAACGCTTTAATTAATTCTGAATTAAGAGGTTCAGGTAGGCTGGCAGAAGCATCTGGAATGTCAATAATTTCAAAAACTTCGGGCCGTGTTTCATAATAGCCTTTGTCAGAATCTTTAATTAAGCTTGCTTCGTCAAGGCGAAACGTTTTAGTTACACCCTGCCAATCTGGCCCCACTACTCCCTCTTTCAATGCCTTTACATACAGCATGATTTACTCACTTTCTTAAATATTCTGCGCAATAAAAAAGCGCACCGAAGTGCGCTTGTCGTTTCAATTATCGGCCACTAAAAAAGTGGCATTTGGTTCGTGTTGGCTGGTTTTGCTTGCCTTGATAAGCATGTCGCTTGGCAATATCGGCCTTTCCTTCCCACTTAACGCGGTGATATTCGGCTAAGGCTGTGTCGGTCCATGGCTTTTTAGGGATTAAAAACAGCTTGGATAGCGCAGCATTTACAAACGCATCACGGTATTGCCGCCCAATATCGTCATTTATTGCGGTCGCGTTATCGGCTGGGACATACACTGCCGTTACTTGCATGGTCGTGTCGCCTTCTGCGGGTTTGTCCAGCCACACCACACCGCCCTCGGTCACAGTGCAAAATTTACGCAAAGCATCACGCTCTAGCACTTTGTCGCCAATCTCAATCGCAACCAGTTTAAAAAACTCACCTGTCGCCACGTCAGGCACATTAAAATTCTGTTCGCCTGCGCTGATCGATACTTGATTGGTGACTTGCCATGCTTCGCTACGTGTAAAGAAGTCAATCGCACCACGTAGCAAGTAATGATCGATCACTGGATATTCTGCTCCAGTGTTCATAAACACCTCGGCTCGTAGTATTTGCAGGTTCATCTAGCGTACTCCCGAGGTTGTCGCGCTCATTTGCATGTAAGCTGCCGCCACATCAATGCGGCTTTCTTCTGTGCCGCGTAAATTCGCACGCCCAATCACGTAGTCAGCGCATGGGCGAATAAACTTGTCACTAAGCGGGAAAGTCGCACCCAGCGCGAGGCTGGATTCAGGTGGATCATCAGGAAAATACAAATCAGGGCGATTTTTAGAGACTTCTTGCAGGTAATTATTGGCAAACAGTAGCAATGTCGTGTCTGTGTGGCGCACCTTGTCATCGTCATTGAGGTCAAGGCGCGCTGTATCAATCACCGACTGCATGGTGGCCATTATTTAGCCCCAGCCTTTGCCATTAATTTGTTGCGCAACACTTCTTCCGACATGGTGTTGCTTACTGGAATGCCTAATTCCTTGCACATTTCACGCAAGGCTTTTTTATCCAGCTTTGCCAAGGTGACTTCTAACGGCTCGTCTTGGTTTTCACCTTGAGCGTTGTCGTCTTGAGCGTTATCGGTTTCTGTTGCAGTTGATTGCTCGCTTAAAGGCTCGGTTGTAGGTTTGGTGATGGTTGAAATATCGTCATTGCTTTCAAGCACGATGACATTACTAGGCTGCAAGTATGTCAAACCAATTTTCTCAAGCGATTTTTCTTTTAAGATAAATGGCACTGCTGGGCCTTCATCCAATTTCGGAACTAGGCGCAAAATCAAATCACCTGCCAAAAATGCATCGCGCTCGGATTCGGTCACTTGCAGACTAATGTTGTAAAGCTGTTCCTTCTGATTAGCGGTTTCAGCTTCGTCTAACGTCTGATTGACCATCAAGCCATGTACTTGTGTACGCAAAGCTTCAATCTCGGTACCAGCATCAAGCACCTTGTTAAACTCAACGCGGGCATATGCCACAAGACTTGCCGCGTCCATTTCGTTGATATTGATAAATGGCACTGGCTCGATCGCCAATGCTGGGTTTTTCTTGGTACCTAGATATGTTTCACCGTTTGGATTTGCACCGACCAATTCCCAAACTGTATTAAATTGCACTAACTTGCTTGCTACGTCTTGCGTAAAGTTAATGACTTGACCTGGCACCCATACAGCACCAGTGCCAGCGACGTTATCCTCTTTGCGAGGCTTGCCGCCAATGTATTTAACGCCAACAATGTTGCTATTCGCCATGGTTGATCACCTTTATAAACAAAAAGGGCAACCACTTGGCCGCCCTTTTTTACATCGAAAGTTAACTTAAAAGTTAAACGCCTACGCCCTTGCCATCAGTCACCACGGTCAACTGCACACCGTTAGTGATTGCGCCACCGCCTACTGTGCCGACTAACACTACGTCGAACGCAAAGCGGATTGGGAAAGATTGTGAGGATTTACGACCTGCGGTTGATAAAGCCTGTGCGTTAAACCAGTAGTTGCCTACTGCGGTCACTTCGTTAGGGTTTGCAGGCTCATAGCCCAAGCTTAAGGTTGCGTCTGAATCAGCGCCATGGATTAATGCCACGTCGTTGATTTCTACACCTGCAGGAATGATCCCAAAAAACACTTTGTCACCTGACGCTAAGCCGTTGGCAACTACGGTGTAGCTTTCGTTATAACCCTGTGGGACTAGGTTGCTTGATAAAGGCTTCTTGTTGAAGTCTGTTGCATATTGGTTTGGCATGGTAATGCTCCTAAAACAGTATAAAAAAGCCAGCCCTTTAAGGCTGGCATTAATTAGGCGTTAATAGCCTTTTGTGCAGCAACGTCAATCACGATAACACCGTGATCGGTTGGCACTTTTTGGCCATTTGCGTCTGGTACGTTAAAGCGCAGTTTTGCAGATCCTTCCACGCCAAACACAGCAAACTCTGATTCACGCTCAAAGTTGGCTTTTTTCTCGGCCCATGAGTAGTGGTAACCAGATGCGCTGTCTTTACCGTAAGCGTTAGCCAAGGCTTGCGCACCCAGCAACAAGCAACGGTTTACTGCAAAGTTGGCACCTAAGCTTGCGTTTACAGTTACGTCTGTCTCGGTTGCGGTTGATGCGTTTGCAGCTGCTACGTGTTTCACTACATCGCCTTGGTTAAAGCGGATAGCGCGTTGCATTTTCTTGACCAAAATGCCGTTCCACATACCAAACTCACCGCTAAACAATGGGTGACCTGCTAAGTTACCTGCTTGTGCACGGTTGACGGCATGTTGTTGGAATGCGCGCAACTGGCCTTCGGTCAACAAGCTTGAATAAACGTCTGCTGGCACAAGTAAGCACCAGAACGGTTCATCACTGCGGTCGCCATCCATACGGATAGGTTGCAAGGTTAAATCCAAGTTGTCGATGATGTTGCGTACTTGGTCGATGTGTGAAAGCTTTAAAGTGTCGGTTGAATCAACGTTAGCTAATTCTTGACCGCCTTGCACCAATGCTGAACCAGAAACAACAAAGTGGCGGTTAAAGGTTGGAGCTTTTACATCGTTGACCATGATTTCAGCAAAGTCTGGATCATTAGCCAATGGCACTACCCAATCACCGCTATTCACTGAACCACGCGCACCGGCTAAATGCACCAAGTTACGTTGTTCAAAATAGCGAGCGGCTAAGCCTTCCGCTGATGCCATGGCCAATTTGCGCAAGTCGTGGGTGACACGTTGTTGCGACATACGACCGCCTGCTGACACAGGGAATGTCCACTGATCAACTGACACGTCCATTGAGCTGAAAGACAACTTAGAGCCTTTACCTTCGGCTTGCTTGTCGCCCATGATCGGCTTGGCCGTCACAATGTCGATACAATCAACGCCAATGGTTTGGCCTGCGGTCTGTGATAAGTCCATGATTTCAACAATTGGCATGCCTGGTGTTGTTTGTTGCTTGCCGATTTTGTTGGTCACTTCTGACATGCTTGGGCGATTGCCAGTCATGTTACGCAAAGTGCCTGTTTTTTTCTGTGCTTGCGCAAAAAGTGCGGTACCAAACAGCTTTGCTGCTTGTGCTGCGGTTTTACCAATATTGGTTTGACTCATGATTCTTGTCTCCTAAAATGCAAAAACCCGCCTCAAATTGGGCGGGTCTTTGTGTGTATTGCGTTTAAATTTGGAACTTGTCTAAAAATTTAGTAATTTGGTCGGGCGTCATACTCTGAAACTTGGCCGCAAGCTCCGTGGCTGGGCGGTCAATCAAAGCCTGCGCTTCATCCGTGGCGGGTGTTGCACCACCAGGCATGTCTGACAGGCTTAAAATTGGCGGTTTTTCTGACGCCTTTGGTTTGCCTTCTAACTTGATCTCAAAGCCAATTTCAGCCTCAAGCTTTTCAATGACTTTTGCAAAGCGCTCTGCCATGCTTAAACCTTGCAGTGCTGGGTCTTGACGCATTTCTTTGTCAATATCAGTCGCAATACCGAATAAACGCGGGTTCGATGACTGAATAAATGCCAACTTCGGCACGCTATCAATCGCTTCCTGAACCGTTTGTGCAACGAGTTCACCCTCTGTTTTTTTCTGGCTTGCTTCCTGTGTGCTCAGCTTTGCAGCTAATGATTTGGCTTGGTTTTGCAAGGCGGTAATCGTTTTGGCCAGTTCGGGCATATCTTCGGCAATGGCCTCGATTTCCTCGTCTGTCATCAACTCAATATCGCCTACGTTAGCGCTTGTGACGTTTTGCAACTTTTGCTCTAGTTCGCTGGCTTTGGCTTGCGCCTCGGCTTTTTCGCGCTCAAGCTGGGCTGTTTTGTCCTCAAGCTCATACACTTTTTTTCGCGTTTGATCTAACACTTCGTAAGGGATAATTTTGTTGCCTGCTTTGGTTGCTACGCCTGCTGGCGTTTCACCCGCTGCATTGTTATCACCTTGGTTTGCGTCATCATCTGCCGATGGTTGCGAATCATCGTTTACGCTGTCATCATCTGAATCTGCAATCGGTCCAGCAATCTCACTCAATTGCTCAATGGTCATGCCTGCGATTTGATCGGGTGTTAATTCGTCTGCGTTTGTTGTCATTGCGTTGTTTTCCTCATGCACAAATGAAAAAACCCGCTCGAAAGCGGGTCTATTTGGCATACCTTTTACGTGGGCTAACGGTGAAGGAGTGTTAAAAGGCCGTGAATACGGATATAAAAAAACCCGCGGTTAAGCGGGCTGGTTGTTGGCCGTAACGCTGGCCTGCGAATTAATGTTAAGTAATCGGTATATTTCGTCTATTTGGTTTTCAAGCTCTGCAATACGCTCTTTGTCTGCTTGGTCGTTAGCGCGAATGTTTGCCACAGCAATGGCTGTATCACTGCGGCTTTGTATCTCGATCAACTTAGTGTCGTATTCCTCTTTAGCCTGTATCAGCATGCTTTCGTACTCGTCTTTGATACGGTCAAGCTCTGCTTGGTTTGACTGATTGTTTACTAACGCCTCGGCTTCGGCTTTCATTTTGGCCGCTTGCGCCTCTTTCAGCGTTAAATCTGCCAACGCTGCACGCTGCATCATTTCTTGCTGTTGCGCCATTTGTGCCTGTGCTTGCTGTTGCGCCATGGCTTCTTGCTCATTTTTCGGTGGGCGATTGACCTGCTCACCGTTCATTTTTGCAATCGCGTCTAACAATTCTTGCTTGTCTGCACTGCCAATGTCGGTTAAGCGGATCATGAATTTAACCAGCACGCCTTGGATTTGTGGCGGTAAGCCGTTGGCCATTTGCGTTAAGTAATTAAGTGTTTGCGCTTTGTACGTGCTTGTACTTGGTACATCACTCAATGCAACCTTAGCCCGGGCCATGTTCAAAGCGTTTGAAATGGTGCCGTCCTCTTGGCGCTTGTTTAACACCACGTTTTTAGGCTGTTTATAGTCGTACTCGATGCTGACTGGCGTTTCTTTGTCTGCAATATCTTCCATGATCAAAGACAACAACATATTGCCAGCACGCGCACGCGCAAATTCATAGTTGTCATACAGTGTTGCAAGCGTTTGGCTTGATTGCTCGGTGGCTGCGTGAAGTGCTACACCAGATTGATTGTTGCTTGAGCCTTCAAACGCGGCATACACGCCACTAACGTTTTTCAATGCATTACGCTTATCAAGTAAAGCCTGGTATTGCTGTGCGTTCAGTGCAAAGTCTGATTCAACTTTAAACACACCGTTTTCTTTGAGTTTTTGCGCATCAAGAATATGCACTGCGTCAGGCCTTGCCGCTTCTTGCCGCACAGTTTCAACGTCGTCAACAGTCACGCCATCGGTCATGGTGATGCGTTTAGCGGCTAATAGCCAAATCTGTTTGGTATTGCGCGCATTGATTTCGTCTTGCATTGGAATCATCGACCGCCCCATGCCATATGGCACGCGGCTTAAATCTTCCGTTTTGCCTACCATGCGTACATACGGAATTTCACCGTGCTTGTAAGGGTTTGGCATATCAAGCAACTTATGTGGGCCCACCCATATCGACACACGCACTTTGCTGTAAGCGGCTTCAAACACTTGAAACCCAGCAATAGCCGCTTGCATGTGTGCGCGGTTATCGCTGTCAAATTCTTCCACCACGCCATTAGGTAGCTTAATCACCTTGCCACGCACGTAACGACGGTACCAAACCTCGTTCATGCGTAAGCGTTTGCGCTGACTGTCGCGCCACTCTTGATCATCAATGCGGAAATTGCGCTCCTGCTCAAGACTAAACGCGAGTGTTTCTTGCAGCTTGCCGTTGTCTAGATAAAGCGCCTCATTGGACCAGTTGAAGCATGCAAGCTCTAACAAGTCCTTTTTTTCGGGAAATGCGCTTTGCACGACGGCTAAGTCGTACCATTTCGAGCGTACTAACCACAAGCCGTCTGAATAATCGGGCTTGATTGACTTCATGTCGAAGTACATCTCGTTACGATGCACGTACTCGTACACGTAAGGGTATTTGAAAGGATCACTCTGGCGGCCCACATAAAGCCAAGCAATACCAGTAACTGTGGTGGCCTTGAATGCGTCACTGTTAGCGCGGTCTGCCATGGTTTCGCGCTCGGCTTCAAACAGCTTTTGGCCTAATGCCTCGGTGACTTCTTCAAAGTCCCCAATTGATTGCGCTGCGACTTTCCAGTCTTTGCGGGTTTTTGCTTCTAAGCCTGTAATAGAATCGATTGTTGGCGCAATCAGGTTTTCAATCTGTGGCGACATGCCAATTTCGTTCAGCGCTTGCAGTGTTTCAGCGTCGTACTGATTGCCATCGTAATATTCTGCGGCTTTATCTGATTCACGACGCCAAGCGGGTTGGTTGAATATTTCGAGCTGAATATCCTGATACTCATTAAAAGACAATGCGGGCGCTTGAGCGGTCACATCTTTGCTTTGTGTCTGCTCGTCCATTTAAACCCCTGCTCTCCAATTGTAGTTTCTTGCCCTGGCTGTTGTACGTTTTTGCGGCTTTGTTATCGCCATGCGAAGCATCATCATTGCGTATCGACTTGATGAAATAGAATCGTCAAACTCTTTGACGATCACTCCATCTTTTCGGTGATAAATCCTAAATTCTGACAACCAATCCTCAAGATGCTTAAATACTTTAAAGCGCCCTGTTTGCATCCGTGTAAGCATCATTTGAATGCCTGCCTCAACGCTAAACACGCTGCTTACACGATCTTCGTCACTGGTTTTTACAAATCTAGCGCTTTCACCCATCATATTCACGCCCTCTTTGCGATACTGCTCCGCAATTTGCTCGCCTTGCATTGCATCTTTTGTCTGATAGCCATCATGAGGCCATGCAACAGGAATCCACTCACCGCGTGAGTTTATTGCGCTTGCTTGGACTGGAATAAGTGTTTGTCTTGCTTTGTATGTGTCATACAAGTAAACAGTATCTGTATCAGTATCATGTGCAAGCCAACTTGCCGCGCTTGGGTGATCCCAGCCAAAATCAATCCCAGCAACTCGGGGCCAATGGTCTGGTATCGAAAAAGGCTCAACAACAATCTGCGATTCTGCAATCGGGAAAATCGCGCCAGAACCTAAAACTGGAACTCCATTTGCACGCGCCTCGCGCTCATGAATAGGGTAACTATCAATAATTGTTTGACGTTGTTCGTCCGTGTAATGGTCTACGTCAAAAATAGTCATGCGAATTACTGAACGCTGTGGCGTAGGATCAGTAATAAACTTTTTAACAACGACACTCATTCCCTGCAAAGGGGTAAACGTCATGTAAGCAAACCCGCCTGTAGCGTTTGTTCTAGCTAAACCTTCAGTGTAAATATCTTCTGGTGGTTCTTCGTCAAACCAAACCACATCAAGCGTTTCGCCTTGCCACTTTTCTTGACCTTTTTCGTAGCTTTTAAAATACAGCCTTGATGTACCACCGCTGATGTGTCTAACCGCAACACTGTCAAGCAAGTCAGGCACGCCCATTGCTTTTTTTGGGTCACCTACAATACTTCTTTTGGGTATATAACCAGTTCCATATTCACCAGGGCGACCAACCAAAAGCCTTTGCGTTGTATCTCTAACACTTTCACCTGTTACACCAGACGCCCAAGCCATTACAGGCCGCTTAAATCTTCGTCCTTGCCACCAATCTGGATATTCGCCAGTCAGGTGATAAGTCATTTCCGCAGCGCCAGCCAAAGTTTTACCTAACTGATTGCCCGCCATGAATAATCGCTCACGAGTAATCGTGCTGTGAAACTCCTTTTGAGGTGCGTAAGGCTTGTAATCCCTGATTCTATTCTCGCGATTGATTTTAGCTTTGCGCTCTAACAGAGCAAGCAACTCAGCCTTTTTGTCCATTTAACTCAGCGGATAACTCAGCAATTTTTCGGTCGATTTCTTCTTCGGTCATTTCTGGTTTGTCGCTTTTTGCAGCGTCATCAGAAATACCAAAAGCCATTCGCTCAAGCATGATCAGTCTGTTTAATGCATTGGCCAGCTTATCGATCACGCCTGCTTTGCTGGGCAGTTCCATAATCTTGGTGTAGAACGCAAGCAATCGCTCGTTTACTTCCGCGTCGCCTGTTTCAGCGCTGCCAATTGTTGCGCGTATTTCTGCAAACCTTTCTAATTCCTCGGCATTGAGTACGCTGCGCTCGAGTTCTTCAAACAGCATTTTTGCAATTGCTTGCGCCTTGCCAATTGACGTTCTGTGCTGGCGGATAACGTTGGCTTGAATTGTTGCGTTTTCTTCGATGATTTTTTGTTCATCTGCTTGATCATCATCAACTGCGAACTCTTTGCGAACCTCTTGCGTGCGAACTTTCTCTGCAGCCTTGGCGCGAATGATTGCAGCAAGGTCTTTTACCCAGCCGTATGACTTAGCTTTTTTACGAATTGCCGTTTCGGTAACGCCATGCTCGTCTGCAATCTGACGATTAGACTTAACACCTGCGCGAAACTCTTTCTCTATGGCTGACCAATCAATATTGGCTTTAGCCATTGAGCGCACTCGCTAAAAAAAATAGCGCGGCACTAATCAGCACGCGTACAACTATCCAAGTTTTGATTTTGGCACTCGTATGCTTACTGGCGCGATCCGCGCTCAATATGCAGAAATAACCGTTTACCGATGCAACACAAATAAGCGCGGATGAAATCACTTGTTTGCTCCCTCTATTTCAACACCCGCCCTTTGCAGTAGCTTGGGTATTACCGTTTGTGCAAACAAGCCGATCAACATTGCAAGCATGGCAATGACAATATGCTTTGCATCGGGCTCTTTAGCCCATTCCAAAATACCTGCGTTAAATGTACCTGCGATTTTGAGTGCGGGCGTTGCAAGGACTTGCGAAAAGCCGCCCCCAGCTAATACTGAACCGAGCACGCTCTTAACTGCGTTGACCTTACCCATTGGGCTCATATAGATTAATGCAACGCATCCAGCTACAAGCGCGATGCCGAACGGCCACACTTGGAATAAAAC
Source organism: Methylophilaceae bacterium (assembly GCA_027488395.1). Taxonomy (GTDB): domain Bacteria; phylum Pseudomonadota; class Gammaproteobacteria; order Burkholderiales; family Methylophilaceae; genus Methylophilus. The sequence goes on along the minus strand of JAIYBT010000010.1, from coordinate 10,719 downwards.
AGCCAAAGACGGTGCCGCGACAACTACGGTTGCTGTAGCTGCGCTATGCGTGACCGGCTCTGCCATGTTTCTACTCCTGAAATAAAAAAACCCGCAAGCATTCAATTACGAATGATGCGGGCCGTGTTATGCGTTTATTTTGGGCGCACTTCGCCCAACAAGGTTATGTTATCAATTCAAAAATGGCTTGTGTGCATAATTTGGGAGTTTTGCCGTCCATAATATTTTTGCGTTTTTCGCTTTTTCATTTTGGATTAGTGCCGACCTGTATTGTTGTCTCTCTGAATCAAACCATGAGATAACAACGTCTATCGTTAAGTAATCATCAAACGCATATCTCACTGCGCTAATTGATGTAACAACACACGGACGATACTCGTAACCATATCTATCTGATAGTTCGACGGATAAAATGTCCCCTTCCATGTAGGGCATTGATCCAATCATCATTCTTGCTTGCGCTTCTTGATTAAAAATAGCCATATTCACTCAACCACAAATCCCCTGCGCGCCATGGCAGGTTTCAGTTTAAACAAAGCTTTCGCGTAATCATCCGCAATGTTGGTTCTTGGTGATACCCACACCGCTACAATGTGGTGATGCTCTACCGCGATACGCTCACTGATCGTTAGCATGCCTGGGTCTTTGCCTTGGCCGTAGATAAGCGTGTTTAGGTTTGATGTGATATTTTGGTGCAGGTCATCTTCCCATTCGTCCAAGTCGATTCCCCAGCTATCACTGCGGCCACACTCAACAACTAAGTTACCTGATTGCTTGATCATGCTGCCAGCGTGCTTTGCAACACCTGCAGTTTTCTCGGCCCATACGTTTAACATTTCAATAATTGTCATTTCTACTCCCAAAAGCCGCATGCTAGTAAATCATCCTCAATAAATTTCATTGAGGCTTTGGGCGTGTAAACGCCAATAACTTGATACTCGCCTGATTTGTTGTTTATTACTGTGGGTGCCAGTTTTGAATTTACCTGCGTACAACAAACTTTGTTTTTTGCAACAAAAACCAGTGTGTTTTGATCGTGGTTTATGATGTAGTTGTAAACGCGGTCCAGTGTCATTACCTACCCCATATCAACATTGCCGCGTCCCGAACTTCTTGATTTGTTCGGCCCTTGTATTTCGTTAGCTTTTCAAACTGTTCAGCGTCTAGCTTTGTTTTGGTTGGCTGCACTGGTATTACCTTTATGCCCTCGGCCTCAATGCATTGAATTAATAGCTTTCCTGTTGCGTGGTTTTCGCCTACGTTTTTCCCTACTCGGGCCGCAACACTCATATTGCTTGCGCCATGCCAGTTTGATTTTTTATTTAGCCAGCCGGCTTCAACGTACACACATTTGATGATCGGTTTGTTCATGCGCACGAACTCAAGCGTTTTAGTGAACGTGAGTGTGGTCATTTCAAAGGCTTTAGTGTCGTGTAGGACTGCTACGCCACTTTTATCAATGTCAGGATCGATACCAACTATCATGCAGCCACCTTTAGCAATTCATTTACCTGCGCCAATAAATCAACCTCGCGCCCATAATTAGCTTCAAACGCAATGCGCCCAGCGTGATACGCAACACCATGGCCACCAGTTCTGTGATGCGCATGGCAAAGCGGTATAGCGTTTTTATGGCTGTTGCGCTGTCCCATGCCAACGCCTGTGCGAATGTGGTGTATTTCAGGCCGTGTAAATCCATAGCCAATGTTGCGACAAACAATGCAGCCAAGATCTGCAAGAGCGTTTAAGTGGACTTTTTCTGCTTTAGTGGTCATTCCAAACCGTCCTTCCCAAGCACTAAGCATTGTCTAATCGCTGGCGCTATTTCATCCCACAATTCAACATTCACCGCGGTTGAAATGGTGACATTCGCTAAATCTACGTCTTTCATTTCAACCTTAAATAGCGGTTCGTTAATGTCGTCGTATGCTTCAAATGATGTGGGGTAAATTTTCATGCTGCCAACTCCAAACCAAGCTGTTTAGTTCTCTCTTTTTGAAGTTTTATGTATTCTGGATTTAATTCAGCCCCAACCCATTTACGCCCAAGGTTTTGCGCAACCTGTGCAACTGTTCCGCTACCCATAAATGGATCAAAAACAATGTCACCCGAGCGAGATCCAGCAAGTATGCAAGGCTCTACCAATGCTTTAGGAAAAGTGGCAAAGTGCGCCCCCTTAAATGATTCGGTTGGGATGGTCCAAACACTTCTTTTGTTACGCTCTGTTGGCATAATTGCCATGGATTCATCAAAGGATTGGTTGTTTTTTACTCGTGGCTTTGTTTTTTCATCAAAACCACGACCAAAGCCAACGCCTGATCCTGGGTAAATTTTTCTTGCATCGGTGTACCTGCCTAATAATTTGTTTTCTTTTTGGCGGTCAGTGCCAGTTGCCCAGCCTGCAGGGGTGTTAGGCGTTCTGCCTACAGCTTTTATGTTCCCATTTGCGCGAGCGCTACTAATTTGAGCCTGTACATTTTGAGACATGCGTGCGTGGGTGTTTTGGCTTACAGGCTCCAGGATGGCCTCTTGATCAAAAAAGTACCTTTCTGATTTTGTGAGCAGAAAAATGTATTCATGCGATTTGGTGCACCGATCACGCACAGATTCAGGCATTGGATTAGGTTTGTGCCAGATAATGTCTTGACGTAAATACCAGCCAAACTCTTGTAGCGCAAAAGCTAGTCGCCATGGCTGGCCAACAATATCTTTCGGCTTTAGCCCATCCTGTACTTTTGATCTTGTCACATGGCCAGATTTGTTTCTGGTGTTAGTTGGTGCAGGTTGCTTCCCTCGATTCGCAGAATAGCTATCCCCCATGTTTACCCACAATGTTCCGTCATCGGCTAAAAGCTCCCAGCAAAGACTAAACACATCAACCATGTTTGCAATAAATTCGTTTAAGGTTGGCTCACTTCCAAGTTGGCCATCTACACCATAGTCACGTAAGCCCCAATAGGGTGGGCTAGTGATGATCGTCTGAACTTGGCCAGCGCCACCATCTGCAAGCATTTCGCGCATGCAATCTCTGGTGTCGCCTTGGTAGCAATGATTGATTTTCAAAGTGTGTTTTCCTCAGTCCAACTTTCCAACGTTTCATTTAAAACCACACCCAAATCAGTGCAGGCAAAAGCCGTAACGCGCTCAATGAGTAGGTTGTAACCCTTCACCCCTAGCGATTCACTGCTAATGCGCTCAAGACGCCATGACTTTTTACCGGTAAGCGGATCAACGACTTTTTTACGCTTACTTCCTAAGTAAGTTTTTCTAAAGTGCTCTTTCCACACCTCAAGCGAGTATTGATTACCGTCAACTTTTGCCTGCTTTGAAATTTCTAGCAAAATGTAGCCGTGGTAATACTTTCGTTGCTGGGTCGTCATCTTTTCTTCGTAGTCAACAACCTGCAAAACCATCTTCCGCCCTGCCATTAAGTTTGGCTTTATGAAGTGCCAAGCTTGGTTTAATGCTTGGTGTGCTTGCGCTGGGTTGTAAAGCAAGGTTTCCATTTACTCGCTCGTCCTAGCCTGTTCAATTTTCACAGCGCGCTCGTCCCATTCCACGCGTGCGGGTTCTTCATCACAAATGTGATATGTGCTTGGCACGCTTTGATAGTGCTGGCATCGATCACCCGCCATAAAGTTATCGTCATAGACTTGCCCAGGCGCTTCGGGCCGTAAAAATAACCCGCAGCGATTGCGATCAGAACAAATCATGGTTCCGTCCGGTGCTTGGCCCTTGCACTTCGGTATGTTTTTGTTTGCTTGCAGCATTGCCTAATTCCTTCACTTTTTCCGCTAGTTGTTTTCTGTCGTGTCCGTACTTTTGCGAAACCGCCTCAACGTAGGCCCATTTGTTCATTGCTCGCGGGTAAACCATCATCCTGCAATGCCTGGCCGCGCAGTTGATGCAAGACATGTTGTAAACGTGTGGTGTTGTGCAGTTTTTGCATGTCATGCGGCCTCACTCAAATTATTCGCTTGCATCTGCTCAACCATGTTGATGCGCTCGCCTATCCAACGCATACAAGGCACCGCCATGCTGTTGCCAAGCGCTTTGTATCGTGGACCATCGGGGGTTTTGTCGTTGATTTTGGTATAACCGTCAGGGAATCCCTGCAAGCGCTCGCATTCTGTTGGTGTTAGGCGCCGCACTGCCATACTTTGCATTAAAGTAGGGGTTCTATTTCCACCGTCAGCGGATGAAAGAGTAGGCGATACATGCTCACTCCAACCTATACCGCCAGCTTTATCGCCTTGACCACCTTTGAAACAACCTATTGACTGAAAAAGCACGCTTTCACCGCCATGGTTTCGCCCTTGCGCAAAAGCAATATCGCTCACACAAGGGTCTTGGGTACCATGGACTACTTGAGGATATAAAACTGATAAGCCTGCGCTGCCTGATTGATGGCCGTCAGCACCTTGGGACAAAGAGCGCATAGTTGGCGTAAGATTTTCTGTTACGTCACCACCGTCACCACGTCCGGTAAACGCTAAAGGTGTGCAAGCAGGCACAAATAATGGCGCTCCACTGTTTATGTGCTGGTTTTCTAAACCTAATTTGCTACCGAATGATGCATTTAGGGTGGAAGCAACATCTGCTGTCCATTTTTCTGCAATAAGCGTTTCACTACCGCCACCAAGGTCGCCACCGTTTGCTCTTATTGTTCCAACACCTGGCTGATACTGACCAAAACTTGATGCTGTAAAGCTTTGAGTAGCAACAATTGCATCACACTCTACGCGCTGGTTTCCTGTGCGACTGAAAGGAGGGCCGACTGTAACTGTTGGGGCAATTGTTTCCCCCTTTTTTCTGCTCGGTGCAGAATCCCCCGACATGCTCTCGCGCTCAAAAAGTACCGCTGCGGCACTTCGCCAGTCTCCAAAACAGCCGACAACGAACACACGGCGGCGGCGCTGTGCCACTCCGAAGTATTGAGCGTCAAGAACCCTGTATGCGAACCCATACCCGAGTTCGCCCAGCATTCCAAGGAAGGTTCCAAAATCCCTTCCTTTGTTTGCTGACAAGACACCGGGGACGTTCTCCCATACCAGCCATTTGGGGCCAAGTCGTTTAGCAAGCGCACCAAACTCAAGCATGAGGTTGCCGCGTGGGTCATCAAGCCCTGCACGAAGTCCTGCGACGCTGAAAGATTGGCATGGGGTTCCTCCCACAAGAAGGCTGATTGGTTCATACATTCCATCCTGAATCGTTGTAAAGTCACCGTGCAATGGCACGTCTGGATAATGATGTGATAAAACTTGACGCGGGAATTTGTCAATCTCACTGAAAAATGACGGTTTCCAGCCAAGCGGATGCCAAGCTACTGTTGCGGCTTCAATGCCACTGCATACACTTCCGTAAATCACACTCGCCCCTCAAACACAGTCCAAACTAGCGCAATTAAAATACCCACAGCCAGGTAGCGCATTGCAAACACAATGCTTTGCTTTGTGATGATTCCGCCAATACGGACTTTGGGGATTTTGGTCATAGTGGGTTAATCTCGATTTCATTCCATGGCTTGCCAAGGTTTTGCAAAGCTTCCAAGGCGCAGAGAATAGTTATTTCTTTGTGTTTATTTTTTTCGCGCATGATGCTTTCCCAATACGCGATCCAGTTGACTGACTTGCGCGCTTTAGCGGAATCAGCAACCATTTGGTTAATGCGATCGACGTTTTCTTGCGCCAATTCTTCATCGCGTTTTGATGGCAGCGCCATGTGATAATCACGCGGCAAAAGTGTTTTGCATAAGCGAACAAACTCGGGTTGTGTCGGTGGAAACTGCACACCGTCATCCGCTAATTTATCCGTTGCCATAAAGCACGTTTTTAGCGTCAAATTGTTGCGCTTGAGCACGGATTCCCAATCGGCTTTCACCTCGTCAATCGGGATATTTGCCCACATGTCCAGCCAGTGCTTGCCGTACAAACTAGCCATTCGCAGAAATAAGCGGTCTATCGCTGGTGGTCGTGTAGTCTGCATCGATTGTTCTTGCATGGTGATTAACTCCAAACATGGCTTGCGCTGTTTCAGCGCGGGTGTCGTGTACGGTTTTGGGTTTTGATTGCGCTGGCATTGGGCCTTGATGTAACGGACCAATGTTTGCGGCTTCTTTGCGTAGGTTTTTAACGCGTCCAAGAATCCATGCAAAACCCTTGTGCGGTGTTTGTTGCATGGCAGCATGTGCACTGTCTGCAAATTCGTCATCCGTTGCACCAGCTTGAACAAGCAGTTCTAGCGTTGGGTTTGATTGGGATATGTCAATAGGCGGCTTGTTGTACAAATCGTAAACTTCACGAATTGCAATACACACGCTTGCAATGGTGGTTACGCTAGGTATGGTTGTATCTGTGTGTATGGTTGTTATTACAGTATTAGATGAAGGTGAAGGTGATGTAGCATCTGCAAGCATATCCTCGGGCATTGCTTCATCATTGCTTGAAGGTATGCTTGAAGCATTGCTTGAAGCATCTTTGTTCCATCTTTTTTCAGCAGCTTTTTTAGCGCGTGAAGCGTATCTTTCAGCGTTTTCGGATGCTTTAAGTAATTCTTCATCAATGCGTTTGTGGTGCCAGTCCCCATCCTGCAAGGTGAAAAGCTTTTGTAATAGTGGCCTGTGCTTGCGCCATGTTTTAACGTCAAGCTTTGTGATGTTGGCAAGGGTAGCGTCATCATCTGGTGGTGCGCCATTGCGCCAATAATCCATAATCAGCAACAAATAGGCACCGTGTTGCTCTGTGCTTAGGCGTGTTGTGTCAGCCAAGTAATCAGCAATGTATAGCGGCATCCATATGTCTTGCTTAGAAGCCATTTAATCAACTGCCTTTTGATTAACAATCAAGCCGTATGTGAATAGGCCGTTACCAAGGTATTTTTTTGTAACCACATGACTACCGAAACGTGGTTTTCGCATGTGGCGAAGTTGCGCGGATATACTTGATGATGAATAGCCTGTGATAAGTGCAATTTGATTTAATGTGCGCTCATGCCCATCTTTCATAAGATCAAATATCACTTGGTACTGACTTGTTAAACGCTCTGAATCCCTTGCATGGTCATAGTCAGAACCGTTAAAAAAAAGCGGCTTTTGCGTTTCATTTTTATCGGCTACCGTTGATTCAATCTCTTTCTGTGTATTTTTCATGGAAGTTTGTCTCCCTGATAATTCCCTAGCCCTGCGGCCATGCTTAGGCGATGATTAACTAACTGCTGCACCTTCTCTAAGCCATAGCAAAGGATTAAAGCGTTCATGCGTAAATATTCAGATACAGTTTCATACCCAGCTTCACGCGCCTTGATGAATAAAAGCGCGTGCTCCTCTGGCGGCAATTTAAAGCGCACATCTTCTGTGCACTTCCCGATCAAGAATGAATCTCGGGTTCGGGAAAATAAAACTTCATCAGCCATAATGGTTTTGCCTCAACAACTTTCACTATTCAATGATTAAGCGGCTTTTTTAGAAACACGCTTTTTATGCAATTCCATAATCTTTTGGCCGCGCTCATAGGAGGTGCTTGAATGGTCGCCATTTCTCAAACGAGTGACGATAGATTGAGCTGCGCCAATGTGATCACCTATTTGTTGATCGGTAAGTCCAGTGTCGGAAATCTCTTGCAATGCTTGTTTAATGTCCATGCGTCAAATCTTAATACGCATTCGTATTTTAAGTCAAGCATTTTAATACGTTTGCGTTTTTGACCTTTAAGATACGTTGGCGTATGTTTCTCATCATGAATAAGATGCAAGAAAACCTAAAAAACCTTATGGAAATGCACGGTGACGATGCATATTCATTGGCTGAAAAATCGGGCGTTCCTCAACCGACTACACATAGGTTTTTAAGTGGGAAACATGGCGACCCAAGATCAACGACTGTAAAAAAATGGGCAGCTGTCTATTCAGTAACCGAAAGCCAGTTAAGGGGCGATGAGCCCCTGCTCAATGATTCAAAATCATCACCAAGCTTAGTGGTGCACAGCTTTCAAAAATCGAGTGACGAGTTTGTAACGATCAATCAATTTGACGAAGTGGGTGCAAGCATGGGTGTTGGTGTACTGTTGGCTGAACAGCCGGGGCAGATAACGAGCTGGAATGTCACGAAAGAGTGGCTTGCAAAGAATATTCCCGCAAATACTGGATCAGGAAACCTAAGCATAATCACTGGGTTCGGGGATTCGATGAAGGGCATGTTTAATCCTGGCGACCCTATTGTTATTGATACAGGAATTAAAGCCTGCAAACACGATGGCGTTTTCTTTTTCCGCGTGGGTGATGAAGGATTTGTCAAACGATTGCAACGCATACCTGGCAAAGGTATCAAAGTGATTAGTACCAATCCTGAATATGAAAGCTGGACTATCACGCCAGATATGGATTTTCAGGTATTGGGTAAGGTTCTGAAGGTTTGGGAAAGTACCGAGTTTTAACCAACTTTTCACTTAAAAATGATTTAATAATTTTTTTATGTTTTGGAGTTTGCTATGAAGTCGTTATTTTATTTAGCCCTAGCATCGTTTTTTTCAGTTAATTCAGCATATGCAGCCGTTGTATCGGTACCAGTAACAGATTCGGGCTGGTACACAAAGCCAGGCGTGCACGTAACATCAATCAAAAATTACTTTGCCAGTGAAGATAATGGCCAGCGCAGTTTTTTTACATTTGATTTGAGCGGTGTTGATGTATCAGCCGTCACTTCGGCAACGTTTAATTTAAACACATACGATATTTCTGCGTCAGGCGTTTTGACCCTGTTTGATGTTTCAACTGCACCTAGCTTACTTAGTGCGCAAAGCGGTGTTAGCGCAGCTGGAGCCGCAATCAATGCGGATCTAGGTAGCGGCAATTTGTATGCCGTTATTAATTTAACCGCAGCCAATTCAAATACGCTTTTAAATATCGCTTTAAACTCAAGCTTTCTAAGCGATTTACAAGCGTCCAATGGATTCATCAGCATTGGCGGTGTATTTAAAGCTGATACCACTGGTTCAGCTTTTGGAAATTCAGCTTTTAATACAACCAATGCTTTGATTTTAAATGTTACACCTGTGCCAGAATTACCAGTAAGTGCAATGATGATGCTTGGTTTAATCGGGTTTGGTTTATCCAGAAAACTTAAATATTGAAAGGCAGTTATGAAATATATTTTATTGATATTAGCTGTTGCCTCTACTAATGTAATTGCCGATCAGTATGTCAATGGCTATGTTAAACGCGACGGCACTTATGTAGATGGTCACTTTAAATCGGAGAACAACGGCTATAAGTACGACAACTACTCAACACAAGGCAATGTAAACCCATACACAGGCAAACCAGGCACTATTGATCCTTACAAAATAGACGGTAGCAATGTGCCAAAAATCCCAGATAACTTTCAAATACAATATGGCAATCAATACGGTCGATAAAATGGCTGATATTATACCTAACTGCAGGTACGGCCATGGTGACTTAATGTTAGTAAAGCAGGATAACGGTGAACAAGTATGGGGATATGTAAGTAGAAGTGAATTAACTGTCTTGTTTGCTGGAAATATTTATATGTGTGAGGTCTGCGGGTATACTGAATTTTTTGATAACGACATCCCAAGCACAACCAAAAGGATTGTAAAGTGAGTGTCGTACCCATAAAGCCATCACAAGCTGAATACTCGGATCAACTTACGGAAGAAAGTATGTCAATTTCAACCAAAGATTACATTGAATCAAAGCTTGAAACTATCGAAGCTAGGATGGATGGTCGCATAGCTGCTATGCAAGAAATTAATAAATCCACTAACGATAAGATTGACGCATTATCAAGCAACATTACTCAACTTAAATACGTGACTGTTACAACAGGAATTGCAGCTGTTTTAGGCATTGCAGCGTTTAACGCAACTGTTTTAAGTAATATGGTAGCTTCATTTGAATCTGGTAAAAACACCGCACAAGCCATATCAAACGCATCAAGCGAGCTTAAAGCTACACAAAGTGACATAAAGCTTCTTCGTGATGAAATAAAAAAGCAAACCAAAAAATAAATAACCCGCCCAGCGCGGGTTTTTTAACGCCCTTCCTAACCGCCTAATCAGGCGGTTTTATTTTTATAAAATGCAAGAATAAAGATATATAATTAGTCACATGCTTGCATTTACACGATATAATTGCATGCACAATATTATAAAAGGGCATTTAAAATGAACGTTAAATCAAAAAAATCAATAGGCGGAGTTGCTCGAGCTCTAGTACTTTCGGCAGAAGAAAGAAGTGAGATAGCCAAGAAAGCCGCTGATTCAAGATGGAGTGGCTTAGAACCAAAAGCAACTCATGAAGGCGAATTTAAAATTGGGGATGCATTAATTTCTGCAGTTGTATTAGCGGATGGAACTAGATTGCTATCTCAAGCTACGTTTTTGAGAGCATTGGGAAGATCAAGATCACCAAAAGCAGGATTTGGTGTGTCAATGACTGTCGACCGCTTACCTAGTTTTTTGCAAGCCGAAGCATTAAAACCATTTATAAACAATGAGATAACAGAGTCGTCCGCTCCTGTTTCATATAAAACAAAATCGGGTAAAAAATCACTTGGTTATGATGCAAAACTCTTGCCACTTGTTGCAGAAGTGTATTTAAAAATGAGGGATTTTTACATTGATAAAAATAAAAGTGTTCCCAAGCAATATCAGCATATTATTTGGGCTTGCGACATTTTGATGAGGGGTCTTGCAAGGATTG
>JAIYBT010000007.1 GCA_027488395.1 Methylophilaceae bacterium | reverse complement strand
TAGAGAGTGTCGCCAAAATTTCGGCCAAGTTGCTCAGCGAGTTAGGACGCGCCTTTAAAATAGAAATGCATGCCTTAAATATTTCATGCAGTATCGGCGCGGCTTTTTATCCGAACGATGGGGATACGTTTGAAATGCTGCTGCAAAACGCGGATACCGCGCTTTACCAAGCCAAGTTTAACGGACGTAATGTCTTTCAATATTTTACTTCTGAGATGAACGTGAAAGCGCAAGAGCGCTTATATCTTGAAAATCAAATGCGTTTGGGGCTGGCGGAAGGCCAGTTCAGTGTGGAGTTTCAACCGCAAATTCACTTGGGTACTTTGGAAGTCACTGGCATGGAGGCATTGCTACGTTGGCAGCATCCTGTGATGGGCGCCGTTTCGCCCAGCGTGTTTATTCCAGTGGCGGAAGATTCGGGTTTGATGATAGAGCTTGGCAAATTTGCTCTAACTGAAGCCTGTATGGCCGCCACCCGCTTATATTTACCCAATAAGCCCATCACAGTTTCGGTGAATATTTCGATTATTCAATTTCAGCGCGGCAACATTGTGGCACTGGTCAAAGATATTTTAGCCATTACCCAGTTTCCACCGCATTTGCTTGAACTCGAAATTACCGAGTCTTTACTCGCCAGTGATCCCGATAAAGTGGTGGCGGTGATTCAAACGCTCAAGCAATTAGGCGTGCGGTTTGCGATTGATGATTTTGGGATTGGCTACTCGAGCTTCAATTATTTAAAACGGTTTAATGTCGATAAAATTAAAATCGATCAATCGTTTATCACTGATATTGTGTACAGCCATGAAGACCAAGTGATTGTGAACGCGATTATTCAGCTCGCGCATAGCTTAGAAATGGAATGTATTGCCGAAGGTGTGGAAACCGAGGCACAAAAAGCCATGTTAAAAGCCATGCGTTGCGATCAAATACAAGGTTTTGTGTGCGCGAAATCGATGAGTAGCGCGGCCATGCAGCAATATTTAAGCTAACGCATGCGCGCTGGGGCACACTGGGCTGAGGTGTACTTGGCATAGGTTTACTTGGCTGAGGTTTACTTAGCTGAGGCGCATTGGGCTAAGGCGCACTGGCGAGTATTAAAAGCACTGCTTGGTATTGGTGCGCATGATTTATTTAACTTTTGCTGAGCGATGAAGCTGCAACAAAGGTCATGGTCTGTTGATACAGATACGCGCAGAGTGTCAGCTTCTTGACACATGATGTCAGGCCATCCGCGTGTATGTCATGGCAGTAAAGCAGTCAATTATGCTATGCTTAGCTTTTTAAAAGTTTGGTGTCACAGTGTCATTAACTGCTTGTCTGTCGCGGATCACAGACGATATGCAACAGGTGGATGCGGTCATCCGCCAGTCTTTGTCCTCGCAAGTCCCGCTGATTAATCAAATTTCAGAGTACATCATCCATAGTGGTGGTAAGCGCTTGCGGCCCATCCTCGTGTTGATGGCGGCCGATTTGGCCGGGCACGTTACGCAGTCACATCATCAATTAGCAGCCATTGTAGAGTTTATTCATACCGCGACCTTATTACATGATGATGTGGTCGATGCGTCGGAGTTACGGCGGGGGAAATCGACGGCAAACCATGTCTACGGCAATCCTGCCAGCGTCTTGGTCGGTGATTTTTTGTATTCCCGTGCGTTTCAGATGATGGTGGGCATAGGCAACATGCGTGTCATGGAAATTTTAGCGGATGCCACCAATACCATTTCAGAAGGCGAGGTATTGCAACTCATTAATGCGCGCAATATCAACGTCACTGAACAAGCCTACTTACAAGTCATCCACTTTAAAACTGCCAAATTATTCGAGGCTGCCACGCGTTTGGGCGCTGTGCAATGCCAAGTATCCACTGAAAAAGAACAGGCATTAGCCACCTATGGCATGCATTTAGGCACCGCTTTTCAGTTGGTGGACGATGTGTTGGATTTAACAGGGGACAGCGCGCAAATTGGCAAAAGCTTAGGCAATGATCTTATTGAGGGGAAGGTCACATTGCCAATGTTGTATGCCATTCAACAAGCGCCAGCGCCACAAGCCGATATTGTCAAACACGCATTATTGCAGGGGCAGGTAGATCAACTTGAGGCGGTTTTAGAGGTGCTGCGCACGGTCAAGGCCTTTGATTATGTGAAGCAGGTTGCCCAGCAACAAGCAACTGCCGCATGCGCTGCGCTGAGCGTGTACGAAGATGGCCCAGCAAAAAAAGCGTTAATCGATTTGGCGCAGTTTTCGGTCAATCGTCAGCATTGACCGCGTCATCTACATGCATTGCGCCATCGATCGCTGCCATCTTCATGCACATACGCCGTAGCGCGCATCAGTGGGCGATGACAATACGGCCGCACAATCAGTTGAGCGCAATCGGTTCGCCACTCGCGCGGTAATAACTCAGTCTAGCAAAGTCATGGGTGGCTGATGTCAATGAGCCATCAAATAAAGATTCACCATTTACATCGACGATGGCATACCCATTATGGTACAGCGTAACTTCCGCTTGTAACGTTTGCCCGACCATGGTGGGCATCGCTTTGGGATGTTGGGCGCGCATGGCAAAGCTGATGCAGGTTTCTTCTTCCTCTTCGCTGTAGACTTCCCAGTGTTTTTCACCGGTTAATTTAGTCAGCCATCCTGGCAGATCGACTTCCACGCGGCAGATAATGGGCACATCCCATTCAGGATGTTCTACCTCATTGAGTTCAACGGCGGTGGAAGATGCAATGTTAATCGCTTCAGTCATCAATCAATTCCTTCTTGGTGAACCAATCCGTTGCTGGTACAGCAACATCATGACACTATCTTACTATGAAAACGGGCTTACTATGAAAACGGTCCTACAATCAAAACGGGCCTACAATCAAAACGGGCTTACAATGAAATGTGTTCTAGGTTGAGCCGTGATGCTACAAACATGGAGCCTGTCATGCGATTTTCAAGCGTTTCAATGGTCAATGATCAATTTTCATCTCATGAGATGGAATGGTTTTCGTCTTGCTTAGTTGCATTAACGATGCGATGATGAAACTTCCTTAGTTGTTGTATCGGAATTATGTTCACTTTTCTTGAGCCTGTGGCGCAGTTGTTGAGTACTTCACCCATTTTTTTACAAGTCTGTTGTGTCGTATTGGGCTTGTTAGTGGGTAGTTTTTTAAACGTGGTGATTCATCGCTTGCCGATGATGATGCAACAAGCTTGGCAAATAGAATGTGCCGCCATGCGTGAAGAAACGCTGCCTGAACAGCCCAAATATACATTGGTCACGCCGCGGTCTGCTTGTCCGCATTGCAAGCATGCCATCAGTGCATTAGAGAATATTCCGCTCCTAAGTTATCTTGTGTTGAGAGGGCGATGCCGCGGTTGTCAGGCACCGATATCCATACGTTACCCTCTAATTGAAGCGCTCACCGGTGCATTGGCTTATGGCGTGGCTGTGCATTTTGGTTATGCAACGATGACCATCTTCGCCTTGCTCTTTATGTTTGCGCTGGTGGCGCTCACCTTTATTGATCTGGATACACAACTATTGCCTGATAGCATTACGCTCCCGTTATTATGGCTGGGCTTATGGTTTAACTTAACGCATGGCTTCACTGATTTGCATTCGGCAGTGATCGGTGCCATCGCCGGTTATTTAAGTCTGTGGATGATTTATTGGGCCTTTAAATTGCTAACGGGCAAAGAAGGCATGGGTTATGGTGACTTTAAGTTGTTAGCGGCGATTGGGGCCTGGTTTGGCTGGCAATTACTGCCAGCCGTAATTTTATTAAGCTCTGTAGTAGGCAGTGTGATTGGCATTGCGCTCATTGTGCTCAAGGGCCGCGATAAACAAGTGCCGATGCCGTTTGGGCCATTCTTGGCGCTTGGCGGCATCGCTGCTTTATTTTATGGGCCAACACTCGCAGCGTATTATTTAGGGACATAACGCACACATGGCGCAAATTGTAGCCGTGACAGGCGGTATTGGGAGTGGGAAGTCGGAGGTATGCCATGCTTTTGCGGCGCTAGGTGTGCCGATTGTCGATTTAGATTTGATTGCGCATGCTTTAAGCGAGCCGGGTAGTATCGCCATGCAACATATTCGTAGCCGCTTTGGCGACGAGGTATTTGACGCGGCAGGTCGTTTAAATCGCGCTGCTTTGCGGGCTTGGGTGTTTTCGGAACCCACCGCCCTAGAAGACCTCAACGCCATCATGCATCCGGCGATTCGTGAAGCCGCTTTGCAACACATCGCGCAAGCAGACAACGCCCCTTATTTGATTTTAGCTATTCCATTGTTGGTGGAAAGCCGAGCCGATTGGCCAATGATTGATCATGTGATTGTGGTGGATTGCACAGAAGATTTGCAAATTGCACGCTTGGTCACGCATCGACAACTCAGTCCCGACATGGCCAATATGATGATGCAAGCACAAAGCAGCCGCGAGGCACGGTTAGCCATTGCCGATACCGTGATTGAAAACCAAGCGGGTTTAAGCGAATTGATCGAAAATGTGCATAATTTCCATAAAAACTACTTAAAGACTTGCCTCACAATTAAAACAATTTCATAATCAAGCTTTTATTGCATACTTCTCAAGTATCAGCTGACAGAAAAGACCGCGGTGTCGAGCTACGAATTTCCATTTAATGAGCGCATTAGAACCTATCTTCGCCTAGAAGATTTGTTTACTAAGGTGTTGCACCATATTGATATTGGCCATGAGTTTAATCATCATGCCGCGTTGGTGTCTTTGCTACAAATGCTCGATTTGATTGATCGAGCTGACCTTAAGGTCGATATCTTGCAAGAGCTCGATCGCCATAAAATGCAATTATCGGTGTTACGGGGCAATCCCAATATCGACCAAACTGCACTCGACAACACCCTGGCCAGCATCGATCAATGTGCGGTGACACTGCGGGCTGATCATCAAAAATTTGGTCAATCACTCCGCGATAACGATTGGCTCATGAGCGTAAAACAACGCACCAATATTCCAGGTGGCGTCTGCGAGTTTGATTTGCCTTCATACCATCATTGGTTAAATCTGGATGTCGAACAACGGCGGGGTGATTTTGATCAATGGCTTTCTCGGTTAATGCCGATGTATGAAGCAATCCGTATTATTTTGCAATTGTTGCGTGGCAGTGGCCAGGTGTTATCGTTGGTCGCGCACCATGGCGCATATCAACAACAATTGTCAGGCAATAAACCAGCACAATTGTTACGTATTGAAATTGCCGCGGGTGATTGCTTTCCAGAGGTGAGTGCCAATAAATATGCGATTAATATCCGCTTTCAAACGCTGGATTTTGTTCAAAAACCAAAAACGTGTGACAGCGATATCGCTTTTAAAATGATCGTCTGTAACTTTACGGGTGGTGGACATCATTAATGCAGGCCGCCGCTAAACCACGCAAAGTCAATTGCCCCAGCTGCGGCACTGCTACTGAGTTTTCAAGTGCAAACCCAGATCGTCCTTTTTGCAGTGAACGTTGCCGATTGATGGATTTAGGCGATTGGGCTGCCGAAAAATTTAGAATCCCAGACACCACGCCACCTGATCTAGATGATGAACCTTTGAATGGATAACACCATGTTACAACGCCTGCAGTCCGCTTGTATCCTTATGTTTTTGACCTTTGTTGGTATGGCTCACGCTGAGGTGACCATCAGCGAGGCTTGGGTGCGTGCATCGAATCCCGGCCAATCGGTGGGTGCGGCTTACGTCACGTTTAACAGCCCACAAACGATGCGCTTAATCTCCGTAAAAACCGAACGTGCTGAACGCGTCGAGCTGCATAGTATGACCATGGACAATGGTGTGATGAAAATGCGCCGTTTGGATGAGATTGCAATCCCTGAAAACCAAGCGGTTGC
Source organism: Methylophilaceae bacterium (assembly GCA_027488395.1). Taxonomy (GTDB): domain Bacteria; phylum Pseudomonadota; class Gammaproteobacteria; order Burkholderiales; family Methylophilaceae; genus Methylophilus. Next base: position 36,600 of record JAIYBT010000007.1, on the reverse strand, counting down.
ATTGGCCCCTGGTGGATTACATTTGATGTTATTTGGGTTTAAACAACCGTTTAAAGCAGATGAAGAAGTGACCTTTAAATTTAAGTTTAAAGACAGCAAAGGCTTGGTTGTGGAGCAAATAGCCACCTTGCCTGTTAAATCTCCGCAATAACTATGATGGTGTGTTCACCCGTCAAATTGGTCAGATAGTCATGTAACGTCAGGCGACCCCAGCGTAAGTGAGGGGTCGTTCAGTGTGTCGCTTCCGTCTAATAACTTTCCCGCAAATAAATCAACGGACTTTTAAACAAGCCGAAAGTGGCGCGAGCATTTGGATTAACGCCAAACCAAGGCATTGCGGCCGAACTGGCAGCGGTTGATGAGGGTGTACATGTGGCGCCTGATGCGCTGCTCAGATTGATCGACAAATCGACACTGCCGTGATTGTTTGCCCCAGGCGCACTAAGCCTAAACGCTGTTTGACCGCCGATCATCGTGCTGCCACCGGTCAGCGATGATTCACAAGCGGACAAATTGCCTTTGTAATTTCCCATGGCGACGCTGTTTGTCGGTATGACGGAACAAATATCCAAGCTATTTCGTTGGTATGCAATGCCATTCCAGTATTGCGCCTCAATCGGTACGGTCAGCGGTAATAATTCGGAGCCATAGGCGTTTTGCATCTGTAAACGGCCAAAATAAAACAAGCTGGCAGACGACACATTGGTGAGTGGCATGGTGACACCGTCGCTATCGACAGGGGTGATGCTCACACTAATCGTGCTGGCATTCACCGGTGATGATGGCCTTGTCACGATATGTTTGGCTGAAATCGTAGCGGTACCATTGCTCCAAGTGCCTGTAGGTGCCGTTGTGCTGGCAGTGAGGCTGGCGCCAACTGGCAGACCAGTGGCATTGAACACGTAATTGGACCAGGTATTCAGCCCAAATTTGGCAAACCCCCCCGTATAATTTTGCGTAGTTTGATTGCTGGCATTTTCTGCTTTTAAGCTAAAGCCAGTGCCTAAGCCGTCTTGACCAAAGTAGGAAAACCGCTTGGCAGGGGTTGCACTGAGGCTGCATGCTGGCGTGGTTGATCCTAAGGTCACTGCAAAATGATCTGGAATAAAGCGTCCAAAGTAGGTGGTCGCGACGGTATTGCCAAAGCTACAGGCTTGCTTACCGCCTGCGCTGAAGAAGCCTGTGGCGCAATCACCATTCGCCGCATCTACCGCGGTAAATGTGTTGTCGTACACGCCATAGGCGCCTAAATTGAAGTAACCAACTTCGGTGTAACTAAAGCCATTGCCACTGGCCGTACCCGTGTTTGCATTGGCTGGACTAAATACACCTGCAATGACGCCTGCCCGAACCGCGCCCGTGTGCGCATTCAATTTTGTGGCATCAATGATGGGGGTGCCATCATAGCCCACTGCGCCGGAGGCCGCTGTTAGGTTAAAGTTTGCCCCTGCTTTGATGGCTGGCGTTGCCGACACGCTGACACCTGTGGTGTCAGCATGTGCATTGGTCGCACTCACGCTGAGGCCTGTGGGTCTGACAGCAAAATTATCTGAGGAACACCCGACGATGGCGGGGGTTTGATTGCTATCCGTGACGCGACAGCGGATATTGCGATACGCCATACCGATATTGACATTACTGACTGTTTTGCGCCCGACATCATTTGCAGTAAAGCTGACAGTTTGCGAAATGGCTGGATTGATAGCAGTGCGATTGTTGCATGCGGTGTTTCCTGAACCGTCCACAAACTCTAATTTGACGCCTTTATTCGCGGGCGTGACGTATTTGGTTTCAATCGTGCCATCAGGCTTTAATGCGACCACATCGATATTAAAATTATTAGCGACTAATTGTGTGAACAAGCGGCCTGTATTGGCAGCCGCCCCAACTGCCACACAATTAAAATTCGCTGCGTTTGCGGTGCTGTTGGAACAGTTGGGCGGCATTTTTAGCCCTGAATCATTTTTGACACAACTACTATTGCAATTGTTGTTTCCGCAACAAACGCCTTGTACTACATCTTTCCAATCCAACCGAATTTCATTCGATGTTTTGGACTGCACACACCCTTGAATATTACTCTCGCCACCAAAGCGTATTTTATCGTTAGAGATAATGCCCTTAGCCACACTTGCCCCAAACCCAAGCCTGACTTCCCCCGTCGAGAGAATGGCGCCTTGATAATTGACTTTTGTGCCACTGTCAGAAACGGTGTTGGCATTGACGTCACCGAGAATCACAGAGGCATCGCCCACACTCACATTGCAACTACAGGTAATGCTTGCAATTCTAGTTTGTGTGCCTAAGGTAATATCGCCTGTTTTTGAAACTAAACCACCGCGCACATCTGCTCTGAACGCAAGATTGATCGACCCAGTTGTGGTGGTGATTGAACCGACAATCACCGCTTGGTCTGCGCCTCTGACATTGCCTGCGCGAAGACTGGCATTGATAAACGCTTGATAATCAATTTGTGCCTCGCCCGAGACTGAAATCAATACATCACTGACGTTACCTGCCTGATTGATCACCACATTATCTGTTTTTAATGTGCCGTTCACATTGATCGTGGCAGGTTTAGTGCCCGCAATGCTGACGGTATCATTAAAGCCGAATGCAAGACTGTTACAGTTGTAGACGCCCGGATTCGTCTGTGAGCATCCCATCGGCATATTGGTTGGAAAAATATAGTCAACGGCAGATGCATGCTGCGCAAACAGCATCAAGAGCAATGCAAAACACCACCAATGCAGGCAGTGCAATATGGATATGCGTGTGTTGTGTTGTTTCATATGGGTGTTATGGATTCAATCAGACGGACTAAGTTGAACATATGGCTATTATGCGGTGCGGGCGCTCCGCTGAAGTGAGAATAAACTGGACTTTCGCTATTCATTTCATGGTTCACTATGCTTCATGCCTAACCATGCTTCATTCCTCACGATGCTTCATTCCTCACGATGCTTCATTGTGCACGATGTGGATAAGGCATCGCACACCATGCATGAAGGTATGACTCGCAATAATTAAAATGCATTAAGGCTGTTTAAATTAAGCGATTGCTATGCCAGACATGCGAATTGGACCTTGAATCTGGAGTGATTATCGCCATCTAAAGGTCAGCGCGCTTTCGACGCTGTTCTGGACGCATCCATGCCACCCATTCGTTTTTTAGTTGTTACCACTATCTTAGTCAGTCTTGTTCATTACTACATTGGTTCACGCTTGTTGGGTCATGGTGCATGGCCATCCAGCATGGTATGGTTGGGATCGAGTGCGTTAGTGATCTCAGCGGTATTGCAGCCGATTGCCTTTTTAGCCCGTGGCTTAGATCATCAACCCCTGCGGGATGCGATCAGTTGGGTCGCCATGACGGTGATGGGTTTATTTTCATCTTTATTGGTGTTTACGGTGTTGCGCGATGTGCTATTGCTGATACTGGCAGGCTTAAACGTGTTGGTGGACCTGCCGATTGAGTTTCCAAGGGTAGAGACGCAGTCGGCCTTGGTGGCCGTCAGCGCCGCCTTTTTCATCAGTATCATTGGGTTTTTGAATGCGCGTTCATTAGCGCGAGTGGTACATGTCAAGGTGCCGTTACGGGATTTACCCGAGCGCTTGCAAGGCTTTCGTATTGTGCAGATTAGCGATATTCATGTCGGTCCCACTATTAAACAGGACTACCTGTCGCGCATTGTGGCGCAAGTCAATGCTTTAGAAGCCGATTTGGTGGCGATTACAGGTGATTTAGTAGATGGTCGCGTGCATGAGTTGTCAGTCCATACGCGCCCGCTGGCGACATTAACCGCTCGGCATGGCAGTTTTTTTGTCACTGGGAATCATGAGTATTACGCTGGGGCGCTGGCGTGGATCAGTGAACTGGAACGCCTTGGCATACGCGTATTATTAAATGAGCACATCACCTTGTCACATGATGGCGCAACCTTGGTATTGGCAGGGGTAACAGACTTCAGCGCTGGTCGTTTTTTTGAGGCGCATCGCAGCGATCCGCATGCCGCGATTGCAGGCGCGCCCATCGATGTACCCAAAATTTTATTGGCACATCAGCCGCGCAGTGCCCAAGCCGCTCAAGCTGCAGGCTTTGATTTGCAACTGTCTGGCCATACGCATGGCGGACAATTTTGGCCATGGCAATACTTTGTACCATTGCAACAACCCTATGTGGCGGGACTGCATCGCCTGCAAGATTTGTGGATATATGTCAGTCGTGGTACAGGGTATTGGGGACCGCCTAACCGCTTTGGATCCCCTTCCGAAATCACCTGTTTGACGCTGGTCGCAACGAATGATTAAGCCAACAGTGGTGCCGATGCCAACCACGCGGGTTGCTGACGGCGCTTTGTATGCCTCAAGTGCTGCAAGTTTAAACTGAGCTCCAAGCGCCGCTGAGCATGGCAATGCCGCGGCCGCCGCTGGCAAGCGCGTTTGGCAGGTATTTGCTGTGCATGCCACCCAAGGCGTACACTGGGATCTCTAGTCCTTCTATCATGTGCGCAAAGGTTTCCCAGCCCATTGGTGTTGCCTCGGGATGGCTCCGCGTGGGTAACACGGGCGAAAGTAAGGCAAAATCAAGCTGAAGTTGTTGCGCGCGTTGGAGTTCTGCCAGCGTATGGCATGAACTACCGACCAATAGGTGCGCAGGTTTTTCCAACAGCGTCATCAGGCGATGACGATTTAACTGTACACCTTGATAACCGAGGGCACTGGCAAGCGTTGGCTCACCATTCAACAAACAACGGCAAGCATAAGGCGCGCAGAGGCTGAGTACTTCATCACTCAAGGCGGTGAGTTCAGTAGCGCTCAGTTGCGCCTCGCGGATTTGTAGTAGCTTTAAACCATGGTCTAGTTGGTGCTTGAGCGCCTGAATAAACCGTGTGTGACCAAGCGTTGCCAGCTGGCTAATCGCATAGATGGCGGGTAACGAGAGCGCATGCAGGATGGGGGCGTTGGCAGGCAACACTGGGCTAACTGCAGGCTGATTGGGCGCTTGCCATGTCAATTGCTGGCCCTCAAGGGGCTGTAATTCGCCTGACCATTCCCATACCAAAAAGAAATGTAAGCGTACGGTTTTGGCTTCAGCATCGTGCGTCGCCGGATAATCATAACTGCGTTGCATCCAAGCTTGCATGCGAGTCGGGGTGATCCCCAATTCTTCCTGTGCTTCGCGGATCAACGCGGCTTGTGCCGATTCGCCTGCTTCGAGTTTGCCACCTGGAAACTCCCACCAGCCGGCCCAGCCTTTGCCGTGGGGGCGGCTGGCCAGTAAATATTCGCCAGAGGGACGTTGCAAAATGGCAACTGCCACTTCGATGCGTTTAGACATGATGAGTACTTTGATGAATGATATTTAAAAAGATGGCGATGATCATTGGGTAAATTAAACGGTGCGATTAAGCCCCAGTTTGCCAACATAATCTTTGGCAAACTGAAAGGCGACACGGCCACTGCGTGCGCCACGCGTATGGTAAAACTGCAGGGCTGCTTGTCGCGCTGTTTCGTCCATGTGCAGGCCTAAGGTCTGGCACCAATGCGCGGCAATTGCTAAATATTCTTCTTGATCAAAGCTGTAAAACGATAACCACAAGCCAAAGCGCTCGGCCAATGCTGTTTTTTCATCGATGGTATCGTTGGGGCGTATCTCGCCGTTTGATACGATGGGTTGATTGTCTGCCATCCATTCTGGCATCAGGTTTTTGCGGTTAGAAGTCGCGTACACCAACAGGTTGTCTGCAGGATGTTCAATCGAGCCATCGAGCACGACTTTTAGGGCTTTGTAACCCGTATCATTCGCCTCAAAGGTCAGGTCGTCACAAAACACAATAAATTTTTCTGGCCGTCCACGCAGGAGTTGGGTGATGCGTGGCAAATCAATTAAATCATCTTTTTCAACTTCAATTAAGCGTAAGCCTTGGTGCGCAAAGTCGTGCAGAACTGCTTTCACTAACGAGGATTTTCCAGTGCCTCTGGCACCCGTCAACAACACATGATTAGCTGGTAGGCCACGCAAAAACTGTTGTGTATTGCGGACGACTTCGGTTTTTTGGCGTTCGATAAACTGGATATCGTGTAATGCAATAGCATGCGGTGCAGTGACCGCTTGCAATTGTCCAACGCGATCTATTTTTACCCAGCGCCATGCGGTGTGTTGCCAATCAGGGGCTGATGGTGCAGGCGGAAGCAAAGCTTCTAAACGGGAAACGAGTGCTTCAGCGTGTTGTATCAATGATGCTAACGATGACATGGGGAACACTTTGCGGTTAAAAATGCGCGATACGGTCTATTGTACACTGCGTGTTGTGTTTGATTGCGCAAGGCATATATTGCCAAGTAGTGTTTAGGCTGTTGTCATGTTTTAATGCATTTTTTTATTCAAGGATCGCCATGCACCCGACACCGATTTCACACCTGATTTTAGCTTCCAAAAGTCCGCGCCGAGTGGCCTTACTGGCAGAAATGGGCGTGCAATGCACGGTGATGCCAGCCGATATTGATGAATCGGTATTGCCAAATGAATCACCCGCAGACTACGTGTTGCGTTTGGCGATTGCCAAGGCCAACACAGTCGCCTTACGAGCACATAGCCCATTGCCCGTGTTGGGGGCTGACACCACGGTCGCATTTGAAACACAAATATTTGGCAAGCCAGACAGCGCTGACGACGCGATTGCGATGTTGCACCAACTCAGTGGGCGCGTACACTGGGTGCATACCGCAGTGGCGTTGGTCGCCCATGGTGAGGTCAGCCATCGGCTTAGCAGTAGCCAAGTGCAAATGATGGAGATCCCCGCGCATGTCATTGCAGATTATGTAGCATCGGGCGAGCCGTTGGATAAGGCTGGCGCATACGGCATTCAAGGGCGTGCTGGGCGCTGGATCACGCAATTCACGGGCAGTTACAGTGGTGTGATGGGCTTGCCCGTGCATGAAACAGCAGAATTATTATCGGCGTGGTAGACTCCACACAAGAAAAAATGATGCGTGATTAAGCGCGATTTAGGATGATAAGCATGTCATTGGCACAAGAGGTTTTGATCAACGTGACCCCCCAAGAAACCCGTGTGGCGATTCTTGAACAAGGGGTCGTTCAAGAGTTGCACATCGAGCGTGCCTCCTCGTTGGGTACGGTTGGCAATATTTATCGTGGCACCGTGGTGCGGGTGTTGCCAGGTATGCAATCCGCCTTCGTGGAGATCGGTTTGCAACGCGCTGCGTTTTTACATGTGGCTGACATCATGGAATGTCATATTGAAGATGGCGAAATTAAAATCGAAAAGCCGATTCAAGAAGTGTTGCATGAAGGCCAATCTATTATTGTGCAGGTGATTAAAGAACCCATTGGCACCAAGGGCGCGCGGCTCACCACCGAAATCAGTATCGCTGGCCGCTTTTTAGTCTATTTGCCCTATCAGCAGCATATCGGCGTATCACAACGCATTGACAACGAAGAAGAGCGCGAATTTTTACGAAACCGATTACTCAGCTTGCTACCAGAAGCGCGTAAAGGCGGCTATATCATTCGCACCATGTCAGAAAACGCCAGCGATGAAGAGTTACTGGCGGACATTGAATATCTGCGGCGGGTGTGGGAAAAAATCCAAGAAGAAAGCAAAAAAGTCGGTGAGCGTTCATTGATTTTTTATGATCTAAGCTTGCCTCGGCGTATTTTGCGCGATGTGGTGTGTAAACACACCACAAGCATCCGTGTGGATTCCAAAGAAATGTTTGAACGCTTATATGAGTTTGCCGAATTGTATGTGTCCAACGCGGTAAAGCCGCTGACCCATTACCGCGGCGAGCGGGCCTTGTTTGATTTTTATGACATTGAAAAAGAAATTGAAAAAGCCCTGTCGCGTAAAGTGGAGCTGAAATCAGGCGGTTATTTGATTTTTGATCAAACCGAAGCGTTGACCACGGTAGACGTCAACACCGGCAGTTTTGTCAGCGGTAAAAACTTATCCGACACGATTTTTAAAACCAATTTAGAAGCCGCACAAACCATTGCACGACAACTGCGCCTGCGTAATTTAGGCGGCATTATCATCATTGATTTTATTGACATGGATGAGGACAGTCAGCGCGAAGCCGTGCTTGAAGAATTCAATAAAGCGGTGGCAATTGATCGTGCGCGCATTAACGTCAACGGCTTTTCTGCGCTGGGCTTGGTCGAGCTCACGCGCAAACGTACGCGGGAAAGTCTTGCACACTTGTTATGCGAATCCTGCACGGTCTGCCAAGGCCGAGGCGAGTTGAAAACCGCGCAAACCATCTGTTATGAAATCATGCGTGAATTATTGCGTGAATCAAAACAATTTGAAAACGCCAAAGAGTTTAAAATTTTAGCCTCGCCCGAGGTGATTAATGTGTTGTCAGACGAGGAGTCGCAAAGTTTGGCCAACTTGTCTGACTTTATTAAAAAACCCGTGACCTTGCATCCTGATACGCAGTATGTGCGGGAAGAGTTTGATATTGTGTGGATTTAAGCCAGGGTTTGCCTCGCACTGGACAAAGCGCGTGCAGCGCCCAGTTACAGCAGCCCGCCCGCCAAGCTTGGGAGGATAAAGCGGCTGACGATTTGTATCAGCAATAACGCCACCAAGGCAGAGAAATCAAAACCTTGTATCGCGGGGAGCAGGCGTCTTAACGGATCTAAAATCGGTGAGGCTAATTGTTGTAATACCCCGTAAATGGCATGGTATGGGTTGATCCAACTGAGGATTGCCATCAATAAAATCGCATAAAAAAACACATCTAAAACTTGTTTAAGTACGCCGATCACCGCTTGCCACAGTGCTGCAGTGACCATCGGTGCAAAGCCCATGAGGAGTGGTAATATTAAAAACAACAGCCATTGCACTGCCAGTGCTAAAACTAATGTGGAGACATCGACTTTTTTCACCGAAGGCACCCAGCGTCTGGTTGGTTTGACTAAAAAATCGGTCAATGCGACCGTCATTTGCCCCAGTGGGTTATGAAAAGAAGTGCGCGTCCATTGCATTAAAAACCGTAACACGAATAAAAACGTCAATAGCCCCAAGACGGTTTCTAATAAAAATACCAAGATATTGCCAAACATATTATTGCGCTCCTAATTCATCACCCAGAGTTTGGGCGCGGGTGGCCGCTTGTTGCGTTGCCTCTCGCATGATGTCATGGATGCCAGCGGCATTCAAGCTTAGCAAGCCTTGTTCAGTGGTGCCGCCTTTGGAGGTGACTTGCGCGCGTAAGGTGGCGATAGGCACGCTACTATTGGCGGCCAATAAGCTCGCCCCTTTAAACGTTGCAATACTCAATTGCGCGGATTGCGCTTCGGTCAAGCCTAATGCGACGCCTGCGTGGGTCATGGCTTCTATCAGTAAAAAAACATAAGCAGGGCCACTGCCAGAGAGCGCAGTGACCGCATCTAATTGTGCTTCATCGCTCAACCACACCACTTCGCCTGCGGCTTCTAATAGCTGGGAGGCTAGCTGCTGATGCGCAGTGCTCACTTCTGGTAACGCATAAGCCCCTGTGATACCAGCTTGGATTTGTGCGGGGGTATTGGGCATGGTACGCACCAGCGTGCGATAACCGAGTAACCAACGACTTAAATCTTGTGTACGAATACCAGCGGCGACGGATAGCACCAATTGTGAGGTTAAAAAAGGCGCTAATGCGAGCGCCACTTGTTTGAGTTGTTGTGGTTTCACTGCCAGTACAATCAGGGCAGCCGCTGTATTGACGGCATCAAGTTGCGCGGCAGTGTTCACCCCAAGGCGTTGACTAAGATCCGCCTGTTTTTGTTGGTCTGGATCAATCACCGTGATGGCCTGCATGGGAAAGCCAAGCCCTTGCAAGCCGACCAATAGCGCTTGCGCCATATTGCCACCCCCAATAAAGGTCATGGTTGTCGCAGCGGAAGAAATAGACATAAGGGTGTTCCTAATTTGGGGTCAGTGTGGGGGTGCGTGGCGGTCTTGCGCCAAATAAGCCGCTGCCAATCCGCACCAAGGTGGCGCCCTCGGCGATGGCTGCTTCAAAATCAGCGCTCATGCCCATCGATAGCGTATCCAACGCAATCCCTTGGGCGATTAAACGTTCAAACACTTGCTTGACCTGTCGAAATTGGTCACGTTGTGCATCCAATGCCGTGAGTGGGGCGGGGATGGCCATCAAGCCACGTAGGGTTAAGCGCGGCAATTGTTTGATTTGTAAGGCCAAGTCTACTATGTCCTCTGGGCTGGCACCGCTCTTGCTTTGCTCATGGCTGATATTAATTTGCAGACAGACGTTGAGCGGAGGCTGGCTGTCTAGGCGGGCATCCGACAACCTTTGTGCAATTTTGAGACGGTCTACCGAGTGTACCCAATCGAAATGACGGGCAATTGGCTGTGTTTTGTTGCTTTGAATTGGGCCAATAAAATGCCATGCTATTGCACAATCTTGTAATTGGGCTTGTTTATCCAGCGCTTCTTGCACGTAATTTTCGCCAAATACCGTTTGACCTGCTGCATAAGCACGTCGCACGGTGTCGGCAGTTTGTGCTTTACTCACCGCGCATAGCGTCACCACTTGGGTGGCTTGATAGCGGTGTTTGGCTGCTGCAATCTGTTGTTGTAGCTGTTGAAGCTGTAATGCGATGCTCGTCATGGGGTCGACCTGAATAAACATTATGGAAATACGTGTGTCGCGTGCATCAAAGGCATAGAAATGAGCAATGTAGCTAGCCTAACGCCAACTGTTTAACATTATAAAATAATCGTAGGAGTCGTTTGTGGATATTTCTGATTTACTGGCATTTTCGGTTAAAAATAAAGCCTCTGATTTACACCTATCCTCTGGCTTGCCACCGATGATTCGCGTGCATGGTGATGTGCGGAAAATTAATTTACCAGCCATGGAGCACGCAGAAGTCCATCGGATGTTGTATGACATCATGAATGATAATCAGCGTAAGGTGTATGAAGAAACCCTAGAGTGTGACTTCTCGTTTGAAATCCCAGAATTGGCGCGTTTTCGGGTCAATGCATTTAACCAGCAACGCGGCGCAGGTGCAGTTTTTCGGACGATTCCGACCCAAATTTTAACGCTGGAGCAACTCAATACCCCCCGCGTGTTTAAAGAGATTGCCGACACGCCACGGGGGATTGTGTTGGTGACAGGCCCAACGGGTTCCGGCAAATCCACGACGCTGGCGGCCATGGTGGATTATATTAATGAAAATCAAATGGCGCATATTCTGACGGTGGAAGACCCGATTGAATTTGTCCATACCTCTAAAAAATCGTTAATTAATCAGCGTGAAGTTGGGCCGCATACCATGACGTTTGAAAATGCGTTGCGCTCAGCCTTGCGTGAAGATCCGGATGTGATTTTGGTGGGGGAATTGCGTGATCTGGAAACCATCCGCCTCGCATTGACCGCCGCTGAAACAGGCCATTTGGTGTTTGGCACCTTACATACCAGCTCTGCCGCCAAAACCATTGATCGGGTGGTGGATGTATTTCCGGCGGCTGAAAAAGAAATGGTGCGCTCGATGTTATCCGAATCATTGCGCGCAGTGATCTCACAAACCCTGTGTAAAACCAAAGATGAGCAGGGCCGTGTCGCCGCGCATGAGATCATGATTGGTACTCCTGCCATTCGTAACTTAATCCGCGAAAACAAAATTGCACAAATGTATTCAGCGATTCAAACAGGACAAAGCATGGGCATGCAAACGCTGGACCAAAACTTACAGGAACTGGTAAAACGCAACGTGATTAGCGCGGCTGAAGCCCGCACCAAAGCGGCTAACCGTGATTCGATTATGGGTTAATTCGGTATGACAAATGATATAGAAATTCAAGCTTCCAATGACCAAACGCAGACGGAAAAGTTTGTGCATGAGCTACTCAAACTCATGGTCAGCCGTAAAGCCTCAGATTTATTTATTACGGCAGGCTTTCCCCCCGCGATGAAGATTGACGGCAAGCTCACGCCCGTCAGTGAGCAGGTGTTAAACACGCAGCAAACGCGCGAAATCACCCGCGCCATCATGAACGATAAGCAAGCAGAAGAATTTAAAAATACCTTTGAATGTAATTTTGCGATTAGCCTGCCCCAAGTAGGCCGGTTTAGGGTCAATGCATTTGTACAGCGCAGTGCGGTGGGCTTGGTACTGCGTACGATTAATACCAAAATCCCAAACTTTGACGAACTGAGTTTGCCGCCTGTATTGAAGGATGTGGTGATGTCCAAGCGGGGGTTGGTGATTTTTGTCGGCGGCACGGGTTCTGGTAAATCCACCTCCATGGCAGCCATGATTGGACACCGTAACGAAGCGAGTTATGGTCATATCATTACCATTGAAGACCCTGTTGAATTTATTCATGGTCATCGCAACTGTATCGTCACCCAACGTGAGATTGGGGTGGATACCGAAAACTGGCATGCAGCGCTTAAAAATACCCTACGCCAAGCGCCTGATGTCATCATGATCGGTGAGATTCGCGATCGCGAGACCATGGATTACGCGATTGCCTTCTCTGAGACTGGGCATTTATGTTTGGCGACCTTGCACGCTAACAGCACCAACCAAGCGCTAGACCGTATTATTAACTTTTTCCCCGAAGAGCGTCGTCAGCAATTGTTGATGGATTTATCCCTCAATTTACGCTGCATCGCGTCTCAACGCCTGATCCCAAAAATTGACGGTTCAGGGCGTGTGGCAGCCATTGAGGTGTTACTGCATTCGCCGCTGATTGCCGATTTAATTTACAAAGGTGAAGTGCATGCCATTAAAGAAGTCATGACTAAATCAAAAGAATTAGGCATGCAAACGTTTGATCAATCGTTATTTGATTTATTTGAAAGTGGACGAATTTCTTATGACGATGCCTTGCGTAATGCCGATTCAGTCAACGATTTACGCTTGAATATCAAACTCAATAGCAAAATTGCTGCGCCGACGCAAACCCAAGGGCGGATCTCCACCTTGGATATTTTGTAACACCATGACAACGTTCCATTCCATGTACACCCGCCGCAGATAGGGGGGTGAAATATACCCCTTTGCTTGCTGAGCGCGTTGGCATGCGACTAAGGTTTTAAGCGCAGAGCAACGCCCGCAACAGCAACTAAAACATGCAATTAATACAGGATGATGAAGCTACTTTACGCTGCTTGAAACACCACGCGTCCCTGGCTGAGGGTATGGGTGACTTTGCCGAATAGGTGATGGTTTAAAAAGGGTGTATTTTTGCCTTGGCTGATCAAGCGATCACGCATGATCCGCCATTCATGCTGCGGGTCAAGCACCACGACATCCGCGATTGCCCCAACGGTCAGTGTGCCTGCCGCAATTTGCAAAATGTTGGCAGGGTTAGCACTGATTTTTGACAACGCAAATGTTGGGCTGGCATTGACTTGCGTCGCCCATTTCAAGGTGAGCGGTAACAAAAGTTCAACCGCCGAAGCGCCAGCGTGCGACTCAGGAAAAGGCAAAAGTTTTGCATCGTCATCCACCGGGGTGTGGTCTGAGCAAATGGCGTCTATGGTGCCATCAAGCAAGCCTGCACTTAACGCTGCTTGATCGCGTTGGGTGCGCACCGGTGGTTTTAAATGCACCTGACTATTAAAATAACCAATGTCCATTTCAGTGAGATGTAAGTGTTGGATGCTGGTGTCTGCGGTGAGTAACATCCCGCTTTGTTTAGCTTCACGGATTAACGTGACCGCTTCGGCGCTGGAAACGCGGGCAATATGCAATTTAGCGCCGGTGGCTTGGGCAATACGCAACATGGTTTGCAAAGCGATGCTTTCTGCCGCCGCAGGAATGCCTTTTAACCCTAATCTAGAAGCCACTTCACCATCATGCGCTACCCCGTTTTTAGCTAAAAATGGGTCTTCTGCGCGCATAAACAAGGTGTAGCCAAAACTGGCTGCATATTCAAAAGCACGCCATAAAATCTGGGTATCCACGATGGCATGGTCTGCTTGCGTAAAGCCCACACAGCCCGCTTGGGTCAGTGCAAACATTTCGGTCAGCAATTGTCCTTGCAGTTGTCTGGTGACTGCCCCTAAAGGGTAAACATGCGCCAAGGCTTGCGATTTGGCACGGTGCTTGAGCATTTCAACCAAGCCTGGTTCATCCAGTACAGGATCGGTATCGGGGGGGCAAGCCAGCGACGTCACCCCGCCTGCCACTGCGGCATGCAGTTCACTGTGCAAGGTGGCTTTGTATTCACTGCCAGGTTCACGTAAGCGTGCGCACAAATCCACCATGCCTGGGAGCACCCAATGTGCTTGGGCATCAATGGTGTGATCTGCCACAAAGCCGCTAGGGGCAGCACCTATGGCTGCGATACGGCCGTCATGGATATAGACGTCGGTGACTTGATCCAACGCTTGTGATGGGTCAATCACCCGTCCTTGTTGAATATGGATATTCATGCGGGGCTCCCTCCGCCTAACATGGCCATGACCGCCATTCTGACTGCAATGCCATACGTCACTTGCGGCAAAATGACCGATTGCGCACCATCGGCCACCGCTGAATCAATTTCTACACCACGATTCATCGGGCCTGGATGCATGACGATGGCGTCGGATTTGGCCAAGGCTAAGCGCTCTGGTGTGAGGCCAAAGGTTTGAAAATATTCTTCACTGCTTGGTAATAATGCGCCAGACATGCGTTCGTTTTGCAGGCGTAACATCATGATCACATCCACATCTTTTAAGCCTTCGGCAATGTTATGAAACACCTGCACCCCGAGTTTTTCCACTTGGGCGGGCAATAAGGTACGCGGTGCAATCACCCGAATCTCAGGCACGCCAAGGGTGCTGAGCGCATGAATTTCGCTACGGGCGACCCGTGAATGCAGTACGTCGCCTACAATCGCGACCCGTAAATTGTGCATCTCAGGCTTGTATTTACGGATGGTAAATACATCCAACAAGCCTTGTGTCGGATGCGCATGGCGACCATCGCCTGCGTTAATCACGCTGATATGGGCTGGCACATGCTGTGCGATAAAATGTGCGGCGCCACTTTGTTGATGACGCACCACAAACATATCTGCATGCATGGCAATCAGGTTGTTCACCGTGTCTAAAATGGTTTCGCCTTTGGATTGAGACGAAGTATTTACATTTAAATTAAGCACATCGGCGGACAAGCGTTTAGCGGCAATTTCAAAGGTGGTGCGAGTGCGGGTGCTGTTTTCAAAGAAAATGTTACATACCGTTTTACCCCGTAACAACGGCACTTTTTTAACGTCACGTTCAGCAACCCCAACAAAGCTTTCCGCGGTATCGAGGATTTCGTTCAAAATGCGTTTCGGTAGGCCTTCAATGCTGAGCAAATGTTGTAATTGACCTTGCGCGTTGAGTTGCGGGTTATACATGGCGCGTGGCTCCACTGGCGGTGAGGCTTAACTGGAATATTCCTTGTGTATTCATGGCAAGTTCAAACGCTTGGTCAGCGGCAATCGGCAACGCTGCGCCGACCATGTCAGGCCGGATCGGTAATTGCGCGCCACCACGGTTAATTAATACCGCCAGTTGGATGCTGGCTGGACGCCCGTGATCAAATAGCTCGTTCATTACTGCGCGCGTGGTGCGACCCGTGTAAAAAATATCGTCAATCAAAATAATATGTTTGCCGTTGACATCAAAAGGCAGTGAGGCGGGCAGTGATTTTGTTTTGAGGCCACGTTGGGCGTAGTCATCACGGTACATGGCCGCATCCAGCTTGCCGTTGAGTATCGTTTGGCCTAAATCGGCTTGTAGCCGATCGAGTATTTTTTCCATCAGCCATACCCCACCCGTGTAGATGCCCACTAACGCAGTCTGCGCATGGATGCGCGGACGGATTTGCGCAAGCAACAAATCTAATAAATGTTCTGGATCCGGTAAATGTTCGGGATCAGCGTATGGTGTGGGCTCTGGCAAAGAAAGGTGCATGTTAGGACTCTTGAGCGGTAGGGTTGCGAGGTCTTGCATCTAAATAGGATTGTAATATGGTTTGCGCCGCCACTTGATCGAGCATGGGTTTTTGGGCACGGCCGTGAATGCCGGCTGCTTTTAAGGTTTGCGACGCCTCCGCGGAGGATAGCCGTTCATCGACCATCACCACGGGTATGGCAAAGCGGCCTTCAAGACGTTGTGCAAATTTTTCTGCCAATTTGGTCATGGCATGCGCTTCACCATTGAGATGCGTGGGGTGGCCGACCACCAATAAGGCCGGTTGCCAAGCCTCAATCAATGCTGCAATTTCGCTAAATTTTCTTGCGTTATCTTCTGCTGCTATGGTGGTCAATCCATGCGCCATTTGCATCAGGGTATTGCCAACCGCAACGCCAATCCGCTTTTCGCCAAAGTCAAACGCCAGCATACAGCCTTCAATGTCTGGATAATGGCGTTGCGTGATGGGTAAATGGCTTTGCGAAAGTCGCTTGGCTGCTTGGGCAGCATCTAGTTCTGTTGCAGTTGGGGTACGCTCAGGCATGTCCAGCCACTTCAGACAAGGTTGCAAAATTGACCCCAAGCTGTTGCATGGCCCAGGCCAGCTTTTCGTCGCTGTCTAGTTTAAAAATCAGTGTATGTAGTTGTTCTGGCGCGTATAACGGCAAATTCAGCCATACATTTTCTTGCATTTCGTTTTCGAGTTGGCCTGCGGCCCAACCGGTGTAGCCCAATGCAATCAACATATGTTCAGGCGCTTGATCACGCGCAGCCGCTTCTAGAATATCTTTAGAAGAAGTGAGTGCCAACCCTTCAGACAATGGCATGCTGGTGTTAAATTCAGCCGCTGGCGTATGCAACACGAAACCGCGTTCGACTTGGACTGGTCCGCCAAAAAACACTTCGCGCTGTTGTTGATGCGGCAATTCACAGGGCATGGTCAACTGATCAAACAACTCACCCAGGGTAAGCTCAAGCGGTTGATTTAAAATTAAACCCATTGCGCCATCTTCATCATGGGTGCAAATCAACACCACCGTTTTGCTGAAATAAGGGTCTTGCATGGCAGGCATAGCAATTAAAATTTGACCGGTTAAGTTCATGGGGTGACGAACCGCTGGCTCAGATGCGCTCATGATACAAACTCACTGGCACTGACATAGCCTGTAATTTCTAACCCAAAGCCATCCATGCTTGGCATTTTGCGCGGTGTGGCTAATAAACGCATTTTTTTAACCCCCAAATTAAGCAAAATTTGTGAACCGATGCCGTAGTTGCGTAACTCTTGGTTTAACACTAGTTTTTGGTCAGCCCGCAAAATGCGGTCAGTCAGGCCGAGTCCGTCTTCATCATGGTTAATCAGGACAATGACGCCACAGGACACTTGGCTGATAGCGCGCATGGCATGCATTAAGTTACAACTGTGTGAGCGATGGCTACAATCCAGCAGATCAATCATCGACAGTGGTTCATGCACACGTACTAGCACTTCCTCATCTGGCTGCGGTTGGCCTTTGACCAGCACAAGGTGGGTTTCTTGTGCAATGTGATCACGGTATGCAATCAATTGCATTGGGCCAAACACCGTTTCAATGGCGCGTTCGGCACTGCGCTCGATCAATGTTTCGTGTGCGGCTCGGTAATGGATTAAATCGGCAATGGTGCCTATTTTTATGCCATGCTCGCTCGCCACTTGCATCAAGTCTGGTAGGCGTGCCATTTCACCGTCATCTTTTAAAATTTCGCAAATGACGCTGGCGGGTTCGCAGCCCGCGAGTTGCGCCAAATCGCAGCCCGCTTCGGTATGACCTGCACGGACTAATACGCCGCCATTCATTGCTGCCAGGGGAAAGATATGTCCTGGACTGACCAAGCTGTTGGCATTGGCATGTTTGGCAATGGCAGCACGAATGGTGGTGGCGCGGTCTGCAGCAGAAATGCCCGTAGTGACGCCCTCGGCCGCTTCAATCGAAACAGTAAAGTTAGTGCCTAGGCGGGTGCCATTTTTTTGCACCATGGGGGGTAAGTTGAGTTGGCGGCAGCGCTGTTCGGTGAGGGTTAAGCAAATCAGCCCGCGGCCATATTTGGCCATAAAGTTGATGTGTTCTGCAGTAGCAAATTCGGCCGCGATGACAAAGTCGCCTTCATTTTCGCGGTTTTCATCATCCACCAGAATGACCATCTTGCCAGCGCGTATATCCGCAATGATGGCTTCGATTGGGCTAATAGTTGCTGTCAATGCCTTGCTCCCAATCTTGCATCCGCGCCACATAGCGGGCAATTAAATCAATTTCTAAATTCACTTGGTCACCTGCAACCAGTGATTGCATGGTGGTGTGTTGCATGGTGTGTGGTATCAAGTTGATGCTCACCACATCTTGTGCAATTGCGTTCACCGTCAAGCTGACGCCATTGACACATAACGAGCCTTTTTGTGCGATAAATTTGCTTAAATCGTGGGGTACCTTGAGTTGCAATAACCAACACTCGCCCACTTCTTGTAAGGTGGTGATGGTGCCGATGCCATCAACATGGCCAGTCACCAAATGGCCGCCCAATCGATCGGCTAAGCGCATGGCCTTTTCAAGGTTAACCGTGCCCACTTGCCCCAAGCCACTGGTCACCGATAAGCTGACTTGTGACACCATGACCTGAAAGCTGTGTTGATCAAAGGCGGTCACGGTAAGGCAGACACCGTTGACGGCAATACTATCGCCTAGTTGAACATCGCTAAAATCCAGTGCTGGGGCTTCAATACGCAGTACGCAATCTTCGCCCTGTGGCACCACTTCGGCTATCCGGCCGACGGTTTGTATGATTCCTGTAAACATGCAATGATTTTATCAGTACCGCGTGCTAAAGTTATAAGCAATTTTTAGTTTTTTCGTGCGTTGCCACCTAACTAGCGGGCAAACACCTATATCGAATGAGATCCCCATGCAGCAAGATGATCAACACCTGATTGAAACAACCCTCAGCAGTGAAATTTTAGCCCAAGGCAAGATGCTGACTGCGCGGTATGACCAAGTGCGTCTGCCTAACGGTCAGGTCAGTGGGCGCGAATATGTGTTGCATCCAGGTGCGGTGGTGGTGGTGGCCATCAACGCGCAAGGCGAAGTGGTGCTTGAGCGTCAATTTCGTTACCCGTTAAAGCAAGTGTTTATCGAATTACCGGCAGGTAAGATTGATCCGGGTGAGTCTATTCTCACTACAGGTCAACGTGAACTGGAAGAGGAAACGGGTTACGTTGCCACAGAATGGGTAAAGTTGGGCGTGCAGCATCCGTGCATCGGTTATTCGAATGAAGTGATTCACATCTATCTGGCCACTCAGCTTCAGCTTGGTGTGCATCAACGGGATGAGGATGAAGCCATGGATGTGTTTTGTTGGCCGTTTTCGCAAGTGATGCAAGCGATTGATCAAGGTCAAATCACAGACAGTAAAACCTTGGGCGCCTTATTAATGGCAGAGCGATATTTAAAGCGTCATCCCATGGATGGCGTGCGGTTGGATTAAGCGCTGATGCAGGTATTGCAAATTGGCTGCGGCGCGCTTGGGCAAAAAATTGCTGAAGCTACCTTAAATCAAGGCCATGCGCTGACGGTGGTGCGGCGCTCAGCGCTTGCGGCACCCACAGGTGCGCGCAGCCTTCAAATCGATGTCACCAATGCAGCGCAATGCCAACAGTTGGCATCCTTACAACCACAGATTGTATTGTATTGTTTGGCGCCGAGTGAGGGCAGCGATCAGGCCTATCAGCACATTTATTATCAAGGGTTAGCGAACGTGCTGCAGGCGGTATCTAAGCAGGCTTTGTTGCATGTATTTTTTATTTCTAGCACCCGAGTATATGGCGAGCACGCTGGGGAATGGGTGGATGATTTGACCCCAGCCATGCCCGCAGATACAGGTGGACACACGCTGTTAAATGCGGAACGATTGTTACAAGACCTGCCTTGCGGGCATACGGCCTGTCGGGTTTCCGGTATTTATGGCATGCATCGACGCTATTTAATTCAAATGGCCAACACTCCTAGCCGATGGCCACAGCAAGCGAGTTGGACCAATCGTATCCATGAAGATGATGTGGTAGGTGCCGTGTTGCATTTTTATCAACAAGTTGCGCGCAGCGCTGATGATCACGCCAGTCATAACCATGGCTTACCTACGCAACTTATTGTAAGCGATGGCGCGCCCAGCTTACAGCATGAAGTATTGCAGTGGGTTGCGGTTTGCATGGGTTGGCCCGCAGTCACCACGCCGCCAGCCCAGCCGCAAATTGGAAAACGATTACGTAATCAATGTTTATTAAACACAGGGTATCGTTTGCAATATGCTGATTTTAAACAAGGCTACACCCCAATTTTGCAAGCAATGATTGCAACTCAATCCCAAATTGAACAGGATGGTCCGCCTTGATGCTCAGCAATCTGCAAGCGACGCCATCGCTTGAGCCTCGGTACGCGCTGATGCGATTGACGCATAACGGCTTATTTGTATGTGTTGCCTCCATCATCGTCAGCAAGGATGGGGTCGGTTAGATGAAATGTCGCATGGGACATATCGGGTGGTTTACTCGGGTTGTGAGTTTGCAGCTCAGCCTAAGTCTGACCGCGTGCATGGCGCAAGCCGAAGCCCACGATGGTTTTCAAGCGTGGCTGGTGGAGGTGGAGCAACAGGCGCTGGCGCAACAGATCCCTGCGTCTGCGGTGCAACAGGTGTTGTCGCATGCCCAATGGTTACCCAAAGTGATCGAGCTAGACCGTAAGCAACCCGAGTTTGTTACTTCATTTTCAGCCTATATCCATCGGCGTATTCAACCGCGTACTGTGGTTCAAGGTAAGCAAATGCTGCAAGACTATGCAGGGTTGCTGGCGGTAGTGGAGGAGAATTATGCGGTTCCGCGCGAAATATTGGTGGCTTTTTGGGCTCTCGAAACTCAGTTTGGGCATGTGCAAGGGGATTTTTCGTTACCTGCCGCGTTAACAACGTTGTCTTACGAAGGGCGTCGGGCGGAATTTTTTAAGCGTGAATTGTTTAATTTAATGCGTGTGGTTGCCGCCGCGCCGCCCTCAGGCATGCCGATATTGGGTTCTTGGGCGGGTGCGACTGGGCAAATGCAATTTATGCCGTCAACGTTGCTTCAGTATGGGGTTGATGCCGATCGTGATGGGGTGGTCGATATCTGGTCATCGCTACCTGATGTGTTTAACTCTGCAGCACATTATTTGTCGCAAGTAGGTTGGCAAGCTGGCGCACCTGTCAGTGTCTCTGTGGTGTTGCCGTCTTCCTTTGAGTATGGGTTGGCGCAACTGCCCTTAAAAAAACCAGTGGCGGAGTGGCAGCGGTTGGGGGTGGCGGGCATTCCCACATCGATTGCACCAACCACGATGGCCGCCATTGTGTTGCCGCAAGGGTTTGATGGACCGGCTTACATGGTATTTGCAAATTTTGATGTGATCATGCAATGGAATCGATCGGTTCAATATGCGCTGTCCGTGAGTTTGCTCGCGCAGCAATTTGCCCAAGACAGTTTCAACCTCACTCTGCCGCCAGAGCCGCGCGCCCTGACTTTTCAACAAATGTGGGCGTTGCAAGAGACCTTGAACGCGCAGGGCTTTGATTGCGGCGCGCCTGATGGTTTCCCAGGTGCCAAAACGCAATCGGCGATTCGTCAATATCAGGCCAAGCAAGGCTTGCCACAAGATGGTTACGCAGGATGGATGTTGTACAGTCGCTTAACTGAAAAGTAAGGCCATGCCACCAGGGTGCATCAAGGTTGTTGACTGCCATTGAAACATGGCGAATATTACCTAAATTGCATCATCGTTTGATGGATATGCGATGCAGCGAGTCGGTCATCTTGTTGGTCAATCATTTTTTAAATTGCGCGAGTTTTAAACCACCCCGTCAAGCTGATGCGCGTTTGCCGTGCTGGCAACACTTGATGCCAAAAACGCCCAGATAAAAATAACACTAATCTTCCACCGAGTGGTTGGATGTCCACATGACGATCAGTTGCGGTCGGCGCGGATGAGTGTTCATCTAAATACAGTCTGAGCTGTCCTCCCGCGTCGCTGGGCCAATCATCATTTAAATATAAAACGACGCTGAGCTGTCGCGCGCCTGCCTGCGCTGTATTGGCTGCGGATCGAAATTGATCTAGGTGGGTAACATAGCCGCTACTGCCTGCGGGATACAGCGCAACATGCGTTTCATACGCCGCTAATCCCATCATTAAGCCACGGTTAACAGCCTGTTGAATATGCTGCATTAATGCAAAATAAGCAGTCAATGCAGGATCGGGGTCATGCTCGTCTAACCAAGCAATGCGATCACTTCGCAGTTTTGGCAGGGTCGTGGCCGCTTTGCTGATGCCAGCTTGCTGCAAACGACCTTGTGCATCGCGTGCCAATGCCAGTGTGCGAAGCGCAACGATGGTTGCATTGGGCAGGCTTTGCTCAATAATGCAATATTGGTGTTCGCTGAGGACGTCAAGCATGGTGTGACTGATCTCTGCAAAGGCTTGGTTTTGGCTCAAATGTATCGTGTGCATCAGCGAGATTATAAGCGTGTTGTCATTGCCTAAGCGTTGGCTTTCGGATAAAATGCGCGTCTTTATTGATGTGTGAACATCAATTTCAGTCGCGTAGCTCAGCTGGTTAGAGCACCACCTTGACATGGTGGGGGTCGATGGTTCGAGTCCATTCGCGACTACCAAACATGCAAATGCATTTAAATGTATGCAAATGCAGTTCTAAATATGCAATTGCAGATGTTTAAAGCAGTTTTAGAAAGCCGTTATGATTAACGGCTTTTGTTGTTTTTGTCGGATATAGTCTATTTTTAACTCATTTGACGGAAAAGTCATGCCGAATATTCGTTTACCAGATGGTTCTACCCGATCGTTTGAACACGCTGTTACCGTGGCTGAGGTTGCCCTGAATATTGGCGCAGGATTAGCCAAGGCCGCGCTTGCTGGTAAGGTGACGCATGCAGGCGATGCCGCTAAATTGGTGGATACCAGTTACACGATTGCCGAAGATGTGGAACTGGCCATTATTACCGATAAGAGTGAAGAAGGCTTGGAAATCATTCGACATTCGACTGCGCATTTATTGGCTTATGCAGTGAAATCCTTATTTCCAGACGCGCAAGTAACAATAGGGCCGGTGATTGATAACGG
Source organism: Methylophilaceae bacterium (assembly GCA_027488395.1). Taxonomy (GTDB): domain Bacteria; phylum Pseudomonadota; class Gammaproteobacteria; order Burkholderiales; family Methylophilaceae; genus Methylophilus. The sequence goes on along the minus strand of JAIYBT010000007.1, from coordinate 13,475 downwards.
CTTTTATTATGATTTTAGCTACAAGCGCCCATTTACCCCAGAGGATTTGCAAGCCATCGAGCACAAGATGGCTGAGCTGGCTAAAAAAGATGAAAAAGTCGAGCGTAAAGTCCTGCCACGTGATGAAGCGGTTGCTTACTTTAAAGGCATGAATGAGCACTACAAGGCTGAAATCATTGCCAGTATTCCAAGTAATGAAGATGTCTCACTCTATTCAGAGGGGGGATTCACGGATTTATGCCGTGGTCCGCACGTTCCTAATACAGGTAAATTAAAAGCATTTAAATTGATGAAGCTGGCGGGTGCCTATTGGCGCGGCGATAGCAATAACGAAATGTTGCAACGCGTGTACGGGACTGCATGGCGCAACAAAGAAGAATTAGACGCCTATTTGCACATGTTGGAAGAAGCTGAAAAGCGAGACCACCGCAAGCTTGGCAAGCAACTTGATTTTTTCCATATGCAAGAAGATGCGCCAGGCATGGTGTTTTGGCATCCAAAAGGCTGGAGTATTTGGCAAGAAGTTGAGCAATATATGCGCAACAAATTCCGAGACTTTGGCTATCAAGAGGTGCGCACACCCACAGTGATGGACAAAACCTTATGGGAAAAATCTGGCCACTGGCAAAACTACCGAGACAATATGTTTACCACGCAATCGGAAAGCCGCGATTACGCGGTCAAGCCGATGAACTGTCCTGGACATATTCAAATTTTTAACAGCACCTTACACAGCTATCGTGATTTGCCATTGCGCTTAGCCGAGTTTGGATCATGTCACCGTAATGAACCCTCAGGCTCACTGCACGGCTTAATGCGCGTTCGAGGCTTTACGCAAGACGATGCACATATCTTTTGTACTGAAAACCAAGTCGAAGCTGAAGTTGCTGACTTTATCAAAATGCTATATGCGGTTTATCAAGATTTTGGCTTTAAAGAAGTATTGGTCAAGCTTTCAACCCGTCCAGAAAAACGCGTAGGCAGTGATGAAGTGTGGGACAAAGCAGAGGCCGCATTGTCTGCTGCCTTAGCGCTCAATGGTCTACAGTTTGATTTGCAGCCTGGTGAAGGTGCATTCTATGGACCAAAAATCGAATTTACATTAAAAGATTCGCTGGGCCGTTTATGGCAATGTGGCACCATACAGCTAGACTTTAACTTACCTGAACGTTTAGGTGCCGAGTATGTGGATGAGGACAATACCCGTAAACATCCAGTGATGTTGCATCGTGCGATTGTCGGCTCCATGGAGCGTTTTTTAGGCATATTGATTGAAAACTTCGCAGGAGCCATGCCTGTTTGGCTGTCTCCTATTCAAGTAATGGTGCTTAATATCTCAGATCATCAAGCCGACTATGTGCGCCAAGTAGTTGAAAATTTAAAGAAAAATGGCGTTCGTTGTGATTTCGACTTGAGAAATGAGAAGATTACCTATAAAATACGTGAGCATAGTTTGCAGAAGATGCCCTACCTGATTGTGGTAGGAGATAAAGAAATGCAAAATGGTCAAGTGGCCGTACGTACCAGAAAAGGTGAAGATCTGGGTGTGATGTCGGTAGAAGCGTTTGTTGCGCACCTACAACAGGACATTCAAAACAAGGTCTAAACTTTGGTTCACGTGCGGCTTTGTTTATTGTTTAGGGGATTGTTATAGCTCAGGATAAAGATACACGTATTAATGGCGATATTACAGCGCCACAAGTACGTTTAGTTGGTGTAGACGGCGAGCCGTTAGGGATTATGAGCCTCAAAGAGGCTTTTGCCAAAGCGGAAGAAGCGGATATTGATATTGTAGAAATTGCACCAAATGCTGCACCACCCGTGTGCCGTTTGATGGATTACGGAAAATTCAAATACGCAGAAAGTAAGCGTCAACACGAGCAAAAACTGAAGCAAAAACAAGTGCAAATTAAAGAGGTCAAATTTAGACCTGGCACAGATGATGGTGATTACAACATCAAACTGCGCAACATTATCCGATTTTTGGGTGATGGCGATAAAGCAAAAATTACGTTACGTTTTAGAGGCCGCGAGATCACCCACCAAGAGTTTGGATTGGCGTTATTAAAGCGCTTAGAAGCAGATTTGGTGGAGCATGCGGCGGTCGAGCAATATCCGAAAATGGAAGGCCGTCAAATGGTGATGGTGCTTGCACCTGCTAAAAAAGTGATCCCTAAAAAAGCTGAGAAATCAGACACTGCAGCAAAAACAGAATAATAGTAATTTGCTCACATTAGAGAGCAGTAGTTTCTTGAGTAGTACGGCTAACTTGGCTGCCTAGCTACTCTTTTTTAACCTCTTCAAGGAGACCAAAATGCCAAAAATGAAAACAAAGAGCAGCGCTAAAAAGCGTTTTAAGTTCTTGGGTAACGGTAAAGTGAAGCGTACACACTCACATTTACGTCATATCCTGACCAAAAAAACCACCAAGCAAAAACGTAAGTTACGCGGTACCGCAATAATTTCTGCGACCGATGTTAAACGCGTTCGCGCCATGATGCCAACACAATAAGGAGACTGACATGCCTAGAGTAAAACGTGGTGTCATTGCACGCGCAAAACATAAAAAAGTATTAAATGCCGCTAAGGGCTACCGTGGTCGTCGTAAGAACGTCTACCGTGTTGCTAAGCAGGCTGTGATGAAAGCGGGTCAATATGCTTACCGTGATCGTCGTCAGAAAAAACGTCAGTTCCGTGCCTTATGGATTGCGCGTATTAACGCAGCAGCCCGTGAAGCTGGATTAACTTACAGCCGTTTTATGAATGGCTTAAAGAAATCTGCGGTAGAAGTTGACCGTAAAGTATTGGCTGATTTAGCAGTGTTCGATAAAGCTGCCTTTGCAAAATTTGTTGAATTGGCAAAGTCAGGTTTAAGCGCCTAATCAGACCGTTTAAAAAAAGAGGCTGCGGCCTCTTTTTTTGTTTTTAATTATTGCACTCAACTCCTCGAAGAAGATACACCATGTCTGACCTACATTATTTGATTGCGGACGCAGAAACGTCGTTTGCGAATTGCTTAGATATTCCCGCACTGGAGTCAGCTAAAGCAAAATATCTTGGTAAATCTGGTGCATTGACTGAGGCGTTAAAAGGGTTAGGCAAATTGTCTGCCGAGGAGCGTCCCGCTGCTGGTGCAGCCATCAATGTGGTCAAACAGGCGGTAGAATCCACGCTTAATCTACGTCGTGATGCCATTTTGGCCGCGGCGCAAGCCCAGCAGTTAGCCAGTGAAACCATCGATGTCACCTTGCCCGCTCGTGCGCAATCTCTTGGTAGTTTGCATCCGGTGACTTTAACTTTGCGTCGCGTTGAGGCGTTGTTTCACTCCATCGGCTTTAGCGTTGCAAATGGTCCAGAAATTGAAACTGATTTTTATAATTTTACGGCGCTCAATATTCCTGATAATCATCCTGCGCGCGCGATGCATGATACGTTTTATGTCGACCATGGCGATGACGCCATGGCGTATGTGTTGCGCACCCATACCTCACCTGTGCAAGTGCATTACATGCAAAACAATACACCGCCACTCAAGATTATTGCACCAGGCCGCGTGTATCGCGTCGATTCTGACGCGACACATTCGCCGATGTTTCATCAGGTCGAAGGGCTCTGGGTAGATGAATCGATTAGTTTTGCTAATCTTAAAGGCGTGATACAAGATTTCTTGCAACGTTTTTTTGAGCGTGACGATTTAACCGTCCGTTTTCGACCATCATTCTTCCCGTTTACCGAGCCTTCCGCGGAAATGGACATGAGTTGGAATGGTGGTTGGTTAGAGATTGGGGGGTGTGGCATGGTGCATCCCGAGGTGCTGCAGCACGTTAATATAGATAGCGAGCGGTATCGTGGCTTTGCCTTTGGCTTAGGCGTCGAGCGGTTGGCGATGTTGCGCTACGGCGTCAATGATCTACGTCACTTCTTTAATAACGATTTGCGCTTTTTGCAGCAATTCATCAAATAAATCTTCGTTAAGTCCACTTACACTTACAGGCGCCACATATGCAGTTTTCAGAACATTGGTTACGTACGATGGTCAATCCAGCCCTGGATACCCATCAATTAGGACATGCCATGACCATGGCAGGGTTAGAAGTTGAAGATTTGGTCGCAGTCGCGCCCTTTTTTCAACATGTTGTGGTGGCGGAAATTTTATCGGCTGACAAGCATCCAGATGCGGACCGTCTACAAGTATGCAAAGTTAAGGTGGGGGAGGATGTGCTGCAGATTGTGTGTGGTGCACCCAATGCCAGAGCCGGGTTAAAGGTACCTTGCGCCTTGGTGGGTGCGCAATTGCCTGGCATCAGTATCAAGCAAGCCAAAGTGCGTGGGGTGGAATCGTTTGGAATGCTATGTTCCGCAAAAGAATTGGGCATCGCAACCGAGGCAAATGGTATTTTAGAGTTGCCTGCTACAGCACCCGTGGGCCAGGATATTCGTGCGTATTTTGATTTAAACGACCATACCTATACCCTCAAATTGACGCCAAATCGTGCAGATTGTTTGAGTATTTTAGGCATTGCACGTGATGTGGTGGCCATGACTGGGGCGTCATTGCATGTACCACAGATCGTGGCTGCAACCGTGACCACCACCGAAACTAAACCCGTCAACGTCATGGCACCCGCGGCCTGTCCTGCCTATTTTGGACGTGTGATTACCCAAGTGAACACGCAAGCGGCAACGCCTGATTGGATGCAACGTCGTTTAGAACGCAGTGGCATCAGAAGCATCAGTGCCTTGGTTGATATTACTAATTATGTATTGCTGGAACTTGGTCAACCCTTGCATGCGTTTGATTTGGCTACCCTGCAAGGCGATCTCCAAGTCAGATTTGCTGCCGCTGGCGAGACACTCGTGTTGCTCAACGATAACGAAGTATCGTTAAAATCGGATGATCTAGTGATTGCCGATGAAAAAGGCCCCGTGGCGTTGGCTGGTATTATGGGGGGGAAACCCACTGCAGTTTCAGAGCATACCCAAGCTATTTTTCTTGAAAGTGCATTTTTTACGCCAGAAGTAATGGCAGGTAAAGCGCGTCGCCTCAACCTAAGTACCGATTCTTCTTATCGATTTGAACGTGGTGTAGATTTTGGGCATACACGTCAGGCGTTGGAGCGCGCAACTGCGCTGGTGCTAGATATTTGCGGCGGACAAGTAGGTGCTATCAGTGCAGTGGAAAATACACTGCCGCAACGGCGTCAGGTCAGTTTGCGCTATGCGCGTTTAGTCTCCGTACTTGGCATTGAAATTGGTATTCAGCAAGTGGGACAATTGTTAAATCAATTGGGTTTTGTCACCACCGAAGCGGCAGGCGTATTTCAAGTCAGCGCACCGACTTTCCGTTTTGACATCGCGCGTGAAGAAGATTTAATTGAAGAAATTGCGCGATTGCATGGTTATGATCATATTCCCGCATTGGCGCCTATCGCGCCCTTAACCATGTTGTCAGCCCCCGAAGCGCAACGCCATGACCATGCTGTACGTGATTTAGTGTCGCAACAAGGCTATCAAGAAGTGGTGACTTACAGCTTTGTCGACGCCAGTTGGGAGCGCGATTTATATGGTAATACACAGCCTATTGCCTTAAAAAACCCAATTGCCAGCAATTTAAGCGTGATGCGTTCAGGTCTATGGGGTGGGTTGCTCGATACACTCAGTTACAACCTCAATCGCCAGCAATCGCGCGCCATGTTATTCGAAGTGGGGAGTCGGTATCACCGCCATGCAGATGGTTATCGTGAAGTGCTAACGTTATCGGGTTTATGTTATGGCAATCAATCGCCTGAACAATGGGGCAATCCTGCACGTGCATTTGATTTTTATGACGTAAAAGCGCATTTAGAGGCCTTGTGGCTACACCCCGTTAACTATGTTGCAGAAACGCACCCTGCGTTACATCCTGGTCAATCTGCACGCCTCTATATTGGCGAACGCGCAATAGGCTGGTTAGGTAAACTGCATCCAAAATGGCAGCAACAATATGGTTTTACACAAGCCTGCTACCTATTTGAATGTGATGCAGATGCAGTCTCAGCATCAAAAGTACCTGTCTATCTAGAAGTTAGTAAATTTTTGCCAGTGCGTCGAGATTTAGCCATGGTTGTAGCGGCCAATGTCTCCGCACAAGCGATGATTTCAGCCGTTTTAGAGCAACAAATACCGCAGGTACAAGCAGTGAAATTGTTTGATGTTTACCTTGGCAAAGGCGTGCCTGAAAACAAAAAAAGCCTTGCATTTCTGGTACTTATGCAAGATACTTACAAGACAATGGTGGATGAAGAAGTTGAAAATATCACGCAACGCATCCTAGAAATTTGGTCTACGCAATTTGCAGCTACGCTCAGATAATTGCGAATTCATCGTAAAGTCATCAAGCATAATAAAAAGCTTCAGGGGAATTTTCATGACACTCACAAAAGCTGACTTGGCCGATTTGTTATTTGAACAAGTAGGGTTAAACAAGCGCGAAGCCAAAGACATGGTCGAGGCTTTTTTTGAAGAAGTACGTAATGCCTTACAGCAAGGAAACAGCGTAAAACTATCTGGCTTTGGTAATTTTGAGCTAAGAACCAAATCGGAGCGTCCAGGACGCAATCCTAAAACAGGCGAGGAAATCCCGATTTCTGCACGTCGTGTGGTTACTTTTCATGCCAGCCAAAAGTTAAAAACACGGGTTGAAGAGCATTACGCTGAACAACCGATGAAAGCAATCGCCTAACTTACCCAACAATGGTTGAAACGCAAAAAATCATACTGCCGCCGATTCCAGCCAAACGCTATTTCACCATTGGTGAAGTCAGTGAGTTGTGTGGGGTCAAGCCACATGTGTTGCGTTATTGGGAACAAGAGTTTACACAGTTAAAACCAGTCAAACGGCGCGGTAACCGTCGCTATTATCAACACCATGAAGTCCTGCTTATCCGCAAAATTCGCGAACTGCTCTACGAAGAAGGCTTTACCATTAGTGGTGCACGTAATCGCCTAGATGGTGTAGAAGAAAAGTTAGACAAAGCAGAAAAATCCGACAAAACTGATAAATCAGAAAAACAAGACAAATCAGACAAACAAGATAAATCAAAACTGAATTTGGCAACCATGAAGTTAGAACTGCCGCCACATTTGCCGTTAGGTGTGGCTGATAGTCACGCGCAACCTATTGATGTATTGGCATTGCGGCAACAAATTCAACAAGTGATACAGTTATTAAATCGTTCGCAGTAACCACTATATTAAAATAGTATTTATCCCTTAGCGAACATGCTGTTTTGTTTTATAATGCCACCTCGTTTAAATAGTACAACTTAGACGATGTCGGGGCGTAGCGCAGCCTGGTAGCGTACTTGTCTGGGGGACAAGGGGTCGCAGGTTCGAATCCTGCCGTTCCGACCAATCATCACGGCCTACAAAAAACACCAGCGTTTGCTGGTTTTTTTTCGTCTGATCATTTAAATAGGTTGAGTACAGTGTGTTGCGCTGGTTATGACAACAGGTGCGAAATGATGCTGGACTCAATCATTTTTGCCGAGGCTACAGGCACTTTGGATGCCTAAGATTTAATTTGAACCTGTAGGGTGTGACATTCGGTGTTTAAACTGGATAGCCCACAGTGTCCTAATACAAGGATATACTCGCTTGAATCTTAGTGATGGATGATTTGCATTTATGCTTTTGTCATTTTACTGAAACCTATTGTTAATATTCTATTGGACTCTCAGGATTCTTAAACCATGAAAAACACCTCCCGTAAAGCTACTGGCTTTACCTTACTAGAATTACTTGTTGTGATGGTCATTATCGGGTTGCTCGCGGGCTATGTCGGCCCCAAGTATTTCCAACAAATCGGTAAGTCAGAAATCAAAACGGCGAAGGCGCAAATTGGTGCGCTTGAATCCGCCTTAGATCAATATCGCATTGATGTCGGTCATTACCCAACGGCAGAACAAGGGTTGCCAGCATTGATTAAAAATCTTGGGGATGAGAAAAACTGGGCGGGCCCTTATTTGAAAAAAGGGTTGCCAAACGACCCATGGGGAAAACCGTATGTGTATAAGCAACCCGGTGAACATGGCGATGTGGATTTGATCAGTTTAGGAAAAGATGGTCAGCCTGGGGGCGCTGCCGAAGCCCAGGACATTACAAACTGGTAATTGCGGTATGCTCTTTCACGCTAAAGTTTTAAACGGGGCGCAACTGATCGAAATCGATGTGCACGCCCACGATGCCCAAGAAGCCACGAGCCAACTCAAGGCCAAAGGCTTGACGTTGGTCGCGTTGAGTCAGCCGCGTAAATCAACGTTTGCGCCCAAAAAAGGCAAATTCCCGCTTAATCTGTTTAGCCAAGAATTACTCACCTTGTTACGCTCTGGTCTCAATTTAGTTGAGGCGATTGAAGCGCTCGCCTTGAAAGTGGACGAGACGCAAACGGTGTTGCAAGCCTTGTTGCAATCGTTACAGCAAGGCAAATCGTTCTCGGCAGCGCTGGAGCGACAATCCGATACCTTCCCTTTGTTGTTTATTTCAACCGTGAGTGCCTCTGAACGCACTGGGGATTTGCACCATGCGCTTGAACGCTATATTAATTACGAAAACCAAGTCCATTTGCTTAAGAAAAAAGTGGTCAGCGCTTCTATTTATCCGTTGCTTCTAATCGGTGTTGGCGGCATGGTCATTTTATTTTTATTGGGTTTTGTGGTGCCAAAATTTAGCGCGGTGTATGAAGGCACGGGCGCGGATTTGCCTTGGATGTCTCAAGTCATGTTGGATTGGGGCGGCTTGATCAGTCGTCATGGTGATCAAATGCTATGGGGCGTGGCAGTGCTGGTGGTGGGGTTGCTTACCTTGTTTCAGCAAACGGCATTTAGAGCATGGTTAATGCAGTGGATTTGGAAAATTCCTGCGGTGGGCGAGAAGTTACAGTTATATCAATTGGCACGTTTTTATCGCACCTTAGGGATGTTGTTGCGCGGCGGCACGCCCATTATGGCGGCTTTATCCTCAGTGTCTGGTTTGCTAGATCGCAAGCTGGCTGGGCAAATGCAAATGGCGCAAAAAAAAGTCAGTGAAGGTTCTCCGTTATCGCAAGCTTTGCACCACGCTCGCCTAACCACACCAATTGGTGAGCGCATGTTATTGGTGGGTGAGCGCGGTGGCAATATTGCAGATATGATGGAGCGCATTGCTGATTTCTACGATGAAGAATTAGCCCGTTGGATTGATTGGTTTACCCGATTGTTTGAGCCTATTTTAATGTTGGTGATTGGTTTGGTGATTGGGGTGGTGGTGCTATTACTGTACATGCCCATTTTTGAATTGGCAGGACAAATCCAATGATGGACGATACTCACACATTGAAGCTGACGCGTGAAGCGTTTGCTGCTGCGACAACACAAGCCAAGCTGCAAGCGTTAGCCCAGCAACGGCATGTGATGGATGTGTTGGAAGAGCAGCTGGGATTAGCGCCTGAAGCCTGCGTTGAAGCGGTGGCCCACCATTTACATTATCCTGTTGCGCACATGCGAGACATGCGGCAATGGCAGGTGGCTTTTGATGTATTGCCGTATGCAGAAGCTCAAAAAAGAGAGTGCATCGCGTTTTGGGATGCGCAGCAACAATTACATGTCGTGATAGCGGATCCGTTTAACGCACAACTGACCATATGGCTTCAGCATAGGCTTGCTGCTGCCTTTGATGTGCAATTAGCGCATCGCCTCGACATCGCTGCCTATTTAGCGGGTGAAGAAGAAACCATGCGTGCGCTGGATGGGTTTGCTGGCACCGCAGCGCAGATGGCGGACGATGATGAAGCGGTAGTGGCTGAACTGTCGATGAAGTCGATCCAAGAGGACGCCAACTCGATCGTCAAATTAATTAACTCTACGTTGTATGACGCGCTCAAAGTGGGCGCCAGCGATATTCATTTAGAATCACATGCGACAGGCTTAGCGGTGAAATACCGTATTGATGGTGTGATGGCCCATATTGCCAACAATGCTGGTGTTGAAGAGGCAGAGCAAGCCATTTCAAGAATTAAAGTCATGGCGCAACTGGATATTTCCGAACGCCGCATTCCGCAAGATGGCCGTTTTAAAGTCAATGCCATGGGTCGCTTTGTTGATTTCCGCGTTTCTATCATGCCCAGCACTTACGGCGAAGATGCCGTGTTACGGGTGTTGGATCGCAAAGCGCTGACAGAACAAGCGCAAGGGCTCAGTTTAAAGGCGCTGGGTTTTGAAACGGAAGTCATTCAGAAATTTAGAAAACTCGCCAGTGAGCCGTATGGCATGGTACTGGTCACAGGCCCCACAGGTAGCGGTAAAACGACCTCACTGTATGCGGCCATATCCGAAGTAAATACGGGCTTTGATAAAATCATCACCATCGAAGATCCTGTCGAATATCAACTGCCTGGTGTGTTACAAATTCCAGTCAATGAAAAGAAAGGCCTCACTTTTGCCCGTGGCTTACGGTCCATTTTGCGGCATGACCCCGATAAGATCATGGTGGGCGAGATTCGGGATGGGGATACCGCACAAATTGCAGTACAAGCAGCGCTCACAGGGCATTTGGTGTTTTCAACGGTACACGCAAACAGCGTGCTGGATGTGATCGGCCGCTTTATGCACATGGGGGTGGATCCTTACCATTTTGTGTCCGCCGTTAACGGCATTATCGCCCAACGCTTGGTGCGCGCTTTGTGCGCCCATTGCGCAGAGCAGTATTGGCCCGAACCAGAAGTGTTGGCATTATCTGGATTAGATACCGCGCAAGCAGCAGGCATCACCTTTATGCATGCCAAGGGCTGCGGCCATTGCCGAGGCACAGGTTATCGCGGTCGCAAAGCCATCGCTGAAATGTTGGTACTCAATGATGAGTTGCGCGAAATGATCATTGCCAAAGCACCCATCCGCACATTAAAAGAAGCGGCCCACCGCCACGGCATGCGCAGTATTCGCGCCTCTGCATTAAATGCGGTGGCCAGTGGCATGACCAGTTTACAGGAGATTAATCGTGTCACTTTTGTCGATTAATCGTAGTACCGTTTTACTGCTGGCGGATGCCATACACACGCGTACGCACATTTCGGGGCAAGCGCCGCAAAGACACACCCATGCCTGGTCTGAGGATGTCAGCGTATCGCTGCAAGAGGTGCTTGATCGTACACAGGAAATCGCGGCTGGTGTGCATTGGCAAACCTTGCAAGTCTTGATAGCCGATCACCACGTACACTACAGTGTGGTGCCCGCAGTCGATGTCGCGCTCACCCCCAATGAGCAACTTGCGTATACGCAGGCATTCATGGTGCAAACATGGGGAGAGTCAGCGCAGACTTGGCCGTTTCGACTGCTTCGTTTTCCTGCCGCACAAGCCAATCTATTAGCCACCATGCCCCAGCTTACTGCTGCAGTGTTGCAATCCACCCCAAGCACGCTGAAGGGGTTGCGCAAAATGTTGTTTCAACCGTCGGCCAAACCCTATGCCAGCGCTTTACTTGCGCTTGCGCCACGACCTGACCATGCGGTGATATTGGTGCCCGAGCATCAAGTCATACGCTTGTTTGTGTTTAATCAAGGAGATTGCGTGCATGTGTCGAGCACTCGCTTAGAGGTGTCGCAATTGGCCAGTTTGCTACCGTGGATTAAACGTGAACAGGCATTGCACGGTGCAAGTCAATCGCCATGCCAAGTGTTGGTAGAACCTAGCCGTCACACGCTGATACAAGCATTGAAAGCATGGCAAGCAACGACAGGACCCGCATTGCCATTGCAAATTGTCTATCCGAGAGATGTGCTGTTTGATTGGAGCGCATCATGAAACTCGCACAATGGCGGTGGCAAGCCCGTTGGGGGCACATTGAGTTTGCCAATCTTGGACATGTGCTGCCGCGCTGGACTCGGATGGGACTTGGTGCGTTACTCATCACATTGTGCTTGCTAGGCTGGCAATGGCAGCAAAGGCTGGCCTTGGAGGCTTCGCACGCTCAGTTGCAAGCCGCGTTAACCGCGGCGTCGATTAAAACTTCACCACCGCCGATCAAACCGAGTGTGACCCTCAAGACTACGCGCGCGCCCGTGTTGAAGGTATCTGCCGCACAAAAGGCGCTGGATCGTGCCACCGAGCAACTGACGCTGGATTGGTTGCCGCTGTTAGCCGCGATTGAATCTGCACACCAAACCAATATTGCGTTATTGGCATTGACACCCAATCCCCAAACGGCACGCTTTCAACTCAAAGGCGAAGCCAAACATTATCAAGCGTTGCTGGCGTATGTCACCACCTTGCAATCGGTAAAAGGCTTGCGTGAAGTCCATTTGCAAAAGCATCAGGTGATTGAATCCCACCCGCAGTTGCCAGTCAGTTTTGAAATTGAAGGGCAATGGCAACCATGACCTTACTACAACAATGTCGTTTGTTAGCCGTTAGTCTGCTTTGGCGTTGCAGTGCGCGCTTTGGTTGGCTCACATTGGCTTGCCTTTGTGTAGGCTGGGGCACGTTGGCATATTGGCAATGGCAACAACAATCACTGCAGACCCAAATCGCTGAGATGCAAGTGCAATTGGCCGAACAAGTTGCGCGAGGGGGAGATCATGCATCAGCCACGGTAAGCACGACATCCAACGGACGTTCAACGCCATCGTCGCGATCCATGTCACCCACCGACAACCAAACTGGTGAAGTGTTATTGCTGACAGAAACCGAGCGTCGTCAACGCTTTATGGCGCAATTGCCTGTTTCCAGCCAGTTACCGGTCACATTGAAGCAAATGGCGCAATTGGCGGTGGCACAACAGTTGGCGCTGAATGTCGGCGATTATCAGTGGCAAGAAGTGCCCTCTGGCGGCGACACCTTTGGGTTACGCACGGTTGAAATGCGGTTTGTCGTCCATGCCCCGTATGGTTCGATTAAACGATGGGTGGTCGAGGTACTCAATCGTTATCCGCTGGTGGCTTTGAGCAGCATGGAGTTTAAACGCAATGAGATCAGTGAGCCACAATTAGAGGCCACGCTTGTATTTACGGCTTATTTTAAACAGGCGGTGAATCATGCAAGTCAATAAATCATCGCACAACCCCTGGCTTTGGATTGCATTGTGCCTGACCATCGCCTTAGTGATTTGGGTGAATTTGCAAGAAACGTCGGAGGAAACGACCGAAGAAGTAAGCAGCGAAGATGCAGTCTCTGCCCCGGTTGTGGCGGCCAAGCCAACACCAACTGCGTCACAAAATGCGGTAGACACCACTTCGGTGCAAACGATGCCAGCCTCATCACCTGTAGCGGCGATGGCGCCAACTGCGCCTACTTCGCAGCGCTTATCTGACGTCACCGCTGACGCGGATGCGCCCCGCGAGCCTTGGTTACGCCCGCGTCTGGTGCAACCCAAAGCCACGCCAATCTTTACTGCCCAACAATGGTTGCCGCCGCCAGTGAAACCGCCGCCACCGCCACCGCCCATTGCGCCCCCGTTGCCGTTTAAT
>JAIYBT010000019.1 GCA_027488395.1 Methylophilaceae bacterium | reverse complement strand
GTTAATAGATGCGGCTTGGCTAACCAAGCTTTCATACTGGCAATACGCCGCTCCAAGGTACGCGCATCGGCATAACCGTTGTCTATCATGTGTTGCATTAACACAATATTCGAGTTTAAAAACTCAATCACTGGCGCTTCGTTGAGGAGCACGGTACAACCGTTGGCAGAGCGCTCAGCGGAAGCATCGGCCAGCTCAAAAGCTTGCTCCACTTTTAAATCGGGTAGACCTTCAATTTCGAGCACGCGGCCGTTAAACACGTTTTTCTTGCCTTGTTTACCGACGGTTAAAGTGCCTTCTTGAATCGCCGCATACGGAATCGCGTTGACTAGATCGCGCAAAGTAATCCCTGGTTGCATTTCACCTTTAAAGCGCACCAATACGGATTCCGGCATATCCAATGGCATGGCGCCGGTGGCGGCGGCAAACGCGACCAAGCCTGAGCCTGCTGGAAAGCTAATACCAATCGGGAAACGGGTGTGCGAATCGCCGCCGGTGCCAACCGTATCAGGCAAAATCATGCGGTTTAACCAAGAGTGAATCACGCCATCACCCGGTTGTAAGCTAACCCCACCCCGACTCGACATAAATTCTGGCAAGCTATGTTGCAATTTAATATCGACGGGTTTTGGATAAGCGGCAGTATGACAAAAGCTTTGCATGACCAAATCGGCGCTAAAGCCTAAACAGGCCAGCTCTTTGAGCTCATCGCGCGTCATGCCACCAGTGGTGTCTTGCGAACCGACGGTGGTCGCTTTAGGTTCGCAATAAGTGCCAGGACGAACGCCAACCCCCTCTGGCAAACCACAAGCACGCCCCACCATTTTTTGCGCTAAGGTATAGCCTTTACCGGTATCACGGCCTGGGATCGATTGAATAAACACATCGCTTTCTGGCAAGCCCAGTGCTTTACGGGCATTGCTGGTCAAGCCACGGCCAATAATCAAAGGAATACGGCCACCCGCACGCACTTCGTCTGGCAACGTAATCGGATGCATGTTGAAGCTGGCGAGCAGTTCGCCTGATTCACTCAAGATTTTGCCCTCATAGGGCTTAATCACAATCACATCACCTGTATGCAAGCGCGAAACATCGCACTCAATCGGAAACGCGCCTGAATCTTCAGCTGTGTTAAAAAAGATTGGTGCAATTTTAGTGCCGATCACCACCCCGCCCGTGCGTTTATTCGGAATAAAAGGAATGTCGTCACCCATCCACCATTGCACCGAATTGATGGCCGATTTACGCGAAGATCCTGTCCCAACAACATCACCAACATAGGCTAACGGTAAGCCTTTGGCTTTTAATTGCGCGATCAGCTGCAGGCCATCAGGCATTTTGTTAACCAACATGGCCTTCGCATGCAATGGAATGTCTGGACGGCTCCACGCATCTTGGGCGGGGCTTAAGTCATCGGTATTGGTCTCGCCATCGACTTTAAACACCACCATTTTGATTTCATTTGCCAGCGCTGGCTTGCTGGTGAACCACTCGGCATTGGCCCATGCCTGCATGAGTGTGTTTGCGTGCGGGTTGCCTGCTTTCAACATAGCATCCACATCATGAAATGCATCAAACATTAAAATCGTTGTCGACAAGGCGGTGACTGCATGCGCGGCCAGTGGGGTATCCAACAATGCCACCAACGCCTGCACGTTATACCCCCCTAACATCGTCCCCAATAACGCAACCGCTTGTTCAGGGCTGATTAAGGGCGAACTGGCTTTGGCATTGGCCACATCAGCCAAAAAAGCTGCTTTGACGTACGCAGACTGATCCACCCCAGCAGGCACCTGATGTTGTAACAACGCAAGCAGTAATGCTTCTTGACCCGCAGGCGGGGCTTTGAGCAAATCCACCAGCGAGGCGACTTGCTCTGGATTTAGCGGAAGGGGGGGTAACTGTTGGGCAGCGCGTTCTTTAACGTGGGTGTCGTATGCTTGTAACATGATGTGGGCTCTATTAATTAAACAAAGTCGAGGATGAAGGCCAGGCGCTGGTTACTCACATGGCTGAAAGTGTTAAAACGATTATAAAGCAGTCCAAAGGTCAGAATGTTAACTGGTTGTAACAATCTGACGGATTGCAAAAATCCCACCTCGGTTTGACATCAATACAACACTCACCATGCGCTTTAACGCGTGCTGTCGCTGTAGAGCTGTTTTGCAAAGGGGGTACTACAACTTTTGCCAGAAGCGGCAGATTCCCATTTATCGAGCAAGGCTTTTTCATAGCCTTTACCATTTTGCTTTTCTAAATAAGCGCGCACTTCAAATACATCGGCATACCCATTATGGTCGGTATCCATCAAAGCGACTTGCTGTTCTAAACTGGGCCCCGCGTAGCGACCATGTTGATCGGTAAAATAATCTAACGCGCTTTCAGCATGGCTTGTGGTTGCAAACAAAGCGCCCAAAAGCATGCAAAGAAACGCGCGTGAATGTAACCTTGGTGTGTGTTGATGCATATGAAACCCCAATTCGTTTGACATTATCATTGTAGATAGGCGGGTGCGTATCCGTAGTATGACGTATATTTAAACAAATCGTGCTGACGCTCAGTGATGGAGGACACACAATCTCTTTTATATTTAATGCTCACTCGACGCTTGCGCATGAATCGCGATTTGGCGTTTCCAATGGGCTGGCCCTGACTCATGCACTGATTGTCCATCATGGCTCACGGCCACGGTCACGGGCATGTCGACCACATCAAACTCATAAATCGCTTCCATGCCTAAATCAGCAAACGCCACCACCCGCGCGTGTTTAATGGCTTTGCTCACTAAATAGGCGGCACCGCCCACCGCCATCAAATACACCGAGCGGTGTGTTGCCATCACCGCACGCGCGGCTTCACCGCGCTCAGCTTTGCCTATCGAGCCTAACAGCCCGGTGGAGAGCATCATGTCTGTGTAGCTATCCATGCGGGTGGCGGTAGTGGGGCCCGCAGGGCCAACCGCTTCGTCACCAACTGCATCGACAGGGCCCACGTAATAAATAAAGCGCTGTTTAAAATCAACCGGTAAAGCTTCACCCGCAGCGAGCAGTGATTGAATGCGTTTATGCGCGGCATCACGGCCCGTTAAAATTTTACCTGTCAGCAACAAGGTATCCCCTATTTGCCAGGTCGAGGTTTCTTCGCGGGTCACTGTAGCGAGATTAACCCGTTTGGCTTGTGCGCTCGGCGCCCAATGCACATCGGGGTAACTGTCTAAGCTGGGCGGCGTTAACTGTGCCACGCCAGCGCCATCCAAATGAAAATGCACATGACGGGTAGCAGCGCAGTTAGGGATCATGGCCACCGGCAAGCTGGCAGCATGGGTGGGGTACTCTAAAATTTTCACATCCAACACCGTGGTTAAGCCACCCAAGCCTTGTGCACCAATGCCTAATTGATTGACCTTGGTATACAGCTCTAAACGCAGCGCCTCGGTGACGGTTTGCGCACCACGTGCTTGTAAATCTTGAATATCAATCGGTGCCATCAGTGATTCTTTTGCTAGCAACATGGCTTTTTCGGCACTGCCTCCGATGCCGATGCCCAGCATGCCAGGCGGGCACCAACCTGCCCCCATGTTGGGCACTTGCGCCAATACCCAATCGACAATACTGTCATTGGGATTCAGCATTGCGAGCTTGGCTTTGTTTTCTGAGCCACCGCCTTTAGCAGCGATCATCACTTCGACGCACTCCCCCGCCACCATTTCCACATACGTCATGGCAGGCGTGTTGTCTTTGGTATTGCGTCGCTTGCCAGCGGGGTCTTCTACCATGGAGGCACGCAAAGTGTTTTCAGGGTGGCAATAAGCCCGTTTAACGCCAGCGTTAACCATTTGTTCGATGGTCATATCGCCTTCAAATTGCGCACGCATGCCAATTTTTACAAACGCCACCACAATCCCAGTGTCTTGGCAAATCGGTCGTTTGCCCTCAGCGCACATGCGCGAGTTGGTTAAAATTTGAGCGATGGCATCTTTTGCCGCGGGCGAGGCCTCTTGCTGGTAAGCACGCGCCAAGGCTTGTATGTAATCTTCGGGATGGTAATAAGAGATAAATTGCAAGGCATCGGCAATGCTGGCAATAAAATCTTCGGTTTTAATCAAGGCCATCGTTGACTTTCAATATAAGGCAGACAAAGGGTTAACGCCCGCTGTTTTTGTCGTAAGCAATCTGCGGTGATATGTCTTTACGCAAAATTTTGCCGTTTTTGGTGCGCGGAAACTCTTTAGCAAAATACACACTTTTAGGCGCTTTGTAAGCAGCAAGATGCTGTTTGCCAAAAGCGATGAGCTCATCGGGTGCACACGCGACATCGGCTTTTGGAATCACGTAAATCACCACCAGTAATTTGTCTTTTTCAATTTCTTCACCAACGGCGGCACAATCGGCCACGGCTGGATGGCCTTTGTACACCCGCTCAATTTCATAGGGGGACACGCGGTAGCCAAAGCTTTTGATGATGTCGTCTTTGCGGCCTAAAAACCAAATATAGCCATCGGCATCGAGTTTGGCATAATCTCCGGTAAAAAAATAACCGTCATGCTTATATTTAGTGGTTTCTTCTGGCAGATTCCAGTAGCGTAAAAACAGCCCCGGGTCAGCCATCGGCACACAAATCATGCCCTCCTCCCCTGTGGCGACTGGCAAGCGCGTTTCAGGATCGAGCAATTCAATCTGATGCCCGGGTTGCGCAAAGCCAGCAGAACCGGCGCGGATCGGCCGATACACACTTTGCGACAAGTAATAAGAAAACTCACTCATGCCCACTGCTTCGTAAATATCCAACCCAAAGCGCACCCGCCATTGGCTCAGCACCTCGTCAGACAAATGCTCACCTGCACTCATAAAGTGACGCACGCTGGGAATATTGGCTTGGGTCGCACTGGTTTTTTGTAACAATTGGCGATAAATGGTCGGCACACCAATAAAAATGGTGGCCTGATGTTTAGCAATCAAGGTGAGCCAATGCTCGGGGTCGTTTTTACCCTCGTGCACAATCACGGTTTTGCCTAGGTAGAGCGGATCCATCAAGCCAGTGCCCAACACATAGGTCCAGTTGAATTTACCCGAGTGCATGATGCGGTCTTGCACTTGATCGCTGTAATCGAACCAATAGGTGGCCGCTGGCTGTCGCCCCAACAATGCACGGTGCGCGTGAAGCACGCCTTTGGGATAGCCTGTGGTACCTGAGGTATACACTAAATAAGCGGGGTCATCCGCACGCGTGTTAGGCGTAATCGCAACCGCAGGTGCTTGCGTCATGGCCTCACTCAAGGCTTGCACCTGAAACGTGGATGACGGGGCCAACGGTGCTGCCACTTGCGTGAGCAACACATGCTTGAGTTGCGGGGTGTGCGCGACATTGGCCTCTAAATTAGCTGCCATGTGTTGCCATGCGGCGGCATCGGTCACCAGCACACTGGCGCCTGAGTCTTTGGCTAAATACGCCACTTCTTCGGCAGTAAGCAAGGTGGAGGTGGGCACCGCGATGGCACCGATTTTCATGGTGCCCAAAAACGCAATCGGGTAAGCCAAGCTATTCGGTAGGCGGATCAGTACGCGATCACCGGCTTGAATACCCAATGCCAATAACGCACGCGCAAATTGATCTGTCTGTTGCGCCAATTCGGCAAAGGTCATGGTGCTGGTGCCTAAATGGTCGTCTTCGACAATCATGGCTGTGGCGTTGACATGCGCGGTGCCTAAATGGCGATCACTGCACGCGGCGCCGATATTAAATAACGTCGGTATTTCCCATTGCCAGGCAGGATAAGCTGGATAAGTGGTCATGTGTATTCTCCCTAAAGCTTGGGGGGTCTCCCCTATCATGCGCAGTTCACCGCACACACAAGTCGGATGATGCGTGGTTTTGCATTCATACCGCGCTTACAGCAATACGCCATATGGCCAGTTTTGTCTCACCACCTGTGCCGGCATGCATTGCAGTACATGTAAGGCAAATTGCATATCGCTGGTTTTTAGTGCGCGTAGGGCATGGGCACGCAACAAGGTTTGTAGCGCTTTACCAAACATCGGTGGGTCTAACATTTCACCTTCAAATTTAATTGCCCCGCCCAGTAAGGCATCTGCCTCAATCGCGGCTTTTAAAATCGCCACCTTTTGATTCACTTCGGTGGGTGACGGGGTATAAGCGGTTTTACATAAATGTATGTGGCCTGGGTGTATCACTTGTTTACCGGTTAAGCCCATGGCAGCCTCTTGGCAGGCATGTTTATACACCACGCGTGACTCGTGGTCGCCATGCAAATCTAACCAACGCCTCACATCATGTGGCTCAACAAATTTGTCTGGCATGATATTGCTGCCAATCAAGGTCTCTACCCCGCCAATCACGCCCTTACCTGCAATGCGTGCCTCAAAAATCAATTGGTTTAAAAAGTAAAATAATTCTTCTACCCAATGTTCTGGCGTGATGTGGATGCCTAGCGCTTTTGAAAAATCATGAATCCCAAACACCACATGTTTGACGGTGTCGTATTGCATCAACTCGGGCGCGATTTTGAGCGATTTTGGGTGCTCAATAATCGGCTGTATGGTCATGGCGGGGTTCACGCTTAACAACAAGCTGGATAAATCGCGTACTTCGGCCGCACCATAAGCCTCGCCAGCTTTTGCCAGCATCACCACGTCAATAAATTCACCCATGTCGCGGACCAGCTTCATGTCCTCTTCGTATTCGTCTGTTCTAAACGAATTGGCACGGATGGCGATGGTGACACGCGCATTGACTTTGCGTAGTTGCGGCAACTCTTGTCGCAACAACGCACGGCTCATTTCTTTTTGCCGACAGCCGTCTTCTAAGTCAAAAATCAAGGTATGCGCGTTGGTAAAATGCGCGTGCTTTTGAAAACGCGCAGCCGCTTGCGCCATGTCTTCGTAAATGCCTAAACTAGGCGAAAACTTAACTGGCGGGTAATACAACTGAATGCCAGGCCAATAGTCGCCCAAGGCCCCCGCATTTAGTAACGTTGGGGTCTCTGATATCGCAGCGTTCATAACAGCTCCTCAGCCCCAGTGCGGTGGCTGGAACGTAACTTTTCTAATAGGGTGGCATAGCGTTTGGCGAGCGGGTGACCCACGGCTTGCCCTTGAATCAATTGCCAAAACTCGGTATCGGGCAAGGCCAATAAATCATCAAACTCGGTGAGTTCGGCTAAGGTCATTTGCGAAAACTGGGCAAGGACAAATTGTTGCAACACAATATCCAGTTCTAACAAGCCACGCCGACAGCGCCACGCTAAGCGACGTTGTTCTGCAGCACTTAAAATTTCTGCGTTTACCATGGCGGGCTCCTATAACACTTTAATGCCAAAGATTTTTTTCTTGTTTTGCTGGGTTTCTTCGTGCTTGGCTTTTTCGATTTTTAAATCTTTAATCGCCGCAATTGCCGCATTCGGATTGAGTTTTTTCGGGCACACATCGGTACAGTTCATGATGTTATGGCAACGGTACAAACGGTAGGGGTCTTCTAGGTTTTCTAGGCGCTCGTCTTGCGCTTCATCGCGGCTATCGGCAATAAAACGGTAGGCTTGCATCAAGCCTGCGGGGCCAACAAATTTATCTGGGTTCCACCAAAAGCTTGGGCATGAGGTCGTACACGCCCCGCACAAGATACACTCATATAACCCATCTAATTTGGCGCGGTCTTCTGGGCTTTGTAAGCGCTCAGTCTCTGGTAACGGGCCCTCGTTTTTCAGATAAGGCATCACCGAGTGGTAGTTGTCAAAAAACTGCGTCATATCCACCACTAAATCACGAATGACAGGCAAGCCTGGCATCGGGCGCAACATCACCGGCTCAGTTAAATCGCTCAATTTGGTGATACAGGCCAAACCGTTTTTACCGTTGATGTTCATGGCATCGGAGCCACATACCCCCTCGCGGCAAGATTTACGCATGCTCAAGGTATCGTCCAGGTGCTTGATACGCAACAGCGCATCGAGCAACATCTGATCACTCTCTTCCAGCGTCAGCTCATAGTCTTGCATATAAGGTTTGTCATCGACATCTGGATTAAATCGATAAATGGAAAATTTCATGCTAGTACACCCTTTTCTTTAATTCAAAGGAGTCAACAGTGAGTGGCTGTAACCGCACTGGTTTGTAAGTCAAGCGTTGCGATTGCGCGTGATACAGCGAATGGCTTAACCATTGTTGATCATCGCGCTCTGGGAAATCTGCCCGCGCATGTGCGCCTCGGCTTTCATGGCGGGCATGCGCGGCCCGCATGGTGGCGTCTGCCACTTGTATCAAATTATCCAACTCTAGGGCTTCGACTCTGGCGGTATTAAATACCTTGCTTTTATCTTGAATGCGTAAGTCTTGTGCGCGCGCGCTGATGGCTTGAATTTGGTTGACGCCCTCATCAAGCAACTCAGGAAAGCGGAACACACCACAGTGTTTTTGCATACTTAAACGCATGGCCTGACCGACTTCTGACACACTTTCGCCACTGCTGGCATGCTCTAGCCGTTGCAACCTGGCTAAGGTGGCATCGCTCGCTTGGGCAGGGAGCGGCTTATGTGGCTGTTGGCGGGCAATGTCACATGCCATTTTGTCGCCCGCCGCTTTGCCAAATACCACTAAATCTAATAATGAATTTGAGCCTAAGCGGTTGGCGCCATGCACTGACACACAGGCGCACTCACCGACCGCATACAAGCCCTGCACCACGCGCTCGGTTTGCCCGTCATGCATCACCACCTGACCATCTAAATTAGTGGGAATGCCGCCCATCATATAGTGCACGGTGGGCACTACCGGAATCGGTGCAGTCAGGGGGTCGACACTGGCAAAGGTTTTGGCAATCTCACGAATGCCTGGCAACCGTTTATTGATGATCTCCTCACCCAAATGATCAAGCTTGAGATACACCGCATCACGGTGTTTGCCAATGCCGCGACCTTCTTTGATTTCGGTGGCCATGGCGCGTGACACCACATCGCGGCTGGCAAGGTCTTTGGCGCTAGGCGCATAGCGCTCCATGAAGCGTTCGCCATCGCTATTGACTAAATAGCCACCCTCACCGCGCACCCCTTCGGTAATCAGCACCCCAGCATTGAGCACACCGGTGGGATGAAATTGCCAAAACTCCATGTCTTGTAACGGTAAACCAGCGCGCGCCGCCATGCCTAAGCCATCGCCAGTATTAATATACGCATTGGTGCTGGCTTGAAAAATCCGCCCCGCCCCACCCGTGGCCAATAAAGTGGCTTTGGCTTGAATGACATGGATGTCACCGGTTTCGATTTCGAGTGCAATCACCCCCAAGATATCGCCATCGACATCACGGATTAAATCCAGCGCAAACCATTCAATTAAAAATTGCGTATTGGCTTTGACGTTACGCTGATACAGGGTGTGTAACATGGCATGTCCAGTGCGGTCTGCCACGGCACAGGTGCGTGAGATAGGAGACTCACCAAAGTTTTTAGTCATGCCGCCAAACGGGCGTTGAAAGATACGGCCACTTTCTAGACGATCAAACGGCATGCCAAAATGCTCTAGCTCAATAATCGCTTTTGCGGCATGGCGACACATAAATTCAATTGCATCTTGATCGCCTAAATAATCAGAGCCTTTGATGGTGTCATACATGTGCCAGAGCCAATTATCTTCGGAGACATTGCCAAGTGCGGCGGCAATCCCCCCTTGCGCGGCCACGGTGTGCGAGCGGGTAGGAAACACCTTAGATAACACCGCGACCTCGGCCCCAGACTCTGCCAATTGCAAGGCGGCACGCAAACCGGCACCGCCGCCGCCAACAATCACGGCATCTACTTGATGATATTGAATTGCTGCTGTCATGCCACTCACCTTAAAAAACAAATCCAGAAAATAACCATGTCACCACAGCCACTTCTATCCAAACACTCGCTTCTACGCCCCATTGCAACACATCACGCGTGGCTAAATGCGGCACATAATCGCGCAACACATCTTTGACGCCTAACCTCGCGTGCACGGCCATGCAAATAAAAAACCACCAAGCCAACAAGCGCCAAACCACTGGTGAAAAAACCGCTTGCCAAGTGCTAAAGGTATGCGGATCTAACCACCAAATACGCGCTAAAAAGGCCAAAAACACCACGGCCATACTCACCGCACATAAGCGCTGTGTCAGCCAACGGCGCATGCCAGGGTAACGCGCAGACAATAATTCAATTAGCATGTGTTGTTCTCGCTCACCAAATTGCAGGCAACAAGCCAAGCATGCTCAAGCCCACCAACAGCAACACCACACGGCTAGAAAAACGGGCTTTTTGCAAACTGGTCATCCAATGCACGTCCATCGCCAAATGCCGCAAGCCCGCATAAAAATGATGCAAAAACGCCCATAACAACCCGCTGAGTAACAGCTTTACTGGGATGCTCTGTAACCAGCCTGTGGCTGCTTGATAACTCTCGGCCGAACGTAAAGAGGCGTACAGCCACCATAACAAAACCGGCATGGCCACAAATAATGCAACGCCACTGGCGCGATGCAAAATAGACACCATGGCGTTAATCGGAAGCCGTATGGTCCATAAAGCAAGGTTTTTGGGGCGTGCTTGTGGCCGCCCGTTGCGCCCTAATCGTGGTGTTTTTTTAACAATCACAATGCGCGTCCTATGGTTTGCCTGCCGCACACGCCACGGCACCGGCGACAAATTCCATCAACCGCGGATCAAATGGTTTGGGGATAATGTAATCGGGGCCAAAACTGAGTGACTCTAGTTGGTAGGCGTCTAATACCGCCTGCGGCACCGGCTCACGCGCCAATCGACCCAGGGCTTGCGCTGCCGCCACTTTCATTGCTTCGGTAATTTGCTTGGCTTTCGCATCTAATGCACCGCGAAATAAATAAGGAAAACACAAAGCGTTATTCACTTGATTAGGAAAATCACTGCGCCCAGTCGCCATAATCACATCTTGGCGCAAGGCGAATACTTGGCTGGGTAAAATTTCAGGGTCAGGGTTTGCCAGCGCAAAAATCACTGGTTTATCTGCCATCTTTAACACCAACGCTGGCGGTAAGCCATTTTTTGCGGACACACCGATAAATACATCGGCGCCTTGCATGGCGTCTTCCAGCGTGCGAATGTCGCCTGCTTCAATCGCTAAAGCTCGGTTATTGTCGTGTAAATCTGTGCGATTGGTATCCAACACCCCGCTACGATCCACCATCACAATGTGCTGCGCGCCCATCAGCTTTAACAGCTTGGCACATGAACAACCGGCTGCCCCAGCGCCTAAAAACACAATCCTGACGTTTGGTAAGGTTTTGCCTTGCAATTCCAGCGCATTGATCAGTGCGGCCGCAACAATCACTGCGGTGCCATGCTGGTCGTCATGAAACACTGGGATATCTAAGCGTTTTTTTAATTCGTTTTCGATATAAAAGCAGTGCGGTGCGGCAATGTCTTCTAAGTTAATGCCGCCAAAGGTGGGCGCAATATTCACCACGGTTTGAATAAAGTCATCGGGGCTGGCGGCGTTCACCTCAATATCAAATACATCAATCCCCGCAAAGCGCTTAAACAATACTGCTTTACCCTCCATCACAGGCTTACTGGCGAGCGCGCCCACATTGCCTAAGCCCAATACCGCCGTGCCATCGGTAATCACCGCAATTAAATTGCCTTTATTGGTGTACTTGTAGGCATTGGCGGGGTCGGCATGGATTTCACGCACTGGCTCCGCCACCCCTGGGGTATAGGCTAGCGAAAGCTCATTTTGTGTCGCACATGGTTTAGAGGATTCCACGCTCAACTTGCCCGGTTTTGGAAACTGGTGATACGCCAGTGCGCGTGCTCTTAAATCATCCATGCTGTTCTCCGTATTTGCTATATAGACTTGGTATGGCTATCAAAAAGCGCTTTACTCAAGCTCGCTCATATAATGGTGGTCATCGGTTAAACACAAGCCTAAGCGCCATTCCATCGGTTTATCACCATAAGTAAATGACACCCGCTCAATGCTTAACAAAGGATGCCCCTCAGGCAAGCCCAGCGCTTTGGCCACTTCACCTTCGGCTGCCACGGCTTTAATGCGCTCTTCCGCACGAATCATACGAATGCCAAACTCTGACTCATACATGCTGTACATCGAGCCATTGCTTTCTTCTACTTTGGCAAAATTCAAGCCTTTAAACGGTGCGGCTGGCACAATGATGTGGTCGTAAATCAGTGGACGCCCTGAAAAAGTCAGCAAGCGCTTGATATCGATGGTGGTGGCCCCCGCTTTAATTTCTAATACTTTGCCGATGTGGGCATTGGCTTTGGCTTTTTCGCAAGATAAAAAGGCGTTTTGCAACAGCTCTTTTTGACCGTTTTCTGCGGTTAAGCGCAAAAAACGCAACTTAATATCATCTTGATTGTGGGTCGCTACAAACGTCCCCTTGCCTTGGCGACGGATCAGAATATTTTCTGTGGCTAAACTATCGATGGCTTTACGTACCGTGCCTTGGCTAACTTTATAGCGCTGAGCTAACTCAATTTCACTGGGAATCACATCCCCAGGGCGCCACTCCCCTGCAATCAAACTTTGTGTAATCAGCACCTTAATTTGATCGTACAGCGGCTTGTAGCTAGGCGAACCCAATTGTTTAAGCGCGGTTTGTTGCGCAGAGGCGACTTTATTACTTAAAGGCTTGCTACTCACTGGCTTGCTATTCACAGATTTGCCACTCACAGACTGCACTGGGCTTAATGTATTTGCATTTGACTTTATCGCGGTGACTGCCATTTTAATTCTCCATCCATAACGTCATTACGTGCGGATTTAACATAGCTGTATTTATAACATAGCCAAAAATAGTTTGTCTACTGTTTTATATCTTATATAAGACATATGATATATGTTGACATGCTTTTTTTTATCATGAATAATGCATCATCAATAAAACTACAAGGTGTCGTGATGACTAACGCACTCAGACCTCGTCGCTCCATGTTGTATGTCCCTGGCTGCAATACGCACTATTTAGATCGTGCGCGCACGCTGGCGGCAGACGCTGTGATTCTCGATTTAGGCGATCCGATTTTGGTGGAGGCCAAAATTCAATCGCGCATCAATGTGGTAAACGCTGTCAAGCAAGGGGGCTATGGGCAGCGCGAAGTGGTGGTGCGTGTGAATGATGTCGACTCCATCTGGGGCTTAGATGACATACAAGCGGTTGCCAATATTGGTGCCGATGCGATTTTGTTTCCCAATGTGGAATCTGCAGACGATGTGCTGCGGGCGCAAGCCTTGCTCGATCAAGCAGGTGGTACTCAAACGCCAATGATGGTGATGATTGAAAGCCCATTGGCGGTACTCAATGCCAAAGAAATTGCTGCCGCCTCCGAGCGCGTCATTTGCATGGTGATGGCTACCTCAGATTTAATTTCACAACTGCATGCACGCGTGACCCATGAACGCTCAGCCATCTTAACCTCGTTATCCTTAGTGATTTTGGCGGCACGTGCTTATGGCAAAGGCGTGATTGACGGCATTACCTCCGACTTTAAAAACATGCACTCCTTTGAATATGCCTGTCGCTTAGGCCGTGACATGGGCATGGATGGCAAATCACTGGTCCACCCAGCGCAAATTGCATATTGCAATGATGCCTATACGCCGCAACGCGCCGAAGTAGAGCATGCAAGATTAATCATTAAAGCGCTGCGTGAGGCCAATGAGGCAGGCTTGGGCACGGTGGTGGTCAACGATAAATTGGTGGAACACCATCACATTAAAGCCGCCCAGCGCTTGATTAAACTGGCTGAAGCCATAACCGCACTTGAAGAAGAGTTTATCTAGGGCCTGACACATGCAAAATAAACTCAATGCAGGCCGTTTTTTTGAAGACTTTAGCCTGAATGAAGTCATCTCCCATGCCACACCGCGCACCCTCACTGAAGGGGATAGCGCGCTGTATATCGCGCTGACTGGCGCGCGGCAACCACTGTTTTGCAGCCAACCCTTTGCGCAATCGCTGGGCTATGCCAAACAGCCTGTCGATGATTTGTTAGCGTTTCATATTGCCTTTGGCAAAACGGTGCCCGATATTTCTGTCAACGCAGTGGCTAACTTGGGCTATGCCGATGTACGCTTTCTAGAACCGGTGTATGTGGGTGACACCTTAACCACCCGCAGCCAAGTGATTGGTTTAAAACAAAATACCAGCGGCAAACATGGCGTGGTGTGGGTACGCTCCACCACAGTCAACCAACACCACGTGCCTGTCTTGCAATGGGTGCGCTGGGTGATGGTACACAAACAGCGCTTGGAGGCGCCTTCGCCTGAAACCGTTATTCCAACCTTACCCACTTTTGTTGCGCCTGAGCAGCTTAGCCCACCATCCTTTTTGAACCCACATGCCGCCTGTGCACAAGTCAGTGGTGGCGCTTACTTTTGGGAGGATTATGCAGTGGGTGAACGCCTTAACCATCGCGCCGGCTTAACCATTAATGATAGCGATCACACGCTGGCCACCCACCTTTATCAAAATAATGCCCGACTGCATTTTGATGCCCACCTGATGCAATCTTCTGCACAAGGGCAACGCTTGGTGTATGGCGGCGTGGTGATTTCTGCCTGCCGCGCCATCAGCTACGAGGGCTTAGAAAACGCACTCTCGGTGTTGGCCATCAACGCGGGCAGCCACACTGCGCCTAGCTTTGCAGGTGATACCATTTATTGTGCGACCGAAGTCCTCGATAAATGGCCGTTAGCCAACCCAGCGTTTGGCGCGCTCCGACTGCGCATGGTTGGCATTAAAAATTGCCTCCCCGAACAAGTTAGCACGGTAAAAGAAGCCGATAGCTACCATGCCAATGTGGTGCTCGATTTAGATTACACAGTACTTATTCCAAAAAAAGGACACACCTCATGAAAGTACATCCCCATCAAGCCTTGTTTGGCGGTGAAAAACCGTTTCCCGTGATCCCCGTGTGTGAGCATTTTGCGGGCAGTGAAAAATTAATTTTAAAAGCATTGTCATTGCAAGACCCAGACGCCGCCAACGGCATCGGTCCGGTGTTTGATATCACGTGCGATTGTGAGGATGGGGCTGCCAGTGGGCAAGAGCACGCGCACGCGGCGATGATAGTGCGCGTATTAAACAGTGAGGCGAACCGCTATCGCATGGCTGGCGCACGTATCCACGATTACACCCACCCGCACTGGAAAACCGACATTGATATTTTAGTGGCAGGCGCAGGCGAGGTATTGAGCTACCTGACCATTCCAAAATGTACCGATGTCGCGCAAGCCCGTGAAATGATTAGTTATATTCAAACCGTGGCCGCACAACACGGTATCAAGCGCGAAATTCCCGTGCATATATTGATTGAAACCCACGGCGCCCTCCGCCAAGTGCATGAAATTGCGCAATTGCCTTGGTTGCAAGTGTTGGATTTTGGCTTAATGGATTTTGTCAGCGCCCACCATGGCGCGATTCCAGCCAGCGCCATGCGTAGCCCAGGCCAATTTGACCATCGCCTACTCGCGCGTGCCAAGGCTGAAGTGGTGGCCGCAGCACTTGCCAATGGCGTGGTGCCCGCGCATAACGTGACCTTAGATTTAAAAAATGTCGAGGTCACACAAAACGATGCCAGTCGCGCGCGTAACGAGTTTGGTTTTATGCGCATGTGGAGCATTTATCCCACGCAAATTCGCGCCATCGTCCTAGCCATGCAACCCAATTATGACGAAGTCAACGACGCCGCCAATATTTTGATTGCCGCGCAAGACGCTGATTGGGGGCCGATTCAATATGCGGGTGAGTTACATGATCGCGCGACCTATCGCTATTTTTGGGAGGTGTTACAAAAAGCCAAACAGACTGGCGTTAGCCTACCAGCCGATGCCCTCAGTCGCTTTTTTAACGCCTAAGTGTGGGCTGTTGATGTGAGTTAACCCTCACAAAGCCTGTTCGTTAACACGCACGCAGACCCGCTGTGCACAGATTAAAGAGTACGCACCATGACACAAACACCCACTACCCCCGGCGCACGCTTTCGTGCTGCCCTTGCCAACGAAAAACCGTTACAAATCATCGGCGCGATTAACGCCTACCACGCCATGCTGGCGACGCAATCTGGTTTTCAGGCCATCTATTTGTCGGGTGGTGGCGTGGCGGCTGGCTCGCTCGGCTTGCCAGATTTAGGCATCTCTAACCTGGAAGACGTGTTAGTCGATGTGCGTCGCATCACCGATGCAGTGGACACCCCCTTATTGGTCGATATCGACACTGGCTTTGGCGGTGCGTTTAATATCGCGCGCAGCATTAAAAGTGTGGCCAAAGCGGGTGCAGCGGCGGTACATATTGAGGACCAAGTCAGCGCAAAACGTTGTGGCCATCGGCCCAATAAAGCCATTGTAAGCTTAGAAGAAATGGTAGACCGCATAAAAGCCGCGGTGGATGCCAAGCCCTATGACGACTTTGTGGTCATGGCGCGCACAGATGCCTTGGCCGTCGAGGGGTTGCAATCCGCCATCGACCGCGCATGCGCCTGCGTTGAGGCAGGGGCGGACATGATTTTTCCAGAGGCGATTACCGAACTCACTATGTATCAGCAATTTGCACAGGCGGTACAAGTGCCCGTGCTTGCCAATATCACCGAGTTTGGCGCGACGCCGTTATTTAGCGTTGAAGCGTTGGCTGAGGTGGGGGTTGGCATGGTGCTTTATCCATTGTCCGCGTTTCGTGCCATGAATCAGGCGGCGCTCAAGGTGTATCAAGACGTGCGCCGAGACGGCACCCAGGCCAATGTCATTGACTTAATGCAAAGTCGTGCCGACCTCTATACGCATTTAGGCTATCACGCCTTTGAGCAAAAACTAGACGCCCTTTATCAAAAATAATCTTTGCCACAGGAGACGATGATGACGCAAACCGCCACGCCCACTGCTGCCACTGCAGAAGCCCCAAAACGTAAAAAAGGGGTGGCCCTCGCCGGCGTTGCTGCTGGCACCACTGCCATCTGTACGGTCGGCCACAGTGGCAACGATCTACATTACCGTGGCTATGATATTTTAGCGCTGGCCGAACATGCGAGCTTTGAAGAAGTGGCGTATTTGTTAATTTACGGCGCTTTGCCCAATGCATCACAACTTGCAGCCTACCAACAACGTTTAACAACCTTACGTGGCTTGCCGACTGCGCTCAAAGCGGTTTTAGAGCAGATTCCAGCCAACGCCCACCCGATGGATGTGATGCGCACTGGTTGCGCCATGTTAGGCACTTTAGAACCCGAAGCCGCGGACCGCAACATTGCTGGCACACAAGCCCTGGGCGACCGTTTAATTGCCAGCTTTGGCTCGATGCTGATGTATTGGTACCACTTTAGCCAGAGTGGTCAGCGTATTGCAGTGGAAAGTGACGAAGATTCCATTGCTGGCCACTTTTTGTATTTATTACATGGAAAAAAACCCAGCACATTACACGTGCAAGCGATGAATACCTCTTTGGTGTTATACGCCGAGCATGAGTTTAATGCCTCTACGTTTACCGCGCGGGTCGTGGCAGGTACGTTATCCGATCTCTACTCCTGCATCACTGGGGCAATTGGCGCATTGCGCGGCCCCAAACATGGCGGGGCCAATGAGGCCGCCATGGAGATTATCGAGCGTTATCAAACTGCCGATGAGGCCGAAGCAGATATCTTAGCGCGCATGGCGCGTAAAGAAATCATCATTGGTTTTGGTCACCCGGTGTATACCATTGCCGACCCCAGAAACACCTCGATTAAAGCGGTGAGTCGTGCATTGTGTGAAGATGCGGGCGATATGCACTTATATGAAGTATCTGCCCGCATTGAAGAAACCATGTGGCGCGAGAAAAAGATGTTCCCCAATTTAGATTGGTATAGCGCATCGAGTTATCACATGATGGGCATTCCCACCGGGATGTTTACCCCCATTTTTGTCATCTCCCGCACTACAGGCTGGGTGGCACATGTGATTGAGCAGCGGATAGATAACAAAATTATTCGTCCGAATGCCGAATACAACGGCCCAGACAATCGACCGTTTGTGCCCTTACAAGCACGCACCTGATATCGCCCAATCAGTGACGTATGCGCATTTTAATCAACCCCTACCCTGCGCCCTGACTGATCCCAGCCAATGGCAATAAAGTGTATTGCTTAAAGCAGGGGACAGTCCGCGTGTTGCGCATTAAATAACGCATTGCACTTAGACTTTTTTACCTCAAGGACCCCTTATGTCAGCCCATATTTCAAACGTACGCCCAGCGCCAGATCAAGTGCTGGTGGATATTGCCAATTACGTTAACGATTTTCAAATCACCTCGACTGAGGCCTACGACACCGCCAGAAACTGCTTAATAGACACCCTAGGCTGTGGCTTTGAAGCATTGGATTACCCAGCTTGCACCAAACTGTTAGGCCCTGTGATTCCGGGCACCGTTGTCCCGAATGGTGCAAAAGTGCCGGGCACCGCTTATCAGCTTGACCCGATTTTGGCAGCCTTTAATATTGGTGCCATGATCCGTTGGCTAGATTTTAACGACACTTGGTTAGCCGCCGAATGGGGCCACCCCTCGGATAACTTGGGTGGCATTTTAGCGGTGGCAGATTATATGTCTCGTAAACACATTGCCGAAGGCAAGGCACCGCTCACCATGAAAGATGTGCTCACCGCCATGATTAAAGCGCACGAAATTCAAGGGGTATTGGCGCTTGAAAATAGCTTTAACCGCGTGGGCTTAGACCATGTTATTTTAGTCAAAATTGCCTCAACCGCCGTGGTGACTAAGCTGTTGGGTGGCACTCAAGAAGACATCATCAATGCCGTTTCTAACGCGTTTGTAGATGGGCAAAGCCTGCGCACGTATCGCCACAGCCCCAACACAGGCTCGCGTAAATCTTGGGCCGCAGGCGATGCCACCTCACGAGCAGTGCGCTTGGCATGGATGACCTTACAAGGTGAAATGGGTTACCCAAGTGCGTTAACCGCAAACACTTGGGGGTTTTACGATGTGCTATTTAAAGGCAAAGCGTTTAGCTTTCAACGCCCATATGGCAGTTACGTCATGGAGCAAGTGCTATTTAAAATCTCTTTCCCTGCCGAGTTTCATGCGCAAACGGCAGTGGAGGCTGCGTTTCAATTGCATCAAGCAGTGGGCCAGCGCCTACAAACATTGGATGACATTGCCAATATCGAGAAAATCATCATCACCACGCACGAATCTGCCATTCGAATTATTGATAAAACCGGCCCCATGCATAACCCCGCAGACCGTGACCATTGCATTCAATATATGACGGCTGTTGGCTTACTCAAAGGCAGTTTAACCGCGCAAGATTACGAAGATGCCGCGGCCGCTGATCCACGGATTGATGCACTACGTGACAAAATGCAATGCGTAGAACACGCCCCCTACACCCGTGATTATTTAGACCCAGAGAAACGCTCGATTGCAAACGCAATTCAAGTATTTTTTAAAGACGGTACGCAATCCAACAATATCGCCGTCGAATACCCGATCGGCCACCGTCGTCGTCGCCAAGAAGGCATTCCTGAGTTAGTCAAAAAATTTAAAATGAACTTAGCCAGACGCTTTGACGCCGAAAAACAAGCCTGTATTTTAGATCTTTGCCAAAATCAAGCGGTGTTAGAAGCCACGCCTGTACACCAATTTGTAGATTTACTGGCGGTGGAATAAACGCTTAGTCAGGGTTAAAGGGCACCACTTGGTGCCCTTTTTTTCAATCTACCGCTTTATTTGTTTGGCTTGATGCATAACTAATGGCCTGCGGCCCAACTTTTAGCCACTTTGATACAAAAAAGCGACCCGAAGGTCGCTTTAAAGTGAAACATTTTGATTAAGACATTAATCGATAATCAGTTTTTGTTGTGCTAACAGGCTGTTAATAATCTGTGCGTTGGTACCTTGACCTGTCACCATATCCACCCCTGTTAACACCACCTGTTGCGTGGTTGCCGCCAGTGAGTAAGCGCCATTCACATACCCACCGTGCGCACTCATTGAGACCAGTGTATCGGTGCCTGATTTTTGGAAGTTGAGATAACAAGCGATGTTGGCACTTGTTTCACCTTGCAATACATCTCTCACGTCTAGCACATCTCCACCCAAGCTGATTGCAGCTTTGTCAAAATCACCAATCACATCACGTGCTGGCAATGCTGGCGCACCACCATCACCCAAGCTCCATTTGAATACATCCGCACCAGTGCCACCAAACATGGTGTCATTCCCCTTGCCACCAATTAAAGTAT
The DNA here is from genome assembly GCA_027488395.1 of Methylophilaceae bacterium. Lineage (GTDB taxonomy): Bacteria > Pseudomonadota > Gammaproteobacteria > Burkholderiales > Methylophilaceae > Methylophilus. The sequence continues at coordinate 9,506 of JAIYBT010000019.1, read as the reverse complement.
CCTGGCCAGCGTAAGCAGACATGTTGTCGTTACCCTCCATGCCAGTGATTAAGTCGTTGCCACTCGAACCATTTAATGTATTCGCATTCGCATCGCCATTCACCACATTGTAATTGACCACTGATTTGGTGAGCACCACATTATCTAAAGAGACGCCATGACCATCGACAAAACCACCACTTTCAAACTCAAGGCGATTATTGCCATTGCCAAACCCCCCTACCAAGGAAAATTGATAGTCTGACATCACACCGTCTTTAGGGTTAATGGTAGCCATTAGCCACCCACCCCAATATAGGCTAATGGTATTGTCGTTAAGAGTATTATCTTGCGCACTAACAAGGTCACCTGCTGAAAATGATAAGGCATACAACTCACCTTTTGCCACATTTTGCACATTTTGGCCAACACGGTTATTACCCACTGTGGCTTCCATATCTAGAGTGTTGGTGCCGTCAGTTGCAACTAATCCATTGTAGACTTTGTTTACAACTTCAAAATCTAAACTGCGCGTACTGGTCCAACCAACCATGCTCGCGCCTGCAAAGCCCCACGAAGTTGCGCTTAATCCAGTCACATCTTCAAACGAGCCATTCACAATTAGATTAGGGGTTTCAACTGCTCTGATTAAAGACACTTTATCAATGCCAACACCATAACCATCGACTCGCCCACCGCTTTCAAACTCAAGGCGATTATTGCCATTGCCAGCACCACCAATCACGTTATAACTATACTCTGTCATCACACCATCTTTTGGGTTGAGAGTGGCAATCGCTTGGCCGCCCCAGTAAACGGTCACAGTATTGTCACTCGCGGTATTGTCATCCGCATTGACATAATCACCTGCGCTAAACTTGAGCACATAAGCTTGCCCTTTAGCAACGTTTTGAACGTTTTGACCGATGCGGTTATTACCCACGGTTGCCTCTAAATCCAGCCAGTTTTTACCATCAGTCGCATTAATACTCGTTCTTGCAGTATTCACAACTTCTATGTTTAAACCATTGGTATCTGTCCAGCCAGCAATCGCTGCTTTACCCACATAGCCCCATGGCGCTGACGATAATCCTGTTACATCCTCAAAAGAGCCGTTCACAATTAAATTAGCTTGGCCATTGCCAGTGTTGCCAAAATTGAGGCTGGCTGAGGCAGTATCTCCATCGTTGTCCGCTAACACAAAGTCCACTTTAGTCTTTGGCGCTACCTTAGTCTCTGCTGACACTTTAATGTTATCTAACAAGCCACCGCCACCGTTGGCATTGACTGATTTAAACTCAATGCGCATCTGGTTGCCAGTGCCATTAAACGTGTAATTAAAGTTGGTCATGGTGGTAGATCGCGTATCTACCGTATCGACCAACTTACCATCGACCAGCACTTGTATGGCTGACTCGTTTGGCGCAGTCCAGCCTGCCCGTGCGGCGTAATCAAAATTTAATGAGATTTTTTGATTCACAGCACTATTTACCAAAGTGTATAAACTACTATCACCAATACGCGCCTCGATTTCTAATACATACCCATAATCTTTGGCTAAGCCATACACACTGCTATGATGCACCTCAAGCATGCCATTTGTATTATTTGTAAACCAGCCAGTTGGTACTGGAATAAATCCACTTCCATTGCCAACAGGGTCTAAAGTTCTAATTATGTCTTGTGGAGCTTGCACATCTGCTAACACTTTAATGTTATCTAACAAGCCACCGGCACCGTTGGCATTGACTGATTTAAACTCAATGCGCATCTGGTTGCCAGTGCCATTAAACGTGTAATTAAAGTTGGTCATGGTGGTGGATAGGGTATCTAACGTAGCAATCAACTTACCATCAACCAACACTTGAATGGCTGAATCGTTTGGCGCAGTCCAGCCTGCACGTGCGGCATAATCAAAATTTAATGTGATTTTTTGATTGATTGCACTGTTAACTAAGGTATATAAACTATTGTCGCCAATAGCGGCTTCGAGCTCTAAGACATCGCCATAATCTTTTGCCAAGCCAAAGACATTGCTTGGCATCACCTCTAGCTTGCCACTGGCATTATTGGTAAACCAGCCTGTGGGTAATCCAATTAAATAATCACTACCACTGCTGACTGGGTCGAGGAATCGAACCAATTCTTGGTTAGCTTGAACAGGCGTAAAACGGTATTCACCGTTATTCATATTCACCGCAAACACACCCTCAGCTGTTTTGATTGAAAGTTGTTTTGTGCTATTGGCAAAGAAGCCGTTATTGATACCCGTCACGCTCAACGCGCCTGTTTTAGCATCATAGCTATAGGTTGAGCCATCTACGGTAATCGATTTGACATAGCCACCATCCGCGCCAAAATTCCCTAAACTCCCTGTCACAGGGGGTTGTGGCGTTTGAGTCACCAAACCATTTAATTGGGTATAAGTGGTCAACCGCGTGGCAAAGGTATCTACGCCGTCAGCCCCGTTATAAGCAATTTGATCCATATTGGCTTTGATTTGAGCCTCAGTGCGCCCACTACCCACACCAATTGCGTATTGATTAATTGCATTTGCATTTAAAAAAGCCTCCCAACTGAGCCGCTCATTATTATCAATCCCTGAGGTGGTCGGATATGGTTCAGCATCAGAGAAGAAATAGCCTACGTTTTTTGCATCCGTTAGTTTGCCTGCCGCTGTAAATGCTGTTCTGGTTTTGGCCAGCGCATCGTCATAATTGGTGCTCGAAGTGGTAGTGAGGCCGGTCATTGCTAGTTTTGCTTGAGCAACAGTTACCCATGTATTGGTTTTTTGAACAGCAACCCCACCAAAGGTGACGAGCATGACGCGTACGTCACTGCCTTCAGCGACATATCTATCTAACAAGGTGTTGATAGCACTAATAGATGTTTGTAACCGAGTCGTGCCTGCAATACCATCCACAATTGCAATACTGCCTGAGGTATCTAGGGTCAACATCACATTGACACGCTCACCTAATGTCGCCTGTACTGCTTGCGAAATCTGTTGATTCACCGCCGTTGGCGCGTCATCTTGAATATTGACGGTAATCGAGCCTGAAGTGCTTACTGCGCTATCGCGTGCTGTCACCCCAATATTAAGTGCTAAGTTATCTTCGCCAGCTTGTGGATGATCAATCGGGCCCGATAAGCGAACTTGGTAACTGCCTGCATTATCAATCGTTACTCGGATGATTTCTTTACCGTTGGCTGAGCCAATCAGGGTAGATGTATTTGAACCCGCCCATGTCAGCGCAACGCCACTCGAACTGTAAGGGGTCGTCGGCGCAGTCAATGTCACCGCTTGGATGTCGTTATTGGTATCTGAAATGCCTAAGGTACCACTAGCAACGATGTTGCTAATGCCAGCATCTAATAAGCCGTTAGCTAGTCCGTCTTCAGATACGTCCACTGTCGCGTCTTTCACAGCAAATATCGGTGCTTGGTTTAAGGTGTATTCAAATGGTGTACTTGAAGCACTGGTATTTCCTGCTGCATCTGTCGCAGTCACACTAAACACGTGTTTGCCTGCGGCAATGTTTGCCGCTGGGGTAAATGACCATTGGCCATTTTTATCCGCTACCACTGAGCCAATGTTTACCTTGCCATCAAACACATTCACAACACTGTTTGCTTCTGCACTGCCTGTTAATGTTGGCGTTGCATCATCCGCAATTGCGCCTGTTTGTAACTTGTCTGTTTGCACTCCGAAATCATCGACGATATTGCCAATGATGGGCGTGGTTGGTGCTTGTGTATCCACCGTAAAGGTAAAAGGTGCAGACGCGGGCGAGACATTGCCTGCTTTGTCGGTAGCCGTGGTCGTGATGCTGTGTGGCCCTTCAGCAAATGGTGGTGTTGGCGTAAAACTCCAAGTCCAATTGTTTGATGCGATCGTGGCGATGACCTTGCCATTGTCTAAAATAGTAATCAGGCTCCCCACTTCACACTTACCACTGAAGGTAGGGGTTGTATCGTTTGTCATGTCGCCAGAACGAATGAAACTCACAGCAATGCCCACATCATCCCTCACATCACTGAGGGTAGGCGCCAGTGGGGCTTGCGTATCAATACTGAGGTTGAACGATGCAGAAGGTGTACTTTTTCTACCCAGCGAATCAGCGACCGCATAAAGGCTGTGGCTACCATCTGATAGTGTTGTTGCTGGTGTTAAGCGCCAAGCGCCTGTGCCGTCAGTCGTTGTATTGCCAAGTGAAGTCACCACGCCTGCTTTCTCAGCAAATACTTCCACTAACGTGCCTGGGCGAGCGGTGCCGCTGATGGTAGGTGTGTTGTCATTTGTCACACTGCCACTTGTAATTGACTCTTTCACTGGCCCATTATCGTTGACCACGCTGGTAATGGTAGGTCTGGTTGGGGCTTCATAATCTACGGTAAAGTTAAATGGTGCTGTTGTGGCACTGAGATTACCCGCTTTATCTTTCACAGTGAGTGTCGCTACATAATTTTGCTCAAGCAAACCATTTAGCGGTGTCACAGACCAAGTGCCATTGGGTTTAACATTTGCTGTTAACACCGTATTTTGACCATTAGCACCCGTAATATTCACCATTATAGTGTTACCAAACAATTGACCCGTTCCAGTAAATTCGGGAGTGCCATCGTTGGTCATGCTGTTATTGGGAATGACTGCCGTGCCCGGTAATGTACTATCGATTACAACATAGTTTGTTAATGCATTGGGGGCAATGGTATCGAGTACTGCCGTATCGGTGAATACATCCGAAGTATCGCCAGCTTGGTTGGTGATAGAGGCGGTCACAGTGACAGTTGCGCCTTCTACTGGCAACGGTGAAACTTGTACCACAACAAAGCCTGCGGCAATATCTTGCTCCGTAATCACAATGACCCTGCCACCATTGTTATCAGCAATATTTAAATAGTCTCCAGCGACTGCATTGCCAGGTAAACCAATCGATGCGGTTACAAAGCGAGCGCCATTGAGCTCTGCAGCGGAGATAAAACCGTCGTTAGGCCCTAAATCTTGTAGCAATAATACGGTGGGTGTATTGCCTGAGGGCTTTAAAAACTGAACATTGCTTGTCGCTGCCACATCGTTAACAATCGGCGGCGAAGATGGTGGTTGGTTAACAGGGGTGGTACCTACGGTTAAACTTGGCGCCTCAAGCATATTATTAGATGTGGTGCTTGAGTTAATCGTATCGACCCCCTGCGCAACGGATTGTCCTTGATTCAAACTCGTGAGCACTGACGTCATCGTAGTTTGATTTACCGCGCTTTCGGTGCTGTCGATCACATCTTTTTGTACCAAGGTATCTGTCAGCTTAACCGTTTGTGCTTGTGTCAATTTTACAGTTTCACCATTAATCAGTTTAATGCCCACAGATGACTTTAAACTTGTGACCAAAGTACTGCCAACAAGCAATACATCGCCATTTTTTAACAGTTGCTGTTGACCAAGCTCATTTACAACAACTGCTACACCTTTAAGGTTATAAATCTTTCCAATTACAGTAGCCATATTCATCCTCAAAATAATTATTTATTAACTTCAAGATGAATTAAACTATTTAAATATGTGTAAAGATATTGTACTAAAGTACAGGTTTACTTTTAATTAAATCCATGTTTATGTAATAACATAATAATATTATTCATATTTCTTAATAACATATACTTAATTATTAAGGACTCACATTGTAAGACTCCAGCCAAAACTAAGGACAAAAACGCATGTAATATAAAAAAAAAAGCGACCCGAAGGTCGCTTTTTAAACATGCAACTGTGATTAGTCAACAATCAATTTTTGTTGCGCTAACAAGTTGTTAATAATAGCCGCATCTGAGGTTTGACCTGCTGTGAGATCTACCCCACTCAACACGATCTGCTGTGTTGAATTACCAGCACTGAAATTACCCGATACGTCGTGTGTATCATTGGCAAAACCACCGTTGGTACTGATGTGGACGATCGTGTCGTTACCTGATTTTTCAAAGTGTAGGAAATTGACTAGGGTATTCGCGTTTTCACCTTGTAACAGATCACGAATATCTAATACATCTCCGCCTAATGGGAACGACCGCGCATCAAAGTCTGTAATCACATCTTTTGCAGGGGTTCCAGCAATACCACCATCTGTAGCCTCCCATTTAAAGACATCTACGCCAGCACCACCAGATAAGATGTCATTGCCTTTACCGCCAATCAAGGTATCGTTACCTTCGCCACCGTTTAAGGTATCTTCGCCATTACCGCCTCGCAGCACATCAACACCTGCAAAACCGTTCAAAGTATCGTTACCATCTAAGCCAGTAATGCTGTCGTTACCTGCTGTACCATTTAACGTATTTTTTAGGTTAAAGGTAATGTTTGCATTAGCAGTGTCACCGTCGTTATCGCTAATGGTGTAACTGATGGTAGTGCTACCAGTACCTGTGGCTGGAATCGGATCAATCTTAATGACGGAATAAACCGGCTCGTCGTCGCTCGCTTCCGCATTATTTCTTACCCATCCGACTGCCACATTGCCGTTGGCCAATTCAATCACAGAAACATTTGGCACATCGTAGTTTGAACCATCAGCAGCCGCAGTACCCACCATAAACTCACTGGTTGCAGCCGTTCCATTTGCGTTAAACACGCGTGCCATGACTTTCATATTAATGTTGTCATCTGAAGATGCATTCAGTACCCAGACCGCGATAAAGCGACCATCTGCCAACGCTTCAATTACAGGTGGTGAGTCAAAACGGTTTACGTTTTCGATTTGCGCCATACTTACATCAGCTACAAGGGTGTTACCGTTACGATCTAATAACGTAAAGATCGGAGTATCACTATTTGTTTCGGCGGTATTACGTACGTAAGCGACAACAATATTGCCATTTGCCAGCTGCTTCACAGTCATGTGAGGCACATCGTAACCATCAAAACCATCCACCGCCTTGGTACCTACTCTGAACTCGCCTGTACTTGGGGTGCCGTTTGCATTGTAAATACGCGCTTGTACGCTCATTGACGTTGAGGCATCACTGAGGCCGTCGCGTGACCAGATCGCAATAAAACGACCATCTGCTAAGGCTTCAATCACTGGCGGAGACTCAAAGGTTGTGGCTGTCTCACTCGCTTGCACGCTGATGTTTTGTAGGATGGTGCTGCCGTTTTTATCCAGAACCGTCACAATCGGTGCATCATCGCCTGGTTCTGCATTATTGCGTACAAACCCAACCACAATGTTGCCATTGGCTAATTGTGTCACGCTGTAATTCGGCACATCATAGCCATCAGTGCCATCCACAGATAAACTGCCGACTAGGAACTGACCAGTACTTGGCGTGCCATCCGCATTAAAGATACGTGCTTGTAAACGCATATTGGTATTATCATCACTTAAGCCATTCCGCGTCCAAAGTGCAATAAAGCGGCCGTCTGCCAACGCCTCAACGACTGCAGGCGAATCAACACCAGTGTTTGAGGCATCACGCATCACCACGTCCTGAATCACCGTGGTTGGATTGGAACCTGGCAGGCCTGGATTAATAATAGTAAATACGGGCGTATCTTGTGCACTTACATTGCCAGCACTTCTCACCCACTGCACCACCACGTTACCGCCAGAAAGTTGATCAATGGTCAGGTGAGGGACGTCATATTCATCTGTACCATCAACCGCCAAAGTACCTACTGCAAACTCATTGGTACTTGGGCTACCATCTGCATTAAAGATACGGCCACGTACCACCATGGTATTTGTGTTATCCGTTAGCGCATCTTTATACCAAACAGCCATAAAACGACCGTCCGCTAATGCAGTCATCACAGGAGGCGACTCTAAGGTAGTCGTATCGTTTTGTTGCATTTCAACGCTATTTGCCAATATCGTCGCGCCCACCAACGTAGAAGGTGTTTTGGCTTGGAAGCTATAGTTACCATTATCCATGTCAACTATAAAAGTACCGTTCGCTGTGTTGACTGTCACTTCATTGGTCGCCGCATTGAACGAACTATTATTGGTGCCATTCACAGTGAGCAAATCTGTTTTTGGGTTATAAGTATAGGTAGTGCCATCCACTGTAAAGGATTTCACGTAACCGCCATCTGCACCAAAGCCACCATTTGTTGTGAGAGTACCTGTTACAGGTGTAGCCACAGTAGCGCTTAACACTGAACTTAACTGATTGAAGTCTGATACGCGAATTGCATTGGTATCCACTTCTGTCGCGCCGTTGTAGGCAATTTGGTTCATGCTGTTGGCCACTTGCGTCGCACTCACACCACTGCCAATGCCGATGGCAAATTGGTTGATATCGTTATTTTTTAGGAAAGATTCCCAGTTTTGACGATCGGTATCTCCAATTTCAAACCCATTGTTTGGTTCACCATCAGAGAAGAAGTAACCAACATTTTGCGCACCAACAATTTTGCCTGTCGCATTAAAGGCATTGATTGACTGATTAAGCGCTGCATCATAATTAGTACCGCCACTAGCCGAAAGATTAATAAGGTTATCTTTAGCTGTACTTACATCGACCCATGAACTAGTTATCTGACTTGAGCCAGCAGAGAACGTGACGATCATGACACGCACATCCCCACCCAAACCAACATATCCATCTAGTAAAGTATTAATAGACGCAATAGTGCTTTGTAGTCGACTGCTACCGTTTACACCATCCCCTGAAGTCATACTGCCAGAAACATCAATGGTCAACATGATATTGGTACCTGTTGCGCCATTGGCTGTAATAGTTTGGTTAACAGCAGTTGGTGCATCATCACCAATGTTAACAGTGATTGAGCCAGTGGTAGTCGAAGCGACATCTCGTGCATTCACACCAAAAGTAAGTGCTAAATTATCCTCACCTGATTGTGGGTGATCAATTGGCGCGGATAGGCGAACAACATAATCTCCATCATTTTCAATCGAAACACGTACAACCTCTTTACCATTGGCTGAACCAATTAAGCTACTACCACCGTTGATTGGCGCCCAAGTAATCGCAACACCACCTGACGTATAAGCAGTCGTTGGTGCAGTCAGTGTCACACTTTGTAAATCGCCGTTTGGATCACTAATGCCAAGAGAGCCAGTGGCCACGATATTGCTATTACCAGCATCTACTAAACCATTGGGCAACCCATCCTCAGAAACGGTCACAACACCATCTTTAATGGTAAAGGTTGGTGATTGATTGAGCGTATATTCATACAAATTGCTCAATCCACTCGTATTGCCAGCTAGATCGGTTGCACTCACTCTGTAATCATGCTTGCCTGTAGTAATGTTTGTATTGGGTGTAAATGTCCAGATACCAGAGGCATTTGCAATCGTAGAACCAATTTCAACCGTACCATCAAAAACGGACACCACACTATTTGCTTCTGCGCGACCAGACAAGGTCGGTGTTGCATCATCTGCAGTACCTCCGCTTGCAACATTAGCGGTTTGTGTGCCGAAGTTATCCAAAATATTATCAATGATTGGAGTCACCGGCGCTGTCGTGTCTACCGTCACCGCGTAAGGCGCTGAGGTCGGCGATACATT
>JAIYBT010000017.1 GCA_027488395.1 Methylophilaceae bacterium | reverse complement strand
GTTATTGGCATTTGCAATCGCAGCTTCTTGGTCGGCAGCTGCTGAAGCAACCATTGGCATCGCTGCCACAACCAAGCCTAACGCTAGTTTGATTTTATTCACTTGCATATTGATCTCCAAAGTTAAAACTAAGGGTTTGTGTATAAGTGAAGATTCGGTTTTAAACCATTAGGCATGGTTTTATGTAAAACTTACATCTTCACTTGAATCACAAATCCAACAGGGATTTTTTCCTGAAAACGACTAAGAAACAATCACTAGTTGTTTGTGAGGCTTGAAATATAAAACATTTAATTTCAAATTGCAACACTTTAGTTACAAATTGGTTACATATTTTTTTATTGCAGGTTTGAAACATTGGCACACTTTTTATTTTCAAATAAAATCAATTACTTAATTTTTATAAGACGTCAAAAATATGTTACCGCTGTTTCCGGAATGTCAGCCTTTCCATCACATGCATTTTCCAGTAGATGCGCAGCATCACATCTATGTAGAACAATGTGGCAACCCACAAGGTATCCCTGTAATATTTTTACATGGCGGACCTGGTAGCGGCTGCAACCCTTCACAACGTCGTTTTTTCGACCCAACCATTTATCGCATTGTGCTTTTTGATCAACGAGGCTGCGGACGAAGCCAACCGGCAGGCTCAATCACTGACAATACCACCCAGGATTTAGTAAATGACATTGAACTGTTACGCCAACACTTGGGCATAGCGCGCTGGCATGTGTTTGGTGGCTCGTGGGGCAGTACGCTGGCATTGGCCTACGCTACACAGCATGCCTCGCGAGTTGTTTCTTTGGTTTTACGGGGTATCTTTTTGAGTCGCCCACACGAGTTAAATTGGTTTTTAGGACAGGTCAGCTTGTTTTTCCCTGAGGCTTGGCAAGCATTAATTGCGCCTATAACCGTTGATCGTCGTGAGGATGTACTGAATGTTTACGCTGCATTGATCTTTTCGGATGATACCGAAGTGAGCATTCCAGCTGCGATACGTTGGAACGCTTTTGAAGCGAGCATCATGAGCCTTCAACCCAAAACAGATAACAGTGAAACTGATGGCCTGATTGAATTAGCGCGCGCGCGCGTACAAATTCATTATATTCAACATGCTTGTTTTGTCGATGGACAGCAATTATTAGCAGATGCAACACAACTCGCAGCAATTCCAACCACGATTGTGCAAGGGCGTTACGATATGGTGTGTCCACCTGAAACGGCATGGGAATTAGCGCAAGCCATGCCGCATGCCGAGCTGTTTATGGTGCCAGATGCCGGTCACTCAGCCATGGAACCAGGTACACGTCATCAATTGTTATCCGCAACAATACGTTATCAAGCACTTCAATAAACAAGCAGCCTAATTAATAAAGTGCTTCCATAAAAGAGATAAGCGGATTGCTGACATGAATGCCTCCAACAGTAACCCGCATTCATGTTAAAACGGGTATTTGAGACAATCTTTCATTTAATGCTGTTGACGCATAAGATCACATCATCATGGCTAAACTACACCCACAACAATTAAACCAGCTGATACAACAGTTTCAGCAAGGACAATATGCAACTGTCATCGCTGCAGCTAAGACGATGCTACAGCAAGCACCAAAGGAATTTGTCATACATCACGTACTTGCGTTGAGTCTTGATCAAACGCAACAATATCCAGAGGCTGCTCTCGCTTACCAACGCGCCATTGCATTGCAGCCACGCATGCCAGAACTCTGGTTTAACTTCGGCATTGTATTAACGCATTTGCAACAGATACCTGAGGCGATTCAGGCGTATCAAACCGCAATTCAATGCAATCCACAACTGTTTGAAGCGTATGGCAATTTGGGCACCTTGTATCAAAAACAAGGCAGGTTAGAAGATGCAATTGCTTGTTATCAAGCTGGCTTACGCATTCAACCGCAAGATGCGCGCGGACATTTTAATTTAGGCACTGCGTTAAAAGATCAAGGGCTACTTACTGAAGCGGTGCAGAGCTATCAACAAGCCATTGCCCTTTTTGATAATTACACCGATGCCTACAATAATCTTGGCGAAACTTGGCGTGACTTGGGCGATATGCAGCAAGCTGTGGCATGTTATCAACAAGCGTTGCAACGTCATCCCAACCATGCACTGGCCAATTACAACATGGGTGAATTTTTAGCGCTCGCACAGCGCTTTCAAGAGGCGATTCCATATTTTGAAGCATCACAACTTGAGGATTGGCAAGCCCGCGTGTTGCTCTGTTTGTACCGCGATCAACAATTTGACGCTTTTAGTGCGAGGCGTGCTCAACTCATGCAACAAGGGCCGCATATTTCGCCTTTTGTGGCCACGCTATCCACACATTACAGCATTAATCATGACACACCTGATCCCTATCAATTTTGTCCAAATGGCTTTGATTTCGTCTATCATCGCGCACTCCCAGAATTGGCGAGTGACGCGCCGCTGTTGCATGAATTGCTCGCATTAATCGCACAAACTGTCATTGCAGAACGCAAGCAAGCACGCCTCACCAATGGCAAACAATCAGCTGGTAATTTATTTAAACGGCCTGAAGCTGCCTTTCGCCAACTGGGGGAATTGGTAAAACGTGAATTTGCGCGTTATCGCGCCCATTTTCAAGGTGCAGACTGTGCGTTGATCACGCATTTTCCTGAAAGCTTGGAGTTCACCAGTTCATGGTATGTCAACATGCAATCAGGTGGCCATTTAAACGCGCACATTCATGAAATTGGTTGGATCAGCGGCGCTGTGTATTTGGCCATGCCCGACGGTGATGACCCAATCGCAGGAGCTTTTGAATATGGCACCCATGGCGATGATTTTCCACAATTGCGTCACGATTTCAACACTGCGCACATTAAACCCGCTGTCGGCGATATTGTGTTATTTCCATCCTCACTGTTTCATCGCACAATTCCTTTTCAATCGGCATCGGAACGTATTTGTGTGGCTTTTGATTTAAAACCTAGTGCAACCTTTCAAAAATAAAAGCTGTTCACACAACAAAAAAGCACAGGCTTGATTGGCCTGTGCTTTTATTTTGAAAGCGATATTAATAAGTTTAATTAGAGCAAGAACACATTAAGATTTAAAAAACTGTATCGGTAAGGTTTGTTTTTGATCATCTAGACAAGCACCATCACCAATCACAAACACACTGCCCAACAACATTTCACCCTCAATGTTGGCTTTAAAATCACAATGCAACACCACTTTGCCATTGGCAGTCAAAAAAGTTTTACCTAAATAGGTTTTATTGATCAGCACAGGCTCCGCGCCGTTAACGGGGACTTCATTTGATGCTGGCTTGATCACATGGCTACCATGTGAGGTGGCGGTCCATTTCCCAGTTAATTTACCGTAGGGAGATGTTTCAAACACCACATCGCCATCGTTGGTATATTGATTAATGATGATATTGCCCGTAAATACCGACCCATCTGTTGCGATTAACTGCGCTTTATTTTGGTACACCCCCAACTTCACCATATTGGAACTGCAGCTTGATAACAAGAACAAACCAGCCAAACAAATGATTTTTTTCATAGAAAAAATGGACTCCAAACGGTAAGTCAGCACGCGCATCAACCACCAATAGCTTGCAAATAATGCTGTACTAAGGATAAAAAATATATAAATTGAGTTTAACTGTTTCGCAACCAAGCTAATAGCCATTTCAAGCACCATGGTAAACATTTCATCAAATTGTCATGGTTTTTGACGATTTTCAAACATCAACGCAATCTTTTATCGACGTCAATGTGATCCAATAACGCCAAACTTGTGCAATCAAACAACACCAACCGTTCAAAAACATCGTGCGCGGCATCGTGATCTGCACACAATGAAAAGCATTGCGCGTACAAACCTTGCACGTTTGATTGAATACCTAGACGGCGCTGTCTTAAACTGATTTAATCAAAGCACAATATTAACCAGTGATTATTCACTTCTATCCTGATATCAACTATGGACTTTAATGTGTTTTCGTGGCTTTATTTGGTTCCGCTGGGCATCTCGGCCATTGGCGGACTCTTGGAATTTAGAAAATGTCGCTTTGATACATTTAGACATGCTTTTAATAAAGCTTTTTTTCTCAGCTTTCGTAGCCTAGTGCCTATCCTCAACATCATTTCTGCGGTGTTATATTTGGTTACCTGCGGGACATTTGCCTATAAAAAAACCACTCTAGGCAAAAAATAGTGTGACTTAACGATGCGTCAATGTTCACTTTCAAATACACAGCACATCAAAAAACATGTCCGTGCAGGGCTACCAGCCCGACAAATGCATATGTACCCAACCACCCACCTTGCTGATCATTGCGGTGCCTTGCGGCCAATTGAGCAGCATCAGTCCAATCAGATTGAGTAACACCGTCACCCAAAACTTGATTTGAAAACTAAGCTTGCTGGCTTTGTGGCGCACCCAGGTTTGCGCCAGCCAAGCCCCAGGCCAGCCACCAAGCAGTGCAAAAAGATGCAGGGTGTGTTCTTGAATACGCCAAGCGTTGGTTTGGGCATACCATTTATCCAACCAATAGATCAGACCAGTGAGCACACTGAGCAGACCCACATAACTGAGCAGATGCAGCGGCAGCAACGATTGAACACAGAAGAGACTCAGCATGCCTAGACTGACGATGCCCAACACCTGGTGCAAGAACGCTGGCATGCGGGTGCCTTGCGGTACGCCTCGGGATTGACGAGGGTTTTGAAATGGACGCGGATGCTTTGCGCTTAACCCTTCGCGCTGTTGGTTTTTTTGCATTGAGGATGCCGCTGGATGTGGCTCTACCAAGCGAACATCGCTTGCAATGATGCGGCCTTTCGCATCGCGTGCTCGCCGATATTGCACCTTGTCACCCACCATCGGGCGACGTGCGATAGAAATAAACGCCTTTATGTGCAAAAACGTGCGCTGACCCGCATTATCTTGTACAAAGCCAACGCCTTTTTCATCTTGCCATTGCACCACACGACCGTTATTCAACATGATGCAATCAGTGCTTAATCAAATATCCAATCATATCTGGTAATCGCGTGATATTGATCGCTTACACCCGTTATGCCACTTGATTGACATGCTGGCGTTGGCGCTCTTCCATCACCAATGATGCAAATTGTGGGGCGGGGAGCGGCTGACTAAATAAAAACCCTTGAATCAAATTGCAATCCCACAGTTTGAGTTGTTGATATTGGGTTTCGGTTTCGACCCCTTCTGCCACCACCTTAAAATTTAGCCCTTTGGCCAGTTGCACCACCAGCCTCACAATCGAGGCATCGGTGCTTGAGTGGTGCATATGTTGAATAAAAGCACGGTCAATTTTAAGCACATCCACAGGGAAATTACTTAAATGGGATAACGACGAATACCCCGTACCAAAGTCATCAATCGCCAGTGTCACGCCTATGCTTTTTAAATCTTCCATGATCTGAACCACACGTTTGGGATCATGGGCGGCGGCTTCTTCTGTGATTTCAAGTTCCAACATGTTGGCTGGCATGCCAAACCGTTGTAGGGTTGCCTGCACTTGACGCGGAAAGTCCACTTCTTGAAATTGCTGTGCCGAGATATTCACGGCAATTGGCATGGCAGGAAGACCTTCTGCTCGCCAGCGCGCCCACTGACTGCACGCCTCGGTTAATACCCATCGACCAATATTCAAAATAAGATTACTTTTTTCAGCGATGGGAATAAACACTGCGGGTGAAATAAATACCCCCTCTTTTGACCAGCGTAACAAGGCTTCTGAGCTCTGAATAAGCCGGGTTTGGGTATTCACTTTAGGTTGGTAATACAACTGAAACTGGTGTTTTTCAATCGCGCTTCTAAGCGCCTGCTCGGTTTCAATCCAATGCTTAGCAACCGCACTCATACTCGGCTGATAAAAACGATAACAATTGCCACCCGCTTGTTGGGCTTCTCGCAACGCCGTATCCAAACAACGTAATAACGCCTCACGCTCTTGCGTCAAAGCATGTTGTTGCACAATGCCGATACTACAACTACACGTCATCTCGCGGTCATCGATGGTTAAGGTGACTGAGGATATTAGATTCAGCTGTTCCGCTAGCTGCGCCAATGTCGCCTCTGTTTGCGCATGCTTAAACATCACCAACCAAGAGGTGCCAGAAAAGTGATAAATATCAAACGATGATGCATGTTGCCGCAAGGTGGCGATCAACCATTGAGACACGCTATGGACTAATCGATCGCCAAAAAAATACCCAATGGAGCTGGTGATCAGACTAAAACGATCAAGATTGATCATCATCATTGCAAGGTCAGGTGACTGTTGGTGTGACAAAATCTGATGGATATGTTCTTCAAAATACTTACGATTTGGCAGACCTGACAAGCCATTGTAATAAGCGCGTTTATAGAGCTCGGCTTTATCTTTGATCCGTGAATGCAAATTAAATAAGATAAACAGCGCGGTGACCAACACCACAACACTAAAGCCTAATTGCAAATAATTGAGCTGATGCACCTCATATTGGGTGGAAACACTGCCTTGTTTGACCCGCTCTGCGATTTGCTTTTTGGTGATATCCAATTGACCTAAAATTAAGTTGGATTGGGCCTGCGCAGCGTATAAATGTGTGCGTAACACATCCCAATCTCGATCCTCTTCCAACTGCATTTCCGCATCTAACCGATTGGCACGATCGATAAACACCTGCAAACTTTGCTCAAGCTTGCGACTGACTTCATGATCTTGATGGATGGCAGAGATGTTCTGAATATTGTGTTGTAGGCGCGCGAAATTGGGTACATTGTTTATATGATTCGCACGATCAAAAGTCGCGTAATACTGCAACAAATGATTGGCCGTGGCCGCCATTAAATTTTGGGTATTGGTAATCTGATTGAGTTGAGGAATCTCAACTTTAATCAACTGGTCGGCTTTTGCAGACACCCGCTTGACTGAATTTGAGCTGATGTAAGTCACCGCGCCAACCAATATCACGACCGTGATAAATGAAGCGATCAACTTGGTAATCACTTGATGTTTCATTGCATCCTCTTTCAACCCAACCCACTCTAAAATACGCGCATGTGATTTATTAACGGTTGCGGGGATTAAAACTTAATCGCGGCGCATGCGTGAGGTGTTCAGTCACGCAATTAACATACATATACGCAGATGGCTCACCTACCAGCGACTGATTGCGCCATCAAAAAACCCACCACAGATGGGCGATTTGCGTTGAACAATACAAGCGTTTAGGTAAACGTGGGACGATCCTGACAGGATGGAAGAAAAGTTTGCTTACACGTCAAGCAATCGCCCTTAACATGTTGGGCTATACTCACGCGCTCGACTGTTTTGGATCAATCATGGGCAATCTCAAAACCTACCTGATGGCAACCACCGCGGCGGTATTTTGGGGCGCCAATTTCAACCTAGCCAAACCGGTGGTGGCGGAAATGAGCCCTTATGTGGCAGGGGCAAGCCGTTATGTATTAGCCGCAGCGATCATGTTGCTGATAGCATTCGTTCAACAAGCAAGCATCCCTTTACGCCACCTCAAAACGTATGTCACCCTTGGCGTGGTGGGGGTGTTTGGCTTTAATTTGTTTTTCTTTTTAGGCATGGAAACCACTTCCGCCGTCAATGGCGCCCTCATCATGGCGCTTAATCCACTGCTTACCGCCGTACTCGCTTATCTCATCATGCATGACAAGCCCACCAAACGTCAGATGATTGCGTTTCCCTTCGGCATCTTAGGGGTTGCGATTGTGGTGCTTGGCGGCGGTGCGCGCCTCCATATCGCAATTGGGGATTTCTATATTTTAATCGCCAATCTGAGCTGGGCACTATACAACGTACTGCTACGCACCATGATGCCGAAAGGGGTGAGCGGCGTTGCCAGCACCGCAGGCATCATGACTGTGGGCGCCCTGGCGTTAAGCATGGTTGCGCTGTTGCACGGCGATCACGCTGTGTGGCCCTCAATGACCACAGCCATCTCATTGATCATCATGGCGGTGGGTGGTGGTGTGTTAGCGTATTTGTGTTGGAACGCCAGCATTGCAACCTTAGGCGCCTCAAAAGCCGCCATGTATATGAACCTGGTCCCTGTGACCTCTATGCTGATCGCCACCTTAGCAGGCATACCGCCGAGCCCAACGCAACTCATCGGCGCATTATTAGTCATGGGTGCCGTGACCTACAGTTCGTTTTCGCAGACAACCACAGCACAAAAAGACCCCAGGTCATAATGCTGCTCACGCATGTCACCTGCACGCGTGTTTCAACAAAAAACCCGCCAACAGCGGGTTTTAAACAACAGGCACTCCATCTATCACTGCGGCCATCAGCAGACTCAACCCGTTATTTCTTATGATGATGCTCATGTGCAGGAGGCGTACTGTCTGATCCATGATGATGCGCATGTTCATCCGCATGCCCATCTTGCCCATGATGGTGTTCATGCTCATCTGCGTGACCATCTTTGCCGTGGTGATGTTCATGCTCATCGACATGCCCATCCTTGCCATGATGATGTTGATGCTCATCCATGTGGCCATCTTGACCATGATGATGTGCGTGCTCATCCGCATGACCATCGCTCACCTTTTCCTCAGCAAGGCCTTCTGTTGTTGCCATGCCATACAAACAAGAAACCATTAAAGCTAACAAAACGCGCTTACGCAACATATCTCCCCCTATTCATATCAACGGTTACACAAACCACTCAAGCATTTGCAAATCATGCACAACGTTTATCGGCTTACCACTCGAATCCTTGAGCAGTTTTGAAAATCAGCCGCCTAGCATTAAATCAATTAAAAAGTGCCGGTGGCAATTCCAGCGTATTCAAGGGGACCGCACAGAGGCCACGTCAAAAAGCAGATAAGGTCGTTGGCGTCATAGATTGACAGATATACACCTGACGAATGTGATGGTGATTCGGTTAATGACTAACCATCCCCATTACAAGGTGTAGCAGATAACGTATGTTAGGGTTGTGTGAAGATTCAATGACATGCGTAATGTTTTAGAACTTAATGCAATAAAGCATGCCTAGTAACCAACATTCTTTATATATCAACATTAAAGTATGTTTATTTTTCACTTTGCTAAATTTTGGAGTTTATATGATGCGTAACATGTTATCCCTAGTGGTTGGCTCATTGTTTGTGATCTCAACCTCGTTAGCAACGGCAGCAGAAGATATCGTAGATAAAGCAGTTGCCGCAGGAAATTTCACCACCTTAGTCACCGCAATTAAAGCCGCTGGTTTGGTGGATACGTTAAAAGGCAAAGGCCCATTTACCGTGTTTGCACCTACAGATGATGCGTTTGCAAAAGTACCAAAAGCTGATTTAGATGCCTTGTTAAAAGACAAAGAAAAACTCAAATCAGTATTAACCTATCACGTTGTTCCTGCAAAAGTACTGGCAAAAGATGTAAAAGCAGGTGACGTTCCAACTGTCAACGGCAAACCACTGAAAGTGACCACTAACTATGGCGTTAAAGTCAATAACGCCAAGGTCATCGCCACCGATGTAGAAGCAAGCAACGGCGTTATTCACGCCATTGATACCGTTTTATTCCCATAATGGTTAAAAATATTTGGCGTTAAATCCAAATAATAAAACTGTTTGCTTTAACAAAAGACCTACACAAACATGCGTAGGTCTTTTTTAAATAATGCCGAAAATTGCATGAAAAGCACCCTATCCTCGAAAACCGACTTGCTCGGCAGGCATGCCTATCTAGTCAATTTTTTCGCTAGTTGAGTACCAAAAAATTTGGCGATCACTGCAGGTGATGATTGAATGCAACACATGCATCGCATGCTTGATTGATTGATTGACTGATTCAATAGTGTGTAACCACTAAGCCAAAAACATGCGTCGGGTAAAGATCAACTCAACCGGTGTAACGTGATTATTTTGCTGTTCTTTTTGCAATAGCTACCATTAAGCCTAAACCCGCCATTAATAAAGCATAAGACTCAGGTTCTGGCACAGGCGTCGTGAATGACGCTGGTGAAATGCTTGATTCTAATGAGTACCTTCTCACGATTGGGCCTCCATCGACATTAAAACGTAAGGCGTAGTTACCTGAGACTAAATTTTTAAAATCAAAAGTATAAGCATTCGTTGTATTGTTTTCTGAAAATTGATTGATGTCTTTCAAAATAATGCCATTTAAATACAAACCAAATTCAGCCCCTGTACCACCACCTTTGTTCAAGTTACCAACCAAATCCAGCGTACCCGCAAAATTAAAAGCCGTGGCCGTGCTAGACACTGGTAACTCTAGGATAGTGGTGGCCGCCAAACTTGCGCCATTATCATCAATACCTGCCTCATCAAAAGCCACGATCGTTGCTTTTGCGTTTAATGAAAGTAACAGACCCACCAACAACAGCATCATTTTTTTAATCATTTAAAACTCCATATGTAAATTTTTTATTCAATTTGTATTGTCCTAACAACCAATAAAAAAGCACCGTTGGCTATCGTTGCTCTAATTCAATTGATGTAGGAAAGTGCAGACTTAAAAACCATGCATCATCGTTAAAAATATACTTAACTTGCTGATTCATTTGGCTTCTTAAATGTGTGACGAATCGGGTGACTACAACACGTTGTTTAATTCAATAGCCTGTAACAAAAACATCTGACTACGATTGAATTACGTTCTTACATTACAAATAGATGCATTTATTTTATTTTTCGAACGCCACCTATTTTTTATGCAGTTGCTTCAACTAGGCTTGTATGAGTCCTAACCTCAAGCGTATCGCACTGCTGCAAACACTTTAAAGTTACTTTTAGATTGGCCTAAACCATGACGAGGCCAAATGATTAAAAAAATGTAGAAACAACTCGCGGCCCAAAAGAGCTATATACAGGCAACTTGGGTTTCTATTAAATTGAGTATGAAATTTTTTTTTATTAGTATTTATTTGTCACAACATTCACTTTTACAGGACCCACAACAATGCGATTATCGACTTACCTTCAAGTGCTATGTGTATTGATCTTCACGCCTAGCATCGTTTCAGCGAACACAATCATGATCGAAGATTTTGAAGATAGCACCTTTAATTTCACGGTATCTGATCCCATGTTTCATGACGGGGCGGGCGATTATTACACGGTCACACCACTCGTATTTTCTGGCAATCCGTTGGGTTCTCAGGCTGAGGCGGTGCGGCCATCATATACGGGTTTCGGTGGTATCCGCTTTTTTGCTGCCGAAGATGTGGATGACGGCGGGCTTCGACCAGATACGCGCACAATGCGCTTCAACGTCGATATTTCTCGCTACGATACGCTGAAATTCAGCACTTTATTTGCTGCGAGCGGAAACGCAGCGGCTACACCAGCATATGATGCCAATGACGGTTTCCTGATCCAAGCTTCGATTGATGGTGGCGCGTTCCAGAAACTTTTGGCATTTGAAGCGTCAGGGACTACCAATCAATTATTGCGTCAAGATACCAATTTCGACGGTGTCGGTGATGGATTCGTACCTAGCGCTGCGTTTACTTCCTTTAGTAACCTCGCCATTTCGGGCACAGGCAAAAATCTACTACTAGAGATTATATTGACATCCAATGATGGAAACACTGAATTTGCTTTTGATGATGTCAGTATCACAGGCAACGTTTCTGCCGTTCCAGAACCAGGGGCTTACGGCATGATGTTATTAGGTTTAGGGTTACTAGGGTTTGCAATGCGTCGTAAACAGGCTTAGTGTTTTCAAGCAAACCAAATTTAACCTACTCGTCAAACAGTAGGTTTTTTTATTTAAAGCACGGTAGAGACTGAACGAGAGGAAAATTGAAACAAATCGGTATACAGGCTATTTCTCTTTTTAACACACTTAAAAATTCAGTATCAGTATCAGTATCAGTATCAGTATCAGTATCAGTATCAGTATTAGTTAAATCGTAACTCGGGCATTATGTCTTGATAACTTAGCTGTAAACTCTTGACGAAATGCAAGTCGGTCTGGCTCAGATTTACCCTTGCCAACACCATTGCGGTCATCACATTAAGCGCATTTGAACTGCAAATAATTTGAACGACCAACTTTGCAGGATAGCTACTCGCATGGCGCGAAAGCGCTAAATACCCATTATGGATATGGTTATTCATGCCTTTCCATCCAGCATTTTTGAATTCCTCAAGCATCTCTCCTGTGCCTTTGACACCCGAATTTTTTATTTTCTCTATCATTTCAGTAACCGTTGGAAACTCTTTTGGTGGGTGATCAACAGAAATACCGCCTGTGTAGCTTTCAACAAAGCTATCCGCTGCCGAGAAGTGAAGCCACATCAACCTAACGACTGATTCAAACTGCATTCGCAGTATCGCTGTAGCGGTACCATTCAGTTCTAAATCATATAAAACGCGTAATGATTTGGCATGCTGAAATGAAATATCACAGCAAATTTGTATGATTCGATCTTTGTTGCTTTTAAATCTATATGGTTTGAATTGCGATGCAATCTCTATATCAAGTTGCTCAGATCGTTCTAAAACACTGTTCACACTGCTATCCAACATTGCCAGTCTCTTTTAAATGTTTGCTAACAATGCACTCAATTAAAGCCATAATCAAGCCTGTTTATAGGGCCATATGTCTCTTTCCACTCGTGATTCAGTTTAGTTTTATTCTCATCAAACATCGGGGATGCAGGACTATAGATTGCAAACGTCCATTCACGCGCGAGTCACATTGATCGCGTAGGTTAACCATGTTGGTTGTTCACTAAGCCATCATGAAGTAGCCAACACCCCTGGTCAGTGACACTGGTTCGCACACGATCAAGGCAAAAGACTTTACCCAAAGCAATCGGGAAAGTAGGGCGTTCACAAGATTTGGAGATGCATCAACGTACCTCAAGATTCATCCGCAGTTTGACCAAACAATGCCAGAAATTTACAAAAGTCATCACTTATCGTTATCTCTTTTTAATGAAGGAAAAAACATGTTTGCATCAACGCTTAAAGTTAAACTCATTGCCAGCCTAATGCTGGTGTTCGCGGGTAGCGCCTCTGCTACCACCTATACCAATGTGCCCAATGGCGCGAGTACCAATCTGCCATTTGTTTCTTTTGGTAACGCAGGTAATCCTAGCAGCGATTCACCCAAGGTAGGACAAGTATTCTCACTCACATCAGCGGCCGTACTGTCATCTTTCAGCTTTTACGCAGTAGGCAACACCTCAGCTTCGCTGCAATTAAATGTTGCCGCGTGGAACCCAGATACAAACGCCAAAAACCAGTCCGTAAATAGCGTGGGCCCAACACTGCTGACTACCGGTGCAGCGGTTGAGACGTATAACGCGACTGGCGGCTTTACAACCCTCGCCTTCGATAACCTTGGGCTGAACCTGAACGCTGATACCAAGTACATCGCCTACCTTACCAGCAATGATCCTACAGTGACGGGCATTCAGCTTTCACGCACACAAACAACACAAGATGCCTCCGGCTTCGGTCTTGGTAATGCCTACTTAAGCACCATCCCAAGCAACGGCTGGCTACTCCCCTTCAACGGCAACGGCTTCTTAAGCCTGCAATACACCGCAGTGACTGCTGCGGTCCCTGAGCTAGAAACACACGCAATGATGTTTGCTGGTCTTGGCCTAATGGGCTTAGTGGCTAGACGCAAAATGTCATCGTTTTAAACTTGTTGTATCCGATGAGTGAAAAAGCCCGGCTAGTAATAGCAGGGCTTTTTTTAAACGTACAGCACTAAAAAAATATAAGTTTCCTAAAACTTATAAGTTCGACTTAATTGAAGCCGTCTTATGAATGTAGCTAAACCAAGAATCAATAACATGAAAATTTTTGGTTCTGGAACAATCGCGATTGTTGATTGTAGCCCAATTGAATGTTGATTCTTTGCAACAAAAAAATCAATGTACTGCCCAGCTAATAAACTAATACTATTTTCATAATTAAGAAAACCATCTGTGCCGCCAATGTAACTAGAAGATAAATTCACGTTATCTGTTCTGATCCCAACTTGCGAGACGCCAAAGCTTGATGCTCCAACACCTAAATAACTGAAGTCAGTTTTTATATGAAAAATTCCATCAGTTGGTGCAGTCCATCTTATGACAGGTGCATAAAATGCTATTTGAGGTGCAAGTCCAGCTGTTAGATTTAGTTTATTCACATTAGATTGTTTGCTAATGTTGAGTATGGATATATCGTTAGGGGTGAACCACGACAAATAATTTGTATCAGAATATGAGTATGTTAACTTTGTAAAACCTATGGCATCAATTTGAAGATCAAGTCCTAAAGCACCATAAAGAGAATAATAACCATAAGTCCATGCCCCATTTGGATTGTTTGTTGCAGAAAAGTCTTTAGCTAGATCCCAATTCTTAGCATCAACAGATGTTGCAAATATAATTGCACCAATACCAAATATAAAAGATAAGGTTTTCATACAATTAAATTAACATCCTGAAAAATAAGTTTGATTAAAAGAAAGTATTGTTTATAACACGTGTATATATAAGCATACTGCAATTGATTTAAAACAACGAATCCATACTTCAAAATAAAAAACAAAAAACCCGGCAATCAAACCGGGTTTTTCTTACAACAAGTGTATTAAAAGATTACTTGTTCATTACGTACATTGTCACTTCAAAGCCAAAACGCATTTCAGTAGCTGCTGGTTTAGTCCACATAATAATCTCTTGGGCTATCGATTCAGAACGGACAATATGTCTTATTCGTCTATTTGTTTAGTATGCCCAACATAATGTAAAAACATGCGTAAAGCATGTGAGTCAATCTAAGTAATTTACTTAAAAGAGATGATTGTTATTTTTCGCTGAGCCTAATTTTTTCGTGTTTGAGTGCCACAAAAGAGGAAGCATATTAATTTAATGCCTAATTACGGAGCCTTTCTCCACGAGTACGGCCACATCAAATACCGAGGCAAGAATTTGGTCGTAAGTCATGAAGCTAAGCGTTTATTGAGAGGCGACGTTAAACTTCCCGCATGAGCGATGGGTTGAGTATTTGAAGGCGCATTATATGTGGTGGGGAATACAAATTAGCATTTTCAGCCATTGAATAACACAGGCTAGAAGGTTGAAATGTTGAAATGTTAAACTTACTTTGAACCTAATAATTTCATTTTTTTTATTTTCGTTTTAAAGTCCAAAAAAACTAGAAAGCGTATTTGACCTATCAAAATTTAACAATTTTCTTAATTCGTTTTTCTTGATTTCATTTTCATAAATCCTGCCACAAGAAATTGACAACTCTTGTTTTACCTTGGAAAAAAGTTTTATAGGTGCTGCTAATGCATAGTGGTCTTCCTGAAAGCAATAGATAAATTGACTATCATTAATGTAATGTTCAATTTGAGTTAGAAATGAGTCTTTAGAAAAAAGTGATGGAAAATAATACCCTTGATTAGGTTCTGTGAAGCATCTTGCTCTGTAATTCACCTCTTCTCTTATGGACATCAATTTATCGTAAACTATTTCGCCTTGCACAGTATTTGTTTGTAACGGATCTAAACTTGAGTACAACTTTACGTAAGTCGCTATTGTAGTTTTATGGTCACCCCTGATTTCACTACCCATATATTTTCCTTTGTCTCTTTTTTCAGGTTTCTCACCAACACTAATTTTTAATGAGTAAATCCCTTTATTTTTTACTATGGCTATTTTATTTGCACCAAAAGAAGATTTTAGTAGATAAAAGGTGGCGTAGTATCCTTTTACAGTAGCCCATGAATGTCTACCGTCAAAAATAGCTTTTATCATTTCACCAAGAGAATATGCACCATTAAAAAACAAATCAATAGAGTCAGATTCCAAATCATTGCTTAGTAAGCTTTGATTAGATGTGGTAATGACAAAATTCTCAAAAGCACCTTTGTAAATCGCCCAATCATTTAGATCATTACAACCTAAAAGGCTTTCAATACTTGTTTGAACTCTAAATCGATCAGAACTCATATTCTTTTTGATTTGGTAGTAGTTTTAGAAGACTAGCTTCAAGAGCATCTTTAACCTTTTTTCTGCTAGTTTTTCCATCAAGATTCTTAATTTCATCCAAAGTAAGATAGTCGTTATTATCAAATGCAATAATTGTTGTGATTGTATCAACGGTGAAGGATCCTTTTTCAGCACAACGTTTAATTAACGCTGATGTTAGGAAGTCTATTGCACCTGAAAAACCAGCCGCTTTGAGAAAAGGATTTTTTGTTTTTGCAAACCATAGTCCTTTTTCGTTATAGAAGTTTTTTATACTTTGGAAGAAATTATTTATCACATTTTTTTGATAATCTAATGTACTAAGTTTATGTGTATAAAAAACTCCATTAGGTTTGAAATGCTCCTTTAAACTACCAATAAAAGTTGATAACTCAATACTACCAATGCCACGAGGTGTACCAGGAAATTTGATTTGCTTATATAAGGGAGAGTCTGGATCATCATTTAGTAATCTTGCAATATCTGCAGCTCTATTTATAGAATGAGTTTCGTCATCAATTACTTCTCCAAATAAATCGTACATGAGGCTTTTAGGTACAGGTTTTTGTTCTGTATTGATATTTAAAAATATTTCGGCAGCCTTTTTTGTGCTTAGGTTACGACACATAGTAACAATTACATTTCTTTCGCCAACTTTGGGATCAATGCGCATAGCTTCTTCAAAACCTGCCAAACGATGTTGCCCATCAATTACTTGCGCACTACCGTTTACAATAGGTAAAGTTAATACATTGTTAGCTACTATCAGTTGAAAATCTGTGTTGGTCCAATTCAATATAAATGAGTTAAAAAAAGTATTTCCATCAAGAATATATTTTTGAATGTCTTTAATGCGAGTTTTATTTAAATACCTTTGTACAGCACCATCTTCTTTATCAACTCCTCTTACAGCGACATATGTTATTTCAACAATGTCCTGAACCTTCATCATAAATGTTAATGTGGGAGTATCACCAAAGTTTGTTTCAAGATATTGGTAGTGACGAATAGGAGTGGTATTCACTTTAAATCCTTTAAATAATTTATTTTTAGATCTTTGCAAAATCAATTGGCTCACAAAACCGTTCTAGTCCGCCTATTGCAATCATACATTCCATCAAAAGTAAAAACCTAATCTGCCTTCCAAAAAACAAATCTGAAAATATTTAGTTTACGCTTGTGGGTTTATATTAAGCTTCGGAAAACAAAAAATCAGCTGATATTTCTGCAAGCCGTTTTTTATATTAGGTATGGTGTGCGGGGATCGAACCCACGACAAACATACTAAAAGTACTCCAACCTTCGTATAAAACAAAAAAGACCCAAGGCGTTAACCTTGAGTCTCTATATTATTGCTAGCCAATTTAAATCTTAAAGCACATTTTATTCGAGTAATTAAATCAAAGCTTTCTTTTTTAGTGCTGCAATGCAAATCAGGCCGCCAGCCATCATCAGTGCAATATTATTTTCAGGGACCGCAGATGGGGTTGAAACAAATGAAATATTGGAAATTGTACCGTATACAGAAGTTTCACCTATTCCAGCAGCTCTTAAGTACCAACCGAATGTATCTCCAGCATTGATTATCACGGCATTTGTGCCCTGAGGCTCAAAATTAACTGACTCACGAAATCCCAACTCAGTTTCGGTACCGTTTATTAAATAACCGATGCTAAAACTAATACCAGGTTGATAGTTGGTTCTCCAATCAAAACTAATTGCCCCAGCTTTGGTAAACATATTTGTAACAGTTAAATAAGCATTAACTCCACCTTTTCCACCAGAAGCACTAAGCCCTACTTGATTAATATCTTGATCGTATGCTGCGAAAAGAAAATTGCCATCGCCAGATATTGAGCCAACGAAAGCTGCGCTAACATTCTGACTGAAAAAGATATTTGACGACAATAACAGGATTGCTAGTATATTTTTCATAATCAACTCTTCAATAAAAAACGGTGGGTAAAAAAACTAAACCAAGATGGTTTTTTTGTAATGTAGCATCAAATTAGCAAATAGAAATAGCCCATGTGGGTATGAATAATGAGCTTTAATTTATTGTTGCGCTTTTTTGTAATAATTACCTATTTGATTTATTAAATTAAGCTTAACTTGGCGCTGTTAAATGTGGCTACTATACGGCTACTATTAAATAAAAAAGGGTTACGATAAATTCGTAACCCTTTAATTTATATGGTGGCCCCTCTGTGAGTCGAACACAGCACCAACGGATTATGAGTCCGCTGCTCTAACCAAGCATGAGCTAAGGGGCCGAAAACTGATTAATCTTGGCCGTTTTCTAAAAAGCTGCGTAGGCGCTCCGAGCGGGTTGGGTGGCGCAGTTTACGCAGGGCTTTGGCTTCTATTTGACGGATACGCTCGCGGGTAACGTCAAACTGTTTACCGACTTCTTCTAGGGTGTGGTCGGTGTTCATTTCTATCCCAAAACGCATACGCAACACTTTGGCTTCGCGTGGGGTGAGTGATTCTAACACTTCACTGGTGGCGTCGCGCAAGCTGGCGTACACGGCCGCATCCATTGGTGCCAAGGTGGTGTTGTCTTCGATAAAGTCGCCTAAGTGGCTGTCTTCATCATCCCCAATTGGGGTTTCCATGGAGATAGGCTCTTTACTGATTTTTAGGATTTTGCGGATTTTTTCTTCCGGCATTTCCATTTTTTCGGCCAAAGTGGCTGGGTCTGGCTCTAGGCCTGTCTCTTGGAGAATTTGGCGGCTGATGCGGTTCATCTTGTTGATGGTTTCGATCATGTGCACCGGAATACGGATGGTGCGCGCTTGGTCGGCGATAGAGCGGGTAATGGCCTGGCGAATCCACCAGGTGGCATAGGTTGAAAACTTGTAGCCACGGCGGTATTCAAATTTATCTACCGCTTTCATTAAGCCAATATTGCCCTCTTGGATTAAATCTAAGAACTGCAAACCGCGGTTGGTGTATTTTTTAGCAATCGAGATCACCAAACGCAAGTTGGCTTCGATCATCTCTCGCTTAGCGCGACGGGCACGCGCTTCGCCAGTGGTCATTTGTTTGTTGATGTCGCGGAGCTCTTTAATCGGCAGACCAACACGGGTTTGCAGGTTAATCAAGCGCTCTTGCTGATCGAGCACAGAGTGTCTAAAACGCTCCAGGCGCTCGGCAAAGGCGGGTTTGGCGGCTAATTCGCCTTCTAGCCAATTTAAGTTAATTTCGTTGCCGACAAAGCTTTTAATAAAGTGTTGGCGTGGCATATTGGCGCGGTCTACACAAAACTCCATGATTTTGCGCTCGTGGCTACGCACTTCTTCCACCATGGCGCGCACTTGGTCACACAGGGCTTCGACTTGTTTGGCAGAAAAACGGAACGCGGTGAGCTCATCTAACACTTGTTGGTGCAAGGCTTTGTACTCAGCGCCTTGGGTGCCCACGCTGGCACGGATCTCGTTCATTTTAGTGTTGGCCGCGCGAATCACGGCAAAGCGGTTGAGCACTTCTTCTTTGAGGCGCGCTAAAGCTTCAGCTGAGAGTGATGAGGCTTTGGCTGCGGCGTCTTCTTCGCTTTCTTCTTCGCCGTCTTCGTCTTCGGCGTCTTCTTCAGCTTCTTCAACGGCCAAGGCATCATCTAAGCCTAAATCGCTATCGATCAAGCCATCGACTAAGTCTTCGACGCTGATTTCGTCTTTTTCAACTTTGTCGACCATGTCGAGCAATTGCGCAATGGTGGTAGGGCAAGCGGCAATCGCTTGCACCATGTGCTTGAGGCCATCTTCAATCCGTTTGGCGATTTCGATTTCGCCTTCACGGGTAAGCAAATCAACGGTACCCATTTCGCGCATATACATACGCACTGGGTCGGTGGTGCGGCCAAATTCAGAATCAACGGTGGCCAATGCTTGTTCGGCTTCTTCAGCGGCATCTTCGTCGGCCACTGCAGGTGGCGCGTCAGACATTAACAACACTTCGGCATCGGGCGCTTCTTCGTACACTTGAATACCCATGTCGTTGATCATGCCGATGATGCTCTCGATTTGCTCGGAGTCTTGTACATCGTCTGGCAGGTGATCGTTAATTTCGGCGTAGGTGAGGTAGCCGCGTTCTTTGCCCAATACAATCAGGGTTTTTAAACGGGTGCGGCGAGCTTCTGCGTCCATCGCCTGGGTGGCGGCATCTTTGGGTGTGTCGACGTCGTAAGTTCCGAGATCTTTATCTAAACTTTTGTCTGCTTTGGGTCTGGCCATGGCCGATTCCACCTCTTCAATGATTGTATACATGCCCTGCCTGAAATGAATCAGCCACGACAAGGATTAACTTTGTGGGAAACCCTCTATTTTACCCGATTTTTGGTTGTTTTTTAAGCACTTGCCTACGGTTTTTAACAAGCATTGCGTTTTTAGAGGGCTTAACGCTTGCTGGTGAGTTGCCTTAACGCTTCTCTTTCTTGGTCACTTAAACTAGAAAAAGGCTTTTCGGTGAGTTGTTTTAACAACGATTGGTCACGTTTATTGTGCGCCATATCCGCTAATTGGGTACAGGCGCCTTCAAATTCAAGACTAAAGTCTAAACTTTCATCTAACAACGAGAGCTCGCGCTGTAATTGATTTGCGAGCGCTTCGGGCAATTGCGGGGTGAGCATTTGTAACAACACCACGGGGCGTGATTGCGGATGCGCGAGCGCAGTTTGCACTACTTGCTTCAGCATGTGTTCTTGTTCACCGTCGGCTTGCACCGCGTTTAACAACTCTGGGCGCGCCCAATCCGGGCGCATTAATAGCATTAATGCCAACCGTACATGCAACGAGAGTGGCGTGCGCACCCGTTGCTGCAGCGCTTTTTCTTGTATTTTGGCGGTATTAGGAAGCTTAAGCATGCGCTGCATTTCACTCGGCGCTAGCCCTGCCAGTTCAGCAATTTTTTTACGTAACATCAGCGCAAAACGGGGCGCTTGTATTTGTTTTAATATGGGTTCGGCTTCGTTTAAAAACTGTACTTTGTCTTCTTGCGACCCCAACGGATTGTGTGCACTGAGGTGGGCAATAATGTATTGCGATAGCGGCATGGCCGCTGCCATTTCCGCTTCAAACGCTTCTTTACCATAAGCACGTACATAACTATCGGGATCGTGCTCTTGTGGTAAAAATAAAAAACGCAGCTTTAAACCATCTTTAATAGCTGGCAACGCGTTCATGACTGCACGCCACGCCGCGGTACGCCCTGCTTGGTCTCCGTCAAAACTAAAGACAATTTCGTCGGTTTGCCGCATCAGTTTGGCAATATGAAATGGTGTGGTGGCGGTACCCAAGGCGGCCACCGCATAATCAATGCCATATTGCGCCAAGGCCACTACATCCATATAACCTTCAACCACCAGCGCGCGCGCGGCATCACGAATAGCCCGCCTCGCGATAAACAACCCATACAGCTCATGGCCTTTCTGAAACAGCGGGGTTTCGGGGGAGTTGTAATATTTGGGGGTGTCTTCAGGATTAATCACGCGCCCGCCAAAGCCTATGACTTCGCCTTTTTGATTGTGGATTGGAAACATAATGCGGTCGCGAAAACGGTCATAGCGACGCCCCTGTTCGTTTTTTACCACCAAGCCAGCGGTTTCTAGGGCTTCGGCTTCGTAATTGGGAAAGATTGTTTGCAAATTTTGCCAGCCTGCAGGTGCATACCCGACTTGGAATTTGGCCGCAATGACTCCACTCAAGCCACGCCCTTTGAGATACTCAATTGCACGGGGCGATTTTTTTAGCTCGGCTTTGTAAAAATTTGCCGCTTGTTGCAAGGTGTCTTGCAAACTGAGCATGACCGCTTTGCTGGGCGCGGCGGGTTGGTTGGGGTCACGCTGTTCTTGCGGCACGATCATGCCGACTTGTTTGGCAAGATCGTGAATCGCCTCGACAAAGCTTAAGCCGTTGTACTCCATCAGAAAACTCAAGGCACTGCCATGCGCGCCGCAGCCAAAGCAATGATAAAACTGCTTGGTGGGGCTTACGGTGAAACTGGGGGATTTTTCGTTATGAAAAGGGCAACAAGCAGAATAATTGGCGCCCGCTTTTTTTAAGGGCACCGCTTTGTCGACGACGTCAACAATGTCAACACGATTGAGCAGTTCTTGAATAAAGCTATCTGGGATCATAAGCTAAAGTATCGCATATCCAAGCATTGCGCCCAATCGGATGCCAGTGACGCTTGCGTACACGCAATAAAAAAACACAAAAAAACCCAATAAAAAAAGGCGCAACAGTTGCGCCTTTTCCATTGAGTATCGTGTTGGAATTAACCAAGCGCCAGTTTGATGAGACCAGAGACTTTGGCCATATCAGCCTTGCCTGCCACGAATGGCTTTACGGCAGCGACCACTTTACCCATGTCTTTCGCCCCTGCAGCGCCAGTATCGGCAATCACTTGCGCAATGATGGCGTTGATTTCTTGCTCCGTCATTTGCGCGGGCAAATACGCTTGCAACACAGTCACTTCAAATTTTTCTTGATCGGCCAAATCCATACGGTTGGCGCCTTCATAGGCGGCAATCGAATCGCGGCGCTGTTTGAGCATTTTTTCGATAGCACTGATGACGGCTGCATCATCCAACTCAATCCGCTCATCCACCTCGCGCTGCTTGATCGCGGCTTGTAATAAACGAATCACCCCCAAGCGCTGCATATCTTTGGCACGCATGGCAGTTTTCATATCTTCTGAAATTTGGGCTTTTAGCGACATGATGGCTTTCAATGACACTCAATGACGGTTGGATAACGCACCATTGGTTAGAGTTAAATAAAGGTTAAATGTATACAAAAAAGCAGCGGCACAAATAACTAAAGGCTGTGGAAATCCACAACCTTTAATTGACTTTAATGCTTACCCAACAAAACTGCACCCATATATTGGGTCAGTTGCCTAGGGATTAATAAAGCTTGGTTGGCAACTGTTGGTTGCGCAAACGACGGTATTGGCGCTTAACCGCGGCAGCTGCCTTACGCTTACGTTCCCAGGTTGGCTTTTCGTAGAACTCGCGCGCGCGCAAGTCATTCAATAAACCTGTTTTTTCAATCAAACGCTTAAAACGACGCAACGCAACATCAAACGGCTCGTTCTCTTTCACACGAATAGCGGTCATGTAATCCCTATCCTTCAAAAATTATGGGTCAAAGTGAGTGCGCATTGCTGCGACACTGAAAACCGCGTATTCTAACGCGCTTATTTGGAATTATCAATCACTAAAACAAAAAACAGCCAGCTCAACCCAAAAACGTTATGCTAAAAACCATATGTTAGTACTAGGCATTGAATCTTCGTGTGATGAAACAGGTGTTGCATTGTACGACACCCAGCATGGCTTGCTAGCACATGCGCTACACTCGCAAATCGATATGCATGCGGCTTACGGCGGGGTGGTGCCAGAGTTGGCTTCGCGAGACCATATACGCCGCGCAATTCCGCTAACGCAACAAGTGCTGCAACAAGCCAACAAAACCTTACAAGCTATTGAAGGCATTGCGTATACCCAAGGGCCAGGTTTGGCGGGCGCATTGTTAGTTGGCACCAGCATTGCACAATCGCTGGCCATGGCGCTCGGCGTTCCTTGCGTAGGCGTACATCATTTAGAAGGCCATTTACTCGCGCCATTGCTTGAAGAAGACCCACCTGCGTTTCCGTTTGTGGCGTTGCTGGTATCGGGTGGTCATAGTCAACTGATGCGGATAGACGGTATTGGTCAATACCAATTATTAGGCGATACCCTAGATGATGCTGCAGGTGAGGCCTTTGATAAAACCGCGAAGTTATTGGGGTTAGGCTATCCTGGTGGTCCAGCCCTAGCACAGCTTGCCCAGCAAGGTCGCGCACGCTTTCAATTGCCTCGCCCCTTGCTCAACAGCCCCGATTTGAACTTTAGTTTTAGCGGTTTAAAAACTGCGGTTCTGACCTTGGTAAACCAGCAATCGACATTAGATATCACCACGATGCAAGACATTGCTTGGGAATTTCAAGAAGCAGTGACCGACATTTTAACCAAAAAATGTTTAAAGGCGCTTAAACAAACCAAACTCAAACGGTTAGTCGTATCCGGCGGTGTAGGGGCTAATCGCCGCTTACGTGAGCGGCTCAACCTTGAGACCGCAGTGCGCGGGTTGTCCGTCAGTTACCCACGTCTCGAGTTTTGTACCGATAACGGCGCCATGATAGCGTTTGCAGGCGCCATGCGATTAAAAGACATGCAACCGCAGGTCTCAGACTACAGTTTTAACGTCCGTCCACGTTGGGATTTGGCCGAGTTACAATCCCCCAAGTAAGCATGCATGTGTTGGCGGTGCTTATTGTTTGCCAAATTTAGTTTCGGTGCCTGCCAATATTTTTTGAATATTGCTTTGATGACGAATGATGAGCAAAGCGGCCATCACGACCACCACCGCCACATACATTGGATAGGGCGATAAAAACTGCCAAGCAATCAGGGGCGATAACAGGGCGGCAACTAACGCGGCTAACGACGACATGCGGCTCATCAAAAATACAGCCAACCAAACAGCAACCACACACAGGGCTAACCACCCGGAAAATGCAATCATCACTCCCAACGCCGTGGCCACCCCTTTACCCCCTTTGAATCTGTGATAAATGGGAAACAAATGCCCTAAAAACACGGCCAAACCCACCAACGCCACCACGTCCATTAGCATGCCCGCATGCAGCGCCATCCAAACGGGTAGCCAGCCTTTAAACGCATCCCCTAACAAAGTCAGCACTGCCGCTGATTTTTTACCACTGCGTGCCACATTAGTCGCGCCAATATTGCCGCTGCCGACGGTGCGCGGATCTGGCAAGCGATACAATTTGCTCACAATAATGCCAAACGCAATCGAGCCAATTAAATAAGCCACCACCATCCAAATTAACGCTTCTATATCAAATCCAATTTCGCTCATGCTTTTATTCGCTCCCATCGCCCAATCTACTGTTATGGCGTTGCTGTATTGTATGATGCCAAATGATACTGGATTCACCTCTGCGCGTGAATGAAAAACAAGGAAAAGCCTTTATGGACACCATTTTTTTAGAGCAAGTCAAAGTACAAACCAAGCTTGGTGTGCCCGATTGGGAGCGCATTGTGCCGCAAACCATTGTGTTGGATATTGAGATTGGCTACGACTTTAGCCATGCCTGCCAAACCGACGATATTGAACACACCATCGACTACGGCCAAGTGGTGGCACGTATCCGCCAAACCTTGGCCGAACGCTCGTTTAAACTGGTAGAAGCCTTAGGCGAGCACCTATGCCAACTGATATTGCAGGAATTTAAAGCGCAATCGGTGAAGATGAAAATCAGCAAGCCAGGCATTTTGCCAGGGCTGAAAGCGCTGGGAGTGACCCTTGAGCGCAACGCCAACTAAACGTAACACTAGTCAAATAATGGCAATACCAATAAAAGCTAAAAACGAAACAATTCCATGATGTGTAGCACCCGCTGCACATGTGTTTGATGGCTAGCGTGGTTTGAATGAGAGAGATGCAATCGAAACCACTAGCGCTGGTCAAGCATGTGTCGTCAACCATCACAGGCGAATCAACGGCTAAATGGTCTTAAGCATAATCACAACACACCACTCCTAGATTATTGCAGCGTGCAGTGTTTATTGACCCGCCACCCCCTCAGCTTACGCATTAGGCCATCACCAACGCGCACGTTGCTGAAGTATTGTTACACAACGCTAGTCACCAGCACTACCCCCGCGGATGATGCACCTGATGCAACTGTTGCAAACGCTCACGTGCCACGTGGGTATAAATTTGCGTGGTTGAAATATCAGCATGCCCCAGTAACATTTGTACCACCCTTAAATCTGCACCGTGGTTAAGTAAATGTGTCGCAAAGGCGTGGCGCAATACGTGCGGGCTGATGTGTTGCATGATGCCGGCCAACCGCGCATAACGCTGAATAATGTGCCAAAACGCGTGTCTAGTCATGGCATCCCCGCGGTTAGTCACAAATACCGCGGAACTCAGCGCGCCGTTTAAAATATCCGCTCGCGCCTTGGCTAAATAATCGTCAATACAATCGGCGGCGGCTTCTCCCATCGGCACTAAGCGCGTTTTACTGCCTTTTCCAGTGACCCGTACCACCCCATCTTGGGTACTGATTTCGGAGAGTTGGATATTCACCAGTTCAGACACACGTAAGCCACTGGCATACATCAGCTCAAGCATGGCCCGATCACGAAGTCCTAACGCCGTGTCGGTTGCAGGCGCATTGAGTAAAGCCTCGACTTGCGTTTCACTCAGCGTTTTTGGTAATGATTTTGGTAACTTTGGTGCTGAAATATGCAAGGTAGGGTCATGCGTGATGAGGCGCTGCTGTAAGCCATACCGATAAAAACGGCGCAAGGTTGCAATCAAGCGATTAATACTACGCACGTTGACTTGGGGAAAGCGAAACGCGAGGTATTGCTGTACATGGTGCGACACCACCTCCCAAAGCAACAGCTGCTGATCCTGACACCAGCGTGCAAAGCCCTGTAAATCATGGCGATAACTGGCAAGGGTATTGTTAGACAAGCCGTCTTCTAACCACAGCTGGTCAATAAAGGCATCTATTTCTGCAACAGACGGTGCGTTGTCTTCAATCATGCTGCGCTTCAACCATCACGGCCTGTTCGTGCTGCAACAACCATTGCTTGATCGTCAACCCTTGCGCATGACCTTGCATAAAGCCGCCTAAGCCGTTGCTCGCAACTACGCGGTGGCAAGGCACCAACAATGGCGTTGGGTTGGCGCCACAGGCATTGGCTACTGCGCGCGGTCCAGACTGCACTTGCGTTGCCAGTTGCGCATAGGTAATTGTGGTGCCGACGGGGATAAGTGCAATCGCTCGCCACACTGTTTGTTGAAAAGGCGTGCCTATTGGGGATACCAGAGGCGACAACGGGTTACGGGGATCTTGTAAATAGCGTGAGATGGGTAGGGCAAGGTCTAACGCCCGCGAATCAGGGCTTTGTTTAATCGGCGCTGCATGCGATAACAGGGCTAGCGATGCATGATCACCCGCAAACGCAATCCCCACAAAGCCAAATGGCGCAGGGACCAACACATCATACTCGGCGCTGATTTTCATGGGCTTTATTAAACTGGAATCATGCCCGTAACGCAACCTGTCATTGACAAGATGTTGACCAATAAATGCATAAAAAAAGCCCTTCAACTTGAAGGGCTTTGTTGCGCGCTAGCAAAAACAGCTTAGCTGTTGTCTGCGGCGATATCTTTCTCACGTGCAACCAATTTTTCTTTAATACGCGCAGATTTACCTGAGCGCTCACGCAAGTAGTACAACTTAGCGCGACGCACATCACCACGGCGTTTAACTTCAATTGAAGCGATCAAGGGTGAATACGTTTGGAATGTACGCTCAACGCCTTCACCAGAAGAGATTTTACGCACGATAAATGAAGAGTTTAAGCCGCGATTGCGTTTAGCAATCACAACACCTTCGTACGCCTGCACCCGTTTACGGGTACCTTCAACCACGTTTACGCCTACCACCACAGTGTCACCTGGGGCAAATGAAGGAATGGTTTTGTTTAAACGAGCAATTTCTTCTTGCTCTAACATTTTAATAATGTCTGCCATATGAATACCTTTCGTTCCTTTTAATTGTAAAGAGCTCGTACCTACTCTAATTGCTTGAGTAGCCTAGCCTCTTCTTTCGTCAACGGCCTTTCGGCCAGTAAATCCGGGCGTTTTGCCCTTGTTAGTAATAACGATTGTTGTAATCGCCATTGTCTAATTTTTTCGTGGTGCCCTGACAGCAACACCTCGGGTACTTTCAAACCTGCAAATTCTTCAGGTCGCGTGTAATGCGGATAATCCAACAAGCCATTCACAAAGGAATCTTCTTGCGCCGAATCCGCATCCCCTAAAGCACCTGGCAGTTGTCGGATAATGGCATCTAACAACACCATGGCGGGTAATTCACCGCCACTTAAAACATAATCGCCGATAGAGATTTCTTCATCGACCATGGTATCCAGCAATCGCTGATCTACCCCTTCATACCGGCTAGCGAGCAACACCAATCCGGGGTGCGCTGCCAGCGCCATCACTTTTTTGTGATTAAGTGGCATACCGCGCGGGGATAGATGCACCACATGCGGCGTCACATTGCGCTGTGCCAAACGGGCTTTGCTACTTTCAATGGCGGCACGTAATGGCTCTGCCAACATCACCATGCCTGGACCACCACCGTAAGGCCTATCATCAACGGTGTGATGTGCATCCCCAGTAAATATCCGTGGATTAGTCACACGTAATTGGTATAAACCTCTTTGCTTGGCGCGACCCGTAATGCCATGCTCAGTCAGCGCAGAAAACATTTCTGGAAACAAACTGATGACTTCAATCTGCATCACGCCATCGATGCCTTATTAAAAGTCAGCATCCCAATTTACCAGTACATTGCCTGCAGTTAAATCTACCTTTGGTACCGCTTCATCCGTAAACGGAATCAACCGTTCTCGATATTCTTGACGTGGTTTGCCATGTTTATCTAACACTTCGGTGGGCGCAAGTTCTCGCACCACCAACACGTCGTTTGCGCCTGTTTCAAATACTTGGGTAATGACACCAAAATCAACGCCATCCGTATTACTGACTTTGAGACCTACCAAGTCTGACCAGTAATATGCATTTTCTTCTGGCTCAGGCAACAGATCACGCGGCACTGCCACCTGTTGACCTTTGAGGGCAAAAGCCATATCTCTGTCTGTGACACCCTCAAGTTTCACCACCAGTACATCATTGTGTACTTTAGCTTCAAGCACTTGGCATTCACGCCATTGCTCATCTTTACCTATCCACCAAGTTGCATAGTCAAATAGACCGTCAATTTCTTCGGTGTCTGGCAGTATTTTTAGCCAGCCATAAACGCCATAAGGGGCGACAATGCGCCCCATGACGACGAAATCTTTGAACGCCATGTGAATGTTGGCGTTAGATTAATTATTCAGCAGCTGGAGTTTCAGCAGCAGCAGCTTCGGCAGCGGCGGCTTCAGCTTTTGCAGCAGCGGCCGCTTTTTCTGCGGCTTCAGCAGCTTCAGCTTCCGCTTTTAATTTGGCTGCAGCTTCAGCAACGGCTTTGGCTTTAACAGCTTCAGCTTTTGCAACATCTTTGGCTTTTGACAACGCCATGGCTTCTGGACCTTTGGCGTGAAACTTCACCAAGCGCGCTACGGTATCAGACAATTGTGCACCGTGTTCAACCCAGTACTGGGTACGTGCTTGATCGATACGCAAGCCTTCAGCGCCAGCACGTGCTGATGGATTATAGAAACCAACGCGCTCGATAAAGCGACCGTCACGACGGTTGCGTGAATCCGCAACAACTACGCTGTAAAACGGGTTCTTTTTAGAGCCACCACGTGATAAACGAATAACGACCATAATCTTGTTCTCTTAAAATGAATTTCTGTGCAGAAAGGCGCGGATTATACTGGATAGTTTGGGTCAAGCGCAAGTGAAATCAAATCTAAGCCACACTTAGACGATTTAAGACACGGTTTTTGCGATGTTCCTGCGTGCTTGCTGTGTTGATTGGCACGTGATACCAATTGTTAAAACTTGCTGACAACACAGCTTCATTCAAATGATATTTCATGCCCTATTTTAATGAATCAAGACTGACGCAATGCGGTTTGATAGCATGTTGGGTCAGGCAGTTGCGCTTGCGCAAAGCCCGCTTTACGAAAACGACAAGAGTCGCACATACCGCAGGCAGCGCCCGTTTGATCCGCCTGATAACAGGAGACGGTTAAACTGTAATCAACACCTAAGGCCTGCCCTTGTTGGATAATTTGCGCTTTCGTCATATCAATTAATGGCGCATGCACAACAATTGGCTGCCCTTCCACCGCGGCTTTGGTGGCTAAGTTTGCCATTTGTTGAAACGCTTTTACATACTCGCCTCGGCAGTCTGGGTAGCCTGAGTAATCTAACGCATTCACCCCAATAAAAATGTCATGGGCTTCGAGGACTTCGGCCCAAGCCAGCGCCAATGACAACATTATGGTGTTGCGTGCAGGAACATAAGTAACTGGAATGCCTATCGTTTCGTGCTCAGGCACTGCAATCTGTGTATCTGTCAGCGCAGACCCCCCAAATATAGATAAATCGAGCTGTACTGTTTTATGGTCTTTCGCGCCGAGGGCTTTGGCAATACGATCCGCGGCCACCAACTCTGCACCATGGCGTTGATGGTAATCAAGGCTCAAGCAATAACAAGCAAAGCCTTGTGCGTTGGCGATGGCTAACACGGTGCTCGAATCTAGGCCGCCTGAGAGTAATACCACAGCGTTGCGTGTTTGTTGTACTGTCATTGTTAAACGCCCTGCTTTTCGCCCCATAAAATTTTATGTACTTGTAATTGCATACGGACTGGCAATTGATCTTGCAATATCCACTCCGCCAGGCTGGCACTGCTTACTTCATGATAGCTTGGTGAAAATAGATGCTGACATGGGTCTGGAAACGGCTGAACAGTCAGCATGTCTTTGGCCCAGTCGTAATCCTCGCGACTACATAACACCCATTTCACTTCATCGACAGGCTTGAGGAGTGGCAAGTTTGCCCAGCGATTTTGATGCACCTCCCCTGAACCTGGCGTTTTAATATCCATGATAATTTTGACCCGCGCATCGACAGTGGCAATATCCATCGCCCCGCTGGTTTCGATCGAAACTTGATAGCCTGCATCACATAGTTGCGACAGTAATAATGCGCAGTTTGCTTGCGCCAGCGGTTCGCCGCCAGTGACACATACATAGGGCGTATCGTAGGCTTTGATTTGCTGCAAGATGCTGTCCAGCGTCATCACGCCGCCACCTTCAAACGCGTATTCCGTATCGCAATATCCACAACGCAACGGACAGCCAGTTAAGCGGATAAAGATCGTTGGCAATCCCACCCGCGAACTTTCACCTTGCAGGGAATAAAATATTTCAAAAATCCTAAGTGTTTGCATGGCGTGATGAGCGTTATCTATCAATAAAAAAGGGCAGTGTTAAACGCTGCCCTGCTGGTACTGCGTAAGTTACCTATTCACTACTTGAAGCTTTCAATCACCTTTAAACGCTTCTCTGCGCTCGGCGTGACCTCAGCATTAGGATAAATGGCAATTAAATCTTTTAAGCTTTTTTTAGCAGCGACCATCTGCCCTAATTGAATGTGACTATTGGCAATACTAAACATGGCTTGAGGTGCAAGCACGTGCGTAGAAAAGCCATCAATCAGCTTTTGCTGGGTGTTAATCGCAGATTTGTAGTTCTTTAATGCATATTGACAATTACCCATTGCAAATAAGGCATCCGGCACTTTTTTGCTGTTTCCATAGGCTTTTAAAAAGCCATCAAACGCAGCAAATGCTTCCTTGTATTTGCTTGCTTGTTGCAACGCTTCCGCTTCGGCAAAAGCACGCGATTCAAGCTGTACTTGCTCATTGGCTTTGGCGTCAGCATTCAAAACGTTGTCTCCAACGTTTGCAGGCGCAGCCACCGGGCCCGTCTCCAAACGACGCACCCTGACTTCTAGGTCGGCAATGGATTCGGCTTGTTTAACGCGTAATGTTTCTAAGCCGTGGGTAATGACTTCCAAATCACCCTTGAGTTGCGCCACTTCTTGTTTTAATGCATCAAGCTGGTTTTGTATATCCAATAAACCCTTGCCATTGATTAGCGCCTCTAAGCCTTGGATTCTTTTTTCCAGCGATTTTTGTGTTTTGCTTAAATCATTAATGGTGTTTTGTTGCGCTTCGTGGTTCGCCAGCTCTCTGGCATCCACTTCAATAATACGCTTACGTGCTTCGGTATCATCAAATAAAGCCGC
This sequence comes from Methylophilaceae bacterium, assembly GCA_027488395.1. Lineage (GTDB taxonomy): Bacteria > Pseudomonadota > Gammaproteobacteria > Burkholderiales > Methylophilaceae > Methylophilus. The sequence continues at coordinate 27,948 of JAIYBT010000017.1, read as the reverse complement.
ATGGCTGACGGAAACCACCGTCAGCCCGAGGCAAATGACCAAACATTGGTGTCGCAGATTACTGACCAGCATAGACAATATCAACACGACGATCTGGTTGGCCGCAAGCAACATCGGCACAATTTTGTTTAGCGCGCTCTTCACCGTAACTGACCGTTTCGATTTGGCTATCAGGCACACCAAGAAAGTTTAAAGCAGTTTTCACAGCCACTGCACGACGTTGCCCCAAGGCTAAGTTATATTCATGCGTACCGCGCTCATCGGTGTTGCCTTGCAATACCACTTTGGTTTGCGCATGTGCTAGTAAATATTTAGCATGGTTAGCAATTAAAGTTTTGTATTCTTCACGAATCGCATCACTGTCGTAATCAAAAAACACTTGGCGCTTGGCTAATTCTGCAGCATCCAATTGCGCTTCTTTGGTGGTGTCGATATCAACGGTTTTAATATTGATATTGTCGCTAGCATTTCCATTCGCATTACTTTGCTCTTTTGCAATTGGACGTGTAATGCTTGCGTCTTCGACTTTTGCAGGGTTCATTGGGGTGCTTTTACAAGCGGTTAATACCACTGCAATGGCGGCGATGGTCCATAGTTGTTTCATATACTCTCCTTAAAAGATGTTCAAAAAAATATGCGTTATTGTACGTGATACTGGTTAATCAATTAATGATTGTTTTTACTGGCTTGTGCAGGACCCCAAGCAGGCTCGCGAATATCGCCGCTGGCCTCTGATAATCGCTGTCTCACTAACCCATCCACCGTAACCGTGGCAAGGGTATTTCTACCACCGACACGACTGGTATACATGATGGTGCGACTGTTGGGGGCAAAGCTGGGGGATTCATCTTGGGCGCCTATGCTTAATAGCTTGACGTCACCGCCTGCCAGTTCTTGCACAGCCACTTTAAATGATCCACCATCATTTCGGATATAGGTTAAATAACGGCCATCCGGTGAAAAACGCGGACTCACATTGTAGCCACCCTCAAATGTGACCCGAGAAACCGATCCACCCGCCGCAGGCACTTTGTAGATTTGCGGACGACCGCCACGGTCAGAGGTGAAGTAGATGTATTGACCATCGGGTGAAAACGCTGGTTCAGTGTCGATATGATTACTCTTGGTCACTTGCTGCAGATTTTGCCCATCGAGTGAAATCGTATACAACTGCGAGTTTGCGCCATAGGTCAACACCACTGCCAACTTACTTCCATCCGGTGACCATGCTGGCGCACTATTGTTGCCTTTAAAGTTTGCCACCACTTTGCGCTCACCTGTGTACAACGATTGCACAAACACCACGGGTTTTTTCTTTTCATACGACACATATGCCATGCGGGTACCATCTGGTGACCAAGCGGGTGAAATAATCGGTTCGTTTGAAGCCACCAAGGTTTGCGCGTTATAGCCATCGGCGTCTGCAACTTGTAAAGTGAAACGCTTACCTGCTCTGGTCACATACGCAATACGGGTGGCAAACGCACCAGGCTGACCCGTAAATTTGAGATATATTTCGTCGGCAATCAAGTGGGCAACATGGCGGTATTGGCTCGTGGGCACAGTGTAGTTGAGTTGCAACAAAGGGGTTTGCCTGAGCACATCCATCACTTGCACAGAGACTTTTAACTGGCCATTCGCGGTGACTTGTACATCGCCCACACTTAACCCTTGTGCTTTGAGTGCTGCCCATTCGGGATAACGAATTTGCGACGGCTCCGTGGGTAATGCGGGCATGCCAGAGGTGTTGATGATACGAAATAAACCACTATTTTTAAGATCGTTACTGATCACTTCATGCAGGTGTTGTTTATTAGCGGTGTTGAGCGGCTCGGCAAAAGGCAAAATGGCGACTGGAATCATCTGCGCTGCGCCACCATTAATTTCAACTTCCAACGCCGCTTGTACCGAACCACTCATCAGCAAACAGATCGTCAACCCGATCATTTGGCCATGGCGACGTAACAGGTTCAACATCAAAGCGCCTTTATCATGTAGAAAATGGAAAATCATCTTTATTACCTTGAATTATAACGAAAAGCGCACGCAGCGTCATGCCTCACAACACCTAGCCGCGCGGTTTGAATTTCAATAACAAATCCATCAATTGTTTTTTTGCCGCGGGGTCATCCGAAGGTAGCTCAAATGGCTTAGAAAATAAAATCGCGCGTAACACTGCATCATCACACACGCTGTCGCCACTGCCTTTGATGATTTTGGGCTGACCAGAAACATCTCCGCTTTGTGTCAGCTTCATCTCTATCGTCAATTGCGGATTATTTGCAGGACACAACCCTGAATTGACATTGCTACGAATTTTGCGAGACATCAAACCAATATAATAATTAAGCACTGACGGATCAGCAGTGCTGGCCGCGGCCGCCGCTTGTTGCGCTTGCAACTCTTGCTGTCGAATGGCTTCTTGTAATTTTTTAAGCTTGTCTTCTTCCTCTTGCTGACGCAATGCCTCTTGCAGTTTTTTTAGTTTCTCTTCTTGTTTTTTCTTTTCTTCTTCTTTTTTCTGCTCGTCTTGTTTACGTTTTTGCTCGTCTTCTTTTTTCTTCAACGCAATCTCAGCTTCTGGATCAGGTTGCTGCGCTTGCGGCTCAGGTGCTTTTTCTTTGACTGGCTCAGGCGGAGGCTCTGGTTTTGGTGCAGGCTCTGGGACGGGTTTAGGTGGTTCGGGTTCAGGGGTAGGTTCAGGCTTGGGCGGCACAGGTGTTGCCGCTTGCTCTGGCGTCAAGTTTTCCCACAACGTGGCTTGCATCACAGCAGGCTCGACATGCACCGCTTTCCAATCCACCATCACCACCATGGCAAGCAATAACAGCCCATGCATCAGTATGGAAAGCACTGCGGCACGTCGGTGTATGCTCACTTTTAACTGCGATGGTGAATAAGAAAATGTGGCCATGTTGGGTTATTTTTCGTTCAGAAACAGCAAGCCAACTTGACTGACTTGGGCTTGCTTAAGCAGATCCATCACCGACACCACTTCGCCATAGGGCGTATTTTTGTCCGCGGACACCACCACTGGCTTATTTTGTTCGGCCAAGCGGTTACGAATCACCGCCAGCATATCATCGCGTTGCATTTCCTTGCCTTCCAGCAAAACGGTGCCTTCTTTTTGCACAGTAATGACAATAGGATCGCCGCTTTGCTTGAGTGCTTGGCCGACTTTTGGTAACTCCACCATGCCGGGATTGGTCATAGGGGCGGTCACCATAAAAATCACCAATAACACCAAGGTCACATCAATATAGGGCACCACATTGATTTGGTTCATCAAGCGCCGTTTACGCGTTCTGCTCATGTCGGCTCCGATTAGGCTCTGCGTTGCAAGATATTGGTAAACTCTTCAATAAAGCTCTCGTAGCGCACCGATAGTCGATCTACACTGGCGGCAAAACGGTTATAGGCAATCACGGCTGGAATGGCGGCAAACAGACCAATTGCAGTGGCCACCAACGCTTCGGCGATGCCTGGCGCCACTTGACTTAATGTCGCCTGCGCCACGTTGGATAACCCACGAAACGCATTCATAATGCCCCATACCGTGCCGAACAACCCAATGTATGGACTGACGGAGCCAACCGAGGCTAAAAATGGCAAATGCGCATCCAACTCATCCATTTCTCGGTTATACGTCGCGCGCATGGCACGTCGCGTGGCTTCCATCACATCGCTGACTTCGGTGCTGGGTTGTTGCTTATAGCGTATAAATTCCTTTAAGCCAGCCTGAAAAATGCTCGACATGCCTTGTGGTGGTGTTTTGGCAGCGGTCACACGCTCGTATAGATCGTTAATATCCCCGCCTGCCCAAAACTGCGTTTCAAATTGATCAATATTCTCGGTAGCCGTTTTTAAAGTAAATACCTTGATAAAGATATACCACCATGACATCAAGGAAGTCAGTAATAGAATAGCCATGACCAGTTGCACAGGCAGACTGGCACCACTGACCAAGGTAAATATTGACATATCATTTGTCACATTCATGAACGCTCCAGAGCTAATTTAATTCGGGGTGGAATACCGATCGGTTTAAAAGTTTCTGCATGGACGCAAGCAATATTGACTGTTGCATCAATTAAAAGGGTGTCTCCGCGACGGATGACTTGCTGACACTTCATACTGCCATGCCCTATTTTGGTAATTTCTGTCTGAATTTGCAAGACATCATCTAATCGAGCCGGCTTTTTATAAGCAATTTCGATACGATGCACCACAAATAATACCTGTAAATCTTCACGCAACACGTGTTGCGAAAAACCAAGCGAGCGCAACCATTCTGTGCGCGCACGTTCCATAAAATTAAGGTATTGGCTGTGATACACCACCCCCCCAGCATCGGTATCTTCGTAATAAACGCGCTGCTCAAGGGTCAGCATAGATTATTCGGATGCCTGCCACACCTCGCCACTGGCTAGCGTGGCTGGCGGTGTTAAGCCAAAATGGGTGTAAGCCAATGGCGTTGCCACCCGACCACGCGGGGTGCGCATCAGATAGCCCTGCTGAATGAGATAAGGCTCTAGCACGTCTTCAATCGTATCGCGCTCTTCACCAATCGCCGCCGCTAAGTTGTCCAAACCCACTGGCCCCCCCGCGAATTTCTCCAACACCGCTTGTAACAATTTGCGGTCCATGACATCGAACCCTAGCTTGTCAACATCCAGCATTTTCAATGCGGCGTCGGCAATGGCATCGGTGACTACGCCATCGGCTTTGACTTGTGCGTAATCACGCACTCGGCGCAGTAAACGGTTAGCGATCCGCGGCGTGCCACGGGCGCGACGGGCAATCTCGCTGGCGCCCTCGGGTTGCATCTCGACTTCGAGCAAACTGGCGGAACGGGTCACAATTTTGGCTAACTCAGCATGGCTGTAAAACTCCAATCGCGCCACAATGCCAAAGCGATCCCGTAACGGATTGGTCAACATGCCTGCGCGCGTGGTGGCGCCGACCAGTGTAAATGGTGGCAAATCCAAGCGCACACTGCGTGCGGCCGGACCTTCACCAATCATAATATCTAGACGGTAGTCTTCCATGGCTGGGTATAGGATTTCTTCAACCACTGGGCTTAACCGGTGGATTTCGTCGATAAACAACACATCATTGGGTTCAAGGTTGGTGAGCAAAGCGGCCAAATCCCCTGCGCGCTCGAGTACCGGGCCAGAAGTCATGCGTAAATTAACGCCCATTTCTTTGGCAATAATATGCGCCAACGTGGTTTTACCTAGGCCCGGTGGACCAAACAGCAGCACATGATCTAAGGCCTCTTGCCGACCCCGCGCAGCATGGATAAAAATTTCGAGTTGCCCACGGGCTTTTTCTTGGCCCACGTACTCATCCAGCGCTTTTGGCCGTAGCGCGCGCTCTAGCGCCTCTTCTTGAGGACTCACGGTGGCGGGCGCCACCAGTCTATCGGTTTCTATCATGGGATAAGAAGAATCTATTTCGCGCTTAAAAAATGCAGTTGTGAGCGACTTTTCTTGGAAAATCGCGTTGATTTACATCATAACATGCTTCATTCGGCGCATCACTGCTTGGCCGCAAGCCTTTTAAGGCGCTTATAAGCATGCACGCCATTAGGTCGACAAATATTTAAGCGCTTGCTTAATGCCCTCACTCACACTCACTTCGGTAGGTAACAACTTGACCGTGGCTGCGGCTTCACGCTCATGATAGCCCAACGCCACCAAGGCATTGAGAATATCATCGGTTGCCGCTTTCACCACGGGTTGTGCGGAAGTAGAGCCGGTGACAGTAAATTTATCTTTGAGCTCTAAGATCAAACGCTCTGCCGTTTTTTTACCAATGCCAGGGACGCGGGTCAGCATGGCAACTTCTTGTTGATTCACCGCGCGCATTAATTCTTGCACACTGACACCACTCAAAATAGACAAGGCAGATTTAGCGCCTATCCCATTCACTTTGAGCAATTGTTTAAATGTATTTTTTTCTTGCTCACTGCCAAAGCCATATAGCAGTTGTGCATCTTCGCGCACCACCATATGGGTGAGCAATTGCACAGGCTGGCCCAATTCTGGCAACTGATAAAAGGTACTCATGGGCACTTCTACTTCATAGCCCACGCCCTGACAATCCACCACAATCCACGGCGGTGATTTTTCTAACAAACGGCCGTTCAGGCGAGCAATCATATTAGTCTTCCTTTTTTAACGCGAAAGCCCGCTGTTGCCAAGGCCCCCAACCCTTGGCCACCATGCGCATGGCATATGGCGCAAGCCAGCGCATCGGCTGAATCGGGGCTGGGATTTGCGGGAAGTTTTAGTAAGCGTTTGACCATTTCTTGCACTTGTTCTTTTTGTGCGTGGCCATTGCCCACCACGGATTGCTTGACTTGTAAGGCAGTGTATTCCGCCACGGTTAGCTGACGAATGACTGCCGCAGAAATAGCCGCACCACGTGCTTGACCCAATAATAACGTCGATTGCGGGTTAACATTGACGAAGACTTTTTCAATGGCTACTTGCGTAGGTTGATAGGTATCAATGACTTCAAATAAACCCTCTAAAATCACTTTGAGCCGCTCAGGCAAGGCTTCTTTTTCAGTTTCACCGGCCTCGACTTTTTTAGCAGAGGCCGTTTTGATGACCCCGCTGGTGACGTAACTGAGCTTGGTATCTAGCACCTCAATCACGCCAAACCCGGTGATTCTCAACCCAGGGTCTATGCCTAAAATACGCATCGAGGTCGCTGACAAGGCTAGCACATCAATCTGCTTCGATCACAGCCGAGGTGTACACCTCTTGCACATCATCTAAATCTTCGAGCATGTCGAGGATTTTTTGCATTTTAATAGCGTCATCACCAGTAAATACCACCTCATTGAGCGACTTCATCGTCACTTGGGCCATCACAGGCTTTAAACCAGCCGCCTCTAGCGCCTCTTTGACGGGTACAAAATCATTGGGCGCGGTAATCACTTCAAGACTGCCATCTTCATCGCCAATCACATCCTCGGCACCTGCTTCCAGGGCCACTTCCATCACTGCGTCTTCAGAAACCCCAGGCGCGAACAACAACTGCCCACAGTGTTTAAACATAAATGCTACGCTGCCATCGGTGCCTAAATTACCACCATGTTTCGTCAGCGCATGCCGTACATCCATTACCGCGCGCTGACGATTATCGGTTAAGCAATCAATAATAATGGCGGCGCCGTTAATGCCATAGCCTTCGTAACGAATTTCTTCGTAGTTCACGCCTTCAAGCTCACCCGTACCTTTTTTAATAGCGCGCGTGATATTGTCTGCTGGCATGTTTTCTTCTTTGGCAGCGGCAACTGCAGCTCTTAAACGCGGGTTCATTGAAGTATCACCACCGCCCATGCGGGCAGAAACAGTAATCTCTTTGATCAGCTTGGTAAAAATTTTGCCGCGCTTGGCATCTTGACGGCCTTTACGATGCTGAATATTTGCCCATTTACTATGTCCTGCCATGGTGTACGCCACTCCCAAACTTGAGATGCAATACTGCACCTTTATTAAACGATTTTACTTTTGTAAGTTTAACATAGGCGTGGATGCCACAGGATGGGCAGAAGGGTGTGGCATGGGTGCTTCAAGTTGCGAGATGACCTTATGTTAGGTTGTTTGCTTTAGCGTCAGCCATGAAATGATGATTAATGCTGACGCTATCAATAGCATGCCCGTGGTTTCGATAGCGGTTGGCACCTCATGTAACTGTATCCATGCCGCGATGACTCCAATGACAGGTGCCAGCATGGAGGTCATACTGGCTACGCCAGCGGGCAAGCGTTGCAAAGCAAACAACCACAGGACCCATGCCAGCGCGCCGCACAGTAACACATTAAAAAGCAAAGCCGCTATGAGGTAAGGTGTCCACTGGATGGCTGGCGCAGGCACTTGCCAAGCAATCACAACCAAAGGTAACGAACCCAGCAACATGGGCCACGCGGTTAAATTAATTAAATCGAGCGCTGGGCGACGCTGGTGCAATTGCTTAGTAATGATGGCCGATAAGGCCCAACTGACGCCAGAACACACCGCCAATAGCATACTAAAGCCATCGGCTTTGATATGGAGAGGATCAAAAATACACAGCATCCCCATCACGCCAAAGATGACCGCGAGCCACTGCCAACCGCGCACACGCTCACGCAGCATTGGCCACGCCAACAGCATTACCCAAAAGGGCATGGTGTAGGTCAGTACCGCTGTTTTTCCTGCGCCGCCTTCAACCAGTGCCCACATTAATACCCCGGTAAAGCCGACATTTTGCAGCACGCCCAATACCAACATCGTAGGCAATGCACGTAGCGCAAGTGAGCGCCCGCTAATGGCCATGGCTGCAAACAATACCAAGGCTCCAAAAAAGGTGCGTATCGCTGCAAACGTAAAGGGACCGATAAATGCAAGTGCACTTTTCATGACCACCCAGTTATACCCCCAAATACAGGTGAGGACAAATAGGGCCGCCATGGCTTGTGTTTGTTGTTTGACAGAGGCTTGCATGATTCAGCTGTTGACGACAAGTAACCGCTTACGTGATTAATTCCAAATATGGGTTACGACCAACCAACGATGGTCCGCTTGACGTGCAAACACCAGCTGCACATTACCGCCAAACTCTTGAGTAACACCGTCTTCACCTGTTAATGCACCAGCCCATGTACCATATTGTGTGGCTTGTGTTTCACTTTCAACCAAGCCTGTCATGGCCAATTGATGGTGATGAATACCCATGTCGATTAAGCCTTTAAAAAAACTCATAATCGCTTCACGTCCCTGTATCGGGGCGCCAGCAGGTGCTGGCATCAAAATCGCATGTTCTGCGTATAACGGACCAATGGCTTCCGCTTGTTTTGCGTTGAATGCAGCATCAAATTGTTGATTCAATTGTGTGAGTTGTTGCGACAAAGTGCTCATGGTCATTTTCCTTATAAAGTTACGTTTGAACTGGTTTTCCAAGCGGGAATGCCGGCATCAATGACGCTTAACATCGTTTGCAATTGCTGGCGTTGCGCTTCATCTAAGCCTTGCATACATTGCTTGAGGCGTTGATAGTAGTCAGGCATCACCGCATCTAACTTAGCCTGCCCTTTCGGGGTTAAACGAATTTGCACGCTACGTCGGTCCGCTTCACTGAACACGCGCTCGACGAGGCCATCTTGTGCTAAACCGTCTAATAAACCGGTCATGGTTGCGCGGGTAACACCGAGCTTTTCTGCCAACACAGATGGCGTCGACACCATCGCTTGCTCACGCATGAGTAAAATCAACACCCACCAGCGGCCCTGTAATAAACCATGCGCACTTAAACAAGCATCGAGCGCGATAGACAAATCCGTCGCCACGCGCAAAAGCATCAAAAAACTTGCCGTCGCACTGATATCCGCTTCTGGATAACGTGCTGCAAATTTCTGCAAAATATCGGGGGTGGGAAGGTCTCTAAGCTGCAACATAATTAGCGTCATTATAGTTAGCCAGCTAACTATGTCAAGCAAAAAAAGGAGCACTGAGCCCCTTTCTCAGATCATTGCGTTATTCGCCAATAATTTTGACCAGTACACGCTTATTACGCCTTCCATCAAATTCACCATAAAAAATTTGTTCCCATGGGCCAAAATCAAGCTGTCCATCCGTAATCGCCACCACCACTTCACGCCCCATGATTTGACGTTTGATGTGCGCATCCGCATTATCTTCGCCCGTATCGTTGTGGCGATAGCCACTGACAGGCTCATGCGGGGCTAATTTCTCTAGCCACACTTTATAGTCATGATGTAAACCGCGCTCGTCATCGTTGATAAAGACACTGGCTGAGATATGCATGGCGTTAATCAACACCAAGCCTTCTTTCACACCACTTTCGCGCACACAGGCAATCACATCACTGGTGATATTTTTAAAATCCATCCGGGCGGGGATGTTAAACCATAGTTCTTTACGAAAACTTTTCATTGCGGCTCTCCTTAAACACTTGCAACATTTTAGCAGTTTAGTGAATAGGTGGTGTCATGGCGACTAGCGATGCCACTAACGAAAACAGGCCTCATTCGAGGCCTGTGGTATTTCATGTCGCAAGGTTGATTAGCTGTTTACATTTACCGATTGGCTAAATTCTTTACCCTCATTGTCGGTCGCCACTACTTCTAATTTACCAGGCTTATCGGCAATAAAATTAAACTTCATGTATGGGTCTTCACTGGTGCCAACCCCCACATCGACGGTCATCAACGGTTCACCGTTATATGAAAAAGTCGTTTTATTGATGTAAAACGCAGGCACATACCCTTGAGAGACTAAATCACGTTGTAACCCAGTGCGCATCACATGACGAATGTTGAAGGTTGCGGTTGCAGGCGCCGCAGGATTACTGGCATCAACGTTAAACTTAATTTTGCCCGCTGCGGCCCGGATTTCAGACTCATTGTTATCCACAGTGCCACCACAACCACCCGCCGCTCTAATTTCTCGTTTACCCATATAGAGCTTGCCATCTGCGGTTTCGCCAATCAAACGAATAAAAGAATCCGACTCTTGTCGTATGCGCGTGGACATCTGAAAACCTGCCAATTTATCCGTTAAGTGGTAGGTTGAAGCAAGCTGGATTGGATTCGCATCTACAATTACATATAGCTTTTTGATTACCACGCCATTGGCAGCCGCTTTGTCGTAGGTAAAAGTTACCGGCACTTGCGCGCCACTTTCGGCACGTTTAGGCCCATCCACTTTTAAAAAATCTACCTCTTGAATATCCCGTTTTGGAAAAAACGCTTCTTTCACCACCGGCCAAAGCTTAACATCGGCCTCTGCTTGCGCTTGCCCCATCGCTAAAAACAAACTCATCATTGCAAAGCTGGTATAAAACATTTTCATCTGAATTCCCCTGTTGAACTAGTGAGCCGCTTCAATCGGCTTTTGGTGATGCTATTGTATGCAGATTTCGATCTGGGTATGTGATGCGTATCACATTGATACTCATCCCTGCGTTGGATCGCCCGACGGCCGCATCAGGTAATCAGGGTCACGATACTCTTCAAAATTCAACTCAACACCATTACCAGCAGGATCTTTTAGATTCATTTGCCGCACACCATTCGCCAATGTTCTAGCAGTATACGGCACTTGATGATGCTCAAGATGCGCTTGCATGGCAGGCATATCTGTACAGGTAAAACTGACATGATCATAGGTGCCATGCACATGCAGTTGCGGCGGTGTGGTTGTTTTAAACTCCGCCAAATGAATAACATCGTTATTACCGATGTACAACCAAAAGCCGTAGCTGGTACTGGCTACCCGCTTACCCACGGTGAGCCCGAGCACCTCGCAGTAAAAATCACGTAATTTGTGCAGCGTGTCACGATCTGCGCGAAAATTAACGTGGTTGATTTCGGTTAATGGCATAGGGTTCATTCATCCTGCAAAGGCAAACGCGCAGTCACCAGTGATGGCCACGCGATACGCTAATATATGTTCACACAACGCTCGCTTATCCAGCAGCATTTTGCGTGCGCACCCGAATATGTAACTCACGTAATTGTTTCTCATCCACTTCGTTCGGCGCGTTGGTCATCAAACACTGTGCACGTTGGGTTTTTGGGAACGCAATCACATCGCGAATCGATTCAGCGCCTGTCATTAAGGTAACTAAACGGTCTAAACCAAAGGCCAAGCCACCGTGTGGCGGTGCACCATATTGCAGTGCATCCAACAAGAAGCCAAATTTTTCTTGTGCTTCTTCTTTGCTGATTTTTAGCGCGTCAAAGACTTTGGATTGCACCTCTTGTTTGTGGATACGCACTGAGCCGCCGCCGACTTCCCAGCCGTTTAATACCATATCGTAGGCTTTGGAGAGTGCTGCCCCAGGATTGGTGGTGAGTAAATCTTCGTGCCCGTCTTTAGGTGAAGTAAACGGATGGTGCAGCGCAACCCAACGGTCGGCCTCTTCGTCGTGCTCAAACATTGGAAAATCCACCACCCATAAAGGCGCCCAAGTACGACCATCGACATGGCCTTTTTCATGGCCAATCTTGGTGCGTAATGCGCCCAGTGCCTCGTTTACAATTTTAGCTTTATCGGCACCAAAAAATACAATGTCGCCATTTTGCGCACCAGTGCGCGTAATGATGGCTTGCAAAGCGTTGGTATGGATATTTTTGACAATCGGGCTTTGCAGGCCTTCTTCGTTTAATTTGCTAATATCATTGATCTTGATATAAGCCAGCCCTTTAGCACCGTAAATCTTCACAAATTCGGTGTAGGCATCAATTTCGGAGCGACTGATGGCCGCGCCATTGGGCACACGAATGGCCGCCACACGTCCACCGGCCATATTGGCCGCGCCGGCAAACACTTTAAAATCTACATCCTTCATGACATCAGAAAGCTCGGTGATCTCGAGTGTGACGCGCATGTCGGGCTTATCGGAGCCATAGCGGTTCATCGCCTCGCTAAACGGCATGCGCGGAAACTTAGCTGGTAACTCCACGCCTTGAATGGTTTTTAGCATGCGTCGAATCATTTCTTCGACGATATCCATGATGTCGTTTTCTTCTAAGAAGGAAGTTTCGATATCGACTTGGGTAAATTCAGGCTGACGGTCTGCACGGAGATCTTCATCTCGGAAACATTTGGTAATTTGGAAATAACGATCAAAGCCCGCCACCATCAACAATTGTTTAAACAATTGTGGCGATTGCGGCAATGCAAAAAATTGACCATGATGTACGCGTGAGGGCACTAAATAATCACGCGCACCTTCTGGTGTAGACCGGGTTAGCATGGGTGTTTCCACCTCAATAAAGCCGTTTTCATCTAAGTAGTCGCGCAGATTTTTAGCAACTTTGTAGCGCAACATCATATTTTTTTGCATGGCTGGACGACGCAAATCAATGTAACGGTGCTCTAAACGCACAGTTTCCGTTAGGTTGTCATCATCCAACATAAATGGAGGTGTCAGCGAGGCGTTTAACACTTCAATCTCAGTCGCCAACATCTCTACCTCACCCGTCGGTAAGTTTGGGTTCACTGTCCCTTCAGGGCGCGCACGCACTTTACACACCACGCGCAATACAAACTCACTGCGCACCGTTTCTGCGATGGCAAAAGCAGCCTGGGTATCTGGGTCAATCACAATTTGCGCTAAGCCTTCGCGGTCCCGCAAATCAATAAAAATTACGCCACCGTGGTCACGACGACGGTGCGCCCAGCCACATAGGGTCACGGTTTGGCCAATATGTTCGCGGTTTAAATGGCCGCAGTAATGTGTACGCATCATAATTATAGGTTCTAGAAAGAGTTGCAGTTAAGAGTGCTTGGTTGGCAAAGGCGCCACTGTACCCATGCTGATAATGTATTTCAAGGCTTGATCTACCGTCATATCAAGTTCGATGACATCGGCCTTTGGTAACATGAGAAAAAAACCTGAGGTTGGATTGGGGGTGGTTGGAACATACACACTCACATATTCCGCAGAGAAATGTGTCGCCACATCGCCGCCTGGTGTGCCCGTTAAAAAGGCAATGGTCCAAACACCTTGCCGTGGATACTCAATCAGTAAGGCCTTGCGGAAGGCGTTGCCTGAATCTGAAAATAATGTATCCGATACCTGTTTGACGCTGGAGTAAATCGATTTAACGACGGGTACGCGTGACAGCGAAGCTTCCCACAACAAGATAAGTTGCTTGCCAAAAATATTGGTTGCAATTAAGCCTGTGACTAAAATAATAGCTAAAGTTAAAATGGCGCCAAATCCTGGAATATCGATGCCTAACCAAGCTTCAGGCCGCCAGGCAACTGGCAACAGCATTAAGCTTTGATCTAGGGTTTGCACCAATGTCTTTAATACCCAAATTGTAATAAATAAGGGCACCAGCACCAGTAAGCCCGTGATGAAATATTTTTTCATGGCAACTATTTTTTCATGGCTTAGTGACAGGCACAACCAGGCGCACACGCTGACGATGCAGATGCTGCTGGTTCTGCCGACGGACTCGGTTGAGCGGGTGGTGGTTGTTTAAAGTCAGTTGCATACCATCCGCTCCCTGTCAGCTGAAAATGAGGGGCAGACACCTTTTTGGTAAATGTCATTTGCTGGCATTGCGGACACAGTTCCACATTGGCCGCCGACACTTTGCGCATCACCTCTTGTTGATGCCCGCATTGACCACATTCAAAATCATAAATTGGCATAAAAGGAATTAGATCAAAGACGTATTGAATAAATGCAGATTATACTCGAAACCGATTGTGAATCATTGACTTGCTCATTTATAGATCAGCCTCAGGCCATTAAAAATGGTACCAAAACCCTAAAGAACCTCTGCAATTAGCACATGAAATGGATGCCACCTTTAAAGACCTGCCAACACGTCCTGATAGGCTTCAGCTGAAAGCAACGCTTGTGCACCGGTGGCAGAGGGCGCGAGCTTGAAGATCCATGACTGATACGGTGCATCATTAATCTTTTCAGGGCTTGCTAACACCCCATCATTAATTTCACTCACCACACCAGATAACGGTGCATACACATCAGAGCCTGTTTTGACAGACTCAATCAGCCCACAGATTTCAAACTGAGTAACGGATTGCCCGACTTTTGGGGGATCAACAAAGACGACATCCCCTAACATGTCTTGCGCATAATCTGTCACACCCACCCACCAACCACCGTCTTCCGTACGCATGGCCCAGGTATGATCTTTTGAAAAAAGGGGGAGTTGTGCAGTTGTCATCGCAATCAAATGTACTTTAAATAAACCATACTATTTTGCCATACTCCGCTTTCAAACCAAAATTAACTGCGTTGTTGACTTTGGCGGTTGTTTGATTAATTACTGTAAATAATTGCGTTAAGTGATTGACGTTGAACAACTAGTAGGCAATAATAAATTTGCTTTTGGGAAGGATACACATGCGTTTTTCGACTAAATGTTTACAGCTTTTGCTGATCGCTTCGTGCCTCATTGGATCGATGAGTGCAGCTGAGGCCAAATCAAACAAGAAACATTACGCCGTGTCTGCCAAAAAACAGGCCTTTCACCATCATGCCCGCGTCAAATCAGAATACCGAGTGAATCCCGATAAAGTGCGTCACATGCGTTTAAATAAATCGCACAGTCAGGCCAGCCGACAAGATGCGGCAAACAGCGAAATGTTTGATGCCTTTCAAGGCAAGGAATCTATCGGCAATTTATCGATTGCTTCGACCAAAGCATTGGTGATGCATCAAAACACGCATGAAATCATCTACTCAAAAAATTTAGAAACGCCAACCCCGATTGCCTCTGTTACCAAATTGATGACTGCCATGGTGGTGCTTGACGCGCATCTTAATTTACAAGATGAAGTGGAGATCAGTCCTTTAGATGTGGATTATTTAAAAGGCACCTCTTCTCGACTTGCCGTTGGCACCGCCATGACCAGAGAAGATTTGTTGAATTTGGCTTTGATTGCATCTGAAAACCGCGCCGCTTCTGCACTGGCCACGACTTATCCAGGCGGCAAAACGCGCTTTATTCAAGACATGAATGCAAAAGCAGCGAGCCTTGGTATGGTCAACACCCATTTTGAAGATTCTACCGGACTTAACAGTAACAATGTTTCCACCGCGCTTGATTTAGCCAAAATGGTCCATGCCGCCTATCAATATCCATTGATACGTCAAATCACCACCTCGGCCGAATATCAGCTCCACCCACTTAACAAACGTCAGCCAATACAGTTTCACAATACCAATGCACTGGTGCGTAACACTGATCAAGGCCAATGGGATATCGGGTTATCAAAAACCGGCTACATCAGTGAGGCAGGACGTTGCCTAGTGATGCAGGCCACCATTGCAGGCGAACCGCTGATCATGGTGTTGCTAGACTCTGTCGGCAAATTAACCCGTATTGGTGATGCCAAACGCATCAAAAAATGGGTAGAGCATCAACGCACGACGCTTTCAAGTAACGAACCTAAAGATGAGGTTTACCTGACCAGTTACTCTTTAAGCAAAACCTTAAGTAACATTGAAAATTAAATCTAATCTCTGATCGCCCTATCCAAAATAAAAAACCCCGTTGAATCGGGGTTTTTTATTGTGCGGATATTTCAAACATTCAATACTACTGCGATGCATTGTCAAAATCAGGATCATATCCCTCACTCATGGCTTTTCGCTGATGCGCTTTCCATTGCTTGCGTAGCAATTCCTTTTTTTCTGGACTCAAGCTCTGAAACTGTTGGTAACGTTTACGCGCATTTTCCCGTTCAAATGGGGTCATACGACTCCATTTAACTAACCGTTGTTGTATCCGCTGTTGTTTCTGCGTATCCATTTTGGGATATTCATTGGCGATATCCAACATTTTTTCACGTTGCCAGGCGCGCAACCCATCCCATTGATCGGCTAATGGTGTTAACACGGTGCGTTGTTGCTCATTAAGCTCTGCCCACAACCGATTTGCAGAGGGATCGGTCGGTGCAAGGTCATTTTTAATCGGGCCAACATCTCCTAAAGCCAACAATATTGGCGCGCCCATTGGCTCACTGGCTGACGCCGCCTGCACGTCGCCGCACACCAAACACCCTATTACACTGAGGACCGTACACAGAAGTTGTAACCGTTGTGAATGATTTTTTATCATTTCTCGTTATTCCAAAAAGTTGTCATGCCTTAGAGTGAATTTAATCGAACTTAAATTTGATCAACATCTTGCCACGGTGCAAACCCGCTATCGGCAAACGCTTCCAGTGGCAAATCAGCCCCCAACAACATGGCGTCGTCTGGCTGTTGTACTTGCAAAGCCATTACCCCTAACGCTAAAAACAGCATACAACTGGCAATGGTAAACATTTTTGGGTATCCAAACGAGACCCAAGATAAAATGCCCGCCCCCCAAGCATGTTGATTTTTTTTAACCGCAAACTGACCAAGTGCCGCCTGCCTTGCGACCTTCAAGCGTTGCATTACCTGATTAGATAGCGGTGCATCCTCTTTTAATCGTGCAACGTATTGGCTTAGAAGGCTGGGTAATTCGTCTTTCATATGACGCGGGTTCCTCATGGCTTAACTCCTATTTTACTGACTTATTTGACGCAATGCCCAGTTGTGCAAGTGTTTCAGAAAGCGCACTCACAGCGCGCGAGCAATGCGTTTTAACACTACCTTCTGAACAACCCATGGCAGCGGCTGTTTCAGCCACATCTAATTCTTCCCAATAACGCAGGACAAACGCTTCTCGTTGACGTGTTGGTAATCGACCCAATGCTTTTTCGATCAGCCGCATGGTTTGGCTTTGTTCAAGTGATTGCGCGGGGTCAATAGACCCCCCTTCCACATCGATTGATTCTAGCGGGTCATAGTCTTCGTCGTCTTGTAGGGTGAACGAAGAAAATAAGCTGGTCCATAATTGACGCACTTTTTGACGACGCCAAAAATCACGTGTCGTATTTTGTAAAATACGTTGGAAAAGCATGGGATATTCTTCGATAGGCTTATTCGCATATTTCTCAGCGAGTTTAAACATGGCATCTTGCACAATATCGAGCGCAGCATGATCATCGCGCACCGCAAAAGCCGTTTGACGATAAGCCCGTTTTTCGACTTGACTTAAAAAATCTGAAATTTCTTGCGCACTCGCCAAAGCTTGTTTCCAATCTACAGGATGGGCAGCCTCCCATCGCATTCAGGCATAGCCAGCGTTAAAAACGCTAGCGGTTGATGCCTTGTTTTTTAGGTTAAAACGAGTATATCAGCTTTAAATTTAATGTCAGTTAGAATAATCTATGCTTGTTTACTGAATCAAGCAATCAACGATTGCCGCTATCATTTACATTTGAATAGGACATGCCTGATCTCGCTACGCCTTCAAGCAACGTATCCTTTTTACAACGACTGACTTAGGCCTTTTATGACTGGTGCAATACAGACAATACTGTCAACCGAAAAAGTACCAGACGCTCAACATCTGCGCCTTTATAACTTATATCGAATCGCCGCTTCAGGCACCTTGTTTGGCAGCCAAATTTGGCCGTACTTACACCGTGAAAACGGCTTGTCCGATGCGGTGTTTTGGTGTTTATTAGGGTTTTTTGTGTATGCCGTCATCATTGGCTTACGCTATCAACAGCCCGCCATGCGCAGTGTTGTATTAAAACTGCAAACGGTATTGGACATCGGCTTTATTGTGGTGATGATGCATTTTTTGCGTGAAAACCAAAACACAATCAGCTTGTTATTAATGATCAATATTGTGTTTGCAAGTCTGATAGGCAACGGTCGCGATTGGATGTTTTATGCCTCAATTGCCACCATCGGCATTTTGCTTGAGAACACTTACCAATTACTCAACCATACCAGCCAAGATTTTGATTACACCAATGCCGTTGTGCTCTCTTTGAGCTGTTTCGCGTCTGCTTGGCTATCACACACCCTGTCTGCCCGTATGCAATCGAGTGAGACCCTAGCCACGCAACGCGGTCACGACATTGAGCATTTGGCCAAAATCAATGCCTTGATCACCCAAGAAATGCCCAATGGGGTTCTGGTGATCGATCAATACCAACAGCTGAAACATTTTAATTTACACGCTTGCCAATTGTTGGGCTTGGACGAATCGCAACTACAGCAAGCGCTAGATAGCCAAGCCCAAATTGATGACTATTTACCAAGCTTGGTGCAATTACTGAGCGAGGCGCCCGAGGACGTGCTGGCGCCGCAAGACGCCCGAAAATTATCCCTGAACAATCGCGACCTTGGTATTCGCTTCCGCGCCATTGCAGACGATATGCAAAAAGGGGTGGCCATTTTTATTGAGGATTGGTCACAAATTCAAACCCAAGCGCACCAAGTCAAGCTGGCGGCACTTGGCCGATTAACGGCAAATATCGCGCATGAAATTCGCAATCCTTTGAGTGCAATTAGTCATGCCAATCAGCTGCTACAAGAGGATGCGACCGAGGCTGGCACATTGAGAATGTGCCAGATTATTTCTGATAATGTGCATCGCTTAGATCAAATTATCAAAGACGTGTTGGAACTTAACCGCCGAGATCGTACCAATCAAGAACGCTTTGATGTGCAGCATTTTGTACAAGAGTTTTATCAACAATTTTGTGCTGTTGAACGCATTGACCCAGCACACTTCACCTTGTTTGCGCCCTCGTCGCATTGTGAAGTGGTGTTTGACCGTCGACACATCAACCAAATTTTGTGGAATTTGTGTAAAAATGGATGGCGCCATAGCAAACAACAACCAAACAGCTTGCAACTCCGTGTTGCCAGCGACAAAAGTGGACAGTTTGTTCAACTGTTTGTGCAAGATGATGGCAGCGGCATTGATGCAAAAATACAACCACATTTATTTGAGCCTTTTATGACCACTGAAAAAACAGGCACAGGGTTAGGTTTGTTTATTGCAAGAGAGTTGGCAGAAGCCAATGGTGCGCGTTTAAATTTTATCAGTGCGGCAAACGGCACTGAGTTTTCACTGACAATCAAAAAGGCAATCGCATAAATGGCAATTTCATATCGCTGCCTCGTGGTCGATGACGAGACAGATATTCGCGAGTTAGTGGTTCTCACGCTTGAACGCATGGGCATACAAGCTGAAAGTGCAAGCAATGTGACAGATGCCAAACATATGTTGCAATCGTTTCAATATGACCTGTGTTTAACCGACATGCGCCTACCCGATGGCTTGGGTTTAGAGTTGGTGCAACATATCAATCAGCATTTCCCTGGCTTGCCTGTCGCGGTGATCACCGCCTATGGCAGCGCTGAAAATGCAGTATCTGCACTCAAAGCAGGCGCATTTGATTACATTACCAAACCGATATCACTCAAACAATTACGCCCATTGGTCGAGTCGGCACTGAAATTATCGTCGCAAAAAGAATCGCAAGGGGCAAATACCGTCGATTTGATCGGTTGCTCACAAGCCATGGCCTATGTGCGGAGCATGATTGCCAAATTAGCCCGTAGCCAAGCGCCTGTGTATATCAGTGGTGAATCTGGTAGCGGCAAGGAATTAGCCGCAAGGCTGATTCATCAAAACAGCTCTCGCCGTGATCAAGCCTTTATTGCAGTCAACTGCGGCGCCATCCCAGAAAACCTGATGGAAAGCGAGTTCTTTGGTTACAAAAAAGGGGCGTTTACTGGCGCACATCAAGATACCCTGGGCCTATTTCAAGCCGCAAACGGTGGCACTTTGTTTTTAGATGAAGTGGCTGATTTACCGCTTGCGATGCAAGTCAAATTATTACGCGCAATTCAGGAGAAAAAAGTGCGCGTCGTCGGCAGTACGGCCGAAGAAACCGTCGATGTGCGGATTATTTCAGCCACACATAAAAACTTAAACATCATGATGGAAAAAGGCGAGTTTAGACAAGATTTGTATTACCGCCTCAACGTGATCCAGCTCAAAATGCCTGCCTTGCGTGAGCGCCCAGAGGATATTCCAGAACTGACTGATCGCCTGTTGAAAAAATTGAGCCAGTTGCAAGGCGTCACGCCACCCCTCATGTCAACAGAAGCTAAAATCTATATTCAGCAACTGCAGTTTCCAGGCAATGTGCGTGAATTAGAAAACATGTTAGAACGTGCATTAGCATTATGTGATGGTGAACATATCACTATTGACGATTTATCTCTGGAAGATCGCCCTGCCACTTGGACAGAAAAACCTATCCCGCCCAGAGTCAGTGATGTACTGTTGTCAGAACATGGACACAGCATCACCGAGGAAATCACCCGCTTACAGCCCTTGGCCCAAGCCATCGAACCCAGTGTGGACAACGCACTTGCCATCGCGAGCACAGCGCCCGAACCATTGTCGGTAGAAGCGCCCGCTACGCGCACCATTTTACCGATGGATGTGAGTCTCTCTGACTATTTAGAAGAAATCGAAAAGCGCACGATTTTACAAGCGCTTGAAAAAACCAATCAAAATAAAACGGCTGCTGCCAAATTATTGGGCATTAGTTTTCGCACGCTACGTTACCGATTATCCAAGCTGGGCTTAGCAAAAGAACAAGACGCCGAGGGGGATGTAGAGGGTGATTTGATGGAAGATGAAACTGGGGCCACCCCCAGCAATTAAACGGTCACAAAAAAACCGCTGACTTAGACCAGCGGTTTTTTTGTGTCAATCAATAATATTTAAAAGCCTGCGTTTAAGCCAACACCAAGGCCAAATACAACACATACAATGCGCCGTTGACCAACAAGTGCCAGACCAACAACCCACCCTGTGCAATCCGATAACGCAACCAGATGGCTGCAATAAGCGTGATCACAATGCCCAATGCAACTTCTTGCTTGGGCGCCCACTCAGTCAGCATGATGCCAATGGCGGGTAATAAAGTGCCTTGAAACACCATGGCCCCGGTGATATTGCCAAACGCTAAGGTATCTTTGCCTTTACGGATCCATAAAATACTGTTCACTTTTTCTGGCAACTCGGTCGCAATCGGAATAATCAACAACGAAAGTAACAATGCGGAAACGCTTAACAATTGGGCAACCGTTTCTACTTGATTAATAAAGCCTTTGGCACCCACCACCAATAACGCCAAGCCTAGCAACAGCTGTAACAAAATTGTGATTAGATTCGTCGGCAAACCCAGCTTGGTCAGCATCATGGCATCTTCAGCTTCTGTTGCGTGACCCTCTTCTACCAAGGCTTTCGATGCTTGAATTGTCATCATGACATAAACAAAATAGGTCAGCACCATGAGGATACCGATGCCATAGCGAATCAGCGCATTTTCATGGGGAATGAACATTGCCACTGCAGCAAACACAAACGCTGCAATAAAAAAGTTTAAATCGCGAATCAACCCTGTTCGCTCTGGGCGAATATGCCCCAAGGTGCCGCGGCGTTTCCATACCGATATAGCCATTAAACTGATCGATAAGGTACCCAACATCAAGGGCGCGCCTAATATGGCGCCTACGCCAATATCGTGCCCCGCATGCGCGTCACCCGTGGTGGACGTATACGAAAAAATAGCAAGCAAAGGCACTAAGGTCTCGGGGAGCGCGGTACCCACCGCAGCAAAAATAGAACCGGTGACGCCCTCGGAGATGCCTAAGCGTTCACCTAAGTGCTCAAGCGCATTGGTAAAGACTTCGGCCGCGACTAAAATCAGCACCAACATCAAAAATAATTGTAAGAAAACCATGAAGCTCCCCAGCAGAAGGCTATGCAAACCTTAGTTGCGTGACGATCATCGCCTAAGGGCATGATCATTTAGCACCATGCGGGCGAAATCATAACGCAATTATGTATTTTTCACCTACAATCTTGCGATGCAGAATGATCAAGATACCCTCACCATTGATGTTGCAGGCTATGCCCAGCCGTGTGTATTCATTGCTTCACCGAATGCAGACCTGCGTCCTGAGGCCTCCCCAATTGATATGGTGGTGATACACAACATCAGCTTGCCACCACAGATCTATGGCGGTGAGGGGATTGTGCAATTATTTACCAATCAACTCGATCCTAGCGCACATCCGTACTATGCAGAGATTGCACATCTCAAGGTATCGGCACATTTTTTGATTCGTCGTGATGGTCAATTGCTTCAGTTTGTCTCTTGCCTTGCACGTGCATGGCATGCTGGGGCATCTGCGTGGCAAGGCCGTGAACGCTGTAATGATTTCTCGATTGGCATTGAATTAGAAGGCTCAGATTTGGATACGTTTGAACCTGCACAGTATCAATGCTTGCAAGCCTTACTCAGCGCATTACGGGCGCAGTATCCGATTGCATATGTGGTTGGCCATGAAGAGATTGCGCCAGGGCGTAAAACAGATCCAGGGCCCCATTTTGATTGGTCACGTATTGATCGTTGATGGTTTTATTGCAGCTTGCTGTGCGCTGACAATCACCAACCCTACCAATATTGCGCATGATTTGCGACACCCGCGCGCCCAGTGGTAGCATGTTAAAAAATAAAATCAATACACACCGGAGACTTTGTAATGTCCACCTCCCCCGCTGCCGAGCTTCGCTCAACCCCACTCACAACAGGAACGCCATTGCAATTTAACGGCACAGGCCGCGCCTATTTTGGCATTTGGATCGTCAATTTATTTTTAAGCATTGTGACCTTAGGGGTGTATTCCGCCTGGGCAAAAGTACGCCGTAAAAAATTCTTTTATCAACATACGGTATTGGCGGGAGCGCGTTTTGATTACCATGCGCGACCGGTTGCCATTTTAAAAGGTCGCATGATTGCGGTTGTTTTATTGTTGGCCTATAACTTGTTAGCCAAATCCAATCCACTGATCGCCATCATCTTGTTTGTTATTCTCTCATGTGCCCTGCCTTGGATATTTGTGCGCAGCCTCACTTTTAACGCCCGTAATTCCAGTTATCGTGGCTTACGCTTTGATTTTTTTGCACGGCCCGGTGAGGCCGCAAAAATGTTTATTTTGTATCCAACCTTGGCTTTTCTCTCTCTCGGTACGCTTTACCCGTGGATTAAGCAACGCGTCCAAACCTTTATCATGAACCATCACCGTTATGGCAACGTATCATTTATTTGCGAAGCCACGGTTGCCCATTTTTATCGCGTCTACTTAGTGCTGTTTGCAAGCGTGATTGCGGTGGTGGTGACGGTCTTATTGCTCGCAAAAAGTCTAGTGCCCACCTCTCTCGCCAGCTTGAGTCCACTCCTGGCTGTGACGCAGGTGAACACCGTCGATGATGCCTCTCAACTTGAGCCGCAACATTGGATGCGCGTTGCAGCGCATGATGACGCAGCAGCGATTGACCGCACGCTGGACAGGCTACCATTACCCAAGGCACCGACTCAACATGAGGCGGCATGGATAGGCCTTGCCATGATGGGGGCCTATGCGCTTATTTTCGTGGTCTGCCTCGCCTATTTAAACAGTCGCATCAGCAACCTCGTGTGGAACCACACCCGCATCGCGCATGCGCACTTTAGCTGCCAAATGCGCATGCGCGATTTAATTTGGATTTATTTCACCAATCTATTGATGCTGGTGTTGAGCTTAGGGCTTGCTACCCCTTTTGCCCAACTGCGCGCAACCCGCTATCGCATTCAATCGATCAGCCTGCATGGCATGCAAGATTGGGAGGGCTTTGTGGGCGAGCAAAAACAACAATTACGCGCCACCGGCGAAGAGATCGCAGAGATGTTTGATGTGGATATTTCGTTTGGTTAAATGGCATGACAGACGCCGCTTTCACACCCCAAAAAAATACGATCCAAGCCGTGTATTATGACGGCAAAAACGCCACCGCTTATCCGGTGGCTATCAAGCTGAGTGCGCCTGACCTGACCTTTAGCCTGTTAGCAAGTACCGATGGATTGAACGCCCGCATCCACACTTATCCCATCCAAGACTGCACCTTAGATGCCCCGTTAGGCCAGGGTCCTCGCAACATTCAACTCCCTGATGGGGGCTTGATTGAAATTGCCACCACCCCAGAACATCGTGCCTATTTATTGCAACAGTGGCCGCAAGCACAGGGCTGGCAACCCCGCTTACACTGCGCTTTTCAATCTAGCTTGCATTGGATGGAAACGCATTGGAGCACCGTGTGTATCGCGTTGATTGGCATAAGCCTGAGTCTACTGTGGGCGATTAAAGTGGGCATTCCACAGGTGAGTGAACGCTTAGCCGCCAACTTGCCGCCCGCGGTTGAGCGTCGCTTGGGCGAACACATACTCAATACCCTCAACCAGCCCGCGTTAGGCTATTTTGCCGACAGCCAAGTGCCCGCGTCACAGCAACAAGCCATCCAACGCAGTTTGTTAGATTTTTGCCAGCAAAACAATTGTCCGCCCCATCTGTTGTTATTTAAAGCCAGCCAAGCGCTGGGCGCCAATGCGATTGCCATTCCCGGGGGCACCATCATTGTCACCGATGGCTTGGTGAATTTGGCATCCTCGCCGACCGAGGTAGTCGCCATTTTGGCGCATGAAATGGCGCATCTCAAACACCAGCATGGCTTGCGTCAAGTATTGCAAACCAGCTTATCAGGGCTTGTATTGTTAGTGCTCACTGGCGATGTGAGTAGCATTGCCGCTGGCCTGCCTACACTATTGGTTAATATGCAATATAGCCGTGCATTTGAAGCAGAGGCAGACAGCGATGCGCTTGTGCAATTACGAAAAGCCTGCATTCCGCCACGCTTATTTGCAGACATGTTGGCGCGGCTCGCCGCCAAGCAATCAGGCGACGCACCCGTGCCCGAACTATTAGCCTCGCACCCCGATACGCTGAAACGCATGCAACCATTTTTAAAAACCGCGCCCACATGCCACTCTTGATCAGCGTGCAAGGTTAAATATCGATAGCGTTAAGGTTAAACAAGCGCTTTGCGTAAGATGCGTAATTTAAGGTCTGTTACTTTAGGTTGCCATAAGTGCGGCGCAACAGGAAACGCTAGCGTTTCATCGGTCGCTTTATAGCCTAAACGCTGATAAAAAGCGATCAAGCTGTCGCGCAGATGAATCACCGACATTTGGCTCATCCTCACTGCCCAATGCGCACAGGCCCACTGCTCTGCTTGGTGAATGATCCATTTACCTATGCCAAGGTTTTGTAGCGGCGGATGCACGGCAAGCATGCCCAATTGCACCGTGGAGGGTTCATCTACAAGCTTTTCTAAACCAATACAGCCCACCAACACTTGCGCATGCCAAGCCAATAAAAAATGCCGCTCTGGCGCCACCAATAGTGCCGCCAATTGCGTTGGGGTAGTTCGCACCCCGTCTAAAATATCTGCTTCCGATGTCCAACCCACACGGCTAGTTTCGCCTCGATAAGCGCGATTGATGAGATCAGCCAGCGCATCCACCTCAGTTAACCCGGCAGAAGTCAGTTGTAAGCCAGATAACATCGGATGGCTGTGGCGGGTCATGCCTTGCCTTGCAGCAACCGTTGCACCACTAAGCTCCCCACCAGATCACCCTCAACATTGACCGTAGTGCGCAAAGTATCGAGCAAGCGATCAATCGGTAATAAAATTGCAATCGCCTCCGCAGGCAAGCCGACGCTCTGCAACACCATCACCATCGTCACCATGCCCGCACTGGGGATTCCTGGCGCACCCATGGCAGCAATCATGGCGGTCAAACACACCACCAATTGTTGTCCAATATTTAAATCCACCCCTACCAATTGCGCAATGAACAAGGCTGCTGCGGCTTCATACAGCGCGGTGCCATCCATATTGATGGTGGCGCCTAAAGGAATCACAAAGCCAGCCACCTCAGGCTTGACATGCAAATGCTGGGTAGCGCAACGTAAGGTGACGGGTAAGGTCGCACTGCTAGAGCTGGTGGCAAATGCTGTGACTAAACTCTCCCGCGCCCCGCGCCAAAACCATAATGGCCCATGCCTGGTAAACAACCATAACAACAGGGGCAATACCATCACCCCATGCACCAAAGTAGACCCCACCACCACGCCAGCAAACTTCGCCAGCACCCCTAACATCGCCAAGTCTTGTTGCGCCACCAATTTAAATAGCAAGGCCCCTACCCCCAATGGCGCTAACCGCATCACCCAGCCCACCAAACGCATACATAAGGCCAAGCCTTGCTCAAATAGCGTGCGCAATCCATCAAACGCAGCCCCGCCCATGACCAACGCAATGCCACTGAATAGCGCAAAGACCACCACCGCTAAAATATTGCCTTCAGCCAACGCCTTAAACGGATTCACAAACAAACTGTGTAAAAAACTGGCAAAAAATTCCGGCAAACTCAGCGACTTACTCTCAAACTGCTGCATCGCGCCCTCAAACATCGCCAAAGGCAAACCCGTACCTGGTTTAAACAGATTGCTCGCCGTCAGACCAATCACAATTGCAACCAACATACTGCAGATAAAAAACAGCAAGGTATAACGCCATACCTCATGCATTTGCTGATGCTGACGTAAATTAGCAATGCCCACCACAATTGAGCAAAACACCAACGGCACCAAAATCATCTTAAGCAAATCAACAAACAACGTACCAAGTAAATTGGCCGAGTAAAGCGCCGTTGGGTGGTCACCACCGTGGGCAAGCCAACCAAAAAACACACCCAAGGTGGCGAAGAGTAAGATTTGGATGTTTAGGCTGGGGAGTATCTTCATGAATGGCATCGAAATACATAATTGAGACCATCCAAGCATAGCCTAAAAGCGAATGATTAACACCATGCAAGGGTAGTAAAAATGACCCCAATTTCAATAAAAAAGCCCCGCATTGAGCGGGGCTTGTTCAAACCCTTAACGACTAAGCAATTGCAACTTCAGCTTGCTTTTTTCTGCTCACAAAGCCAATTAAACCCAGCCCAGCAAGGAACATCAAATAAGCTTCAACTTCAGGTACTGGTGTGACTGAAGTAATGGTTAAACTGATGCCGTTTGCTACGTAACTTACATCATACTGATAGCCACTTAACAAAATCTGATCAAAGCTGCCTTGAATGCTACCCGCCGTTAAAAAGTTAAACGAATCGCCCACATTGGCGCTGTACCCTACATTCAAACGTAAGGTTCCGTCAATCGTTGCTAAGCCCGCAACATTTAACCAATCATATGAAATCCCTTGGCCGTTACCTAACGCTTCAATGATTAACTCCGAAGTATCGGTCATGGTGAAATCACCATTCACCGTTAGCGTACCTGGCGAATTACCAGGTAATACCGATGCCGCACCAAGCAATACATTGCCATTAATAACGCCAGAACCAGCGAGCTGGCCTGATTGGATATCTAAGGTTGAGGCAGAAAGACTACCATTTACAACGGTTGAAGCATTTGTACCAGATTGCACATAAGTACCGTAGACATTTAAGCTGGTATCCATTTTCACTGTGCCTGTGTTAGTAAAACCGTTGTTTGTAGCAATCTGCATACCGCTGGCAGCGTCCGCAATAATGGTGCCTTGGTTTTCCAAGCTATTTAAAGGTCCGTAATAGTTGTTCT
>JAIYBT010000026.1 GCA_027488395.1 Methylophilaceae bacterium | reverse complement strand
GTTGCGGTGCTTCGGTTTGCTGAATCAGCCCGACTTGCAGGGCTAAGCTTTCCAGCTGCCCTAATGCGCCGATGGGTTTGGTTTTTTGTGCAATGCGCGTGGCTAAACGGGCAGACAGCCCAGGGTTTGCGATCGACGCAATGTTATTCATCATCATGGCTGTATTTTACCTGAGGCC
The DNA here is from genome assembly GCA_027488395.1 of Methylophilaceae bacterium. Lineage (GTDB taxonomy): Bacteria > Pseudomonadota > Gammaproteobacteria > Burkholderiales > Methylophilaceae > Methylophilus. The sequence goes on along the minus strand of JAIYBT010000026.1, from coordinate 114,105 downwards.
ATCACGATCATGCGGCGCAGCGCTGGATAATTCATGCAAGTGCTTTAAAAACAGTTAAAAAAACAAACATAAAAAACCCCCTGCGCATTCACAGGGGGGTTGCGTGAGATCAGACCCTAACGCGGCTTGCCAATATCATCCAAGTTTGATCGGAACGTACATTTTTTGATCACCACGCATCACCAACAATGCCACACTGTTGCTGTTTTTATTGAGTTCTTTGCGTAAATCGTCGATGCCACGGACCGCATCACCATTCACGGCCAAAATCACATCCCCCACTTGCATCCCAGCGGATGCGGCGGGGCCTTGCCCTTCTTGCTCCACCACTCAGCCTTGTTGCACTTGTGCTTGCGCCATTTCTTCCGGGCTTAACGGACGCACGCTTAAGCCCAGTTTGGCTTGTTTGGCGTTTTCTTCGTTTTTAGCAACGGCGGACGAAGGTGCAGACAGTTCGGCGACGATGACGCGTAGGGTCTTGCGTTGTCGAAGGCGCCATCGTTGCAAGGTGTCCTGACTACTTGGGGTGACGCGTGCGACTAGGGTTGGCTGGCCGCGATATTGGCAAAATTGGGTAAGGTAATATAAGCGCTCGGGGCGGACAGCTGCTGTGCACTTGCAGGCGCAGTTGCTTGCGCATGCGTGAACAGGCTATGGTTGAACACTGCAGGGTGTTTGGCCCAGTAATCTGCGCCAAATAAGCTGGCAATCACCACTGGCACGGCAATCCAATACATGGGTTTTGTGAGTAAGGTGGTGGGCATATCATGACTCCTTTCTGAATGATTAAACCATCTAGACTGAATGCATGCATTCGTCGATTTAGTAAAAAAAGGCGCGTGAAGTTTCGCGCGATTTGTATCAAATGGTGTCTACGTAACAAACATGACAAGGCAGCACAATTCAGGCAACATCACGAAGATGCAGACGGATTCTTTACGCACACTGACCCAACATATGGCCCATGCAGGGCGCTTAGAAGCGATTTTCTTGCGCCCATTGCGGGGCGTTGCCTGTCAATCGGTGCGCGCGGCAGAGGCGATTGCAGGCAGTGGCCTCAAGGGCGACCGCACTGCCAGCCAGCCTTCGCGTCAGGCGCTTGGTGGGAAACGACAAGTCACTTTAATCCAAGCCGAACATATCGACGTTTTGGCCGAATTATTGCAACGTCCCGCCCTCAATGCTGCGCTGTTACGTCGCAATTTATTGGTGTCAGGTATCAACCTATTGGCCGCAAAAAGTCTATTTAAAGACCAACCCGTGTGGTTGAAGATTGGGGAGGTATGTTTGGAAATCACAGGGCCCTGCGAGCCATGCTCTAAAATGGAAACCCTGTTAGGGCATGGCGGCTATAACGCCATGCGTGGCCACGGTGGGGTGACTGCACGGATCATCACAGGCGGGCAGCTCATCGTGGGGGATCCTGTACAATTGGTGGCGGGTGCGCTAGCAACTAACCAAGCATCATTGTTTTAAGCCATGCATGTTCTAGCCCAGCGATGGCTAAAACAGCGATTGTTAAATCATTCAATAGCGTCAACAGGGCGGGGCCTAATCGCTAGGATGGCGCTTAATCGTCTGCGGAATCATGTTTAAAGGGTACGATGACTTCGCGCGAGGCCAGAACGATTTCGCGTAAAAAACACAACAAAGCCAAAATCAACGACCCCATCGATACGATAAACGACATCATCACCAAATGCGGCATGCGAAACCCGGTTTCAACCGAAATAAACATGCTTGCAATGAATAGACACACACATAACGCGGCCAAAGTCGCTAAACCAATCGCACGTCGCAACCATTTGGTGCGGCGCACAATAATCCGTAATTCATCCTTAAACTTAGCTGTCTGGGTACTAGACGCCTCATTTAAAAAGCGGGCACGGTCAATCGAACGACCCAAACGACCAATCAATACGCCTAAAATAGAGCCGATTCCAGTCAGCAAAAACACAGGGGCCACCGCGTCGCGGATGGCTTCTGACACGTTGTGGATTTCAAATGCATTATTGATCATGCAAGGCTCCTAGGCCAATATTGCGTATCGCAAGTAATCATTTTAAAAGTGAATGCCTTAGTCATGACGGTATTTGCCTAAATACATTGAAACACTGCGCCAAACGGCCATCCCCTTGGCAGATCAGTGTTACAAATCCTGATCAACAACTTAGAACAGATCAATGTTTATGCAAACACATCATCGAAACATTAATTAAGCTGCTTTTATAGGCTATCTTTTATGAATAATTGTGGGCAAATCACACTAGAATGGTATAAATTTTATTACAAATGAGCTTATTTTGAACGCTATGCCCGCTGTGTTTTCACAAGTGCCTTTGTCTGAGGCAGAGCAACGGCTGTTCGATACCTTGCTGGATAATCTTGACGGCATGGTATATCGCTGCTTGTATGATGCCAGTTGGACCATGACCTATGTCAGCAAAGGCTGTGAAACCTTGACCGGGTTTAGCGCGCATGCGCTTCTGCATAACCATCAAATTTCATACGAAGAAATGACCCATCCTGAGGATAGGGCCTATGTGCGTACCACCATTCAAAGTGCGATTGCACAACACCATCGCTATCAATTGGAATATCGCATTGTCAGCGCCAATGGTGAGCTGATTTGGGTGGCTGAACGCGGCAACGGTGTTTATGATGCACAAGGCCACATCGTGGCACTGGAAGGGATTATTTTAGATATCAGTGCGCGTAAAAAGGTGGAACAGGATTTGTTTAACACGGAACAGCAATATCGCTCCATGTTTGAAAATGCAACCTTGGGCATGTTCCAAACCACCGAGTCTGGCAGCTATTTAAATGCCAACCAAGCCTTGGCGGATTTATACGGCTACCCCACCTCGCGTGCCCTGATCAAAGCGCTCAACAACATCAATACTTCGTTATATGTGTCTGAGCATCGTCGCGCAGAGTTTATTGAAGAAGTGAGAAAACACGGCCGCGTCAGACAGTTTGAGTCGCAGGTGTATAAGCAAGATAACAGCATCATTTGGATCTCCGAAAATGCGCATGTGGTGTATAACACGCGCGGCGAGGTGTTGTATTTTGAAGGCACGGTAGAAGACATCACGGCCCGTAAACAGAGTGAGCAGCAGATTTTGCAACAAGCGGTCACCGACAACTTGACGGGCCTCCTCAACCGCAATGCGCTGAACAACAAACTGACCAGTTTGATGCAGCAAGCAGATTTAACGCGCACCAAGCTTGCAATAGGCTTTATCGATCTCGACCATTTCAAGCTGATCAACGATACGCTGGGTCATCGTGCTGGCGATAAACTATTAGAAAATGTGGCGCAACGCTTAACAGAAAGTACGCGACCCACCGACACCATCGTCCGCTTTGGCGGTGATGAGTTTGTGATGCTGTACCCGATGCTGCGGGCGATTAATGACGTCGAGCCATTATTGACCAGGGTCATGGATGCGGTGTCGCAACCCCTGCATATTGATGGCTACACCTTTAACATGACGTGTAGCATGGGGGTGAGCGTGTATCCAGACCATGCAACACAAATGGATACCTTACTCAGTTATGCTGACTCCGCGCTGTATAGCGCCAAAAATGCAGGTAAAAATAAATCACAGTTATTTTCAAGCGCATTGGCCGCCCAACTCAACGAACGCAATTATGTAGAGTATGGCTTGGGGCATGCTTTGCAACGTGAAGAATTTATGTTGCATTATCAACCCAAAATAGACCTGCGCCATGGTGGCATTGAGTCATTAGAGGCCTTGATACGGTGGCAACATCCTGAGCGAGGCTTGATTCCGCCAGATCAGTTTATTCCGATTGCGGAAGAAACTGGCAGTATCTTAGCGATTGGTGAATGGGTATTACGCTCTGCCTGCCGCAAAATTCAATCGATTTATCAAACATTTGGCTACTACATCCCGATTGCAGTCAACGTGTCGCCGATTCAGTTTATGCGCGGCAATTTGGTAGAAACCGTGCAACAAGTGTTAAAAGATAGCGCCATTCCGCCTGGTTTGATTACCTTAGAAGTGACTGAAAACGCCCGATTTAAAGATGAAGCGATGTTTGTGCGGTGTTTGCATCAACTGAAGGGCTTAGGGGTACGGTTAGCCATTGATGACTTTGGTATTGGCTATTCCAATATGGCTTATTTGAAAAATTATCCGATCGATGAGCTTAAAATCGACAAGGCCTTTTTGCAAGATTTAGAACACAATCACACCAATGGCAATATTTTATTGGCGTTAATTAACCTGGGTAAAAGCCTGCACAAATCAGTGACCGCAGAAGGCATTGAAACCCTGTATCAGCACACATTTTTGCTAGACAGTGGCTGTGATGTTGGGCAAGGTTATTATTATCATCGGCCACTGAGTGATGATCAGTTACATGCGTTGATGCACAACCATCAGGCGCAATTTAAGCATTTGCATCTCGCCAAATAAGCGCTACCACACATTCTGCCTGTGATCCATGATGTGATGTCGTAATGGTGCAACAGAGGACCGTGCACATGCATTTGAGCAGATAGGGCTAGGCAATGCCTGGCTTTCAATGATAAAAAGAGCGCATTTCATCGCCCACGCACTAATCTCTTTCTTATAAAACGGCTGATCGCAGATGCTCAATAAAATCGATATGCTCAAAATATTTTGCGCGGCAGCAGACACGCACAGCTTTAAAGAAGCCTCGATCCGCTTAGGCATTTCACCGCAAGCCGTTACTCGCGCCATCAGCGAGCTAGAACGGCAACTTGGCGAAGTGCTGTTTTTTCGCAATACGCGGCATCATCAAATTACCCCCTTTGGCATTCAGCTCGCGCAAAAAGCCAGGAGCACGTTGCTGCAAGTCGATGATATTTTTGCGCCCGCCGACAAAGCAGACCATCGCCTGCAAGGCACCGTGCGCATCGCTGCACCGAATGCGCTGACCCATTCCTGTCTGCCTGCCTTGATTAGCGAATTGTTGTCAGCACATCCGCAATTACATATCGAGTTGTTATTTTCAGACGACCATAGCGATGTTGTCAGTGAACAAATTGACATTGGTATCCGCGTCGGCGTGATGCGGGACAGCCAACTGATTGCCAAAGCGGTGGCGCCTTGTCCGTTTATGATCGTGGCCGCGCCGCGTTTAATCGCTCAGCATGGCATCCCACAACATTTAGAAGCATTGGCCGAGTTACCCACCATCGTGGTGTTAGATCCAAAAACTGGCCGACCCTGGCCATGGTTTTTAAATGATGGCGCCACTTGGCACCCAAAACGACCCGCCCTTGCCACCAACGATGCCGTTTGTGAATATCAAGCCGTATTGTCTGGCGCAGGGTTTGGCCAATTGGGGGCTTTTTTAACCATTCCACATTTACGCACGGGCCAATTGGTGCAGGTATTGCCAGACATACAACCGCCAATTTGGAATGTATATATTTATCGCCCACATAAAACACCGGTGCCCGCGCGGATACGTCTGGTGTTCGATCATTTGGCACAAGGCTTTGCTGACCGCAGCCAGTTTCCTGTGACATGTTAACCCCTGCCAGCGCTGCGGTTGCTCTACCAGAAGAAGCATCCCCGCCGTTAAGCAATGTCTAAACAAATTTTGCCAACATGTTGGTTGGTTTCTTGATATTGAAACGCTTGCACCAATTCTGTCATGGGAAATATGCGGTCAATCACAGGTTTTAAACCGTTGGCATTGATGGCTTGAATCATCGCTTGTTGCATGGTTCGGTTTCCGACCAAAACACCCTGCAAGCGTAACTGCTTAATCAAGGCAGTCACCAGTGAAAAATCGCCAGAAAGTCCAGTTAAAATGCCGATCACCGACACATGCCCACCCACACGCGCTGCCAGCATTGATTGCGCCAACGTCGCGGGTCCACCCACTTCCACCACATGATCCACACCGCGGCCTCCGGTCAATTCGCGCGCCAGCAAGCCCCATTGCGGCGTGGTTTTGTAGTTAATGACATGGTCTGCACCGAGTGCTTTGAGTTGTGCGAGCTTGTGATCAGAGGAAGAGGTCGCAATCACTGTGGCGCCCGCCATCTTAGCAAACTGCAATGCAAACACTGAAACACCGCCACTGCCCTGCACCAAGACCGTATCCCCAGGCCTGATTGCATCATCACACATTAATGCGCGCCACGCGGTGAGACCCGCCGTGGTTAGGGTGGCGGCCTCAACATGACTCCAGCCACGCGGTGCCAAGGTGAACGATTCGACTGAAGCCGTCACCTGCTGGCGTGCATAGCCATCAATGCCATCGCCTGGCACCGTGGCAAAGCCTTCAACCTGTGGTGTGCCCGCTTGCCACGTTGGAAAAAATGTACTGACCACCGCATCGCCAACCTGGAATGCGGTGACCCCAGCACCAACCGCGATCACTTCCCCTGCACCATCCGCCATCGGTATACGCGGCTCTGACGGCCCCCACATGCCGCTGACCACGGCAAAATCGTGGTAATTTAACGCGTTTGCACGCAGTCTAACGGTGATCTCGCCAGCCTTGGGTGGCCGCGCCTCACGCGTACCAATGATGACGTTTTGATAACCACCCCCTGCATTGACTATCATTGCTTGATACATCGTGCATACTCCTTTAAAAAAATGACAGGTCGCTGACGTGCTCAACACGTGTTGATCGATCCTAAAAAAAGCATAAAGTCATGCCACTATTCCTAAAACTGGCATTTTAAATTCCAAAACATTTAGCCTAGCGCGGCTGTACGCTGTTGCCTGTCTCAGGTAAATTCAGATCATAAATAAAACCACACAGATTGATCAACTTTCGCCTAACGCGGTGTGTAAACAATCATACCTGTGAGGCACCGCATAATGTTTTTGCAATCTCCCATACAAGGAACCCCAACGATGCAACTTTCAATCAATGGCAAGATGACCGAGCTTGATATCCCAGAGGATATGCCACTGTTATGGGCGATTCGCGATATCGCTGGTTTGAATGGCACAAAATTTGGCTGTGGCATGGCGCAATGTGGCGCCTGTACCGTGCACTTGGATGGGCAGGCTGTGCGTGCATGCATGACCCCTGCGAGTGTGGCTGTAGGTAAAAAAATCACCACCATTGAGGCCATGCAAGACGATCGCGTCGGTCAAGCCATTCAAGCCGCTTGGCAATCCATCGATGTGGTGCAATGTGGGTATTGCCAATCGGGTCAGATCATGTCGGCCACGGCCTTACTCAAACAAAATCCCAACCCAAACGATGCTGAAATTGATGCGGCCATGAGCGGCAATATTTGTCGCTGTGGCACGTATCAACGCATCCGCAGTGCCATTCATAGCGCTGCAAAATCATTGGCTTAAGGAGCTTATGCATGACCATTAACATCGCACGCCGTGGTTTTATTAAATCGAGTGTCTGGGGCGCCACAGGGCTCATCGTAGCTTTTAGCATTCCACTGGGCACCCGCTTTATGCAGGTGGCGGCCGCTGCCGAGGCCGATAAGCCACTGCCCGCACCCAATGCTTTTTTAAGAATCAGCAAAGACAATACCATCACCGTCATCCTTGCGCACAGCGAAATGGGCCAAGGGGTGTGGACCACCCTGCCCATGCTGCTCGCCGATGAACTCGATGCCGATTGGAAAACCATTCAAGTGGAGCATGCGCCTGCTGCGCCTACTTATATTCATACCGCCTATGGCATCCAAATTACGGGTGGGTCTACCAGCACGTGGTCAGAATTTGATCGCTATCGTCAAGCAGGCGCGCTGGCACGTGCCCTGCTGTTACAAGCGGCCGCTAACACATGGCAAGTGCCTGTGAGTGCATTGCGCACCGAAAATGGCCATGTGCTGCATGGCAAACAATCGCTCAGTTATGGTCAGCTGGCCGAAGCTGCTGCGGGGTTACCTACCCCTAAGCAAGTGACATTAAAAACGCCAGCGCAATGGAAGTTTATTGGCAAAGCCACGCGACGCTTGGACAGTGCAGAAAAAATCAATGGCACCGCTCAATTTGGCCAAGATATTCAGTTTGCAGGATTAAAAACCGCGATGGTGGCACGCGCGCCTGTGTTTGGTGCCAGCCTCAAATCAGTGGATGATCGCGCCGCGCTCAAGGTCAAAGGGGTGATTAAAGTGGTAAAAGTCCCTACTGGGGTGGCTGTGATTGCCGAGCATTATTGGGCAGCAAAACAAGGACGTGAGGCGCTCATACTGGATTGGAACATTGCCGATGCAGATAAAATAGAGAGCGCCACATTGGTGCAACAATATCAACAATTAGCGGCCACGCGCGGCGTGGTAGCCGCTAACGCTGGCGACACCACGACAGGCCTAACACAAGCCAAACACACCATCAGCGCAGAATATGTATTGCCTTATTTATCGCATGCACCCATGGAGCCACTCAACTGTGCGGTAAAGATCACCGACGCTGGTTGTGAAATTTGGACTGGCACCCAAATGCAGACCACTGACCAAGCCGCTGCGGCGAAAATCTGTGGCATAGCGCCAGAAAAAGTGACGATTCATACCCAATTTTTAGGCGGTGGCTTTGGTCGACGCGCCAATCCACGCGCCGACTTTGTGTCTGAAGCGGTACAAGTAGCCCTCGCCGCAAACCTGCCCGTGAAAACCGTGTGGAGCCGAGAAGATGATATTCATGGCGGCTTTTACCGGCCAATGTTCGTCCATCGTGCCGAGATTGGGATCGATAGCAATGGCCATCCCTTAGCATGGCAGCATACCTTGGTGGGACAATCCATCATGAAAGGCACCCCATTTGAAGCCTTTATGATCAAAGAAGGTGTGGATGCAACCTCGGTCGAAGGGGTGGCGGACTCGCCCTATGTGAAAGCAACGGCGCATCATCACGTATCGTTACATTCTGTTGAATCCAAAGTGCCTGTGTTGTGGTGGCGCTCGGTCGGCCATAGCCACTCGGCCTTTGTGATGGAGAGCCTGATTGATGAAATGGCGCACGCGAGCAAACAAGATCCACTGGCGCTCAGACGTCGTTTATTAAAAGACCATCCACGTCATCTCGCCACGCTCAACTTGGCGGCTGAAAAAGCACAATGGGGAAAACCCCTACCCGCGGGCGTATTTCGCGGCATTGCTGTGCATGAATCGTTTGGTAGCTATGTCACACAAATTGCGGAAGTCTCCGTCAATCAAGGTGAAGTAAAAGTGCATCGCATGATTACTGCGATTGATTGTGGCTTAGTGGTCAACCCTGAAGGCGTTAGATCACAGATGGAATCTTGTGTGTCCTTTGGCTTAGGCGCCGCGCTTAAAAGCGAAATTAGCTTTAAACAAGGTCGCGTAGAACAATCCAACTTTCACAACTACCAAGTGTTGCGTCTCAATGAAATGCCAATTGTCGAGGTGCATTTGGTGCCAAGCACGGCTAAATTAGGCGGAGTTGGCGAACCTGGCTTGCCACCTGTTGCGCCCGCAGTCACCAATGCGATTTTTGCGGCAACCGGTAAACGCATCCGCAGCCTGCCGATTGGCGAACAACTGGCTTGATGATCCACCATGCAATCCTCTGACTGGGAAGTGTTAAACCGCGCGCGCGAATGGCTGGCGCTTGGCCATCGCGCGCATCTATTTACGGTGGTAAAAACCTGGGGCTCGGCGCCACGCTTACCTGGGGCCATTTTGGTGGTGCGTGATGATGGCCAACTGGTGGGTTCAGTCTCTGGTGGCTGTATCGAAGATGATTTAGCTGACTTGGCACGTCAGCAACGCCTTCCTGCCAGCCCAACAGTGCTGACCTATGGCGTCAATCAATCCGAGGCACAGCGTTTTGGCATTCCCTGCGGCGGTCAAATCCAACTGTTTGCTGAACCGCTGACCGATGTACAGCAAATAATGCCGATGCTTGAAAGTTTACAACAGCGCGTGTTACTCAAGCGTTCTGTGCATCTGCATACCGGTGAAGTCCTGTTCAATCCTGTACAGCCAGAAGGCCCGCCCTACTTGCAACAAGATTGGTTTCACAGCTACTTTGGCCCTCAATGGCGGTTGCTCATCATCGGTGCGAATCAATTGGGCTGCATTCTCGCATCCATGGCACAAGCACTCGACTTTCATGTATTGATGTGTGATCCACGCGAAGAAATGCAAGCGCAATGGCAGGTTGAAGGTGTGCGCTGGCACGTAGGCATGCCAGATGACGTGGTATTGGAGATACAGCCAGACTTGCATACAGCCATTGTTGCCGTTACCCACGATCCTAAATTAGATGATATGGCGTTACTCGAGGCCCTAAAATCTAACGCTTTTTATGTCGGGGCCATTGGCTCAGTCAACAATCAAGAAAAACGCAAACAACGGCTACAAAGTTTTGATTTAAACGAAACTGAGATTGGGCGCTTGCACGGGCCAGTGGGTGTACGCATTGGCAGTCGGACGCCCGCTGAAATCGCAATCTCCATTTTGGCCGAACTGATTCAAGAACGTGCCCAGATCCAGCAACGGGGTCTGTGGCCAGCGGCCCAGGTACAAGTGGCGGCTTAACGATCAGCCTGCATCTGTTCATGCCCTGATTCATGGTTGATCGTTGGCCAGATTGTGCACATCGGCTGGCACATCGATATCATAGACACAGCCTGCATCTTCAGTCGCTAACCATGTCAGCTGTGCGGCATGCTGCTCGATCAAACTGCGCGCACCTTGATCGCCTTTGATCTGCAACAATGATGCTGTCAGTGCTGGTGCAAATCCAACGGGGTGTCCTGCCTGCCCAGCGTATCGCGGCCGTGCAATCAGTGCACCTGCCGCAATGGCATCACTCACCTGTTGAATGGTTTGCGTTTGAATCAATGGCATATCGGCCAAGGCAACTACCACACCTGCTTCAACCCCAGCCATCGATTGCGCATAACGCACCCCTTGCGCCAAGCTGTCCGCCATGTCTGTGGCATCTGCGGGGCAATAAGTGACCTGCAAACCCAACGCTGTGAATCGTGCGGCCAACGGATGATGCGCATCGCGTAGCACAGCCACCGATTGCGGCAATACGGCCATTAAGCGTGTTGCGGCATGCACCGCCAGCCATTGACCGTCTGCCAACGGTTGGCACAGTTTATCTGCAAGACCAAATCTGCGTGAAAATCCTGCTGCCAATAAAATACCAATCACCTGAATGTACTTTCCTTAGATTTGTACCAATGCGTGCCCAACCATCTCACCCAACCATCACATGCGAAACATGCCACGCCGCACACACGATTAAAAACACCGCGTCATCCGTAAACAGCGGCACTGCCTTCTCACGAATCCCTCTTTTTGTATCGCTTTGATCGGCTGTCCGGCTGACGCATTCAAGTCTATTTTGCGACAAAAATAGCTTAAAAAACGGTAAAACCTGATGATTTCACCCAGTTTTACCGGTTTAACACGCAAATCGCGTCACAGTTTGTTGTACACTATTCAATTGTTGTTTTAAGTTTGATGTTACCCATCATGTTCGCAACCCCAACCCCACCTTGTACGCCACTTTCAGTGAGCAATGCATCCGATATTGAGCAATTAATATCGATTGGGAGCGCGTTGTTTGATGCTTTGCACGATGACATTTTATTGCATGATACGCACGGCGTGCTGATCTATGCCAATCCAGCCGTATTTGAGCATTTAGGGGTGAAATCTGGCGAGGATTTATCCCGCATTTTTAGCCGTGCCCAACAAGTTGAATATCAAGCGCAGGTGCAAAAAACCCTTGCCACCAAGCAAGTACATCACATGGTGTACTACATTGAGAGCGTCAAACGCCATCAGCATTTAGATGAGCATATTTCATTTTACCCGATTGTTAATCAAGCCCAAGTGTTACTTGGTGTGATGGCGCATCGCATCAATCAGCAGTACCAGCAACAACTGCAACTGGAAACTAAACGCACGCAACGCGCTTATATGCGTTCGTTGATCGATAACTTCCCCTACCCGATTTGGATGAAGGATGAAGAAGGCACCTACTTAAGTGTCAATCGTCAGTTTTGTACTGAGTTTGGGTTTGAACATCCGCGGGATGTGCTTGGTAAAAACGAACAGGATTTATTCGACGCCGAGATGGCCGCCCAATTTAAGGCCGATGACATTGAGGTCATGGCCAGCGGCATTGATAAACGTGTGATTCAAAAAATTCAGCGGGTGGATGGCTCGATTTACTGGGGCTACTCACACAAAGCACCCGTACGGGCAGATCAAGGCATCATTGGCACGGTTGGCTTCAGTCGCGACATTTCTGAGGAAATTCGGCTGCAATCAGAAATCTCCGAGCTAGAAAACGAGTACGCGTTACTGGTGAATAGTTTGCCAATTGCCATCATGGTGTACAACATGGATAAACGGCGGATATTTGTGAACGCCCATTATTCAACCTTAGTGCGCGATGATGGTCGTCATTATTTGGGGAAATCGCCGACAGAACATTGGAGTCCGAATATTGTTAACCTTTCGGCCAATCTGTTTGAGCAGCACTTACAAACAGTGATAGACACGGGCGAGCCTGCCTATTTTGATATGATTTTCTCGCAAGATCAGGCGGGCCAAAGCATCAACGATGTCAAAATGATTCCACGTCGCAATAAACAAGGCGACATCTGCGGTGTGATTGCCATTGTGCAGGATGTCACCGCGATTCACGAATCCCGTCAGCGCAATGAATATCAAGCCCACCATGATGCGCTCACTGGCTTGCCTAATCGCTTATTTCTATCCGAAAAGCTGCAAGAAGTCATCACCCGTTGCGCCCAATCACAGTCGGCTTTTGCCATGTTATTGCTGGATTTAGATGGCTTCAAATCCATCAATGATTCCATGGGGCACAATGTTGGGGATACCTTGCTGCAACAGGTGGCCCAACGTTTGCGCGCAGTCACACCGGAGCATGCTTTTTGTTGCCGTTTAGGCGGGGATGAGTTTGCTATCCTGCTTGAGCCGTTAGCCAGTGTGCAACATGCCAAAGAATTTGCAACCCATGTGTTGCAGGTATTGCATCAGACCTACCAAATTGACCAAGCTGAGTATTATATTTCCGCCAGTATTGGCATTGCCAATTATCCGTTGGACACCACGCAAAGTGATGATCTGATCCGCTTGGCAGACACCGCCTTGTATGCGGCAAAAGATGCGGGTCGCAACACGTGGTATTGTTACGACAGTAGCCTATCGCAGCTGACGGAACGCCGCTTTCATTTGGCCAATGCCTTACGTAATGCCATTGCACAAGATGAGTTGTCGTTGGTGTTTCAACCAATCGTCGACATCGCCAGCCGTAGCATTCAAGGGGTGGAAGCCCTTTGCCGTTGGGATTCAAAAACTTTAGGCATCGTACACCCCTCTGAATTTATCCCAGTGGCAGAACACACGGGCTTAATGACCACCCTAGGTTTACATATCATGGGTTTAGCGTTTGATGCCGCTTACGCCATCAATCACGCCACGCAGCGGCTGATTCGTGTCTCGGTGAATGTGTCCGCGCGACAATTTAATAATGCCAATTTTATTGACCAAGTGATTGCGTTGTTGCGTCAAAACCAATGCCAACCGCAATGGGTGAAATTTGAAATTACCGAAACGCTGCTGCTCGAGTATAGCCAAGAGGTACTGCAAAAACTCAATCGATTGAGTCAAATGGGCATCATGATCGTGCTGGACGACTTTGGCACTGGCCATTCTTCCTTGAGTTATTTACTCAAGTTTCCAATTCAGCAAATCAAAATTGATCGCTCATTTGTCAACGATATTGTGTTCAATCCAAACAGTGCCAAGCTGATTAAAGCGGTAATTGCTTTGGTGCAAAGCATGGACAAAGAACTGGTGGCTGAAGGGCTCGAGACCGTGCAACAAGCCAAATTAATTCATGAGTATGGCTGTCGCATGGTGCAAGGGTATTTGTATTCCAAACCGGTGAAATTGCCACAATTGCTGGATTACGCCCAGCAAAACTATGTCATCCCACATTAATACGTGCGTGTTCGATTAGTCGTCTTATCCAGTGTCGCGAGCGCCATTGCGCACGTGCGTGCGTCATGATTTCCACGCTTGTTTCGTCACACCAGCATGTCACCGTTTAAAACGGCACACTATAGCCCATGTAAAGCAATGGTTGAATGCGGGTTTCAACAATCGGACTATCCGCTTGTGCGCGGCTCAGACGATTCAGCATCGCGCCAAACAAAAATGAATGCGTTTGCATGACAGGCACTACACCATTGAGTCCGAGTTGCCACTCCACCCCAGCACCAGCACGGTATTGAGCACGATCTGGCGCGACTTCGCTCGCCGCCACGCCAAAGTAATAGTCATTAAACTTAGCGTTGTTCCAACTTGCACCCACCAGCCCGTTTAAGCGAAGTGCTGGATGGCGCACCAAACTTTTAATGTACTGCAATTGCACTTGTTGCCCATTGCTATTTCCGCTGGCATCCACAGTCCATTGCGCGTTAAAGGTACCAATCGCTGTTTGCCAACGCAGATTAGGCCCAACAAAGATAGAAAAATCCCGATCTTGCATACCCCGCGTGCGATCACCATCTTTGGCATCCCACCCAAACTTCGCTTCTGCAGACAAACCAAACCGCAACCGCTGATCCTCAGCGTCTAGTAACCATACCCCGGCTTGCAAGGCGTTGATATAAAAGCGATCCGCATAGTTGGCATTAATAATTGGCAACACCATCGCACGATATTCATCAGCACCAGATGTTTTAGGCAACACACCAACGCCAATACCATACAAGTTTTGTGCGCGTGGGATCGGCGTTTCGGTTTGACGATCCAGTTGCGATTCCGCGGCAACGCCGCTTAGGCTTGTTATACACATACCCACCCACAATATGCGGTGACAGATCATCGTCATCGTACTTTCCTTCATTTGATAAAACATTCAATCATGGCTTGAAGCCGTCATATGTATGCAAACACCGTTAAGCTATGCTATTTTAAGCCTATCTAGTATGAATTTTTTTATGTTATCCACCGCCCCATGAATAAACCTCAAATTAAACTTGCCACCACACTCACCTGCTTTGGTGCGGTGCCTTTTATCGCTAGCATGTTGGGCTTGGTGTTCGGTTACGATGCCATGCATGTGCGTTATTTTTCGCTGAGCTACGGTGCAGTCATCATTTCATTTTTAAGTGGCATGCATTGGGGCATTTTTATCACGCAGGCACAGGCGATTCGGATGAATTTACTGGTTACCAGCAATGTATTTGCTTTGTTAGCGTGGGCTTCACTGCTGTTGGTGGTGCCTACTTTGCAATATGGCTTGCAAATCCTGTGTTTTGTCGTGCTGTTTATGATTGACCGCGCACTCACCAGCCGCGGCATCTTAGAGCGCTGGTTTTATTTGCTACGTCAACGCATCACAGTGGTGGTCATCGTGTGCTTGATTGGGATGATTGCCTTGCAATCTGTCAGTGTGTAAGCTGACCAGAAGCACGTGCTTTTAAGGCCAGGATGCTGATTAACTGCCACCTTTCAATTGCTGAATTTGAGCACCAATGTGCGTGGCTTGCTCCGTATTTAACGCCGCAACAGAGGCTTGCAGCGCTTCTAACGCCGTCACGTCTTTTTGAACATAGGCCACACGTGCCAACGCGAGCATGGCATCTAAATCGCGGGCATTGAGCGCATACGCTTGGCTAAAATCTCGCTTGGCCGCCTCCCATTGTTGCAGGCCTTCCTCGGCCAAACCTAAAAAATACCAAGGGTCTGCTGCTTGTGGTTCTTGCTTCACCCATTGTTTGGCAATGGCCTGTAGGCTCATCCAATCTTGATTTTGGGTGGGTAATACCACCTGCATAAAATAAGGTCGCTCATTCAATGGCAAGGCCCAAAATGGCGTATCTTCGGTTTTCAGCGAGGTGATCTCGGGCGCATCCATCAGTTCCTTAATCCACTCCACTGGCAAACTGTAGTAATACGCATGTTGGCCCGGACTTTTAAAAGTCGTTAAGCCAATCAAATTAAACGCTTGATCAAACAATGCGCCCCCACTAGACCCCATCGCAAATGACGCATTCGAACGCACAATTAAGCCACCGTCATAATGGTAGATGCCCTTAATATTGCCGTAGGACGGTTGCGGCACGGGCGCCGCTGCTGGAAAACCTAAACTAAATACCTCTTCCTCATATTGCAAGGTACTACTATCACGCATCGGCAGGGGTTTAAATGGCAGGGGTTCAAACTTGAGCAAACATAAATCTCTGCGCCAGTTGGCTTTTAACGCAATCGGTTGATAGCCATCGCGAAACTTGGCAATGTTAGCGCCCTTGCTGTTGGCAATCACATGGCAATTCGTTGCTACATATTGCGGGCTCACCACAACTCCAGATCCACGGCCATTGGAGCCATCGGGCAGGTCTGTTGTGACCATTACAATCGAATGTCCCAATTGCAAGGTATCCACCATCGAAGGTTGGGCGCACAGATGACATGACCATAGTCCAATGACACCACTCAATATCCATTGCTTCATGCGCATTCCTTAAAGACCACATTATTGTCGTTTATTCGTTAGGTTGAGAGACAACAGCTTTCATAAAATGGTTTGCGATGATCGCAGCTCAATGACAAAAAACACTGCGTTGCGCAACCATTGCGCACGTGGCATCGACCTCCTGTAGGCGGATACTGACAATCAATTCAGACAATTGCGCCTGCCTGCGCGGCCACATTGGCTTTAAAATTTACTTAACAAATCATAGACATAAACGATTAAATAAAACTAAATATGCGTATTCATGATGCTGTTAGCGATCAGCGCATGGCCGTGTACCACACCACCAATCGCGTTTTGACTTAACGAAATGAAGCAGTATCGGGTTTTCCTCACAAATTTACCCTCCCTGATGCATGTATGACGCATCCCTCCTCACCTCCTTCGGGAGGTTTTTTTTTGTTGCAAGGCACGCTTGATGGCAATACACTCATGCTCACTTTGTGAGGGATGTTGCGATGTTCAAATCTTTTTTTCCAAATTCTCGTTTGTTTTGGCCCTCAGTGGTGGTGTGGGCCATGTTGTGTTGCGGCGTTTGGTTTCAGTATAGTGCCACCATTGGCAGTGCCTTTGGTTTATCCATGACAGAAGCCGAACCCGTGATTGGTTTGGGCCACTTTGTGACCGATGTATTTATCTTATTTTACGGTTATTACGCGCTGAGTGTAGGTCTGTTTGCGGCGGCATGGTTTGTGCTGAAGCCCAGCCGCTGGCAAGCTTGGTCTATCCTTGGTTCGGCATTTATATTATTTTCGACCTATTATTCCGTGCAAGTCTCGGTAGCAATTAATAACTGGCGCCGGCCTTTTTTTGATGCGGTACAAAGCGCGCTGTCACCCAACTCTAAAGTCACCACGGCGCAACTATATCTTTTAATGTTGCAATTTGCAGAAATCGCTTTTGTGGCGATTTTTATTTATGTGGTGACTAAATTTTTTGTCAGCCACTACATCTTTCGCTGGCGCACCGCGATGAACGCGTTTTATACCAGCCAGTGGACACAAGTGCGGCATATTGAAGGCGCCTCACAACGGGTGCAAGAAGACACCATGCGCTTTGCCACCATCATGGAAGGTCTGGGCGTCTCTATGGTCGAGGCCGTCATGACCTTATTTGCCTTTTTACCGGTGCTGTGGGGCTTATCTACCTATGTCAGTGAATTACCCTTATTCGGAAAAGTACCCGCCCCTTTATTTTCGGCGGCCATTGCATGGTCATTGTTTGGCACCTTATTGTTAGCGGCAGTGGGGATCAAATTACCAGGATTAGAGTTTAAAAATCAGCGGGTGGAAGCAGCCTACCGAAAAGAACTGGTATATGGTGAAGATGATGCAGACCGGGCACAACCAATGACCCTGCAACACTTATTTGCAGACGTGCGTAGCAATTACTTTAGATTGTATTTTCACTATTTGTATTTCAATGTGGCGCGTAGCTTATATTTGCAGGCGGACAATATTTTTGCTTACTTGATTTTGGTGCCTACCATTGCCTTGGGCAAAATCACGTTTGGCCTATTACAGCAAATTTTGACAGCGTTTTCACAAGTGAGTAATGCCTTTCAATATCTGGTCAATTCATGGACCACCATCGTTGAATTGCTCTCTGTGTACAAACGGTTAACCACCTTCGAGGCGGCCATCCGTCACGAGGCACTGCCAGCCATTGATCAACCCACCTCTGCTTAATCCGATGTTGCAGGGCGTCTACTCTACTGACGCCCTGCGGTCGTCACCCAGCGCGCCGCATCCGCGGAACTGAGTGCCTTAGCGCACCGACGCTATGATCAACATCCCCTATGCTGATTTGTGCAAAGCTGTTCCTTGCATGATGCTTGCGTAATGGCTAGACAATTCAGCTTTATTGTTGTGTTTCAATCGGATATGACTTACGCGCACAGTCATACACACACGTTATCTACAAAAATTGCGGGTAAGTCGGCATTCATATTTCATCACTACTTGCTGGTCTTTTCATCACAAGCATTCACTTGCATTTTTTGAGATTAAGAATTCCTGATTAGATGTTAGGGTGCGTACGCTGACCCATCTAGAATGTCCACACAACTACTTGTAAACCCCTGCTTGTTATCCAATTGGAGATTCAAATGAAAACCATTGCTTATGGCGTTGCCAATGCCACTTCCCCAGTCGCGCGCATGATGATCGAACGACGTGATACCCAACCTAATGATGTGGCCATTGATATTTTGTATTGTGGGATTTGCCATTCCGATATCCACCAAGCGCGAAATGAATGGGGGGGCCATTCACTGTACCCAATGGTGCCTGGCCATGAAATTGTTGGTCGCGTCAGCCAAGTAGGCGAGGCAGTCACTCAATTTAAAGTTGGTCAATTGGTCGGCGTGGGTTGCATGGTCGATGCTTGTCGCCATTGTGAAGCGTGTGCGGCGGGTGAAGAACAATATTGCAATGACAGTGTGTTTACCTACAACGCGAAGGACCCCAAGCACGGTGGCCTGACGTTTGGCGGTTATGCTGAGCGTATCACGGTGGATGCACAATTCGTGCTCAATGTACCTGAGCATTTAGATACGCAAGCGGTTGCACCCCTATTATGTGCAGGCATTACCTTGTATTCACCGCTCAAACATTGGCAAGTGCAGGCCGGACAAAAAGTTGGCATTATTGGCCTTGGCGGCTTAGGGCACATGGGCATTAAATTGGCCGCCGCCATGGGCGCACATGTAGTGATGATTACAACCTCCACCAGCAAAGCGGCCGATGCACAACGTTTAGGCGCGAGTGAGGTGCTGATTTCAACCGATGTTGAGGCCATGGCTAAACATGCGAGTAGTTTTGATCTCATCATCGACACCATCCCAGTGGCGCACGACCTTAACCCTTATATTGGCTTACTCAAACGGGATAAGACCATCGTCTTGGTTGGACCGCTGGACCCTGTGCAAGTGCACGGTGGCAATTTGATTACACAACGTAAACAAGTGGCAGGATCATTGATCGGTGGCATTGCAGAAACCCAAGAAATGCTCGATTTTTGCGGCAAACATAATATTGTGAGTGATGTGGAAGTGATTCAAGCCAATGCGATCAATGAAGCCTATACGCGCATGTTAAAGAATGATGTGAAATATCGCTTTGTAATAGATATTGCCTCGCTTAAGGCCCAGCCATAAATCAAGCATTACCAGCGAAGATTGCGCGTGGCCTAAGGGCTACGCAACCGCGCTTGGTTGATCGCCACCGCGCAATTCGCTAGCGATGATGATGCATGGCGGCAATTTCTTGCAGATCTAGATCACGTTCTAAATCATGCAACAGCACATCGTGAATCTCACCGCGCCTGTGCATCTGCAATAAGGCTTGCCGTCCGGCAGCCACCGCGGCTAACACCACATTAAAATGCGCTTTGCGGATCGCTTCAGGGATGCGCTCCGCATCTTTCAGTTGCTCAGACAAGGTGGCCCGATACCGATATTGTTCCAATAAACGCGGATGCACCAATTGACCGTCATCATCATAAGCCAATTGTTGAACTGCCGCATATTGCGCAGCCACTAAGCGTGCCCAAGCTTGCGGCTCTTTTAAGTAATGTTGTGGATGGGGCGCAGGTGTCAGCGCAAGGGCTTGTATTAACCAGCCTATGCTGGTACCCAAGCCCAATACCGTCACCAAGATCACTGCAAACGCACATAACAACATTAAATCGCGGCCAGGCACTTCGGCGGGCACGGCCAGTGCCGCCGCCAGTGTCACCACCCCGCGCATGCCAGCCCAACTTTTGACCAACGATTCGCGCCATGGGCGCTGGGGTGACTGCGCGACCGTACACGCTTGCACCCAGCGTGCGATGAGGTCCATGCTAAATACCCACACCAGCCGAGACAGCAAGACCACAACCAATACCACGGCCACCTGAATCAAGGTCTCTTCAATGCGTTGCTCCGATTGCGCCAACCGTTCAATCACTCCGCGCAAAGACAAGCCAATTAAAATAAATACAAGGGATTCCAGCATAAAAATCATGGTTTCCCAAAATGCGGTGCCACGCCTACGCACAGTTGCTGTAAAAATCTCATGTTGATACCAACCGAGCAACATGCCGTAAGTCACCGTTGCAATCACGCCAGACAAGCCCAGATGCTCCCCCACCACGTAGCATAACCAGCCTGGCAAGGCCGCCGCTAAAATGGTGAGGGATGCTTCCTGTAAATATTTAAGCAGCCTCACCACCACCCAACCAAACAGAGCGCCTAACGCAATCCCGCCCAAAGTCAGCCCCGCAAAACTGAGCAAGGCTTGTTCGAGCGAAAATACGCCAGTGAGCGCCGCCACAATCGAAAATTTATATAACACTAGACCTGTGGCATCGTTGAGTAGGCTTTCACCCTCGAGTTGCACCAATAACTTGCGGGGAATCGCAACCCGTTGCAACAACGCTTTGGCAGCAATTGCATCCGGTGGAGACACAATCGCCCCCAATGCGAAGCAAACCGCCCATGGTACGCCTGGGCTGACAGCATGTAAGGCCAGCCCTACCACTAACGTGGTGAACATGACGGCCCCAACTGCCAATAATAAAATCCCATTCAACTGCTGTTTAAATTCATGCCAAACCGTGCTGTATGCACCATCCATCAATAAAGGCGGCAAAAATACCACCAGTACCAAGGCAGGATCGAGCGCAAATGGAGGAATCCCAGGAATAAACGCAATCATGGCGCCACCCATTAATTGCGCAACTGCGGGAGGAAGTCGCAATTTTTTCGCGCCATATTCCAACACAATAATGGCCACTAAAAAAAATAAAATTAAATTGAAATAAAATACATTACTCATGGTGGGCTTTGCTGGCTAGGATGGCTTGATGCACCATTGTCCTATGTTGATCATTGCGCTAGGGCGCGATCGGGATGCCATGCGTTGTCCTGCCGGCCATCGTATGCGTCAGGCACGCCAATCTGCGGTCAGTCTTCTTCGTCAGTGGTGTTGAGTTGTGGCTGATTTGTACTGACTTCACATTCATAGCCTGCTTTTTCTAGGGCTAAACGATAACTGCAGTCCGGCAGGTGCCCCTCTAACAGGCCATTAATTTTGGTGGTTTCTTGCAAACAAATTGCACAGCAGTAGCGATGCGCCTGTCCGTCCATATGGGCTTGCGGATAATCAATATAAAAGCTTTTTTTCATGCGACCTCCTGATGACTGATGGCTGGATGCTACGCTGACTGAATGCGCAACGCAAGGCATCGCTAGGTCGCCATCCCCCCATAAAAAAAGGACTGGGCTTGCGGCCAGTCCTGTCGTGTATTGCAAAGGCTTAGTTGGCTTGTTGTATGCCCGCCAATAACCACACTGCATTGTCAGGATGCAGGGCTTGTTGCAGATGCCAAATTTCATCAATATATTCGGTTGCGCCTGCATTTTCGCGTAGTTGGCCGGTGTAGCGCACACTCGCTATGCGGTATTCACCTTCCTCGACCACCGCAATTAATTGCGCCTCTAACCGTAATACTTCAGTCGTTTGTGGCGCATCACCACGTTCTTGCATTTGCAGGCTAATTTCGGCAAACACTTCGGGCGTGGTGTAACCGCGTACATCATTTAAATCTTTGGCATCATTGGCGGCTTGTAATCGAATAAAAGACGCTTTGGCCTGCCGTAAAAAAGCATCGACGGGAAAGTCTGCTGGAATCGCATCATAGGCTTGCGCATTGGACGCGTTAACATAGGCGGCAGGCGCGTTATCCGCTTGAAACATTTGTGGTGCGCCATTGGCACTGGCAAAGCGTGTCGCGGCAGGCTGTGGCTTTCTAAATTTATTCAAAATAAACAGCAATAACATTGCGCCCGCTACCACCATTAACAACATGCTCAAGCTGTTGGCAAAATCACCTAAGCTGCCATGACTAAACAAGGTGGCTAAGCCCGCACCGATGGCCAAGCCTGCCAGTGGCCCTAACCAACGATTGGCGCCGTTTTGCGCTGGAGCTGGTTGTGGTTTAGTAGGTTGCTCGCGCTGCATTTGCTTGGCTGGGGCTGGGCGACTTTTACCAAAGCTACTGCCACCACCAAAGCGCTTTGCTTCTGCCACACCCGCCATTAAACTCAAGCAGGTGAATGCCACCACGCATAACATTAAAAAACGTTTCATGTTTTGATTACCTTTAGTTAAAAATGAAAGCTAAAAAAATGAGATCTAGTAAAATGAGATCTAATAAAATGAAATCAAATTAAAATGAAATCTAGCGCCTGAAGCAAGTTACCTCATGGCAACCCGTTGCAGCGTACAGATATGATTACCCATAAGATGGGGATAATGATCTGGTTTTCAATCTATGTGAATGAAACGCTGGACGCAACCCACCATCTCATACTAGCATGCAGCATTGTTGTTATTTAAATCGGGGCGATACACATGTTTACATTGAATATATTTCAGCTCAAACAACGGGCATGGCTGTATTGGCAACGGTTGATGGGTGCAGAGCGTGCCTACGCTAAATATTTAAAACATTTTGCTCACTATCAAGCGCACCATGTAGATCCCGCGTTACAACAGTCCCTTGGTTTGAGTCCAATGTCTAAAGAGACCTTTTTGGCAGCATGGCAAAAAAAAATCGGCAAGCCAACAACCAAGCAATGTGGTTGCAACAGCAATGGTTGCCATTAAACAACCAGCGTACACAGCACCGATTAACGCGTAGGGACTAAATTTTCAACCCGCTTGTATAGAAAGCCACCTGCATACAAACTTAAGCCTAACAACAGTAAACACCCTATTCGAATCATGGGGGTGGCATTACTGAGGTCATACAGCATGGCCTTACCCACTGACACTGCTAAAATCAATAAGGCCGATTGCCCCAGGGTTTTATCTTGCGTTTTAAACGCAAACCATAAGCAGGCCATCGCAACCGTATCCCATATCAGCGAAATGCCCAGTGCGTAGGGCACAAGATGCACCACTGCCACCATCATCCCTAGGTGACCCAAATAGAGCGTAATAGGCAGCAATGCGTAGGTAATGGCGGGGCGACTAGCCACGGCATACACTACATACAGTTCCAGCACATATAACAGCATGATCCACGGGCCATCTGGGATATGCGCCATGTCTAACCATAAATTCAATAAATTCATACTCAAAATAGTGGTCGCGAGCAAGCGAAATGGCCACGCAATCTGCGTGCCTGGCGGGCTTAACCGCCAATACGTTAAGCACAGCGGCAACACCAATAACCCGCACAGCCACTGACTATCATTGGGAATTAAATGCAAATACACCGCATGAAACAGCACAAAAGCCACATACGCGCCTACCATGATGCGACCAGACACCAAGGGTTGCGCCAGTTGCCGCTTGGCCATCAGATAAAAGCCATACAATAAAGCAGCACTCATCAACGCCATCCATGGCGCCAAGGTAGGAAAGTGCTGATCTAGTAGCCCATATTGCAACCCATAAAACACAAATAATCCAGGTAAATGTGCGACCGACTCCGCCGCTGTTAAGGGTTGTTGATGTTGAAAGGAATAGCGCCACGTCACCAAACCAGTAATGGTGAACTGCACACATTGAAAGACAAAAGCAGACACCCAATGACCAGGGTCCAAGCGATACCAGTTGAAATGAAACGCGATTAACGCCAACAAGCCTGACAGCAGATAGATTTTGCGACTGGGTAAAAATACCGCATACACAGCAAACAACACACTCCAGCCGCTAAAATAAATCACCAAATCCATGACATCGCCGACCAGCACCGGCAACAAAAAGGGGCCACTATACGCACCAAACAAAGCAAACAAGGCGTAGTGATCGGTTTTAAACTGGTAGCCTAACCACAACGCGATGCCTGCGGTCAGCATTAACATATACGCTGCGGTATCGACAGCAATCACGTGATAATACAAATGCGCCCCAAAAATGGCTAAAAACCACATGACCAAGCCCGCCGCGGGCAGCACACTGGCATAGCCGCGGTCTGATTTTTTAAGCATTAATCCTGCGACCGCCATCACCACACCGATCAGGGCAGCAATCCCGCATTGCCTAATCGGGGTTAACCATCCCGCGTCTAAACTCAGGCGGATAAAATACACCACCGCCAGTACAATGGCGGCGGCACCACTCCAACCCAACAACGTGGTCATCGAGGGCAGGCTATCTTGGGGTGGTTTTGGGTGGGGTGGTTTGGACGGTTGCGCTTGTGCAGGTTGAAGCGGAACGGCAGGTGCTGAGCGGCTTGTCATGGGCGCCGCATTCACGCTAGGCGTTGATGGCGACGGCATACCCCGCGTGGCTTGCGTCAATTGTGCTATTTGCACTTCTAACGCAGACAGTCTCTCCTCGAGGGCAATTAAACGGGGTTCACTCATCTCACAGCTTCCTTAATGCGTACTGGTTGAATGACGTTAATGCGTGTTGATAAGAATACGCATATTTACATTAAGGCGTGATTGTAAATATGTTTATGCAAAATCGGTATCACTGACCGATTCACTTTACAAATCTTTAAGATGTTTCAAAGGCTGGGTGCGCCCCATCTATATCGGCAGAGTCGCACGGGGTCAACGACGGCTCATCGGTGTGCATCAAGCATACTTACTGCCAGATTCACAGCACCCAGTGACGCTATTTTAGGCGCTTTTTAGCTCGGCTGTGTAAAGCGCTCACGTATAATATAGGCATGTCACAATCTATCCGCCAAATTATCGCCCATCAAGGCTATATTTTTCCTAAGTTACTCGCCTATCGCATTCAAATGGTGCTGTCTTATCAGATGATGATGGTGGCCGTCGGTTGGCATGTGTATGAATTAACGCACGACCCATTGGCACTCGGTTTAATCGGCTTGGCCGAGGTGATTCCATATATGGGGAGTGCGTTATTTGCCGGGCATGCAGTTGACCATCATTTTTCTCGGCGTGGCTTTGCCATCCTCGCCGCCCTATTTTTGGGGCTGAATGCAGGGTTATTGGTGCTAATCACCTCCCAACACGTGCCGCATTTATTGTTATGGATCTATGTGGCGGTGGCGCTGACAGGCTTTGCACGTGCCTTGATTGCGCCCAGTTATAACAGTTTATTTGCCTTAATCATACCGCGCCGTTCCTATGCCAAAGCCGCGGGAATTGGCAGCTCCATGTTCCAAATTGGCCTAATTGTAGGCCCTGCCATTGGCGGCCTGCTGATTGGCTATGCCGACAAAAGTGTTGCCTACGGTTTATCCGCATTGCTCGCATTAAGCGCGGCCGTCGCCATGGGATTTGTACACGTTCAAGAGCACCGAAACACTGATCAACGGCCAGTGTTTGCCAGTATTGCCGAAGGCCTACGTTTTGTGCGCAGCAACCAAGTGGTATTGAGCGCACAGTTACTCGATATGTTTGCCGTATTGTTTGGCGGGGTGGTGGCCATGTTACCCGCGTTTGTGCATGACATTTATCACATGGGGCCTGAAGGCTTGGGCATGTTGCGTGCCGCACCGGCAATAGGCGCGATTATCAGCGGCTTATTGCTCGCCAAATACCCAATCAACCATCACTCAGGCCGCTGGTTGCTATGCGCGGTGGCTGGCTTTGGTATGACCATGGTGTTGTTTGGCCTGTGCCGTGAATTTTGGCTCGCAGTAGGTATGTTAGGGCTCTCTGGCGCATTGGATGGCGTTTCCGTGGTGTTACGCCAAACCATCTTACAACTTTCCACCCCCGATCACATGCGCGGGCGGGTATCAGCCATCAATGGCATTTTTATTGGCTCGTCTAACGAGTTAGGCGCAGTTGAATCTGGCATCGCAGCCAAACTACTCGGCTTGGTGCCCTCAGTGATATGGGGTGGCACCATGACCATGCTGGTGGTGGGCATCACCGCTATCAAAGCCCCTAAATTGCGAGCGTTGCATATTACGCACCTGCATTGAAGCATAGCCTCATCGTGCGCTTGAAAAATAGCGTTCATGGCAACAGCCATGTGCTTCTACAGGCGGCATATCTAATTATGCGTTATGCGATGGCGTGTAGCTATCAACGTTTATCTCGCGCAATGACCCCAATGGATACCTATCGCAATACCGCTCAAGGTATCCATCCAGTGATCTCGCCACCTAAAGCTGCTATGGTCGTGCGGTTTGCAACCATGCGTGACAAACACACCTCACTCAACAAAATGCATCAAAAAACGTTTCTGCATGCTGCCTAGATGAATGCTCCACATCGCTATTAATGCATGGATAGTGCGTTAATGCCACCCGCCACCCAACGCACGATATAAATTCACCATGGCCGCAATGCGTTGTTGTTTAGTTTCTATCAGCTCCATTTTGGCTTCGAGCGCATCGCGTTGGGTGAGTAACACTTCCATATAATCTGCACGGGCCGCTTTAAACAGTTGATTGGCGACATCAATCGATTGGGTCAGGGCATCTACCTGTTTGGTTTTCAGTTGATAGTTTTGATCTAAGTTTTGAATATTGGTCAATTGCGTCGACACTTCGGTATAGGCATTGATGATGGTTTGCTCATAGTCGTAAGCCGCTTCAATTTGTTGCGCGCTGGCGTTTTTATACTGGGCTTCTATCGCGTTACGATTGATCAATGGCGCCATCAGGTCGCCCCCTACGGAAGCCATCAGCGATTCTGGCAAATTCAACAAATATTTTGGATTAAAGGCTTGAAAGCCGATGCCTGCACGCATGGTAAATGAGGGATAAAAGTTGGCTTTCGCTACCGCAATATTGAGTTGACTGGCTGATAACGCCAACGCGGCACGCCGCACATCGGGCCGATTGGCTAATAAATCAGAAGGTAGCCCACTGCTGACCATCTTGGGCGTGAGGGACATCATCGATAAGGCCGTGCGCGCAATCGGCTGTGGTGTGCGCCCAAGTAAGTTATTCAGACGATTTTCTGTGGCGACGATTTGTTGATTGAGCACAAATTGCTTGCTTTGATTTTTACGGACTTCGGCATCAAAGCGCTTGACCGCAAGCGCATTGGCACGGCCATATTGTTGTAACTGCTGCACCACTTCATAGGCACTTTTTTGGATCTGAATATTTTGTTCCAAGGTTTGCAACGCATTATCCAGCGCCACCAATTCATAATAGGCATTGGCTACTTCGGCCACAAGGTTGGTGACTAAAAAATGTTGGCCTTCTATGGTGGCCATGTAATCGGTCACTGCACCCTTGGTGGCATTGCGTAATTTTTGCCATACATCCAACTCCCATTGCGCGCTGAGGCCAAACTGGTAGTTCCCCAAATAGCGCGGAAAAGCCTTGCCTTCTTTGATTTCTAAGCGCTCTTCGACGGCGCCGTTGCGGGTATAGGTGCCCACTTTTTCTTTGTCGATGCCTGCGCCAAAACGCACAAAGGGTAGATATTCCCCGCGTCTGGCTTGGATCTCGTTTTGCGCTTGGCTGATGCGTTGCGCCATGATGTTCAGCTCTTTGTTATGCGCCACGGCAATGTCGAGTAAAGCAATTAATTGCGGATCCTCAAAAAATGTCTGCCATGGCAAATTGGCAGTGCTGGCAAGGTCAGCTGCGGGCTGATCGACAAATTGCTTAGGCAGCGCGGTATCCGCTTGTTTAGTGGTGATAAACGGTATCGCACAGCCTTGCAAAGTGAGCACCCCACTGACCAGCCCCAAGTAAGACAGGCGCTTCAGTGTGCATGCTACGGGAGTGGCCTTCAATTTAAACGTCATCATGGTCGTCGATTTCTTGATTGTAATGATAGATTTCAGTCAGTGGCGCTTGGTCTTCGTGTTTGATCAAGGCTTTATTGGCGGTGAGGCTAGCAAACAAGTAATACAGCCCAGGAATCAGCAATACGCCAAATACCGTGCCAAACAACATGCCGCCAAACGCCGAAGTACCGATGGTGCGGTTACCGACTGCGCCTGCGCCCGTGGCCATCACCAGCGGAATCAAGCCCGCCAAAAAGGCAAACGAGGTCATTAAAATGGGTCGAAAACGTGCCTTAGCCCCCGCAATGGCAGCGTCACGAATGGACATGCCCGCTGTTTGCTTTTGCACCGCAAATTCCACAATCAATACCGCGTTTTTGCCCAACAGCCCCACCAGCATCACGAGGCCGACTTGCGCATAAATATCGTTTGCCAGCCCCAACACCTTGAGTAAGAAAAAGGTGCCAAACACTCCCGCGGGCAGCGACAAGATCACCGCCAGCGGCAACACAAAACTCTCATATTGCGCGGCAAGCACCATATAAACAAAGATGAGTACCACGCCAAAAATCAACACCGCTTCATTGCCACGTTGCGCCTCATCAAACGATAACCCTTCCCAACCAATGTCATAGCCATGCGGCAAGGTGGTTGCCGCCACAAGCTTGACGGCCTTGATGGCATCATCACTGGTGTAGCCAGGCGCGGGCGTGGCACGAATGGTGGCTGAGTTATACAGGTTATAGCGGGTAATCTCGTTGGGACCCTGCATTTTTTTCAGCTTCATAAAGGCGGAATAAGGCACCATTTCACCGTCATCGTTTTTCACGTAATAGTTAAGAATGTCGCTGGGATAGCGTCTAAACTCAGGGCTGGCCTGTGTGTAGACTTTAAAAAAGTTATTAAAGCGAATAAAACCTTGCTCGTAGGTACTGCCAATTAAAATATTCAGGTTATCCATGGCTTTACCAATCGACACGCCTTTTTGCATGGCCGCTTTATTGTCAATCTCAAGCTCATATTGCGGATAGTTAGCGGCATAAAAGGTAAACAAGCCGGTTAACTCTTTGCGCTTTGCCAACGCTGCCATAAATTGTTGGTTGATGCTGTCAAACACATGGTAATCAGTGCCATTGGTTTTATCGAGTAAGCGCAACGCCAAGCCAGAAGCCGCACCATAGCCGGGTACGGCAGGCGGTTCAAAGTATTCAATCACTGCGCCAAAGTTTTTGGTTTTTTCTTCTAAGGCTTCGATGATGGCGTGTACCGATTGCTTGCGTTGAGACCAATCTTTTAAGTTGATTAAACACGTCCCCGCATTCGAGCCGCGGCCCTCAGTCAAAATCTCATAGCCTGCCAGCGAGGACACCGATGCAATGCCCTCAATGCTTTGTGCCTCTTTTTGCAGTAAGCGCGCGACTTTATTGGTGGCCTCTAGGGTGGAGCCAGGCGGGGTTTGAATAATGGCGTAAATTTGACCTTGGTCTTCGCCGGGGATAAAGCCAGCAGGCAGCATTTTATTCATAAAAAACGTCCCCACCGCAAACCCCACCAAGGCGACGAGCGACAAGCTGCGTAGCGTGACAATGCGGTTTAACCAACCCACATAATGCCCAGTCAAGCGTTCAAAGCCGCGGTTAAACGCATCAATCAGCAAGCTAATGGGGGTAACGCGTTTGCGCTGACCATGCTGATTTTTTAATAACATGGCACACAACACTGGGGTTAAGGACAAGGCGACAATGCCTGAGATCACAATGGATGAGGCCATGGTGATGGAAAACTGACGATAAAACACGCCCACTGGGCCAGACATAAAGGCCACGGGCACAAACACGGCGGTCATCACCAACGTAATCGCAACAATCGCGCCACCAATTTCACCCAACACTTTTTGCGTGGCTCGGTAAGGCGAAATATGCGCATCTTCTTCAAACTTGGCGTGCACTGCTTCCACCACCACAATGGCGTTATCCACCACAATACCAATCGCTAACACCAGCGCAAACAAGGTAATCAGGTTGATGGAAATACCAAACAATTGCATGCAAAAAAAGGTGCCGATTAACGAGACTGGCACCGCTAAAATAGGAATCAGGGTCGAGCGCCAATCGCCTAAAAACAAATACACCACCAAGGCCACCAACACAAAGGCTTCTACCAAGGTATGCAAGACTTTTTCAATCGATGCGTCTAAAAATTTTGAGACATCGTAGTCAATCTCATAGGCCATGCCCGCCGGGAACGAGGCTTTTAAGCCTTCCATGGTGGCTTTGACTTGTGCAATGACTTCGCTGGCGTTGCTGCCATAGTTTTGCTTGAGCACGATGGCCGAGGAAGGAAAGCCATCTTTATTGGAATAAATATCAAAAAACTCACTGCCTAGTTCAATGTTGGCCACATCTTTGAGTTTGAGGATTTCGCCTTGTGCATCGGCACGAATAATAATATCGCCATACTCTTCGGGCTTGTTGTAGCGGCCTTTGTAAATTAATACGTATTCTTTGGCTTGTGCCGCAATGCCTGAGCTTTGTCCCAAACGTCCTGGGCGGCCAATGATGCTTTGTTCACCGATGGCTTTCATGACATCATCAATCGAGACTTTATAGGCGCGCATACGGTCTGGGTTGAGCCAAATCCGCATGGCATATTGGCGACTGCCTAAGATTTTTGCGCTGGCAATGCCGTTGACGCGCTGAATCTCAGGAATCACATTGACGTTGGCATAGTTGTATAAAAACTTTTCGTCCGCGTTTTTATCGCGACTAAACAAGTTGATATACATCAGCATACTGGGTTGCACCCGCTCCACCACCACCCCCTCTAATTGCACCAACTCGGGGAGGCGGCTCATGACTTGGTCAATCCGCGTTTTAACGTTAATCATGGCTTGATTGGGATCGGTGCCCAAGGCAAAAATCACCTGTATGGTGGCCTCACCTGCACTGGTGGCATCCGACACCAAATATTTCATGCCTGGCACCCCATTGATGGCGCGCTCGATGGTGATCAGCGACGATTGCACCAGCACATCGGCACTCGCGCCTGGATAGGCCAAGGAGACAATCACGCGCGGCGGTGCAATGTCTGGAAACTGCGAGGTTGGTAAGGCGCGGATCGACAACAGCCCTAAAAACACCATCAACAGGGAGAGCACGATGGCCATCACCGGCCGTTTAATAAAGATACTTAGCATAATGAGAAGCTTTCTACGCGCTTATTCGGCGTCAAGGGCTAAGTGAGATAAGACTTTTTCTGGCGCTTGCAGATTGACCGCGATGGTTTGGCCGTTTTGCACGCGTCGTATGCCTTCGATCAAAATCCGCTCATCCGCGCGCAAGCCCGCTTTCACGATATAGACATAAGGCAACTCGGCGGCAATGGTGATTAAGCGTTGCTCAAGCCGATTGTTTTTGTTCACCACATAGACATAGGTTTTATCCAGCACCTCAAAAGTGGCTTTTTGCGGGATCAACAAGGCATGCGGAAAAGGCACGGTCATTAAAATATTGCCAGTCTCACCGTGACGTAGCACTTTATCGGGGTTGTCAAAGCCTGCACGAAATTCAATGTTGCCGGTTTTGTTGTCAAAATCGGCCTCGATGGTCTCCACCACTCCTGTTTGATTAAACAGCTGGCCATTGGCCATTTTGAGTTTGACCGGCACTTTGCTTTGATGGGTTTTTTGCGCCATGTAATCCAAATATTCAGATTCGGGCACATTAAAATACACCCACATTCTGCTGATATCCGATAATGTGGTCAGCAAATCCCCTTCTGCCAATAAGCTGCCTTTACGCACGGTTAAGTGATCCATGACCCCAGCAAACGGTGCGTTGATATTGGTAAAGTTTAAATGGGTTTGCGCCAGCTTGACCTCGGCTTGGGCTTTGTCTAACTTTGCCTTAGCCAGCGAAAATTCATTGGGAGACACAATGTTTTTTTCTGTCAGCGCCTTGGTGTTTTCGTACTCGATTTGCACCGCTTTGGCTTCGGCTTGGGCTTTGAGCAAATCCACTTCATATAAATTGGGCATGATTTTGAACATGCGCTGACCATTGCGCACCGTCTCACCCTCATCAACAAAGGTATCTTGCAGATAGCCACGCTCAAGCGCGCGAATCTCAATGTGCCGAATGGCATGAATCTGGCTGACATATTCTTTGGTAATGCTGGTGTCTTTCACCAAAGGTTGCGTCACTTCTAGTTTGAGCGGCGCTTCGGGCGCGGCTTCTTGCTTTGCCTGGCAAGCGCTGAGCACACTCACAATCATGACGGTGGTCAACAAGCGTATTTTATTCATGGTGTTCTTCTTAGCTAAAGTGAATCGGAGCATGTGACCCGCTGCCACCCCAATGGGGCCAGCAAAACGTACAAACCATGCATGTAGTGATGGGTGAATCAATCACCTGCGGAGGATTGCATGTTGTATACAGGGGTTACACGATGGGGGAAGTGGCTAGGTGATAGCCAACATGGCATAGGGCGGCGCACGCGCAAAGCTTTGCCCAAGCCGCTTGGGGAGAACACGCATGCGTAAGCTTGGCCGCACCACCCAGAAGATGAAGATCGCGCTCAACACGTTCACCGCATGCGTGAACAATGCAACCACCACGGGCACGTCTTGCGGCGGCTCTTGATCGGCCACAGCACTGGCCAGTTTCACCAGCCGCGCTCGGGCGGTCTCCTCCGCATACTCATGATCCGCATTGTAATGCGCAACCATGACCATGCCCATCACCCATAACAACAAGGTAATCAGGCACCAAAGCCACGGATTTTTAGCGGAGTAGCAAGGCGCGGGCATAAGTGAACGATATGGTCTGCATGGGTGGGTAAGGGCTATCAACGTAACATCTAGTGCAGACTGTAACAGCTCAACCTTACAGCTAAATTACAATCACCCGCCCAGACAATGGGTGGATCGCGCCGCCAACCATGCCAGATGCAATTTCAAGGATTTAATTACGAAAACCTTGGATAAAAACCTCAATGATTAAAACCCTAACGATGGAAACACCCCAAAATTAAAATCCCAAGTAAGGCCTTAAATAGGTCAACACGATGGGTAAGCCAATCGCGCTAATCACACCATTTAAGCCCATCGCCATGCTGGCGAATACCCCCGCCTCTTCGTTGACACTAAAGGCGCGGGTAATGCCCAAGCCATGCGCGCCGACGCCAATCGCAGTGCCGCGTATCCACCACTGATGCACCTTGAGCGCATTTAAAATATAAGGCGCGAGGATGGCGCCCAACATACCTGTAATCACGGTAAATACCGCAGTTAAAGTGGGTGACACATTGAGTCGCTCGGCGATGCCCATGGCAATCGGTGCCGTCACTGATTTGGCATACATGCTACCAACAATGTTATCGCCTGCGCCCATAACTTTAGCAATCGCCACGGCACTGGCAATCGATACCGTGCTGCCCACAGTGAGCGCCACCCAGATATGAAAAATTCTCCCTTGCATCCGTTTAAAGCCGGTGTAGATGGGCACAGCCAAGGCCACGGTGGCGGTGCCTAACAAAAAGTGCACAAACTGCGCCCCGGCAAAATATTGTTCATAAGGCATCTTGAGTTGTTGAATAATCAAACAGGTGGCAATCACTGAAATCGCCACTGGGTTCACCATGGGATGTCGGCGCGCCCGCACATAGAGCAAATACCCTATTTGATAAGTGGCTAAGGTAATAATGAGTGCAAATAATGGGTCCCCCGATAAATACACCCATACTTCAGAAATAGGCAGGCGTTTAGTCATGGCGATGTCCCTTGTGCCGCTTAAGCGACACATACCAGCACACTTTGAGTACCACTGCGGTCACGCCTATGGTCAAGATCACACTGACGATCAAGGCCGTCGATACCGCTAACGCATGGGTTTTCAAATCAGGTAAAAACAACACCACACCCACAGATGCGGGTACAAATAGCAGGCCCAAATGTTGCCTAAACGCGTCTGCCACCCCGTTTAAATCGGCATTGACTTGACCACGTACACATAAAAACACTAATAACAGCAGCAAGCCCAACACGGGACCTGGGATGCTCGGTAAAAAAAACTTACTGAGCAGTTCACCCAAGCCTTGCCATAAAAACAACTGCACTAAACCAGAAATCATGTCATGCCTTTTTCAAAAGAATAAAAAACCTGCCCGCGTCACCATGCATGGCGCGCATTGATGCTGTCATTGCAATTGTAAAAGGGTTTTACGCTCGGTGTCGTGCGAATAAACAGGGAATCATGCCTGATCGATGGCATTTATCGTGCCTCATTGCTGACAGTTGGCTGATTGCCCACGCTGAATCTACAGTCACTGCATCTAAAGTCGCTGCATCTACTCGATATCGTCACGACCCAGCGAACTAATGCGGCTTATCACGCAACCTTGAATAGCCTGGCCTGTCACAATGCTGTCGGGAACACCCAAGCGCGCAACGCTGCCCACACCACGCCATGCCAGCCCTCAGAGCAAGGGAAGGCCTGTGTTAAAATAACTTTTTTGATATTAAGTAGAACTGCATGACGCAACTCCCTGTATCCGCAACCGAATTATGGCTTCGTGAGGCACTGTCACAACGCATTTTGATGTTAGATGGCGCGATGGGGACCATGATCCAGCGCTATAAATTAAGCGAGGCAGATTACCGTGGAGAGCGATTTAAAGATTTTCAGGGCCCAGCGGGCGAGCGCGAGTTGTTTGTCAAAGGCAACAACGAGCTGCTGTCTTTAACCCAGCCACAGGTGATTCAAGAAATTCACGAGCAATACCTGGCGGCAGGCGCAGACATTATCGAGACCAATACCTTTGGCGCTACCTCGGTGGCGCAAGACGATTACCACATGGCGCATTTGGTGCACGAAATGAATGTGCAAGCAGCCAAATTAGCCAAAGCGGCTTGCGTTAAATACAGCACGCCAGACAAGCCACGCTTTGTGGCGGGCGCCTTGGGGCCGACGCCCAAAACCGCGTCGATCTCCCCCGATGTCAATGACCCAGCGGCGCGCAATATCCATTTTGATCAATTGGTGGTAAGTTATTACGCACAAATAGAGGGTTTGGTTGAGGGCGGTGCGGATATTTTGATGGTGGAAACCATTTTCGACACCCTCAACTGTAAAGCGGCGTTGTTTGCGATTGACCAGTTTTTCGCCGCCCACGGCAAGACTTGGCCCATCATGATTTCAGGCACGGTGACCGATGCGTCTGGCCGCATTTTATCTGGGCAAACCGTGACCGCGTTTTGGCACTCCGTGCGCCACGCCAAGCCCCTCACCGTGGGCCTCAATTGCGCCTTAGGCGCCACTTTGATGCGCCCCTATGCCGAAGAGTTAAGCAAAGTCGCCGATACTTTTGTCTGTATTTACCCGAATGCGGGCTTGCCTAACCCGATGTCAGACACTGGCTTTGATGAAACGCCAGACATTACAGCGAGCTTGGTGAAAGAGTTTGCTGAAAGCGGCTTTATTAATATTGCCGGTGGCTGTTGCGGCACCACGCCTGCGCACATTGCTGAAATTTATGCGTCGATTAAAGCCCTGCCACCGCGCGCAGTGCCTAGCTTGCCAGTCACCACCAAATTGTCAGGGCTAGAGCCGTTTGTCATCAACGACCAATCCTTGTTTGTGAACGTGGGCGAGCGTACCAATGTCACTGGCTCGAAAGCGTTTGCGCGCATGATTATTAACGAGCAATACGAAGAAGCCCTCAGGGTGGCGCGCCAACAAGTGGAAAACGGTGCGCAAATCATTGATATCAATATGGATGAGGGCATGCTAGACGCGGTGAAAGCGATGACGCATTTTCTCAACTTGGTTGCTTCTGAGCCAGACATTGCGCGCGTGCCTATCATGATCGATTCCTCGAAATGGGAGGTGATTGAAGCGGGCCTGAAATGCGTGCAAGGCAAAGCCATCGTCAACTCGATTTCGATGAAAGAAGGCGAAGCCGAGTTTTTACGCCAAGCCAATTTATGCCGCCGCTATGGCGCGGCAGTGATTGTGATGGCGTTTGACGAAAAAGGCCAAGCCGATACCTTTGCCCGCAAAACCGAGATTTGTAAACGCGCTTATGACTTGCTGGTGAGCACAGGCTTTGCCGCCGAAGACATTATTTTTGACCCCAACATTTTTGCGGTGGCCACCGGCATTGAAGAGCACAACAACTACGCAGTAGATTTTATTGAGGCCACGCGCTGGATTAAACAACACCTGCCCTACGCCCGCATTTCAGGCGGCGTCTCCAATGTGAGCTTCAGCTTTAGAGGCAACGAGCCCGCGCGCGAGGCGATTCATACCGTGTTTTTATACCACGCGATTAAAGCTGGCATGAGCATGGGCATTGTCAACGCCGGCATGGTCGG
Source organism: Methylophilaceae bacterium (assembly GCA_027488395.1). Lineage (GTDB taxonomy): Bacteria > Pseudomonadota > Gammaproteobacteria > Burkholderiales > Methylophilaceae > Methylophilus. The sequence continues at coordinate 77,569 of JAIYBT010000026.1, read as the reverse complement.
TGTGTATGACGACATTGCGCCCGAGTTGCGCGAGCGGGTAGAAGATGTGATTTTAAACCGTCGGCCAGATGCCACCGAACGCATGATTGAAATTGCCGGCAGCCTGGTGGCAGGCGGCAAAAAAGAAGAAGCCACGCTCGCTTGGCGCGGCACGCCCGAGCAACCGGTGCCAGTCAACAAACGCTTGGAATATGCCTTGGTGCATGGCATTACCGAATTTATTGTGGCCGATACCGAAGAAGCACGCGCCGCCATAATGCAACAAGGCGGGCGGCCAATTCACGTGATTGAAGGTCCGTTAATGGACGGCATGAACGTGGTGGGTGATTTGTTTGGTCAAGGCAAAATGTTCTTACCGCAGGTGGTGAAATCGGCGCGGGTGATGAAATCTGCCGTCGCGCATTTGATTCCGTTTATCGAAGAAGAAAAAGCGCTAGAAGAAAAACGCACTGGCATCGTCGCCAAACCCAAAGGCAAAGTGGTGATTGCCACGGTCAAAGGTGACGTGCACGACATCGGCAAAAATATTGTGTCGGTAGTGTTGCAGTGCAATAACTTTGAGGTGGTGAACATGGGCGTGATGGTGCCAGCGGCCGAAATTTTAGCCATGGCCAAAGCCGAAAATGCCGACATCATTGGCTTAAGTGGCTTAATTACCCCCTCCCTCGAAGAAATGGCCTATGTAGCCAAAGAAATGCAGCGTGACCCGCATTTTAAAAACCAACTGACCCCGCTACTGATTGGTGGCGCCACCACCTCGCGCGCGCACACCGCGGTGAAAATTGCGCCTAACTATGATGGCCCAGTGATTTACGTCGCCGATGCCTCACGTTCGGTGTCGGTGATGCAAAACTTACTCACTCCTGAAACCCGCGGCGCTTACTTGGCAGAAATCCAAGCCGATTACGAAAAAACCCGCCAACAACATGCCAATAAAAAAGGCGTGGCCTTGTTGCCATTGGCGCAAGCGCGTGACAATGCCGCCAAACTCAGTTTTAGCGGCGCCGCGCAACCGGTTAAGCCTAAATTTATTGGACGTCGCGTGTTTAAAAACATCGACCTCGCCTTGATTGCGCAATATATTGATTGGGGTCCGTTTTTTCAGACTTGGGATTTAGCCGGCTTTTATCCAGCGATTTTAAGCGATAGCGTGGTGGGCGACGCGGCCACCAAGGTGTTCCAAGAAGCGCAAGTCATGCTGAAAAAAATCATCGACGGCCGCTGGCTCACCGCCAACGGCGTGATTGCCTTGCAACCCGCCAACCGCCTCCATGCCGATGACATTGCTGTTTACCGCGACGAAAGCCGCACAGAACTGGCGTTTACTTGGCACGGCATGCGCCAACAAAGTGAAAAACCGACGGTGGAGGGTATTAAACGCCCCAACCAATGTTTGGCCGATTTTATTGCGCCAGTGGGCACCGATGACTATATTGGTTTATTTGCCGTGACCGCCGGCTTGGGCATGGAAAAACGCTTGGCTGAATTTGAAAAAAACCACGACGACTACCAAGCCATTATGTTTAAGTCACTGGCCGACCGTTTGGCGGAAGCGTTTGCTGAATATATGCACGAGCGGGTGCGCGTGGACTTATGGGGCTATGCCGCGCAAGAAAGTTTAAGCAAAGAAGCGCTGATTAAAGAGCAATACCAAGGCATACGCCCTGCGCCCGGCTACCCTGCCTGCCCCGATCACACCGCCAAAGCTGATATGTTTGCTTGGTTGCAATGCGATGAAATTGACATGCAACTGACAGACAGCTTTGCCATGATGCCAGCCGCCGCGGTGAGTGGTTTTTACTTAGCCCACCCAGAGGCTAAATACTTTAGCGTGGATAAAATTGGCGCAGACCAAGTGGCCGATATGGCTACACGGCGTGGCCTAACGCAGGCGTATTTAGAGCGCTGGCTAGCCCCAAACTTAAGCTAGCCGCCAATTTAGGCTAGCCGTAGGCTTGTGGCAAGGCACAAAAAAACGCACGCTAACAACGTGCGTTTTTTATTTGTGCGAAGCCTCTAACTGGATTTACCCATCAAACTTTTTACCGCACTCACCACATCCCCCGGCAATACCACCAATTTGCTATTGTTGGAATCCGCCATTTTTTGCAGCGATTGAATATAACGGTCGCCCAATAAAAACGTCGCCGAGGTGTTGTTTTCTTGCAGGGCAATGCCCAGCATTTTAATCGCCTCAGCCGAGGCAGTGGCCGCCACCAATTGTGCTTCGGCATCTTTACGGGCGGCTTCTAGGCGGGCTTCGGCGTTTAAAATCAACGATTGTTTTGCGCCTTCGGCCTCGGTCACCACAGCCACCCGCTCACGCTCAGCCGCCGCTTGCCGCTCCATCGCCTCTTGCATATTGCTAGACGGTTTAATGTCTTGAATTTCCACGCTTTTGACGGTGAGGCCCCAATCCAGCGCTTCATCGGCAATCGCCTCTTTAAGCTCGGCTTTAATGCGGTCACGTGAAGTCAGGGCTTGGTTTAAATCCATGCCGCCAATGATCGAGCGCAAGCTGGTTTGCACCATATTACGCATGGCTTCTTTAAAGTTTTCGATGCCATAGACGGCGCGCTCAATATTGCTCACTTTAATAAACGCCACCGCGTTGGCTAAAATCACCGCGTTGTCGCGGGTAATCACCTCTTGTTCGGGCACATCTAAAATAATGTCTTTGGTGGTCACTTTATAACTGACCGAGCTTAAAATCGGGTTAATGATGTGTAAGCCGGGGGTTAAAATGCCAGCAAATTTCCCTAAGCGTTCCACCACCCATTCTTCACCTTGCGGCACGATACGCACACCTTTGACCATCGCAATCACGATGATGACCAATACCAATACACTGACTTCTGTCATGTTGCTTTCCTTTTTTTAACACAGATTAAGTTGCGCGAACGCGCAAGCTATTGCCCTCAACCGCCACAATGGTGGCGGTTTGCCCCACACTTAACATTTGCGTAGAGACCGCTGTCCACTCTTTACTGCCCATCACACCTTGGCTAAAGCGGATTTTGCCCGGCTGATTAGGGCGAATCTCAAGCGTGATTTCCCCTGTGCGGCCTATTTCTTCGCCTTGTGCCTGACCAATGCGCGGATTCACCCGCAAACTAGACTCATAGCGTCGCCAGGCCAAACACACGACCACCGACAACACGGCATAACATAATGCCTGCCAAGCCACATGCAGCTCGGGGTAGCCCCAAGCCAACAATGCCATGCCAAGCGCTGCCAGCCCTAACCACAATAAATACAAAGTGCCGCTGACCATCTCTAAGCCTAACAAGACTAGCCCCAGCGCACACCATAACCAAATGGGTTGCATCAAGCGATTCTCCTTTGATAAGCGTATTGCTTGCGCTTATCTTAACATCAAGCCGCGTGCTGGCAGATAAGCCTGTGTGATTGCCAAAGTCTTGGGCGAACTATTCTGCGCTTAAACAACTCAAGCAACACAGAGTGTTAGCTAGTCCATATGGATTACTTTGTGCCCGCTAGGGGTAGATCACTTGATTGCATTCCTTTTTAGTAAGCCGCACCTGAGGCATATCCCATCATGACACCACAGCTGATTGTTTTACCAGCCGACCGCGCTGAGCGTTTAACCGATATCCATCGGTATTTTCCCCAAGCCGCCGGGCCGGGGCTCAGCCAAACCATGCGGGGTGGGCGCGCCGCCGGCTTACAGCGTTTAGCGCAAGTCAATGCGGTCAATTACGCAAAAAGCCGAAATTATTTAAATGGACAAGTGTCGCGCTTATCGCCGTTTTTGCGCCATGGGGCATTGCATGCCAACGAAGTGGTGGCGCATGCGCTGGCGCAACATGGCGCGCAAGCCGAAAAATTTGTGTCGGAAGTGGCCTACCGAGATTTTTTTAGGCAAGCGTGGTATCGCTTTCAAACGGCCATTTTGCAAAATATGGAACCCGCCAAAGTGATGTTAGGCCAGCAGCCACTGCCAGCAGACTTATCACAAGCGCAGTCTGGCGTTGTCTGTATGGATGACGTGGTAAAGCAACTACACACCGTTGGCTATGTGCATAACCATGCCCGCATGTGGTTTGCCGCCTATGTGGTGCATTGGTTGAAAGTGGATTGGCGACAAGCTGCCGATTGGTTTGAGGCGCACTTGCTCGATGGCGATTTAGCCTCTAACCATTTGTCTTGGCAATGGGTGGCCTCTACGTTTAGCCACAAACCGTATTTTTTCAACAAAGAAAACTTAGTCCGCTTTGCGGGAGACGCGCACTGTAAACGTTGCCAAGCCGATTGTCCGTTTGACGATAGTTACGAAGCACTGCAACAACGCTTGTTTCAAGAAGTGGAGGTGATCAACCCACCTTACCCCAAAGCCAAGCAAGCGTCAGCCATCAGCGTACACAGTAGCCGTGACGACTTGCCGGTGTGGGTACATGACGAGATGCTGTCCCCTCAACACCCATTACTCAATACCACGCAAGCCAAAGTATTTATTTTTGACCCCGCTTTATACGGCCACTGGCCACTTAAACGCTTGCAGTGGATGGCGGATGCCTTGGCTGAAATGCCAGAGGTGGCCCTATGGCTAGGGGAGACGACCGCCGTTTGGCAACAACTAGGCGTGCGTCAGGTGCAAAGTCAGCGTTCGCCACAAAGCAAACTCAAGGCAGTGAGTGCTGGCTTACAAGTCAACTGGGTGGCAGAAACGCCATTTACCGGTGCAGCCTTAAGTGAGCATCACTTAATGCGCTTTACCCGCTATTGGAAAAAAGTGGCGCCCGAGGTGATGGGTGACGCTTACCGCGGCTAAAGCGCACGCGTGCCGCTTTCTCTAAACTCAAGTCCACCCCATTCGGTTTGCTTAGCATGTGATTTCTAAGCCTTAAGCAATGGGGTGCCTATGGTAAAATCTCGACCATGAATACACCGACCACCCCCTCTGCCGCGCCACGCGCACTTGCCAAATCGTTTGACCCTAAAGCCATTGAAAGCCAATGGTATGCTTTTTGGGAGGCCAAAGGCTACTATGCCGCGGGCATGAACCCCGAGGTCAAAGACAATTTTTGCATTTTGTTGCCGCCGCCCAATGTGACAGGAACCTTGCATATGGGCCACGGTTTTAACCAAACCATCATGGACGCGCTCACCCGCTACCACCGCATGCGTGGTGACAACACCTTGTGGCAACCGGGCACCGACCACGCTGGCATCGCCACGCAAATTGTGGTGGAACGGCAATTAGACGCACAAGGCATCTCGCGTCATGACTTGGGCCGCGAACAATTTTTAGAAAAAGTCTGGGAATGGAAAGCCTATTCCGGCGGCACCATCACCCAACAAATGCGCCGCTTAGGCACCTCGCCCGATTGGAGCCGCGAGCGCTTTACCATGGATGCGGGCCTCAACAAGGTGGTGACTGAAAGCTTTGTGCGCCTCTATCACGAAGGCTTGATTTATCGTGGCAAACGCTTGGTGAACTGGGATGTAAAACTCGGCACGGCGGTGTCTGACCTAGAAGTGGTACAAGAAGAAGAAGACGGGTCGATGTGGCATATCCAGTACCCGTTAGCCAATGGCAGTGGGCATTTAACCGTCGCTACCACCCGCCCCGAGACCATGTTAGGCGACGTGGCCGTGATGGTGCACCCAGAAGATGCGCGTTATGCGCATCTTGTCGGCCAACAGGTCAATTTGCCGCTCTGCGGCCGCAATATCCCCATTATTGCCGATGACTATGTAGATCAAGACTTTGGTACCGGCGTGGTTAAAGTCACGCCTGCACATGACTTTAACGATAACCAAGTCGGTCAGCGTCAGGGCTTAGACAAAATTGTCATCTTAGACCTCAAAGGCTTTGTGCCTGCGGTGGCGACCGTGATTGCGCATGATGGCAGCCTTAAAGAATCCATCGATTTGCCTGCCAATCTGGTCGGTTTGGAGCGCTTTGCTGCGCGTAAACAAGTGGTGGCTGATTTAGAAGCAGGTGGGTTTTTAGTCAAAGTCGAAAAACACAAACTGAAAGTACCGCGTGGCGACCGCACCAATGTGGTGATTGAACCCATGCTCACCGACCAATGGTTTGTGGCCATGAGCAAACCTGCCGCCGATGGCAAAAGCATTACCGAAAAAGCCCTTGAGGTAGTGGCCGATGGCCAAATCAAGTTTTACCCCGATAACTGGGTGAATACCTACAACCAGTGGTTAAACAATATTCAAGATTGGTGTATTTCACGCCAATTATGGTGGGGGCACCAAATCCCCGCCTGGTATGGCAATAACGGTGAGGTATTTGTTGCGCATGACGAAACACAAGCCCGTCAATTAGCCGCCCAAGCTGGCTACACAGGCGTTTTAACACGCGATGATGACGTACTCGATACTTGGTACTCGTCTGCACTTTGGCCGTTTTCCACCCTAGATTGGACCGGTGATGCGGCATTGGATGCGCAAAATCAAGCCTTGCAGCAGTATTTGCCGTCTAGCGTATTGGTGACTGGCTTCGACATTATCTTTTTTTGGGTGGCGCGCATGGTGATGATGACCACCCACCTCACCGGCAAAATTCCGTTTAAACATGTGTATGTGCATGGCTTGATTCGGGATGCCGAAGGGCAAAAAATGTCGAAATCCAAAGGCAATGTGCTGGACCCGATCGATTTAATCGATGGCATTGATTTAGACGCCTTGATTCAAAAACGCACCACCGGCTTGATGAACCCCAAAGACGCCGAAAAAATCGAAAAGCGCACACGTAAAGAGTTTCCAGAGGGCATTGCCGCTTATGGCACCGATGCCCTGCGCTTTACCTTTGCCAGCTTGGCCTCCCCCGGCCGCGACATCAAATTTGATTTACAACGCTGCGAAGGCTACCGCAATTTTTGCAACAAGCTGTGGAACGCCACCCGCTTTGTGCTGATGAACACCCAAGACGCCGATGGCAACCCGCTAGACAACGGCTTTGGTGCCGACAGTTGCGAGGATGGTGGCCGTCAATTTAGCCAAGCTGACCGTTGGATTGTGTCTATATTGCAACGCACCGAGCAAGAAGTGACGCGGGCGTTTGATGATTACCGCTTTGATTTAGCCGCCAAAGCCATGTATGAGTTTGTTTGGGATCAATACTGCGATTGGTATTTAGAAATCGCCAAAGTACAAATCCAAACCGGCACACTGCCTGAGCAACGCGCCACCCGCCGCACCTTGTTGCGCGTGTTAGAAACCATTTTGCGTTTAGCGCACCCCATCATTCCGTTTATCACCGAAGAAATCTGGCAAACCATCGCACCAATGACACAGCTGAAAGATGCCAGCCGTGGCACTGAAAGCATCGTGGTGCAAGCTTATCCACAAGCCGATCTAGACAAACTCGACCAAGATGCCGAAGCTTGGGTGGCTACCTTAAAAACCGCAGTAGAAGCCTGTCGCAGCTTGCGTGGTGAAATGAATATTTCGCCTGCCGCTAAAGTGCCGTTAATTGCGGCGGGTGATGCCGACACGCTGGCGGGTTATGCGCGCTACTTAACCGCTTTAGCCAAGTTAGCGCAGGTAGAGATTGTCAGTGAACTGCCTGACGCCGATGCGCCCGTGATGTTGGCCGGCGCGTTTAAACTGATGCTCAAAGTAGAGATCGATGTGGCCGCCGAAAAAGAGCGCTTAGGTAAAGAAATCACCCGTTTACAAGGCGAAATCAACAAAGCGCAAGGCAAACTCAGCAACGAAAGCTTTGTGGCACGCGCCCCCGCCAGTGTGGTCGAACAAGAGCAAGCACGGGTGGCTGAATTTGCCGCCAATCTTGATAAGCTACAAAGCCAGTTGGCAAAATTGAAATAACCGAATGCCAAGCCTGTAGCGCAATCACGTGGATGGGTATGGTTTCTCGCATTAGGGGTGGCATCCATCAGGGCCTAGCGCAGGGGGTGCAGGCGGATAACATTGCACTGCTGGCGCAAGCCATCCATCCGCTACAACGGCTCGCCATATTTGAGCAGCCTATGTCTTGCATGCGAGCATGCTGGTCTGCCCCCATCTGTATACATCGCCTGATTAGCGCTGGGAAAGCCATGTGTTTCAAACTTTTGAGCTGGTCTGGCGTCACAACTGCATTAACTTTTTAGCGAATGTAATCATGAGCGAGCAACCTGACAATCCTGCGGATGACATCCTATGCAGTTGCAGTGGCACCACCCGCGGTCAAATTTATGACATGGTCATGCTCGGTAAAGATTTAGACGCTATCTCACGCTATTCTGGCGCGCTCAGTGGTTGTGGTGGTTGCGAGTGGGACATTGGTGAGTTTGTGCGCGCGTTGCAAGCCACTTTGTCAGACGCTCCTTAACGAACCATCTACCGAAACCTGCACGTTGCAGTCGGCAACAATACCTGCGCCCGCCACTGCAATACTTTTCCTGCAACGAGATAAAACGGTCATACTGGCATGTTTCCTGCATTATGCAGAGAAACACTAAAAATTTGCTTTAGGAGTCGTTGTGGCCATCCGCGTTGCCCTGCATCACCGCACCCGTTATCAATTCGACCGCTTGGTTAAATTATCTCCGCATGAAGTCCGTTTACGGCCCGCAGCCCATGCGCGCACACCGATTTTGTCTTATTCCTTAAGCGTGCAGCCCGATCCACACTTTATCAATTGGCAGCAAGACCCTTACGGCAATTATATTGCGCGATACGTATTCCCCGAAATGGTGCGTGAATTGGATTTCACGGTCGATTTAGTCGCAGACATGACCGTGATCAACCCGTTTGATTTTTTTGTGGAAAAATATGCCGAGTTTTATCCATTTAACTACAGTACGCAGCAGGCATTTGAACTCACCGCCTACTTACAAGCCGAACCGCTCGGCCCCTTGCTCACCCATTGGATGCAAGACATGCGACAAGCCTTGGTCAAGCCGAATGCGGGCATTGTTGATTTTCTAGTCGCGGTCAACCAGCGCTTACAAGGCGACATTGGCTATTTGGTGCGGATGGCCCCCGGCATTCAAACCCCAGAAGAAACCTTAGAAAAACGCACGGGTTCTTGCCGCGATTCAGCATGGCTATTGGTACAAATCATGCGTCATCTGGGCTTGGCTGCCCGCTTTGTGTCTGGCTATTTGATTCAATTGAAAGCGGATATTGCCGCCCTCGATGGGCCGAGTGGCAGTGACATTGATTTTACAGATTTGCATGCTTGGACCGAAGTGTTTATTCCAGGCGCTGGTTGGGTGGGCATGGACCCCACCTCTGGCCTATTAGCGGGTGAAGGCCATATTCCGCTGGCATGTACCGCGATTCCCTCTTCGGCGGCGCCAGTGACTGGCTTTACCGATGTCGCCGAAGTCACCTTTAGCCACGAGATGACTGTCACGCGTATTCATGAAGATCCACGCGTGACCAAACCCTATAGCGAGACCGATTGGCAGCAGATACTCGCCTTAGGGGATCAAGTGGATGTGGATTTAAACACCCAAGATGTGCGCTTAACCCAAGGGGGTGAACCGACCTTTGTCTCGATTGACGACATGGAAGGGCCAGAGTGGAACACCCATGCCTTAGGCGACCATAAACGCAAGTTGGCCGGTGAATTAGCGCTCAAACTCAAAGGCCATCTTGGTACAGGCGGGATGTTGCATTACGGCCAAGGCAAATGGTATCCGGGCGAACCGCTACCGCGCTGGGCCATTAACATTTATTGGCGCACCGATGGACAAGCCATTTGGCAAGACCCGAGCTTGTTTTCTGTGGAGGGTGAACAAGATGGCTACACCGTGGATCAAGCCCAGGCATTTGTCACGCACTTAGCTCAGACCTTGGGCGTGCCCACGGCCTGTGTCATTCCCGCCTATGAAGATGTCATGCGCCTATCGCAAGAAGAACAGGGCTTGCCCGACAACATTGATCCGTTACACGCCCATTTAAACGATTCGGCTGAGCGTAAGCGCTTAGCCAACTTGCTGAATACAGGCTTAGGAGAAGTGGTTGGCTATGTGATGCCGCTCAAGCCAATTGAAACAGTCACCCCAGGCAAATGGTTAACAAGTAAGTGGCCACTGCGGCGTGAACACCTTTATTTACTTGGCGGCGATTCCCCCATGGGCTTACGCTTGCCGTTAGCTTCATTGCCATGGCAACTACCCGACGACATGGAGCCTAGCTTTGCATTAGATCCGTTTGCAGCACAATCGGCGCTCGCCGACATGCAGCCGCCAACGGTAACAGCCACCGCGCTGGAAACGCCAGCGAACCCACGTGAAGTGGTTCACACCGCTTTGTGTGTACAGGTGCGTCATGGTCGCTTGCATGTGTTTATGCCGCCAGTGAACCGATTAGAAGATTATTTAGCCTTGGTGCAAGCCGTTGAAAAAACTGCCGCAGCGTTAGCCCTCAAGCTCTGGCTGGAGGGCTACACCCCGCCCCGCGATAGCCGCATACAATTACTCAGCGTGACGCCAGATCCTGGCGTAATTGAAGTGAACATTCACCCTGCCGCCACTTGGCGCGCGCTGGTGAGTAACATCACCTTGCTCTATGAAGAAGCGCGATTATGCCGTTTAGGCACAGAAAAATTTATGTTGGATGGCCGCCACACCGGGACGGGGGGCGGCAATCATGTCACACTAGGCGGCAAGACCGCGGCTGACAGCCCCATGTTACGGCGGCCAGATGTGCTACGTAGTTTAATTACCTATTGGCAAAATCATCCATCTTTATCATATTTGTTTTCTGGCACCTTTATCGGCCCCACCAGCCAAGCGCCACGGGTGGATGAAGCGCGTGACGATAATTTATATGAGCTGGCGATTGCATTTCAGCAGTTAGAGCAAGCGCTGCCTGCGGGCAAAGAAAGTCAACAACCATGGCTGGTAGACCGCTTACTGAGAAACTTATTGGTGGACTTAACTGGCAATACGCACCGCTCCGAGTTTTCGATTGATAAACTGTATTCTCCCGATGGCCCGACTGGGCGTTTGGGCTTGGTTGAGTTTAGGGCGTTTGAAATGCCGCCGCATGCCCGCATGAGTTTATTGCAAAGCTTGCTGTTGCGGGCCTTGGTCGCACGTTTTTGGAAAACCCCTTATACAGGCAAACTCATCCATTGGGGCACCGAGTTACATGACCGTTGGATGCTGCCGCACTTTATTGCGCAAGACATCAAAGACGTGGTGGCCGATTTGCGCCAAGCCGGCTATGCCTTTGCCGCACATTGGTTTGATCCCTTTATTGAGTTTCGCTTTCCGCGCTATGGCACGGTGGCCTATCACGGGGTGGAGCTGGAGCTGCGGCAAGCGATTGAACCTTGGAACGTATTAGGCGAGGAAATGGCAGGCGGTGGCACCGCGCGTTATGTTGATTCTTCAGTGGAACGCATGCAATTACGGGTCAAAGGCCTGACTGATGGCCGTCACGTGGTGACGTGTAATGGTCGCCCGCTGCCATTGCAACCTACTGGCAATGCAGGTGAATACGTGGCGGGCATCCGTTTTCGCGCTTGGAGCCCTTGGTCTGCCCTACATCCCACCATTGGCGTACAAGCACCGTTGGTATTTGATTTGGTGGATACTTGGAATCAAAAGGCACTGGGCGGATGCACTTACCATGTTGCGCACCCTGGTGGCCGCAATTACAACACGTTCCCGATCAACGCCAATGAAGCAGAAGCTAGACGCTTTGCGCGCTTTTGGGCGCATGGTCACACCCCAGGCAAAGTGGAGATTAAACCCGAAGACGCCAACCCGCGCTTTCCTTTTACGCTAGACCTACGCTGGCAAGCCATTTAAACTAGCACGGGTATGCAACCGATGCTAAAAGAGCTGTACTTTTCTGACCGCTACAACGAACTGTTGGATAGCCGCGGCGAACCGCGTCCGCATTGGCAAGCCATGCTCGACCAACTGCAAGCGGAAGACCCAGCCACACTACGTAAACGCATCGAATCCGTACAGCGACAAATCCGTGATAACGGCGTCACTTACAATGTATATGCCGATACCCATGGCGTGCAACGCCCTTGGGATCTGGATGTATTGCCGCTGATTATTCCGCAACAAGAATGGCAACACATTGCCGCTGCCGTCACCCAACGCGCCACCTTGCTCAACCGCATTTTGATTGATGTGTATGGTCAACAAAGCTTGCTCAGTGCAGGCCAATTACCCGCAGGCCTCATTTATGGCCATGATGGTTTTTTACCCGCTTGCGTCGGGATGCCCCACTATGACAATGTCGCTTTACACAGCTATGCGGTGGATATTGCAAGGGCGCCTAACGGTCAATGGTGGGCCGTGTCAGACCGCACTTTAGCCCCTACTGGCGCGGGCTATGCGCTGGAAAATCGCACCATTATTTCTGGCGCGTTTCCTGAGCTGTTTCGTGATCTCAACATCGAACGCTTGAGTGGTTTTTTTGCCAGCATGCGCGATAGCCTTGCGCATTGGGGCCATCGTGTCGCAGAAAATCACCAGCGCACTGGCTTGGGCATCGCGCCCTTGCGCATCGGTGAGCCGCCGTTGGTGGTGATACTCACCCCAGGCCCTTATAACGAAACCTATCATGAGCAATCGTTTTTAGCAGGCTATCTCGGTTACCCCTTGGTGCAAGGCAGTGATCTTACGGTGCGTAATGGCGTGGTGTGGTTGAAAACCATTGCAGGCCTGAAACCCGTGCACGCGATTTTGCGCCGCATTGATGATGATTATTGCGACCCGCTGGAAATGAACGCGGAATCCTTGCTGGGCGTGGCAGGGTTGGCGCAGGTCGCCAGATTAGGCAATGTGGTGATCGCCAATGCCTTGGGTGCAAACCTATTGCAATCAGGGGCCTTGCTCGGCTTTTTACCCAATATTTGCCAATCCATGCTGGGTGAACAGCTACTGATGCCTTCTGTCGCCACGTGGTGGTGTGGTGAGCCGCGCGCGCTGGAGTATGTCATCAACAATTTAAAATTTCTGGTGATTAAACCTGCGTTTCCACAAGTGCAATCCACGCCAATTTTTGGTGAAGATTTAACCGCTACACAAAAAGCCGCGCTCATTGAAAAGTTGCGTGCGCAGCCGCATCACTACATTGCGCAAGAACAAGTGGATATCTCGCATGCCCCCGTACTGGTCAATCCAGCACAACCGCAGATGCACGCACTGGCAGTCAGCCTGCGCGTGTATGCGTTTGCCACGCCGAATGGCTATGCCATTATGCCAGGCGGCCTTGCCCGCGTGGCCAGTGGCAAGGATGCCAGAGTGGTGACCATGCAACGCGGCGGCACCAGCAAAGACACTTGGGTCATGTCAGATGCCCATCAAGCGCCTTTTAGCTTGTTGCGCAAAACCACTTCCAGTAAAGATTTAGTCCGCGAAAACACCTATTTATCCAGCCGCATGGCGGAAAATCTGTTTTGGTATGGCCGCTATTCGGTACGCAATCTGCAAAAGGCCATGATGTTGCGCACCACCATCCGTGCATTATTAGAGTACACGCCAGAAACCCGTGCAGGCGAATGGCCGACCATGCAGGGCTTGTGTCAGTGGTTTGATTTATTGCCTGCCCCCAAGGATGAAAAAGAGTGGGAAACCTGGCAAATATTCGAGGATGATGCCATCGAACCTTTGTTGATTCGTGCGGTGTTTTCACAACAATCAAACAGTTTAGCGACCAGTGTGCAGCAATTGTTTCAACAAGCGTTTAACCTGCGTGAGCGCATTTCAAACGACCATTGGCGCACGGTTAACTTACTGTCTCGCCAATTCATTACCCGTCAGCCACACCCTAGCTTGCAAGAGGCCAACGCTTATATCGAATTGGCGATTAATCATTTTGTCACGCTCACTGGCTTTGCAATGGATTGGATGACACGTGATTTGGGCTGGCGCTTTATGTCTTTGGGTCGACGGATTGAGCGCTTACAGTTTATGTGCGTGTTACTGAGCCGCGCTATCCACATGCCACAGCATAGTAATTTAGAGTGGTTGTTACAGGTCACCAATAATCTAGTGACTTATCGCGCACGCTATGCATCACAACCTGAGTGGTTACCGGTGCTGGATATGTTGTTGATGGATGGGCAAAACCCAAATGCAATTGCCTTTCAAATTCGTGGCCTCGTCAAATATTTAGAGGATATGGATGCAAAAGACGATGCGGGCGGTATTGCCAGTGCGCTTAAAGATTGCTGGCAAGCACTGCTGGATTTGGACCCCGATCAGCATTTTCACCCTGGCAGTGCCGCCCTCACTGCATGGCTAGACCACACTTATGCTGTGACATTGGCGTTGTCTGATCGCTTAAGTTTACGCTTTTTTAGCTACACCAGCAGCCACGCCACCACTGGCTATTAACCCGAGTGAGATCATGAGTGAGCTGCGCTATTTGGTTGAACACCAAACCCATTACCAATACGATAGCGTGGTGACACAGTCACAACAGCTGTTACATTTGGTGCCACGGGAAACCCCATTTCAGCAATGCTTGTCGCATGTGTTGCAATGCGATCCACACCCGTCAGAACAAGCACATCGCACTGACTTTTTTGGCAATCACAACGATTACCTAACCATTTTAGCGCCCCATCAACAGCTGAAAGTGACCTCAAGGTTTGAAGTGGCGTGTCAAGCACGCCCGACCTTGGACGCCTATCAGCAGAGCCCAGCGTGGGAAGAAGTTGCTTGGATGATGCAACATCAAGCCAGCCGACATACGGATGCCAGTCGCTTTTTATATGCGTGTGCCAAAATCAAACCCAATGAGGCACTGGCGCAATTTGCGCGCGAACGTATACGCGCAAATCAACCCATATTATTGGCTGCTATGGCGCTCACACGGCATATGTTCAACACCTTTAAATTTGATGCGCAAGCCACCGATGTATCCACCCCACTCGATGAAGTGCTACGTGGAAAACGCGGGGTTTGCCAAGATTTTGCCCATTTGATGATCGGTGCTTTGCGTTCACTCGGGCTGCCATGTCGGTATGTGAGTGGTTATATTTTGACTCATCCCCCAGCAGGCAAGCCTCGGATGGTGGGCGCGGATGCTTCACATGCCTGGGTGTCCGTCTATTGCCCCGTCTATGGTTGGGTCGATTTTGACCCAACCAATGATTGCTTGGTGCAACAAGAACATATCACCGTGGGGTGGGGCCGTGATTTTAGTGATGTCTCACCCATGCGCGGCGTGGTGCTAGGCGGCGGCCAACAACACTTAAAAGTGAGTGTCACAGTGACCCCAGCTAGCGCACATGTAATTTAAGCATGCTTAACTACCCCGCTGGATGCTGCCGATGCACACCCGCCCCCTTGCTTGCCCAGAGCATGGTCAAGCCTCAACGCGTGGCCTGCAGCACATGGCTGCATCTTCTGTTTTTTTGACATCCCATGAACGCCATCACGCTTATCAGACGGTCATCCCGAGTAACATCATCATGTTAAACAATACCTATTCTAATGTGTGTCATGAAAAAGTACGCGACAAACAAGTGCGCGATGAAAGGAAATACATGATAAAAGCAGCCATTTTTGATATGGATGGCTTACTGATCGACTCTGAGCGCATCATCATGCAAGGCTGTATTGAAGCCGCTGCTGCCATCGGCATCCCCTATCGCCAAGAAGACTATGTGGAACTGGTGGGACGGGTATGGTCAGATTCGAGCCGCATCATGGCACAACAATTAGGCGGTGCAGACAAGATGCAACAAGTGATTGATGGTTTAGAGCGGTTTTTAGCCGCACGCGACCATGCCTTTCCGTTAAAAACTGGCGTCGTGGATTTATTAGCGGCGTATCAAGCCCGCGGTATCCGTTGCAGTGTCGCCTCTTCGTCGCCGATGCCACATATTACCCACCGCTTACGTCACACTGGTGTGTTAGATTATTTTGAGCATTTAACCAGTGGTCAGGAGGTGCAACGTGGCAAGCCATACCCCGATATTTACCTGTTAGCCCTCGACAAACTCGGTTTACCCGCTGAGGCGTGCATTGCGTTTGAAGACAGTGAACTGGGGGCGCAAGCGGCAATTGCTGCTGGCTTACGCGTGGTTATCGTGCCCGATTTAAAACATCCAAGCGCGGCGCTCCAAGCACAAGCGCATCAGGTGGTGGCCGATTTGGCCCAGTGGCACAAAACGCATGACTGCTTGCGTGAGGGTGGGCTTGCCGCCGAGGCTTAATTTCGCTGGCGGCCTTGCATGTCGTTCTTGTCAGTCCCTGCATGTTGTTCACACCAACCGTGTGCATCGTCGGTTGCAGTCACCTTATGCATGCGCCTGATTGCGTCAACCTGTTAACCCTCAAACCTGTTAACCCAAGGATACGGCATGCGGGACGCACTGCCACACCTGCTCTTGCGCAGGGCACAGCCCTTTTAACCCGCCTGCCATATTGACATCATCTAACGCGGTGATTGCATACGCTTGGGCATAGTGTTGCAGGACCTCACGCGCTGGCACACTAAACGGTGGGCCAGCATAACAGCGTTGGTCGTAATCAAGCGTGACGATGAGTTGGCTTGCCGTAGGCGCTAATCGTTGCAGCTGTTGGGCATAGCGTACGCGCATCGCGGGCGGCAAAGCAATCAACGCCGCCCGATCGTAGACTGCATCCATCGGGCCCAGCATGGCTGGCGTCAACGCAAAAAAATCACCCTGCCATACCACCAAGCCTGGTGCTTGATAACATACGAATCCCGCCCGCTGCGTGATGTGGGGGTTGAGTGCAGCTTCGGCGAACAACGCCTCCACGGCCAACGCACTCAGCTCCACGCCCACCACCTGCATCCCTTGTTGCAACAACCAACCAATATCGCGGGTTTTGCCACACAATGGCAATAGCACGCGCGCATTGGGCGCCAGCTTTAAACGCGAAAAATGTTTGTGTAGATGGGGATTCACCGCTGGTAAATGAAAGCCTATCTGCTGTTGTTGCCAGCGTTGATGCCAAAAATCAGGTTCCATAGCCAATCTTTAAACGGGTTGATCTCAAGCAAAGCTTAGGCACGGCGACGTATTTTGCAACATTAGCGGGGACTGAGCAGGGCTTGTTGCTCCAGCACGCCTTCTTCTTCACCAGCGGCTTCCGTCAATTTAGCCACATTATCACGGGTAAAAAAGCCATCAAAGCCGTCATAGCGTTGCACATATTCAATGATCAGCGATGAATGTTCCGAAGCATTGGAAAACACCTGCTTTAAACCTTCTTCTTTAGAGCCCACCACGTCTAATAAAAAGCCTTTGCCTTGGCCAGCAATGGCATTCACCACAAACTCGATATTTTCCAGCCCATCGCGCATGCCGTCTTTTACCGATAAGGCCACATGGTGTAAGCGCGGGCCATAGTTACGGACAAACGTCTCAGTCGGTGAGGGTAGATGTTCTAAGTGATTGACAAAATAAGGCGTGTTATTGGCTGTAAACACTTTGGCGGGGCTTTGCGTCTCAGGCACACCGTGCACACTTTTGGTGACATTGGTGGAAGAATTTTGATCCCAAATATTGTAGGCACCCCAAAAGTAATAACTAGACCAAGATAAATATTCCAAAATCGCCACTTCGCGATTTTGGCTATAGACTCGGGTGGCCAAATGATCGACGGGTAAAATCAGGTCATCAATCCGTAATTTGGCCTGCATATTTTTGGCTTCTGCATAGGCTGCTTGCACATCGTTGCGGATGGTGCTGATGCCAAGCGCATACACCCTGAGCTCATGTGGTTCGCGTTTCATATAGCCGACAATATTGTGGGTATACGGCGACGGTTTACTAATCGCCACATTGCCTGGCAACTCTAACTTGCGCACTTCATCTTGGCTAAAAAAGCGAAACTCGCGCGCCTCTTGCAACTTAACCACTTCATGTAAATTGCTGACACGAATGATTTCGCCCATGTAGCGACTATTCGGTTTGCGCGCCCCCACTGGATATATTTCATTCAGTGCCCGAAAAATACCGCGAAAATTTGGGTCTTTCACCTCGCGTACTAACAAATCAGGGGAGTTCAGGTCGATTCTTAAAATATGTGTCCAGTGCTTTTCACTCTCAAGCGTCACCAAATAGTGATACGAGGTCATCAGTGATAGCTCAGCAATGTATTGAATTGAGTGGTCAGGATCCACCGTGATCATTAACGCATCAATATCGTGAATCATCTCGGTGAGGCCAAGCTGATCGCGTTCTTCAAGCAGTTTTTGTAGATACTCTTCAAAAAAGGCTGAGTTTTTTTTATCGCCGTGGCGGGCAAATTGTAGGGAGTTAACCATAGATGTTGGGGCTTTATATGAATTGTTTAGCGTGTAGTTAAGCAAAGCTTATACCTAAATCCTGCCAGCTGGGTGAAAACCTGTCAGATCACCACAGAGGGCGGTGAGGCACGGCAACCGCGCTGCAAACTAGGAAGATAAGCTTGTAACGTCAGGTCGCCGACCGCGTGAATATGCACTCATGTTGGGCGCGGCTGGGTTAACGGCCTTTACCACTGAGGGAACCGCGTTTTAGGATGGGATCATCAAATGCGATACAACGGCCCACCCCTAAAAAGCTCGGGCGCATGCCCAAGGGACAGCTATTATCGCGTTCAAATTGTTCGACTTTCACTTTGGCTTCTGCAGCTTTTTGACGGTCTTTGAATTCCCAGTAGCCATTGGCATGCAATACCACGGCATCGCCATTGCCCGTGGTTGCCTGAATATCATCCTCAGCCACAGTGGCAGCGTTCACCGCTACACTCATCATTACACACAACACACAACACCATCGAAGCATCGTATTTCCTCTGTTTTATCGATTGGCAGCACGCATCGGTGTGCATGCTGCCTAGCCTTTAGCCAATCTAGCTGGCCATGCCGTTATGCCGCAGTAAGGCATCCATGCTGGGTTCACGGCCCCTAAATGCAACAAATGATTCCATGGCGGGACGGGCACCACCTTGCGCTAACACTTCTTGTTTAAAGCGACTACCCGCTTCTGCCGACAGCACGCCCATTTCCTCAAATAAGCTATAAGCGTCCGCAGACAATACTTCCGCCCATTTATAGCTATAGTAACCCGCAGCATACCCCCCTGCAAAAATATGGCTAAAGCTGTTCGGAAAGCGGTTCCACTTCGGTGGCCGTGACACGGCCACTTCATCGCGTACTTGTTCAATCACATCGAGTGCTGTTTGGGTGCCATGTGGATCAAACGTGCTATGTAAACGCATATCAAACAATGAAAACTCAATTTGACGCACCGTTTGCATGCCGGCTTGGAAATTTTTAGCAGCCACCATTTTATCAAACAGGTTGCGAGGCAATTGTGCGCCGCTGTCTACATGCGCGGTCATATGACGCAATACCTCCCACTCCCAGCAAAAGTTTTCCATAAATTGACTGGGCAACTCCACCGCATCCCATTCCACGCCTTTGATACCCGAGACGCTGTATTCCTCCACTTGCGTCAACATATGGTGCAAGCCATGCCCAAACTCGTGGAACAAGGTGATCACTTCGTCGTGGGTGAATAAGGCCGGCTTATTGCCGATTGGCCCAGAGAAGTTACACGTTAAGTAAGCCACAGGCAACTCAATGCCTTGTGCAGTTTTATGCCGTGTAATACATTCATCCATCCATGCACCGCCACGTTTCCCTTGGCGCGCGTATAAGTCCAAATAAAAGTAAGCAATTGGGTTGCGTTGCTGATCACTGATCTCGTAAAAGCTGGCATCTGCATGCCAAGTCGGCGCGGCGACTGGACGCACTTGTACCCCAAAAATGGTTTCAATCACGCGAAACAGGCCGGCTTTCACCTTAGGTTCTGGAAAATATTGCTTAACTTCTTGGTCTGAGAACGCATATTTATCTTGGCGTAGTTTTTCGCTGACATAGGCCACATCCCACGATTGCAGGTCATCGAGCCCGAGCGTTTTCGCGTAAGCGGTGAGTTCTGCCATGTCTTTTTCGGCATATGGTTTTGCCCGTTTGGCCAACGTATCCAGAAAATCAATCACTTGCTGTGGGCTGTCGGCCATTTTGGTAGCTAATGACAGCGCAGCATAGTTTTCAAAGCCCAGTAGTTGCGCTTCTTCTTGCTTGAGCTTAAGTAAATCAGCAATTAACGGGGTGTTGTCCCATTGTGGCTGACTAAGCTCGGATGCGCGCGTGACATAGGCACGATACAGGGTTTCGCGCAGACCACGGTGTTCGCAATATTGCATGACGGGCATATAGGAGGGGTAGTGTAAGGTGAACAACCAACCCGTTTTACCCGCGGCTTGTGCCGCTTCGGCCGCGGCTTGCAGTGCATCCTCGGGCAGACCCGCTAATATCGCACTATCGGTCACCACATGTTGAAAGTCGTTGGTATTGTCGAGAATATTCTCTTCAAATTGACTGCCCAGTTTAGACAGTTGCTCGGCAATGGCTTTAAAGCGTGTTTTTTCTGCAGGGGCTAGTTCAGCCCCGCCCAATTTAAAGCCACGCACTTCATTGTCCACAATCTTGCGTTGCGCAGGACTGAGGTGGGCGTATGCAGGGCTGGCTTGTATCTGTTTATATTTTTGATACAGCCGCTCATCTTGACCAAGATCGCTATAAAAATCAGTGAGTTTCGCTAAGTTGTCGTTATAGGCTTCACGCAGCGCAGGCGTATTGACCACCGCGTTGAGATGACCCACAGGCCCCCATGCGCGAGATAACTTGACTGAAAAAGCCTCGAGCGGAATTGCAAAATTTTCCCAAGTTGGGGTGTCGGCACGGGTCGCCAATTGCGCGACCAGCGCCCGTCCCTCGGCAATCAAGGTTTCGATCGCGGGCGATATATGCTCGGGCTTGATCTCGTTGAATTGTGGTAAACCATTAAAAACGAGGAGTGGATTGGTGCTCACAGAAGATTCCTTATGCAATCGATGTTGTTAGGTTGACTGCCATTATCTGGTAATTGTTCTGGCCTGTCATATTGCTTATTTAAATGAGATTGATGAGTTTTATTGATGCTTGTGCGTACAGTTAAGACATCGCTTGACCGTTCCACCGATTGATCAGTGGCTCAATTTTATCTAAGTCACTGAGTGCAAGGATTTTTTTTGCTTGCTTGGCTAAGACGGCTGCTTCACTTTGCAAAATGTGTGATTTCACACTCAGGATGTGGGCGGGATGCATCGACAATTGACGCATGCCCATGCCGATGAGTAATCGCGTTAAACGGGTGTCGCCTGCCATCTCGCCACACACAGACACGGGTTTACCATGCTTGTGCGCGGCTTGTATGGTCAGCTGTATCAATTTTAAAACCGCGGGATGCAAGGGATTGTATAAATGCGCCACCGCATCATCCGCACGGTCAATCGCCAAGGTGTATTGAATCAAATCATTGGTGCCAATGGATAAAAAGTCCAACGCCTGACTAAACGCATCGGCACTGATGGCAGCTGCTGGCACCTCTATCATCCCGCCCAAACGTATTCCCTCATCAAATGGAACGCCTTCTTTGCGCAACGCCTCTTTGGCGCGTTGCAGCAACAATTTGGTTTGGCGCAACTCATTTAAATTAGAAAGCATGGGAATCAAAATATTCACCCGCCCGTAGTGCGAGGCACGCAGCAACGCACGGAATTGGGTGTGAAACACCTGTGGCTCTGACAAACAATAGCGCACAGCGCGTAAGCCCAACGCTGGATTGGTCGCGGTGACCACTTCGTCTGGATTTAATTGTTTATCTGCACCAATATCCAAGGTGCGGATGGTCACGGGCATGCCTTTCATCGCTTCCGCCACATAACGATAGGCTTCAAATTGCTCCTCTTCGTCGGGCATATCTCGCCGATTCATAAACAAAAATTCGGTGCGATACAGGCCCACACCGGCCGCCCCAGCCGCTTTTGCGCTTAGCACATCTTCAGGCACTTCAATATTCGCCAGCAACTCAATGGCAACGCCGTCGACGGTGAGCGCTTTGGTCGCTTTAATACGTTGTAGTTTTTGTTGCGCCAGTTGCCACTGATTTTGCTTGAGCTGATACTCGGATAACACCTCAGGGCCAGGGTTGACAATGACCACCCCCTGCGCACCATCCACAATCATCAACTCGCCATCACTGATTAAGCCGCGCGCGCGTTGCAATGCCACAATCGAGGGGATATTTAAACTACGCGCCAAAATGGCTGTATGGGAGGTCACGCCACCAACATCGGTAATAAAAGCAGCAAACTGATGGTGTTTAAATTGGATCGCATCCGCCGGTGAAATATCGTGCGCCACTAAAATCATGGCGCGCTCTTGCTTGGCATGCTGTTTTTTTTCTGCAGTGTGTTGATGACGGCCGAGCAAGACTTTAATCACCCGCTCCACCACCTGCATCACATCTTGTTTACGCTCGCGCAAATACACATCTTCAATCGCATCGAATTGCGCAACGATGTCATCCATTTGTTGCTTTAGCGCCCACTCTGCATTACAGCGCTCGGCCTCAATAATAGCAATCGGTGCTTCCGACAATGATTTATCGCATAACATTGCCAAATGGGTGCCAATAAATGCTGCCAGCTCGGCAGGCGCGTTGGCGGGCAGTTGCGCTTTGAGCTGCTCTAAATCCAACTTCACCAGGTGAATCGCACGTTGAAACCGTGCAATTTCTTGCGCTACCGCGCTAGCCTCAATGGTGAAATGCACCACTTCGAGCAACGCATGCGAAATCAAGTGGGCATGACCAATGGCAATGCCACTGGAAACGCCTACTCCATGCATGCTAAAGCTGCTCATTTATTCACCCTCGCCAAAATAATCCAATATGAGCGCTTGCAAGGCCGCGATGGCGTCGGTTTCATCATCGCCTGTGGCGTCAATCTCAATGATGCTGCCTTTGGCGGCGGCCAACATCATCACCCCCATGATGCTTTTAGCATTGACCCGGCGACCATTTTTTTCAACCCAGACCTCACTTTTAAACTGACTGGCAGTTTGCGTAAACTTGGTGGAGGCGCGCGCATGTAGCCCCAATTTATTAATAATTTCGATCGACAATTTGGCCATGATTTAAGGTGCGTGATGACAAGTGGTTTTGGTGAAATGGACAACGCCTTCGCGTCCACCGCTTAAGGCTTTTTCAATACAGGTATGCAAGCCCTCATGCCGATAATTCAATACGCGTACCAGCATGGGTAAGTTCACCCCAGCAACCCCTTCAATTTCATCGGGGCTGAGCAGGCGGGTGACGATATTGCATGGGGTTGCGCC
Organism: Methylophilaceae bacterium; assembly: GCA_027488395.1. Classification (GTDB taxonomy): domain Bacteria; phylum Pseudomonadota; class Gammaproteobacteria; order Burkholderiales; family Methylophilaceae; genus Methylophilus. Next base: position 54,403 of record JAIYBT010000026.1, on the reverse strand, counting down.
ATAAATATCCGATAACACCAATACGCCATGACCGCTATTTAAAGTGCTGACCACGCTTTGCGCTTTGGCCAACATATCTGCGGGTTCATCTTGCTTAGAAATTTCTAGGTAATCCAACTGTGCCGGACGACTACCCATCACATGGGTGGCACACTCAATTAAACTGGCACCTAGGCGACCATGAGCGATTATTAACACACCAATCATAAAGAGGCTTTCAATACTTAAATCGAACGCGCGATCGATTCGTTGAGTTCACGGTGACGTAACATCACCGCATGTTGTGGTTGAAAATGATGGCCCAACTGCTCGACTAAATAGACCGATCGGTGCTGACCACCTGTGCACCCAATTGCCACCGTGACATAGCTCCGATGGTCTTGATAAAAACTCGGCAACCATTTCTCGATATAGTGCTGAATGTCTCGCTGCATTTCAAGCACCATACTTTCATTTTGCATAAATTGCTGAATCGGCGCTTGTTTGCCGTTAAATGGCCGCAAGACGGGATCGTAGTGCGGATTGGGTAAGCTTCTGACATCGAACACAAAGTCTGCATCCAGCGGAATGCCATGTTTAAACCCGAACGAAATAAACGATAACACCAAGCTATGACTGGCACTGTGCTGATATTGTTGTTCTACCTGCAACATCCATTGTCGCGTGTGCTGGCGCAAGGCGTTCGAGTTTAAATGACTGGTATCCACATGGTGTCCCAACTCACGCAAGCCAGATAATAACTCGCGCTCTTGGCGGATGCTGTCGGCCAAGGCCAAGCTAGGCGAACTTAAAGGATGCTTACGGCGGGTTTCTGAAAACCGTTTGACCAAGGTTTCCAGATTGGCATCTAAAAACAATAAATGGGTTTGGATACCCTGACTAGACAGGGTTTGCAACATATCAGGCAAGGCTTCAATCGCAATGCTACGGCTATCAATACTAATGGCCACTTTGGTTGCATCGCGTCCAGCGACATGGCTTTGTATGTGCGGCAACAAGGTCGCAGGCAAATTATCAATACAATAATAGCCGTGGTCTTCAAACACACGGAGTGCGATACTTTTTCCAGAGCCGGACAAACCGGTCACAATCACCAATTGCATTAGCGTTGTTTGCTTTCTCTTAGCATGAGTTGTTTTTGCCGTTGGGTGAGCTGTTTAGTCGCATTCACCCCTCTTAATAGCAACATATGATTGCGTACTGCAACTTCGACCAACACCGCGATGTTGCGGCCAGCCGCAATCGGAATCACCACTTTATGGATTTCGACATCGAGTACGCGTTCGGTTTGTCGATTGGCATTGAGTCGATCTAGCGCCATTGGTTGCATCTCGTCGGCCAGCGCTAACTGAATGATTAAATCAAGGGGTTTGGTTGGTTTGACGGCATTATCACCAAACAGTGCACGAATATTTAAGATACCGAGACCACGTACTTCTAAAAAATCTTGTAATAATTCAGGACAACGTCCCTCCACCCGCTCCGGCGAAATCCGATAAAAGTCGACGATGTCGTCGGCAACCAAACGATGGCCACGGGAAATTAACTCTAAGGCCAACTCACTTTTACCAATGGCAGCGCTGCCTTTAATCAACACGCCAAAGCCTTGTACTTCTATAAATACCCCATGTAAGCTCACCGATTCAGCGGTCGCGATCGCTAAATAATGGCTGAGCAACTCCATCAGTTGCGGACTCATCATCGGTGAGGTAAACAAGGGCGTTTGTTGTTTTTCCGCCATCTCTAACAATGCAGGCGGTACTTTTTCGCCGTTTGCAACAATCACCACCGCTAAATCGGTTGAAAATAAATTGGCCACCGCTTGTTGTAAGGCCAAAATGCTTAATTGATTGAGATAATCCATCTCGGCGCAGCCCAGCACTTGCACGCGATTTGGGTGGACATAATTCAAATGACCAATCAACGCCAGCGATGGCTTGGTCACCGTGCCTGAAGTCAGCACTTTACTGCCGCCGGCTTGGCCTGCCACCCATTTGAGTTTGAGTTTGCTACGAATTTGTTTGTATAAATCGGCGACTGATATGTGTGCCATGGTAGACCGTATGCGTCATGGGAAATCAACGGGTTATCTTACAACTGAATCCTGCTTGTGCGGTGACTTCACTTTAGAAAAATGGGTGTTTGCGCTACCCAAACCACGGATAGCGCAATCGAGAGATTAGGACAATACTTGGTGTTTAACCGCCCCACCAGACTTGTGATGGTCGCCATGTTTTTCTTTGTGCTTGACCACTTGACGGTCTAGTTTGTCAGTCAACATATCGATGGCGCTATACATGTTTTCGTCGGTACACGCTGCGTGTAAATCGTTGCCAGGCACATGCAAGGTGGCCTCGACCTTTTGCGCCAACTTTTCAATCGACATGGTGACTTTGACATCAATGACATGATCAAAATGATTGCTGATGCGCGTAAATTTCGTCGAGATGTATTCTCGAAGCGCGGGGGTGATTTCTAAATGATGTCCAGTAAGCTGTAAATTCATGACAAACTCCTTTGTTCTGAAATTGCCCCGTTCAATGGTCCTGCCTCAACATCGAGACGAATCATGAATCAGGACAACTTCAGTTTACTCTTTTGGACAAAAGAGGCAACTGCGAAGTGAGGGTTAAAGCTCGGGTTTATTGCGCATTAAAAAGGCCAGCGATGTGGCAGGTCTTTCCATGCTGGTCCACAGACAATGACCGCGGCAGTCAGCGTGCTTTTCGCAGCGTAAGATTAATGCGCTGAGCGCCTAACAGCGGATGCATGCCTGGCCGAATGGTGGCCACGCCATGATAAAAGCGACGACTGGCGCCGCCCCACACCACCACATCGCCATGCACCAACGGAATTTTAACCGGGCGATCACTGCGGCGGGGCCCACCAAACAAAAAAGTCGCAGGTAAACCGAGTGACACCGACACAATCGGCTGACTAAAATCTTGTTCATCTTTGTCTTGATGCAACCCCATTTTCGTCCCAACGGCATATTGATTGATCAAACAACTGTCTGGCACAAATGCTTGGTAGCCCGCTGCGGCGGCTGCATTTGCTGCGAGTTGCAAAATATCAGGCGTCATCGCTGGCCATGCGAGCCCTGTGGCGGGCTCGATGGCACTGTAGCCATAGCCTTGGGTCGTGCCTACCCAGCCCCAATCGCCCATGCTGGTGGTTTTGACCGACATCGGGTAGCCCATGGGCGTCATCATTTGTTGTGGCGGCCGCGAAACAAAATGCGCAGACAGTTGCTGGCAGATGCGATCTGCCACTGGCAACGCAAAACCATCCAACCATACGGCGCCACTCGCTAACACCACGGGTGCTGAGGGGGGATGGGTATCAAATAATGTCATGGCTTATGGCATCCATCTTAATCGTCGTTGATGTTGTGCGGCAATTGCTTCAAAGCGCGGGATGACTTGCGCCAAGATCGTCAAAAAATCGTCTGCGGATTCCTGATGAAAGCCCAGCACCATGACGCTATGTTCACTGGAAATCAGCTGTTCGAAAAGTTGCACCCACTGCTGGCTGGTGGCGTAATCCGCCAAGCCCGCATTATTGGGGTATTCCATCAGCGATGGGGTTAACGCATAAGGTTGCGCCAGGTCGGGCACTTGTGGATGTAAGCGGTGGAGGGAAGTCACCAGCGCACTGTCTTTCGGCCAACGTGTCGTGAGCAACGCTGCCTGAATCACCGAGCTATCCCACACAAAACCGTGCTGCTCCAAAGCCGCCGTCAATTTCGGACCCAATTGCCAGCCCCCAGCACGAAAATGACGTGGCCTTGGATAGCCTTGGCCCACCATCCACTGACTTGCGCAGCCGATTAACTGGGTGAGTGCGGCTTGACTGTATGCATGCTCCAGGCTGACCGTCACCCCCGCCTCACTTGCCGAAAGTGGGGCCGCTGCAAATTGCGGTTGTGACTGAAACGTCACGCCACAATGGGCCACCCAGTGTTGCCAACCGTGTAGGTGTAAACCCAGCGTATCGATCGGCAACAAAGTACTGCGTATCGTGGCGTTGATCGCATTGGCATCGGCGCCAGGCTTAAAAAAGTAGGCAGGGTTTAATAATTGTAATAAAGGAATGGTTGAAAAGCGTTGCCTAAACCGCTGCATGGCTGCGATATTGTCGGGCTCCAGCGTGTCGCCCTCCCAATCCACGGTGATATAAACCTCAATCGGCGGTGTGGTCGTCTGGGGTATCGGCTCAGCGGCGTGTGCTAACCCTAGCATACTCAAGATACAACACACACCAATGCGTACGCGCATGTTAGCGCTCACTGTCATCCAGCTGCTTGAGTGCGTTGAGCCATAAATAGACGCGGCAATCAAACTCATATTGCATGTAGTTGGGCTCCATATGCAGACATAATTGATAAAACGCTTTGTCATGCGCATGCACTTTTAGATGTGCCAGCTCATGCACCACAATCATGTCCAAAAAAGCGGCAGGCGCTTGCTTAAAAAAAGCTGAAATTCGGATTTCTTTTTTGGCCTTGAGTTTCCCGCCCTGTACGCGGGAGATGGCCGTATTCAGGCCGAGCGTTTGTTTTTCAATCGTCAGCCGATTATCAAAATAAACTTTATCGAGCATCGGTGCATTTTTAAGATAACGCTGTTTACGCGCCATGCATACGGCATAGAGCGCCTTATCACTTTGAATGTCATGGCCCTCTGGATAGCGTTGCTGCAGATGCTCAGCAAGGGTTCCGTGCGCCTGTAATTGGGCAATTTGCGCCTGTAAGGTGAGCGGATAGCCCGCTAAATAGCGTTCTATCAATGGTGTAGAGGTGGTCAAAGCAAGCAGGCTATAATGGTCATGGCCAAATTGTAAAGGCATTTGCATCGTCCCACAAACGGGCGAAGCGAGCACCACTACAATCAGGCAGGTGCCGTGGCAGGCTGCACCACTTTATCCCAAATGCTTTGTGGTGTGACTAGGGTCAACATGCTTTGCGAAGCGTTGGCCTGCGCTAAATTGGCAATCGCAATCCCAGGATTGTGACTATGCCCTTTAAAAAAGGTAGCCATCGGTTGGATTTGCGTCGGCATTAAATATGGAATTTCACCCAGTGCCGACACAAAGACGCCAAATTTTAGATTGGACGCTTTGTCGTGGATCACCACCATTTGTCGATGTTCAGTTTGATAATCGGCATTGCCCAGCATTTGCGCCAAATCGATCACTGGAATCACAGCATTGCGATGCGGATGCATGCCTGCAATAAAGGTGGCAGCTTCAGGCAGTGTACGTAATTGGGTTTCGTCACAGGCTTCCACAATGTATTCCGCGGCAATGCCCAACCATGTGCCCCCCACATAAAAAGTGGCATATTCTTTGGCTTGCGCATCGGCTTGTAAAAATAAATTGGGATTAAATTTGTTATGAATCACTTGTGCTTCAGCATCGATCCGCACATTAATGGCTTCGATATCCCCTAGCGGCGTAAAGATCAAGGCAATCACCTGATTACGATAGGCATCATCTTCACCTTTGTACTCACGATACCCATAGGCAGCGTGGGCGCCTACCGCATAGTAAGTGCTTTCATACATGGCAATATCAAACAGCTGCTCGCCTTCGCGCAGTTTGCTGATTTGCGGCATTAAATCAAACGCTTCACCAATCACAAAGTTAGGATGGGTGCTGGCAATCACCTTCAGCTGATCACTGACAAACACGGTAAAGCTCCCTGCCACAGGCGCATGATTGCGATCACGCGGAATCACATCTTGTAACATGGCATTAAATTGCGGCGTACTATCAAACACAATGCCAATCGCGCCCACAATTGCAGAGGCGTCGAGGTGACTGACAGGGGCCGCGTACACATAGGCGTGTTGGTCTTGTTGATGCGCATCTCGATACAAAGGCGTTGGTTCAAAGCGTGACACCACATAGGCTTGCGTGGTATGACAACTGCGCGTGCGCCCCAACCATTCTTCCTGACGGATGGTGCCTAATAAGTCACTGTATTTAGGATTCGAGATTGCGACCACTTCGCCTTTGCGATCAAACAACATGAGGTTTTCATAGACGGTATACAGGCTATTGATATAGCGCAAAATACTGGTCATCTTGTCTTTGTCATCTTGCGTCAGTTGTGGCTTGGCCAATAGATCTCGAAAGCTATAAGTCAGCGCCCACCAACGCACATCATTGGCTCGTTCGTACAGGTTTCGATCCATGATGTCCACAGCTAACTGGGCGTAAAACGATGAGTTTTCCAGCATCACCGATACCACCGTTTGATACAGCTCAGACACCATTTGCTCAATAATCAGCTGAGTTTTACGACCGGTGTTACTGATCTCACTCAATAAGGTTTTAGAGAAGTTTTTTTGTTGGGTATCCACATAATTGCTCTGCCAAATATTGCCGTTCCAAACGGATTGATTGAGCTTGCTCTGAATGCTGGCGGCTTGCTTAGGGATATTCAATAAATTGTCAGAAAAAATCAGCGGGCTACGCATCACCTTTTTCAAAATATCGCCATCGATATGCGCCACCAATGCGCGCATGTTTTGCGTAAACGCATGTTCGAGTGGGATCATGGCTTGACCCAACCACCCTGGGCCCAAATAGCCTTGGTAGCCTTCGGATTGACAGGTCACACATAAATACTCACGCCCAGCAAAGCGCGCAACAAACCAATCACGCGCAGGATCTGCACACAAGGTTGCACCAATCGGAATTTGATACGGATCACTGGATGCAATGACATGGCGTTGTTCATCGAGCAACAAGCCAACGGCCCAGTCTTTTTCATCAATCAAGTTGCCAAAAATGGTGTCGAGTTCGTTGACAAATTTAAAACATAAACACAACACCCCCAGCACGGTGCGACCATCTTTTGCCCGTACCACATGGGCATAATTGAGTGACTTATGCACGCGCCCGTTGATTTCAGTTTCGTAGAAGCGCTCTACATAAGGCTCAGTGCTTTGCATGGCTAGGGCAAAAATCGGATGCTGGTCGTGCAAAATGCCTTGGTCGGCATCGAGTTGATGCACGATCACCCCCGTCCGATCAAACAACACGATGTTTTCGTAGACGGTGTATTTCTTTTGATATTCTTGAAAGCGAAACAGCATGTTTTGGGCGATATCGCCATTCATGGTGCCATCAAGATGATGCGCTAAAAAGTCACGCACATCGTCATCGGTGGCAAAAAACCCAATATCGGCAGTACGCTCAAACAAATTACGCACCAATAAGTTAATAATCACAAAGGCTTTTGATGACAATTGAGCCGCGGTTTTATTCAGGGTTTCTTCCGACAAAAACTGCAGCACATCGGTTGAAATTTGGTTAAACGCCGTGCGTGTGTGCTCCATCTCGGAGCCAGTCCCTGACAACTGTGCCAACAATGCCAGGCTATCCCAAGCATTTTGTAATTGCACAATGTGCGCTCGAAAATCGCCTACTTTTTTAAAGTAGCCTGTGAGATCTTCGGTCAACGGCTGGGGATGCATAGGCTTATGGTTCCTAGTGAGGGGTCTAACGTAGATTTAGATGCAATAATGACGCCAACTTGGGAGATTCAACCCGACAAAAAAGGGTGAAAAACACCTGCATATCGTATGAATCATGCGGAATGATTGACCTAACCAGCGGGACAGGGAGGTGCAAGCTAGCCATGGCACTGTTTTAAGCCTAGATAAAGCCCGCGGAACAGTCGTTGCTCCTGGGTTGCACCAGTATTCACCCATACTTTGCTGTATGTTTTGCCCAATTTAAGTGCAGCCATGCACATACTTGGACAGTTGGGGGGACACCCGCCAAGCGTGGTGATCATGCGCGCTATCGCTAAGCTTTGCAGCCTACCAAGGGCGCGTTTGCAGTAAAGTTTGAAAATCGGCCGCTGGCACTGGCGGTGAATAAAAAAAGCCTTGGGCATAATCACAATGAATCTCACGCAACAAATCACGTTGTAGCGCAGTTTCCACGCCCTCTGCAATGACTTTTAGCCCTAATTTATGCGCCATGACCACAATCGCTTCGCACAGCACATAACTTTCATTGCCTGCGCTTAAATGACGGGTAAAGGTTTGGTCAATTTTAAGATAATCAATATCGAATTTATTTAAATAAGACAACGAAGAATACCCGGTACCAAAATCATCAATCGCAACTTGGATACCGGCATCTCTAAAGTGTAGCAAAATCGCTTCCACTTCAGGGTCAGGGTTTAACAACAGGCCTTCGGTAATTTCCACCACAATGCGCCTGCCCTCAAGCCCCAAGGATTTCAGGTGGCTGACCCAATCATCGTGCTCCGCAGAATGCCCAGTAAACTGCACCGGCGATTTATTGACGCTGATGGCAAATTGCTCACCCACCAAAGGCTGCCATTGCAGCAAATGCGCGGCGGCTTGTTTAAAAATCCAATTCCCCATTTCAATAATGGCGCCGATGTCTTCTGCCACTGGGATAAACATGGCAGGACTGACCAAGCCGCGGCTAGGATGTTGCCAACGCATTAATACTTCCGCTTTGGCGATCTCGCCTGTCGCCAAATCCACAATTGGTTGGTAAAAATCCAGCAACTGATCATGGGCCACCGCTAAACGCAAATCACGCGCCAATGTCGTGCGGGTTTCTAACGCCTCTTGCATGGATTTAGAAAATACACTGAATTGGTTGCGCCCTTTCTTTTTGGCGTCATACATGGCTTGATCGGCATGCCCCATCATGTCTGCAGCGCTTTTAGCATCCTGTGGATACACACTGACCCCGATACTGGCGGTGACCGCTACTCGCTCCCCTTCTAACACATAGACCGATGACAGGACTTGTAGCAATTGTGTGCAAAACCCAGTGAGTCGTGCACCTGCAATCTCGGGGAAAATAATTGAAAACTCATCGCCACCCAATCGCGCAACCACAGCACTGTTGGCCACCACTTGGGCAATACGCTGGCCAGCTTGCACCAATAAGGCATCGCCTCGGTGGTGGCCTAGGGTGTCATTGACTTCTTTAAAGCGATCTAAATCCAAGGCAATCAGGGCCACGCTGGTTTGCGTGGCGGTGGCATGGTTTAACGCCTGTTGTAACTGTTGATTAAAAAAATGTCGATTCGGCAACTGGGTCAAACTGTCATAATTGGCTTGTTGCCAAGTGGCATGTTCTGCCGCCTTTTTTTCACTGATGTCGATATGGGTGCCACTCATGGTCAATGGCTCGCCCTGCGCATTGCGGCTAATCACCTGTCCGCGGTCTGAGACCCAGACCCAATGACCCGCTTTGTGGCGCATGCGTATTTCACAGTCGTAAAACTCGGTTTCACCTGCCATGTGCGGACCTAGCAGTTGATGTATGGTTTGCCAATCGTCGGGATGAATCAATCGTTGCGCGGTTTCTAGGGTATGTGGCAATAACTCCTCTAAATGGTAACCCACGATTTCTGCCCAGCGCGCATTGTACTGACACTCGCCCGTTTGGATATTCCATTCCCAAGTACCCGCCCGCGTGGCCTCTAAAATTGATTGCAATCGGCGCCGCTCTTGTTCTATTTCTAGACTTTTCGCTTGAATTTCGGAGGTCTTACGTTTGACTGCCAGCCGTAACATCAACACCGACAACACCAACATGATGGCCACCAACAACAACCCCGACAGGCCATAGATCATTTGTTTGGAGTAAGAAAGCCGTTGTAGGTAGGTGCCTTTCCATTTGCGCTCAATGGCGGCCACTTCCTCGGCCGTGATGGTTTGCATGCCTTGTTCAACCTGCGCTAACAGCGCCCCCTCGCTTTTTCTCACCGCGCGATGAAATTGCCCTTGATAGAATGAAAATGCGCGTCGAATATCATTGTTATGGTCTAGACGATATAAATAAAAGCGCGCGGGAAAATCATCCATGCAAACAATTTTGACTTGTTCACGCAACAGGGCATTCACCATATCCTCATAGCCGTCGTAGAGCCTTAAAGACTTCACCCCCGCTTGCTTCAATTTAAAAATACAGCCATCGCCTTTTTGCACCCCCACCGTAAAGCCAGACAATGAGGAAGCGGAGACCAAACCGGTTAAACTTTCATGCGCATAAATGCCCACGGGCACCACCGCATAAGGCGTCGAAAACGCATATTGCGCTTCGCGTTCAGGATTTTTAAAGATCATCTCGATCACATCCGCTTGGCCATTGAGCAACTGCTGTTGCGCACTCGCCCACACGGTAGACACCAAGGTGACTTTAATGCCTGTTTTTTGTGACCAAAGGGCCCAAAGATCAGCCACAATCCCTACGGTATTGCCATCAGCATCTTTAAATAAGTAGGGGGGATAGTTGTCATCGCTGATGACCGTGATCGGCGTGGACGACAGGTCTTCAGCATGGCTGGGATAGCACAAGCCTAATATACCTAGTAACAGACATAAGCGTCTTATCCACTGCATTTCAATGAAAAAGATGACGATGCATCTACTCCGATTCACACGACGTTAATAGCAAGTACTTCACGCTTGGTTTCAAAGTGCCAAGCACACACCTTGCGCATACCTTGAGACGTGGGCTTAGTCACTGACGTCATCAAGCGCTCCTTGAAATCATCCCATAAATACGGAATTGTCACCATCGTAATATTTTCCATACCATTTAAGTTATGTTTTGATGCGATATTCAGCATGCATTGGAGCATGTGCGTAAACGCTTTATACTGTTTCTGATGGACCCCTTTGAAAAAATTCAGCAGTTTAATGCTGGGCGTGACCCAGAACGGCTAGCCCTTAAATATGCGGCCATGGCGCAACAGCCCTCGGTATTTTTTCGTGGCAGTTGTCATTTGTTTTATGAGGATTGGCACGCAACGTTGCGCCAAAGTACCAGTCCCGCCGCGTGGATCTGTGGTGACATGCATTTAGAAAACGTTGGCAGCTTTAAAGCGGACAATGGCTTGGTCTATTTTGATCTCAACGATTTTGATGAATGCGCGTTAGCGCCATGTGGCTGGGAGCTCGCGCGTTTAGTCACCAGCCTACTGCTGGCGCGTCGCTTATTTAAACTCAGCGCGGCACAAATCGCGGCACTGAGTGAGCGCATGATCGATGGTTACGCCAGCGCCTTGGCCAACGGCAAAGCCAAATGGGTAGAACGAAAAACAGCGCGTGGCGACGTTAAAACGCTGCTATCAACATTAAGTGAGCGCAGTGATAAAGCCTTTTTAGCGGATCGCATTCAAATGGTCGATCAGGTGGAGCGGTTAATTATCGATGGCAAACGCACCTTATCATTGAAAAAACCACGCAAAAAACAGGCACTAGACCGGTTTATGCGTGCCATGCAAGTCACCAGCAAACAAGATTTTTATTACCCTTTGGATATCGCGCGACGCATTGCCGGTACGGGTAGCCTTGGGGTAGAACGCTACGTGGTATTGGTGGCGGGCAAAGGGCCGGGGAAACGCGCCTTAATGGATATGAAAGCCAGTCAGCCCAGCGCGCTCACGCCTTATCTTCATTTGCCACAACCCGAGTGGCCCACGGAAGCACAGCGCATCGTCACCATCCAATCTGGCGCGCAAATATTAGCGCCTGACGGTTTACACGCCGTCCGTGTCGATGGATTAGCCTATGTGATAAAAGCGTTGCAACCGAGTCAAGATCGGCTAGATTTAAGCACATGTCACAAACAACCTGCGGCCTTGGGACCAATGATAGACACCATGGCGCAAGTCAGCGCTTGGGGCCATTTGCGTAATGCGGGCTTTTTGGGCGCAGCCAATCGCGAGTCACTCATGCAATTTGGCGCGACTGTACCCAGTTGGAAACACACCACCCTCAACTTAGCGCACACCATGGCGCAACACACCATGGACCAATGGCGCGCCTATCAACAAGCCTATGTAGCCAGCCTAAAAAAACCCCGTAAACGCTAGATTGTTGTGAGTGGCATCCCTTGCCACGGCTTGTTTCCACATCGCTCAAGAATCTTCACCGCGCGCCGTAATACAACTGTGCTCTAAAAATGATGTGCTTCTGTGTCTGGTTTCTCGCCATGATAGCCTCTAGCATATCGACTCGAAATCTTGCGCATGTTGCGCTGCTATCTAATGTTGGAATCTAGCGCTGGAATCTGGCGTTGGAGTCTGGCGTTGGAATTTAGCGATAGTTTCTAGCGCTGCATCTTTGCCTAAAGTTGAAAACACATGTCCTCTTCAAAAGCGTCGATTAAACCCTATCACCACCCAGCGGCGGGCTGGGGCGCACTCAAACAGGTTGCCGCGCAATTGGCGTTGCAAAAAATTCCTGTCAAAGGCGTGATGACCTTACTGGCACAAAACCAGCCCGATGGCTTTGATTGCCCAGGCTGCGCATGGCCCGATAAAGAACACACATCGACCTTTGAATTTTGTGAAAATGGCGTGAAAGCGGTTGCCGCAGAAGCCACCGCCAAACGCGTGCCACCCGCTTTTTTTGAGCAACATACCGTGACCGAGCTGATGTCTTGGTCTGATTTTGACCTTGAAAACGAAGGCCGCTTGACCCACCCCATGCGTTACAACGCAGCCACAGACAAATACCAAGCGGTGTCGTGGGATGAAGCATTTAATTTGATGGCGCGCCACCTCAATGATTTAGACGACCCGAATCAAGCCGTGTTTTACACGTCAGGGCGTGCCAGTAACGAAGCGGCATTTTTATATCAGTTGTTTGTGCGTAGTTTTGGCACCAATAATTTTCCTGATTGCTCCAATTTGTGTCATGAATCAACCAGTTTGGCCTTGCCAGCCACCGTTGGCATTGGCAAAGGCTCGGTCACCTTACATGACTTTGAACATACCGACACCATTTTGATTTTTGGTCAAAACCCCGCCACCAACCACCCGCGCATGCTGGGTGAGTTGCGCGAAGCGGCTAAACGCGGCGCCCGCATTGTCGCCATTAACCCGTTACGTGAGCGCGGCTTAGAACGCTTTGCTGACCCACAAAGTCCGTTTGATATGTTGTCATTCAAAGGCAGCCAAATCAGCAGTTTATTCATCCAACCCAAGCTAGGCGGGGATTTAGCGCTGATCAAAGGCATGATTAAATTTGTAATCCAATGGGATGACGAAGCTTTAGCCCATGGGCGTGAACGCGTGGTTGATACCGCGTTTATAGCCGAACATACGCAAAACTTTGAGGCAATCGCCGAGGATGCACGCCAAGAAAGCTGGGCACTGATTGAGCAAGAATCAGGCGTTCCATTGGCACAGATTGAAGAAATTGCTCGCATCTACGCCACGGGTGACCGCGTGATTGCGACTTGGGGCATGGGCATCACGCAACACAAATATGGGGTGGCCACCATCAAAACCTTGGTCAATCTCATGTTGTTACGCGGCAATATTGGTAAAGCAGGGGCTGGCTTATGCCCGGTGCGTGGCCATAGCAATGTACAAGGCAATCGCACCGTGGGCATTTACGAAAAAATGCCATTGGCTTTTTTAGAAAGCCTTGAACAAGTATTTAACATCCGCGTACCAAAAACCCCTGGCTATGACACTGTTGGTGCCATCGAAGCCATGATTGCTGGCAAGGTGAAGTTTTTCTTTGGCTTGGGCGGTAACTTTGCGATCTCCACCCCAGATACTGACCGCACGTGGGCTGGTATGCGCAACTGTGACCTAACGGCGCACATTACCACCAAACTGAACCGCAGCCATTTGGTGCATGGACGTGAAGCGCTGATCTTGCCGTGTTTAGGCCGCACTGAAATTGATACCCAAGCTACGGGGCCGCAAGGCGTGACTGTCGAGGATTCGATGAGCATGGTGCATATTTCATACGGGATGAACAAACCAGCCTCAGCACATCTGCTATCCGAGCCTGCGATCGTGGCGCGATTGGCCCATGCCACCCTCAAACATAGCCCTGTTCCATGGTTGGCATTGATTGAAGATTACAGCAAAATCCGCGCATTGATTGAGCGCACCATGCCAGACGCGTTTAAAGACTATAACCTACGCATACAACAACCAGGTGGTTTTCGTATGCCAGTGCCCTCCAGTGAGCGGGTTTGGCTCACACCGTCTGGTAAAGCGGAATTTAGCCTACATGCCATTCCAACCGCATCGCCTATTCATCAAGCACGCGCTACCCATGGCGATCAATTATTTGTCTTGATGACCACCCGCTCACACGACCAATACAACACCACGATTTATGGCATGGATGATCGCTATCGCGGCGTATTTGGACAACGGCGTGTCATTTTTATGAACCCAGCCGACATTGCGCGCATGGGCTTGCAAGCGGGCGATTGGATTAATTTGATCAGCGTTTGGCACGATGGCATCACACGGCGGGCCGATCACTTTATGGTGGTGGCTTATGATATTCCAGCGGGTTGCTTGAGCGGCTACTATCCAGAAACCAACAACTTAGTTCCCCTGTCTAGTGTTGGCGATCAATCGCGCACACCGACCTCCAAATCGATTCCCGTCATGATCGAAAAAAGTACACCCATGGAAGTATCACATGTGGCTTGAGCATGCTATTTCTCAGCCTGAGGTAGACGCACCCACGGTGCTCGCGCCAGAGGTCACGCCAGAGGTCGCGCAACTCGACCCCAGTGTGGTGCGCATGCTGGCGATTTTAGAGCAGCTGCATCAAGCGCAGCAACAAGGGCGGCCATCGGTATCGTTGGCGGTGATCTGCAAACACCTTCACCTGCGCATGAGCACAGTGCAGCGCTTGATGACGGCGCTCAGCGAGCAACAACTGGTGACGGTCACGCCTGAACCGTCACGCTGGATGGCCAGTTTAACGGTGTACGGCCAGCAGATTGCGCAAGCCTTGCCCACGCCTTAAGTTAGCCCCAGTTTGGGTATGCAACAATCCACCACGAAGCACCGCATCGCTGACGTATAATCAGCACTTTAATCGTGCTGAGAATTCGCGGAAGCGATCGCAATGAAGCTGTATGTCTCGTTTGCCGCGCGTATGCGTGCAATGATTGATGAAGGGGTCCTGCGCCCAGGTGAAAAAATGTTGTCGGTGCGTGCCGCCAGCAAGCAGTTTGATTTAAGTGTCAGCACGGTGCTCAGAGGCTACTTGTTGTTAGAACAAGAAGGCATGATCGCCAGCCACCCGCAATCAGGCTATTACGTGTGTCACCGTTTAAAAGCCAGCCCCAAGCTGCAAACGGCACTCGCAAAAGATCTCGACTTGGCCGAGATTGACGCCAGCAAACTGGTGCTGACCACCTTAAAATCAATCCGTGAATTTGGCACAGTGCCATTAGGCTCCCCTTTTCCAGACCCACAATTATTTCCGCTGAAAAAACTGCATCAATCGGTGCAAACGTTTAGTCGTGATGGCGGAGAATGGGGCGTGCTCAGCGATTTACCGCCTGGCAATCTACGCTTAAGGCAACAAATTGCCCGCCGCTATTTAGATCTTGGCATAACGCTCTCACCCGATGAAATTGTCATCACCCACGGCGCCACCGAGGCGATCACCTTATGCCTGCAAGCGGTGGCCAAGGCCGGCGATGTGATTGCAATTGAATCGCCAGGTTATTATGCACTCGCCCACACCATTGAACGGCTAGGCATGAAAGCGCTAGAAGTGCGCACGCATGCGGAGAGCGGTATCGAATTAGATGCCTTGCTGGCTGTCATCGGTAATGTCAGGCTGGCAGCCGTCCTCATCACTACCAGCTTTCAAAACCCGCTGGGGTTTGTGATGCCGTCTGCAAAAAAACAAGCCTTGGTGCAATTGTTATCGGCGCATGCGATTCCACTGATTGAAGACGATGTGTATGCCGAGTTATCGTTTAGTGACACCCCACCGCCGCCCGCTAAAATGTATGATACGAACGGCATGGTGTTGCATTGCGGTTCCTTTTCAAAATCGCTTGCCCCAGGGTTTCGACTCGGTTGGACCAGCGCTGGGCGCTATCGCCCAGAGGTAGAACGCCTGATGTTTTTAAATAGCTTGTCGCTGAGTACGCCGCCACAACTTGCCATTGCAAAATTTCTGCAACGCGACAGTTATCAGCACCACCTCAAAGCGTTGCGCCATACCTTGCGATCAAATCACGTCTTGATGCGCAATGTGGTGCTGCAAAGCTTTCCTGAAGGTACGCAGCTGTCAACGCCGCAGGGCGGTTATGTGTTATGGCTCAGCTTGCCGTCCAGCATAGATGCGCTCAGCCTCTACCGTGCAGCACTCGATCGCGGCATCACGGTCGCGCCGGGGACGATTTTTTCGCGTAACAAAGCATTTACCCACGCGATTCGACTCAATTTTAGCCATGTATGGACCTTGGCGATTGAGCAAGCGCTGCGTGAAGTGGGTGCGTTGGCTTGTGCCATGGTATCCGCCGCCGCCACTTCAAACACTTCACCGCCTAAAGCGACTGACCGCTAACCGCCTACCATCACGCTGAGGTGTGAGGGTGGCTGTAGCGCCGCACGAGCGAACCACCACACGGGCGATCAATGGTCCCAACCACTGCAACGGGCCTGCGATGGTGTTGGGCCACACAATACATAACCAGGTTAAAGTATGCATGCGGTTTGCGCCTGTTGCGGTGGATTGGCTGTATTGACCGCGTTAGGCGCCGCCAACAAGCCGTTTCTCATCCATTTTGAAAAATAGCCCATGACTGTTGGGGCCGCATCCGCATCTAATGTGGCTAAGGCTTCACCCACGGTAGCCCCGTTAAACAAGGCGCTGAGTAAGTTAAACTCTTGTGGTGCTAACGGCATGCGCCACACCACGTCTTCATGCCGATACACCACCAACGCTTCAGGCGTATTGTCAATCGTAGCCACCTCCACCGCATCCATCACCGCTTGATAATAGGCATTCACCGCTTGGTCAAACTGCACCAAGGTCAGCGCTGCGCGCGGTGTGAGCGTTAACCTCATCATGCTTTCAGCGGTCAGGCCTTGCAATTGAGAGACCTCTAGCACTGCCGTTTCAGGCGGATCGGTCATTTGCGCCACCAAAGTTTCCAATTGACATAGGCTCACGGCAGCCGCGTCGGCCACTGTGTTTTGCATAAACGCGGGAAACTTAAGTGCATATCGGCCAATATTAAAATGGTCTGGTTGCACGGTTGCAATCAACCCCCACAGCACATCATCAAACACTGGTGGCGTCAGGTAGTGTTTAAGTACGGGATAATCTTCTGCCACCACATCAAACAAACGATAACGGTAGGCATCGCTGTACACCGACAATTGCGCATGCGGGGCGAAATCCACGTTAGCCCGTATCCATGCCGCGGGCTGGCTATCAAAGCGATCGCCGAGCACAATGGCTTGTTGCAATTGGGTTTGTGCCGCATGCAAGGTCACCTCGTTTGCAACGGTAAGGGTTGTTTCTGCTGGCGATGCAGGTGGTGGCATCGCGTAGCGCACGGCCAGTTGCGCCGCCTGCCGTGCTTTGTCTAATTCGGCCGCCAATACTGGAAAATCAGGAATCTGATCATCCCATTCAATCATGGTGTTGGGCACACGCCCTGCGCGTTCCACCACGTATTGGTAGAGTGCCCAAACAGCATCGGTGACATGGTCATCATGGGTATCAATGATATGGGTGTCTTTGTGGCGATGTCCGGACAGGTGAACTTGGATCACGCGGTCCAGCGGCAACGCATCTAGGTAGGCTTGGGCATCCAACCGATGGTTGTAACAGCTCACATATACATTATTGACATCCAACAACAAATGGCAGTCTGCCGCTTGCGCCATCGCCGAAATAAATTCGGCCTCAGGGATGGTTGAATGCTTAAACTCTAAATAGGTGGATGGGTTTTCAAGCGCAATTCTGCGCCCCAGCGTGTCTTGCACTTGACGAATCCGCTGCACAATATGCTTCAACGATGCTTCCGTGTAGGGCAAAGGCAGTAAATCGTGGGTGTTGTGATGGGCAACGCCAGTCCAACATAAGTGGTCGGAGACCCAGACCGGTGCCACCCAGTCAATCAAGGCTTTCAGTTTGGTCAGATATTCGGTATTGAGCGGGTCTACACTGCCAATCGACAGTGATACGCCATGCATGACAATCGGATAACGCGCTTTGATTTGGGCCAAATTGCGTTTCGGCTTACCGTCGGTATCCATAAAGTTTTCCGAAATAATCTCAAACCAGTCTACCTGCGGCTGGTGTTCAAAAATATACGGATAATGCGTGGGCCGTAGCCCCAATCCAAATCCCAAATTAGGCATTGGGGTTGCTAATGGATTCATCAGTGCCATGGGTGCCGCCGCCCAGCAAAAAAGCAGGGCCATTGCCCTGCCATGTTAATCTGGTTCAACGGGGTCACTGTATTCAACCAAGTGATTGTGTTCAGCCCATGCATTTTACTCAACCCAGTCATCACATTGAAACTAGTCATCACACTTAACCCGGCAATCCTATTTCACCCAACCATCCTGTTTAAGCGGTGAGCGTATTATTTACTGCCATCCGTTGCGCAAGAGCCTTTACCTTTACAGGCATTTTTACCATCTGCACCCTGACCTTTGCAGGTATTGTGGCCTTTACACGCATGCTTTTCTTTGGTGTCGGCGGTTTTGCAGCCCGATTTTTCCATACTGCTGTCTTTACCAGCGCAAGCAGATTTTTCATCATGCGCGGCAAACGCTGGGCTTGCGCTCATGACCGTCGCGGTAAATAACCCTAATAATGCTGCAGCGGCTAATTGTTGTGTGGTTTTCATCAGTGCTCCTTAAAAAATATTCAATACAAACATCATGAATCGCTTGTCCTACCACCTTTGGTCGTGACCACAACCATTTCCTTACAACTTTTTTACGGCATACCTTTTAACGGCATGCATGCACATTTTTTTACCCTCGCGTTGCGTAGCCATCCTCCAACCGATATCGCCCGAATCCAGAGGATACATCAGCCTTGGCTTACGACCTCAGTATGCTTGCAAAGCCATGCTAAACTCAAGTTTGTTTCTTAAGCGTTATTCAGGCCCTACACCCCATGATTCAATACAACCCTAAAGACTGGCTCACGTTCATCTTCCGCTTTCACGAGTCAGATACCTTCCGTCAACTGCTGCCGATGATGGGATTGATCGGCTGTTATGCGGGCGGCATTGCCTATCTCGAGCTCGAATACTGGAAACTGGCGGATACCAGTCATGTGAAAAATTTATCACTTATTCATACCACGGTGGGCTTTGTGCTCTCGTTATTACTGGCTTACCGCACCAATACGGCCTATGACCGATGGTGGGAAGGGCGCAAAGCCTGGGGGGCCTTGGTCAATAACAGCCGCAACTTGGCGATTAAATTGTCGGCGTTTTTAAGTGATGAGGCGGATAAGCAGTTTTATAAAAAAATCATCCCAACTTACGCTTCCGTGTTATCCAAGCACTTAATGAACGAAGAGGTCAGCAAGATGCTCTTTGAGGGGCTGGACCTCGAGATCGACCACCACGAGCATCACCCCAATCAGATAGCGCAACGCTTGTTTCAACATACCAACGCGCTATATGTCGCAGGCCGCCTCAGTGGCGAGCAATTGTTGATACTGAACGAAGAACTGAAAGCATTTACCGAGGTGTGCGGCGTGTGCGAGCGCATTAAAAATACGCCGATTCCCTACTCGTATAGTGCGTTTATCAAAAAATTTATTTTCTTTTACGTGATGACCTTGCCGTTTGGCTTTGTGTTTAGTTTGGGGTATTACGTGATTCCCGTGGTAGTGTTTATTTTTTACGTGTTGGCCAGTTTAGAGCTGATTGCCGAAGAAATTGAAGACCCATTTGGTAACGACACCAATGATTTACCAACCCCCAAAATGGCAGCCAATATCAACAAACATGTGGCTGAGTTGTTGTAGGGCGTGTATGTCATCCGTCACGCCATCGCATGGTGTCAAAAAAGCCCATCACGGGGATGGGCTTTTGCTGTGGAACGCTTACATGTAGTCATTGTAGAGATCGCCTAACTAGCAAATTAGCTTCCTACCAATTTGGCAACAAACTCTTGTGCGTCAATCTGTTTATCGGCTTTGCGGTCCAGTTTCACAAACACTTTACCTTGAAACTTTAAAAATTCTTCTTTGGTGACCACGTGGTCTTGATTCGCATCGGCCGCATCCATCATGGCCAGATTACTTAATTCGCGCAGATAGCCGCCCGTACCTAAGGTGGCCATTTTTTCAGATTGCGTGCCCGTCCACTCAGATTGATCTAAACGACCATCTTGGTTACGGTCTAAGCCGTTAAAGACAGCGGTGTGATATTGATTAAATTCTGCTTCGGTCACCATATGATTGCCGTCTGCATCTAATATTTTCATCATGCCCATGGTTTGAAACTCACGGGCATAGCCGCCGGTGAATAGTTCTGCTGCTTGCGCCACGTGCATGGTCACAACACCTAACAATACAGCCAGACCAAGGTTTAATTTCATGTTCATTGTCGTTACTCCATCAAAAGATTTATAAGGGTGTCAGCTAACAACCCTTAGTCGATGCAGGGTGGGTTGCCTTACACACTTTTAAAAATAAATTCGCAGCGCTGTAATATGCGGACGATGTATTCTTTATATTTTTCAACCGCTCGCAACATTCAATATAAAGCAGTGCATCACCACACAAGCCTGTTACAGTGGACGTTTCCCTGTCGAGTATCCAACATGTCCACGCCGCTCAAAGAGCTCAAGTATCAAGCCCATCTCAGTGCAGTCAAACAGCATCAGACCCTACTCGAATCGCTGCACCTCAATGGCAATCAGCACCTTGATGAGGGGAACGCCTCGCTAGAACAATTAACAATCACCTTAGAGGAATATCTGAAACTACTGGGCATCCCTTAGCGCCGCACAATCACCGCATTGGCAGCGGTTATTTACGGCATAAACACCTAAGAACAGACTGAACATGGCGACCTTCACCAGGGACCTTGTAAGGGTTTAACGATTGACGCGACCAATGACTACCTTTGATGAATGGAGTCAAGCCATGAAACCCCTACCCTTTGTTGTCCGTGCGTGCTTAGCCCTAAGTGCATCACATGTATTAGCTGCATCCCATGTATTAGCTACATCCAATGCGTTAGCACAGACGTGTAGTGCTGTGAGCGGCGCCCAAACTAACGCTTTAATTGAGCTTTATACCTCGGAGGGATGCAGCAGTTGTCCACCCGCCGATCAATGGCTCAGCCGCCTAAAACAACAACATAAAGGCTTGGGTCAATGGGTGCCATTGGCGTTGCATGTTGACTACTGGGATTACATCGGCTGGCAAGATCGCTTTGCGCAACCTGCATTTGCCAAACGACAACGTGACATTGCTGCGCTGGGCGGTGCGCGTGCGGTGTATACGCCACAAGTGGTAATGCAAGGTAAAGACCATCGTAGCTGGGTCAATGATGCGCGCTTTCACAATGAGATCGCGGCCATCAATCGTATGCCCGCCAAAGCCGAGATCAAACTCACGCTGGAAATGCAAGCTAGCGAGACCATGCACGTCATGGCGGACATTCATAGTCAAGAGACACGACCTTTGGTCTACTACATCGCCTTGCAAGAACATCAATTAGCGTCAACCGTGAAAGCAGGTGAAAATCGTGGCACCGTGTTGCGTCATGATTACGTGGTACGTCAGTGGCTAGGGCCTTTTAAATTAAATGCTGACGGCCATACCCAAGCCAGTCACAGCCTCAACATTGATCGCAGTTGGAAGCCGCGTGATTTAACCGTGGTCGCTTTTGTGGAGCAACCAAATAGCGGCGATATTTTGCAAGCACTGGCGTTGCCCAGCTGTGAAAACAAATAACGCTGTGATTAGTAATGTGGCCTCCGCATGCACGCCCCCGTTGCGTATTGCATGGCAATATATGCAAAGAGATTTAAGTAATTTGCGATGAACTAAAGCCAGCAAACAACGCCCAATGAGGCGTTGTTTGTTTTTACAGTTCAAGGATGTGCGACGCGTACACCTGTTGTGTCATCCTGATATGTTAATCTATAGCCCACATTAAAATGGCCAGGCGCCAACGCCAGCCGCTAAACACACTGATCCTCACCTATGACCACACTTTCCAATCGCAGCCAGATCTTAAGCCATGATGCCACCCTCACCTCACGGGCGCAGATTCGCACACAATTTCATGCCACTTGTGATCTGTATGAGCGCTTATTCGAGACGCTCGTGAGCGATCAAGCCTATTACGTGAAGCCGATTGCGCTTAGACATCCATTGATTTTTTATTTTGGGCATACCCATACCTTTTTTATTAATAAACTGATTCTTGCTGGACTGATTACACAGCGCGTCAACCCCGCATTTGAGTCAATGTTTGCGGTAGGTGTAGATGAAATGGGGTGGGATGATGTCAACGAACAACACTACCAATGGCCGACGCCTGCCGAGGTCAAAGCGTATCGCGTGCAAGTCCGCGCAGTGGTGGATGACCTCATCCAAACACTGCCATTAGCGTTGCCGATTGATTGGGACAGCCCTTGGTGGCCGATTTTAATGGGCATCGAACACGAGCGAATCCATTTAGAAACCAGTTCGGTGCTGATTCGGCAACAACGCTTAGCGTTGGTCCAATCCACGCCAGATTGGGTGCCGTGTGCTGCCTTAGACGTGGCCGCACCGATCAATGGTTTGGTGGAGATTGCCGCCCGCGATATTCAGTTAACTAAATCTTCAGCACATTATGGTTGGGATAACGAATACGGCCAATTTAATGCGCACTGCCCCGCCTTTCAGGCCGCTAAATACCTGACCTCCAACGCTGAGTTTTTAAGCTTTGTCGAAGCAGGTGGTTATCAAGCTGACCAATACTGGCAAGAGGAAGGCCTCGCATGGCGTAACTACGCGCAAGCCCAACACCCTACCTTTTGGATCAAACAGGCTGAGGGCTGGGCACTGCGATTAATGACTGAAGAAGTGACCATGCCTTGGAGCTGGCCAGTCGAGGTGAATTACCATGAGGCCAAAGCATTTTGCAATTGGTTATCGAGCCAGACCGGCCAATCAGTGCGCCTACCGAGTGAACACGAGTGGTATAGCTTGTATGCACATGCAGGCTTGTCAGATGAACAGCTGACACACAGCACACAGGCCAATTTATTTTTAGACCACGGTGCGTCTTCCTGCCCGGTTGACCAGTTTGCGCATGGCGATCTATACGATGTGGTGGGCAATGTCTGGCAATGGACAGAAACACCGATTTTCCCATTTGATGGTTTTAAGGTACATCCGTTGTATGATGACTTTACGACCCCCACCTTTGATGGTCGACATAACATCATCAAAGGCGGCTCGTGGATTTCCACCGGCAACGAGGCCCTAAAAAGTGCCCGTTATGCGTTTAGACGCCATTTCTTTCAACATGCAGGATTCCGTTATATCGTGACCGACACCCCTTTAGAACAGCACAGCTCGCATTATGAATCTGACAAACAATTGTCCGAATATGCCGAGTTTCATTATGGCGATACCTACTTTGGTGTGCCCAATTTCCCCAAAGCGCTCAGCGATTTTGCCTTGCACCATTTACAAGGCAAACCAATGCGTACTGCACTGGATTTAGGTTGTGCCACGGGTCGCGCAACCTTTGAGTTAGCCACACAATTTGAACATGTGACCGGCATTGATTTTTCTGCACGCTTTATCGGTTTGGCGCTCAAACTTGCCCAGCAAGGCGTGTTGCGCTATACCATGGTCAACGAGGGGGATCTCGTCAGCTACCAAGAGCGCACGTTAACTGCGATGGGCTTACAAGCCGTGGCGCATAAGGTTGAATTTTGGCAAGGCGATGCATGCAATTTAAAACCACAGTTCACTGGCTATGACTTTATATTAGCCGCCAACTTGATTGATCGCCTCTACAGCCCACGTCAGTTTTTAAGCGCAATTCACACGCGTTTAAATTTGGGCGGCGTGTTAATGCTGACCTCCCCCTACACTTGGCTGGAGGAACACACCCCACGTGAAGAATGGATAGGCGGCTATAAACAAGATGGCGAAAATGTGAGTACCTTAGATGGCTTAAAAACAGTGTTAGGCGATCACTTTAAGTTATTGCAAGCACCGGTTGAAATTCCGTTTGTGATTCGAGAAACCCGCCACAAATTTCAGCATAGCCTCTCCGAAGTCACGCTGTGGGAACGCATTCGGTGACAACTGATTTTGATCACGCCATCGACCGAGCGGGCACGCAATCGCTCAAATATGATGGCAGGATCGCCACCTTTGGGTCGGACCACGTGCAGCCCATGTGGGTGGCTGACATGGATTTTGCAGTGCCAGAAGCCATCACTCATGCGTTGCAAGCACGGCTCGCACATCCGATATTGGGTTACTCGATGGCCCCAGATAGCCTGTATCAAGCCCTCATCGATTGGCTACGTGTACACCATGATTGGCAAATTGAGCGTGAGTGGATTGTACTCACGCCCGGCGTGGTGCCTTCGCTTAACCTAGTGGTGGCCGCCCTCACGGCAGTGGATGCTGGGGTGATTGTGCAACCGCCAGTGTATTTCCCATTTTTTTCTGCCGTGACCCAGCAACAGCGGCAATTAATTGAAAATCCATTGCGTTACGTGACCGATGATCACGGCCAGTGCAGCTACCAGATGGATCTCGCGCATTTAGCAACTTGCGCCAAGCATGCACGGTTACTACTGCTGTGCTCTCCGCACAACCCGGTGGGCCGCGTATGGCGCACCGACGAATTAAAATCCGTGTTAGCGATTGCCCACCAGCATGATCTCACTGTGTTGTCTGATGAAATCCATGCAGATTTGGTCTACGCAGGGCAGCAACACCAGCCGATCAGCCGCCTCGCGATGCAAACTGAATCCGCCGAAACCACCGCAGCAGCGCATCGCGTGATCACCGCAGTCTCGCCCAGTAAAACCTTTAATATTCCTGGGTTAGGGCTCTCCGCCTTGATCGTGCCCAATCGTGCGCAGCGTACCCTGCTCCAAAGCCACCTCAACCACATGGGAATTTCCGTCACCAACCCGCTCAATATGGTGGCGTTTGAAGCCGCTTTTCGCGCTGGGGATGACTGGCTAAACGCGTTGATGCTGTATTTGCAAGACACGCGTGATAGCGCCATCGCTTATATTGCAGCGCATTTACCCAGTATTCGCGTGGTGGTGCCACAAGCCACATATTTGTTATGGCTAGATTGTCGTGCGCTCGCGCTCAACGATGCTGCATTACAGCGCTTTATGATCGATGAAGCCCAACTTGGGCTTTCACCCGGCGTAATTTTTGGCCATGGTGGCGAGGGCTTTATGCGTTTAAATATCGGCACACCCAAGGCCAACGTCATGGCAGCGCTGGATCGATTAAACAAGGCGTTGTCAGCCCGACCAGCGACATGGAACCTAAGCCCACAAAACGCCTCTTGATATAGGCACATACCCTGCAGTAACCACCCTATGAAGGAACACACCATGCAAGCGCGTTTATTGTTGTTATTGATCAGCATTTGTCTATCATCGTGGGTGCAAGCCAACACGCTCGAAGAAGCTAAACAAAAACTATCGCAAAAAGATTTTGTTGGCGCACGCGCGATTTATGAAACCCTGGCCAATCAACATGATGCTAAAGCTTGCTACAACTTGGGGTTGATGTACCACGATGGTGATGGCGTGACAAAAAACATGGACGAGGCGGTGAAATGGTATACAAAATCCGCCAGTTTAAATTACAAAGAGGCGCAATATATGCTGGCCTCGTTGGTGTTTCAACGGGAGATTCAAAGCCTCAGTTATGCGCAAGCGGCGGACTATTACCAACAGGCGGCCACACTGGGCCATGTCAAATCACAGCTCAATTTAGGCATGTTGTATTTTCGGGGTGATGTCATCGCGCAGGATTTAGCCTTGGCCTTAAAGTGGATACAGTTAGCCGCCAGCAACAACAATAGCGAAGCACAAGGCTATTTAGCCAATAGCTATCAACAAGGCGAAGGCGTGCCACAAGATTCTGTCAAAGCGGCCATGTGGCTGTTGATTGCGACCCAAAACGAAGACAAACGCTTTAATACCCGTCACACCAAAATGCTCAATTATCTCAGCGCACAATTAAGTCCAGAGCAACGTAGCGCGGCCAAGCAACAAGCCTCACAGTGCCAACAACAACAGTTACAAGGCTGCTAACCCGCATGATGCCGTCACTCGCTCCTCCAAGGATTAGATCTCTTTATGCAATCTTTTAAGGCTGATGTACCCGTAACGACGCCGCCACTGAAACCCGCAGGTGCGGCGCAAGATTGGCAAGTGATCCAACACTTAATGCCCTATTTGGTGGCGTTTAAAGCACGCATCGTGTTGACCCTGTTGTGCTTAGTGGTGGCAAAAGCGGCCAACTTGGGCGTGCCGATTATGCTGAAAAAAATCGTTGATAGCATGAGTGTCACCACCGCACCGCAAGCGCTGTTGGTGGTGCCGATCAGTTTAATTGTGGGCTATGGTGCGCTGCGCTTATCCGCCTCATTATTTGCCGAACTCCGTGAACTGATTTTTTCTAAAGTCACTGAGCACGCGGTGCGGCAAGTAGGATTGCAGGTATTTAATCACCTGCATGCCTTATCGTTACGCTTTCACTTGAGCCGCCAAACCGGGGGCATGACCCGCGATATCGAACGCGGCACCCGCGGCATACAATCGCTGATTTCATTTTCGTTTTATAGCATTATCCCGACCTTAATCGAACTGGCGATGGTGTTGGGCTATTTGCTGTTTGCGTACAACGCATGGTTTGTGGTGGTGACCTTTGTGGCCTTGGTGTGCTACGTGGTGTTTACGGTGACCGTGACTGAATGGCGCACCCATTTTAGACGCGAGATGAACACGCTGGACTCAAAAGCCAATCAAAAGGCGGTCGATTCCTTGATTAATTTTGAGACCGTGAAGTACTTTGGCAATGAACAATATGAATCAAATCGCTACGACGCCAATTTGAAAAAATACGCCCAAGCCGCCATCAAATCGCAAAAGTCGTTGGCGTTTTTAAACTTTGGTCAGCAAACCATCATCGTGTTGGGCTTGGTGTGTATTTTAGGCTTAGCCAGCCAAGGCGTGGCCAAGGGCAATATGACCATCGGCGATTTAGTGCTGGTCAACGTGTTGATGATACAACTGTATATCCCGCTTAACTTTTTAGGGGTGTTGTACCGCGAAATGAAGCAATCGCTGACCGATATCGACAAAATGTTCAATTTGCTCGAGACCGATCAAGAAATTGCCGATGCGCCGCAGGCCCAGCCTTTAGCGATCCAATCGCCAGCGCTGGGGCCGCATGTTCGCTTTCAGCAGGTTGCATTTCATTACGAAACCAATCGCAGCATTTTAAAGCAGGTGTCGTTTGATATCTTGCCTGGCCAAACCACCGCGGTGGTCGGCCATAGCGGGGCGGGCAAAAGTACCCTATCTCGGTTATTGTTCCGTTTTTATGATGTGCAAGCGGGCGCTATTTTGCTCGACGGACAAGACATCAAACAGGTGACCCAAGCCAGCCTGCGCCAAGCGGTGGGCATTGTGCCGCAAGACACCGTTCTGTTTAACGACACCATCGGCTTTAACATCGGCTACGGCAAACCGGGGTCAAGCCAGGCTGAGATTGAGGCCGCAGCCCAATCGGCGCAAATCCATGACTTTATTTTGCGATTGCCCGAAGGTTACAACACCATGGTGGGTGAGCGTGGCCTCAAGCTATCAGGCGGTGAAAAACAACGGGTGGCGATTGCCAGAACCCTACTCAAAAATCCTGCGTTATTGATTTTTGATGAAGCCACCTCGGCACTCGATTCCGAAACAGAGCGCTCCATTCAAAAAGAACTCAACGCCTTGGCCAAAAACCGCACCACCTTGATCATTGCCCACCGCTTATCCACCATCACCCACGCCGATCAAATTTTAGTGATGGCGGAAGGCGAGATCATCGAGCGCGGCACCCATGCCGAATTGTTGGCGCTGGAGCAACGTTACGCTGAAATGTGGCGTGTGCAACACGTTGAAAAGCCCGCATAACGCGCGGGCTTAGGGGGTGTTATCAGGGTTACTTGTAGTGCGTTAGGCTTTACGTTTTAAAGACAGCGCATTGACACAATAGCGCAACCGGCTCGGTGCAGGTCCATCGGGAAACACATGGCCCAAATGCGCATCACAGGTATTGCAGGTGATTTCTACCCGTAACCGCGCCAAGCTATCATCGTTAAAATACGCCACTGCACTTTCTTCCACCGGCTGCGTAAACGAAGGCCAGCCAGTGCCTGAATCGAATTTTTGGGTGGCATCAAACAACAAGGTATCGCAACAGGCACAGGCGTATAAGCCTGGCTCAAAATGCGTACACATCGGCGAGCTAAAAGGCCGCTCAGTGCCCGCTAACCGCGTGACTTCATAAACATCGTCAGGCAATAATGCGCGCCATTGCTGGCCTGTTTTGACCACGCGCTGTTTCGCTGGCGGGTTGCCTTGTGTCACAAATGTTTCAATATTTTGCCAAGTAAGCATGTTGGGTTCCATCTCAATCAATAACAACAATCGTGTGTGATAGCTTTCTTAAACAGTAGTTCTGTTTATGCCGCATCATACCGTTTAATTCAGGCGTTGCATCCACTGGAGCATATATCCCACTGCTGGTTGTGCCAGATCACATAGTGGTGCAACAAACGGTATGTAAAACAAACCCTAGCACACCACATTGTGATGCCATAGGTTGAACTTCAACTGCCCACGGTAGCCTCATAAAATGTTAATTGTAGAACACCCATTGAAGAGGACCCCCACATGACATCCACGCCACTCAATCACGCTGACCGCATGCGCGGTGCCTTATGGG
Source organism: Methylophilaceae bacterium (assembly GCA_027488395.1). Taxonomy (GTDB): domain Bacteria; phylum Pseudomonadota; class Gammaproteobacteria; order Burkholderiales; family Methylophilaceae; genus Methylophilus. The sequence continues at coordinate 25,616 of JAIYBT010000026.1, read as the reverse complement.
GCATGTTTATCGGCGATGCACTCGCCATGCCCGTGCATTGGTATTACAACATTGCCGCACTGTGGCAAGATTTTGGACAAATTCGCGATTACCAAGCGCCCAAAGCCAAGCACCCAAGCTCGATCATGCCATTACATAGCACTGGCAAAGCGGGGCGCGGCACGCAAGCGGGGGATATTGTCGGTAGCGTGATTTTAAAAGGGAAAAAGCAGTTTTGGGGCTTGCCCAACGGCCATTATCACCAAGGCATGCAAGCGGGTGATAACACCTTAAATTTGCATTGCGCGCGGGTATTATTGCGCTCGTTAACGCAACAAGGCCAACACGACCCCGCAGATTTTTTGCAAGCCTATGTGCAGTTTATGACCGCCCCCGATCAGCATAACGACACATATGCAGAATCGTATCATCGCGATTTTTTTGCTAATTACGCCAACGGCGTCGCCCCTGCCGACTGCGCGGGCCACGAAGGCCACGATACCGCCTCGATTGGTGGGTTGGTCAATATCCCCATGGTGGTGATGGCCACGTTAGCCACAGGTGAAGAAGCCACTTGCCAACAAGCGGCCCTCACCCAGCAACGCCTCACCCACCGCTCGCCCGAGTTAGAGCGGCACACGCAAGCCTTGGTGAAACTACTGTTTCAAGTATTTACCGCAGCAGACACCCCGCTCGCAACACTTACCAATGCCGCCGCCACAGGCTTAGGCTTTCCTGCTGGCAAAGTGGTCGAGCAAGTGCGCGCCAAACAACTGCCCGACCTCGAAGTGATTGGCAAACTGCTCAGCCCCGCCTGCTATATCGACCAATCGTTTCCTTCGGTGCTGTATTTAGCCACTCGCTACCCCGATGACTTTGAAAGCGCACTCATTGCCAACACCAATGTGGGTGGTGATAACTGCCACCGTGGTGCCGTGTTGGGTGCCATTTTGGGGGCAAGCTTAGGCGTAGCAGGCATTCCACCACGCTGGATAAACGGCCTCACCGCGCACGACGCACTGCATGCGGAGATTGAAAGCTTTATAGCAAGATTTGCTTAATCAGCACGCACAAACATAAAAAGCCGCACTCTGCGGCTTTTTATATTTGGTACTCACGATGAACACATCATATTGTTGTGCACAAAACCGTAGAAATACATCCTACATATGCTTACACAGCATGTTTGCGTTTTGCCAACACAATAAAACCAATTCCAGCTAACAGCATTGCATAATGATGTGGCTCCGGCACTGGGGTGACAGGACCAACCTTAGACCACACTGCCCAAACTAATACAGGCCCTAATGCACCAGGTACATTGATTGAAGTATCTGCATTATAGTTAAATTGAAAGGTTCCATCGAACGTATCGACGCCAGCTTCACCTGCATTGTAAGCAACGTTAGCTACCGCTCTTACCTGGGAGCCATTAAAAAAAGATAATCTTGGCGTTAAAATAAGACAACCTGTTGGGTCTAAACAACCATTCGTCAGTGCTGGATTGGTATCGTAAATGCCCGTAAAAACCGTATCGATTAATGCTTTATTTGCGCGAGTTGCCTGAGAGGGTTCCGGCTGCTCAATTGAAAACAAGACGCTTAATCCAAGGTCTGGCCACGAACCATCTTGAAATCTAACGTTATAAATAAAATCATCTACCACAACACCATTTGCGCCGAACAAGATGCCATTACTGTCGGTTACTAAGCTGACATTGGCATGCGCAGATTGCTGACTAAAGATGAAAAAAACAACCACTTTTAGCAGCGTTGACAACCTACTCCATACAGTTTGCATCATAAGCACCTCAAAAAAATAAAAGAAAAAGTGATAAGAATTAACAGCAATCTAATTGATTTTATTGAGAAAATCTATCTTATGAGGTTTAATTTTTTATTAATATCCGCTAAGACCCTGTTGCGATTTAGCGAGACTGGCGCCTAACAATGCGGTCGTTAAATAGAACGAGCACTAGCCATTGATCATGTTTTAAGCCGAAGCTCAAGTGATATGATTTCCAACACTTAGGTTTTGAAAGTTCGCATTCGATGAAGTCATGAGGATGCTAAACATTTGGGCCAAGAAAATAGACTGAGCGTCGCGATCGAATTGATCAAGCCTAGCCAGTTGAATTCCCTTGATTAATTTATTTCAGCTGATACAAGACAAATCCTAAATGATATTTCAACAAACATTAGAAATGCTCGTACCTTTACTGATTGCATTTTTACCTGTGTACTGCATCGTATGGCTCATCATACGTAGAAGAAAAAGAAAATCTCAATTAAAGAAAAATCCAATCAACGTGTTCTTATTAAGAGCGCCTGGACAATCGCTCATGCAAAAAATTGATGATTCTATGTTTGAAATTCAAACCACTTTATTTTCAATACCTGCATTGATACTACTTGTTTATAACGCTTATCAAATATCAAAAAGATCTAACCTAATTCTTTTTTGTAGCCTATGTATTTCAATTGGCTTTTTATTTTACTTGTATCGAAAAATCATCAAGTTAATTGATGAAAATGAAAAACTGAAACTTGGCTACGAAGCTGAACTCGCCATCGGGCAAGAGCTTAACCAACTCATGCGTTTTGGCTTTTATGTATTTCATGATGTAAACCTGAAGAATACGGTGAGTGAGTTTAATATTGACCATATTGTTGTTGGCAGTAGTGGTGTGTTGGCAGTAGTGGTGTGTTTGCAGTTGAAACAAAAGGTCGCTCAAAGCCGATTAAAAGCTCGGGTGACCATGCATTTAAAGTTAGCTTTGATGGCCAAAAACTTATATTTCCAGAACATGAAGAAACTGCACCTGTTAATCAAGCCAGGAGACAAGCAGAGTCTTTACAAAAATGGCTCAGCAAAGCGATTGCCTAACCTATAAAAGTGAAAGCAGTAATTGCGTTGCCAGGTTGGTATGTAAACACCACAAAAAAAACCGACATTGCGTTAATAAATGGCAAAAATCCAGATAGTTTTTTTAACTCAATGAAAAATGGATTGTTAACGCAAAAGCAAGTCGATCAAATTGCATTTCAATTAGAAACTATCAGTAGAACTATAGAACCAAAGGCTTTCAAACAGCCGAAATGATTTTTAATAGTTACATAATTAAAGCCCCTTATAGCGGCTTTAATTGTTTATATAATACAAATGACATTTCAACTCCCAAACCCGAAGACTCACAAAAGAAATGTAGGATTGCAAGACCAGACCCTGGAGTTCTCCGTGATTAGCGTTGCGTTAACGACCATGATATTTCTTAAAAAAGATTTTTTAAGCGTTTCGGCGCGCTGCAACACTTAATAAACCCAAACCAGAGAGCATCATTGCAACCGTTACTGGCTCTGGCACAGGGATGGCTAAGGGTGCAGAAATGCTTTGCCCAGTACGTAATGTCAACTCATTGCCAGGAGAAGATGTGAAGTTACCACTTGATAGAAAAACAGTACCGCCATTATTGGTCAGCGGCGTTAAGAATGACAAAGAACCCGGAAGGATATTGAGTGCTAACAACGATAGTCCGTTAGCATTGCTTGTATTGCCTAATAGGATTGGAAACCCTGGAAAAGCAGGGTCTTGATTAGTTAGTTTGCTTACAAGCGTAGAATTGCTGAAGGTATTGGTGTCAGCATCAAAAGAGAGTGACCCTTCTAAATAAATTGAGGCAAACCCAGGCCGATCAAAAAAAATGTCCTTAAATGTCCAAGAGACTACAATCGCATTTGCGTTGTGAATACTGCTAAATAAACCGATGCTGATCATTAGAAATTTAAATAATTTGTTCATTTTTTGTCCTCACAACATTTAAAAATTAATATCTATTGCATCAAGATAGTGTTCAAAACCATCAAAAAAGTAAATAGCTCTAATTGACATATCAACAAAAAATCGCAAAAAATTTTAAGCAAACACCAAAGTGTTAAATCACAAAAGCTGCGTTATTCATTACACGACCCTGATAAGCAAGATGTTGATTAACAACATTTTTTGAGTTGTTTGATGTGTCATGCCTAGCCCTTTGGACTCGGCGAATCGCACTTCAATCACGGCAGTTAAGGTACTAAACATTTAGGCCAAAAAATAGGCTAAACGTCGCCATCAAATCGATTGAGCCAGACCCATTCATTTCAGCTTTTTTATTAAAAGCGTTGGAGCGCCGTCTCTACCCCTAAACGCCTCCCGATATTGATTGCTAAACAATTAGCCCAAATGCGCTATAGTCCGCAGACAAAACAATCATTAATATCTATATGTGTAGTAATTGATGACTTTAACTAAATTTAAAACTGAGGGTGGGTTGGTAATGCATTTAAATAAATTTTTTATGATTGGATGTTTTTTCTTTGCGCTATGTTTTCAATCAACGGTGTTTGCTCGTACACAAGTCTTTAGTGGGCAGCTGTCTGGCGCGAACGTACAACCGGTTAATTCATCACCAGCCACTGGATTGGTTACCGTATCATTCGATTTAGATTTACTTACGATGCGTGTACAAACATCGTTTAGTGGTTTGTCAGGGAATACATCTGCATCACATATTCACTGCTGTACGATTAACGCTGGTACTGGAAATGTAGGTGTTGCCACGCAAACGCCCTCATTTGCTGGTTTCCCTACTGGCGTTAGATCTGGCGCGTTCGACTCAACTTTTAATATGAATATAAATTCCAGTTACAACGCTGCATTTTTAACAGCAAACGGCGGCAGTGCAGGTTCAGCATTTAATCAATTATTGTCAGGATTAAACGCAGGTAAAGCCTACTTTACCATTCACACCAACGCCTTCCCTGGCGGGGAAGTACGTGCTTTTTTAACCCCAGTGCCAGAAGCTGAACCCATTTCAATGATGCTCGCGGGGATGGGTGTATTTGGGTTTGTCGCACGTCGTCGTCAACAACAAAGAGCTGTGTAAATGTTTTAATATCAAGCTGGTTGATATAACCGGAAGCATGTGCGGTTTATATAAAGCAAAAAGCCAACACAATCGTGTTGGCTTTTATATCGTCTGTAACCATCTTCTACCACTGTTATATTGTCAGTCGTATTGCTGCTTTTTCACTTTTACTCATAGCCAGATTTTGTAAGTTGTTTTGAAATACAATATTGCGAGACCTGAGCCCAAAATCGATTGATTTAGCAAAAAGATAAACTCTGCAAATTGAGGCTTTTGATTAAAAATGTTGGATTGCAAGACCCGACCCCGATGGTTTCTGCACTTGAGTACGAATCGGTGCTATTAAGAGAGACGCAATTACAGGCAACTGGCCTAACACCAGCGCAAATTACGAAGTTTTTGGATACGCTAGCGGGAAAAATGAATCCCGTAGAAATTTTTTATTTATGGCGACCACAACTACGTGATCCAGCAGACGACATGGCCTTAGAAGCCGCAATGAATGCAAGCGCGAACACAATTGTCACTTTTAACCTCGCTGACTTTTCGCCAGCCGCACTAAAGTTTCAAATCGCACTCAAGCAACCCAACCAATTTTTAAAGGAGCAAACTCATGGGCACCAATAGCAACTACGCGCTACGTATTCCCACATCGCTCAAACAATCAGTCGAGCAAGTGGCGCAACAAGATGGCACCTCAATTAACCAGTTCATAGTCAGCGCCGTGGCTGAAAAATTAGCAGCCATGAAAACCGCCGACTACTTTGCCGAGCGCGCAAAAAATGGCAACGTGCAAGCCGCGTTAGACTTACTCAACAGACAAAGTGGGCTTCCACCACAAGTTGGAGATGAAATTTTGGAATAAACCAAAGCCGCGATTAGCGGCTTTGGCATTCAAAATGTTGGATTGCAAGACCCGACCCCGTGATTTGCTAACATCGAACTATTAATTATGTAACTAGCTAGCATAGATAATTAGTTCTATAGAGCCATTGACGCATTAATAAAGAAGCAGTAATAGAAAGGTCACATTAAGTTACAACCTATTTTAGCATCCTGCAAGTGTATGACTCATTAATAAGAAAAAGTGGCTTACCGTTTTGATTTACAGGTGACCAGCCATCTTTACAAACATACATAAAAAATCGGTAATTATTGAAATCATTCCAAGCACGCACGAAATCTGACCCATTAGCTTGAATACGCATACCTGGCCAACCACCTGGACAATTTGCCCCATCTTGGAACTGGCTATATGAACTAGAATCATCGGTCACCTGGCAAAATTGCATATAAACTGGATAATTACAGTTATTCTTATAATTTACTCTGCGTTTATTTAAATCTGCACTAACGGCAATACATCTGGAGTGGTCGGAACTATCATATACAAAACCGCTACCATCATATGAAGCACCTGAGTTACTATTTTGAGAGGTTTGTGTTCTCGATTGTGGCGTAGGCGGATTTCTTATTGCATTTTCATAATTTCTTTTTGATGCTTCATATTCATTGAGAGCACTACGCAAGGACTCTGATTTCTTTTTGGCACGCAGCGACTCTCTCTCTTTTCGTTTATTTTCATCATCAATCTCCATCTTTTCAAAAGTACAATTAGCGAAAATTTTACCTTCTTGATACTCGGTTAGTAGATATTCGCTAACAGACTTGGCTCTACATCCTCCTCCTTCACAGCGAGCCTTACAAATTTGACTTAAAAAAGTAGTTTTACCGCTCTCTTCTTTATTAAGATTTTTATATTCTTTTCCTTCCGGATTTGCCCATGATTGATTATCAGCGTTGCACTGATTCCTGCAATCATTTGCACTTGTGTTATTAACGAATATAGCTAAATAAATTAATATAACTAATTTTATTACATTCATTTTATATGTTTCTCTTTTAAATTTTCAATCTCAGAAATATAAATACCACTTAGATTTTTTTATGTATTACTAAATCCACTTGTAAAAGTTTTTAAGCTCGCTGGTGTGACCTGCCCCCCAAAGCCATACCATTTTTAAGTTAGCAAAGTCCGATTAAAAATCATTTTGCATGCCTTAATTTTTGGGCATAAATTGCTGGCGGAATACGACCACAGCTACTATGAGGCCGTACTTCGTTGTAGTCCTGACGCCACAGCGCAATTGTCTTTCTAGCTTGTGCGAGTGTCTCAAACCATTGCTCATTTAAACACTCGTCACGGAATTTACCATTGAATGATTCAATGTAGGCGTTTTGCGTTGGTTTGCCTGGCTGAATCAATAAATGCTCAATTCCATGAGCATGCATCCAAGCCATAAATGCCCGACTGGTGAATTCTGGCCCACCATCCGTTCTAATCGCTTTTGGAAACCCTCTGAATCTAGCCGCCTGCTCCAATATTCTTGTCACGTATAAACCACCAATGCCATGGTCTACCGCAATGTCAACACACTCATGTGTCTTGTCATCGGCAATCGTTAAACATTTTAGCTTTCTGCCATTGGCTAAACTATCCATCACAAAATCAATACTCCACACCTGATTAGGAACTTTAGGCACCAGCAATTCAGCACGTTCAGTGATAGGACGCTTCACTTTCTTTCGGCGCTTAATGCTGAGTTTTTGCTCGGTATACAAGCGATAAATACGTTTGTGATTAACTTCAACCCCTTGGAATCGTAACAGGTCGTTAATACGTCGGTAACCAAAGCGACGACGCTGATGCGCAATGACCTTGATACGCTCACGTAACTCAGCTGTTTGATGTGAATCCTGTGGTGTTTCACGCCAGCTGGATCTGGATAACCCCACCAAGCGACAAGCACGACGTTCAGACATCAACTGAGCATCCAAAATGCGCTGTATGCCATCACGTTTCGCTTGTGGGGTTAGCGCTTTACCCCAAAGGCGACCTTGAGTGCTGCCATATCTAGATGGGCTTCTGCTAGCAACTTCTTGAGTTCCGAGTTCTCTCTCTCAAGAGCTCGGAGTCGTAGCGCCTCAGTCGCCGCCATACCGCCAAACTTGGCACGCCACTTATAGAAAGTGGCGTCACTGAAGCCACCACGACGACAAATAGCAGTCACTGGTGCGCCAGCCTCTGCTTCCTTCAAAAAACCAATAATTTGCTCTTCGGTAAATCTACTCTTCTTCATTAAATCCACTCTAATGAGTGGACTTTACTAAATTTTAATTGGTAGGGCAAACGGGGAGCAGGTAAGGTGTAACAAATATATGAGAGAGTCTCATTTAATATTTTTCTACATATTAATGATATTAAAAGCCAATTACAAGAAGTCAGAAGACTTAAAGTTAGTGAACGGTCTTCTCAGGCAACTTGCCAAAGCGCTGGCTGAGTGTGTCAGAAAGTCTAAGTATTGAACTATAAGCGCCTCGTTAGCTTTCATGCCATAAACATCACATCCATCGGGGTCAAGTCTTGCAATCCTACATTTAATCATTTATAAAACTTTACGGAACCCTTAAGGTTCTGCAAAACTTCAAGAAATTAAGTTGACACTTATGAGTTTATATCAAGCTTGAGAATAGAAAAACGGCTCGCATTTCTGCAAGCCGTTTTTTGTATTTTGGTAGGGTGTGCACGACAAACGGATTACAAGTACGCCCACCTTACTTTAACCGCACTTACTATCGCCGCAGTTCAAGCAAGTCATGCATCCATCCATCAAAATGCTGGCTTTGGTATTACACTTTTTGCACAGTTGCGCGCCTTTGGGGAAGCCTTCGTCGTTGGATTCGTCACCCGATTTGGCGTGTTTTTCTAGGTATTCGGCTTTTTTGTCTTCGACCAATTTTTGTTGGTGTTCGTCTAGGCGGGGTTTTTTCAGCATGCCGATTTCTTGTAGGTGTTTTTCAACCACTTCACCAATCTCGGCCACTAGGCTAGGCACAAATTTGCCGCCTTTTTTAAAGTAGCCTCCGCTGGGCTCGAAGACGCTTTTAAGCTCTTCGACCAAAAAGGTGACATCACCGCCTTTACGGAACACGGCAGACATGACGCGGGTGAGGGCGACGATCCACTGGAAGTGCTCCATGTTTTTGGAGTTGATAAAAATCTCAAATGGGCGACGGTGCTCGTGCGGGGTGCCTTCGTGCATGATGACATCATTAATGGTGATGTAGAGCGCGTGCTCGGTCACTGGGGTTTTGATTTTGTAGGTGTTGCCCACCAGCATATCTGGGCGGCTGAGTGGCTCGCCTAATTGCACCACGTTGGTGGTGGCGGTGGTGTGTTGGGCGGCTTGCTCCGCTGCTTTTTTGTCTTCGTCTGTCACCAGCTTGTAGGCGGTGATTTTTTTGTCGATTTTAATGGCCATGTTGTTTCTCCTATTGGAGTGTTTCAATATTAAATAATGTCTGGTAACTCTAAAATGCTATGGGATGACCGTCACGAGCGCCTCGGGTGCTAGGCGCAAAGTGATTTTTAACCGGAGTGTACAAATGGTACATGGGGATTAAAAATCGCTTTGCAACACCGCACCCGTGAGCGCAGTAGGTCAGGCCTTAGAATTTTCCGTAGTAGCCTTCTTTAAACGCGTCGAATAAATTAGCCGCGGTATGAATCTCACCGTCGTACTCGATCTCTTCGTTGCCTTTGGCTTCAATTTCGGTGCCGTCGTCTAGCGTAAATTTATAGGTGGTGCTCTCTAAATCTTTCTCGGTCACCAACACGCCTTGGAAGGCTTCTGGGTTAAATCTAAACGTCGTGCAACCTTTTAAGCCTTTGTCATATGCATAGAGATAGATGTTTTTAAAGTCTTCAAAATCGTAGTCGGTAGGCACGTTAATGGTTTTTGAAATGGAGCTATCAATCCATTTTTGTGCGGCGGCTTGAATATCCACATGGGCTTTGGCCATGATGGTAGAAGAATCTAAAAAGTACTCAGGCAATTTTTCTTCGTCTGAGGTGCCAAACGGCATGGCTTTTGGGTTGACCAACTCGCGGTAGGCCAATAACTCATAACTAAACACGTCGACTTTTTCTTTGGATTTTTTGCCTTCACGAATCACGTTACGTGCGTAGTGGTGGGCAAAGCTTGGCTCAATACCATTACTGGCGTTGTTGGCTAAGCTGAGTGAAATCGTGCCGGTAGGCGCAATCGAGCTATGGTGGGTAAAGCGCACACCCTTGGTCGCGATTTGGTTACGCAAGCCTTCTGGAAACTGCTGCATGTAGCGGCTATATTTACCCAGCAAGATTTTGCCGGCCACTTTTTGCCCCACTTTAATGCCATCGGCGGCCATTTCTGGGCGGTGGCGCAACATGTCGGCGGTCACTTCAAATTTTTCTTCCATGATGGGCGCTGGGCCTTTTTCTTCGGCCAATTGCACGCCGATTTCCCAACCTACTTCGGCCATCACGCGGGTAACTTCTTCGGTGAATTTAATCGAGGCTTCGTCGCCGTATTGCATGGTGAGCATGGTGAGGGTAGAACCCAAACCTAAATAGCCCATGCCATGACGGCGTTTGCGAGCGATTTCTTGGCGTTGTTGCTCAAGCGGCAAACCGTTGATTTCTACCACGTTGTCGAGCATGCGGGTAAACACCGCCACCACATTGCGATATTCTTCCCAATCAAAATGGGCTTCGCTGGTAAAGGGTTTGCGCACAAATTTAGTGAGGTTGACCGAACCGAGCAAACAAGCGCCATAAGGTGGCAGTGGTTGCTCACCACAGGGGTTGGTGGCGCGGATATTTTCGCAGAACCAGTTGTTGTTCATTTCGTTGACGCGGTCAATCAAAATAAAGCCCGGCTCGGCAAAATCGTAGGTCGAGGACATGATCACATCCCACAACCGGCGCGCTTTAATGGTTTTGTAAACACGGCAAGCGACTTTGCCTGCATCAATGCCATCTAACTTAGTGAGGTATTTACCTTTAACCGGCCACTCGCGCCACACCACTTGCGCTTCATCGTTGACATTTAAGCCGTCGATAATCGCCTCTTTTTCGGTGACGGGGAACGCCAGTTTCCACTCGGCATCGGCTTTGACGGCCTCCATAAATTCTTTGGTGATGAGGCAGCTTAAGTTAAATTGGCGCAAACGGCCGTTTTCGCGTTTGGCTTTAATAAAGTCGGTGACATCAGGATGGCTAATATCAAAGGTAGCCATTTGCGCCCCACGACGGCCACCCGCGCTAGACACGGTAAAGCACATTTTGTCGTAGATATCCATAAAGCTTAATGGGCCTGAGGTATACGCGCCGGCACCTGCCACAAATGCGCCTTTTGGACGCAAGGTAGAAAATTCATAGCCAATGCCGCAACCCGCTTTTAAGGTGAGGCCGGCTTCGTGCACTTTGCCTAAAATGTCATCCATGCTGTCTTCGACCACGCCAGACACGGTGCAGTTGATGGTAGAGGTGGCGGGTTTATGCTCTTGTGCGCCTGCGTTAGAAGTAATACGGCCGGCAGGAATCGCGCCACGGCGCAGCGCCCACAAAAACTTTTCATGCCACTCGGCTTTTTTGTCCTCGGTGGTTTCGACATCGGCCAAGGCACGGGCCACACGGGCGTAGGAACTATCCATGTCGTGATCGACATGCTCCCCTGATTTGGTTTTCAGGCGATATTTTTTATCCCAAATATCTAACGAGACAGGTTGCACAGGAATATCGACGATTTCGTCTGATGCAATGGATTTATTGGTTTCAACAGCTTTTAACATTCACTTCTCCGACACCATGATGACTTTATGTTTAGTTATAAATACGCAATACAGCCTTGAGATTGAAACAAAAATAGGCGGGCATTGAGTGAGCGCAGGTGGGTAAAGCGTCCAATTTTCATGGCCTGTCAGGTACACTGACTGCGCGGGCGCTTTACTGATTAAACACAATATCTTGTGTTCTTGTGTGCAATTTATGCCTTTATGTTGTGTGCGTCAACCCATTTTTAGGATAATTTTTTTTAAGCAAAGTCTTGCATTTTTTGGCTGTTTGTTAGTATGTGGCTTTGCGCATAGGTGAGCCATCACTCACTGATTGTTGCTTGCAAAACCTCACAACACTTTGCATCCGCCAAGCGCACAATTTGCCGCCATCGGTTTAAAACAAATATGCGAAAATAGCGTTATGTCTCGATTTTTGTATGCGCTGTTAATGTGGTTGGTCGCGCTCTTGTTGCCGCTAAAATTGCTTTGGCGCGCCCGTCTGCAACCTGCTTATCTAGCTCATTGGCGTGAGCGTTATGGCGTTTACACCCAAGCTGTGACGGGCCCGGTATTGTGGCTACATTGTGTATCGGTCGGCGAAACGCGCGCGGCGCAGCCCTTGGTGCACGCACTGATGACACACTATCCACACCATCAGCTATTAATCACGCACGGCACGCCCACCGGACGCGCCACCAGCACACAATTGTTTAGCCAAGCCATCACACAAGGCCGCCTGCTGCAAGCTTATTTGCCGGTAGATGTGCCCTGTGTGGTCAACCGTTTTTTAAGTTACTTTCAGCCGCAATGGGGCGGGCTGATGGAAACTGAACTGTGGTTTGCACTGATTGCGGCGGCTAAGCGTCATCAAATACCGCTGGCGTTGATCAATGCGCGCTTATCGGAAAACTCTGCCGCAGGCTATGCCAAGCTAGGCGCACTGACCCGACAAGGCTTGCAGCAATTGTGTTGGATTGCCGCACAAACCGATGCCGATGCCCAGCGGTTTAGCGCGCTTGGTGCCAGCAAGGTAAGCGTTTGTGGCAATTTAAAGTTTGAGGTCACGCCACCGCCAGAAAGCGTGACTGAGGGTCAAGCGTTGAGAGCATGGCTAGGCCAAACGCGTACCGTGATCATGGCGGCCAGCACCCGTGAAGGTGAAGAAGCACTCCTGCTGGATGCGCTTTGGCCAACGCAGGTCCAACAGACGACGCACAAAGACGACGCACCGCTGCCGCCACTTTTATTATTGCTGGTGCCGCGTCACCCACAACGCTTTGACGAAGTGGCCGCGCTCTTAACAAGCCGAGGCATACACTATGCGCGGCGTAGCAGTATACAACTGCAACCACCCCTCACAACCCGCCCAACGTTGGCGCCAAACATTCAAGTGGTGCTCGGTGACAGCATGGGGGAAATGTATACCTATTATGCGGCGAGCGATGTCGCCGTAATGGGTGGCAGTTTGGTCGCGCTAGGGGGGCAAAATCTCATTGAGGCCGCATGCATGGGGGTGCCCACCATTTTGGGACCGCATATGTTTAACTTTGCACAGGCCAGCGCGGCTGCGGTAACAGCAGGGGCCGCCATTAGGCTCAACCACACCCACCAACTGGCCGAGGCCATTTATACGCTGGCGCAACAGCCAGATACCCGTGCGCAGATGTCAGCCGCGGCCAAAACTTTTAGCCAAGCGCACCGCGGCACCAGTGCACGTTTACTAAAGTTAATTCAACCGTCGCTTGATTAATCGCGGGTTGCGCACACCGCACAATGTGGGTCGCGCGCAAGCTTGATCATGCGCCATTCGGCAGTCAGCGCATCGAGTAACAACAGGCGGCCTTGCATGGTATCGCCGATCTGCATCAATAGTTTTAGCGCCTCGGCGGCTTGCGCGGTGCCAATCATGCCGACCAACGGTGCAAATACGCCATTATCGGCACAGCGCATGGCTTGATCATCGCCGACATCGGGGTATAAACAATGGTAACAAGGCGAGTGAGCCTGCCTAAAATCAAACACGGTTAACTGGCCCTCAAAGCGAATCGCAGCGCCTGACACCAAGGGGGTGCGCGCAGCCAGACAGAGGCGGTTTAAGCAATATCGCGTTTCAAAATTATCACTGCAATCCATCACCACATCCGCCGCTGCAATCAAACGTGCAAGCGTAGCCTCTGATGCGCGCTCAGTCACGGCATGTACGTTGATCTCAGGATTTAACGCAGCAATGGTGGTTTGAGCGGATAACGCTTTGTTTTGGCCGACGGCATGCGTAGTGTGAATAATTTGCCGTTGTAAGTTGGTGAGATCCACCGCGTCAAAATCGCAAATGGTTAAGGTACCCACGCCGGAGGCGGCCAAATACAGTGCCACGGGCGCCCCCAACCCGCCTGCACCCACGATCAATGCGTGGCTATTGACCAAACGTTCTTGGCCTGCATATTCAATTTGTGGCAATAAAATGTGCCGACTGTATCGTAACAATTGTGCGTCTTGCATGACACTTCCGAGGTTATGGCAGGCGCTGCGCCTGCACCATGTGGTAAATAAGGGTTTTGGGTGACAGCATGATCATACGGTCATCAAACACAAGGCCATTGACTTGGGATTGCGATTTGTCCACAAACTGAAGGTCGCCATCGGCATTTTCAATTTCGTCGACCTGTTGCGGCGGCGCCAGTGCTTGTGCCAGCGCCCCTGATTGTATGCCACCCAGCCCATTTTCGCCATGAGACAACACAATCGCCACAGGGCGACTTGCCACACTGGTGACAGCACCCGCATCCCCCGTCACTTGTAGATTGCTGTCCAATTCGGCATTGGCAATGCTAAACCATGCGCCATGATGGGTAAAGGTGCTGTCTGCTCGATAACGTAAGTAACGCCCCCATGCATCGGTAGCTGGCAAGCCGAGTTGCTGCCAAGGCAATACACACTCATCACTACGACAGGATTGATTGCTGAGTACGTTTTCCCAGCCATCTGGCGGCAGATCATCATCTGGGCATGGTAAATAATGGTAAATCACCGCGTGTCCATACAAGGCTTGTTGTGCCTGTTGCAACCGCCAATCGGTGTCTTTGTTGGCGCTCAAGCTACGTTGCGCGCGCAGTGGTCCCATCAAACTGCCCATGAGTAAGCTTAATATGACCATGGCTAACGCCAGTTCCAGCAAGCTAAATCCCTGTTGCACCCTTGCGCTCAAACGTGGCTTGGCACCCTTTACGGCGCCGTGCACCCCCTGATGTTGCTGACATGGACGCATTATCGTTGCAATACCAACCAGAGATCATTACTGGGCAACGGACTGGCGCCAACGCTGGCAATACCCATTTGCGCTAGGGTACTGGCTTCTAAATAATTCACCAGGGATTGTTTGTGCGTGGTCGTGGCGCGTACTTGACCCGCTTGCGCCTCGCCCGCCACCACCAGATGCAGTTGCTGGCCACGCAGGCGATAAAACACCTGCTCACGCCAACCGTTTTGCTGAAACCAATGGTGTTGTGCGCTGGCATCCAACACACTGGTTCCCGCGATGGGGCCTCGGCCCGCTGATGTCACCGGGATGCGACCCAACGCTTCCAAGACGGCCGTGTTAGAGAGACAAGCGCTAACAAGATGACCGTGACCCAAACAACTCGTATCCCCCACACTGGCTGATTCAGGAAAGCTCGCACAAGGTGGACTGCACGCAAATAGGCTTTTTAAAATACTGACGACCTGCCGTTGCATCGAGGCATGCATTTGTTGCGCAGTCACCACGCGTAGCACATCGTTGAAACGAGGGCTAGCCGCAGCCGCAATAAAGCCGTTTGCCGCTAGCTCAACGGCCAGGCCATTATCCACCCCCTCTGCCACCTCTAAATAATGTTGCGGTTGCTGGCGTTGATCAGTGTTACGTGTTTGCAATAGGCCATCCTCGCGAATGAGCGGTGCATTGGGGGCAATAATCACTGCAACTGCACCCGTACCTACCGCAATATCATACCGTGGTCCATGCTGATAGCGCACATTCCAACTACCAGGTGTATCTAGATGCAGCGGCAGTATTCTTGGATTATTTTTATAAGCATTGGAGACGGCATACCACAATAACTCACCACTCCCATCCCTTAACTCGCCTACGCCTAAGGTTTTCCAAGGCAAGCGACCTAAGCGCTGATTGCTTTGACTACAACTGGTTTCTGCTACGCCATCTAAATTTCGGTCTGGGCAAGGTAAATCTCCCGGGCGTGGACAGTTAGTCTCACATGCTGTCAGCCCCAATGCTTGATGCGCATAAGCCAACAATGCATGATGTGCAAGACTGAGCGCGGTTTGTGTGCGTAGACTTTGGATCTGTGACATGGGTGGTTGCACCCCCCTGATTGGCAATAACAATACGCTGGCACTGATGAGCAGACTCAACGTTAACCAGACCACCATGCCATGTTGCTGGCGCCCCACTAAGACGCCCTCTGACTGGTGACGTTTGCCAAGCGGATGGGCAAATAAAACCAATCGATGCTGCAAACGACCTCTATCGTGGTCTGCGCCTGATGGGCGGTCCAATCACATTGCCGCAGCAGCGTTGCCCCCCAATAGTGGCTTTGTAGCGCTTGCAGCCAAGGCAGCAGTTGCATTTCATGGTCAAGCGAAAAATTCACGGTCATGCGCGATACTTGTAACCCAGGGGCTAAGGTCGCAGCCATCTGCGCACAGCTTGGTTGCTTGACTGGCCAATCAGCAGGCTGACAAGCATGTTGTGGCGCAAAGTGATAACGAACATCCACCAAACTCTGCCTCTGAACGATGGCAGGCCAAGTTGCTACCCAATGCGGAATTAAATCTGCGCGCAACCACCCCGCGGTTTGCCAGCGTGTGACCGCTGTCTGATGCTGCACCCATAACGCTTGATACGCTTGCGCCTGCTGCTCGGCCACTGCTTTAGCCTGCAAGCGTTGGCGCTCGGCTTGCATCGATTGTAAATGCCTGTGGTAATGTTGTAGCCAACCCCAGCCAACCAAGCCCGCCAGCCCGCTCAGCAAGACGATGCCGATTATTTCTGGCAGCAGTGCTCGCCAATACCGCTGTGTATATGACTGCACCTGCTTCACTTGAGCCATATCAATAGATCAGCTTGGGTGGGTAACACATCGGGCTGGCGCGTATCGCCTTGAATCCCCTCTTGAGCACTGCCTGCATGCATCACCTCGAGATGATCCACCCAAGCGGCTTGCTGTAACTCGCGTAGCAGGACTTGCCAGTCGGCCATTGCCTGTTGTGGATGCACGCCTGGTTGCGGTTGTAAGCGCATACGCACAAACACCTGCCAATCCGAATCTGGCGCAGGTATCGGTGGGTTGGAGGCATGCGCTGATACGCCAGGACTGGGAGTTTCATACCCTCGGGGAATCAGCAACAAAGGCGTTGCCGCCGTTGTGACGCGGTGGGCAGGCGCAGGCCCCCATGCCCAATGTAATTGTTGTAACTGCCAACCCTGCTTCGAGGTGAGCACGCGCTGGAAGTGTTGCAACACAGATGCTGGATGGCGCTGCGCGTTGATTAACACCTGGTCGATAGCCAGCAGTTGTTTAAACTGCATGATGGCTTGCGCATTGGCATTGGCAGGCAAGACGTTGGCGACTTCAGTTAGATTCGCCGTTGGCAATAGTTGTCGCAAGCTGTTAGGGTGCCAGATGGTCATTAATAGCCATGCCGATAAGCAAGCCACACCACACACCCCTAACCCGACGCCGCGTAACCATCGCTTCGCCTGCAAGACACTGGCATGCAGATACAAACCTTCAGCGGTGAGCGCCGTTCGCTTTGAACTGGCCATCAGCGTCGCCAGTACAGCGTCGCGCATGGGGTCCGCAGTCGATAGGTAATCGATGCCATCAGCATAGGGTGCTGGTGCCGCAGAAGCCCTTTGCTTGGCAATGTCTGACCACGGCAATTGCGGCAAGACCTGTAACACAGGCAACATGACCAGCTTGGCTTGCGCCAATCGCACTTGATCAAGTGCCGCGCTTAAGCTGGCATATAACGCATCTGTGGCGGGTCCCGTGGTGGCAACGCAATACAAAATGCTAAGGGCCTCGGCTTCACGCAGCCATTGTTTGCTTTGGAGATATTGCACCGTATGTGCGATTTCGGTGGCAAGTAAAGGTATGGTGGTCGTCATTTCTGGCGTGGCGCCCAACCCTTCAATGCTTAGCAGACGACTGAAAAAGAGTTGACCATGTTGATGATAAGTGACACGTACCTCTTGGCCAATTGGCACCAGCAAAAGCACATGAGGTGTGTGTGGGAGCAACATGCGCACCCAAGCTGGCATCAATAATGATTGCATGGTCATCACCGCTACCCGCAGGCCCTGTTGCTCACACCAGTCTAACCAATTTTGTACCAATACTGGTGGGGACAACGCACAAAACAAATAGGGGTGCGGGGAGCCTGCCGCAGGTTGCTGACCCAAGGGATAAACGCGGTGATAAGCGCTGTGTGGGGCGCATTGCACCATTTTTCGTGCTAATAATTGTTGCCGGGTGCGCCCACGCACGGGTGGCAAGGTGTCGGTGTGATAAAGCTCGTCGGGTAAATTGCATACAGTATATAGCGGTGTGTTGGGCGTTTGCAAAATAGCCTGTTGGAGCGCAAGCGTGCCAGCCTCCGTCATCGCAAAGGCTTTCATTGCGTACAGTTGCCCAGCCAACCAATAGCCTAACCACCATTGTTGCGCTGTGATCATCATGCTCAGTTGCTGTTGCATCGCTTTAATACTTCAGCTGAGAAAAACTATCGTAAATGGGCAACATGACAGCCGCCATCAATAACATCAGCATGGCCCCCAGCACCATGGTCAGTACCGGCTCCAACAAGCTGAGTAAGGCTTTGAGACGTGCTTGCACTTCTTGATCATAAAAATCACTCAATTGTGAGAGTGTATCGTCTAGCGCGCCTGTGGTTTCGCCGATGCCCATCATGCGCACCATCAATGGTGGAAAACGCCCTGTTTCTGCCACACTTTGTGCCAAGGTTTTGCCAGACTGTATAGATTGGATCACTTCACTGAGCGCATGGGTCATGACAGGATGGCGCATCAATGGTTGACACAAATGCAGAGCCTCTATCAGAGGAATCCCCGTGCGATACATAAGGCCCAAAAAGCGACAAAGCCGCGCCAGCATCAATTGTTGAATCAACTTACCAACGACAGGTGCGTGCAACAGACGCTGATGCCACCACCAAGCAACGCTCGGCAGATGTGCGACCGCCGCATACGCTAGACCACACATCACGATGCATCCTAGTAGCATGGCGAAGCCGTGCGCAATCACTAGGTCAGAGATCCAAATCAATGCGCGCGTGCTCCACGGCAAACCCTGGCCTAGACTGGATAAAAAGCCAGCCATTTGCGGCACTAAAAAAGTGAGCATGACCACAGCCGCCAATAACACCATGACCGCCAGCATGGCTGGATAGACTAAGCCACGCTTCGTTTGCGCTTGTAAGCTTGTTTGCCACTGTAAGGCAGTGGCTAAATGTGACAACACTGCAGGTAGTTGACCCGTATGCTCCCCCGCCGCCACCAAATGACAAGCCAAGGTTGGAAACACTTGCTTTTGAGCCAACATGGCTTGCGATAACGGTTGGCCCCCTTCAATTTCTTGTTGTAAGGTCAACAGCACGACACTGAGCATGGGTGATTCCACATGCTCGGCCAACGCTTCAAGCGCTTGGATGAGCGGAACACCAGCGCGTAACAGTTGTGCCAGCTGCACACAAAATTCTATGATCTGTTGCGCTGTTAAATGGTGGTTGCCCCAGCGACTCAAACGACGTGGGGTTGCCACCAGCAATTCAAGCCCTTGCATGTGTAAGCGTTGTGCCAGCGAGTCTATATCCGTAGCTGGCATCCAACCATCACGTAGCAAGCCTGCTTGGTTAATCGCCTGATAATGAAACGTTTGCATGGCTGATTTGATGTTTGATCATGGCAATGGTAAATCAACCACGCGCTGAAGTTCGCTCAAACTGGTTTCCCCAGACAGCACCCTACGCAAGCCAGCCGCTGCCAAGCGCCGATACCCAAAAGCGGCAGCACTTTGTTGCCACTGCACGGCCGAAGCCTGCGCCACAATCAAAGGCTCTAATGCTGCCTGCATCTCTAATATTTCCAAGATGGCGATCCGTCCACGATAGCCACTCATACGACAATGCGTGCAGCCCACAGGCCGATACGCCATGATCTGCTGCGGATCAACCAGAGTGTCAAGCAATGTGGCGTGCAGTTGTGTGATGTGTGCTGTGATCGGATCTTCTGCAGCGACTAATTGCCGACACTCAAGGCAAAGCTTGCGCAATAAGCGCTGACCGATCACGCCAATAATGTGTCCCGCCATCAGCGCTGGCGTCAGGCCTAAATCTTGCAAACGCGCAAATGCGGCAGGCGCATGATTGGTATGTAAGGTGGTCATCACCAAATGCCCTGTCATGGCTGCGCGCAAAGCCATCTGCGCGGTATCCTCGTCACGCACCTCGCCAACCAAAATAATATCGGGATCTTGGCGCATGATGGCCCGAATGCCGTTGGCAAAATCCACCTTATTCGCAGCATGTACCGAAGTTTGACGCATCATCGGCATCGGGTACTCCACCGGGTCTTCGAGCGTCATGATATTGACCTGCGTTTGATTGAGATAACTGAGCATGGCATACAGCGTGGTGGTTTTTCCGCTGCCTGTCGGGCCGGTTAGAATCAGCATGCCTTCGGGTTTTGCTAGCAAGCGCATTAAGATTGCCATCTGATCAGTTGGCAAATCGAGTTGGTCAAGCTGAATGCTGGCTTTTTCACGGTCTAACACCCGCAACACAATGTTTTCGCCATGCAAGGTCGGTTGGGTGGAAACCCTAAAATCTACGGAGCGCCCACACAAATAGGCACTCATACGCCCATCTTGAGCGGCACGTTGCTCCGCAATATCCATCCCCGCCATGAGTTTGAGTCGCACACACATCGCAGGCCAATAACGTTGATGCAAACTTCGCACTTGCCAAAGTACGCCATCTAACCGGTATCGAATGCGTAAAAACGCTTGCTCTGGTTCAAAATGCACATCAGAAGCGCCCTGTTTTACCGCATCCAGCAAAATAGCGTTGATTAACCTCACAATTGGGCGCTGCGGATGGCTGTCCCCCATGGTGGTATTTGCGGGTATTGAGGTGCCCTCTTCGATTTCTTGCAGGATGCCTTCGATCGACAATACATGCCCATAAAAACGATCCAACGCTTGCTCGATTTGCACTTCTGTGGCGAGTAAGGGTTCGATTTGCAGGGGTGGGTTTAATTGCCGACGTAATTGATCTAAAGCCACTACGTTGGTGACATCCACCATGGCAACCGTCAGCCGCTCTTCAGTTTGATCGCGCATCAAGGGCAAAATTTTATATTGACGCGCTAACGTTTCTGGTACCAGTTTTAGCACCTCACTGTCAGGGATAGCAACACTTAAATCAATACTCTGGTGTGCAAATTGTTGCGCTAGTATGTCGCGTATCAACGCATCTGACACAAAGTTTAACCGCACCAGTTGCTGGCCCAGCAACGTTGCATGTTTACGTTGTTCTATCAGCGCGATTTCCAACTGGTCTGTTGTGATCATGCCATTAATTAGTAACTGCTCGCCTAATTTAAGGCGCTGCGCAGATGGCGTATTTGATTGCTTCATGGAATCTCATCCTCATCGTTGACAGCCATAGACGCATTGTCAAGATTAGATGCATCGTCAGGATTCGACGCCAAAGGCGATTGCTTTGCATTTTGATTTATTCGCAATAGGGCTTGTTGGGCGGCTAGATGATGACCATCTGTAAGCAATATCGCTTCATAGATGGCTTTAGCCGCATCTAGTTGGCCTCGCGCCTCAAAGCCTTGCGCGCGTTGCCATGTATCATCGATCGCTGTTGTTGATATCTTGTGCTTAGTCATCACAATACGCACTTGTAAACCGCCAATCGTCGCAGATGGCTGCGCCAAGTTGGCACGCTGACTGGCTGAAGAATGGGGAGCGTCCTTCTCATGAGGTTCAGGCTTACGTGTTTGCGAAGCTTCAATACCAACTGGGTCGTTTTGCTCAGCCCCCTGCTCGGTGGGACCAAGCGATGATGACTCGGATACCTTGATTGAAACAGGCACAACAAACAAACTGTCTCCTGCCATTGCAAGGTTTGTCGACCAATCTTCTGTTTTTGATATTGTCATGTAATCTGCGACAGGTGGCTCAACAAGCGCTCGCGAAAAACGCGCTTGTGCAATGGCTAAATGCACCTCTGGATGCAGCGCTTGCTCAACGGCCGGGCGCCAAACAAACATAAATAATCCGTACGCAGTGAGCATCACACTACCCCAAATCAAGCCATTGATGACCAATAATGTTTGGGTCATTGTTTGGTGATTGTTAAGCGCCAATGCGGGTGGATCAATAGCTAAGACTCTCAGGACTTGCTTGTTTGTATTAATACTGTGTGATCGCCATTTAAACTTCGCATGGCGAATCAATTCAACCGGCTTTAGATGGTCAGTCATCTTCATCGGGCGTCCTCGGGCATCATATTAGGTGAGGACCCCTCTGTTGGGACTTGTGGCAACAAGGGTTGAAATGCTTGCAAATCACCCTGTATGACATCCGCTTGCGCGATCACGGTTGGCCGAAGAAAGACGACAAGTTCGGTTTTTCTGCTAGCTTGATTTTTACCCTTAAACGCTTGCCCCAATAACGGCACTTGCGCGATCCCTGGGACTTGATCGAGGAGGCTACGCTGCTCTTCTTGCATTAAGCCGCCCAATATTGCCACTTGTCCACTGTTGACATTGAGCACAGATTCCAACTCGCGCACTTGAATTTCGGGGATACTACTGACAATCCTGCCAGCGCCTACCCCCAACTGTGGGTTGGGGTCATCCACATAACGCAACACGCGTGAAACCGTGGGGCGCACATTTAAATTGACGCGTTGCTGGCTATTAATTTGCGCAGTAACCGCCATCACCAACCCCACAGGCACTGTGTTTGCAATGGTCGTCACTGCTTGTAGATTATTGCCAGTGGTACTGTTGCTTTGTGAAATTTGCGATTGAATGGTGAAGTACACCAAATTATCGACCACTTTTAGCATGGCCGTTTGATTATTCAGCACCATCAATTTAGGGCTGGATAGCACGCGCGTCTTGCCAAACTGCTCTAGCAGGGTAATGCTGGCGCTCAAGTTACCTAATCGACTCAACGGATTTAAATACTGCAGTACAAATGCCACGTTGCCGTTATTTTGTCCCAGCGCATTTTTACTGTTATTGCTTTCCAACTGCCCTGTGTTTTGGTTAAGTTGGGCGGCTTGACTCCCTAAAGATTGCGCAAAGAGCACGCCACGCTGCTGAGTAGCATTTGCAAGACGACTCCAGTCGATGCCCATTTGAAAACTTTTTCCCAACTCGACTTCAACAATAGTGGCTTCAATCAGCACTTGTCTGGCGGCAATTTGCATGACTGACTGTAAATAAGCTTTGACTTGTTGATGTTGCTTATGGGTAGCCCTGACCGCTAACACCCCTGTTTCTGGGTTAGCAATTAAACGGGAGGCAATCAGCTTTTGATATTCAATGCGCTGTTTATCTCGGTCAACTTTGCTGGAGGCCGTGGTAGTTTTGACTACCGTTGTTGGCGTCTGGTTATCAGCCTCAACTTCACTTGGCGCTTGCGATACTGCACTGGTTTCGGTTTCCACACCATAGCGTTGCACAATCGCTTGTTTATCAGTTTCCTCCAGCAAGGCTTGTACATTTTGTACCACACTTTCCCATAAGTGATAGCGGGATTGAGAGGCGACTGCGGTACGTGAACTATTCGCATTGCCGAGATTTGACTGTGACTGACTGGCATTGCTCATCGCACCTGATGCGCCACTTGCACCCGTGCGCCCGGTACTACTAATTTCGGTAGCCACACCAATAAATCCTGCGGTGTCACGGGTCATGTTGACGTAATTCAGTTTATAGGTGCGGATGAAGGGGTTATCTGGACTGACCACCAAGACACCATTGACCCATTCATAATGCACATCGATTTGCTTGGCAATTCTTGCCAAAATCTCGGTTAGGGTTTGATTGACGGCATGCATGCTAATGCGGCCTTGTAACGACGGATGCACATCCATATTCAACCGACTCTCATGAGCAAGACTGTATAACACCTCTTGCACAGGCGCTTGATGCACTTCTAAATTAATTCGTGTTGAGGATACTTCAGTAGAAAGCTGGGAAAGACTTGGGTTGGATGTGTGCGCTTCAGGTAACTCATCTTCCATGAGGCGATCAGCAATCACGCGATTAAGGGGTGGATCAATCGATGGTACAAGATTCCATTCTGGCAGATGCAGGGCTGATTGCATGATGGGCGCTGGCGTCATGCGTGCTGAACACGCTGACAACAGCAACAGCCCGCAAAGATACCATGCATGCATGCCCATTCCTTCATGTTGATTGCAAACGACTTGAAACAATCAAGACGTTAACATATATTAATTAAAGTTAATATATGCTGTCAATCACTCACTTTAGGGATTGCATATGGCATGGATGCCGATTAGAACAACTCGATTTCACCTTGAATTGGATGGTGCTTGAGTAAACCAGCCGCTTTAAGCGCATCATAATGACAAACTTGGTTACGGCCATGCGCTTTCGCATAATACAGCGCATCATCGGCGTGCTCCAACACCACATTTGGTAACTGATCTGCAGTTAAGCGGGCGTAGCCGATACTGATGGTAACTTGGCCGACTTGCGGAAACGCAAACGCGCCTAACATGAGGCGAAATCGCTCTAACATATTAAAAATATCTTCATCGTTGACGCAAGAAAAAATGCCGACAAACTCTTCCCCGCCAAAACGAAACAATAAATCACGTTCACGAAAAGTTTTCTGCATCAGCTGTGACAACATCAACAACACCTCATCGCCAATCGCATGACCAAATCCATCGTTAATTCGTTTAAAGCGATCAATATCAAATATCGCTAGGTAATGCTGTAACGGGGTAATGTTGGGGACATTGGATTGCGCCAACATGATTTTGCTTACAGAATAATCAAATCTTTTGCGATTTAATAAGCCAGTCAAACTGTCACGTTCATTTTCAAGGATTAAGCAGGTATAGCCTTGAAACATATGCAAACACTGCTCAATCAATTGGATATCAGGCAATGTCAAATGATTGTGCTGTATGACCAGAGCGGCTTGCTTGTAGATGAGTGAATGTGCAATTGGAAAAATATGCAAATCGCCTTGAGCACTTTGAATGCGTTGATACTGCCGCCACTCCAAAAAACTCCATGCTTTTAATTTTTCATAAACATCATTCGACAATTGCACTTCGATGGTTGACGTATCTTGCGCCGGGTTGGACATCAGCTTGGAGATAATATCGCGTTGACGAAAAATCCAGAGTCTGGCGGTGAGCGGCTGCTCTGCAAATAATGATAGCCATTGCTTCATTAACGCAATTAATGCTTGATCCAGTGCAAGATAATCCCTGACATCCGTCAAGTCTTCTAAACACTGCATAAATTGCGCTAACGGTAGATGTGAGGAGTGTTGGACAGCCATATTCATAGTCATGAACTTCGCTCAATCACTTTACCAGAGCGATAAAGCATAATCTATGAGAAAAACAAAAAGATATAAGATTTAGACAAAACAATCAGAAGATTGGGGTGGCTGATGGGGCTCGAACCCACGACAACAGGAATCACAATCCTGGACTCTACCAACTGAGCTACAGCCACCATAGAGACTTTTTTATTGGCCTGCCCGACAGGAATCGAACCTGTAACCCCCAGCTTAGAAGGCTGGTGCTCTATCCGGTTGAGCTACGGGCAGATGAGGTTAAGTCGATTGGGCATCCCCGAAAACTGGTCGGCGTGGAGAGATTCGAACTCCCGACATCCTGCTCCCAAAGCAGGCGCGCTACCAGGCTACGCTACACGCCGAAGACGTAAATATAACCGAATTCAGATTTTCGGTCAACGACG